>NZ_JAGGOI010000002.1 GCF_018614585.1 Streptomyces sp. ISL-1 | reverse complement strand
AGGGCCGCCCGCCGCCCACCGATCGCCCCCCGCCCAGCAAGTCAGGCCGCGGGCGCCAGGGCGCAGCGCACCACCAGCTCGTCCATGGACAGGCCGAGCACCGAGGCGAGCGCGGCGACGGTGAAGAAGGCGGGGGTCGGAGCGCGGCCCGTCTCGATCTTGCGCAGGGTCTCAGCGGACAGTCCGGCGGCCGCGGCCACCTCCACCATGGTGCGGTCGCCGCGCGCCCGGCGCAGCAACCGACCGAGCCGCTCGCCGCGTTCGCGCTCTTCGGGAGTGAGGGGGGTGCGCACCATGGCGTTATTATAATGCCGGTATTCAAATACCGGAAGCACCGGTATAGTAATTGGCATGGTGGAGATCAAGACCGACACATCGATCGAGGCGATGCGCGAGGCGGGCCGGATCGTCGCCCAGGCGCTCACGGCGGTCCGCGAGGCAGCGGCCACCGGCGTCTCCCTGCGCGAGCTGGACCGGGCCGCCCGCACGGTCCTCGACGAGGCCGGGGCGGGCTCGCCCTTTCTCGACTACCGGCCGGCCTGGGCCCCGATCCCCTTCCCCGCCGTCATCTGCACCTCCGTCAACGACGCGATCGTGCACGGCATCCCCGACGACTACCGGCTGCACGACGGCGACCTGGTGAGCATCGACTGCGGCGCGATCCGGGGCGGCTGGGTCGGCGACGCGGCCGTCAGCTTCACCGTCGGCCGCGCCCGCCCCGAGGACGTACGACTGATCGCCACCGCCGAAGCAGCGCTGGAGGCGGGCATCGCGGCGGCCGTCGTCGGCAACCGCATCGGCGACATCGCCCACGCCATCGGCCGCGTGTGCCGCTCCGCGGGGTACGGCATCCCGGACGGCTTCGGCGGCCACGGCGTGGGCCGCCATATGCACGAGGACCCCGGAGTTCCCAACGAAGGACGCCCGGGCCGAGGGATGCCGCTGCGCCACGGCATGGTGCTGGCGATCGAGCCGATGGTGATCGGCGGCGGCACGGACGGCCACTACACCGCGCGGGACGGCTGGACGGTCCGTACGGCTGACGGCAGCCGGGCCTCCCACGCCGAGCACACGGTGGCGATCACGGACGACGGCCCCCGCGTGCTCACGGCCCTGTAACCCCGCTCTAATTGTTCTGCAGGAAGTCCCTGGCAAGGGCCTCGCCAAGGGTCACGGCACCACTCTGGCTCTCGATCGCCGACACCCGGGAGTTCTCGAACAGGATGTATGTGACCCCCGATTCGACGCCGCCGCTCATGGGGTCGGGGTTGATGCCGAGTGCCTCGGCGGTGGCGTACGAGGCCTCACCGATGATCCCGGTGGGTCCCGTGTCGCCCACGACCGCGTACTGGACCCGGTCCCCGTATATGACGGCGGCCACCGTCCCGTCCATGATCCTCGACGAGCCGTAGTCCCAGATCCCGCTCGGGCTGGGCACGACGATGTACGGCAGTGTCTCGGAGCTCAGGTGCGCGCCGTCCGACTGCTGGAAGGTGGTCTCGGACTGGAACCACGGGTCGGTCGCGGCATTGCACCGGTCGGTGGGCTGGCCGTCGCAGTCGATGTCCAAGTCGGCCTGCCAGAAGACGGCCCCGTTCATGGCGCAAACCGGTATGTTCTCGGGCGCTTCCTCATCCGTGCGGTATCCGCCGTTCGATATCTGCGAGCAGCCATTCACCTTGGCGAGCAGGTCGGACGCGCTGACCGTGCCCTCGTAGCTCGCGAAGTCGTTGCTGGCGGCGCCCAGCGGGTTGGGATCGGCGAGGGCTTCGGACGGCAGCGCGGCCGCAGCGAGCAGGGCGGAACCGGCGGCCGCCGCCAAAGCGGCATGTCGTATGCACACAAGGAGCCTTTCGTTCGAAAGCGTACGAAAGGCTCCCTACCCGTTCGCGGGCCCAGTGCGTCCGATCAGCCGCCGGACGGGTTACGCGGGCTTGCCGCGCAGTCCTTGCCGATCACCGCGGGGGACCCGCGCTTCGGCCTGGTTTCCGGGGCCGCGCGGCGTCAGCCGCTCCTGTCATCGACCCTCGGAATTCGCACCACCGCTCGGGTGGACGACCATCGCGGATCCGCCACCCCTGCGCTCCTTCTCGGCGGCCGCGAGCCAGCGCCCGTCGGGCAGTCGCTGGACGCCCGTCGCCGCGCCGATCTCGGGGTTCTGCCGGAAGGCATGGCCGATGGCCTCCAGCTCGCCGCGCAGCGGGCTGTTCCACGGCGCAGGTTCGAGCTCTGTCGTCGCCTGGTTACGCTGGCTGGCGCGCGGCGCCGCGATCGCCTCGACCAGCGGCAGGCCCCGGTCCAGGTGGCCCGTGAGCGTCTGAATCACCGTCGTGATGATGGTCGCGCCGCCCGGGGAGCCGACGGCGAGCACCGGACGGCCGTGGTCGAGCACGATCGTCGGGGACATGGACGAGCGCGGACGCTTGCCGGGACCGGGCAGATTCGGGTCGTGGACGGCGGGGTCCGCCGGGGCGAAGGAGAAGTCGGTCAGCTCGTTGTTGAGCAGGAAGCCGCGTCCCGGCACGGTGATTCCGCTGCCGCCGGTCGACTCGATGGTCAGGGTGTACGCCACGACGTTGCCCCACTTGTCGGCGGCCGTCAGATGGGTGGTGTTCTCGCCCTCGTACGTGGTGGGCGCGGCCGCGCCGGAAGTCCCGCACGCCGCCGGCCTGCGGGGGTCGCCCGGAGCCAGCGGGCTGGTGAGCACCGCGTCGTCCTTGATCAGGCAGCCGCGCGAGTCCGCGAACCGCTGGGACAGCAACTCCTTCACAGGCACGTCCTCGAAGGCCGGGTCACCGACCCAGCGCCCCCGGTCCGCGAACGCGATCCGGCTCGCCTCGATGAAGCGGTGCAGATACTGCGCCTGGGTGGCCTTCGAGAGGTCGGTCCGCTCCAGAATGTTGAGCGCCTCGCCGACGCTGGTGCCGCCCGACGAGGACGGCGCCATTCCGTACACGTCGAGCCCGCGGTAGGAGACCTTGGTGGGCGCGCGGCGTTCCGTCTCGTACGACCGCAGGTCCCGCACCGTCAGATCGCCGGGCCGCACGACCCGCGTCGCACTGTCCCGGACCGGAGGCTTGCGTACGGTGTCGACGATCTCCTCGGCCAGGTCGCCGTGGTAGAGCGCACCGACGCCCTTGCTTCCGAGTTCCTTGTACGTGCGCGCCAGGCCGGGGTTCTTGAAGACCGAGCCGACCACCGGCAGCTGACCGCCGGGCAGAAAGAGCTCCGCCGTGTCGGGGAAGTCCGCGAAGCGCGCCTGGTTGGCCTGGGTCTGAGAGCGGAAGGTGGCGTCGACGGTGAAGCCGTCCTTCGCCAGCCGCTCGGCCGGCTGCAGAAGCTGCCGCAGGGGTCTGCTGCCCCAGGCGTCCAGAGCCGTGTCCCAGGTCGCGGGGGTGCCGGGGGTGCCGACGCCCAGACCGCTCGTCATGCCCTCCTCGAAGGGTATGGGCTTGCCGTTCTCGAGGAAGAGGGAGGAGTCGGCGGAGCGGGGCGCGGTCTCCCGGCCGTCGATGGTCCGCACCGTCCGGGATTTCGCGTCGTAGTAGACGAAGAAGCCGCCACCGCCGATGCCCGCCGAATACGGCTCGGTAACACCGAGGGCGGCCGCGGTCGCCACCGCCGCGTCCACGGCGTTGCCGCCGCGCCGCAGCACCTCGATCCCGGCTGCCGAGGCGTCCGCGTCGACACTCGCCACCGCGCCGCCGTACCCGGCCGCCACCGGCGCCTTCACGGGGGTGGTCACCGGTGGGGAATCCGCCGGCGGCGCGGCCGCGCCGATCGAGAGTACGGCCGCCGAAACGGCCAGAACCGATACATACCGTGCGGCTGAGCGACGCATCCGTACCTCCAGTCAACGTACGTCCGCGCAGCGTAACTTCACCACCGCCGCCTCGTCAGGGCCACCTAGAACATTGTTCCAGCAACCCCGCTAACATGCGCGCCCATGACTGACGACGTACGCAACATCGTGCTCGGCGTGCTGGCCGCCGGCATCAGCGCCGCGCTGGGCTGGCTCGCCCGCACATACCTGTGGAAGCGCAGACTCCACCGCAAGCAGGCCTTCTTCGGGCTGCCGGGAAACTCCGAATCGCTGCTCGTCGTCAACCGTGAGGCCGGGCGTGACGGCTCCGTGCACCGCTTCGACGTCTTCGCGCTGATCGAGCTCTCCGCGCTGATCAAGGGCTGCGGGGCGAACGCCCAGATCGTCTGGCACGACATAGCCCAGCAGGGCTTCGGCGAGCGCACGGAATTCTGTGTGGGCGGCCCGTTCTCCAATCGCCGGATGGCCGCGCACCTGCACTCGCTGCTGCCCGGCGTGAAGGTCAACACCGACCCCGAGCCGGGCCCCGACCAGGGCGCCTTCCAGATCGGCTCGGAGCGCTACCGCATGGAGCCGGGCGTCGCCGAATACGTCATGCTGGCGCGGCTCACGGCGGGGCAGGACGCCCGGCCCGTCTTCCTCTTCTGCGGCCAGCGCGCCATCACCAACCAGGCGGCCACCCGCTATCTGGCTCGCAACCACGAGAAGCTCGCCCGCAAGCACGGCACCGACTCCTTCTGTCTGCTGCTCAAGGTGGTCAACTCGTCGGCGTACGGCCCCGATGTGGTCGAGCTGGTCGCCGATGTGACCCGCACGGCGCAGGCTCCGGCCCCCACCGGGCGCAGCTCCCACCGCGCCGCGACCTGACCCGCCCGGCCGGTCGGGCAGTCGAGTAGCCCTCACCGGCAGCGACTTGATGCCGTCGATGAAGAGGAACACGGTCAGCCGGTCGCCGAGGGGCAGTGCTCGGGACCGATGGACCCGTCGGTGCTGAGCCGCCCGCCCCGCTCACTGACACCGCGTCCAATAATCGTTACCGCTGCGTAACTTACCGGGGAGTTACCTGAAGTAAGCCCCTGCGGTTACCGTCGGGTCACTTTGCATTGACACGTGTGAGGAGTGACCCGTGGGACAGCACCGCAACGCCCTGCGCACCACCGCCATCGGTACGGTCTCCGCCGCGCTTCTCGCCGGACCCGCCGTCGGGGCGGCACCCGCCACCCCGGTGGCACAGCCCCAGGCCCGGGCGCAGGCCCAATCCACCGCCGCCGACGTACGGTTCGTCGACATCGAGGGCGACGGCGGCACCGTACTCAAGGCCAATGTGGTCACCCCGGCCGGCGCGGACGGCAGCCGTCGCTACCCCGTGATCGTGCTGCCCACCAGTTGGGCCATGCCCCAGACCGAGTACCTCGCCCAGGCGAAGGAGCTCGCCGACTCCGGCTACGTGGTGGTGAGTTACAACTCCCGCGGCTTCTGGCAGTCGGGCGGCTACATCGAGGTGGCGGGACCGCCGGACATCGCCGACGCGTCCAAGGTCATCGACTGGGCGCTGGCGAATACCCCGGCCGACCCCGCCAGGGTCGGCATGGCCGGAGTCTCGTACGGCGCGGGCATCGGCCTCCTCGCCGCCGCCCACGACAAGCGCATCAAGGCCGTGGTCGCCCTCAGCGGCTGGGCCGACCTCATCAACTCCATCTACAGCGGCCGCACCCAGCATCTGCAGGCCGCGCTCATGCTCACCGGCGCCGGTTACGTCACCGGCCGTCCGAGTCCCGAACTCCAGCGGATCATGAGCGACTTCCTCACCTCCAACCTCGCCAGGGAAGAGGAAATGCTCGAGTGGGGGAAGCGGCGCTCCCCCGCCGCCTATCTCGACAAGATCAACGCCAACGGCGCCGCCATCATGCTCGGCAACGCCTGGGGCGACTCGCTCTTCCCGCCCAATCAGTACGCGGACTTCTACGAGAAGCTCACCGGGCCAAAGCGCCTCGAGTTCCGCCCGGGCGACCACGCCACGGCCGAGGGCACCGGTCTGCTCGGACTGCCCAACGACACCTGGACCAGCGCCCATCGGTGGCTCGACCACTACCTCAAGGGCACCGACAACGGCGTGGACCGCGAGCAGCCCGTCCGGATCAAGTCCCGTTCCACCGGCGAGTACGAGAGCTACCCCGACTGGAAGTCGCTGGCCGCGACAGAACGCAAGATCGAGCTGGGCGGTACGAAGAAGATCCACGCCAACATCGACTCGGGCGCCAACGGCGGGGTCATCTTCCTCTCCAGCATCCTGGACCAGTTCGCCAAGCTGCCCCCGATGGCGTCGATCCCGCTGCTGCCGCGCTCGTTCGCCGCCGTCTGGCAGTCCGAGCGGTACAGCTCGAAGCAGATGGTCCGCGGCACCGCCAGGCTGCACACCACGGTCACCAGCACCAAGGAGAGCGGCACCCTCGTCGCATATCTCTACGACGTGGGCCCGCTCGGCCTCGGCAAGCTGGTCAGCAATGCGCCGTACACCTTCCACGGCACGACTCCCGGAAAGCCGTTCGCCGTCGACCTGGAGCTGTTCTCCACCGCCTACGACGTTCCGGCGGGCCACCGTCTCGCCCTGGTCGTCGACACCGTCGACCCGCTCTACATCGAGCACAACCCGTCCGGCGCGCAGCTGACCTTCTCCTCGTCCGCGGCCGACCCGTCCTCTCTGACGGTCCCGCTGCGCGAGAAGTGATCACCGGCTGCTGCCGGCCGGGCACTGCCCCTGAGCCACTGCTCCCCCTACGACCTGGAGGCCGTGGGGAGACCCCCACTCGGCAGCAGCGTTCCTGGTTCGGCCGGGTGACATCCACGGCCTCAATACGGATCGGTGAGATCACCATCACCGCGGGGATGAACGACAAATCCTAGTGGCTGAGCCGCCCGGTGGCGAGGCTCCCCCCGAGAGCGCGAGTGCGCATCCCGTAAGTCTCGTACGCGTCATGGGTCATGCTCCACGGTCAGTGCTTGAGAATCTTGGACAGGAAGTCCTTGGCGCGGTCGGTCTCGGGGTTGGTGAAGAAGTCGTCCGGGGCACGGTCCTCGATGATGCGGCCGTCCGACATGAAGACGACGCGGTTGGCGGCGGAGCGGGCGAAGCCCATCTCATGGGTGACGACGACCATGGTCATGCCCTCGCGGGCGAGCTGCTGCATCACTTCCAGCACCTCGTTGATCATTTCCGGGTCGAGGGCCGAGGTGGGCTCGTCGAAGAGCATGACCTTGGGGTCCATGGCGAGCGCGCGGGCGATGGCCACGCGCTGCTGCTGGCCGCCGGAGAGCTGGGCCGGATACTTGGCGGCCTGGTCCGCGAGGCCGACGCGCTCGAGGAGCCGGTGCGAGCGCTTCTCCGCCTCGTCCTTCTTGCGGCCGCGGACCTTGATCTGTCCGAGCGAGACATTGTCCAGGACGGTCTTGTGCGCGAAGAGATTGAAGGACTGGAAGACCATGCCGACATCGGCACGGAGTCTGGCGAGCGCCTTGCCCTCTTCGGGGAGCGCCTGGCCGTCGATGATGATGGTGCCCGATTCGATCGTCTCGAGGCGGTTGATCGCCCGGCAGAGCGTGGATTTCCCGGAGCCCGACGGGCCGATGACCACCACCACTTCTCCGCGGTCGACCGTCAGGTCGATGTGCTGGAGGACGTGCAACTGTCCGAAGTGCTTGTTGACGTCACGCAGCTCGATCAACGGATCGACGGCCATACGCTGCCCACCCACTCTCGGCTGTGTCGAGGTCAGCGCAAACTATCCAGCCGGACAAGGGACTTCACACTCGACACGCATAAATAGGGCATAACCCATATTAATGGTGATTTAGCCAGTTATGCCTCGGCGGCTTCAGCGTAGACCTGCGACAGCTCGGGCGCTCCATTGACCGCCCACTCGAGGCCCGCCTCCACCACGCTGATCTCGCGGCCCGACGCGAGCCGCACCACCGGGTGGCCGCCCGGCCAGATGTGCCAGGCCGCGCCCCGCACGGTACGGACGATCACGGTGCCGAGATACAGACCCGCGTCATTGCCCAGCCAGGGCAGCTCCTCCGGGTCGTCGCGCCAGCGCGGCGGCAGCTGGTCAAGGGCGGCCAAAGAGGCCGGGGAGTCGTCCAGTTCGAGCCCGGCCTGCCCAGCTCGGACGCGCAGCAGCTCACACTCGGAGAGCAGTTCGGCGACGGCCGCCGCGCGCTCCGGGTCGTACTCGGCGGCGGAGAGATCGTCCTCTTCCCGCTCAGCGCCGTGCCGCTTGAGCCAGTTGTCCAAGAAAGGGATGTTCATACCGCTCAGCCTCGCATCCCTGCGGCCGCACGCACCACAGGGCGCGCGTCAACGAACGTCAGATGTCCAGATCGACAACAACCGGAGCATGGTCCGAGGCCCCCTTGCCCTTGCGCTCCTCCCGGTCGACATAGCTGTCCTTGACCGCCTTCTCGAAGGGGTCGTTGCCGTAGACCAGGTCGATGCGCATGCCGCGGTTCTTGGGAAAGCACAGCTGGCGGTAGTCCCAGTACGTGAACGGGTGCTCGTACTTCAGGGGGCGCGGCACCACGTCGGCGAGCCCGGTCTCGCGCAGCGCTTCCAGCGCCGCGCGCTCGGGCGGGGTGACATGGGTCATCCCCTCGAAGAACGACGGGTCCCACACATCGTCGTCGGTGGGCGCGATGTTGAAGTCGCCGAGGACCGCGAAGGGACGGCTCCCGGACGCGTCCTCGGCCACCGCAGCCTGCAGCGCCTCCAGCCAGCGCAGCTTGTACGCGTAGTGATCATGGGCGACCTCGCGACCGTTGGGCACGTAGACCGACCAGACGCGGACCGGGCCGCAGGTCGCGGAGATCGCCCGCGGCTCCTGCGACCCCTCGTAGTCCGGACCGCCTGGCAGGCCCTTGACGACGTCCTCGAGACCGACCCGGGAGACCAGCGCCACGCCGTTCCACCTGCCGGAGGCGTGGACCGCGGATTCGTAGCCGAGCTCGCGCAGCTCATCGGAGGGGAACTGCTCCTCGGTGCACTTCGTCTCCTGGACGCACAGCACATCCGTGCCGCTGCTCTCCAGCCAGGCCAGCAGCCGGGGCAGCCGAGCGGTGATCGAGTTGACGTTCCAAGTCGCGATGCGCATGTGCGACAGCCTATCCGTGGGGTCTGACAGTCAGGAGGGCGGCGGTCACAGGTCCGCCGTCTCGCCCGGGGCCAGCCGGTCGTGTTCGGCGCCGCCGAGCAAGCCGATCTGGCTGTCGTAGATCGGCCGCGCGAGATCGGTGAGCAGGGCGTCGTGGATGTCGAAGGCGCGCTGCGGCTTCACCTCGCGTACGTAGTCGATGACCTCGGAGATCTTGTTCCACGGGGCCTGCACGGGGAGCATGAGCGTCTCGACCGGGTGGTCGGGGACGGTGAGGGCGTCGCCCGGGTGGAAGACCGAACCGTCCACCAGATAACCGACGTTGGTGATCCGCGGGATGTCCGGGTGGATCACCGCGTGGAGCTCTCCGTGGACCTGGACGTCGAAACCGGCCGCACTGAAGGTGTCGCCGTGGCCGACGGTGTGGACGCGGCCCGGGAAGGCCGCCGAGATCTTCTCGGCGACGCTCCGCAGCGTCCAGATCCCGGCGGCCGGGTTGGCTTCGAGGGCGGCGCGCAGCCGGTCCTCATTGAAGTGGTCGAGATGCTCGTGCGTGACGAGGATGATGTCCGCGCCGACGGCGGCGTCCTCCTCACTGAAGGAGCCGGGATCGATGACGAGCGTCTGCCCGTCCTTCTCCAGCCGGATGCAGGCATGCGTCTTCTTCGTGAGCCTCATGCTCCCATCCTGCTACTGCTCGGGATTGGTCTCCTCCTGGATGACGGCGTGGGCAACCCTGAAGGCGGAGTTCGCCGCCGGAACGCCGCAGTACACCGCCGCGTGAATCAGGACTTCCTTGATCTCGGCGGGGGTCAGGCCGTTGCGCAGGGCGGCCCGGGTGTGGAAGGCCAGCTCGTCCAGATGGCCGCCCGCGACCAGCGCGGTCAGCGTCACCGCGCTGCGGGTGCGTCTGTCCAGGCCCTCGCGGGTCCAGACCTCGCCCCAGGCGTAGCGGGTGATCAGCTCCTGGAAATCGCCGGTGAAATCGTCGGCGGCGGCCGTCGCCCGGTCCACATGCGCGTCGCCGAGGACCTCACGGCGGACCTTCATGCCCGCGACGTACGGATCGGGGCGGCCCGAGGCCATCGCTTCGGGCTGCGCGGGCGAGGCGGGCGCGATCTCGGCGACAGGCGTCACCGGGGCGGAGATCGCGGGTGCGATGGGCGGAGCCGCGATGGCGGAGAGTGTGTCGTTCCACGAGGTGGAGAAGTGACGTACGAGAAGGACGGTGACGGCGGCGGGCTGCTCGACCGGCGCGAGGTGCGAGGCCCCCGGCACCAGGGCGAGCCGCGCGTCCGGTACGCCGGCGACCAGGGTGCGGGCCTCGGCGGGCCCGGTGACCTGGTCCTCGGAGCCGACCAGGACGAGGGTGGGGACACCGACCAGGCCGAGTTCGCCGCGTACGTCGAAGGCCGCGAGCGCCTCGCAGGCGGCGATGTAGCAGCCGGGGTCGGTGGTGCGGACCATCTGGACCGCCCACTCGACGATCGCGGGCTGGGCGGCGGCGAATCCGTGCGTGAACCAGCGCTCGGGGGCGCTGCGGGCCACCGGGTCCAGTCCGTTGGTACGGACGATCACACCGCGCTGGCGGAACTCGTCGGCGGTCCCGAACCGGGGCGAGACGGCGACCAGCGCGAGGGAGGCCAGCCGGTGCGGATGGCGCAGCGCGAGCTCGACGCCGATTGCGCCGCCGATGGAGCAGCCCGCGTAGCCGAAGCGCTGGATGCCCAGCTCGTCGAGGGTGGCGAGCAGCCGGTCGGCGAGTTCGGCGACGGATGAGGCGGGGTGGGCGGGGGCTCCGCCGTGGCCCGGCAGGTCGAAACGGAACACTCTC
Source organism: Streptomyces sp. ISL-1 (assembly GCF_018614585.1). Classification (GTDB taxonomy): domain Bacteria; phylum Actinomycetota; class Actinomycetes; order Streptomycetales; family Streptomycetaceae; genus Streptomyces; species Streptomyces maoxianensis. The sequence continues at coordinate 70,078 of NZ_JAGGOI010000002.1, read as the reverse complement.
CACTGGCGGGACAGATCGGCGATCTGCCGGTCCCACATGTGCCATGTGGTACCCAGTGAGGGACCCAAGATCAGGACTGGGGCGTCTTCTGGCCCGTCAAAGCGGTATTGCAGGGTGTTCTTCGGCGTCTCGCTCACCCGTCCGACCCTCTCATCTGTCACGACAGCCCCTATGAGCGGGGTCGTGGCTGTAGCTGTCTGACCAGGTGGAAGACTTCCCGGGCCGCATAGCGCTTGAGGCAGCGGACGATTTCGCGACGGGTCTTACCCTCCTTGATGCGGCGCTCGTAATAGTCCTGGGTGCGCGGGTCGACCCGCAGACGGGTGAACACGATGCGATGGAGCGCGGCATTTGCCTGACGGTCGCCACCACGGTTGAGGCGACGGAACTGCCGGCGTCCCGAGGAACGCTCGACAGGACTGACCCCGCACAGCGCAGCGAAGGACGCTTCACTGTCCAGGCGTTCTGGATTGTCCCCCACCGTGATCAGCAAGGCGACGGCCGTGTCCGGGCCGATCCCCACCACGTCGAGCAGCTGCGGGGCATGACATTTCACGAGGCGGGCCAGACGAGCGTCCACATTGCGGATCTGCTCGGAGAGCTGGCCGATCCGGTGAGCCAGCCAACCCAGCGTGATCCGAGTGGCCTGCACTACCGGCTCTTCGCCGACCTCTTCCTGGCTGCTCGCGTCGGTGAACCGCGCACAGGTACGGAAGAGTTCGGCATTGCCCAGTCCGGCCAGCTCTTCCCGCAAAGCGGGATCAGCAGTGACGAGGACGGCCTTGAGCTGGTTGATGGCCTGGGTACGGGCTTTGACGGCCGACGCCTTCGTGAGTTTGTACATCCTGGCGATCTGCACCGGCCCGTCGCCCGATTTGGCCCGAGCACAGGCCCGTCCGCTCAATACGGCTCGCGCCGCGTTCTGGGCATCGAGCGGATCCGATTTGCCGCGCCGACGGCGATCCGCCCGGTCCATCCAGTTCACGTCAAACACGTCCACGCCCTGGGCCAGCAGATAGCGGGTCAGGGATGCCCCGTAGGAGCCGGTCCCCTCCACCCCGGCCCGCCTCACGGCTCCCGACCTCCTGGCCCACTTCAGCAGATCCCGGTATCCGGCAGCGGTGGCACGGAACTCGTCGGCGGCAAGCACTGCCCCCGTCAAGGAGAGCACCGAAGCCACATGGGCATCACGATGTGTATCCACTCCCAACACCACCTCCCCCGCAGGGCGGCGACGGCGGGACTTCGGAGCAGGCAACGTACTGGACATGGTCGAATTCGCCATACCCGATCCCTTCCCGGTCCTATGACATGTCGCGTTGCCGGTACCGGGCCGCGTCGGACGGTCAGAATCGTGAGGACGCCACAACAATCGGCAGGCCCCTATCGGGACACGCCCCGCCAGCCCGGTACCGACAACGCACCATCCCCGGCCAACGATCGACACTGTGACACCGGGACACTTCGGTCAGAAATATCATGAGTCAGACCACGGGCCCGGGACAGCACCCGCAAATCCTCCCGCCCCTCACAACACCTCGGCCCCTGTGTTCAAACCCGATCGTCAATCGAGACCATTCGACAGCCGACGCCCATTGCCGACAGCGCGTGCGCGAACAAGCGCAGCAGCTACGCATGTTGCGACGGGTTCACTTGACGATTCAGCCAACTCCGTTGCCAGAGCCGGGACCTCCCGCCGGACGTGCACGTCGTACTCCACTCCGAGAACGGCATCCTGGGAACCGGCCCGTACCCGACCGAGGACGAAATCGGCTTCGACCTCATCAACGCCGGCAACGAGACCGTCACCGTCCTGCCCAGAGTCGCCTTCTTCGACTCGGCACTCTCCTCCGGCATGATCCGCGGCGGCCACATCGACACCGCCGTCCTCGGCGCCATGCAGGTCTCCGCCCGAGGCGACCTCGCCAACTGGATGATCCCCGGCGGGTCTTCAAAGTTGAGCGGTGCGGAGGTGTCCGCGGGCTCGGCGGGTGGTGACGCAGCGTGGGCGTAGGCGTTGGTTGGCGGGGCTGCGGAAGCCGAACGCGTTGCGGGCGATGAGCTTGATCACGCGGTTGATCCCTTCGCTCTTGGCGTTGCTGTACCCGGTGTCGATGAACGCTTCGATTTCGGGCCACCAGCGGTCGACGGTGGTGGCGAGCTGGCGGACTTCGGGGATGTCGGAGTCCGCGCACCAGGTGAGGAACTTCCAGCGGGCGTGGCCGACTCGGTGGCGGTCGGCGCCGGTGCGGGCCAGGGCGAGGAGGGTGCGCAGGTTCTCCTTGGCGATCCATGCCGTCAGTAGCGTCTGCCCGATCTTCCCCTCGCCCAGGAGCGTGTTCCACATGGTGGCGAACTGGTCGTCGGTGAGGTCCTCGCGGTTGCGCAGCAGCCGTCGTCTGGCCTTCCACTCCGGGTCGCTGGCCCGTCCGCGTCGGCCGCGGGTCTCGGCGGTGGTGCGGCGCCTGACCATGGACAGCATCTTGTTGGCGAGCTGGACCACGTGGAAGTGGTCGACCACGACGGTGGCGTGCGGCAGGCCGATGCGGATCGCGGCGCGGTAGGTGGCCGACATGTCGATGGCGACATAGCCGATGCCCTTTCTCCAGTCCAGGCTGGTGGTGGCGAGCCAGGTCAGGACATCGGCGACGGTGCGGCCCTCGACTTGTCCGAGCAGCCCGCCGTGGCCGAGGGCGTCGACGAAGCCGGTGTGCCACCGGTCCCGGGTCAGGCGCCACTTGCCGGTCTCCGCATCCTGTTCCCAGCTCGGCCGTCCGCGGCGGGTCTCGTCGATGCCCAGGACTGTGACCTGCAGCAGAGGTGCCTCGGTGACGTCGCGGGCCTGCGTGCGGAAGGCTTCCATCACGGTCGGCCAGGACAGATGCAGATCCCGTGCGGCCTGGATGACCGTGGAGCCGGCATCCCGTATGCGGCACCCGGCCGCACCCCGCAGCCGGGCGGTCAGCCTGGCACCGGCCGGGATCTGCGGGATCTGCTCGGTGAAGGACCGGCGAGGGCAGCCGGCCTCGCGGCACCACCAGCGGCGCTTGTGCCAGCGGAACTCCAATCCGCTCTCGCCGTAAGGGAGATCGCGTGGCCGGGTCACCGCCGAGCCCTTAACCCGGGTGGCGAACACCCCGCAGGCCGGGCAGGCTCTGGCTGTCTCGTCGGCCGTGACCAGGTGGACCCTGCGTCCTCCGTCGGCCAGCCGCTCAACCCGCGCGACGGACACCCCGTCGAGGTCGAGCAGCAACGTCGTATCGTTGACCAAGCCCGTGGCTCCTGCATGATCGTTCTGCGTCGAGAACAGAGATGATCACGCAGGCCCACGGGCATCCCGCATCCGGGGCCGTGCCGAATGCCTCATGACAATCGGCCGGGTGTGGTTCGCTGCTGGGGTGACTCAGGACTTGGAGATCGTCGCATTCGAATCCGCCGAGGCATTCCAGGCATGGCTCGGCGAGAACCACGCCGACTCGCCCGGCATCTGGCTCAAGCTTCGCAAGAAGGGCCCCGGAATCGCCGCGCTGGACTACACCCAGGCGCTCGACGCGGCACTCTGCTACGGCTGGATCGACGGCCAGAAGGCCAAGTTCGACGACCAGTGGTGGCTCCAGCGGTTCACCCCGCGCAAGCCGCGCAGCAAGTGGTCCAAGGCCAACCGGGACAAGGTGGCCGCCCTGATCGAGCAGGGCCAGATGCATCCGCCGGGACAGGCCGAGGTCGACCGCGCCAAGGCAGACGGCCGATGGGAAGCGGCCTACGACGGCGCGAAGACCGCCACGGTGCCGGACGACCTCACGGCGGCCCTGACCGCCGACCCGGCCGCGGCGGAGTTCTTCGAGACACTGGACCGGCAGAACCGCTACGCGATCCTGTACCGGATCCAGGACGCCAAGAAGCCCGAGACCCGGGCGCGCCGGATCGAAAAGTACGTAGCGATGCTGGCGAAGGGCGAGAAGCTGCCCCCGTAGTCACGGAGAGGGACCGTGGCCGTGTTGTAGGGTCTCGCCGCAGATGACATGTCGATCTTCTGTGACCTGCTGGTTCTCTGTTGTCTCACCGCGATGTCACCCAAGATCAGTCTCAGATCGATGCCATTTCCTCGGCGGAATGATGAGTCTGCGGCTGAGCCACCGAGCACGAGGACTACATGCGAGCTCAGATCGCGCACCGATGAGTTTCCCGCGCCGCGCCGGTCTGTACGCGTGAGACCGACTCACGGAAGGCTGGCGCCATGCGGAAACTGATCTACGGCATGAACCTGACCCTGGACGGCTACATCGCCGCGCCCGGCGACGACATCGGCTGGAGCGTGCCGAGCGACGAGCCGTTCCAGTTTTGGTCCGACCAGTTGCAGGCGACCGACCTGTCGCTGTACGGGTGCAAGCTGTGGCAGACGATGAGCTCCTACTGGCCGACCGCCGACCAGCAGCCCAACGCCACCCCGGCGGAGATCGAGTTCGCGCGCCGCTGGCGGGACATGTCGAAGGTGGTGTTCTCCTCGACGGTCGACAAGGTCGACTGGAACACCCGCCTGGTCACCGGCGACGCGGTCGCCGAGATCACCCGGCTCAAGGCCGAGGACGGCGGCCCGATGGCCATCGGCGGCGCGACGCTCGCCGGGGCGGCCATGCGGGCCGGGCTGATTGACGAGTACGTGCTGGCCACCGCGCCGGTCCTGGTGGGCGGCGGCACGCCGTTCTTCACCGTGCTGGACAGCTGGGTGAACCTGAACCTGGTGGAGACGCGGACGCTTCCGTGCGGCGTGATCCTGACCAGGTACGAGACGAGGCGCTGAGCGCCCGTCACGCGACTCGACCGCCTGCCGGGTCCACGCGAACGTGAACGCCACCACTGGGGTGGACAGCCAGCAGTGCGGCTTCACATCCAGCACCACCGGACCCTGCTCAGTGGTCAAGATGTAATCCGGGATGTGCTTGCGGGCCTGCCTCTCCACCACGGACGCTGTCCATCGCGTACCCCCGCCCCACGGGCAACGACCCGTACAGCCAAGGGTGTCAGCCAGGCACTGACGGGCGGAGCGGGCCGGAACCCCGCCACCCGAAAGGGTGAGAACCCCGACCAGCGAGTCTCACGAAGACGGCATAAGTGCCGCCGATGTGCCATCGGAGATGAGACTGTGCCGCGAAATCTGAGACCCTACACGTGTGCTGCCCTGGACTCCCGGCGCGCCTGCGGCCCCGGCAGCAGCCACCACTGCCCTCGCTGAGCGTAGCGAAACGTCAGAGGCCCTGAGCAGGCACACCGCTCAACTTCGAAGACCCACTCCGCAGAATGCGTAACGCGGCACGGATTGAACCCGGCCAGTCTCATTCAGTCTCAGTAGTTCTCACTGTGTCCGCGCGAGTCCGGGGACGTCCGGCTGAGTCCGCAGACGTTCACAACAACATGGCTGAAAACAACCGTGCAGCGGGTTCCTTGAACGCAACCCACATGGAATTTCAGGCCCGTCCCCGAAAGCAAGCGCCGCCGGCCGGGCCTATCGCCACGCCGCCCCACCGTTCGATCAACCTTTAGTCGCGCTGCCGGAGAGTGGGACGTTCGACTGCCGCACTCAGGAGCTGATCTGGCGGCCCGTACTGCTCCACAGGTCGTGCCCGCTGCCATGATGTAGATCATGGCCCGCACCGCCCGTCGCATGTTCGAGCTCCTCGAGCCGATCTGCCTCGTCACCTACTTCGCCGACGAGTGCAACCAGGAGCTGGCTGCGCTCGGCCACCGCACCTACTGGGACGGCTACTTCGCCAGTCGCGCCGCGCCGCTGGGGCGGGTGCCGGCGCAGGTCGTGCACGCGGCCTTCTACAGCTTCGCCGACGGGGAGGCCGCGCGGCACATCCCGAGCGCATGGGAGACGATCCCGCCCGAGGCGTCCGTCGCCGCGCGGGAGCGGGGCAGCGCAGCCTCCGTACGGCGGATCCTCGGCGACAAGCTGGCCAACTTCCCCAGGCCTGGTGCGCGCCGCGGACCTGACCACCAAAGCCGCGACGAACGCGCCTACAGAAGGACGGGTGATGTACGCCGGGATGCGCACCCTTCCGGTGCCGAGCGACCCGGTCGCCCGGCTGTGGCATTCCGCGACCATGCTGCGCGAGCACCGCGGTGACGGTCACGTCGCAGCTCTCGTCGGCGCGCGCATCGGCGGCACGGAGGCCCACGTGCTCGACGCGCTGGCGCGCGGCATCCACCCGCCGGAGTCGTTCGGGCGCATCCATCACCTGCCGAAGGAACGGCTGGCCGCGGTCATGGACGGCCTGCGCGAGCGCGGGCTCGTCGACACCGACGGCCGGTTCACCGACGCTGGCCGTGAGACCAAGCAACGCCTCGAAGCCCTGACCGACGAGCTCGCAGCACCGCCGTACGACGCCCTCTCTCCTGCCGAGCTCGACGAGCTGGTCACCGAGCTCGAACCCATCACGGCGACGCTGGTGTCCGCAGGGTCGCAGTGACGAGAAGCGACTGACGGGACGAGGAGTCCGCCGTCTGGTACGCGAGTCCCCCGCCCGGCGTGCGCATCCGCGATGCTCGACCCGACCATCGACTTCCTGGGGGCATCCCGATCGCATCCGCTCCCTGGCAGATCCCAAGGCCGCCCGGCGAACCCCGACTCCGCACGTGACAGAACCCCCGGCTGACGCGCGCCAGCGGGGGTTCTGCATCGCCTGTTCTGTCACACGCGAGTCACGAACACCATCGACGCACCCGAACCACAAGGACCCCGTCTACGCAAACGGCATCGTTTCGGACCACGTGGACGTCAGAAGACGGTTCCGACTACTTGTGCCATGTGGTACCCAGTGAGGGACCCAAGATCAGGACTGGGGCGTCTTCTGGCCCGTCAAGGCGGTATTGCAGGGTTTCGGTCTTCGTCTCACTCACCTGCTCACGCTCCCACATCTCACAATTTCTCACTGACGGGGGTCGGGACGCTCGCCAGACCGCCCCAGGCTTCCGCCGCCGGGCGAAGGTCTTCCACGTGCGGCTTCACGTACCACTTCTTGGTCGTCTTGACGTTGGTGTGCCCCGCCCACCGGGCCAGGATGTGATCCGGCACGCCGCTGTTCGCGAGGTACGTCAAGCACGACGCGCGCTGCATCCGCCGCTTCCTGGTGCTGCCACACCGCCACCCCGCCGAACGCTGCGGCCACAGCGATACTGGCGGCGAGCATCAGGCGGGGCAGCCGCCCCGTCCGGCGACGGGCCCCGTCGCCGGACAGCAGCTTGAACTCCTGCCGGGTCGTGGCCACCCGGCCCAGGACGACGTCCCGCATTCCACCGAGCGGGGAGAGCGCCACTGCCCGGCCGAGCCGGGCGGCGGTGGCCTGCAGTTCGGCGACCTCGTCTCGGCAGGCCTCGCAGGCCGCGAGATGCGTCTCGAAGGCACGGAGTTCGTCGTCGGGCAGGGCATGCAGCACATAGGCGTGTGCAGGTCGGCTGTAGTGGTCATGAGGTCACCCCCAGGCAGTCGCGGAGCCGGATGAGTCCGTCTCTCATTCTGGTCTTGACCGTTCCAGCGGTACTGAGAGGGCCTCGGCCACATCCTTGTAGGTGAGGCCGCCCTAGTAGGCGAGAGTGACAGCCTCGCGCTGGATGCTGGTGAGGCCTCGGACACAGCGCCGGACCTGCTGCAACTCCAGACGGGTCTCCACCCGCTCGGTCACCTCGTCGAGCGGCGTCGACCGGTCCAGCAGCGCCGCCTTGTACTCACGGTCCGAACTGGCCTGCGCGGAGCGCACTCGGTCCACTGCCCGGCGGTGCGCCAGGGTCATGATCCACGCCATGGCGCTACCACGGTCAGGCTTGAATCGCCCTGCCATGCGCCACACATCGACCATGACGTCCTGAGCCACCTCCTCCGCCTGCGCGCGGTTCCGCAATACTCGTTGCACCAGACCCAGCACTGGGCCGCTGACCTGATCGTAGACCTCGGCGAACGCTTCCTGGTCTCCATGGGCGGTCCGGACCATCAACTGGTCCAGGTCGGGCTTTTGCGATGGCTGGCCTGCCTCGTGTCCGCGATCGGCGGATTGCACCTAGATCCCTCACTGATGTGTCGATGTGGGCACGGTTGCCCCATCCGATGTTTTCAACACCTATGTCAATACTGGTTCGTAGACGACGCAACAGCGGATTGGTTTGCGACAGAACAGGTTCCCGATGATCCGCAGGTCAGCGCGTGATGCCGAAGACTGCGGTGCGGCACCCGCCCTGGACGCACGACGGCGCATACGCGACGCGAACGCTCGGCAAACCGTGGTGCCCCGTCAGCCTCGCAACAGGGCAACTCGCCCACCGGGCTTCCGTCCCCACCGGGCGCGCTGATCTGAAGATCGACCAATCCGAACTGGTTGCAGGCGCGAATTACCAGTGTGACAAAAGACCGTAGTGGGGCGGGCCCTGAGCCCCGGCGTGAGAGGGCATGCGGCGGAATCCTTGATGGGGGATGACCGCTGTGCGCGACGGCGTACCGAATGCTGCGCACCACTGATTTCGTGGCCCGCATACCTAGCGCGCCACCGGCCTGTACGACGCCGCACGGCGTGCTTTACGGCGCAGATGTCAGCTGGGCAGCGGCCCGATGCGGGCGATGAGCAAGGCGATGTCGTCTTCGGCGGGGTGGGGCGCAAGCTGGGCGATCAGCCTGTCGCAATAGTCGGTGAGCGAGCGCGGGGCACCGGTGAGGAAGCGTGTGAGGTCGGTGAGGCGTTCGTCGAGGTCGGCGCCCCGTTTTTCGATCAGGCCGTCTGTGTAGAGGACCAGCAGGCTGCCGGGGGCGAGGAGGATGTCACTGCTGGTGTAGGTGATGCCGCCGATGCCGAGGGGGGCTCCGACCGGCAGGTCGAGCAGGCGTGCGCTGCCGTTCGGGGAAATGGTGACGGGCGGGGGGTGTCCGGCTCGGGCGAACTGGCAGCGTCCGAGGCCGGCGTCGCACACGCCGTACAGGCAGGTGGCCAGGAGCGGATCGTTGAGTTCCTGCATGGCCTGGTCGAGATGGCTCAAGAGCTGGTCGGGAGGCAGGCCCAGGCGGGCCAACGCCCGCGCGGTGGTGCGCATCTCTCCCATGGCGGCGGCCGCACGGATGCCGTGGCCCATGACGTCGCCGATCACCAGGGCGGCTTTCCCGGGGCCAAGGGGAATGACGTCGTACCAGTCGCCGCCGACCTCGTTGACATCGCTGGCGGGCTGGTAACAGTGGGCAACCCCGATCCCTTCCGGGGGCTGGATCCGCTGCGGGAGCAGACTGCGCTGGAGGAGTACGGCGGTGTCGTGCTCCCGGCTGTAGAGCCGGGCGTTGTCGATGCATACGGAAGCGTGGGCGGTCAGATCACACGCAAGCGCGACATCGGCGGAGTCGTAAGGATCGCTTCGGCCTGCCCGGTAGAAGGTGGCCACACCCAGGACGACGTCGCGGGCAATCAACGGAGCCATCATGAACGAGTGCATGCCCTGTCCCAGTAGCCGGGCGGGCTTGTCGCTATAGGGGGTGGCTGGGGCGATGGCGCGGGCGTCAAGGTGGGCGAGAAGGAACGGACGCCGGTCTGCCAGCGCCTGTACGTAGGGCGCGTTAGCGGGAAAGGCCAGCGTGCGGCCCACGGGGGTGGGGATGTCGGTGATTGGTGTCCCCGCCAAAGGGGCGAGACCCATGCGGCGCAAGGCGACGCCGCCGGCCAGGCCGGCACCTGGGTCGGCGCCCTCGGAGACGGTCTGCAGAACGTCGACGGTGACCGCGTCGGCAAGCCGGGGGACGACGATGTCGGCAAGTTCTTGCGCAGTTTGCTGAATGTCGAGGGTGGTGCCGACGAGCAGCGTGGCGTCGTTGAGCAACTGCCGATGCCGGCGGTCCCCCACGTCACCGTCCCAGGTAGCTCCCTGGTGCGCGGTGATATCGATGATCGAGGCACTGATACCCACCGGCTGACCGTTGGGGTCCTCCAGCCGGAAGTACGAGCACGACCAGACCCGGTCGCGGTCGGTATTGGCAGGGGTGCGTCCTATTCGCCGGATCAGCATCGGGGTGCCGAACTGCAGGGTGCGGCGCATGGCGGCCTCCATGTGCTCGGTGTTCAGCCCGGGCAGCACCTCTGCCAGTCGTCTGCCTATGTGCGCTGCCTTCGGCACACCGTTCATGGCCTCCAGCGCTGGATTGACTCTCTGGAAGCGCAGCGCGGTGTCGAAGACCGCCAGCCCGACAGGGGATCGGGCGAAGAGCTCGTCGACCAGAGCTTGCGCTTCACGGGCGCGGCGAGCCGCGGAGGCGTAGGCGGAGAGAACCAGCACTCCGCAGCCCTGCCCGCTGGGGTCGGACACGGGGCAGGCCATGAGGTCCACCTCGATCAGCGACCCGTCCTGGTGCCGTACCCGGAAGGAGCCAGTCACACTGCGTCCTGAGGTGACCGCTGTCTGGAACGCGCGGGCCTGGGCATGATCTCCGACTGGGAGCAGTAGGTCCAATCCGTCGTGACCCACCACCGCCTCGGGCGGATAGCCGAACATCTCCTCGGCGGCCATTCCCCACTGCACGATCCGGCCGCTTCTGTCCGCCACGACCAACGCCAGCGGCAGGTCATCCCACCAAGCGCCGCCTGCCTCTTCGGCAGTGGCCTCGGTCGCTTGCTCCTGCACCGGGTGTTGATCACGCATCGCGAGCACCAGCCACTTCCCAGTATGCGACCTAGGAACCCGGCGGGTCGGACGAGATCCGCCGCTGGTCTGCCTGAAGCGCCCCGCGCGAAGCGAGGACGAACAGCCTGGAGATGCGGGGTACGACGGCCCTGCCCGGCCCGCGAGCAAGGCCCAGTGTGCTACCGGAGCTCATGAACATTCCGGCCCCTCGCCGGCACGCTGGCGTGCAGCCAGACAACAAGAACGATGACGGCAATCCACCACAGGGCCTTGAGGCGAGCCAGCCCCGAAAAGGATCAGCGCAATAAGCAGAACGAGAAGCAGGGGAACCATAATTATCGGCCTCCGCGCCCTCGCCCCCGCCCTGGTCGTCACGCTCCGGCACATCGGGCGGTCCGCCCGTCACCCGCAGGTAAGGATCTGGCCCGAACCTCATTCGGTCCGCGACCGTTCAGAAGCCGGTTCGCCAGCCTCTCCGCCACAAGTCAAGACGTTCCTGATCACGCCCGAACCCTTCAGACGAACATTTGGAAAGCGTGTTGGGGCAACTCCTCGCGCGTTCGAATCTCGTATCCTCGGCCAGTGCTTCACCAGGCTCTTGAAGACCCCGACCGAGGAACCGGCCGATCAGCAGCCCTGGCAGCCCGCATGAAACCCCCGCCACCCAGGAAGCCGACCCGGACGCCGCGCCGGGCGTGGTCACACTCACCGTCGGGCCCGGCTACACCGGCCTGCGCGGCTGACCACACCTAGGCGCCCTGTGGTCGGGCGAAGGTAGACGGGGAACCTGGGGGTATCGGAGGGGGTATCCGCCCGGTTGTCGGGCCGTGGTAGCCGGGCTGTGTGGACACTCAGCCCGGCTATGACCGAAGGCAGCCTGGCTCACGCGCGCCACCATGCGGGCGACAAGGGTGACGCACTGGTTCAGACTTTCCACTGAGGGAGCATTCCGTTTCTCACCCCCGTGTGAGGGGTCCCCCAGTGCTCGATGTCCCGTTCTGGCTGTGGGCGGCGTTCGCCGTCACCGTGCTGGTGTCGCTGGCCGTGGACCTGCTGGCGCACCGGGAGGCGCATGTCATCGGGTTCAAGGAAGCCGCCGCGTGGAGCGGTGTGTGGGTCAGCCTCGCCCTCATCTTCGGCGCGGTCGTCTTCCTCGTCCTGGGCACGACGCCGGGGGTGGAGTACACGACCGCGTGGCTGCTGGAGAAGAGCCTGTCGGTCGACAACCTGTTCGTCTTCGCGCTGATCTTCGCCTACTTCAGAGTGCCGCGCGCCTACCAGCACCGCGTGCTGTTCTTCGGCGTCATGGGCGCTCTGGTGTTCCGCGGAATCTTCCTTGCCGCCGGTGTCGCCGTGGTCAGCCGCTTCACCGCGGTGCTGTTCGCCTTCGCGGCGGTCCTGTTCTACAGCACCTACAAGATCCTCAAGGGGGAAGAGGAGAGCTTCGACCCGGGCAAGAGCTTCGCAGTGCGGCTGCTGCGCAAGGTCATGCCCGTTCGGAACGAGTACGCCGGGATGAAGTTCTTCGTCAAGGAGGCCGGTAAACGCGTCGCCACCCCGCTGCTCGCCGTCGTCGCCGCCATCGAGGCAGCCGACCTCATCTTCGCCGTGGACAGCGTGCCGGCCGTGCTGGCGGTCAGCGACGACGCCTTCATTGTCTACACCAGCAACGCGTTCGCCATCCTCGGTCTGCGGGCGCTGTACTTCCTGCTCGCGGGCCTGCTGGACCGATTCCACTACCTGAGCAAGGGCATCGCACTGATCCTCGCCTTCATCGGCGTGAAGCTGATCCTCCAGGCATCCCACAAGACGATCAACAGCAGCATCCCGGAGATCCCATCACCGGTTAGCCTGGCGATCATCGTCACAGTCCTGGCCGTGTCCGTCGCACTGAGCATCAGGCGCCCCATCCAGCCTGCCGAGGAAGGAACTACCTCGGCCGGACGGAACGGGAACGGCGTCGCCCCCATCTCGGCTGACGAGCACCTTCCGGCGGATGGACGGGAGTCGGGGGCCGGGGCGGACGAGACCCGGCGGCCGGGCGACCCGCCGTAGGTCAACTGACCCAGTCACCTCCCCATGCAGTCGCCCTTGGCTCGGCTTGCCCGACGTTCCCCATTGCCGTCACCGGATCAGCCGACACCCCGGGCAGTCGCGACTTCACCGCGCCCCACTCTCGGCGCCTGCGCCACAAAGCCACTTCAAAATTTGTACCATTTTATTGCAAATTTCCTTATCCTGGATGTATGCGCAGCAACGAGCGTGACACCGGGCCGCAGGCCGGACACGTCTGCCCCGCCTGCAAACACCCCGTGACCACGGTGATCAAGCGACACAAGACGCTTGGGACCTTCGTCCCCCTCTGGGCTCCAGGCCCCTGCCACAACCCCGACTGTCGCGAGTTCGAGCCGGAGTGGGTGCGCAAGGAGCCGGAACGCGACGGACCGGAACGGCAGGAGCCCGGACAGCGGGAGACAGAGCCTTCGTGACGGGGCTCTGCCCGGCGGCTCTGTGGCCGTATCGGGCGCGGCGGCCGACGGGTCGGCCGCAGCAGTGCCCCGCCATGGGTTCCAGGCGGTCAGTACAGTCACGACAGCCCCCGGCACCGCCGCGACCGTACATTCGCGCCCTCCAGCAATAGCTCATCCAGGCGGGGAATTGGTCGGTTGCCGCGCCCACGCGACGGCCACCAGCAGATCACCGGTGCGGGCCTACATCGGGCTCTGGTCGCCCGGTCCAGGCGGACCCGCCCTCGTACCCGACTGCGAAGCGTTGCCTATGCCGCGTCCGGAGCCTGATCCTTGGTGGGCGCCTCGCTTGCATAGGGGTGCACGTACCGGCCGTCGTTGAACGGAACGAACCATGACTTGATGTCCATGGGCGCGATGCCGAGTGATGCCATGGCGGGGTCTTCGTCGATGCCGTCCTTGGAGTCGTCGTCCAGCCACTCATGGTCCAAGTCCTCGTAGACCCCGTCCGAGAAGGAACTCAGCGCCTCGGACACCCCCGAGTCGAGCAGTCCGTACAGCTCCAGAGTCACGTGCGCCCTGTTCAGCAAGAGTCTCAGCGCCAGTTCCTCAGCGACACAACTGAGCTGCTGGAAGCTCCCATTGGTAAAGCGAGTGGTCAGGGCGAGGACCGTCACGAGGAACCGTCGAGTGAACTAGGGCGTCGCCCTGAAGGGCATACCGGCCGGGCAGCTCGTCCAGCACCCACATCGACCGAACGCACTCGGCGACATTCGTGCGTTCCCCTATCAGGGCGTGTATGTCTGCCTCGTGGCAGGGGTCGATGAGGAGCGCGCGCATGCCGACATGTGCGGGGCCCTGATAGTCGGCGACGTACGTGTCGCCGACGAACACGGCAGCAGCAGGGTCGATCCGGAGTCTTCTCAACACGGCTGGGTAGATCTTTGGGTGGGGCTTGCGCCATCCCACATCGAGGGAGGTGACCACCGTCTCGAATCGGTGCCGTATGCCCATCGCTTCGAGGTGGCCAGGTACGAGCACGGTGTCCTGAGTGTTGCTCACCACGACGAGACGGTACTCGGCGGCCAGGTCAGCCAACAGATCCGGCAGGCCCGGCAGATGGCGCACCCCCCTGTCCCATTCGGATAGGAAGGTGAGCACCAACAGCTCCATCTCGGCATCGGCCGGCGGGTGCCCGAGGCCGCTGCGCAGAAATGCCCGGCCGAGGTCGGTCATGGGGCATTCGCGGCGATCGAGGGCGCTGAGCCGTGTGCCGAGGTCTTTGACCATTCAGTCATGAACTCGGGGTAGGAGAGTTCAGCGCCCAGCGACCTCACCGTCTCGTGGGATGTGGTGAAGTCCTGCTCGGCGCGGCCGGGGTCATGGGTGACCAAGGTGCCGAAGAAGTCGAACAGGATGTGGGTGATGCGCTGGTCGCCCGATCTGCGCGGCGGAGCCGACGGTGGCCCAGGTGTCCACCATGGAGCCGGTGTCGACGTATCCGCCGATGTTGACGAAGGACGGCATCAGCACGGTGCCGGGTGCCAGGTAGCTGCCCCAGCGGGCGATGGCGCCGGGAACCATACGGACGCCGTCGAGGCGCTTCTTGAGTGGTGTGCGGTCGTAGTGGCGGAAGTCACCGCCCGTGCTCTCGGTCATCTCCAGGACCTTGAAGGAGAGCAGAACGGCACGTTTCGCGCGCTCGTCGACCACCACCTCGCCGTTGCTGTCGTCGACGCGGGCCACCCTGGCGATGCCGGTGTCAAGAAGGTCCACTGCTTCCGCGACGTGGCGGCGGGCTTCCTGATCGCTGGGGGAGAGCTCCGCGCGGCGCTCCCAGAGGTCGTCGATGACCGGTGAAATGGGGGCTGTTCACATGCGTCATGGAGCGACACCCTACCCACGGCGTGATGGTCGCTCATGGCTATTGGTCGTTACCCGTCATGGGCGGTGCAGCCGAGAATGCGGCGCTGCAGTTCTCCTCCACCGTGTCGGCGAAGGCCCTCGCCAGCGGCGACAGCGCGTCCCAGCGGCGTATGGCCCAGCCGGTCCACAAAGTGGGCAGTTCGGGGATCGGAACGAGTTGCAGGTTGGGGTGGGCGGGGCCGTGCCAACCGGGCAGGTCGGGCACGATCGCGTGGCCGAGGCCCAGTTCCGCCAGGAGGATGGCGGTGTCCCAGTCGGCGACGCTGGTGTCCGAGGTTGGCTCGATGCCGGACTCGGCCAGCCAGGCGTGCAGGCGGGAGCGGGAAGTCGCGTTCTCGGGCAGGCCGATCAGGTGGATGCGTGCCAAGTCTGCGATGTCGATACGGGACTTGGCGGCCAGTGGGTCGTCGGTGCGGACAGCGAGGACCCAGGGCAATTCGACGACGGGGCGTTGCTCGATCCCGCGTACGGTTTCGCCGAGGGTGATCCAGGCCAGGTCGAGACCGCCCGCGAGCAGCGCGTCGAAGCAGCTGCGGCTGGAGTGCGCGGTCTGGAACTCCAGGCTGACGTTGGGGTAGCGGTGGCGGAAGGCGACCACGGCCTTCGACATGAAGTGGCGGACCGTAGTGGCGCCGGTGGTGATGCGAACCGAGCCGGCCTCGCCGTGCACCAGGTCGCGCAGGCGGCGCAGGGCGTGGTCGATGTCGCCGAGGCCCCCGCCGGCCGCGGTGTGCAGAAGCTGTCCGGCTGGGGTGGGTATGACGCCGCGCGGGTGGCGCTCCAGCAAAGTGATGCCGGTCTCCCGCTCCAGGCGTTTGATGTGCTGGCTCACCGCGGACTGCGTGCAGGACAGGTCGCGTGCGACGGCGCTGAGGCTGCCTGTGCGGCACACGGCGACGAAGACGCGCAGATCGTCGAGGGTCATGGAGGGTGAAGCTACAGCTAGGGGGTGGCTAAGGAAACCCGAGGATTGACTTGGCAGTTGAGTGCGCGGGACGATCTTTGCCGGGCCCAGGGCGGCAACCCGGCCGGGCCCGGGCGCCGCTCCGGACGGCGCTCGGGCCAACGCCGGGTGCCGACCCACCCACTCCAGGACCATCCTCTTCCTCCCCCCGGATCCCTCGCGCTCCGGTGCTGGGCCATGCCCGGAAAGGCGACCAGTGCAAGCACTCGAAACAGCGGCCCTAGCGGCCGCGGCCGTTGCGGCAGGCGGCATCAACGCCGTCGTCGGCTCCGGAACCCTGATCACCTTCCCCACCCTGCTCGCCTTCGGCTGTCCTCCGATCCTGGCCAACGTCTCCAACACCATCGGACTCGTACCGGGCGTCATCAGCGCGGCCTACGGCTACCGCAAAGAGCTCAAGGGACAGCTGCCGAGGCTGATGAAATTCGGCGGCGCGGCACTCGCCGGTGGGCTCGGCGGCGCAATCCTCCTGCTACAACTGCCCGCCGACACGTTCCGCGCGATCGTGCCGATCCTCATCCTGCTCGCCTGCGTCCTCGTCCTGCTCCAGCCCCGCCTCAACGAGTGGCTGAAACAGCGCCGCGAGGGAGACCGCGAGGACGGCGGTGTGCCGGTGTGGATCGGAGTGCTGGGAACAGGAATCTACGGCGGCTACTTCGGCGCGGCCCAAGGCGTCCTGTTCATGGGCCTGTTCGGCACATTCCTGCGGGACGACCTGCAGCGTCTGAACGCGGTCAAGAACGTACTCGCCGCTCTTGTCAACGGCATCGCGGCGGCCGTCTTCATCGCGGCGACGGACGTCGACTGGACGGCGGCCGGCGTGATCGCCCTCGGCTCCACTCTCGGCGGGCTTCTGGGCGCCCGGGTGGGCCGCCGAATGCCGCCCACCGTGCTGCGCGGAGTGATCGTCGCGGTCGGCGTGACCGCGTCCGTCGCCGTGGCCGTGTGATGCCCGAACGCTGGAAAGGAAGCCACCTCCATGAATCTGGACGTCGACCCCGCCCGTGCCGCACGGCAACTCCTGTGCGACCGAGGAGCCGAGACCCTCGACCACCCCGGCGGAACCCTCCTGGCACACCTTGAACGTGTGCGGCACCAGCTCGCGCGCTGGAACGCCCGCCCGGCGCTGCAGATCGCCGGCCTTTGCCACGCGTTCTACGGCACCGACGGCTTCGCCCCCGTTCTGCTGGCGCCCGATCAGCGTTCAAGGCTCGAGGCGGTCATCGGTTCCGAAGCCGAGTCATCGTGTACATCTACGCAAGCTGCGACCGGCAAGCCACGTACCCCGTGCTCACTGACCGCGCCATGCGCTTCCGCAACAGGTTCACCAGCCGCTCCTACACATCCACCCTCGAACAAAGGAAGGACTTCGCCGAACTCACCGCGGCGAACGAACTCGACATCGCGCGCATCGACAGCGACTTCCGCGAGCGGTGGGGAGCCGACCTCTTGGAGCTGTTCACCAGACTCCGCCCCTTGCTGAGCCCTTCAGCCTGGCATGACTGCAAGGCCGTACTGGACAGCGGCCTACGGCCGATACTTGGAGAGATGTACCGATTCGACGCCAACACACGGGTCACACCCACCGACGACAAACACTGGCTGGCACAAGTCCACCCGGAATGGGCCACCATGGGCGGCACACCCAACGGCGGCTATCTCGAAGAGGACGCCTACGTCTGGGATTCCAAGGGCGCCCTGGTCGCGAAGTCCCGGCAACTGGGACTGCGCCACTAGCCCGGTGCACCCCGGTGGGCGGCGCCCTGGGTGGAGACCTGCAAGAACCCATCGGCTTGCGTGAGGGATGCGTGAGCGGACGGGAAAGCACCCGTTGGATCAAGCGTTACGAGGCAGCGGGCCCGAAACTGTCGTGACCAGGCAAGACGGGACCCGGCGGGGCCCACACAGCACCACCCGTCACGATCATGCCAGCCTTCGTAATGCGTAGATCTCGGGTTGAACCCCGGAGCCGAGCCTCACAGCCGACACTGCTGCAAACGGGTCGCTGAACAGGCAGAGCCACCCCGCCCATCACGCTCGTGCCCAATCCGTGCCCTTCAGAGCGGTAAGCAGCGGTCAATCAGGGTGCCAAGACGCCGCACTGATCGTGCCGGCGCCTACCAATATCAGCAGGTCAGAGCATGTGCGAGCGTTGGAAGCACCAGTGGTTCCCAAGCTCGACGCGCGGGTACGGTTCCCGTCACCCGCTCCAACACGAAGCCCCAGGTCAGCGACCTGGGGCGTGCCTATTGTCCAGACCAATTCGGGAGAGATCCCGTGCCCTCCGCGCGCTCGTACCACTGCGGGTGTGCAGCCTCTTCGGGATCAGCCCACGGAGGAGACCACGATGGAGGAGCAATTCGTCTGGGTGACGACGCGCCGCATCAAGCCCCGCCCTCACCGCCACCGCCCTCCGCCGGCCCTCCTGCTCCCGCGCCGCCCCGACGCCGGACGGCACCGGCCCACCGGCCCGCGGGCACTGAGCCGCCATCGATCCTCCGGGGGCACACTGGAGACAGGGCCCCGTAAGCCGTGAACCGAGCTGTGAGGTGGCCGATGAGCACTCTCGAAGAACAGATCGACATCGGTGTTCCGATGGATGTGGCCTGGGACTGCCTCCACCGCGTGGATACCTATCCGCGGTTCCTGGAAGGAGTACGCGAGGCTCGTTCGGGGGGCGGGCACCGGGCGCACCTGGACGTCGACGCGGACGGCCGGACTCAGGAGTTCGAAGCCGAGATCACCGACCATGGCAAGGAAAACATGATGGAGTGGCAGACCATGAGCGGTCCCGACCTGGCGGGAACGTTCGCACTGCTGCCCATCGACCGGGAGCACACCCGAGTCCAGGCCCGGATCGAGTACGACCCGGGCACCGTCAGGCAAGCGTTCGGCGGGCCGAAGGGGTTCGCCCAGGCAACCGCGATCGAACGGCTCGTACGGAATGACCTCGAGCACTTCAAGGAGTTGGCGGAACGGGAACGGTGAGCCGCGCGACGGTTCCCACCGGGGGCTTGTGTGCCTGCGCCACGTTGTCACTGGTGCGATATGTCGAATCTGCCCCCGGGGGCGCTGCCCCGAGATCGAGCTGTCCGCTGGCACCATCGCGTACGACGACACCGGTGGCGACGGCCGCGTCCTGGTCCTGCCGCACGGGCTCACAATCGGCAGCCCAGTGTGGCGGAAGGCGGTGGCGGGACTCGCCGGGGACAGCGGTGTGTCTGCCCGCGTCAGCCGCTGGGCGCGCATCGCGGTGCCATGCGCGAGACGCCGATTGGCACCGCCTTCGTCAACCCCAAGGTCATCTGAGCATCACGCCTTCAGGCCGAGCCAGTGGACGATTTCGAAGGCGAGTTCGACATTCGGCCCTCGGCCCGAGAGCGGCGCCGGGAGCATGTTCTCGGCGTGGTCGAGTCCGTTGAGGACGGTGTCTCGGTGGGAGAAGAGAACTCTGGCGGCGCGTGTCGCGCTGAACTCCTCGCGGATGTAGGTGCGCAGGCCTTGGTGACCACCACGTCGCGCATCGCCTGAATGTTGAGGATTAAGACGGTGGTGGCCCACGTGCGCCACTCGGCGAGCTCCTGCTCGGTAGGAGGTGCGTCGTGGTGGAGCGGACCGGGTGCGGGTGGCCCTCAGCGTGATCGGCGCACGCGATCCGCAGGACAGCCCGGTCGGCGTGCTACTGCGCGCCGTGCAGACGGTCTCCGAGGCCGACGCCGACACGGTCAGCCCGATGGCAGCCGTCCGGACGCGGCTGACGCGGACCGTTCCCGCGATCCAGGGGCACGCCCTGCTGATCCAGCAGGCCGCGCAGCGCGATATCGCCCGGCACCTGCGGGCCGCGTTCCCCGACGAACTCGACGAGGTCGGCGCGGGAGCCCTCGTCGGCGCGATGACCGGAGCGGTCAGCGGGGCGCTGTACGCCCTCCTGGAAGACCCCGAAACAGCCGAGGCATTGGCTCGTACACCCGCAGCGCCTGCGCGCCCGGATCCGGAGCGCGGCCCAGGCCGCACTCCAGCCTTGGGCGCCGGCTCGCTAACGGCCGGGGCGGCTACGCAGGTATCGGCTCCATGGCAGCCTCCTGAAATGGCGGACTACCTGCGGCCCGGTGACACCCTCGTCGTCCCGTCGATGGACCGGCTCGGCCGCTCCATCCAGGACCTGATCGCGATCGTGTCCTGCCTGCACAATCGCGGCATCGGCTTCACCTCGCTCCACTAGGCGCTCAACACCACCACACCGGGCGGCGCCTGGTCTTCCACGTGTTCGCCGCCCTCGCGGAGTTCATCCGCGAACTCATCGTGGAGGGCACCAACGATGGCCTGGACGCCGCCCGCGCCCGCGGTGCCCGCCTCCGTGAAGTCGACGAGCCTGGCCGAGGGGTGCACATCACCGACGACGCTGCGGGACCGGGCTCAGGTGGGCCCTTGGCCCCCCAGTGTGTGCCGCTGCATCAGCCGTGAAATGTCCTTCGCGGTGACGATCCCCACCAGATGGCCCCCGTCCACGACGAGAACGCGCATGCCGGTACCCGGGCGGAGCCTGTCGAGAGCCTCACTCAGAAGATCACTCGGAGCGGCAATCGCGCACTGCGACAGCGGGATCGCCACCTCGCGCACGCGCAGGGCCTCCCGGCGCGCTCCCGGTATCCCGGCAAGCCTGCGTACCTGAACGATCCCGCTGGGACGGCCTTCGAAATCGAGCAGCGGCACGGCGGAATGGCGGGACTTCACTGCCACCTCGTCGATGAACCGCTGGGCGGTCAGCCAGTCGGCGCCGGTGGTCACCGGGCTGGACATGGCATCGGCCACCCGCACGCCCCGCAGTGCCGTGTGGATCACGGCACGCTGCCGTTCCGCGCCGGCGACGACCGTGATGAAGAGACCGACGAAAACGAGCCACAGCCCGCCCGGCGCCCCGCGCAGGAGGGAGATCCAGCCGAAGGCCATCAGCAGCACGCCCATGACCTGACCGCTTCGGGAGGCCGCCCGATCCGCACGGTCCCGGTCTCCGGTCCGCCACCACAACAGCGCCTGCACCACCCTTCCGCCGTCGAGCGGCGCAGCGGGCAGCAGGTTCAATGCGCCCAGGAACAGGTTCGCCCAGCCGAGCCACACCAGAACGGCGGCAGGCACCGCCCAGCCGGACAGCGCGTGCAGCCCGATTCCCGCTCCGAGCGCGGCGCCTCCGATGGCCAGACTGGTGAGCGGCCCGCTGACCGCCACCGCGAAAGCCACTCCGGCGGTCTGCGGTCGCCCCATCCGGGTCATCCCGCCCAGCGCCCACAGCGTCACATCCTGTACCGCGATCTTCTTCCTGCGGGCAGTCGCCGCGTGTGCCGTCTCGTGGAGCAACAGGCTGCCCATGAGCAGCACCGCCCCTACGACACTGGCGAAGGTGTAAACCGCATCCGAGAGCCCTGGAGTCCATACGGGGAGGGTCTGGCGGCCGAGACCGTACGCGAGCAGGACCACCAGCAGCGGCACGCTCCAGTGCATCCGCAGCGGTACCCCGGCAACTTGTCCGACACGGACCGAGCCGTTCATCGTCGTCTCCTGCCGGCTCGGCACCCGGTCCACCGGGCAGGACCTCGCGACCTGCACTCCGTAACCGACCGGCACGGCATCCACCCACAATTGTCGCTCTCGGAATCTTCCTCAGTCGGCCAGGGGCCCATAGGCGCTCGCTTGTCAGTCCGTGACCTCCGTTCATCACGTCGCCGCGCAGGTACGGTCAAGCGGGGCACCGGATTTAGCTGGACGTACCGACGGCACTGTGGAGGTGCGTCATGGGGCACAGCCGCCACTTCCACCTGGATCAGGGTGAACCGCTCCGGGGTCTGTGGAGGCTTCGGACTGTCCCGAGTTAGGTGGAGTCGAGTTGCTTGGTTTCAAGCTACTGGCGGGGTGCGGAGTTCGTACTCCACCGGGCTGTGAGCGTCCGTTGGCGCCACGAGGACCAAGTCACCGCACGGGCGGGAGTCGCCAGTCCTTAGTCTCAGTTATGGTCTCATTCACCTACGTCCGGGACCGTTCAGAAGCCCGTTCGCCAACATCTCCGCCGCAGGTCAGGACATTCCCGCACCTCCCCGGAAACCCGGACGAACATTTGGAAAGCGTGTGGGGGGCAACCCTCACGAGTTTGAATCTCGTATCCTCCGCACCGCCTGAACAGGCAAAACGAAGGGCCCGCGCGAGCGTAGCCCGGCCCCCGTGGCGCCACCGGTGACGCCCTTCAGGTGCTGCTATTCGGCCTTGCCGAAGTCCCGGATCTCCTGGACCTCCTGTGGTGAAAGTTCGCGCGGAGCGTCGCCACGGGCGAGTTTCGCGCTTTGGACGTGGTGGCGGATGTCGTCGACGATCTCGGGGTTGGCCAGGGTGGTGACGTCGCCGACGTCGGCGAAGTTGGAGATCCCGGCGATCACCCGGCGCATGATCTTCCCCGAGCGGGTCTTGGGCATGTCGGGAACGATCCACACGTTCCGCGGCCGGGCGATCTTCCCGATCTCCCGCTCGATGGCGGCGGCCACCTTCTGTTCGATCTCCGGGCCGGGGGCGAGGCCGGGGTTGAGGGCGACGTACATCTCCACGGCCCGGCCACGCAGTTCGTCCATCACCGGGACGGCGGCGGCCTCGGCCACCTCCGCGACGGTGAGGGTGGCCGATTCGAGCTCCTTGGTGCCGAGCCGGTGGCCGGCGACGTTGATCACGTCGTCGATCCGGCCGAGGATCCGGAAGTAGCCGTCGGCAGCCTGGACGGCGCCGTCGCCGCACAGGAACGGCCAGTCGCGCCAGTCCGTGCTGTCCTGGTCCTTGCAGTAGCGGCGGTAGTAGATGTCCACGAAGCGGTCGGGCTGGCCCCAGACGGTCTGCAGGACGCCGGGCCACGGGTTGCGGATGCAGATGTTGCCGGCCTTGCCGCTGCCGGCCTCGACGACGTTGCTGTCCTCGTCGTAGATCACGGGATAGATCCCCAGCACCCCCGGGCCGCAGCTGCCGGGCTTCATCGGCTGCAGGGCGGGCAGCGTGCTGCCGAGGAAGCCGCCGGTCTCGGTCATCCACCAGGTGTCGACGACGGCTGCCTCGCCCTTGCCGACCTCGTCGTGGTACCAGCGCCACACCTCCGGCTCGATGGGTTCGCCCACTGTGGTCATGTGCTTGAGGTGGTAGTCGTAATTCGAGGGCTCCTGCGGGCCGACCTTGCGCAGCATCCGGATGGTGGTGGGTGCGGTGTGGAAGATGTTCACCCCGAGCCGTTCGGCGATGCGCCAGCAGCGGCCGGCGTCCGGGTAGGTGGGCACGCCCTCGTACAGCACGCTGGTCGTGCCGAGCAGCAGCGGGCCGTAGACGATGTACGAGTGCCCGGTGATCCATCCGATGTCGGCGGCGCACCAGTAGGTGTCCTCGGGGTGGATGTCCTGGTAGTACTTCGAGGTGCCGGCGACATAGGCGAGGTAGCCGCCGGTGGAGTGCTGGCAGCCCTTGGGGCGGCCGGTGGTGCCGCTGGTGTACATGAGGAACAGCGGCGCCTCGGCGGGCATCGAGACGGGCTCGACGCTGTGGCCGCGGTAGTCGGCCAGGATCTCGTCGACGAAGAAGTCGCGGCCTTCGACCATGGGGCTCTTCGACGCGTACTGGCCGGGGTGGCGACGCCAGACCAGCACCTTGTCGACCTCCTGACCGAGCCTGCGGGCGGCGGCCACCGCCTCGTCCGCCTTGGCCTTGTGGTCGACCAGGGTGCCGCCGCGGTAGTAGCCGTCCATGGTCACCAGGACCCGGCTGCCGGAGTCGGCGATCCGGTCGCCGCAGGCCGTGCCGCTGAACCCGCCGAACACCTCGGAGTGGATGGCGCCCAGCCGGGCGCAGGCCAGCATGGAGACCGGCAGCTCCGGGACCATCGGCAGGTGGAAGGTGACCCGGTCCCCGGTGTCCACGCCGCCGAAGCCGCGTAGCAGGGCGGCGAATTCGTTGACCCGCCGGTACAGCTCCTGGTAGGTGATCGCCCGGGTGTCCTGGTCCTCGGGCTCGGGCACCCAGATGAAGGCGGCCTTGTTCCGGCTGGTGGCCAGGTGCCGGTCGACGCAGTTGTAGCAGGCGTTCAGGCGGCCGCCGACGAACCACTTCCAGAACGGCGGTCGGCTGGTGTCGAGCGTCGTGTGCCAGTACGTGTCCCAGGTGAGCAGGTCGGCGTACTCCCTGAAGCACTCGGGGAAGTACTCCTCGCCGAACCGCTCGATGATGGCCGGGTCGCCCGCGTTCGCCTGGGCGACGAACTTGGCCGGCGGCCGATAGTAGTCCTCTTCGCGCCAGTGGACGGCGATCTGTGCCTCGGAGAGCTGCGGCTGTGGTTCTGCTGCCATGGGTTCGACCTCCCACTGGAATGGCCGCGGCGGCGGGGCGCCGGCCCGGCCGCTAACCGTCCGCGAGCAGCCCGGCGCAGACGCAGAATTCGCGCAGTTCGGCCCCGCAGGCGCACTGGCGGGCGAACGCCGCGACATCGCCCCGGTCCAGGGAGTCCCAGCACAGCTCGTCGGTCAGCGCCAGCGCGCGCACCAGTACCGGTCCGAGTGCCAAAGGCGGCGTAGCCTCGGCCTCGCGGCGCAGCCGCGCGGCCTCGCACATGTGCGCCTGATCGGTGGCTGCCCCCTGCAACTGGGCAAGGAGTACCGATGTCTCGCCGACGAGGTACTGCTGCGTCATCGCGACCGCCACCCCTCGAATCACCCTTCGTGCACCGGCTCCGATGCACCTTCGAGGAGTCTTCAGCGTATCGCCGGGGGCACTCCTGGGCCATGACAGCAGGACCCTGCCGCGTGCCCTGCCCGTGGTCATGCGTCGCACGACGGCGCACACTGGCCCTGACCGCGAGGGCACAGCGCCGCCGCGCCGCCCCGCGGGAGACACCTGCTCCGAGGCGCAGGGAGGTCCGTCATGATCGAGGCCTACATCCTGATCCAGACCCGAGCCGGCACGGCACGTGATGTGGCCGCGGAGATCTCGGCCGTCCCCGGCGTGCTGCGAGCCAAGGCGGTGGCCGGCCCGTACGACGTGATCGCGCAGGCCGAGGGCGAGACCGTGGATGACCTGGGCCGCCTGGTGATCGCACGGATCCAGCAGGTCGCGGGCATCTCCCGCACTCTGACCTGTCCGGTGGTCGAGCTCTAGCCACTTGCCCGGTCGTCCAGCTGAGAGGCGATGGCGAGGGCGGATTGTGGTCGTGTCCCCTGTAGGTGGTGACGACACGCCGTACTGTCTCGCCGTCGAGGAGGCCACCGGCATGGCGGTCCCGGCGACCGCCCAGCGCACCAGACGTCGAAGCGTCTCATCAGATGCTCACACTGCTGAACCGGACCGGGACGGGACGGCATCGCCGATCCCGACCAGGTCCCTCTCGCCCTGCCGCTGCCGCTGCCCACGCCCGAATCGCAATCGGCGAGGCCAAGGGCCGTACCCAGGAACCCGGCGCCGGCGCAGACATCCTGTACGGCCAGCTCCTGCGCCGGATGACCGACTGGTCCCCTGACCACACGGTATGCGGTTGTCGTTCCGACCGTGGCCGTCTGGCACGCTCTGCGGGTCCCGGTCGCCGTGTGCCGACTGCTCAAATGGGTGCGGGGTGCGGGGTGTCTGGGTCGGCCAGGCGGCCCGGCCACGCGTGCCGGCGCTCCGCACGGGAGCGCGGCTCACGCGCAGGGGAACGTGCGGGCGGCGGAGTCCGCCGTGTTCCGGTGGGCGCAGAACACGAGATCGATGGCGGCATCGAGAGGGAAGATGTCGCGGGTGACGAGCTGCTCGTCGTTGTCGGCTCCGACCGGGTGCCAGTAGACGCCGTCGGCGGTGATGGTGACTTTCGGGGATCAGGGTTTGGACGGTGAGTTCCAGGCCGTCGTCCGCGGCGCCCTCGTGTGCGAGGGGGCGGACCACCTGATGCTCGCGGGCGATGCCGAGCGAATCGAGGAAGGCCCGCAGGTCCCTCTCCTCGTGCCGGTCGTCGGTGGTGAGCGTGGCGGCCACCCGCACGGTGAAGCCCTCGCCGAGGGCGGTGCGGATGCCTGCGACAGCTTTGGCCCAGGTTCCCTTGCCGCGGTGGGAGTCGTGCAGGTCGGGGGTGGCGGAGTCGAGGCTGATCTGCAGGATGAGCCGGTCGCGGGGCATCGCCTGGAGCATCTGGAGCCGGCGTCCGCGGAAGAGCATGCCGTTGGTGAGGAGAGTGGTGGGCAGCGCGGCGGTGCGATGGGCGAAGATCTCGTCGAGGTCGGGCAGTATGAACGGTTCACCGCCCGTGAGCAGGATCTCGGAGACTCCGGCAGCCGGGGCTGCTTTCGCGATCTGCTGGACCCGGTCCACGCCCAGAGCTCGCCTGGCTGTCTGCGGTGACGATCGGGCGCAGCAGTAGTCGCAGGCGAGGTTGCAGTCGAAGTTGGTGTAGAGCCACAGGCGTGCCCCGGGACGGCGGTCTGCGCGCAGTGCCGCGATCGGATCCGGCGGGCGCCCGCGCCGGACCGTAACGCTGGTGCCGTCGGCGGCCACGAGCGTATTGCCGGTACGGGCGCACCACGCGGCGGCCAGTTCCGCTTCGTCCGGTGAGGCGACAGGAAGCGTGACCGTGTCTCCGTCCGCTGTGGAGGAGACTTTCTCGGCCAGCTCAAGGATCACCATCGTCACCACGTCACCATCGAGGTGCGATGTGTTGTTCCTCGACCGCCTCGAAGAGGTCGGCGTAACCATCGAGTTCGGGGCGCACCCAGCGTTTGAGGCCCTCCAGTTCCAGGATCCTGCGGTGCTCGGGATCGTCCCAGTCCATGGCAAGCAGATGTGCCGTCCAGGCGTCGGCGCGGCCGGGGTCGAGGGTGTCGAGTGCGGAAATCGGCCAGGAGCGTCCGGTCGATTGCGCACAATCGGGAGTCTCGCGAGCCGTTTTCTCGCGCCCGCACCCTCGGGGCACGGCGAGTCGGACAGTGCAGATCCTCCGCGATTCAAGCACGACGGGCCGAAACAACATAGGCGCTTCCGCTTTCCGATGCAGCGTCAGATCGGTATGCACGTCGACACCTTCCCGTCATATTCGGCCGCCAATTTCTGGCCATCACGCACGGCAATCCTCCATTAGCGACGAGTGGTGATCATCACAGGCTCGCAGTGTGAGACCTACCCGAGCGGTGCGCTAACGTCATCGGGCAGCGCACCGGATGTCCGGGATTCCCCGAAGTGGGACCAGGCCGGATCGGCAAAGAAGCCGAATTCATTGAGGCCGTCACCGGAAAGAACACGGCACGGATAGAGATCGCCTGACGTCTATTCACTTTCCACCGCACCGGTGCGCCGTATGAACGAGAAACCACCAGGAGAGGTTTGTGCACAACAGTCGCTTAGAGTCCATCGGGGTGTATCTCCCCTCGGCGGTCATGAGTACTCCGGAACTCCTCACTCGCATGGAGAAAACACCGGAATTCGACCTCTTCAAGATCACCGGAATGGCCGAGCGCCGCGTCGCGGACGACACCGCCGACGTCCCCGAGGACTGTCTCACGATGGCAGTCTCGGCAGCGCGCGACTGCCTGGACCGCTCGCGTTACGCTCCCGACGAGATCGACATCGTCATCTCCTGTTCCATCAGCCGCACGACAGACGGCCGACGCCACCAGTTCGAGCCGTCGTTCGCCCATCGCATCGCCCAGGAGCTCGGCGCGACCAGCGCCATTCACTTCGACGTCTCCAACGCCTGCGCGGGCATGATGACCGGCGTCTATCTGCTGGACCGGATGATCCGCTCCGGTGAGGTGCGCAACGGCCTGGTGCTCAGCGGGGAGCACATCACCCCGATCGCCTTCACCGCCGCGCGCGAGATGGAAGACAGCCGGGACCCCCAGTTCGCGTCCCTCTCCGTCGGCGACTCGGCCGTCGCCGCGCTCGTCGACCGGGCCACCGACGACGCAGACGTCATCCACGACATCGAGCTGATGACCTGCTCGGAGTACTCACACCTGTGTCTGGGCATGCCCAGCGACGACACCGGCGACCTGGCGATGTACACGAACAACCAAATGATGCACGCCGAGGACCGCCTCTCGCTGTGGCCGACCTTTCACCGCGACAAGCTGGCCGACGACGGTCGCCGATTCGCCGACGAGGGATACGACTTCGTCGTCCAGCACCAAGTCGGCAGCCGGTTCATCGACTTCATGAACAACGTGGGAGAGAACATCTTCGGCACACCGATGCCGCAGTCGCTGTCGGTCGTCGAGAGGTTCGCCAACACCGCGACCACATCCCACTACCTGGTCCTGCACCAGGCACTCGCCGAACGCCGAATACCCAAGGGATCCAAGATCCTCCTGGTGCCCGCCGCCTCGGGTGTGGTGACCGGTTTCCTGTCCGCGACCGTCTCCTCCCTGGAGGTATGACATGGCCACCGTCATCACCTCCACCGCACTCAGCCCGTCCGACGACGCCGGCAGCGCGATCGGGTACGCGGCATCGGCCGGCAGCGCCTGCCTCCAGCAGGCCGGGCTCACGCCCGCGGACGTCGACGTTCTGATCAACGTCGGCGTCTACCGCGACTCCAACATCTCCGAGCCGTCCGTCGCCGCGCTCATCCAGAAGCGCATCGGCATCAACCTGGACTACCTGCATGACATCGACAGGCAGGCCGCGTTCTCGTTCGACCTGATGAACGGCGCCTGCGGTGTGCTCAACGCCGTCCAGGCCGGCGGTTCGCTGCTGGCAGTCGGCAGTGCCCGCCGGGTGCTGGTGGTCTCGGCCGACACGCACCCCTCGATGGACCCGACCAGGGCGGGCACCGCCGAGTTCCCGTACGCGAGCACAGGCGCGGCACTGCTGCTGGAGCGCAGCGACGACGCCCGGGGCTTCGGCCGGGTGCACCACCGGTCGCTGCCGGGCGCGCACGGCGTCAACGGATACATACCGCTGAACGAGGCCGGCTCCGAGGGCCGGAACACCATCGCCGTCGACCGCGACGGCGGCGTACTGGAGCGGATGCTCGATCTGGCCGTCGACTCGGTGCACGGCGCTCTGGCAGCCGAGTACGGCACGGACGCCGCCGCGGCGCCGGCGGCCGCCCTCGACCGCACGCTGCTCATCACCTCCCAGCCGTCGCCCGACTTCGCGTCCCGCCTCGCCAAGCGCCTGGGCCTGGCATCCGATGCCGCCGTCACCGTCGAAGGCGTCAAGGGCGACCCGCACACGTCGGCACTGGCCTACGGCTTCCGACAGGCACAGGACGCGGGCAGGCTCGCGGGCCATGACCGGCTCCTCTTCCTCGCCGTCGGCGCGGGGCTAAGCTCGGCAGCCTCGCTCTACGACCTGACCGGCGACGCCGAGGGAGCCGCGCGCTGATGCCCGGCACCACGACCGGACTGCGCCGGGACGCGTTCCTGGCCGAACTCCTCGCCTGGCACGCCGTCCGTACGCCCGACAAGGCAGCCGTCATCCATCCGGACGACCGGCTGGAGTCGGCCGGCCGGCCCGGCTATGCCTCGGTCGACTACGCCGAGCTCGCCGCCAAGGTCACCGCGTGCGCCACCGGTCTCAAGGGGCACGGCATCGGCCGCGGTACCCGTACGGCCCTGCTGGTGACTCCTGGGGCCGACTTGCTCACCCTGGTCTTCGCGTTGATGCACATCGGCGCGGTTCCGGTGGTGGTCGATCCCGGCATGGGGCTGGGCCGCATGCTGGACTGCATCCACCGGGTGCGTGTCCGGGCCTTCATCGGCGTACCGTCCGCGCACATCCTCCGGCGCCTGCGCCCGCGTGCCTTCGCCGGAGTGCAGAGCGTGATCAAGGTGCGCCAGAAGAACGGCGCCGGACTCGAGGAGCTGACCGCCCTCGGTGCAGGCCTGCCGCACCTTCCTCCGCTGGAGTCCGGACCGGACGATCTCGCGCTGATCGGCTACACCACCGGCAGTACCGGCCCGGCCAAGCCGGTCGAGATCACCGTCGGCATGCTGCAGGGAATGGCGTACGGCGTCGAGAGCGGGCACTTCACCGCCGACATGACCACCACCCTTCTCACCCTGCCGCTGATGGGTGTGTTCGACCTCGCGGCGGGCCGCACGGTGGTGGTGCCGAAGATGAACATGGGCCGGGTCGGCGCCGCCGACCCCGCGCTGCTGACCGACGCGATCCAACGCTTCGATGTGAACGCCATGTTCGCCTCCCCCGCACTGCTGGGCCCGCTCTCGGCCCATCTGGCGGAGTCCGACGCCCGGGTGCCGTCGCTGCGCATGGTCGTCTCCGGTGGCGCTCCGGTGAGCCCCGAGCTGATGAGCGCGCTGCGCGCCGTACTGCCCGGTGAGGCACGCGTGTTCAGCACCTACGGGTCGACCGAAGCGCTGCCGATGGCACTTGTCGAGAGCAGGGAGGCACTGGCCGGGCCGGCCGACGGCCCGGCTGAGGGCATGGGTGTCTGCGTGGGCCGGCCCGCACCCGGCACATCGGTGCGCACCATCGAGGTCAGCGACCGGCCGGTCCCCCGCTGGACGCCCCAACTGCCCGTGGGAGAAGGAGTAATAGGCGAGATCGTCGTCAGCGGCCAGGCGGTCAGTCCGCGCTACTTCCAGTCGTCCCAGGCCGACGCCGAGCACAAGATCCAGGACGGCGAACGTCGTTGGCACCGCACCGGTGACGTCGGATGGCTGGACCGTGAGGGGCGCATCTGGTTCTGCGGACGCAAGAGCCACCGCGTCCGCACCTCGAGCGGCGACCTGCACACGGTGCGCTGCGAAGGCGTCTTCACCACCCATCCGCAGGTCAAGCGCACAGCGCTGGTGGGCTTCGGCCCGCACGGAGAGCAGCGACCTGTGCTGTGCGTGGAGCTCGCGCCCGGCGCCGAGCGGGGGCACTGGCCCCGGATCGAGAGTGAGTTGCGCGCCTTGGGCGCGAACAACCCGGTGACCAAGACGATCGACGACTTCCTGCCCCACCCCGCCTTCCCCGTGGACATCCGCCACAACGCCAAGATCCGCCGGGAGCTGCTGGCCGGCTGGGCCGAGTCCCAGCTCACCGGAAGCCGCCGCCCGTCCGGCGCCGACCAGGCGCTGCGCGCCGTCCCGCTGCTCGGATGGGCCTACCTGGCGGCCTGGCCTCTGCTGCCCTGGGACCATGCGGCGCTGACCGCGCTGTGGTGGGTCGACGCCTTCCTCAGCGTCGTCGTCCATGCGGTCCAGATACCGTCCGCGCTGCGCGCGGAGCAGGAACTCGCCACCGGGCGCAGGCCATGGGCGACGGCCGCGCTCACGATGGTGTTCGGAGCCACGTGGTGGCGTCGGCGCAGCAGCAAGACGAAGGGTGTTGCCGCGTGAAGGCACTGGTGACGGGCGCGTCCGGGTTCCTGGGCAGCCACATCGTCGACGCCTGCGTACGCGTCGGCGACGACGTGCGGGTACTCGTACGCGAAGAGAGCGATCTGAGCTATCTGCGCACTGTTCCCGGTGTCGAGTTCGCGTACGGAGATCTCCGCGACGCCGCCTCCCTGCGCCAGGCGATGGACGGCATCGACGTCGTGCACCACAGTGCGGCCCGGGTCACCGACAGGGGTACCCGAGCCCAGTTCTGGGACGAGAACGTCGCGGGCACCAAACGCCTCCTGTCGACGGCCCGGGCAGCCGGGGCACGACGCTTCGTGTTCATCAGCAGCCCCAGCGCGCTGATGGGCATTCGCGGCGGCGACCAGCTCGACATCGACGAGAGCGAGCCCTTCCCCGCACGCCACCTCAATCTCTACTCGGAGACCAAGGCCGCCGCGGAACCCCTGGTGCTGGCCGCGGACCGTACGGACTTCACCACCGTCGCACTGCGCCCCCGAGCCGTGTGGGGTCCGCGTGACCACTCCGGCTTCATGCCGCGGCTGATCGCGAAGATGATGACGGGCAGCCTGCCCGATCTCTCCGGCGGCAGGCGGGTGTACGCCTCGCTGTGCTACTGCGAGAACGCCGCCGACGCCTGTGTACGGGCGGCGCGTGCCGACGGAGTCGGCGGCCGGGCGTACTTCATCGCCGACCAGCAGCCGGTGGAGATCTGGAGCATGCTCGCCCTCCTCGCCGAGCGGTTCGGCGGCAAGCCCCCGACCAAGCAGGTCTCCCACGGCCTGCTGCGCGCGCTCGCGTTCACGGCGGACATGGTCTGGAAATTGCCGCCGCTGGCCAAGCACTCCTCGCCGCCGCTCTCCCGGTACACGCTGGCCCTGTTGACCCGTTCGGCGACGTACGACACGTCAGCGGCGCGGCGGGATCTGACCCCGCCGCTGGTGGACCACGACGCCGGGATGGCGCAGCTGGAAGCGTGGATCGACAGCATCGGCGGCGTCAACGAGTTCGTCAGGAAGGTGAAGTAGTCATGACCGCGCAGCATGTCGCCTCGGGCAGCGGCGCCGGGACCGGTCCTCGCGGCACGGCCGCCTTCCGCCGGCCTGTCTCTGCGACCGAGTGGTCCTATCTGGCCGCTGCCCGGCTGGGTGAGCTGCTGGTGCTCCAGCTGGTCGTCGAGGGCGCCGGGCCGATCGACGCCCTGGCCCTGAGCCGGGCCGTGGCCGAGGCCTCGGCGTCCTGCCCGGGCTCGCGGCTGGTGCGCCGCGGCAGGATGTGGGTCGACAGCGGACGTCCGGCCCGGGTCGTGGTCGCCGAGGGAAGGGGCTTCGACCGCACGACGTTCACGGGCCTGCCGGAGCTCACCGGCCCGTTGGCCGAGTCGGAAGGCCGCCCGGGCTGCGAAGTGCTGCTGCTCATCGGCGAACCGAGCACCGTGGTCTTCCGCGCCTCCCACGCCGTGATGGACCTCAAGGGCACGGTGATCTGGGCCGCCGAGGTGTTCCGCGCTCTGCGCGGCGAACCGCTCCACGGCGCCGCCGACTCGCTGGCCGACTACGCGCTGCTGGATGCGGTGGGCCGGACCGGTCAGCGGCCTCGCCTCGGGCTCGACCAGCGCTCGCCGCTGGGCGGCCGCCCGGGGAACGGCTCGGTATGGCGGCGGCGTACGCTCCCAGGTCGGCACGCGGCGTTGGCCGCGAAGGTGGCGGCCGCGGTTGCCAGAGCCGTGGCAGGCTCCGCCGCCCGGATCATGGTCCCGGTGGATCTGCGGCGTCACGCTCCCGGCGTGTCGTCGACAGCCAATCTGGCCCTGCCGGTGTTCCTCGACATCCCGGCCGGCCAGGGCACGGATGCGGTCCACCGACGGTTGCTCAAAGCGCTGGCCTCCCGGCAGGAACTGGCGGCCGGGGCGGAAGCTGCCCTGGCCCGCCTGCCACTGCCCGCAGCCGCAGCATTGGTTCGCGCCTCGCGCGCCGCCACTACGGCACGGCACCGGTATCTGACGTCGGCCATCGTGTCCAACGCCGGCCGGCTGGTGCCGGAGGATTTCAGCGCCGGGGAGTTCACCGCGACGAGCGTGTACGCCCTTCCGGTGCATGCGCCCCTGATTCCGGTCAGCATCGCGCTGCTGGAACTGCCCGAGCACACCGAGCTGGTGATCTCCGCCCGCGGGGCGGCGGACGTCGGCGAGCGCTGCGAGGAGCTGCTGGACCGCATCGACTCCGCACTGGGCACAGCCCTCCCGGCCCCATACGCACCGCTCGTGGCACCGCCGCGGGAGCCCGGCGCGGCCGAACTCCTGCTTGCACCCGGCCCCGGCGGGCTTCCTTCGCCGGACACCACAGTGCTGCAGCTGTTCCGTGCGCGGGCCGCCCGCCGTCCGGACGCGCCCGCTGTGCTCGGCGACAACCTGCATTGGTCGTACGCGGAGCTGGACCGCCGCTCCGACGCCGTCGCGGCCGAACTGCTCTCCCGTGGAGTCGGGCGCGGCGACGTCGTCGGTGTCCTGGCGGACCGCTCGGCACTCGGCCTGGCCGGAGTCTGGGGCGTTCTCAAAGCCGGCGCGGCCTTTCTGCCCATCGACGTACGCAATCCGGCGCGCCGGGTCGAGGAGCTGCTGCACGACGCGCAGGTCCGCTTCTGTCTCACGGAGACGACCGCGTGCGCCAAGGCGGAGGGAGGCGACTGCACGACGATCCTCCTCGAGGACATCGCGAGCGACGACGCGACCGTCGACGAGCACCAGCGAGCGGCCCTCACCGCTGCCGCTCCCGGCCCGGACGATCTGGCGTACGTCATCTACACCTCGGGGTCCACCGGCAAGCCCAAGGGCGTACAGATCGAGCACCGCAGCCTGACCAACGTCGTCGGCTGGATATCCCCGTTCATGCGGTGCGACGAAGAGACCCGGGCCGCGTACTCCTTCTCCCCCGGCTTCGACCTCTCGATCATGCAGATCTTCCCGCCCCTGCTGCACGGCGGCGCCGTCGTACCGGTGCCCGGCGAACTCGACCACCTCAAGCTGCGCGAGATGTTCTCCGGACGGCAGGCCAACACGCTCGGGATGACGCCGACCCACCTCGACCTCGCCGCACGCCTCGGCATCCGCCCCACGGGCATCCGGGCCCTCCAGGTCGGCGGCGAGAACCTCACCGCGGCTGGCAGCAGCCGGGCACGCGCGGCCTTCGGACCTGACTGTCTGTTCGTCAACATCTACGGTCCCACCGAAGCAACGGTGGCCTGCACCGTCGCCGTCGTCGGCGACGACACCGCACGCCCGTCCGCGCCGATCGGAGTACCGGTGCACCGCACCTCCGTGGCGGTACTGGACGAGCGGGGGAACGAAGTCCCGGACGGCGAGCTCGGCGAACTCCATGTGACCGGCGTTCAGCTGGCCCGCGGATACCTCGGCCGCCCCGACCTGACAGCCGACCGATTCGTCTACCTCACGGACGGCCGACGCGCCTACCGCACCGGCGACCTGGTGCTCCGCCTGCCCGACGGGCAACTCGAGTACGCGGGCCGGATCGACTCCCAGGTGAAGATCCGCGGTCACCGGGTCGAGCCGGGCGAGGTCGAGGCAGCGCTCACCGCTCTGCCGGACATCGCACAGGCCGCGGTGGTCGCCCGCCCCCGGCCCGACACCGGCACGCCAGCTCTGTGCGCCTTCGTGGTGCCGGCCGAGGGTGCGGCTGCCTTCGACGAGGCAGCCGTACGGGCGGAGCTGGAGCAGTCGTTGCCGTCCCACCTGGTGCCCTCGGTCGTACGCGCGGTCTCCGGGCTGCCGGAGACCGCCAGCGGCAAGACGGATCGCAATGCGTTGCCAAATCCTTTCGACCATGCGCCGGTGGAGCCGGAGAAGGTCCCGGCAACGCCCCCCGCGGGCCCGAGGCCTCCAGCGGCCGGGAACGGTCCGGGACCCGGCACCGCAGCGGTGACGGCCGAGATCTGGGCCCGCATCCTGCAGTGCGAAACCACGGACCTCGATTCCTCGTCCGACTTCCATGCGCTCGGCGGCGACTCACTCGCCGTCCTGGAAATGCTGGCCGCACTCGGCGAAGAGCTCTTGAGCCGAGCCGCGGAGCAG
Organism: Streptomyces sp. ISL-1; assembly: GCF_018614585.1. GTDB lineage: Bacteria > Actinomycetota > Actinomycetes > Streptomycetales > Streptomycetaceae > Streptomyces > Streptomyces maoxianensis. The sequence continues at coordinate 34,666 of NZ_JAGGOI010000002.1, read as the reverse complement.
CAGTTCCTGGCCCAGCTCGGCTCCCTCAGCGAGAATCTGACGCTCGGCCGAGTCGTCGAGACCGTCGAGGCGCTGCGGAGCACGTCGTGATCTTCGTCGGAGAGGGCGCGCTGCTCTGGCGCGCCGTACAGCACACACTCGACCACAACCTGCCCGTGGACCTGGTCTGCGGCCCTGCCCCCGCCGCAGAGGCTGCTCGACCCGACGTTCCCATTCGTGCCGTCGCGGACGTCAACTCCGTAGCCGCCGAGCTGGTCGCCGCCAGCACGGACGGCGTCGTCTGGTCGCTCAACAACCGGATGATCTTCCGCACACCGGTGTTGTCCACCGGACTGCGCATCCTCAACATCCACCACGGCCCGCTGCCTGCCTATCGGGGGCTGCCCGAAGTAGCCCTGGTGTACGCGATGCTGCACGGCGAGCGGGAGTTCGCCGCGACGCTCCACCAGGTGGATGAGGGCATCGACACCGGCCCCCCTCTGGCCGCCAATTCCTATCCAATCGGCCCGGACGAGCCGTACCACGTGGTGCTGCGCCGCGGATTGCAGACCTGCCACCAGCTTTTCGAGCGCTGTGTGCCCCTCGTGGCAGCCGACCCCGCCTGGGCCGGAGAGCCCACCCCGCCCACCGGCGCGGACGACGGCGACTACTTCGGCCGCAAGGCACTGGCGCGCCTCCCCCAGCACCGCAGCCACCCGAACTTCGCCCGCGCCACCGACCTGGGTTTCCTGGCCGGCTACCTCCCGGAGCTCGCCACAGCCCTGCGATGACGCGGGCAGTCATCCGCGCGCCACTCGGCCCGGCCCGAGCCGGCGCATGGGCTCCGCACCCCTGACATCTGTCAGGACCGCGCCGATGCCGGCCTCGCCTACGGTTCGCCAAGGCCACAAGGAAGAAGGCCACGGGGGACATCGGAAGGAAGCGCACTGAGCCTTTTCCACCTCATGCTGAGGCGTGGTGAAGGACGAGGACGGCCTTCACGATGTCGGTGATCCGGTTTGTGCTGCAGCGGAGTTTTCGCAGCAGGCGCCAGGTCTTCAGCGTGGCCATGGCCTGCTCGCCGACGCAGCGGATCTTGGCGTGGCTGCTGTTGTACCGTCGCTTCCATCGCTTGAGGCGACGTCCTCGGAAGGGTACGCGGACCGGTCGGCCGGCACCCTGGTAGGCCTTGTCCGCCCAGCACTTCAACCCTGCGGCGGCAAGGGCGTCGATGATGCCGTGGGAACGGGCTGCTGTCAGGTCGTGGGTGGCGCCGGGCAGGGCCGGTGATGCCCACAGCAGGCGGCCGAACGGATCAGTGAGGACCTGGACGTTCATGCCATGGCGCTTGTGCTTGCCGGAGTAGTACGGGGTGTCGGCGGCGATCCGGTCGATCGGCAGCAGGGTGCCGTCCAGGATCACGAACGCCTTGCGCGCGGCCGTCTTCATCACCTCGGCCAGAGTCGGGGCGAGGGCCGCCAGCACTTCGATGGCCTCGCGTATGTAGCGGTAGACGGTCGCGATGCCGACGCCGAACCCGGCGGCGAGCTGGGCGTAGGTGTCCCCGCACCGAAGATGAGCGAGAGACAGCAGAGCCTGCTGGCCGGCGGACAGGCGCCGCCACCGCGTACCGATCTCCCTCTGCCGGACGGCGAGCTGCCTGCTCAGATACCGCAAGGTGCGGCTGGACAGATCGATCGACGATGGGTAGACCAAACACGCGAAGCTCCTGGTGGACGTGGGTGATCTTGGTCGAGAACCCGTCTACCAGGAGCTTCGTCGTTCCGTACAGCCCAAAGCCCCCAACGTCCCAGCGTCGCCGCCAGGTTGGAAATGGCTCAGTGGATGGCCTCTCAGACGTGATCGACGAGTTGCGCAAAGCCCCTCTGGCGCGCGCAATGCGCGCAGCAGAAAAATTGTCCGTCCGCTTGAAGGCCGTGGCCGAGGATACGGCACTGGCAGTTGTCGCAGATCGGTGCCAACCTCTGGGCGGCGCACTCGATGCTGTCGAAGGTGTGGACAGCTCCTGCGGCATGAACCTCGAACGCCATCTCGTAGTCGTTGTTGCAGACCTCGCACACGGCCATGAACGTCAGCTCCTCGTTATTGGGTGCATGGACAAGACAGGGGCCTTTGGCCGACCTTCCTGGACGGTAGCGAGGAGCCGCGCCGGACCTGCCGCGGCACGTCCACCGGGACTCGACCGGCATACATCAATCACTCAGCTGGCGCGGCTCCGGACGGGCCGCCGCCTGCGGCTCGTGTCACACAGCTCACGCGGGAACACCTCCGCCAGCCGCGGCCCACACGACCGCGGACACGAGCACCGGGATGAACAGGGCGGACAGCAGCAGCCGCAGTCCCAGGGCACCAGCTCATCCAAGGATGAGACGTGCATGAGGCCTCCCCGCGAGCGGTGGGCCCACAGTCCGTGAACGCGTTCACGCCCGCCGGAAACGGCTTACATCGCGGGCTGCGGGGCCGGGGCCAGACGGTATTCGGTGACCAGATCGGGCCTGATCCGTACGACGTAGCTCTTCTGCCCTCCGATCCAGGGAGTCAACACCCTCTGCCAGTGGGCCGCTTGCCCGTTGTCCCGTTCCAGGGTTGCCACTCCCGTGACGATCACGCTCCACCCCGCAGGGGATTCGGGGCCGATCACGTCGGCCTCGTAGGTGACTACACTCTCGGCGCCCGCGGGCCCCAACACCGCGGCGTCCGTACGAGGGGTCCAGAACTGGCGACCTCGCGTAAACAGCTGACGCGAAATTCGTCTGCGTGCGAGGGTTCGCAGTCACCGTGTGTGATCGCCTGGGCATAGTACGCCGGGCCCTCCGGCCTCATCGGCGAGGTGGCCGGTGGTGTCGCCGTGGTAGATGAGCATGCGGGCGACCACGGGTGCAGGTGTCTGGAGGACACGGTGACGGATGGCTGCGGTGCGTCCCCGCTGAGTAGACCCGGATTGAACGCTCGGGCGGCTGCGTAGTGCGACCAGCCGCTGAGGCGTCTGGCCGTCTCGATTCGGCCTTGCCGATGGGCCGGATATCAGGCGCAAAGTAGCGTCGTGAGGTGTCGCGCCACTTGGGTATCTTGCAGACGATCAGTCGGAATCGATCATTCGTGCCATGCCCTGCGGATGGTCCCCGGCGTAGGGAACGCCCGCTTCATCCGTGATCGGCTCGCGGGTAGAGCTGCAGAGAGCAGGCAGCGTGAACGACGGCTACGAACTCCAGCGAACCGACGCCAAGGGGGAAGGCGTGTTCGCCACCCGGTCCTTCCAGGTCGGCAAGACAGTGATGGTCGGTGTCATCGACCGCGAGCTGGACCACAACCACTCCCATGCCTCCCAGGTCGGCGAGAAACGGTTCGTGCTGCACAGCGGGCTCATCCCCAAGGTGAACCACTCCTGCGAGCCGAACTGCGGAATCCGCCTCAACGCCAGCGGCGCCCACGACCTCATCGCCCGCCGGCCCATCACAGCAGGCCAGGAGATCACTTTCGACTACGCCATGCGGAATTACTCCGTCGATCACTTCGCCGCCCACTGTCAGTGCGGCTCACCGCGCTGCCGTGACCGCATCACCGGCTGGAAGGATCTACCAGCCGAGCGCAAAGCGGACTACCACGGCTTCGTCGCCCCCTATCTCACCGACATCGACAACCCGCCCGTTACCGAGCAGGCCGGCCAGGTCGCGCTGATCGAGCGAAGGACGCCGCCCAGAGTCCGGTGACATGACCGAGAAGGCCTCGACTGCCCCCTGGACAAGGGACTCCCAGGCTCGGAAGGCCGTCCTCGTCCATCACCACACCTCGCCGTGAGGTTGGAAAAGGCTCACGGGGTCACCGTGTGCGGTCGCCGGGAGCGTAGTGGCGCCAGGTGCCTCCGGCCTCGGCTGCAAGCTGGGCGATGGTCTTATCGTGGTAGCCGAGCATGCGGGCGATCACGGTTGCCGGGGCCTGGAGGACGAGGTGGCGGATCGCCGCTGTGCATCCTCGCTGGGTGGGGAAGCCCAGACGGCGGAGCCGGAGTTCGATGGTTTCTGTGGTCATGGGCTGTCCGGCTCGGCGGCCGGGGAAGAGCCATCGGGCCTCGGGGCTGTCCGACACCCTCACGGGCCGTGGACAGCGAACCGTCCCACACCGCCACCACGCTGCGGCAAGTATCGACGATCTACTCGTCGGCCGCCGCGCAGGCGTCGGGATCGCGCGGGTCAAAGTCCAGCAGCCGTACGTGATCGGCCAGGAGCGGCAGTTCACCCGCCGCCGTACGGTCGTGCCTCGCCAGCGGCGCGGGCACCGCCTCCTGCGTAGGCAGAACGACCACCAGCGGGCCGCCCGTATTCCGGACGACCCGCGGGAAAACCGATGGCAGTCCCGCGTCGGCCCGCACCCTACCGATCAACCCCTGCGGCGCGAATCACGCCAGCACACAGGCCAGTTCAGCCTCCAGCAGCCTGCCCGTCACGACCGTGAAGTCCCCATGCCCTACCGGCCGGAGTCCGAGGACATGAGCCCTGCCCCTCGCAAGACTGGTCCAGCCTGAAGAGCTCGTCGTGCACCTGGCCGCCCGGTCCGGGGGACTCCCGGCTCCCGCGCGACCTGACAGCGTTCAGTACTGCTCGGTCTCGACGAAACCCGTGTCCGCGGCGCCGAAGGCGTCGGCAGCGGCCGTCGGGTCGAATCCGGGCGGGCTGTCCTTGAGCCCCAGGCCCATGCCGGCCAGCTTCACCTTGACCTCGTCGATCGACTTCGCACCGAAGTTGCGGATGTCGAGCAGGTCGGCCTCGGAGCGCGCCAGGAGCTCACCCACGGAGTGGACGCCCTCACGCTTGAGGCAGTTGTACGAGCGGACCGTGAGCTCCAGCTCCTCGATCGGCAGCGCCAGGTCGGCGGCGAGGGCGGCGTCCGTGGGGGACGGGCCCATGTCGACGCCCTCGGCGTCGATGTTCAGCTCGCGGGCCAGACCGAACAGCTCGACCAGGGTCTTACCGGCCGAAGCCATGGCGTCACGCGGACGCATGGCCTGCTTGGTCTCGACGTCGACGATCAGCTTGTCGAAGTCGGTGCGCTGCTCGACACGCGTGGCCTCGACCTTGTACGTGACCTTCAGAACCGGCGAGTAGATCGAGTCGACCGGGATACGACCGATCTCCTGTCCCACCTGCTTGTTCTGCACGGCGGAGACGTAACCGCGGCCCCGCTCGACGGTCAGCTCCATCTCCAGCCTGCCCTTGCCGTTGAGCGTGGCGAGGACGAGGTCGGGGTTGTGCACCTCGACACCGGCCGGCGGGGCGACGTCAGCAGCGGCGACCAGGCCGGGACCCTGCTTACGCAGGTACATCACGACCGGCTCGTCCTGCTCCGAGGAGACGACCAACTGCTTGATGTTCAGGATCAGGTCGGTGACGTCCTCCTTGACGCCCGGCACGGTGGTGAACTCGTGCACGACACCCTCGACCCGGACGCTGGTAACCGCAGCACCGGGGATCGAGGACAGGAGCGTACGACGGAGCGAGTTACCGAGGGTGTAACCGAAGCCCGGCTCCAACGGCTCGATCACGAACCGGGAACGGAACTCGTCGACGACCTCTTCGGTCAAAGACGGACGCTGAGCAATCAGCACGAGGTATTACCTCCAGTGTTCGGCGCCCGCTATGTGACGCCATAGACACTACGAAGGGTACGGGCGGTACAGCTTCCAACGAGGCCGCACCGGGCGGCCTCCACCTCGCGGCGGAAGCGAGCACGAAAGCCCGGCTCGTCGGCGATGTACGGCCGTACGACCTTCACCGTGACCCGGCGCCCGCCGCGCGACCGGCCGAGGAAGACCTCGCCCATGCCCCCGGCACCGAGCCTGCCATGCAGCACGTACCCGCCGATCACCGGCCTTGAGCCCCTGCACCGCCGCCACCGAGCACCCCCGTCCTGGTCCCGACGCCGCACCATAGCGCAGCCGGGGGACCCGATTTAACTGCACGGCTGTCCCACGTTTTTCCACCGGCGACCCCTGATATAAGGCGGAGCCAGCCGCCCCAAAACACAAAAGACCAGTTCAGAGGCTTAGAGCTCGATTCTCGTCACAGAAACCAAACCTCTGACCTACGCATTACGAGTGCAGCGTGTCCAGACCCCTCCACCACAGACCACGTCCTGCCTCACGGCAGTTGCAGGGTCACGGGCGTAGAGCAACAGCGCTATGTCTCATCGATCCGAACCAGTCCGAAGGCGTCGCTCACCCCTCTGCTCCTGGGACTTTTCAGGGACTTTCAGCGCTGTCTGAGGGACTTCCGAGGGACTTTTCACCGCCTAACGCGGCAAGCCCCCGAAAGATCGGAAAGGGCCTCCGGCGCAGGTCAGAGGCCCTTTCCGAGGCAAAGCCGCAGGTGACGGCAGACGAGTCGGGCTGTACGCCGGGGAGAATCACCGCAACGCTATGACCTGCGCAAACGTTCAGGGAGGGCGCTTCCGTGGCTACCTCGATGGCTACGTAAGGAGGCGCCCCCGTCCCGGGGCGGTCCGGACGGGGGCTTCGTCGTTCCCGGGGTTCAGACGGTCTGCTCGATGCGCTCGAAGATGTCCGAGTCCGTCTCCTGCTGCCACGCTGGCAGATCGGCCCAGTCGGCGACGTAGCCGGGCTTCAGGTCCTTATGGGCCTCGATGCTCACTTCATCGAAGGCGACATCCAGGACGCAGCGCTTCTGGACCGGGTCTTCCACGGCGCGGACGCGATCGTCCATCTGGCCGCCCTGCCATCTGTACCGCGCTCCGTGAAGGACCCCGTGGCCAGCCACCACGCCAACGCGACCGGAACCCTCCAGGTTCTCGAAGCCGCCCGCCGCGCTGACAACCTGCACGTGATCGCAGCTTCCTCATCATCCGTCTACGGTGCTAACCCGCACCTCCCGAAGCATGAGGACCTCACCACCGCCCCGATGAGCCCGTACGCGGTCACCAAACTCGCCACCGAGGCATACCTGGGCGCGTACCACCACAGCTACGGCCTGCCAGTCCTGCCCTTCCGCTTCTTCAACGTCTACGGCCCCGGCCAGCGCGCCGACCATCCCTACGCCGCGGTCATCCCGAAGTGGATCAGCGCCACGCTCGCCGGCCAGCCCGTCACCGTGCACGGTGACGGCACTCAGACGCGGGACTTCACGTACGTAGGTTCCGTCTGCCGTGTACTCACCGACGCGCTCCTGCGCCGGGTTGTCGAATTTCGCCCGGTGAACCTGGCCTTCGGGACACGTCTGCCCCTTCTGGACCTGATTCCTGCGATCGAGGCCACAACCGGAATCCGTGCTCTGAGGAAGCACACGACCACTCGCGTGGGAGATGTCCCCCATTCCCAGGCCGACGGCACACGCCTGCGAGCGCTTTTCCCGGCCGTGAAGCCTGTACCGATACTCGAGGGCATCTCAGCAACGATCGATTGGCTTGGCACCTCGATCGCGGGTCCCTGTCGCCAGAGTGTCCAATAGGGACCTCTGGTCCCTTCCCAGCTCCGGCGGGCATGCGCGGTGCCGAACTCCTCTACCGGGTCGGCGACCTCAAGCGGTGGGCTCGCAACCGGCCTCGCGCCGCCGTCGGTATCACCGAGCTGACCTGACCGCGAAGGGAGTGTGCATGGTCAGTACCGCCTACGAGAGCAGGAAGTCAACCGCACAGTTGATGCGTTTGCCAAGGTCGCTGAGCATGTACTGGGCGCTTGGGTTGAGCGTGGACAGGTTGTCGCCCAGGCTGTACTGGACGCGTCGATGGTGGGCGCCGATTCCCTGGAAGACCATCGGGACCATCTTGAGCATGTGAATGTCCGTCGGCCCCGGCGTGACGAACCAGCCGTTCGGTACGGGGAAGAAGCGGTCGAAGGCCTCAAGTGCTGTTGGGATCTCGCTGGCCGGGATTCCGGAGTACCTCGACATCCACGCGAACTCCTGGTCCTTCCGGTCGTCGAGGCAGAACCCTCCCCATCCCCAGAGGAACTGCTGCCAGAAGGCTGCGTAGCGCCGGAAGTTGGGCTGTTGCCGCAGCCAGTCCATGCCGTCGTGAAACGAGGTCGGCAGAGCGTGGTACGTCAGCCCTCGAAAGAAGAAGAACTTTCCGTCCTCCGACATCCCCAGCTCCGGCGGCCCGTCCAAGTTCGCGAGCGCGTAGTCCACGGCAGCCTTGAGGATGGCGAGTCGGGCCCGGTGTTCGAAGTACATGCAGGCTTGGAGCTCTGGGTATTTGCCCTCCTGCAGGGCCGCCTTACAACTCGCGCTGTCGCTCGACGCCGAGTGTGGGTCGAAGCCGCCCCCGTCGAGTTCGCGTGCGTAACCGTGTCTTTCTCCGCTTCGGCCGGGTTCGCTTTGACACGCCTGACACTCCCGATGTGGACGGTCTGCTGTTCCAGTACGGGACCCATGCCTTCGACGGCCCCGCGACGTTCAACTTGGACTTCACCCGGCAGTTCGACGTCGTTGACAGCGACGGCGATCACGACCATTACGTGCAGGTGCACTGCGAACTGCGCTACCGGCTCGATCCTGCTCTGCAGGATCTGGGGAGCTTCAACTCGTGGTTTTTCCACGACGCCGAGGACGACCTCGACCACTGGGCCCAGGCGCTGAGGCGCCAGCCGGTGTGGGTAGCGATTAGCGCGCTCAAGCCCGCGGAGATCAGGGTCTACCAGGTGCCGGTGTAGGCGTTCGCTTGAGGCTGGCGAAAGGACGTCCGCCCCAGCGGATGCCTTTCTCCCTGCGGGCGCGTTCACGGCGTTGGGCGGCCAGGACGTCGGGGTGGCGGGCGTTCTTGTTGCGCCAGCGCAGGTAGGAGTGCAGGGCTCGGGTCTGCACGGTGTGGTTGGGATGGTTGGAGTTGGCCACCGTGAACTGCCGCAGCGGTCCGAAATGCGCCTCGATCGGGTTCGCCCAGGACGCTTTGGTCGGGGTGAAGCAGAGCACGACCTTGTTCATCGTGGCCCAGCGCAGGATGCGTCGGTTCTTGTGCGCGGACAGGTTGTCCAGGATTACGTAGATCGGGGCTCCGTCCGGACGGGCCGCACGGATCGACTTCAGCGCGGCCCAAGTGGAGACGATGCCCTTGCGGCGTCGGTTGACCCCCCACAGGGTGTCATCGCCCACCGAATAGCAGCCGTGGAAATATCGGGTGCCGTGGGTCCGGCGATAGGTGGCTGGCAAACGGTCGGGCCGGCCCCGCTTCGCCCAGCAAGTGCCGGCAATGGGGCGGATGCCGAGCGGTCCGAACTCGTCGAAGGCAAAGGTACGGTCGGGGGCGCTCGTTGAGGGCGTACTCGATCCGGTCGAGCTTGGCCTCGAAGCCTGGGTCGGTGGACTCCTTCCAGGTCTTGGTGCGCTGGAAAGTGACCCGCGGCGGACGAGCAGGCAGCGCAGTCGGAGTCGGGTGCCGCTGCCCTGGGTACTGCTCCTCGCCATTGGTTGAGCCGTGATGCCCTGGGTCTGAGAGCCTGGGAGATCTGGCGAACGATGAGGAGCGGGCTGTGGCTGTTGGGTTACCGGCGGACGTGCAGGAGCGCAGCGAGAGGTTGGGGAGGGGGGTCAGGTACGCCTTGAAGGTGCTGTGCGGGCAGCTTGAGGACAATCCCCTGCTGGGCAGCCCCACGGGTGAGCCGTCTATGTACGTGGCACGGATCGACGGCGAGACTTTCGAGGACTGCCCGGAACTGAACGTGCAGTACGCCTACGGCCCTCCCGCGCTGGCCGAGGGGCAGGTACAGATCCTTGGTGTCGAGGCAGTGCAACCGGTTGCCGTCGCCCCGGAACGGGAGCTCGCAGGGGCCCCAGATCCCCGCCTGGAGGAGGTTGCGGCACGGCAGGTCACTGCCGCGTGGCAGCGCGTCGAAACGTGGTTGCGCGAGCATGCGCCCGTGTCGTTCGCTTCACTGCAAGAAGGAGCGTCAAGCGAGGAGATCGACAGCGCGGAGAGGGAACTCGGCGTCAAGATTCCGAGTGACCTGAAAGCTCTGTGGCATCTGCATCGCGGCGTCCAGTCCAGTTCAGGGGCGGCGTTTTTGCCGGACAATGCGAAGCTCATGACTATTGGCGAGGTCATCGAACTTCACCAGTACTGGGGGCAGGTCTACGACTTCGGCGACGGTCTGTGGGATCACCGTTGGATACCCGTCTGTACGCTCGGCGAACACAGTTGGTCGAATGGCCTCTACCTGGACGCCGGCACGGGCGAAGTCTGGTCCTGGGACGAGTTCGCCAACCGGCGGGTCGAGTTCGAGTCTTTGACCACCCTTCTTGAGGAGATGGCCGACGCCCTTGAGGCGCCTTCCCCGGCCGGTCCGGACAAACCTGGCGTGGTAGATGGTGCCCTCGTCTGGAGGGCTTCGTGACCTGCTGACGGGCCACGAGACGGGGGCGGGGGGCCAGCAATGCCGGCGCCCGCCCCCCTGCTTCGGTCGATGTCAGGCCTTGCGCCAGGAGCAGATGGTGCTTGCGTTCACGCAGTGCTCGAATCCTGGGTTGCTGACGAAGAAGCCGTCATTGTCCAGGAGGCGCCAGATGGAGGGCTGGAGCTTCTTGAAGGCACCTCGGTTCTGGTCGGCGTTGATTCCGGCCCGTCCGCACCGCTCTTTCCCAGTGGGTCCCTTGGTGGCCTTGCGGGTGTCGGCGAAGAGGCCGAAGTTGGCGCTGCCGTCACCCATCTTGTCGGTGTTGAGCTGGGCACACTCATCGCCGGAGGCCACCTGGTTGACACCGCCGGGAAAGCCGCCGCTCTCGTGGGTGGAGGCCATGGCGTACTCGTCGCAGTCCATGGTGCCCACGGAGGCATCGGTCTTGGGTGCGGTCCAGTTGCCGCATACCTTGTTGCGGCTCTTGTCCGAGTCCCACGGCTTGCCGTCGGGACCGGTCGCGGTCGAGTCGGGGCCGAAATAGTGCAGGAGCGAGTCCCACCTGACCGAGCCGGCGTGGTCGGGCATCTTCTCCTGCATCAGCCAGTAGTAGGCGCCCGCGGCAGGGTAGAGGTTGGTGTCGACGGTGTAGGTGGGCTTGAAGAACGGCAGCACGCAGCCGGGTGCGACGCCATTGGTGATGTCGTCGCAGCGCGGGGCGAGTTCCCGTACGGACTCGACTCCGCTGGTGCCCAGACCGACGGTCACCTGGAGGGCATTGCTGGCGTCCACGGTGCCGGTGATCGACCAGCCGAGGTCGATTGTCTCCTTGCCGGTGCCGTTCCATTGAGTCAGGTATCGTCCCCAGCGCCCGCTGAACTCCGTCGCGTCGTTGGCGTCCCAGTGTGCATCGGACGTGTTGTTCTGGTTGTCCGCCCACTTCGTCTGGGAGACAACGCAGGAGTCGCAGTTGTCTCCGGCGTTCCACTTGAGGGTGACGCCCTCAAGGTCCGGGTCGATTCGCGTCGGAACCAGGTAGATCTGCTGGTCGAACTCCGCGAAGTTGCTGCCGCTGCTGCCCTTATTGGGGTAGGCCTTGATGCGCTGTTGGATCTCGAAGTGGGCCATGCCGAGCGCGGGGCTGTCCGGATCGGTACTGAGGAAGTACATGTCAACGCCACCGACGTTCTTCAAGCAGGCTTCGGTGCGGTTCATGTAGTCCTTGCCCGCCGGTTTGTCGTAGCACCAGTCCACCAGCTCGGCGGCAGGGCTCCCAGGGGCCAGTCGAGGGTCAACAGGCGGACCATTCTTGGACGGCGGGGTCATCTCGAGACACAGCTTGCGGCCCTGGGGATCGGCTGTGGAGCACTTCCGGTTGCTCTTGCGGGCGCCAGGGGGATCGGCGTTGGAGGAAGTGCGCGTGAACTCTCGCACCTTCTGTGCGACCGGGTCGATAGTGGACGAGGTCTGGGGCGCGGGGAAAGTCACGTAGGGGTTGATGCGGAAGTTCGCGTACGGCGACCATTCGGTCTCGTACAGGCTGCCGTCGTAGGCGGAGGTGCGGAACGTGTAGGTCACGCCCGTCTTCAGCTTCCCGTACGGGACAGGGACCTGAGCGAGCTTGCCTGAGTCGACGTAGCCCGACACCAGGACGCCGTACTCTCCTGGGCCGTCCAAGTCGACCTTGGTCTTGGGCTTGCCGTTAGCGTCAGTCGTCCAGACCTCGAAGGTCAGGTTGCTTCTGTCGCCGTCTGGATCGGTGACGGTGTTGCGCAGCACGACGTCGGTGGTGATGACGTTCCAGGTGCTGCCGCTCTTGACGAACTGCGGGCCGGCTGACGGGTTCTTGCCCGATGCGGGGCGTTGTCCGCCGGCCGCGAGGTGTTCCGGTCCGGCAGCCGCAAGCGACGCCGGAGAGTAGGAGGGGCTGAGTGCGGAGTCGGCGGCCGTGGCCGTGCCTATGCCCGCGAGCAGAGCCAGGACGGCGCCCGCGGCAACGTTCCGTAGCCCTGACAGAGTGCGTAAGGGTCTCAACCTAGAGCCTTCCGTGTGCGTATGTATGTTCGATGCAAGCTCATCAGAAGGCATCTGTCGGCACCATGGCCTAACCAGCCACACTGCGACGGGAGTCGGCCGCGGTCGGCAAGGGTGGTCTCAACCTCGGTATCTGGTATGGGGCAACGACGGCCGGGAGGGCATCGCCTGTTGGATGCGCCGGTGGCAGGGCCACTGACCGGGACCGGGCCGGCGCAAGCCGGAGTTGGTACTCTCCGAGGCTGAGCGTGCGGAGCTGACCCGGTGGGCGCGGCGTGCGAAGATCGCGCAGTTCCTGGCGCTGCGGGCGAAGATCGTGCTGCGGTGCGCGGAAGGCGGGACGAACAAAGAGATCGCCGCCGAACTCGGTGTCTCGCACGGAACGGTGAACCGCTGGCGGTCGAGGTTCATCCGCTTACGGCTGGACGGGCTGACCGATGAGCCGCGTCCCGGCAGGCCGCCCTCGATCCTGCTGGACCAGGTCGAGGACGTGCTCACGGCGACGCTGGAGTCCACCCCCGGCAGGGACACTCACTGGTCGCGGGCCTCGATGGCGAAGCACTCCGGGCTGTCGAAGTCCACCATCGGGCGGATCTGGAAGAAGTTCGACCTCAAGCCCCATCTCCAGGACGCCTTCAAGCTCTCCACCGACCCGCAGTTCATCGCGAAGGTCGTCGATGTCGTCGGCCTTTACCACCATCCGCCCGAGAAAGCGGTGGTGCTGTGCGTGGATGAGAAGAGCCAGATTCCACAGCAGCAGCGTCCACAGCCGCTGTTCCGGGCTTACGTCTATCTCCTGGCCCGCAGTGTCGGTCAGCAGCAGCACCTCGACGGCGATGCCGCGCACCAGCAGCACAGCGCAGGCCCCCCACCCCAGGGCCTTGACCACCCGTCCTGCCAGGCCACGAGGCTGCGGCCTGGCGAGAAGCCATCCCAGGCACCGCCGACAAGGCATAGCAATCCCACGCCCCACAAGCCCACCGCCAAGCTCGCTCATCGTCCCGGCTGCGGCAGGTACTGCCTGTACCACGGCACGCTTCGGGCAAGCCCCTCGGCGAACGCGGGACCGGGCGTGCAGCCGGTCGCAGCCCAGAGGCGGCTCGCGTCGTACCAGTGATCGGTCGACAGCATGCTGAGGTACCGCTCGCGGGCGCCGATCTGCCGGAAGTGTGCTCGGGCTTCGTCCAGCGACATCGCATCGCCGGCCCCGGGGACCGTGATGCCCAACTCACCGGCCAGCGTCGCGCCGATGTCCCGGATGGCGACCGGCTCGGGGTGCGCCGCGTGCAGTACGCCCCCGGCGGGCCAGGAAACCGGATCCGCGGCCAGCTGCGCTACCGCCCGCCCCAGCGCGTCCACATCTATCAGGGAGGTCACGGCCGCCCCGCCGCCGACCCAGCCCGGTAGCTGCTGGAACAGGGCCGAGAGGGTCGGCACCACCCACCGGTCGCCCGGGCCGTAGACGAGGTGCGGCCGCACCACGCACCCGCCGGCCTCGCGCACATACGTTTCGGCGGCGAGCCGGCTGGCACTCGCGGCGGACACCGGAGCGGGGGCCACGGCCTCCTCCGGCAGAGCGCGGTGCGGCCCGTCCCCATAAACGGACGCCGTACTGAGGGAAACGATGCGCTTGGCTCCGGCCCGCACCGCCTCGGCGATCAAGGACTCGGTGCCCGCCCGGTTCACCCGGTCGCAGAGCTCGGGATCGGGGCCGACGTAACTCGCACAGTGCACAAGGACCTCGATACCATCACATATCCCTGCCAGGGATCCGGGCTGCTGGAGGTCGGCCACGACGCGTATCACACCGTCCGGAGAAGATTTCTCTGACACCGTCGCGGCGCGCACCAGCGCCAAAGACCGTACGCTCTGGCGCTTATTGAGGGACCGCAGTACTGCATTTCCTACGAAACCGGTCGACCCGGTGACCAGCACGGTCCGCTGCATGGCCGGTCTCCTCCTGTTGCCATCCATCGCATGGCGTGGGTTAAGATTCTGTTTCCACGGCGAAAGCATACCGGTCGACCAGTTTCTAAGGCTCCCCTCTGAGGAATCCCTCATGACCAGGCAACTCCGCGCAGAGCAGACCCGCACAACGATCATCGAAGCCGCAGCGGAGATGTTCGATCGTTACGGGTACGGATCCACCTCGTTGAGCGACATCGTCACCCAAGGGAAAGTGACCAAGGGGGCCTTGTACTTCCACTTCGCCTCCAAGGAGGGACTGGCTCACGCGGTAATGACGTTGCAGCATGAGCTGTCCATACGGGAGGCGCAGGAAGTTTCGAAGAAGAACCTGCCTGGCCTGGAGAGCCTGATTCGCATCTCGTACGGAATCGCGGATCAGGTGCTGCGAAACCCGGTGACACGTGCCGGAGTGCGGCTGACCCTGGAGAGCGGCTCGCTGCAGCAGCCGATGCGTGACCCCTACCGGGACTGGGTGAACGTCACGACCGAGCATCTGGAGCGGTCCGTCGACGAACTCCACGTGCGCCCCGGCGTCAACGTCCCATCCGCCGCCCAGTTCATCGTGAGCGCCTTCACCGGGCTGCAGTTGGTCACGCCGATGCTCGAGTCCCTCGACAAGCTTCCGCTGCGTATAGCGGACATGTGGGCGACGATTCTGCCCGGGCTCGTCCCCCCGCGCAAAGCCGCGTACTATCTCAACATGTCCGCGACCATCGCCGACGGCATGATGCGCGAACTCTAATCCCAGCCGGCCCTTGCCGCCCTCCACACCTCGGCACGTTCACGACCTCTGCGCGTTCACGCCAGGACGCACACCCCGATCTTCGGGCCCATCTCCACGGCGCCCCGGACAGCTGTCACCCCGCGCTGCGACAGCACCGCCGTCACTTTGTGCGCACCCGGGCCCACTTGATCGCCATTCGACGGCGAGAGCATGGCCGCGACCCGGCAGTCCTCGTCCAGCTCCAGCAGGCTGGTGAAGCGTGTCTCACCGGCCAGCGGCGCCCTTAAGGCACCGCCGAGCAACGCGATCGCCGCCTGCCGCATCGCCTCGAACGCCAGCATCCCCGGCACATGGTCCAACGGGTGGTCGAAGAGCGTCGGATGGTCGGTCAGAATCCGAAGCGGCCGGGTGCCCGTCTCGTCGAGGTCGCCGACCACCACGTCCCTGGACAATTCCCGCCCCACCAACTGCGGGTCCGCCGGAGCCACATACGGCGGCTTGCCCGGTTCCCCCGACCGCTCCGCCTGGCGCATTCGCGCGTAGACCCGGGGTCCCACACAGCGCAGCCAGCCGGCACCGTGGGCGCAAACGACCCCGTCCCGCACGAACTCGACGGCCACCCGCATGGCGTCGACACCGCGCGCCCGGTAGCGGATCTCGCCGACCTCCACCCGCGCCAGCAGCTCAACGGGGCCGTCCGACAGCGTCATTCTCTCGGGGAAACAGCGCCACGTCAGACGCTGCATCAGAAAGGAATGCTCCAGCGGGATTCCATAACCACTGTGCGCAATGAGAATTCCCGCCTGGCGAAGCGTTTCCACGACCATGAGCGGATCAATCATGACCCCGCCGATACTGTAGAAATTGTGCCGCTGGGGCCACTGCACAGCACAGACAAAACTGTCCGGACCCGAATGGCGCCAGTCCGTGAGAAAGACCTCCGAGACTGCTGCGCGATGCACTAACTCCCGGGCGACCGTGGACTGGTACGAAAACCCCTGCATCTCCGGACAACCCCGTGGTTGCCCCGGATCAGGTGAAGCCTTATTCACACTCGCACACACATCAGGCACGACAGACATCGTCCCTTCCCCCTCGATGAATCTGAGATCCAGAACATACCAACCGACAGGTCCTCCACGATGTGACATGGCTCACCCCGGTCAAGTCCCGCTCCCGGAAGGGCCGTTACTCGAGAACAGGAGGCGGAGGCAGAGCGCCCACTTGTCGCTTCAGCCAGGCCAAATGCGCGCCCTGGCAAGTCAATCGGAGCTCAACTCTCCGCAAGTGATATCCAGTTGACGGAACAGGGCGACCGGTATGTACTGGTCCCGCCACCGCCGCCGGTCTCAACCCGATCACGTGAGGCGCAATCGAAACATAGTCACGAAGCGCAGTCACGCCATTACGAAACGGGGTCAAGGGGAATGGCTACAGCAAGACAATCGATAAGCCGCGAAAGACTCGCCGGTTCAGCCGACGACCATTCTGCGCTACCCGCGTTGCGCGAGCGTGACGCGGAGTTGTCCATTCTGCGCAATCTCTTCCGGGACACTCTGGAAGGAAACAGCCGGATCGCGGTCGTGAGCGGGGCGGCCGGCCATGGCAAGACCGAACTGCTCGGCATGCTCGCCGACGACGCACAGCGCGCAGGAGCCCGGCATCTGTCCGCCACGGCCTCGCGCACCGAGCAGTCCATTCCCTTCGGAGTGCTGGCCCAGCTCTTCCGCGGTGAGGGCCTGCCCGCGGAGCTGGACGCCCGCGTCGGCCAACTGCTGGACGAAGCCCTGTCCGTCGCTTCCCGCACCGCGGACGACGTGGACGGCATCTCCCCGCGGGTGTTCCATCGACTGAGTTTGGCTCTGCGCGACCTCATCGACTGGGTGCCCGGACCGCTGCTGATCAGCATCGACGACGTGCAGTACGCGGACACCTGTTCGCTGCAGTGCCTGTCGGCCGTGATCCGGCGGCTACCGTCGGCCCCCGTACTGATCGTACTCAATGAGTGCCCTCCGCCGTGGCCGTGCAGCTCGCTACTCAAGGCCGAGCTGCCGCCTGAGCCGCGCACCCTCCGGCTGCGCCTGTCCCCGCTGTCGCACCGGGCCGTACACGATCTGCTCGCCCAGCAGCTGGGGCCGCGTACGGCCGACGCCCTCAGTGCGGACTGCCTTGCTGCCACCGGCGGGAACCCGCTGCTGCTCCGCAGGCTGGTCGAGGACAACCGGGTGTCGGACGAGCCCGGTCCCCGCGCGCTGCGGGTCGGACTGCAATTCGAGCGCGCGGTGCTCGACTGCCTCTACCGGTGCGACCCCTCGCTGCGCACGGTCACCCGTCAACTGGCCGTCCTCGGCGACCCGGTGGCGGCCCCGCTGCTGAGCCGGCTCTCGGGTCTGGCCCCGCAGTCCCTCGCCCAGGCCCTGACCACGCTGGAAGAGACCGGAATCCTGGTCGACGGCGAGTGGCGCCACCCCCGCGCACGCGCCGCGGTGCTGCACGGCATGTCGGCGGAGGAGCGTGCCGTCCTGCACATCAAGACCGCAACGGCGCTGTTCAAGAACGGCACACCGGTGATCACAGTGGCCCGACATCTCATCGCCGCCGGCCGCATCGGCTCCTCCTGCGAAGTCACCGTCCTCCATGACGCGGCCGAGGAGGCGCTCGCCGATGGCGACACCGCGCTTGCGTTCAACTGCCTTTCCCTGGCGTTCCTTTACAAGGGCAACGACGAGCATCGGGACACCACGACCGCCATGCTGATGCGTACGGAGTGGCGGGCGGACCCCGTCACCGCCGCCCGCCGGACGCCCGCGCTGATCAGTGCCGCCCAGCGGCTCACCGGGCGGCATGTGTCCGCGCCGATCGATTCCCTGCTGTGGTTCGGCCACGCCGACACGGCCCGGGTCACCATGGAGCAGATCGAGCAGCGTGCCCAGCAGTCGCGGGACCTGGAGGCCTCCGCTCATCTGCACGCCTCCCGTTCGATCCTCACCCTGCTCTATCCGGCGGCCGCCGAGAGCCCGGGCGACGGAGCCTCCCCGGACGACGGGACGGACACGCTGCTGCGGGCGTCCTCGCGGTCCCAGGCCGTCCTCGCGCTGTGCGGAGTACTGCGCGACGGCCCCAGCACCGATTCCGTACTTGTGGCCGAACAAACGCTCGTCGGCAGCCAGTTGAGCGACCAGAGCCTGCTGCCGCACGTCTGCGCGATCGGAATCCTGCTCCTCAACGACCGGCTCGCTGCGGCCGAGCACTGGATCGACACCCTCGTCACGGCCGCGAAGCACCAGTCGGCGCCGACCTGGGAGGCCGTCTTCACCAGTCTCGCGGCCAAGCTCGCCCTGCGCCGCGGCGACCCGGCGACCGCCGCCCGGTACGCGGAGCGGGCGCTCGCGCAGCTCCCGCCGCAGGGCTGGGGCGTGTTGATCAGCCTGCCGCTGAGCGTCCTGCTGGAGGCCCACGTCCTCATGGGCGGCCGGGACGACGCACTCGCCCAGCTCCAGGTGACCCCGCCGGACACGATGCTCGGCACGCCGCTGGGGATGCGCTATCTGCGGGCCCGGGGCCGCGCCCTGCTCGCCAACGGCCAGCCCCAGGCCGCCCTGGAGGACTTCCTCACGGTCGGCGAGCTCGCGGTGCGCTGGCGAATGGACATCCCGGCGCTGCTGTCCTGGCGGACCGACGCGGCGCAGATCTATCTGCGCGGCGGCGACACCGAGCGGGCACGGCAGCTGGCCGCGGAACAGCTCGGCCTGGCCAAGGCCGACCAGCACCGCGTGCGCGCGGTCTCCCTGCGCATGCTCGCCGCCGCAAGTCCGCTGCCGGAGCGGCCCAAGCTGCTGGCCCGAGCGGTCGAGGCGGCCCAGCAGTGTGCGGGCCGACTCGAACTGGCGTACGCGCTCTACGACATGGGCTGGGCGCACCAGGAACTCGGCCAGTACAGCAAGGGCCGGATGGCGCTCCGCCGGGCCCAGCAGATCGCCGAGGAGTGCCGTGTGCCGCTGCCCGCGCGCACCCAGCCGGAGGGGCCGGGATCCCAGCAGAGTGCCGCGGTCAAGGGCGACGGCGAGGAATTGGCCGGCACCCTGAGCGACGCGGAGATGCGCGTGGCCACGCTGGCCGCCCGCGGGCACAGCAACCGCCAGATAGCAGGCAAGCTCTTCGTCACCGTCTCCACGGTCGAGCAGCACCTCACCCGCGTCTACCGCAAGCTCGGCATCAAGCGGCGGAGCGATCTCGCCTTCGCCCTGTACGACGGTGCCGCGGTCCGGGTCGCCTAGGCACCTAGCACCGGGGCACCGTGATCGCCGTGACGACCAGTCCGTTGCCGACCCTCCAGTTGCCCGAGAACGCCTCGATCCGCCGTCCTTCCACGACGGGGCCGGGCACCAGGAGGCCGGCGCGGAAGGTCCGGGTGCGTAGGTCGATGGCGATGTCGGCCTCGTGGAAGTCCAGCCAGCGTCCGGTCAGCGGGTACCAGGCCTTGTACACGCTCTCCTTGGCGCTGAACAGCAGCCGGTCCCAGAAGATGTCCGGCTGCCGGTCCGCCAGGCCGGCCAGCCGGATCCGCTCCCCGGGGAGCGCGACCGACTCGAGCACCCCGTGCGGCAGCGGCAGTCCGGGCTCCGCGTCGATGCCCAGGGAGGCGACTTCGGTCGTACGGGCGACCGCCGCCGCGCAGTATCCGGCGCAGTGCGTCATGCTGCCGACCGTGCCGCCCGGCCATACCGGTGCGCCGTCCGTGCCGGTCAGGATGGGGACGGGCCCGACATCGAGTCTCCCGAGAGCTCTTCGGGCGCAGCCGCGGACGGTCGCGAACTCCTGCCGGCGCCGCTCGACCGAGTCGGCGACGATCTCCTGCTCCTCGGGGAACAGCTCGGGCACCGGGTCGGGGCGGAACGCCTCCTCGACGGCGACCCACGGTGGCACCAGGCTCTCGATCACCGGCGGCCCGCCCCAAGTGCGGCCGCCGGGAGGATCTCCCGCAGCCGTCCGGGATCACCGGGCCGCTGCCGCCACTCCCTGGGGTAGCCGACCGACACCTCGACGAAGGGCACCCCGTCGTAGTACGTCGTCCGCGGAATGTGCAGATGGCCGTAGACCACGGCGGCCGCACGGAAGCGCCGGTGCCAGTCGGCCGTGCGCTCCGTGCCGCACCACTGGGCGAACTCCGGGTACCTCAGCACCCGGGTCGGTTCGCGCACCAGCGGATAGTGGTTGACCAGTACGGTCGGCAGCGTCGGGTCGACGGCGCTGAGCCGCGCCTCGGTGAGGGCGAGCCTGGCCCGGCACCACGCCTCGCGGCTGGGGTACGGGTCCGGGTGCAGCAGCACCTCGTCGGTGCAGACCACCCCCGCGTCGTACGCGCGGGCCAGTGCGGCCTCCTTGGTCGAGGTGCCGACGGGCCGGAACGTGTAGTCGTACAGGAGAAACAGGGGGGCGACGACCACCGGGCCGTGCTCGCCCTCCCACACCGGATAGGGGTCCTCGGGGGTATGGACGTCCTGTCGGCGGCACATCTCCACCAGCCTCTGGTAACGCGCCTCGCCGCGGAGCTGGACCGGGTCGCCGGGCGGTGTCCACAGCTCATGATTGCCTGGGGACCACACCACGGTGGCGAATCGGTCCCGCAGAAGGGTCAGGGCCCACTCGACCTCCTCGAACCGCTCCCCCACATCACCGGCCAGGAGCAGCCAGTCCCGGTCCGACGCGGGCCGGAGCCGCTCGACGATCTCCCGGTTCTCCGGATGCCCGATGTGCAGGTCGCTGATGGCGAGGAGCCGTGGTGCGGTGCTCATCGGGGCGACTCTGCGAGAGCGGTGTCATGGGTCCGGCCGGTGAATGCGCGGCGAATTTCCGCCGCGACCTCGTCCGTGTGCGCGTCCAGATAGAAATGCCCGCCGGGAAACACCCGCACCTCGGTTCCGCCCGTCGAATGGGCCCGCCACGCGGAGGCGTCCTCGATCGTGGTGACCGGGTCGGCGTCACCGACAAGGACCGTGATCGGGCAGGCAACTTGTACGTCCGGGGGCGTCACATGCGTTTCGATCGCCTTGTAGTCGGCGCGAATCACTGGCAGCAGCAGGGCCATCAATTCCTCGTCCCCGAGAATGCTCTGGTCCGTGCCGCTCAACCGTCGCATCTCGGCGATGACCGTGGCGTCGTCACGGAGATGGATCCGGTCGTGGTGCGGAACGGAAGGCGCGCGGCGCGCGGAGAGGAAGAGCGCCACGGGCCCGTCGCCGGGCGCAGCCTCCTCGAAACGGCGGGCCACCTCGAAGGCGAGGACGGCGCCCAGGCTGTGCCCGAAGAAGGCATAGCTGCCGGACAATTCGGCACGGAGCACGTCGAAGACGGCGTCCGCCAGTTCCGTCAGGCTCTCGGCGAAGGGTTCCTGGCGCCGGTCCTGGCGGCCCGGATACTGCACGGCCAGCACCTCGGCTCCGGGAGCGAGTGCGCGCGACAGCGGCACAAAAGAACTCGCCGCCCCGCCCGCGTGAGGAAAGCAGACCACTCGCGCATCGCTGTCCGGCAGCGGCGTAAAGCGCCGAATCCAGGAACTCGCCTCACTCGCTTCATTCGAAATAGCCACGACCGGAGCGTACGCAGACGCACTGTGGCCGGAAACCCCTAGGAAATACGGCCGACCCGAGCTGAACGCACGCTGCTCCCCCACCCCTGTTCCTACCCCTACCTCCCCCCTATCCGGCCTCGGGAACCTTGAGTCGGAGGGCGCAGGGGAGTTGGGTGACAGGTGAATCGATCACACACGCGAAAGGACCCGGGCGTGCTGCTGGACGGCGAGCGGGATCGTACCCGAGCCATTGGCGAGGCCGAGGCCGAGGACCTCATTCGCGGAATCTGTTTCAAGACCGGTCCGCCGCGGCGTACCGGCGTCGAAGTCGAATGGCTGCTGCAGGATCTGCACGATCCCGCCGCCCCGCTCCGGCCCGAGCGGATCACGGCCGCGCTCACCGCGGTCCGCGCCCTTCCCCTGCGGTCGGCCCTCACCGTCGAGCCCGGCGGCCAGCTCGAACTCAGTTCTCCCCCGGCGGACTCACTCTCCGACGGCGTGGCGGTGATGAGGGCCGATCTCGCTCTGGTGCAGGGCTCCTTGAAGCCCCACGCGCTCTCCCTCGCCGGCCATGGGCACGATCCGTGGCACGCTCCGCGCCGACTGCTCGACGCGCCCCGCTACACCGCCATGGAGTCGTACTTCGACCGGTTCGGACCGGAGGGGCGCGCCATGATGTGCAGCACCGCCTCCGTCCAGGTCTGCGTCGACGCAGGCCATGAGGAGCCCGGCCCGCTCGGCCACGCGAACCGCTGGCGACTGGCTCATCTCCTGGGGCCGGTTCTCGTAGCGGCCTTCGCCAACTCCCCGCTGCGTCAAGGCTCTCCCACCGGCTGGAAGTCCACCCGCCAGGCTGTCTGGACCGCACTCGACCCCGGCCGCGCCCTCGCGCCGGCCGGACACGCCGACCCGCGGTCCGCCTGGGCCGGGTACGCCCTGGACGCGCCCGTGCTGTGCCTCAGGACGGACGAGGGCCCGTGGGATGTCCCAGTGGGGCTCACCTTCCGGGACTGGGTCCGCGGCAAGGGGCCGAGGGCCGTCACCGCGGACGACCTCGCCTACCACCTCACCACCCTCTTTCCTCCGGTTCGCCCGCGCGGCCATCTGGAGCTGCGCATGATCGACGCGCAGCCCGGCGAAGAGGGCTGGATCGTGCCGCTCGCCGTCACCAGCGCCCTCTTCGACGATCCGGAGGCCGCCGAGCGTGCCTACTACGCGGTTGCACAGCTCTCCGGTGACGAGAACGACGGTCGCGCACCCCGCAGTCCACTGTGGCGCAATGCCGCACGTTACGGCCTGGCCGCGCCCCGGCTGCAGGCCGCGGCCGACATCTGCTTCACCGCGGCGCTGGAGTCACTGGCCGGGTCCGGTGCGGCCCCTTCGGTCCAGTCGGCCGTCGCCCGCTTCCACGAGCGCTATGTGTCCAGGGGCCGTTGCCCCGCCGACGACGTTCTCGCATCTCTACCCGTACCCCTGTCAGGGAAGGACAGTAGTTCATGACCGCCCATGAGCCGGCCGGAGCTGCCGCGCCCGCCGACCCCGAGGTCCTGCGCCTGCGTGCCGCAGCGGCCCTGACGGCAGCGCGCGACCGCACCGACGTCCTCACGTCCTGTGTGGGGGACCCCGAACTCACAGCCCAGCACTCGCCTCTGATGTCGCCCCTGGTGTGGGATCTGGCGCACATCGGCAACCAGGAGGAGCAGTGGCTGCTGCGCACCCTGGGCGGGCGCGAGCCGCTGCGCCCCGACATCGACAAGGTCTACGACGCGTTCGAGCATCCCAGGGCCGAACGCCCCGCCCTGCCACTGCTGCCGCCCGCCGAGGCACGCACCTATGTCGCCGACGTCCGGGCGCGCGTCCTGGACGTACTGACGGGGACATCGATGGAGGGTGGGGGGCAGCTCGCCGACGCCGGATTCGTGTTCGGCATGATCGCCCAGCACGAACAGCAGCATGACGAGACCATGCTGATCACACACCAACTGCGCCGCGGGCCCGCGGTGCTGACTGCCGCCGCCCCGCCACCGGCCCCCGCCGACGCATCATCGCTGCCGCCGGAAGTCCTGGTCCGCAGTGGCCCGTTCACCATGGGCACCTCGGCCGAGCCATGGTCCCTGGACAATGAGCGGCCCGCTCATGAACGCTCCGTACCGGCCTTCTTCATCGACACCACCCCGGTCAGCAACGCCGCCTACACCCGCTTCATCGAGGACGGCGGCTACCGGGACCGGCGCTGGTGGTCCCGGGCCGGGTGGTCACACGTCCAGCAACACGGGCTGCACGCACCGCTGTTCTGGACACAGGACGGCGGAGTGTGGCTGCACCGTCGCTTCGGGGTCATGGAGCCTGTACCCACCGACGAACCGGTGCTGCACGTGAGCTGGTACGAAGCGGATGCGTACGCTCGCTGGGCCGGGCGGCGGCTGCCAACGGAGACCGAGTGGGAGAAGGCCGCCCGGCACGACCCGGCGACCGGCCGGTCCCTGCGCCATCCCTGGGGCGACACCGACCCCACCCCCGTCCACGCCAACCTCGGCCAGCGCCATCTGCGGCCGGCGCCGGTGGGCAGCTACCCCGAGGGTGCCTCGCCCCTCGGGGTGCGGCAGCTGATCGGAGATGTGTGGGAGTGGACGGCGAGCGACTTCCTGCCGTATCCCGGATTCGCCGCCTTCCCCTACCGGGAGTACTCGGAGGTCTTCTTCGGCAGTGACCACAAGGTGCTGCGCGGAGGCTCCTTCGCGGTCGATCCGGTCGCTTGCCGCGGCACCTTCCGCAACTGGGACCTGCCCATCCGCCGCCAGATCTTCTCCGGATTCCGTACCGCCCGTGACGCGGAGGACTCCTGATGTGCCGTCAAATGGCCTGTGTGGAGCCTTCAATGCGTGTCGGCGATCTGCTGGTGGCCCGGATCACGGTCCGCTTCGCCAGTCGTGGGCGCCGAGGCACCAGCGGCATGGAACGGTGAACGCCGACGGTTTCGGCGTCGGCTGGTACGCGGCCGAAGACCCCGCGAGCACCCCGGGTCAGGGGTCACGGTCGCGTCGGAACCGTACGACGACTCCCCGCTGTGGACCGAGGTTCCCGACCGATCCCAGCTCTTCGCCACCCGTACCGATGCCCTTGTGACCCCACTGCCCTTGTGACCCACTCAAGGAGCCTTGTCCGTGAGCTCGTTCACCCTCACCCGCACCCTGCCCGCCGACGTCGGCGACGACGCCCTGCGCGCCGATGTCACCAAAGGCCTGGGCGGGGGCCCCAAGCACCTGCCGCCCAAGTGGCTCTACGACGCGCGCGGCAGCGAAATTTTCGAGGAGATCACCAGGCTGCCGGAGTACTACCCGACCCGCGCCGAGCGCGAGATCCTCCTCGACCGGGCCTCGGACATCGCGGCGGCGACCGGAGCCCGCACCCTGGTGGAGCTCGGCTCCGGCTCCTCCGAGAAGACCCGGCATCTGATCGACGCGCTGGCCGGCCTGCGCACGTACGTCGCGGTCGACGTGAGCCCGAGCGCGCTCGAACAGGCCGGCCGCGAACTTCTGGTGGACCATCCGGGCCTCGACGTGCACGCCCTCGTCGCCGACTTCCAGCACGGCCTTCAGCTCCCCTCCGCGCCCGGGCCACGGCTCGTCGCCTTCCTCGGCAGCACGATCGGCAATCTTCTTCCCGCCGAGCGCGCCGAGTTTCTCTCCGGTGTGGCAGGCCTGCTCTCGCCCGGCGACGCGTTCCTCCTGGGTACCGACCTGGTGAAGGGCGAACGGGAACTCGTCGCCGCGTACGATGATGCGGCGGGCGTCACAGCGGAGTTCAACAAGAACGTCCTCAGTGTGCTCAACCGGGAGCTGAACGCGGACTTCGACCCCGCCGCCTTCGACCACGTGGCGGTCTGGGACGCGGAGCGCGAGTGGATCGAGATGCGGCTGCGGGCACGCGAGGAGCTGACCGCCAAGATCCCGTCGCTCGGTCTCGCGGTGCACTTCGCGGCCGGCGAGTACATCCGTACCGAGATCTCGGCGAAGTTCCGGCAGGAGGGCATACGCGCCGAACTGGCCGCCGCCGGGCTGGAACTGCGGCACTGGTGGACCGACCGGGCCGGCCGTTTCGCCGTGTCTCTGGCGGTCCGCAGCTGATCCTCCGGCCGCCGAACGCGCCGGTGCCCCGGACCCCTGCCTGAGCAGGGGTCCGGGGCACCGGCATATTTGCTGCCTTCACATATGGGGGCAGCACATATGGGTCGGGACCTGTGGCCAGTTACGGGGGTTTCCCGGCCACAGGTCCCGAGTGCGTGGCGAGGCCTGGTGAACAGGCCCCGTGGCGCAGTCTCCGCGTCAGCTGGAGACCGTCACCTCACGCCCCTCGTCGGCCGCGACGGCGGTCGAGGAGGGAGCCTTCTTGAGGTTGAGCGCGACCAGCGCGCCCAGCACCGCTGCCCCGGCGGCCACCCAGCCGGCGGCGCGCAGTCCGGCGACCACATCGGCGACCGCCGGAGCCGCGGCGCCCGCGCTCACGTCAAGGCCGGAGTTGGCGATGACGATGAGGGCAGCGAGGCCCACGGCAGCGCCGATCTGCTGCGCCGTGGAGGCCAGCGCGGAGGCGACGCCCTGCTCACTCGCGTCCACACCGGAACCGGCAGTGGCGAAGATCGTGGTGAAGGCGAGGCCGCCACCGAATCCGTAGATGGCCACGCCGGGCAGGACCGACCAGTACGTGCCGCCGGTCGACATTCCGGCAGCCATCGCGGCCATGCCGATGCCGTAGACGAGCATGCCGATGAACAGGGTCGTACGCAGGCCGCTCTTGTTCAGCATCGAGGCCGCGACCTTGCCGCCGGCGATCATCGCAAGCAGACCCAGCGGCAGGAAGGCGAGGCCGGCCTGCAGCGCGTCGTATCCCAGGATGTTCTGGATGTACGTGGTGAAGAGGTAGTAGCCGCCGCTCAGCGCGCTCATGTGCAGGAACGCGACCAGCATCGAGGTGATGAGGCTGCGGTTGCCGAACATCCGCAGCGGGGCCAGCGGGGCGCTCGTCTTCGCCTCGATCAGGAAGAACGAGGCGATCAGCAGGGCACCGACGACCAGCGAACCGAGCGCCCGCGGAGCGGTCCAGCCCGCCTCGGGCCCACTGACCAGGCCGAAGACAACCAGAGTGGCACCGACCGTGACCACGAGTGCACCCGGAATGTCGAAGCCCCCACGGTCACCCGAGCGGGGAGCATCGGGAGTGAGCAGCAGGGGCGCACCGATCAGCGCGATGACGACCAGAGGAACCATCGCGAAGAACACCCAGGCCCAACCGAGGCTGCCGGTGAGCACACCGCCGAGCAGCGCGCCGGCGGCCAGGCCACCGCTTCCGGTGGAACCCCAGACTGCCAGCGCCCGGTTACGCTCGCGCCCCTCGGCGAAGCTGGTGACGATCAGCGTCAGCGTCGACGGGAACAGCAGCGCGCCACCCAGACCCTGCACCGCACGGGCGAGGACCAGTACCTCGGGCGAGTTGGCCAGGCCGCCGACCAGCGCAGAGACACCGAACAGGACGAGGGCGATGACGAACATCCGGCGCGCGCCGAGCCTGTCGGCCGCGCGGCCGCCGAAGAGCAGGAAGCCACCGAAGGCAACGGCGTACGAGCTCACGACCCACTGCAGGGTCTGGGGCGAGAAGCCCAGAGCGTCGCCGATGTCGGGCAGCGCCACGAAGACGATGTTGTAGTCGATCGCGATGATGAACTGGGCCAACGCCAGCAGCGCAAGCCTGAGGCCGGCTCGCTGGTGCGACTGGCTAACGGAACCATCCACTGGATCGGACCCTTTCAGGGAGACGAGGAGAGGGGGAGGAGGGAGTAAGAGGAGCGGAGACAGCGCGCCGGCGACCGGCTGGTGCATGCCGTTCGAATACTAAGCAGTGTTCAGACTTACCACCGAGGATAATAGTGGCACGGCGTAGAGTGTCAAGCGTGCCCGGAGAACAGGCATGCCCGGGAACAGGTCGGCCCCGGGCGGTGGACACCGACCAGGGCCGACCAGCGACGCGTGCGACAGAGACGTGTGCGACAGAGCGGGATCAGGGCCCCAGGACGGGACCGAGAACGACCGGCAGCTTCCCGATCACGCGCAGGGAGGTGCCGGGCCAGCGCTCCGGACCCTCCTCGGCAAGCCGCACATCGTGCTTGATCAGGGCGCCGAGCGCCTCCTGGGCGATCATCCGGGCAACCGGCGCGGCGACACAGAAGTGAATGCCGTGGCCGAACCCGAGGTTCCGGGTCGACGGGCGGGTGATGTCCAGCTTGTCCCCGTCCGGGAAGCTGGCAGGGTCGCGATTGGCGGCCCCCATCATGACGACGACGTACTCGCCCTTGCTCACCGGAATGCCCGCCACATCGGCGTCCTCCAGCGCCGTACGGGTCACCATCGCCAGCGTGCTGTCGTACCGCAGCAGTTCCTCGACCGCCGCGGGCATTTGGTCCGGGTGCGACCGCAGCCAGTCGACCTGCTCCGGATGGGACAGCAGGTTGTACACCTCGTTGCCGATCATGGCGGCTGTGGCGCCGAAGCCCGCGGCGAGCAGGTTCATCAGGAGCATGGCGAGCTCCCACTCGGTGAGCCGGTCGCCCTCCTGCTCCGCCTTGACCAGTTCACTGATCAGGTCGTCGCCCGGGTTCGCACGACGGGCCGCGACCAGCTCGACACCGGCATCGATGAAGACGTCGCGGGCGGCGTTGCGCCCCGCCTTCTGCTCGTCGGTGAGGGTGAACCCCGGGTCCAGACCCCGGCCGCTCTCCATGGTGTTGGCGAAGAACAGCGGGTGGTACCGGGACGGGATGTCCATCATGTCGCTCAGCACCAGGGCCGGCAGCGGTCGGGACAGCACATCCTGCAGGTCGACCCGGCCGTCCGGACTGTCCGCGAGCGCCTTGGCCAGAAGCTCCTCGGCGTACCGCGCCGCCTTGGGGCGGAGCTGCGCGATCATCTTCGGCGTGAACGCCTTGGAGACCAGCCCGCGTATGCGGGTGTGGTCCGGCGGGTCCATGAACATCAGGATCCGCCCGGACTCACCACTGGTGGGGTTCTCCACGAACTGATCCGCCACCATCGGATTGACACCCCAGCCGAAGCGGGGGTCCTTCATCACCGACGAGGCTTCCTCGTAGCCGAATACGGCGACGACTCCCTCGGCGGTCCGGAATGCCGAGCCGGACTGTTCCCTGATCTCGTTGTAGTGCGGATAGGGATCCGCGTGGAAATCGGGGTCGAACGGATCGAACGGCAGCGTCTGCCGCGCGACTTCCGGATTATATGTGGTGACGTCTGGAAGCTTTACGGTTGGCGCCTCGGTCATTACTCACATCCCATTTATTGGTTGAGAGCCACTTTCCTTCGACGCAAATTACTGACCAGCCACCCCTACCGCCAACCCCTGAGCCGCAGGCGGAAACCCCTACATCAACGACTGGGGTTGGCCACGAGGAGCAGCCCCGATAGCTTCGAGCCCGCGCGGCCCGTTCCGCGAAAAACGGGCCCTCCCTGGCACTCCCGGAATGGCATTTCCGTCCGGGCGCCACATTATGCACTCGCTACCGTGAGGTTGATATGGGTACCGAAAAACATTCGGGCACGGGACAGGATTTTCCCCCGGTCCTGGACGGCTTCGATCTGACGGATCAGTCCCGGTTCGCCGAGGGAATTCCTTACGAACTCTTCGCCCGGCTGCGCCGTGAGGCACCGGTGCTCCGCCACCCGGCGGGCACCCTGCCCGACGGCGAGGGTTTCTGGGTGCTGACCCGGCACGCCGATGTCGCGGCCGCCTCGGTCGACCCCGTCTTCTCCTCGCAGGGCGGCGGGGGGCGGGCCGGCGGCGGCTCCCACCTGGAGGACCTCCCCTACGGCGGCGGTCTCACCGGCACCGTCCTGGCCATGATGGACAACCCGCGGCACGACGTGTTCAAGCATCTGCTCGGCCCCGCCGTCGCCGACGCAGTGGCCAAGCTGGAGCCGACCCTTCGAGCCACCGCAGTGGAGCTCGCGGACGCGGCGGTCGCCCGTGGCACCTGCAATCTCGTCGACGACTACTCCGAGCCGTTCTCGCTGCGTTCCGTGGCGATGCTGCTCGGCGTCGGGCCGGAGGACTGGGAGCAGCTGACCGCCTGGGTGCACGCCGTCCTGGGCTTCACCCACCGCCGGACCGGCAAGGTCGACGAACAGTCCAAGCAGACCTACACCGACCTGCGGGGGTACTTCACCACCCTGCTCGCCGCCAAGCGCCTGAACCCGGCCGACGACCTCGGCACCGTGCTGGCGGTCGGAGAGCTGCCCGAGGGCTCGGGCCAGCCGCCGCTCTCCGAGGTCGAGCGCGAGGCGAACGCCAGCGTCATGCTGGTGAGCGGCTTCGAGCAGCCGCGGAACACCATCGCCGGGGGACTGCTCGCCTTCGCCCAGCACCCGGAGCAGTGGCGGGAGTTGCGCAAGGACCGGTCCCTGCTGCCGACTGCGGTGGAGGAGGTGCTGCGCTGGCTCCCGGCCAACCCGTACAACCGGCGCACGCTCACCCAGGACGTCGAACTGCACCGCGTGCGGATGCGGGCCGGCGAGAAGGTGACGCTGTGGTGGCCCGCCGCCAACCGGGACGAGTCCGTGTTCCCGCACGCTTCCCGCTTCGACATCCACCGCGACCCGAACCCACATCTGTCCTTCGGGCACGGCGTCCACTACTGCCTCGGTGACGCGTTCGGGCGCCTCGAGATCCGGCTGGCCCTGGAGGCACTGCTGGACCGGGTCGAGGAGATCCGGATGACCGGCCCCGAGACCTGGGCCCCCAACAACAAGCACACCGTGCTGCTCGATGTGCCCGTGGAGCTCGTGCCATGAGTTCACGGACATACGAATGCGGGCAGCGGCCCGCCCCGAGCTTTCTCGACGCCCTGGACTCCGGGCGGCTCGAGTGGGGGCTGTTCCACCCCTTCCCCCGGCAGAGCGCGCAGGAGCATGCCGCGGGCGACGCCACCGTGGCCGGGCTGGAGGCTTTCCTCCGCGCCCGCCTGGACCCTGACGACGTGGACCTGACCGGTGAACTGCCGGCCGGATTCCTGCGGGACCTGCGCGAGAGCGGCTACCTCAAGCTGTGTCTCGGCGCGGAGGTCGGCGGCCTCGAGCTGTCCGCGTACGACGCCTTCCGCGCCGTGGAGCGCGCCGCGAGTTGGTGCATGCCCGCGGGACAGATGCTGGCCATCCAGGCCGGCGTCGGCGCCCCGGCCCTGCTCCCCGCGCTGCCCCCGGGGCCGCTGGCGGATTTCGTGACCACGCGGCTCCAGGAGGGAGCCATCTCCGGCTTCGGCCTCACCGAGCCCGCCGGGCAGAACAACGCCTGGCCAGGGACGACGGCGACCAGGTCAGAGGACGGCGCCTGCTACGTACTCCGGGGCGAGAAGGTCTTCACCGGCCACGGCCCAGTGGCGGACCTGCTGCCCGTGGCGGCCACCGAGCACGGCCCGGACGGCAGGCGGTTGTGTATCTGCTTCGTGGACACCTCCGCCGCCGGCTTCGAGGTGACCTCCCGCATCGAGTTCACCGGCAGCAGGGGACTCCCCAACGGGGCGCTGCGCCTCGACGAGGTGCGGGTCCCCGCCGAGTACATCGTACGGAGCGAACCCGAGGATCCGCGGTTCCCGGACCTGATGGCCTCGGCGGTCCTGATCGGCCAGCTGTACTTCACCGCCGCGCCGGCCGTGGCGATTTCGAAGCTCTGCCTGCAGTGGTCCGGCGAGTTCATCGCGCGGCGCAGTATCAACGGCCGCGGCCTGGGCGAGTACGACGCGATCCAGCGGATACTCGGCGACACGCTCGCCGAGGTGTACGCGGTGGAGAGCGTCATCCGGTGGAGTCTGCTGGACTCCGGCCCGGCCGACCGATGGTTCGAACGGCTCGCCGCCAAGAACCTCGCGGTGCGCGCCAGTTGGCGGATCGTCGACCGGACGGTGTCGCTGTACGGAGGCGAGGGCATCGAGACCGTACCGAGCAAGCTCCGGCGAGGCGCGCCGCCCGTGCCGTTGGAGCGCAGGCTGCGCGATGCGCGCGGACTGCGGATCGCCGGCAATGTCGACTTCCAGCTCGACAGCCAGGCGGGCCGCAAGCTGCTGGCCCGCCACTACTCCGGCGCCGTGGGCGAACCCGGCCAGGGCCTCGGCGCGGAACACCCGGCCGAGGCCGGGCTGTCCCCCGCCAACCGCACCCACCTCGGGTCCGCGAAGCAGCAGGTGCAGCGCTTCCACGAGAAGTGCCGTGAGCTGGTCCGCCGCTTCCCGGACCAGGACCGTCTCTTCGAGGAGGAGCACACCGTGATCCTCCTCGGCCGCATCGCGGCCGAACTGTTCGCGGTGTGCGCGGTCCTGGCCAGGGCGGCCGGGCAGGGCGTGGCCGGCGATCCGGCCGAGGGCGGGCAGCTCGCAGAGGTGTACTGCACGACGGCCGGGCACCGGCTCGCCGACCTCTGGCGGCAGCTCTACGCGGAATCCGGCTCGCCCTCAGGCACCGAGCCCCGACCCGCGTACGCCAAGATCAGCCGCCAGTGGCTGGCCGAGCGGACCTATGCGGAACTGCACGGCGGAGCCGGGGCCTAATGAGCCTCGTCCACCAGCACATGCCCCAGGGACTTGGAGAGGTCCATCATCTCCGCCCGGTACAGCTTCGCGGGGTCCGAGACCTGGGGCCGCAGGTGGCCGTAGACCTCCAGGGACACCAGGCCGTGCATACGGCCCCAGACCCTCAGCGACAGGGCCACGGCCGCCGGTGGAAGATCGGGGAAGGACTCACGGATCAGGCCCGCGAACCCCGGGTCGAAGTCGGACCAGGTGTGGTCGCTGCCGATGTGCAGGTGCTGCGCCTTCGGCCAGGCCGCCGCCACAATGCCAGTCAGCACCGCGCAGGCACGGTGCTCGGCCTCCGCCGCCACGCCGCCCTCGGGCGGCTGGTAGTCGGGCACGGGATCGCCGTACACCAGCCGGAACTCCTCCGGGTTGGCGACCGCCCAGTCCCGGTACGCCTGGCCGTACGCCAGGATCTGGGCGGCCGGATCGTCGTGCGGACGACTGTCGCGGGCCGCCTCCAGCGTGCCGGCGAGGGCGTTGTAGACATCGGCGATCAGCACGCTGACGAGGTTGTCGCGCGTGTCGAAGTAGCTGTAAATGGCACCGGCCGTCATCCCCATGTCACGGGCGATCGCCCGCAACGAGATCGCGGCGGTGCCGCTCGATGCCATGTGCTTGAGCGCGGTGGCCTTGATCTCCGCAGTTGTGGCCTCGCGTAGACGCATCCTCCGGCTTTGAGTCACCTCTCCCATGCTCGACATCTTAGCAGCGTTGAATCATGAACGCTCCGCCCATATTTTTCACGCCATATATATTGTGAACGCCGTATAGCAATGATGGCTCTCCGAAAGGCTCACGCAATGACCACACACCTCACGACGCAGCCCGCCGCCGCGGCGGGCACCTTCCGGATCGGCGGGGATCTCACCGTCAACCGGCTCGGCTACGGCGCCATGCGGCTCACCGGCCCCGGCATCTGGGGCGAGCCGGCCGACCCCGACGAGGCGGTCCGCGTACTGCGCCGCGCCGTGGAACTCGGGGTGAACTTCATCGACACGGCCGACTCCTACGGCCCCTTCATCAGCGACCAGCTGATCAAGAGGGCCCTCCACCCCTACACGGACGACCTGGTCATCGCCACCAAGGTGGGCCTCTCCCGGCCAGGACCCGACGACTGGCGCCCGGTCGGCCGCCCGGAATACCTCCGCCAGCAGGTGGAGCTGAACCTCCGCCACCTCGGCGTGGAGACCATCGGCTTGCTCCAGCTGCACCGGATCGACCCCGCGCTCCCGCTGGAGGACCAGGTGGGCGAGCTCGCCGCCCTGCAGCAGGAGGGCAAGATCCGCCACCTCGGCCTGTCCGAGGTAACGGTCGAGGAGCTCGAGAAGGCCCGCGCCGTCGCCGAGATCGTCTCGGTGCAGAACCTCTACAACCTGGCCGAGCGCAAGTCCGAGGACGTCCTGCGCTACGCCGAGCAACAGGGCCTCGCCTTCATCCCCTGGTTCCCCATCGCCATGGGGCAGCTCGCGGAGCCCGGCAGCCCGCTGCAGTCCGTGCTCAAGGACCACGACGCCACTCCGGCACAGCTCGCGCTGGCCTGGCTGCTGCGCCACTCCCCGGCACTGCTCCCGATCCCCGGCACCTCGTCGGTGGCCCACGTGGAGGAGAACACCGCGAGCGCGCTGATCGAACTGTCCGACGAGGAGTACCAGGCCATCACCGCCGCCGGCTGACGGCCGCCCGCCCGAGAAGGAGTCCCCCGTGCCCAACACCCACCCGGACCCGGACCACCGTGTGACTGCGGTCCCCAGCACACAGCACATCAGGGTCGAGATAGACGGACAGCTGGTCTCCTCGTCGAGCCGCCCCGTCCTGGTGTACGAGACCGGCCTGCCGGTCCGTTACTACCTTCCGGCCGAGGACGTGAACCTGACGCTCTTCGAGCCGACCGACACCCACACCACGTGTCCCTACAAGGGCGAGGCCTCGTACTGGTCTTTCCACGGCGGGAACACCGGGGCGGACGCGGCGGTACGGACGGACGTGGCCTGGTCGTATCAGGAGCCGCTCCAGTCGGTCCTGGACATCAAGAGGTATCTGTCGTTCTACGACAACGTCGCCGACATCCAGGTGACGGGGGAAGCCCCGGAACCGCCGGCGGTCTGAGAACAAGGAAGGGCGGGTGGGGCATAGGCCCCACCCGCCCTCATCCGTTCCCCTTGGCGACGGTCCAGGTGTCGTTGCCGGTGAGGAGGGCGGCGAGGTCGCCCTTGCCGTTCTGCTCGATGGCGGTGTCGAGTTGGTCGGACATCATCGTGTCGTAGACCGGCCGCTCCACGCTGCGCAGTACCCCGATGGGGGTGTTGTGCAGGGTGTCGGGGTCGGCGAGGCGGGAGAGTGCGAAGGCGGTGGTCGGGCTGGCGCTGTGCGCGTCGTGGACGAGGATCCGGCTCTCGTTCTCGG
>NZ_JAGGOI010000028.1 GCF_018614585.1 Streptomyces sp. ISL-1 | reverse complement strand
CAGCCCTGGCTGCTGGAGCACCAGGTGCAGGACGGCCAACGCCCAGCTGGCGGTCACCCAACGCCGTCCGGGCCGTCTGCCGGCGGCCAGCGCGTACAGGGCGCCGTGCAGGGCGGTGAGCTCGGCCAGGGCCCGCGGGCGCCGGGCGGCCTGGCGCAGCGACCGGCGGGCAGCATGCCCGAGGAAGCGCACGACGGCCGCCGGGGCGAGGGTCCCAACCGCGCAGTTCGGCCAGCAGCACGTTGGTGGCGGCACGGCTGTCGGCCATGTCGAATACCGGCTCCACGCTCCTCCGTTCTCCACCAGGTGGTGGCGTTCACGTTACGGGCCGACGCGCCGGGAGGACGGTGAGCGCGCTCACTGATCGCCGGGGGTGCACGGCCTAGCGTCGGTGAGAAGAAGGGCGGACGCGAGGAGAGGACGGGCGATGGTGTGGATCGGCGCTCTGGCAGCTGTGACCGTAGCGGGTGGGAGCGCGGCGGTCGGGTATCTCGGGCTGGTGACCGGGGCACTGCCCCTGGATGTGGGGATCGGGCGGCGCACACGACCGCTGGGGCCGCAGACCGTCGACATCGCGGCACCGCGCGAGGTGGTCTTCGACCTCATCACCCAGCCGTATGTGGGCCGGGCCACGCGAGCGATGCGGGAGAAGGTGCAGGTGCTGGAACGCGGCTCGGACATGGTGCTCGCCGCCCATCACACCCCGGTCGCCGGGGGACGGCTGACGGCGACGACCGTGGAGACGGTCAAGTTCACCCGCCCGGAGCGGGTCGATTTCCGCCTGGTGCGCGGGCCGGTGCCCGCGGTCACCGAGTTGTTCGCCCTCACCGAGCACGGCTCCGGGACGCGGCTGGTGTACGAGGGAGAGCTCGCCACGGACCTGTGGCGGGCCGGGCAGTGGTGGGGCGGCCTGGTCGCCCCACGGTGGGAGGCGACCGTCGCCGCGTCCCTGGCCGCAGTCCGCCAGGAGGCCGAGCGGCGCGCGGCCCTGCCGTAAACAGCTTGCCCGTGCCGAGGGGGCACGCGAGCGCGGGAAGGAGGTACAGCAGCTGGTCCATCACAAGTCCTTCAGGTTGTGCGTCTGGATCAGGCAACGGTGGGGGGAGCCGACGGGAGCGGGCCCCATATGCCTGATTATGCGACGCTAAAACCTTCCCCCTGGGGCAAGGTCAAGGCCGTGATCACCGGCCGGCCCCTGCCATGTCGGCCCAGCCTGGATGCAGGGGTTTCCACGGTCCGGCTGCCGCGCGCAGTGTGGACCCGGGAGACGAAGGAGGAGGCTGCCGGGCTGTCAGAGGCAAAGCGCCGCAGGGGGCGTCGTGCCAGAGCCCCGCGCCTGCGGTGAGGGGCGGCGCATGCGCAGCGCCGACGCCGCCTGCTGATCAGCGACCCGAGGCGGGCCGGACGGGTGGATGCGACGTGCGCACCGCCGCCCGGGCCACCAGAGCGGCAACCCACCGTGCCTTAGCATGGCGCGCATGACGCGACGCGTGCCGCCGGCGCTTCGGACATGGTCCGGGGCGCTGCTTGTGTGTGCGCTGACGCTCTGTCTGTCTGGTCTGGCTCGCCCCGCAGCGGCCATGCCGATGTCGATGCCCATCTCGATGCGGACCGTGTCTGCACCGGCGGGCGCTGAGAGCACGGTGCCTGGGCAGACGTCCTTGGGAGCCTCCGGGCAAGCGGTGAGAGCGACCGGGACTTCGCATACCGGCCCGCACTGCCCGATGACCCAGCAGCAGTGCGTATCACCGAAGGCCACGATCGCCCAGGACAGTCCGACGGCCCCGAAGCTCGGCAATGTGCCGCCGTCGACGGCATGCCTGGCTGCTGCCCTGGTGCCGCAGTCCAACGCGCCGCCGCCGGCGCTCCCTCCTCCGGATCTGCACCGGTTGTGCGTATCGCGGACGTGACAGCTCCCTGCCCGTGAGGCTCCGCCTCGCGGGTCGCCGTGCTGTCTCCACGTCCGCCCCGGCACGCCCGGAACTCGCGTGCCGTTTGTCGCAGAACAGGAGTAACGACGCATGCCGTCGTCCGTCGCATTGCTCATCACCGGTGTCAGCACCGGTCTTCTCGCCGGTGGTGCCTCCTGCGCCGCCGTACAAGGGGGGCTGCTCGCCGGCGCGGTCACCCGCCGGTCCCCCGCCCCCCTCCCATCCGCCGCGTCCCCCGCGAAGCGGCCGAAGTCCGCGGGCCGCACGGCCACGGCCGAGCCAGTCGCAGCGCACCAGGCAACGGAGCCATCCGCCGGGCATCTGGCACCGGTGGGCGCGTTCCTGGCCGGAAAGCTGCTCTCCCACACGCTCCTCGGGGCGCTGCTGGGGATCTTCGGCGCCGCGCTGCAGCCCAGCCCCCGTGTTCAGGCGGGGATGCTGGTTGCCGCCGGGCTGCTGATGGTGCTGTTCGCGCTGGATCTGTTCGGGGTCAAGGCGGTGGGGCGGCTGGTGCCGCGGCCTCCCGCCTCGTTCGGCCGGCTGCTGCGGCGCAGCGCCAGGACCGACTCGGTCGCCACTCCCGCACTGATCGGCTTCGCCACGGTGCTGGTGCCGTGCGGGGTGACGCTGTCCGTGGAGCTGCTCGCGATCACGTCCGGGTCGCCGGTCGCCGGGGCCGCGGTCATGTTCGGATTCGTGCTCGGTACCGCGCCGCTGTTCGCGGCGCTGGGCTATGTCTTCCGCCGTACCAGCCGGGCGCTCTCCGGCCAGCTCGCCTCCCTCACCGGTGTGGTGGTGCTGGCGGTCGCCGTCTGGACGATGGCCTCCGCGTTGCAGGCCGGAGGGTGGATGTCCTTCGACGCCCCGGACAACAAGCCCGCCGCCACTGGACCGTTCATCGTCGAGGGCGGCGAGCAGAGCAGTCCCGACGAAGACTCCGAGGGTGGGAGGACCACGGCGGTTGACACCCCGGTCCGCATGGACGCCTCCGGGCAGCAGATCGTGACCCTCTCGGTGACCGACTTCTACGAGACCACCCAGTTCACGGCCAAGGCGGACGTACCCACCACGCTGGTGCTGCGCGGCAAGGACTCCGGCGGCTGCGCCCGCGCGTTCACCATCCCCGAACTCGGCGTCCAGCAGATCGTCAAGCGCAACGGCGATACCAAGGTCGACCTGGGCACCCGCAAGGCGGGAACCCTCCGCTTCTCCTGCGCCATGGGCATGCAGACCGGCACCATCGACTTCCAGTAGAAGGACCCCGACAGTGAGCCTGTTCACCCGCAAGAAGACGAAGACCGAGACCGAAGCCGGCACACATGTGGCCTTGCTCGTCGAAGGCATGCACTGCACCAGCTGCGGCCTGCTCATCGACGACGAGCTGGAGGACCTCCCCGGCGTGCGCTCATCCAGCACGGATGTGAAGGCCGGACGCACCACGGTCCGTCTCGACGACGGCGCCGACGTCGACACCGCCGCACTGGTCGCGGCGGTGGAGCAGGCGGGGGACTACAAGGCCCGGCTCGCCGACTGACCGGCCCAAGCGCCGCGCCACGACGCCCGGCCGGAACGGTTTCCGGCCGGGCCCAGCGGGCGAACCGTGAGGTGCGCACCTGCGAGAAGGCGACGCCCAGGCCCGCCCGTTCCCCGACGCCTCCTTCGACACCGTCGTGTGCGCGATCCCCGACGACCAGCGCGCCATCACCGAGATGAGCCGCGTGCTCAAGCCCGGCGGCCACCTCCTTCTCCTGGACCACGTCCCCAGCTCTCTCTGGCCCGTCCGCGCGATCCATGGGCTTGGCGCCCTGTCCCCGCTGCGCGCCGGACGCTTCACCACTGGGGCCCGGCCTCATCGACCGCTGTCGGCCGCACAGGTGACAAGTCGGCCCGGTTCCTCCGCCCGATCACAGAAATCGGGCGCTGGAGGAATCGGGCCGTGGTCGTCGGTCAGCCGTCAGCGGTTCAGCGGCTGGAAGCGCCGCAGCCGCAGGCTGTTGGAGACCACGAAGACCGAGGAGAACGCCATGGCGCCTCCGGCGATCATCGGGTTGAGCATGCCCAGAGCGGCCAAGGGCAGCGCGGCGACGTTGTAGGCGAAGGCCCAGAACAGGTTGGCCCTGATGGTCCGCAGAGTCCTGCGGGCCAGCCGTATGGCATCGCCCGCGGCCCGCAGGTCCCCGCTCACCAAGGTGAGATCGGAGGCGGCGATCGCCGCGTCGGTGCCCGTCCCCATGGCCAGGCCGAGATCGGCCTGCGCGAGAGCGGCGGCGTCGTTCACACCGTCACCGACCATGGCCACCGCCCGGCCGGCCTGCTGCAGGCGCTTGATCTCGGCGACCTTGTCCTCCGGGTGCACTTCGGCGATGACCTCCGCGATGCCGACCTCGGCGGCCACCGCGCGGGCGGCAGCGGCGTTGTCACCGGTGAGCAGAACCGGAGTGAGCCCCAGCTGTTTGAGCTCGGCGACCGCCAGCGCGCTCGTCGGCTTCACCGTGTCGGCCACATCGAGCGCGGCCCGTACGCGGCCCTCCCATGCGGCGAAGACCACGGTGCGCCCGGTCGCCTCGGCTGCGTCCCGTGCCGCGGCGAGGGTGTCCGGGAGGGTCAGCGACCACTGATCGCGCAGCCACGACTCGCGCCCGGCCAGCACGGTGAGCCCGTCGACGCGGCCGGTGACGCCGCGCCCCTGTGCGTTGGCGAAGTCCTCCACGGCAGGCAACGAGCCGAGCCGGTCGCGCGCGGCGGCGGCGATCGCGGCAGCGATGGGGTGTTCGCTGGCGTCCTCCAATGCCCCGGCCAGGCGCAGCACGGCATCCGGATCCTCACCGTCGGCGGTGACGACCTCGGCCAGGCTCATCCGCCCCTCGGTGACGGTGCCGGTCTTGTCGAGCACGATCGTGTCGATGCGGCGGGTGGATTCCAGTACCTCCGGCCCGCGGATCAGCAGGCCGAGCTGGGCGCCGCGCCCGGTGCCCACCATCAGCGCGGTCGGGGTGGCAAGGCCGAGCGCGCACGGGCAGGCGATGATGACCACGGCGATCGCGGCGGTCAGCGCCGCTGCAGCATCCGCGCCCGTCAGCAGCCACACCGCGAACGTGCCTGCGGCCAGCGCGATGACGATGGGGACGAACACCGACGAGATGCGGTCGGCCAGCCGCTGCACGGCGGCCTTGCCGGTCTGGGCCTGCTCCACCAGGCGGGCGATCTGCGCGAGCTTGGTGTCCGCACCGATGCGGGTGGCGCGTACGACGAGCCGACCGTGGCTGTTGAGCGTCGCACCGGTGACCGCCGAGCCAGGAGCGACCTCCACGGGCACGCTCTCGCCGGTCAGCAGCGACTCGTCCACAGCCGAGGAGCCCTCGACGACCTCGCCGTCGGTGGCGATCTTCTCGCCGGGACGCACCACGAACGCGTCCCCGACCACCAGCTGCTCCACCGGGATGCGCACCTCGGCGCCGTCGCGCAGCACCGCGACGTCCTTGGCCCCCAGGTCCATCAGCGCCCTGATCGCCTCCCCGGCGCGGCGCTTGGCGCGGGCCTCGAAGAACCGGCCCGCCAGCAGGAACACCGTCAGGACGACAGCGACCTCCAGATAGAGGTGCTTCCCGCCGACGCCCAGAGTCCCGGCGCTCCACAGGTAGGCGGCCAGCACGCCGAGGGAGACCAGCGTGTCCATCGTCGCCGCGCCATGACGCAGATTGACGGCCGCGGCCCGGTGGAACGGCCACGCTCCCCACAGCGCCACAGGAGTCGCCAGCACCAGCGCGATCCACCGCCAGCCCGAAAACTGCCAGGCCGAGATCATCGAGACCGCGACCACGGGCAGCGCCAGGACGGCGGAGATGATCAGGCGGCGCCGCAGGTCGGCGATGCGCCCGGATTCGGCGTCACGGGCGTCAGCGGCTCCTGCCTCCGCGGCGGCTCCAGCGGCGCCACTGGCGACGCTCGCTCCGTAGCCCGCCGCCTCCACCGCGGCGACCAGCTCGCTCGGCGTGACCTGCGGGCCGTAGGTGACGCGCGCGCTCGCCGTGGCAAGGTTCACGCTCGCGGCCACCCCGGGCAGCTTGTTCAGCCGACGCTCGATCCGGGCCACGCACGAGGCGCAGGTCATCCCGGATATCTCCAGGTCGACGGCCGAGGGGCCGGCTTCCTGGACGGACTCCGGGGAACGGGTGGTGGTCATGACGTCTGTGTCTCCTTGTATGAGGATCAGTTCCAGCGTGCCGGACCGGCCGGCTCGACGATCGCGAAGCCCTGCCCGGGTGCGGGATGCCAGCTCAACTCCCGCCCGTACAAGCGGCGCAGGAACGCGGGCGGCTGGTGGTAGCAGAAGACCGAGCTCTCGGCGCCGACGACGGCAGCGGTGTCGACGAATATCGGCAGCTCGGCCAGGAAGTACTCCACCGCCCGCTCCACCTGCTCCTCACCCAGCGCCTGCCCGTCGGGCACCTTGCCGGCCAGCACCCACGCCGTGGTGTCCCGGCAGGCCGACCGGAACTCCTCGTCCTCCTCATACAGCCGGCGCCCTCGGGCATGCAGCCGGGCATACGCCGCATTCCCCTCCAGTTCGGCCCAGCCCAGCACCCGCTCCTCCGCGCCGGTCACGCCGAGGCTCTCCAGCGCGGTGACGATCTTGTTGCGGGTGTACTGACCCTGCCGCCGTGCCTTCCACGCCGCCCGCTCGGGCTGGCACCCCAGCGCCTCGAAGGTGAAGGCACTCGGTGCGTCGGGGACGAAGAAGTGCACCTCGGCGAAGTGCCCAAGGCCCCAAGCGGCCAGCTCACGGATCCGCTCGGCGGAGAAGTAGCTGTTGAACGGGCTGATCCCGAAGCACGCGTGCTCGGCCCGGTCGATCACGACTGCGCACCCGCCGCTCAGCGGCGTCACCGCCATGGCCGTGGGCGGCTCGCCCCATTCCGATGTCCTCATGCCCGGACCGTAAAAGCTTGCCCTTAGGGCAAGGTCA
Organism: Streptomyces sp. ISL-1; assembly: GCF_018614585.1. Classification (GTDB taxonomy): domain Bacteria; phylum Actinomycetota; class Actinomycetes; order Streptomycetales; family Streptomycetaceae; genus Streptomyces; species Streptomyces maoxianensis. Next base: position 1,590 of record NZ_JAGGOI010000028.1, on the reverse strand, counting down.
AGTCGACACTGCAAGGGAAGGCACATCCCGACCGGAGGTGAAGACGATGCTGACCGTGGGCCGCGTCGCCGAACAGACCGGGCTCAGCCCCAAGGCCATTCGCCTGTACGAGGCTGACGGCCTCATCGACCCGCCCGAGCGCACCGCCGCCGGGTACCGCACCTACACCGCCACCACGCTGCCCGTCCTGCGCTTCATCCGCCAGGCCCAAGCCCTCGGCCTGAGCCTGAAAGAGATCAAGCGCATCCTCGACCTCCAGCGCCATGGCCAGCAGCCCTGCGACCTCGTCATCGACCTGCTCGATGAGCACCTTGCCCAAGTCGACCAGCGCATCGCCGACCTGCAAGCCCTGCGCGAAACCCTCCAGACCGCCCGCGACCGCGCCGACCACGCCGCAGACCGCGGCCAGAGCGCCGTGGTCTGCCACATCATCGAAGCCACCGGCACCGGCTGACCGCCTTGACCTTCCCCCCGGGGCAGAGTTCTAGCGTCACTCGTGAGATACACACACGAAGGCGAGGTGACCAAAGATGCCGTTCCGCAAGGGCGAGGTGTACCGCTGCCCTGACCCATCCTGCGGATGCGAGCTGACCGTGACCAAGGCGGCCCCGCCAACCTGCACCGGCCAGCAGAGCCCGACGTGCTGCTGCGGCAAGACCATGGTCAAGAAGCCCGCGTAGACACCCCGCGAGCGCAAGCTGCCTGCGGACACGCCGTCCCGGTGGCTTCCCCGTACCACCGGGACGTCCCCAGACGCGGCGGGGCGCTTGCCGACTCCACGCCGATCCTGCGGCGTGCTTGGCACACGGCCGCGCAGCCTGGCCTCAGGCTCGACGGCGAAAGCCACCCCGGCTCCGAACCGCCATGGGTATTACGTTGACGAAAGGGCCCCCTGAGCAGCCGCCCCAGCCATGGGAGTTGAGAGCAATGTGCGACATCGGAACGATGGGCCCGTGGATGATGATCCTCTGGTGGGTCATCGCCTTGGTCGTCCTCGGCCTCGGGGTCGCAGGCGCTGTGTGGCTCGTGCGCTCACTCAGCGGCAGGCCCAGCCGTCCTGAGCTGCCCAGCCGACCGGATCCCGCCTATGAGGAACTGCGCCGACAGTACGCCGCGGGCAAGATCGGGCGTGAAGAATACCTGCAACGCAAGATCGACCTGGAGCCGTAACCGCGCCCATCACGGCCGCCCGGGCGAATCGACACGCCGGGCTCGCCCCGCAGGTGCCCCCGCAGCTCGCCACCACCGCCTCCAGGCCCCGCAACGACGCCAACGCACGCGACGCCGTGCTCGTCGACCGCTGCGGCCCGGCCATCGTCTGACCTTGCACCTCGCTTCATGACACCTAGGACCACATCGCCGCCATCCCGCTCGCCGGCAGTGATCCGCTCCATCAGCGGCATCCTGCCGCCTGGCGAGAGAGCTGCTGCCGAACGCCGCCGCCGGGCCACGTGGATCCTGGCCGGCAGGACACGACGTGGGGGTCGTGACGTACACGAACTGCCCGGTTGGCCAGCCCTGAACACAGCGGCGCCCGCGAACCGAGCACGTGGCGTCCTGTACGTAAGTGACCTTCCCCTCGTAGCGTAG
>NZ_JAGGOI010000027.1 GCF_018614585.1 Streptomyces sp. ISL-1 | reverse complement strand
GAGCCACGACCGCGGCCGCCGGCGCCCCGCCAAGCGGCCCGCGCAGCGCGTCGGCCGCACTCGCCAGACCCGCCTCGTCGTACCGGCCTGCCAGCGGCGCCACCACATGCACTCCCGGTCGGGCCTCCGCCACCAGGCCGGTCAGCACGCGCCCGGCGCCGTTCTCCACGAACACCCGCGCACCGGCCGCGTGCAGCGCGCGGATCGAGGGACCGAACTCCACCGGCGTCACCAGGTGCAGCGCCAGCAGCTCGGCCAGATCGTCACGGTCGCGGTAGAAACGTCCCAGGATCGGCGAGTACACCGGCACGGCGAGCGCACGACTCCGGAACGGTGCGATACGGACGGCCAGTTGACGCCGTGCCTCGGCCAGCAGCGGGTTGTGGAAGGGGTGCGGGGAGTTCAGCGGGGTGGCGGAGATGCCGAGCTGTCCGGCGATCGCCGCGGCCGTGCCGACCACGTCGGCCGGGCCCGATACGACAGCCTGGGTCGCGCTGTTGTCGACGGCGAGGACGAGATCCGGGTGGCCGATCAGCCCCACCACCCGCTCGGCCCGCTCACGCCCGCACCCGAGGGCCAGCATCGAGCCCCCACTGCGGTCGTACTCGCGCAGCACGGAGATCCGCTCACACAGCACCGCCGCCGCGTCCGCCAGGTCATACGCGCCCGCGCAGGTCAGCGCGGCCAGCTCGCCCAGGCTGTGTCCCAGGTGCACCGAGGCGCCCGCGCCGCGCTCGGCGAGCAGCCGGTGGGTGGCCACGGAGGTGGCGAAGACGGCCAGTTGCAAAGTGTCCGGGGCGGTCGCGAGCAGTGAGGCGGGGCTCGGCGGCGACGGCCGGAACACCGTCGAGGACACTTCACGGCCGAGTTTTTCCTTGGCGATCGCGTCGACCTCTTCGAACGTACCGCGTACGGTGTCGTCGCCGCGTTCCCAGAGCCCCGCGAGGGTGCCCGGCCGGTAGGCGCCCTGGCCGGGGAAGAGGGCAACGCTCATGTCCAGTTCTCGGTTCATCGGTGTCCCAATCGCTCATATGCCTGATAGATCGGTCCGGTGCAGAGCACCGGGGTACGCGCCTTCGACCGCAACCGCAAGGAGGTGCTGAGGGCTGGGGCGTAGCAGGTCGAACCACCAGCCGTCGTCGGCTCTCCCCGGCTCCTCGGAGTCGGTCACGGTGATACGGCTCTCCTCGCCCGCTGCCTGCCGAGCGAAGGAGAATCCGTCCAGGCTCCGGTGCATCCCGGTGCCGAGAGCCTTGAGGTACGCCTCTTTGAGTACCCACAGCTCGCTGGTCCGGGCCACCCGCGCGGCGGGCCCGAGGGCGGCCAGCTCCGCGCGCTCGGCGGCGGCGAAGAACCGGCTCACATGACCGGCCGACTCGGGGGAGGCGGGACGACGCTCCACATCCACTCCGCAGACACGCCCCTGGGTGACGACGCAGACGATGAGCCCCTCGGTGTGCGAGAGGCTGAACCGAACGCCGCAGTCCGGTTCGGTCTCGGGCCGCCCGTACCTGCCGGTGCGGAACCGCCAATGGTCCAGCGGCCGGCCCGTCAGGGCGGTGAGCGCATAGCGGCACAGCAGCCTTCGGGCCAGGAACCGCCGCCTGGTCGGGGACGTCAACAGCCGTTCCATCCGGGCCTGTTCGCCTTCCGTGAGCAGCCGCCTGCCGCCCAGTGCCGCCGCGAAGGAGTCCACCGCGTGCTCGGGCAGCAGCCACAGCCGGGTCAGCGATGAGCCCACCACCCGTTCGGCCACCGCGCGGCCGTCAGCCATGCCGGTCGCCGGTGTGTCCGGCCACCAGCGTCCGCGGATTCCCGGGGCCGGGGCCCGCGGTGATGAGTTCGGCGAGCCGGAACGCGAGGTCGAGCGACTGCTCCCGGTTCAGCCGGGGATCGCAGACCGACCGGTAGCGCGCGGGCAGGTCCTCGAACGTGAGCCCCGCGCCACCGCCGACACACTCGGCCACGTCGTCGCCCGTCAACTCCAGGTGTACGCCCCCGGGGTGCGCGCCGAGCCCGCCGACCACCTCGAAGAACCCGGACAGTTCATCGAGGATGTCGTCGAACCTGCGGGTCTTGTGCCCGCACGGCGCGGTGATCGTGTTGCCGTGCATGGGATCGGACACCCACGCGACCGGAATGCCCTCGGCGGTGACCCGCTCGACCAGGCCGGGCAGTACGGCGCGCACCTGCGAAGCGCCCATTCTGACGATGAGCGTGAGCCTGCCCGGCTCACGCTCGGGGGAGAGCCGGTCGATCAGCCGCAGCAGATCGTCCTGGCCGGTCTTCGGCCCGATCTTGACGGCGATCGGGTTGCCGATGCCGGCGAAGTACTCCACGTGCGCGCCGTCGAGCCCGCGCGTGCGCTCGCCGATCCACAGCAGATGTCCCGATGTGGCGTACACCGCGCCGGTGTGCGAATCCACCCTGGTCAGGGCCGACTCGTAGTCCAGGAGCAGCCCTTCGTGCGACATGAACAGCTCGCCGGGTGTGTGCCAGCCGTCGGATCCGGTGAACCCCCCGGCCCGCTCGATCCCGGCGGTGAACGGCTCGTAGCGTGCCCGGTCCGGCGAGCCCGCGGCGAACTGCCGGATGCGCTCGAGCGCATGTCCGTGACCGGCCTGCTCGCCGGTGCCGAAGGCCCTGATCAAGTTGAGGGTGGCGGCGGAGGCGTTGTAGACGCGCACCATCCGGTGCGGGTCGGGGGTGCGTGCGGACGCGGTGAACGCGAACCCGTTCACGGCGTCGCCGCGGTACGCGGGCAGCTCGACACCGTCACGGGTCTCGGTCGTCGCCGAGCGCGGCTTGGCGTACTGGCCGGCCATGCGGCCGACCGTGACCACCGGTAGCGATGTCGCGTACCCGAAGACCGTGGCCAGTTGTTGGAGGGTGCTCGCACTGCCGCTGATGGACGTGGCGTTCACCGCGTCGAGGGATTCGGCGCAGTCGCCGCCCTGAACGAGGAACGCCTCGCCGCGCGCGACCGCGGCCAGCCGGGTCTTGAGCAGGTCGCACTCGCGCGGGAACACCAGGGGAAGACTCCTGGTCAGGGTGGCGACCGCGGAGTCGAGCGCGGCCGGGTCCGGCCACTGCGGCTGCTGCCCGGCCGGCAGCGACCGCCAGCTCTGCACGGCGTGCGCGGAAGGGACGTCGACCATGGGGGTCACGCCATGAGCTCCGCTCTGTGAGGCACCGGTGCCAGCGCGCCGGTGACCAGGGTGTCCAGGATTGCCGACCCATGACGGGTCATTACCGACTCGGGGTGGAACTGCACGGAGGCGAAGCCGGGGCCGCGCAGGGCGTGCACCTCGCCGGTGGCCGGATCGTGCGCGACCTCCACGTAGTCCGGGCACAGCGGGCTGTCCAGCAGATCGCTGCCGGCGAGCGCGGTGAAGGTGTTGTAGAAGTAGACCGGCTCCGGGCTGCCGAACAGGTCGACGGCGCGCCGCACGCCCTGGTTCGGTACGTCCAGCTTGTGCAGCGGCAGGCCCAGCAGCGCGCTGAGGATCTGGTGGCTCAGACACACCGACACGAACGGCACGCGCAGGTTGAGCAGGCTGCCGGTCACCGCGCGCAGGTGCGCGATCTTGGGGTGGTTGTGGTCGCGCGGATCGCCGGGGCCCGGACCGAGTACGACGAGGTCGTACCCGGTCAGCCGGTACGGCTCGTCGAACCGGCGGACGGTCACGTCGAAGCCGAGCGCCCGCAGCTGCAGCGCGCCCATCGCGGTGAAGGTGTCCTCGGCGTCGACGATCAGCAGATTGCCGCGCGTTGTGGCCGGCGCCACGGCGGGCGCGAGCCAGAAGTCCGACAGCGGTCTGTTGCGCCCGGCGAGGGCGGCCCGGATCTGCGGATGGCCGTCCAGTCCCGCCGGTCGCCTGCGTTCGGCGACGTGGTGCAGTGCGTCGAGCAGCCCGGCCGCCTTGGCCGCGGTCTCCGCGGCCTCCTTCGCGGGTTCGGAGTCGCGCACCAGCGTCGCGCCGACCCCGATCCGCGTCCGGCCCGCCGCGTCGACGTCCGCGGTCCTGATCAGGATCGCCGAGTCCATCCGCCGGCCGCCCGACGCGTCCCGCCCGATCAGCGCGGCGACCCCCGAGTAGTAACCGCGCCCGGCCGGTTCGAACTTGGCGATCACCTGGCAGGCGCTCTGCACAGGACTGCCGGTCACCGTGGGCGCGAGCAGCGTCTCGCGCAGGATCTCCCGTACGTCGCGGCTGCTGCGCCCGACGATGCGGTACTCGGTGTGCGCGAGGTGGGCCATCTCCTTGAGCCGCGGTCCGACCACATGCACGTCGTCGCAGACCCGGCTCATCATCTTCAGTTCCTCGTCGAGGACCATGTACAGCTCGTTGGTCTCCTTGCTGTCGGCGAGGAACTCCAGCACGCCGGCCGCGGTGGGACCGCCCGCCGGGTAGCGGTAGGTGCCGCTGATCGGGTTCATCACCGCGACGCCGTCGTCGAGGCTGACATGGCGCTCCGGACTGGCGCCGATGAAGGTGCGCTCGCCGGTGTGGATCAGGAACGTCCAGTACGCGCCCGGCTCGCCGCGCAGCAGCCGGCCCCAGAAGGCGAGTGCCGTGCGCACCGACCAGTTGGCGATCTCCGTGACGAAGGTGCGCTTGAGTACGAAGTTGGCGCCCGCGCCACGGCCGATCTCCTCGGCGAGCACTCTGCTCACGAGTGCGCCGTAGGCCTCGTCCTCCAGGTCGAAGGCGCCGTCCGCCATCTCGATCGGCCACCGCAGCACCAGATCGAGCACCTCGTCCACGGGCAGCAGCGACTGCTCCCGCACGGGCATCGCCAGCACCGGTTCACCGTCGTCGTGGTGGTCGTAGCCGCGCTCACCGATCACCCGGTACGGCAGCAGGACGAGCGTTTCGTGGGTGTCGGGCTCGCCGTCCTCCGGGATCGGCAGGCTCGCTGTGCCGGCGACCTCGGTGAAGTCGCCGAGCAGCAGATCGACCGTGTTGTGCGGGCCGCTCTCCGGACGGTGCAGCACCGCGAACGGCCGTCCGCCCCCGGCCAGTTCGTCGAGGGAGGTCATTGTGAGTCTCCTACGGACACGGTCGCCGCGGTCGCGAGCGACTGGAGCACCGTCGCGGTCGGAAGGGCCATCGCGCACCGGGTCGCCGCGTACTGCAGCGCCATCCGGTGGAGCTCGGGCGTGAAGTCGGCGATCGCGTCGGCCACCACGAAGGGCTGGATGTTGTGGGCGAAGGCGTCGCAGGCGGTGAGCACGATGCCCACGTGGGCGTAGATCCCGCAGATGATCAGTTGGTCGCGGTCCTTCGCGGCGAGCAGGTTGAGCAGCCCGGTGTGGTGAAATGCGCTGGCCCGCCACTTGGTGAGCACCGTGTCGTGCTCACCGGGTGCGAGGGCGGCGGGGATACCCCGGTCCTCGGGCGCCGCGGACATGCCGGGGCCCCAGAAGTCCTGCAGCAGTCCGCGCTGTTGTGGTGTCATCCCGCCCGGCTGGGCGGTGTAGACGACCGGGATGCCCAGCTGCGCACAGCGCGTGCGAAGGGCGGTGACGTTGGCGAGCAGGTCGGTCAGCGGCTGCGTGGCCTCGGTGAACGGGGCGAGGAAGTAGTGCTGCATGTCGTGCACCAGCAGCACGGCCCTGCGGGTGTCGACGGTCCAGCTTGCGGTGTTGGCCGGCAATTCGACGGGCCGCGGCATCGGATAGGAGTCGATCGGCGCAATCGCCACGGGGCGTGTCCTCTTCTCATGGGACGGTCAGGCACCGAGCGCGGCGCCGCCGTCCACGGTCAGGTCGTGCATGGTGATGTGGGCCGCCCGCTCCGAGAGCAGGAACAGCACCGCGTCGGCGATATGGGCGGGCTCCGCGATCCGGCGCAGCGGGATGCCGAGCCGGAAGGCGTCGGGCACCCCGGCGATCGAGGCGCGTTCCGCGGCGTCGCCCTGCAGCGCGGTCAGCATCGGGGTCCTGGTCGAGCCGGGGGCGACGACGTTGCACCGGATGCCGTGCCCGGCGAGTTCCAGGCCGAGGCACTTGGTGAACATCGCCGACGCCGCCTTGGAGGCCGCGTACGCCGACATCGCCATCCTGGGCGTTCCCGCCGCGTTGGACGCGACCGTCACGATCGCCCCCCTGCGGCGCGGCACCATCCTGCGGGCCACGGCCCGGCTGGTGTGGAACACCCCGCCCGCGTTGACCGCGAACGTGATGTCCCATTCCTCGTCGGTGAGTTCGGCGGCCTGGCCGCTGCGCAGCACGCCGGCGGCGTTGACGAGGTACGCGATCGGGCCGAGTTCGCCCTCCACCTTGGCCACCGCGGTGTCCACGTCAGCGCTGTCGGTGACGTCGGTGGCGACGGCGAGCACCCCTTCGCCCGCCGCGTCCAGCTCGGCCGCCAGCTCCCACAGCGCCGGGATGTCCCGGTCCAGCAGCGCGACCGGGAGCCCGGCCGCCACCAGTGCCCTGGCGACCTCGGCCCCGATTCCGCCTGCCGCCCCGGTCACCACGGCGACCCCGGAGAGCGCCGCTGCCGCCGGCGCGGTCATCGGGCCACCTGCCCGAGCACGCGCCCGACCACCTCGGCGGGCACTTTCAGGGTGCGGGTCGTGAACGCGCCGAGCGCGGTGAGGTAGCGCTCCCGCAGTCCCGCCTCGTGGACCTCGACTCCCTTGCCGCCGGACAGCAGCCTGCGGCCGCCGACGATCACGGTGTCCACATCGGCCGACCCGGACAGCCACAGGAAGGCCTCGAGCGGGCGGGGGTTGAGCAGATAGCGCCAGTCGTCGGCCGGGATCAGCACCAGGTCGGCCTGCTTCCCGACTTCGAGGCTGCCGACCGCGTCGTCCCAGCGCAGGCCCTTCGCCGCGATCCTGGTGGCCATCGCCAGCGCGTCGCTGGGCAGCACCTCGGTCTGGTCGGCGCCCATCTCGTTGTACATCTGCCAGGCGGCGCGCATCGTCTCGGCGATGCCCGCGGTCGGCATCGACGAGCCGTCGGTCGACAGCGACACGTCGAGGCCCGCCCTGCGCAGCGCCGGCACGACCCCGGTCTCGGTCAGCGACGACTCGCCCGAGGGCCCGTACTTGCCGGGGGAGTGGCTGATGTGCGCGCGGGCGGCCAGCATGAGCTTCTGCTCCTGCTCGTCGAGGAAGGCGCAGTGGCCCGCCATCAACCGCTCGTCGACGAGGCCGAGTTCGGCCAGCCGGCGCACGCCCGTCTCGCCGTAGTACGTGCGCATCAGCTCGACCTCGTTGCGCAGCGCGCCGACGTGCGTCGCGAAGCCGAGGTCGTGCGCGGCAGCCAGTTCGGCCATGCCGCGCGCCAGCTCGTCGGTCATATTGGTGACGTAGGCGATGCTCGGACGGCATCTGATCCGCCCGGTGGTGTCCTTGCCGACCAGCTGCAGCAGCGAGTCGAACGTCGCCAGCACCGTGTCGGCGTCCGTGGTGCGCACGAACCGGTCCTGCCCCGGCGGGCAGACCGCGTCGCTCGCCCAGGTGCTCGCCGAGAACCGGATGCCCAGCCGCTGGGCCGCGGCGACCATGGAGTGCGGGCGGTTGAGCGAGCCCATGTCGCCGAGCGTGGTCACGCCGCCGCGCAGCTGGGTCCACATCGAGTACTCGGCGATCGCCTGCGCCTCGTCCGGGGTGAGGCCGTCGATCAGCCCGTCGAACGAGTCGAAGACCGCGGAGATCTGGTGCATGTCGCCGCCGGCGCCCATGAACGCGGCCTGGTCGTCGCGGTCGGAGACGGGGCGCAGCGCGCCGCGCATCGGGAAGCGCATGGCGAACATCTCGTGCCAGTGCGCGTTGACGAATCCGGGCAGGACCATCATCCGGCCCGCGTCGATCGTGCTCAGCTCGGCCTTGCGCGCGGGGTCGAGCGCGGCGACCGCCTTGGCGACCTCGGCCGCGCTGCCGACCGCGGCGATCTTGTCGTCCACGATCAGCACCGCACCGCGGGCGTGTACGGACTCCTGGGCGTCCGCGGTGTAGACGGTGCCACCGTTGATCAAGAGCACGCTCATCACGCCACCCCGGGCTCGGTCGGCGAGGACGGTGCGATGGCGTCGAAGTGCGCGAGCCAGCCGGTCAGCGTCGGCGTGGCGACCAGCGCGTCGAACTCGACCGGGATCCTGTTCTTGCGCCAGCGGCTGACCAGCCGCATGATCTCCAGCGAACTGAGTCCGAGGACGACCAGGTTGGCGTCCGGTTCGAGTGCGTCGGGCTCGACGCCCAACAGGGGCGCGACAGTTGCGCGCAGATCCAGTTCGGTCGGGGTCGAAGTGATGTCCACGTCAGCCTTCCTGCTCGGACGCGGCTACTGCGGCCAGCGCCTTCTTGTCGACTTTGCCCAGCGGGGTGAGCGGGAGTTCGGGCACGTACCGCACCATGTCGGGCAGCTTGTAGTCCGCGACGCCACGGGCGTGTACGGCCTGCTTGAGGTCGGCCAGTGACAGCCGCGGGCCGTGCGTGACGAGGTAGGCGCAGATGCGTTCGCCGAGGAACTCGTCGGGCACGCCGATCACCGCTGCCGCCGCGACCGATTCGAGCGCGAGCAGATGGTCCTCGACCTCGCCCGCGGAGATCTTGTCGCCGCCGCGGATGATCATCTCCTTGATGCGGCCCTCGATCACCAGGTCACCGTCCTCGGTGAGCCGGGCCAGGTCACCGGTGCGGAAGAAACCGTCCTCGGTGAACACGCGCGCGTTGTACTCGGGCACCCGGTAGTAGCCACGCAGCGTGTAGGGGCCGCGGGTGATCAGCTCGCCGATGCCGCCGGCGGGCAGTTCGGCGCCGTTCTCGTCGACGACGCGTACCTCGTCGGCGTCGGAGATCGGCCTGCCCTGCGTGGTCAGCACCGACTCGGCCGGGTCGTCCGGCCTGCTGAAGGTCAGCAGACCCTCGGCCATGCCGAACACCTGCTGGAGCTGGCAGCCCAGCGTCGGCGCGATGCGCTCGGTGAACTCCCGCGTCATGCGGGCACCGCCGACCTGCACCAGGCGCAGGCTGCTCAGGTCGGACTCGGTCCAGTCGGCCGCCTCCAGCCACAGCTGCATGATCGAGGGCACCATCGAGGTGACGGTGACCCGGTGCCGTTCGATCAGCGGGAAGCAGTCCACCGGATTGGGGGTGTCGGCCAGTACGACGGTTCCGCCGCTCTGGAGCGTGCCGATCACTCCGGGACAGCCGTACGCGAAGTTGAACTCGACCGGCAGTACCGCGAGATAGGTGTCGCAGTTGGTCAGCTCGCACACCTGCGCCGCGCGCTCCGACTGGTAGACGTAGTCGTCGTGCGTGCGCGGGATCAGTTTGGGCAGTGCCGTGGTCCCGCCCGACAGCAGGAAGAACGCCACGTCGGCCGGGTCGGGTTCGGGAAAGGGCTCCGGGTCGGGAGCCGCCAGCTCCAGCTCGGACACCGAGACGAAGCCGTCGGTCTTCGCCCCGAGCAGGAACAGCGTGCGCAGGGTGCCGGTCCCGGCCTGCACCTGGCGGGCCAGCTCGCGGTGGTCGAAGCCGCGGTGCGTCTCGGGCAGTACGTACCCGCTCGCCCCGCTGAGCTCGACGAGATGGGTGATCTCGGTCGAGCGGTGCGCGGGGAGCGAGAAGACCAGTTTCGCGCCCACCCGCATCAGCGCGAACGCGATCGCCACGAACTCCGGCACGTTGGGCAGCTGCACCACGATCCGGTCGTCGGGGTGTACACCGTGCGCGGCGAACCCGGCGGCGAGCCGGTCGGTCCACCGGTCGAGTTCGGCGTAGCTGATCCGGCGGTCGCCGTGCACCAGCGCGATGTCGGAGCCGTGCCGCCGCGCGGCATTGCGCAGCACCGTGCCGAGCGTCTCACCGCGCCAGATGCCCTGCTTGTGGTAGCGCTTCGCGACATCGGTGGGCCATGGGGTGCATCCGGCAAGCATCAGGAGCTCCTACTCGGATTCGGGTGCGGATACGGGGGCCGGCTCGGTGATGCGTACGACCGCGGCGGCCGCCTCCATGCCGGTGCTCGCACCGATCAGCAGCACGTGGTCACCCGGCGCGACCCGGCCGGTGCGCCAGAGGTGTTCGAGGCCGAGGAACAGGTCGGCCGCTCCGGTGTGCCCGACGGTGTTGACGTACTCCCAGACGGTCTTGTCCTCGGGGACGTCCAGCGGCAGCAGGAACATCGCCTCCAGCGCGGGCCGGCCGAAACCGACGTGGCAGACCTTGGCGACCTGGTCGAGCGTCAAGTCCGCTTCTTTGAGCGTGCGTTCGGTGATCTCGGCGACCCGGTCGCCGAAGTTCTTGATCGGCGGGGCCTGTCCCGTCGCCCACTGCTCGCGGACCTTCTCGGCCCGCTCGCCGAAGTTCAGGCCGCGGCCCCTGGTGACACCTGGGGGGAAGAGCTCCTCGCCCGCCCGGTGCAGGATCTCCATCGAGGAGTCCGACAGAGATCCGATCGCGAGCAGCTCGGCGAACCCGCCGCGCCGCGAGAGGACCACGGCGGACCCGGCGTCGGCGAGTACGAAAAGACTGGAGGCCCGCCAGCGGTCGACCCCCGGAGTCGAGTAGTTGTCCCCCGTGGTGATCAGCGCGGCGTCGTGGGTGGGGTTGGCGATCAGCCGGTTGGCCGCCACCTCGACCGCGGCGAGCATGCCGAGGCAGCCCTGCTTGATCTCCACGGCCGGCACCGGACGGTCGACGGTGTTGTTGAGGATGTAGTGCACCGCCGACCAGCCGTCGGGACCCTGGTGATGGGTGTAGCTGTGCAGCACGATGCCGATGTCCTCCGGCTCGTGCCGGGACGCGGACAGTGCGGCCCTGGCCGCCTCGACCGCCATGTCCGGGGCGGGTGTCGACTCGCTGACGGCGACGGAGCGCATGCCGGACGCCTGCCTGCTCGCCTCGTCGTAGAGGCCTTCCTCGACCGCGCGCTCGGCCGGGTACAGGGGCGGCAGATGGCTGCCGATCCCGGCGAGATACAGGTTCGCAGTCCTCATCGCGCCGACTCCTTCGTGGGGTGGATGCCTTTCGCCGCAAGCACAACACCCGCCCCGACTGGCCTCATGAGTAGGCGGTACTCAACCGCGACGGCTTAGACGGTGTCTAACCAAGGGGGTCCTACGCAGGTGGGTCGCCCTGGGCCGACGGCGGCCCCCGGTGGCTGATTTGAGTAGCGACTACTCGGGCCCGCCCTCCCGTCGCGGTGCTGTGCTGGGCGCGTAGCCGCCGCGTGCCGCTCGCTCGCGGCACCGGCACAGACGAGGGAGATCCGATGTCGTGGTCGCGTCCGGAAGTGGGCGACTGGTCAAGTCCCGCCGAGCTCGCGGAACTCCAGCGGGCGCAGCTGCCGAGAGTGCTCGCCCAGGCGCTGCGTTCGCCGTTCTACGCGGCCCGCTACGACGGCCGGACCAGGCCGGGCGGGGCGGAGGACTTCGACGGCATCGAGCTGACCACCAAGCAGAACCTGCGCGACCAGTACCCCTTCGGGCTTCTCGCGGTGGACCGCGAGAAGCTGGCCACGTACCACGAGTCCAGCGGCACGGCGGGGGAGCCCACCGCGTCGTACTACACCGACGACGACTGGACCGACCTCGCCGAGCGCTACGCGCGCAAGTGGGTCGGCATCAACCCGTCGGACACCTTCTTGGTGCGCACGCCGTACGGCCTGGTGATCACCGCGCACCTCGCCCAGGCCGCCGGACGGCTGCGCGGAGCCACCATCGTGCCGGGCGACGCGCGCTCCCTCGCCACCCCGCTGCCCAGGATGGTGCGCGTCATGCGGGCCCTGGACGTGTCGCTGACCTGGTGCAACCCCACCGAAATAATGATGCTCGCGGCGGCGGCCAAGGCCGCCGGGCTGCGCCCGGACAAGGATTTCCCCGCGCTGCGGGCGATGTTCACGGCCGCGGAGCCGCTGACCGAGGCGCGACGTCGCCGGCTCAGTGAGATCTGGGGCGGCATTCCGGTCGTCGAGGAGTACGGATCGACCGAGACCGGCACGATCGCCGGCCAGTGCCCGGCCGGCGCCCTGCACCTGTGGGCGGACCGCGCCATCTTCGAGGTGTGGTCCCCGCAGACCGGTGAGTTGTCGGCGTCCGGCCGTGGCCAGTTGGTGGTGACCCCGCTCTACCGCGAGGCGATGCCGCTGCTGCGCTACAACCTCGCCGACGAGGTCGAGGTGTCCACCGCGGACTGTTCCTGCGGATGGCTGCTGCCGACGGTGCGGGTGCTCGGCCGGTCGGGAACGGGCTACATGGTCGGTGACTCGACGGTCACCCAACAGCGGCTGGAAGAGCTGGTGTTCGGCCTGCCGGCGAGCTACGAGGTGATGTTCTGGCGAGCCATGGCGCACCCGGACGTTCTGCGGGTGGAGTTCGAGGCGCCGGATGAGGTCCGCGGCCAGGCGGTCAAGGAACTGGCCGAGGCGATCGACCGGGAGCTGGGCATACCGCACCGGATCACCGGACTCCCGCCGCACACGCTGGTGCCCCACGAAGCGCTCACCGCGCAGCGCGACATCCTCAAGGCCCGCTATCTGTTCGGCGAGGGCGAGGACTGGGACAAGGCGGTCATGTACCAGTGAACCGCGTCCCGTTGCCGTCAGCGCCGTCAGCGCCGTCAGCGCCGTCAGCGCCGTCCGCGCCGTGCGGGCCGCCCGCGCCGTCCGCTCCAACTGCCCTCGGCGACCTTCGGGCGCCCCGCCGATCCCGGCCGACTTCTTCTCGTCCCGTCGTCCACAGCGGACGACACCCGACCCGTAAGCGGTGACCCCCATGGTGAGTGAGTTGTCCCCCCTCCCGCCGAGCTCCGAGGACCGGATCGCCATCGTCGGCATCGGCTGCCGCTTCCCCGGTGGCGTCGGTACGCCACAGGCGTTGTGGGAGTTGCTGATGGACGCGGGCGACGCGTCCGGCCCGATACCCGACGACCGGTGGGCCGCGCAGCGCGCCCAGTCGCGGGAGAACGCCGCCGTGTTGTCGAGAGTGACATCGAACGGCGCGTTCCTCACCGACATCAGCGGTTTCGACGCGGCGTTCTTCGGCATCTCCGCCACCGAGGCCCGGCAGCTCGACCCGCAGCAGCGCATGGCGCTGGAGGTGGCCTGGGAGGCGCTCGAGCACGCCGGCATCCCGGCGTCGAGCCTCGCGGGCACCGACACCGGCGTGTTCGTCGGCGTCGGGACCGACGACTACGGCCGCCGGCTGCTCGAGGACCTGCCGGGCGTCGAGGCGTGGACCGGGATCGGCTCCTCGCTGTGCGGGGTGCCCAACCGGATCTCCTACACCCTCGACCTGCGTGGCCCGAGCGTCGCCGTGGACACCGCGTGCTCGTCGTCGCTGGTGGCTCTGCACCAGGCGTGCGCCGCGCTGCTGCGCGACGAGGTGCCGGTCGCGCTGGCGGGCGGGGTCATGCTGATGGCGGGACCGGGGCTGACCACGGTGCTCGACCTGGCGGGGGCGATCTCGCCGGACGGCCGGTCCAAGGCGTTCGACGACGCGGCTGACGGCTACGGCCGAGGCGAAGGCTGCGGCATCGTGGTGCTCAAGCGGCTCGCCGACGCGGAGCGCGACGGCGACCGGATCATCGCGCTGGTCCGCGGCAGCGCCGTGCACCAGGACGGTCGCACCGACGGGATCATGGCGCCCAGCCCGGCGGCCCAGGCGCACCTGCTGCGCAAGGCGTACGCGGCTGCCGGGGTCGACCCGCACGAGGTCGATTACGTCGAGGCACACGGCACCGGCACCAAGGTCGGCGACCCGATCGAGGCCGCCGCGCTCGCCGAGGTCGTGGGCGGCCGGGCGGAGGGCCAACGCCCGTGCCTGATCGGGTCGGTGAAGACCAACATCGGGCACTGCGAGGCGGCGGCGGGGGTCGCCGGTCTGATCAAGACCGCGCTGGCGCTGGAGCACGGGATCATTCCGCCGACGCTGACCGTGGCAGGTCCGCGCCGGGAGATCCCGTGGTCTACGTCGGGACTCAGCCTGGTTGCCGAGGCCACGCCGTGGCCCGACTCGGGCCGGCCCGGCCTGGCAGGTGTGGCGAGTTACGGCTACGGCGGCACGATTGCCCACGCTGTGCTCGAACAGGCGCCCGCAACTGCCGGGTCGGCTGCGGTTGCGGCAGGGCAGAATGCCGTGCTCGCCGGGTCGGCCGGGGTTGCGGCCGGGCACGATGCCGGGCACACCGCGCGGTCCCTGGTCGCTGCCGAGCAGAACTCCGCCTTCGTCGAGGCGGGCGGGCCCGATTCCGGGCTCGCCGAGCCGGCTGCGGGGGTCGCGCCGGTTCCGGCAGTTTCGGTTGCGGTTGCGGCCGGGCAGGTTCCCGCGTCCGCCGCGCAGATCTTGCTCGCTGCCGGGCAGAACTCGGCGATCGCCGAGTCGGCTGCGGTCTCCCTCTTCCCCGTGTCCTCCGCGAACGGTCCCGGGCTCGCCGCGCAGGCCGGGCGGTTGGCCGGGGCCCTGCCCGCGTACGAGCTCCGCGACGTCGGACACACGCTCGCGCACCGCCGGGGGCACCTCGCGAGCCGGGCCGTCGTCGTCGCGGCCGACCAGGCCGAACTCGCCGCCGGACTCCAAGCGTTGGCCGAAGGCCGTACCGACCCCACGGTGATCACCGGAGAGGTGTCCGGCCCGACCCGTTCGCCGGTCTGGGTGTTCTCCGGGCACGGCGCCCAGTGGTCCGGCATGGGCCAGGGCCTGCTCGCCGACGAGCCGGTGTTCGCCGCCGCCATCGACCGGCTCGGCCCGATCTACGCCGAGGAACTCGGCGTCACCCCACGGGAAGTGCTCGAAAGCGGTGAACTCGGCTCGGTGGACATCGTCCAGTCGATGCTGTTCGCCATGCAGATCGGGCTCGCCGAGGTCTGGCGACGCTACGGCGTCACCCCCGGCGCGGTGATCGGGCACTCCGTGGGCGAGATAGCCGCGGCGGTCGTGGCCGGTGTGCTGTCCGAATCCGACGGCGCGAGGCTGGTCTGCCGCCGCTCGGCGCTGCTGCGAAAGGTCGCGGGCCGAGGCGCGATGATCATGGTCGACCA
Organism: Streptomyces sp. ISL-1; assembly: GCF_018614585.1. GTDB lineage: Bacteria > Actinomycetota > Actinomycetes > Streptomycetales > Streptomycetaceae > Streptomyces > Streptomyces maoxianensis. Next base: position 54,465 of record NZ_JAGGOI010000027.1, on the reverse strand, counting down.
GCCGTTCGACGAGGTGCGGACCCGGATCGGCGCGACCGACACACTCTGCGCCGCCATCGCGGCCGCGCCCTCGTCCACCGTCGTCGCAGGCGACATCACCGCCGTCGACGAAGCCGCCGAGCAGTGGGAAGAGCTGGGCTGGACCGTACGCAGGGTCGACTCCGACGTCGCGTTCCACAGCGCGCACATGGACCAGATCTCCGCCGACCTGGCCGCCGCCGTGGCCGGTCTCGAAGCGGGGCAGGCGCGTGTGCCGCTCTACCTCACCGCGCTCGACGACCCGCGCTCCACCCGTCGGCAGGACGCGAGCTACTGGGCGGCCAACCTGCGTAACCCGGTGCGGTTCCACGGCGCGGTCCAGGCAGCCGTCGACGACGGGCACCGGATCTTCCTGGAGATCTCCGCGCACCCCGTGGTCAGCCACTCGATCACCGAGACCGTGTCGGCCGCGGCCGGCGCGCTGGTCACCCCCAGCCTGCGCCGCCGTCGCCCCGAACAGAGCACCCTGCTCACCTCACTGGCCGCACTCCACTGCCAGGGCGTCCCGGTCGACTGGTCGGTCCTGCAGCCCGCCGGGCGCCTCGCCGACCTGCCCACGACCGCTTGGCAGCACGTCCGGCACTGGGTCGACGGGCGGGAGCGTACCGAGTCGCCGGCGGACACACTGCTGGGCGCCGAGACCGCGGTGCAGGGTTCGCGCCTGAGGGTCTGGCAGACCACGCTCGATCTGCGTACGAGGCCGTACCCGCGCCGGCACCCCGTGCTGGGCACGGAGATCGTCCCGGCCGCCGTGCTGGTGAACACCTTCCTCACCGCGGGCAGCACCGATGTACTGACCGACCTGCGGCTGCGTCAGCCGGTCGTGGTGCCGGAGCAGGAGACCCGAGAGCTGCAGATCGTCCGCGACGAGAGCGGTCTGCGCCTTGTCTCCCGCAAGCTCGGTGCCCCCGAGTCGGCCTGGTCGACCCACACCCTGGCCACCGTCGGCGGCGGGGAGCGGCACACCCCCCTCGCCGCCGCCGTCGACATCGGGGAGGCGCCCGAGGCACTCGATCCCGGCCATGTCATCGACAGGCTGGCCGAGTTGGGCGTGGCGGACATGGGGTACCCGTGGCGGATCGAGGAACTGCGCCGCGGCGAGGGGACGTTGGTGGCCACCGCGAGCGCCGATCTCGACCGCAGTTGGGCGGCCGTCCTGGACGCCGCTCTGTCGATGGCATCGGTGGTCTTCTCCGGCCCGGCCATGCTGCGTATGCCCGCGCACATCGACCAGGTGACCCGCTCGGGCCCGCCGCCCCGGAAGGCCACCATCTCCGTCCGGCTCGACCGGGACCGTCCGACCACCGTGCATGTCGACATTCGCGGTGATGTGGACGGGAGCCCGTCCGTGCTCACCCTGCGCGGCCTGCACTACGGCGAACTCGACGGCGACGTCTCCGGCGACGAACAGAGCACCAGCGGCCGCTTCGAACTGGCCTGGCAGCCCTTCCCGGTGGACGCCGACGCGCACACCGCGCTGCCCGGCCGCACCGTGCTGGTGCTCGGCCCGACCGGCCTCGCGCGCTCGCTGGTCCCGGCGTGCGCCGCGCACGGAGCGACGGTGAGCGTCGATGGGGCCGGGCTCGCCGACGCCGACCACGTGCTGTTCGCGCCGCCCGCCGAGACGCCGGCGGCCGACGTCGCGGTGGAATTCGCCCGACTGGTCGGCGCGATCGACGCGCTGCCGGGCCGCAAGCCCGTGCTGTGGTGCGTGACCGCCGGCGTGCGGGACGCGGTGTCTTTCGAGGACCTCGGCCGGGCGCCGCTGTGGGGCATGGGCCGGGTCGCGGCGAGCGAACACCCGGAGTTCTGGGGCGGCGTCGTCGATCTCCCCGCGGGCCCCCTGGAGGAACTCCCCGCCAGGCTGTTGCTGAGCCTGCTGCATCTGCGTCCGGCCGAGCCGGTGATCGCCGTCGCCGACGGAGTGGTGCACGTGCCGCGGCTCGTCCCGGCCGCGCCCGCGCAGGACGGCGAGCCGTTCACCTGCCGGGCGGACGGTACGTACCTGATCACCGGCGGACTCGGCGTGCTCGGCCTCGAGCTGGCGGAGCATCTCGCCCGGCGGGGCGCGCGCAGGATCGTGCTGCTCGGGCGCACCCCGGTGCCGCCGCGCGCCGAATGGACCGACGGTGATCCGAGGACCGATGCGCTGCGGCGGCTCGAGGCCGCCGGGGTCACTGTCAGCACCGTGGCCGCGGACATCACCGATCCCGCCGCGACGAGGGCGGCGCTCGACGCCCTCCAACTGCCGCCGGTCCGGGGCGTCGTGCACGCCGCCGGCACGGTGCACAGCGCGCTCCTGCACCGGTTGGACGCCCGTCACCTGCGCGAGGTCATGCGCCCCAAGGCCGACGGGGCGCTGGTCCTGCACGAGCTGTTCCCGCCGGGGTCGACGGACTTCTTCGTACTGTTCTCCTCGGCCGGACCGCTGCTCGGGCTGCCGGGCCAGGGAGCGTACGCCGCCGCGAACTCCTTCCTCGACGCGCTCGCCGCACACCGGCGGACCGCCGGCCACCCGGAGTCGGTGAGCATCGCCTGGACGAGCTGGCGGGGTATGGGCATGGCGACCGCCGCCGATGCCACCGATGTCGAACTGGCCGCCCGCGGCACCGCCGACATCGCCCCGGACCAGGCGCTGCGCGCGTTCGACCAGACCGCCGCCTGTGCGCCGGGCGCGCTGGTCGCCGTGATCAGCCTGCTGCGCGGCCACACCGGGCCGCGGCCCGCGCTGCTGGCGGAGCTGGCCAGGGACGACGCCTCGCAGCCGGCGGAGGTACCCGACTGGGTCGGCCTCACCGGGGACGAACTGGCGGCGTACCTGCTCGACGATGTGCGTCAGCGGGTCGCCGTGGTCCTCGGCATGCAGCCCGCCGCGGTGGGTGTGCACCGGCCGCTGACCGAAGCGGGCGTCGATTCGCTGCTGGCCGCGGCCGTCCGCGTCGCGCTGGAACGCGACCTCGGTGTCGCACTGCCCGCGACTCTGCTGTGGAACTACCCGACGGTCAGCGAGATCGCCGGGTATCTGGCCGGTGTCCTCACCGACAACGCCGACCAGGAACGGCGGACCACCGCCTGACGGGAGTCACCGGGGAGCCACCGCCTGACCGGAGTCCCGTCCTGACGGAAGTGACCGGCCGGCAAGGGCGCGGTCAGCCCCAGCCGGTCAGCCCGTCTGTCGGTCAGCCCTTCAGTCGGTCAGCCGTTCAGGAGCGCCTGCGCGCCGTCGAGTGACCGCTCGACGGTGAGCTTGAAGAACGCCAGATCCTCCGCGGCGAGGTCGTCCGGGTCATCGGACCGGGCGACCGCCTGCGCGCCCGCGGCGGCCAGCCCGGGGCGGGTCGTGTCCGCGACGAACGCGGCCATGGCCCGCCCCATGTCGGCGCGGGCGCTGGGGAAGTAACTGTCCCGGTCGTCCTCCACGGCCACCAGCATGAAGGCGCTGTTGAGCAGATAGCGGTAGATCACGGTGGCGTGCTCGCCGAACCCGGCGCGCTGCAGCACCTTGATTCCCCTGTCGATGGTGGGCAGCGCGGACGGGACGTTCGGGCCGACCAGGACGAGACGGCGGGCCACACCGGGGAACTGCCGCAGGACGGCGCGCCCTTCCAGCATCAGCATGCTGAACCAGTCGCGCCACGGCACATCCGCGTCGGGCACCTGAATGCGGGCGATCACCCGGTCGGTGACCGCCATGACCACGGCGTCGCGGTCGCCGACGTGATGGGCGACCACACCCGGCCAGACATCGAGCTTGGTGGCGATCTGCCGGATCGTCCAGCCGTCGAGGCCGTGCTGCGCGGTCAGTTCGACCGCGGCATCGATGATCTTGTCCGCCGTGATGGGCGGCAGGCCTGCCGAGGCACGCGATCGGCGGCGGGGCGCTGACGCAGACATGTCCAAAAACCTAACGCTGAGGGGCTGTGGCCGAGGCAACTTGACGCCCGGCGACCCGCAGGGCATAGAGTCAGCCTAACCTATTAGCCACTGTCTAAGAGGTGCCCGTACAGACCCGTCCGCCGCCGGCGCTGTTGCGTGCGGTGCTGGTGAGGGCGCCTCTTTTTCTTCTCGCCCCTTGAGAGGCTCCGCGTCATGCGCAAATGGATGCCGCTGCTGGCGGTTTGCCTGGGCACCTTCATGCTGTTGATCGACGTGACCATCGTGAGCGTCGCCCTTCCCCAGATGACCGACTCCCTCGACGCCTCGTTCTCCGCCCTCCAATGGGTGGTCGACGTCTACGTGTTGGTGCTCGCCGCGCTGCTGATGGCTATCGGTTCGCTGTCCGACCTAAAGGGCGCCCGGCGGGTGTATCTCGCCGGGCTTGCCGTGTTCGCGGTCGCCTCGCTGACATGCGGCCTGGCGGACTCCAGCGGCATGATGATCGCGGCGCGTGGTGTGCAGGGGCTCGGGGCGGCGGCCATGTTCGCCACCAACACCCCATTGCTGGCCAGCAATTACCAGGGCCGCGACCGCGGGATCGCGTTCGGTGTGTGGGGTGCGGTCAACGGCGCCGCCGCCGCGGCGGGACCGATACTGGGAGGCCTGCTCACCGAGCACCTCAACTGGCGGTGGATCTTCCTGGTCAACCTGCCCGTCGCGGCCGTCGCGCTGTTCGTCGGCGTTAAGCACCTGGCCCGCTCGGCCACCCGTACCGATCGCCGCGTCGACCTGCCGGGCACGGTCGGTTTCACCGTGATGGCAACCCTGCTGATCTTCGCGCTGATCCACGCGGGCGACGAAGGGTGGGGCGCGACGACCACGCTCGCACTGTTCGGCGGGGCGGTGCTCGCCCTCGTCGCGTTCATCCTGGTGGAGCGTGGAAAGCCCGACCCGATGCTGGATCTGGCCCTGCTGCGTACACCGTCGTTCGGCGGGCTGATGGCCGGAGCGGTGGTGTTCAGCGCCGCCGCCTTCGCCAATCTGGTGTTCGTCTCGGTGTGGGCACAGTCGGTGCTCGACCTCAGCCCGGTCAAGGCCGGCCTGATCCTCATGCCACTGAGCGGAATGTCTTTTGTGGCCGCCGGGTTGGCGGGCAGGTTCCTGGCTGCCGTCGCACCGCAGTGGCCGATCGGCATCGGCCTGCTGCTCATCGGCACGGGCACATTGCTGGAGATGCTTGTCACCGGCACCTCGGGCTGGACGGCGCTGCTCCCGGGCATGGTGCTGACCGGCGTCGGCGTCGGTCTGGCCTCGCCGACCCTCGCCTCGGCTGCTCTCGCCGCCGCGCCGGCGAGCCGGGCGGGCATGGCGGGCGGCGCGGCGAACACGTTCCGGCAGCTGGGATTCGCGGTGGGCATCCCGGTGGTGGGCGCCATCCTGTCGGGCGCGATCGCGCGAAACCTCGCCGAGAGCAAGGCGTTCGCCGACTCCGGCGCCGCGGCCGAACTGGTCACCGGCGGTCAGTCGTCGGCCGTGCTCGCCGAACTCCCCGCGCAGTCACGGGCCGCCGCGGCGGGCGCGATCGAGGACGCCTATGCCGCGGGTCTCGACCAGGTGTTCCTGGTCAGCGGTGTCGCGGCCGTCGCCGCCGGGGTGCTCGTCCTGCTCCTGGTGCGCCGGGCGGCCGGGCAGCCGGACGCCGACGTGCCCGGGATTGGCGGGCAGTCCCAGGCGCGGGTTGAAAAGCCGCTCCGGGCCGTGTGAGGAGCAGTGAGGGCCAGTCGGCCATCAGGCCGACGTAGCCCAAAGGGTTGGTGACGGTTCAACTGAATTCCCCTGGAGTGTGCGGGTCATGTCATTTACTCACCTGGAATGATCGCTTCCGCGCAATCTTCGCAATAGAGTGCGTCGTTGGCGGACCGAGTGTCGGTGAAATTTGGCACCGACATAGCCAAATTCGTGTGAAAGGTGGGGGATGATTGCGGATGGTCGGGGAGACGGTCTGCGGGCCGCTCGGATCCAGGCAGGACTGACGCAGGACGAGGTGGCCCGAAGGGCCGGGATAAGCGTCAGAACCGTCCGCCATATTGAACGCGGACAGGTGCGGAATCCGCGGCACGAGACGCTGGTCCGCATGGCGCAGGTGGTCGGATACGACTGCGCGGCCACCCCCGGCTGCGAGACCGACGCCAATGCGCGGCAGTCCGAGCAGCCCGGACGCCCCTACGAGATACGCCTGCTGGGGCCGCTGACGGTCCTGACCTCGGGGCTGCCCGTGGCCATGCCGCTCAAGCAGCGAGCCATGCTCGGCCTGCTGGCCGTACAGCCGGACCAGACCGTGAGCCATGAAGAGATAGCGGACGTGCTCTGGAGCGGTGAAGCGCCCTCCGCGTACCCGACGTTGGTGCACACGTATGTGGCGCGGCTGCGCCGGATCATCGAGCCCGGGCCCGGCCGGCACGGCCACCGTGACGGAAGCCGCCGCCGGATCAGTACCGTGCGCGGCGGATACGTCTTCAACAGCGGCGGGGCACAGCTGGATCTCTGCCGGTTCGAGGAGCGCGCCGCCCAGGCGGCCAGGGCGGCGGGTTCCGATCCGAAGTCCGCGCTGGAGCTGTTCAAGCAGGCCCTGCGCGGCTGGCAGGGCCGGGTCCTGCAGGATCTGCCCCTGCTGTGGCAGCACCCCGCCGTGGTGCGGGTCGCGCAGCGGCACATCGACGTGGCCATCGAGTTCGCCGATCTGGCACTCCGGCTGAACCGCTCCGCCTACGCGATCGACCAGCTCAGGATCGCGTCGTACGAAGAGCCGCTGCACGAGCCACTGCAGGCGCGGATCATGCTGGCGCTCGCCGGGTCCGGCCGGCGGGCGGCGGCCCTGCGGCTCTTCGCCGACCTGCGGATGCGCCTGAAGAAGGAGCTGGGCGTAGAGCCGAGCGAAGAGGTCTGGCAGGCGCGGCACACCATCCTGATGCAGGACGGCCCCGACGGGCGTGCCGACCCGGCGGGCGCGGAGCCGCCCCAGCCGATGCCGGAGCAGTCGTACGGCGCCACCGGCGAGTTCTGGAACGGGCCGCTGCCCGCCCGGTTACCGGAGCCGCCTTCCTCCCGTCCCCGCAGCCTTGCCCTGCCGGCGCAGCTTCCACCTGTCATCACCCCATTCGTCGGGCGGCACGAGCAACTGGCCGTCCTGGACGGACTCCTGGCGCATGGGGGCAAGGGATGCGCCTCGGTGGGCATCGCGGCCGTACACGGGCCGCCGGAGATCGGGAAGACGGCCCTCGCCGTGCGCTGGGCCCACCACCGGCTCGAGGACTTCCCCGACGGCCAGCTCTATGCCGACCTGCAGGGCAGCGCGAACCCGCCGGACAGGCGCGTACACCCCCTCACGGTGCTCACCCGCTTCCTGCGCTCCCTCGGTGTGCCGGACGAGTGGATACCGGACACGCAGGAGGAGGCCTCCGGGCTGCTCCGCAGCCTGCTGGCGGGCCGTCGCTTCCTGATGGTGCTGGACGACGCCGCCGACGCGGCGCAGGTCCGCGGCCTGCTGCCGGGCACTCCCGGAAACCTGGTGCTGGTCACCAGCAGATCGCCGCTCATGGACCTGGTGACGCGCGAGGGCGCCAGGTCGATCGCCCTCGACGTCCTGTCCGCGACGGAGGCGTACGCACTGATCGAGACCTATCTCGGTCCCGAGCGGACGGCGGCCGAGCCCGAGGCCACGGCCGAACTGGCGGCGGTCTGCGGGCAGTATCCGCTGGAGCTGCGCATGGCCGTCGCCAGGCTCGCCGCGACCCCGCAGGTCTCGATCCGCGCGCTCGTCGCCGAACTCGCGCGGCGCGGGCGGCCCGTGGCAGTGGCTGACGTGGACGCTGACAGCCTTGCGTCAGGCTGACGCGCCACCCCTTCCCGTCATCTCCCGCACAATCGCCGCAGCTCAGCACAGGAATTCCGGACGGCGCGGCCCGGGCGATTGATTAAGCCCAGGTGAATGGACCTTTCCCGGTGCGGAGTTCGGTTGCCCGGACTGGGGCTCCGACCTATGGTCAAAGCTCGTTCCGGCCATTGCTGATGAGCCTTTGCGCCTCCACCGTACGAGGCGCCCTTACGGGGATATTCCAAACGTCCCCGAAAGGCGTGCAGCAAGCCGTCTGGAGAGGATTGGAAATGGCGAAAGTTGTTACGGCCGATGAAGCCCAGAAATGGCTGATCGACGAGATCGCACAGCGTCTGGGCATTGAGCCGACGGAGGTGCCGCCCGAGCAGTACTTCGACGAACTCGACCTGGACAGCACCACGGCGCTGATCATCGCCGGCGAGATGGAGAGCTGGCTCGGCTTCGAGCTCGGTACGACGGCGCTCTGGTACCACCCGACCATCAAGGCCCTCTCCGAGCACATCGCCGAGGAGTGCGAGCAGCGGGCCACCGCGGCGTAGCGCCGGTGGCGCACCGGGCCACACCGTGGAACCCCGGCAGGGAGACCGGCCCGCCCGGCCGGTGAAAGTTCCACGACGCCCACGTGGGCGGGCCGTTGTGCCGTCCGAGGACGACCGCACGCCTCCGGTGCCCAGATCCGTACAGCTGGTGCCCGGCAGGGCCCGAGGCGGCCCAGTCCCGAAGGACGAGACGCCGGCCGGGCGGAACTCGCCCCCGAACGGCCTTGCCGTGCACACCGCACCAGGCGACCACCACACGAAGCTGACCCGCGCGCCGCAGCAACCGTCGCCGATCTGGTCTGCCGCCTCCTCAAGGGCGGCGCGCCCCGCCCAGCCCTGCCCCCGGGTCCGTGTGCCGGGGCGCCCAGACCGAAGTCCCTGTTCGCCCAGATCCAGAGAGACTTGCCGTGAACTCTTCGCAGGAATCCGACCTCGACCGTCGGCTCGCCCGGGACCCCATCGCCATCGTCGGCCTCTCCGCGCTCTACCCCAAGTCCAGCAATCTGCGGGAATTCTGGGCGAACGTCGTCTCGGCCGCCGACTGCATCGAAGATGTGCCCGCCGGACACTGGGACGTGGACGAGCACTACGACCCGGACCCCACCGTCCCCGACAAGACGTACTCCAAGCGCGGTGGCTTCATACCCGACGTGTCCTTCAACCCGCTGGAGTTCGGCCTCCCCCCGAACACCCTTGAGGTCACCGACGTCCTCCAGCTCCTCAGCCTGGTGGTCGCCCGCGATCTGCTCAAGGACGCCGGGGCCGACCAGACCGGCCAGTCGTGGTACGACGCCTCACGCACCGGCGTGGTGCTCGGCATCACCGGCGCCAACCAGCTCACCCAGCCGCTCACCGCGCGGCTCCAGACCCCCGTGCTCAAGGAGGTCGTCCGCAGCTGCGGTCTGTCCGACAAGGACGCCGAGGAGATCGCCGCCAAGTTCCGCCTCGCCTTCGCCCCCTGGGAGGAGAACTCCTTCCCCGGCATGCTGGGCAACGTCGTCGCCGGACGGGTCGCCAACCGGCTCGACCTCGGCGGCATGAACATGACCGTCGACGCGGCCTGCGCCAGCTCCCTCGGCGCGGTCAGGGCCGCCGCCAGCGAGCTGCTCGAAGGCCGCGCGGACACAATGCTGGTGGGCGGCTGCGACGCCGAGAACACCATCTTCATGTACCTGTGCTTCAGCAAGACCCCGGCGCTGTCGAAGTCCGGGCAGATCCGTCCGTTCGACAAGGACGCCGACGGCACGCTGATCGGCGAGGGCATCGGCATGCTCGCCCTGCGCCGCCTCTCCGACGCCAAGCGCGACGGCAACCAGATCTACGCGGTCCTGCGTGGCTTCGGCACCTCCAGCGACGGCCGGTTCAAGTCCATCTACGCCCCCCGCAAGGAAGGGCAGATGGTCGCCCTGCGCCGGGCGTACGAGGACGCGGACTGCTCGCCGGCGAGCGTGGAGCTCTTCGAGGCGCACGGCACCGGCACCGCGGTCGGCGACGCCACCGAGCTGAGCGCGCTGGCGGCAGTGGTCGCCGAGGCGACCGACAGCCGGCAGTACGCGGCTGTGGGCAGCGTGAAGTCGCAGATCGGCCACACCAAGGCCGCGGCCGGCGCCGCCGGCATGATCAAGCTGGCGCTCGCGCTGCACCACAAGGTGCTGCCGCCCACGATCAACGTGAACGAGCCCAACCCGGCCATCGACCTCGCCTCCGGGCCGTTCTACGTCAACACCGAAGCCCGGCCGTGGATCCGCGACCCGGCCCGGCCGAACCGGCGAGCCGCGATTTCCTCGTTCGGGTTCGGCGGCACCAACTTCCACATGGTGCTGGAGGAGCACGGCGACGGCGACGACCTGCGCGTCGCGTACCCGGTCGCGGCCGTGCACCTGTGGCACGCGCCGGACACCGCCGCTCTCACCGAGGCCCTGGCCGCCGGTGCGCCCGCGCCCGCCGGCCCGGTCCCCCAGGGGCACGCCCGCGTGGCGCTGGTCGCCCGCGGCGCGGACGAACTGGCGACGCTGTGCGAGGTCGCGCTCGGCGAGCTGCGATCCCGGCCCGAGGCGGAAGCGTGGTCGCACCCCAAGGGTGTCCACTTCCGTCGCGGCTCCGCCCCCGTCGGTAAGGTCGCCGCGCTCTTCGCCGGCCAGGGAAGTCAGTACATCAACCTGGGCAAGACGGCCGTCATGGCGCTGCCCCCGCTGCGGGCGGCCTTCGACAGGGCCAACCGGCACTTCGAGGGTGCCGATCCGCTGTCGCGCATCGCCTTCCCGGCGCCGCTGTTCGACGATGCGGGCCGCGCGGCGCAGGAAACAGCGCTGCAGGCCACCGAGTACGCCCAGCCCGCCATCGGCGCGCTGTCGGCGGGACAGTTCCGCTATCTCGGCGAACTCGGCTTCGCGGCCGAGGGGTTCCTGGGACACAGCTTCGGCGAACTGACCGCCCTCTGGGCCGCCGGAGCCCTCGACGACGAGGCCTTCTTCGGGCTGGCCCGGGCCCGCGGCAATGCGATGGCCCCGCCGCAGGAGCCCGGGTTCGACGCCGGGGCGATGGCCGCGATCTCCGCTCCCGAGGAGCGCGTGGCCGAACTGCTGGCGGACCGGACCGGCCTGGTGGTCTGCAACCGCAACGCGGCGGACCAGATCGTGGTGGGCGGCGCCACCCAAGAGGTGGAGCGCCTGGTCGCGGCGGCCAAGGAGGCGGGCCTGCGAGCGAGCCGCCTGCCCGTGTCGGCCGCGTTCCACACCCCGTTCGTCGGCCACGCGGTCGACGCGTTCCGCAGCTATGTGGACCGTGTCGAGGTGGGACTGCCCAGCGGCACCGTATTCGCCAACACCAAGGGCGCGGTCTACGGCGACGACATCGCCGCCAACCGCAAGGTACTGGCCGAGCAGCTGATCCACCCCGTGGACTTCGCCGCCCGCGTGGAGGAGATGTACGCGGCCGGGTTCCGGGTCTTCGTCGAGTTCGGCCCCAAGAGCGTCCTCACCCAGCTGGTACGCCGCATCCTCGGCGACCGCGAACACACGGTTCTCGCCCTCGACGCCGGGCCCGGCAAGGACGCGGACGTCGCGCTGAAGCAGGCCGTGGCGCAACTCGCGGTGCTGGGACTGCCGCTGGCCACCACCGACGGCTATGTGGCTGAGCCGGTGAAGAGCGAGCCCACCAAGGGGATGTCGATCCTCCTCAACGGCATCAACTACGTCTCTCCCGAGCGCAGGGCCGCCTATCGCGACGCGATCGAGAACGGATACCGGATCGCTGTCCCGGCACTGTCCGCGACCGCCGCGGTACCGGCCCGGGCGGCTCAGTCCTCGCCCATCGCCGCTCCCGCTCCCGCGCCTGCCACCCCTGTTGCCCCCACGCCGGCAGCCCCTGCGCCCGCCGCCGCTGTGGCGCCCGTACCCGCACCCGTACCCGCGCCCGCCCCCACCGTCACGGAGACAGCCCACGTGGACAGTGATCGCCTGGCCGATCTGATGGCCGATCATCTCGCCCTGCACGACGACTACCTCAACGGCCAGCTGCAGAGCGCCGAACGCCTCGCCGGTCTGCTGGAGCGCGCCTCTGACCAGGGTCAGCTGGGGCAGGTGCTGTCCGGGGTCACCGCCGTGAAGGAACACGGCCTGGCCATCGGCCGTACGCATGTGCGGGCCAACGAGGTGCTGCGCGACCTGGCCGGCCTGGAGCTCGGCGCCGCCCCGGCGCCGCAGCGGCCCGCTCCGGTCGCTCCCGCGGCGCAGGCCGCCCCGGCGGCGCTCGCCCCCGCCCAGCAGCCGGCGGTGCCTGCCGCCCGGGTCCCCGCCGCCCTCCCCGCTCCGGCACCGGCTCCCGCCCCGGTAGCCCCCACCCCCGCCAGGGTTGCTCCCGCTCCCGCGCCCGCGCCTGCCCCGGCGCCCGCTGCTGTCGCCGCCGGTCCGGACGCGGCCGGTGTTGAAGCCGCGCTGCTGGATGTCGTGGCTCAGAAGACCGGTTACCCGGCCGACATGCTCGAACTGGACATGGATATCGAGGCCGATCTGGGCATCGATTCGATCAAGCGGGTCGAAATCATGGGGGTGTTGCAGGAGCGGTTCGCCCTGGACACCTCTGCGGGTCCGGAGCAGCTTGCGGAGCTGCGTACGCTGCGTGACATCGTCGGTTTCATGGCGGGCCAGTCCGCCCCGGCCGCCGCCGCCGCTGCCCCAGCCCCCGTCGCCGGTCCGGACGCCGCCGGTGTTGAAGCCGCGCTGCTGGATGTCGTGGCTCAGAAGACGGGTTACCCGGCCGACATGCTCGATCTCGACATGGATATCGAGGCCGATCTCGGCATCGACTCGATCAAGCGGGTCGAAATCATGGGGGTGTTGCAGGAGCGGTTCGCTCTGGATACCTCGGCGGGTCCGGAGCAGCTCGCGGAGCTGCGTACGCTGCGTGACATCGTCGGTTTCATGGCGGGCCAGTCCGGGCCTGCGCCCGCCCCGGCGCCCGCTGCTGTCGCCGCCGGTCCGGACGCGGCCGGTGTCGAAGCCGCGCTGCTGGATGTCGTGGCTCAGAAGACCGGTTACCCGGCCGACATGCTCGATCTCGACATGGACGTCGAGGCCGACCTGGGCATCGACTCCATCAAGCGGGTCGAAATCATGGGCGTGATGCAGGAGCGGTTCGCCCTGGACACTTCGGCCGGTCCCGAGCAGCTCGCGGAGCTCCGTACGCTGCGCGACATCGTCGGCTTCATGACCGGCGGTGCCGAGGCCCCCGCGGCCCCGGCACCGCAGCAGACCGCCCCCGCCCCCTCGCCGCAGCCGGACGCCGCGGCCGAGGGCCGAGGCCGGCTCGGGCGGGGGCAAGCAGCCCTGACTACCCTCCCCGAGCCGGACCTCCTCGTCGGCGCCTACGCACAGGGCGCCGGAGCGCTCGTCGTGGACGACGGCGGTGAACTCGCCCCGGTGGTCGCCGGACAGCTGTCCGACGACGGCTGGAAGGTGCACGTCCTGCGCCTGCCCGGAGTGCCCGAGCGGGCCTCCGGCGTACTGGACCACGCGCTGACCGGCTGGGGTGTGACCGAGCTGGCCGCGCGCCTGGAGGATGTCCTCGCCGACAACGTCAGCCTCGTGCTCGACTTCACCACCGCCGAGCGCAGCGACTGGGCCGACGGGGTGCGCCGCCTCGCGCACACCCTGCTGCTGGCCAAGCACGTCGTCGAACCGCTCACCACCGCCGCCGCGTTCGGGCGGGCCGCCTTCACCACCGTCACCCGGCTCGACGGCCACTTCGGCCTCGGCGGGGTCGCCGAGGAGCTGGTCCCGGCCGGCGGTGTGGCCGGTCTGGTCAAGACACTCGCGGTGGAGGCGCCCGAGGTGTTCTGCCGCGCCGTCGACCTCGCCCCCGCACTCGACACGGCGGCCGGCGCCGCCCTGGTCCTCGCCGAGGTCCACGACGCCGCCGCCGAACCGGTGCAGGTGGGCCGCGACGGCATCCGCCGCGTCGGCCTGACCCTCGCCGACCAGCCCCTGGGCGGCGCCCGGGACACCGCTGCCGCCCCGCTCACCTCGGACGACCTGCTGGTGGTCACCGGCGGCGGACGCGGCATCACCGCCGCCTGCGTGGCCGAACTGGCCCGCGAGCACCGGCCGGGACTGCTGCTCCTGGGCCGTACCCCGCTCGACGCAGAACCGGCCTGGGCCCAGGGCATCGAGGACGCCACGCTCAAGGCGGCGGCCGCCGCCCACCTGAAGGGCGCGGGCGAAAAGCCCACCCCCAAGCGGGTCGAGCAGCTCTACCGGTCAGTCGTCGGCACCCGGGAGATACGGGCCACGCTGCAGACCGTACGGGCCGCCGGCAGCGAGACCGAATATCTCGCCGTGGACATCACCGACCCGGCCGCCACGGCCGCCGCGCTCGCCCCGTACCGGGAGCGCGTCACCGGTCTGGTGCACGGCGCCGGAGTCCTCGCCGACCAGCTCATCGCCAACAAGAAGGCGTCGGAGGTCGAGCGGGTCTTCGCGCCCAAGCTGACCGGGCTGCGCTCGGTCGTCGCGGCGCTGTCCGGGGACACCCTGCGCCATGTGGTGCTCTTCTCCTCGGTCGCCGGATTCTTCGGCAACCGCGGCCAGTCGGACTACGCGATGGCCAACGAGGTGCTGAACGCCTGGGCTGCCTCATGGAAGCAGCGCCACCCCGAGGCCCGCGTCACCTCCCTCAACTGGGGTGCCTGGGACAGCGGAATGGTCTCCCCGGAGATCAAGGCGGTCTTCAAGGAGCGCGGTATCACGCTGATCCCGGTGGAGACCGGGACCCGGATGTTCGCCGAGCAGTTCGCCCCCGGGCGCGTGGACGACGTGGTGACCGTGCTCGGCCCGACGACGCCGCTGTCCGAGCGCGAGGCCGCGGCGCCCGCCTCGGCCGTCACCGTGCGGCGTGAGCTGTCCGGCCTCGCCGGTGACCCGGTCGTCGCCGACCATGTGATCGGCGGGGTGCCGGTCCTCCCGGCGGCAGTTGCCCTCGGCTGGGCGATCGGAGCGGTGGAGCGAGTCACCGGAGCCCCGGTCGGCCGGGTCAGCGACTTCGCGGTCCACAAGGGCATCGTCTTCGACGAGAACCTGCCCGAGCAGACCCAGCTGGTGCTGAGCCCGGCCGGGAACGCGGTGGAGGTGGCGATCCGCTCGACCGCCTCCGACGGCGCCGTACGACCGCACTACGCGGCCGTGGTCGCCCACGCCACCGCAGCCGCCCCGGCACCCGTCACCGCACTGCCCGCGCTGGGCGGCGGCCGCGACGCCGCCGGCCTCTACACCGACGGCACCCTGTTCCACGGCCCGTCCCTGCGCGGCGTGCGCCGGGTGCTGGCAAAGGACGAGTCGCGGCTGGTCCTTCAGTGCGCGCTGCCCGAACACCGCCCGGCCGGAGGCGCCTTCGGCGGCTCCCGCTTCGCGCCCGGCACCGCCGATCTGCTGCTCCAGGCCGGCCTGGTGTGGGTGAAGCTGTTCCGCGGCTCGGCCGGACTGCCCCTCGCCGTGGGCGGGGCAGACCTGCACCACCCGCTGCCCGACGGCGAGCCGTTCCTGGTCGTGGTCGAACCGGCCGCGGCGGGCGCCGGATCCGGCTCCTCGCTCACCATCACCGCGTGCGCCCCGGACGGACGGGTGCTCACCCGCCTCGACGGCGTCTCGGTGGTGTCGGCCCCTCAGCTGGCGGCCAAGTTCGTCAGCGGCTGACCCCGCCCCTGGGGGTGCCCGGCCCGCCGGGCACCCCCTCCTGACTGACGTACGCGAACCCGGTCGGTCCGGCCTGCGCGCAGACGGCGCCCGCCGGCCGGACCGTCCGACCCGAGAAGGGACCCCAAGCTCCCATGAGCAAGTACGCCATCGTCGGCCTCTCCTGCCTTTTTCCGGGAGCGGAGACGCCCGACCAGTTCTGGCAGAACCTCCGCTCCGGCGCGGACAGCCGCCGGGACGGGGGCGAGGAGATCTTCGGCCCCTCCTCCGACGCCCGCGACGCCGATCCGCAGCACGAGATCTACTGCCGGCGGGGCGGCTTCGTCACCGGCTTCGACTTCGACCCGTCCGGCTATCTCATCGACCCAGGCCACCTCTCCCGGCTCGACCGGATCTTCCACTGGTCGCTGCACGTGGCGCGTGAGGCGCTGCGGGACAGCGGCCACGCGGACCGACCCGACGTGCTGGCCCGCACCGGTCTGATCCTCGGCAACTACTCCTTCCCCACGCCCACTTCGGCCCGCCTCAGCGTGCCCCTGGCGCGGGAGGCGGTACTGGAAGGGCTCCGCCAGGCCGGACTGCCCGCCCTCGACGGCCTCCCGGCGGGCACCCCTCTGGTCGACCGCGACGCGCTGCAGCCCGAGAACCTGCGGGTCAGCGGCTCCCCGGCCGGCGTCGCCGCCACCGCGCTCGGCCTCGGCGGTCCCCGCTACGCGCTGGACGCGGCCTGCTCGTCGACGCTGTACGCCCTCAAGCTCGCCTGCGACCATCTGGCCGCCGGACAGGCCGACCTGGTGCTCGCGGGCGGCGTCTGCGCCCCCGACCCGACCCTGATCCATCTGTCCTTCTCGGATCTGCAGGCCTACCCCCGCGACGGGTTCAGCCAGCCCTTCGACGACCGGTCCGGAGGCATCCTCACCGGCCAGGGCGCGGGCATGCTGGCGGTCAAGCGCCTGGCGGACGCGGTACGCGACGGCGACCGCATCCACGCGGTGGTGGACGGCATCGGGCTCACCAACGACGGCAGCGGACGGCATCTGCTGGTCCCGCAGTCCGGCGGCCAGCTGGAGTCCTACGAACTCGCCTACGCCGACGCCGGGATCGACCCCACCGCCATCGACTATCTGGAGTGCCACGCCACCGGCACCCCGATCGGCGACACCACCGAGGCCGAGTCCGTGGCCGCCTTCTTCGGCGAGCACGGCAAGGTGCCGCTCATCGGCTCGGTCAAGGGCAACATCGGTCACCTGCTGACCGTGGCCGGCCTGAGCAGCATGCTCAAGGTCGTCCTCGCCATGGGAAACGGCCACATCCCGCCGACCGTCGGCGTGGACCGGCCGGTCCGCTCCAAGGACGGCCGGGTCGGCGACGATGTGCTGGTCCGCACCGGACGGCAGTGGCCGCGGGGCGAAGGACCGCGCCGGGCCGCGGTCTCCGCCTTCGGCTTCGGCGGCACCAATGCCCATGTGGTGCTCTCCGGTCACCACTCCGGCGACGTGGCCGAAGAGCCGTACGCCCCGGCGCCCGCCCTCGATGTGATCGGACTCGGGGCGCACTTCGGCTCCTTCGGCTCCCTGGACGCCTTCGAGCGCGCCGTCCACGCCGGTACGGACAGCCTCGGCCCGCTGCCCGAGCGGCGCTGGCGCGGTCTGGAGCAGACCACGGGCGGCTCGCTGGAGAGCGCCGCCGGGATCTCCCCTGACTCCCCGCCGTCCGGGGCCTTCGTGGACGGTGTCGGCATCGACCCGGTCGACCTCAAGATCCCCCCGGCCGACCTGCGGACGTACAACCTCCAGCACGCCCTGGCCACCAAGGTCGCCGACGAGGCGCTGCGGGACGCCGGGTTCAGCCGCGCCGTGCCCAAGGGGCGCAACACGCCCGAGCCGCGCCGGATCGCGGTCGTGGTGGCCATGGAGATCGAGCCGTACACCCACGCCCGGCTGACCCGCTACAGCCTCGGCGGTTTCCTGCGCGAGGAGTTCGACCGGGCCGGTCTCGAACTGACCGAGGAGCAGCGAGCCGCCCTGGCCGCCGTAGGCCGGGACGCGGTGGTCGATCCCATCGTCGCCAATGAAGTGCTCAGCTACATCGGCAATGTGATGGCCAGCCGGATCTCCGCCCTGTGGAACCTCACCGGCCCCTCCTTCACCGTCTCGTCCGACGGCTCGGGAACCGCCGAGGCACTGGAGATCGCTCAACTGCTGCTGCTCGACCCGAGCATCGAGGCGGTGCTCGTCGGCGCGGTGGACCTGGCGGGGTCGGCCGAGAACGTGCTGCTGCGCCCCGGCGCGGTCGACGCGGCGGGGCTGACCTTCGGAGAGGGCAGCCGGGGCCGGCGCATCGGCGAAGGCGCCGGCGCGGTCGTCGTCACCCGTCCCGGCGAGAGCACCTCCGAGGTGTACGCACGTGTGGACGCGGTCGCGGTACGCCACGCCGTACCGGTCGACGGACTGCTGCCGGAAGCCGACGCCGAGCCGCTCGCGGCCGCCGCCGGCGCGGCCCTGGCCGCGGCCGGGATCACCGCCGCCGACGTCGGGTACCTGGAGGCCCACGCGGGCGGCACCGACGCCCAGGACCGGGCCGAACTCGCCGCCCTGGCCCGGGTCTACCCGGCCGGCGCGGCCAGTGTGGCGCTCGGCAGCGCCAAGGCGCAGATCGGCGACGCCGGCTGCGCGGCGGCCATGGCCGGGCTGATCCGGACCGTGCTCTGCCTGCACCACGGCTATCTGCCCGGCACCACCGGCTGGCGCCGCCCGGCCGGGGAACTGGCCGAGGACTTCGCCGCCTCCGCGCTGTACGTACCGGAGGCCTCCCGGCCGTGGCTGCGCGCCACCAGGACTGCCCGCCGGTACGCGGCGGTCGACTTCATCGGCTCCGGCGGGGCCCACGGCCACCTCGTACTCTCCGCCGACCGGACCCGCGGCCGTCTCACGCCGACCGACTGGCAGCGCGCGGGCGGTCCCGTACTGCTGCCGATCGGCGCGGAGTCCCTCGACGAACTGCTCGCCGCCATCGAGCGCCACCGCAAGCTGCTGGACGGCGGCGCCGATCCGTACCCGCTCGCCCGCGAGGCCGCCCGGCAACTGCCCGGCGACGGACTGCGAGTGGTGCTGGTCGGCAAGGACAGCACCGATCTGCGGCTCCAACTGGAGCTGGCCGCACGGGACATACCCGCCGCGCACGCCAAGGGCGGCGAGTGGGCCACCCCCGCCGGGTCCTACTTCACCGCGCGCCCAATCGGACCCGACGGCAGGGTCGCCCTCGTCTACCCCGGCGCGTTCAACTCGTATCCGGGCCTCGGCCAGGACTTCTTCCGGACCTTCCCCGGCCTGCTGGACCGCTTCGAGGAGCAGGCGGACGAGCCGGCCAAGCTGCTGCGCGCCGCCCACCTGTACCCGCGGACGCAGACCACACCGCAGCGGCGGGACCTCATGGCGCTGGAGACCCGGCTCGGTGAGGACATCCCGTTCATGCTCGCCA
This sequence comes from Streptomyces sp. ISL-1, assembly GCF_018614585.1. Lineage (GTDB taxonomy): Bacteria > Actinomycetota > Actinomycetes > Streptomycetales > Streptomycetaceae > Streptomyces > Streptomyces maoxianensis. The sequence continues at coordinate 35,449 of NZ_JAGGOI010000027.1, read as the reverse complement.
CCGGCACCAGCTTCTCCATTCTCTACACCGACCTGGTCCGCGAGGTGCTCGGCGTCACCGCGCACGGCGGCTTCGGCTACAGCCTCGGCGAGAGCAGCATGCTCTTCGCCACCGGCGGCTGGCAGCCCGCGGGCCGCCGGGACGACCTGATCAGCAATACGCCGATCTTCCGCGACCGGCTCTGCGGACCCCGCAACACGGTGCGCGAGCTGTGGAAGCTGCCCGACGAGACCCCCGACAAGGCCGTCTGGGCGACGTTCGTGGTGCTCACCGACGAGGACCGGGTGAACAGCGCGCTGGAGCGCTACGACCGGGTGCACCTCACCCACATCAACACCCCCGCCGAGCTGGTGATAGCCGGCGATCCGGCCCAGTGCCGGGCCCTCATCGAGGAGCTCGGCTGCCCGGCCGCGGCCTCGCCGGTCAACGTCGTGATGCACAACCCCGTCGTGGACGCCGAACTCGAAGGCCTCGCCGGGCTGAATACGTACCCCACCGGCTCGTTCGGCGACCTGGAGCTGTTCAGCGCGTACGACTACGAGGTGCTGCCCAGCCTGGAACGCGACGAGATCGCCCGGCGTATCGCGCAGACCCTGCGCTCCACCATCGACTTCCCGCGCCTGGTGCGTACCGCCTACGACCGGGGGTTCCGCTACTTCATCGAGGTCGGGCCCAGCGCGACCTGCGCCCGGTGGGTCCGCGACACGCTCGGCGACGCGGCCCATGTCGCCGTCTCCGTCGACCGGCGCGGCGTGCCGGCCACCAAGTCGGTCGCACAGCTCGTGGCCCGGCTGGTCGGGCACGGCCTGGAGGTTGACCTGGCGGCGCTGCTGGGCCCCGCCCCGGTGAGCGACGCCGCCACCGCTGTCCGCGCCGGCCGTACCGACCGGTTCCGGGTGGGCGGCGGCGACCCCGTCCCGTCCCGGATCGCGCGCGACGCCGTCGCGATCGCCGCGGCCGCCGGGCTGCTCCCGGCGGCCACTTCCGCCGCCGCCGTCGCCGTTTCCGTTCCCGTCCCGTCAGCCGCCCCGCCGGAGGAGCCAGCGCTCATGCCCGCCGACCCGACACTCGCAGAGCCCGAGGTCATCGCCTTCGACGGTGATCCGATCACCTTCCTGCCGTGGGCGCCGTCCGCGCCGTCCGCGGCGCCCGGGATGCCTGTCACGCCCGCGGCACCGGACGTCCGTACACCGGCGCCCGCCGGTCTCGCCCCGACTGCCCTGCCCGCCCGGCCCGTTCAGGCTCCCGTGCCCGTCGGGGCCGCCGGATCCGCGGCGCCCGAGCAGGCCGCCGCCGAACTGGTCCGGGAGATCCGCCAGCAGGTGCTCACCAGCCACTCCGTGGTCATGGAGACCCAGCGCATCCTCCAGTCGGCGACCCTCAGCCGCACGGAGGCGCTGCTGGAGGGGACCCCCGTGCCGACCACCCGGACCGCCCCGCAGCAACCGGCGGCGGCCCTCCCCGCCCACGCGGTTACAGCCCCCGCCCCGGCCCTCCTGCCCGCCACGGCCGCGTGCCCGGCGCTCCCGGCACCGCCGGCTGCGACCCTTGCGAACCCCGCGCCCCCCGCGCCCGATGCTGTCAAGTCCCCCCGGGACGGCGTCATCTGGGACGAGGCGGATCTGCTGGAGTTCGCAACCGGCTCCGTCGCCAAGGTCTTCGGCCCCGAGTTCGCGGTCATCGACTCGTACGCCAAGCGGGTGCGGCTGCCCGCACTTCCGTACCACTTCGTCACCCGCGTGACCGCGCTGGGAGGTGAGACCGGGGTCTTCAAGCCCTCCACCATCACCACCGAGTACGACATCCCCGAGGACGCCTGGTACGCGGTGGACGGCGGCGTTCCGCCGGCCGTCACCGTCGAGGCGGGCCAGTGCGACCTGCTGCTCGTCAGCTACCTCGGCATCGACTTCCGCAACAAGGGCGAGCGCGTCTACCGGCTGCTCGACAGCTCGCTGATCTTCCACGGCGGTCTGCCGCGCACCGGCCAGACCCTGCGCTACGACATCTCCATCGACCGCTTCGTCCACCAGGGCGACACCACCATCTTCTTCTTCAGTTACCTCTGCTACGCCGACGGCGAGCTGATCCTGGAACTCAAGGACGCCTGCGCCGGCTTCTTCAGCAAGCAGGAGCTGGACACCCCGCTCGGTGTGGTCATCACCGACAAGGAGAAGGCCGCGCGGGCCGCGCTCACCAAGAGCTGGTTCAAGCCTCTCGCGTACACCGACAAGAACGTGCTGACCAGCGCCGATCTGGAACTGCTCGCCCAGGGCCGCCCCGGCGACGTCTTCGGGCCCGACCACGCGCAGGACCCGGGCATCAACCCGGCGCTGCGGCTGCCCGACGAGCGGCTGCGGATGGTCGACGAGGTCACCATCGACCGCAGCGGCGGCCCGCGCGGTCTCGGCACGCTCAGCGCCGTCAAGCGGCTGCAGCCGGACGCCTGGTACTTCGTCTGCCACTTCCCGGACGACCCGGTGCTCGCCGGGTCCCTGGTGGCCGAGGGCGCGGTCCAGCTCCTCCAGATCTATCTGATGCACCAGGGCATGCATCTCACCCTCCCCGACGCCCGCTTCCAGACCATGACCGACCTGCAGATCGACGTACAGGTACGCGGCCAGATCACCCCGGCCCACCAGGAGATCCGGTACGAGGTCGAGGTGATGGAGCTGACGCTGCTGCCGCGTGCCTCGGTGGTCGCCGACATCCTGGTCTACCTGGGCGACAAGCCGGTCATCCGGATGAAGAACCTCGGTCTCCAGGTCCGGGAGAAGGACGGCACCCCCTACCGGCCCGAGACCGGCGGTGTGCCGCAGTTCCTGGGCCGCCGCAACCGCGACGGCGAAGCCGCCATGATCAACGAACTGCATCTGGCGCACGCCGCCAAGGGCGATCTCGACATGGCCATGGGCCCCGAGTTCGAGGTCTACCGCGACAGCCGCGCGCCGTACATCCCCAACGGGGACTTCCAGTTCGTCGACCGCGTCATGTCCCTCAAGGGCACCCGCGGCGATCTGAGCCCCGGCTCGGAGATGGTCACCGAGTACGACTCCCCGGCCGACGCCTGGTACTACCGGCAGAACTCCCATCCGCACATGCCCAACTGCGTGTACATGGAGAGCTCCCTGCAGGCGGCCATCTTCCTCGGCTACTACCTCGGCGCCACGCTCAAGCGGCCCGAGGAGCAGTACGCCATCCGCAACCTCGACGGCCGCGCCACCCTCGTCAAGGACATCGACCTGCGGGGCAAGACCATCCGGCACCACTCCAAGCTGCTGATGACCAGCGCGGTCTCCGGAGCGGTCCTGCAGAACTTCTCCTACGAGCTGTCCGCCGACGGAGAGGTCTTCTACACGGGCGAGTCGCTCTTCGGCTACTTCAGCGACGCCGCCCTCGCCAACCAGGCGGGCCTCGACAACGGTACGTACGTCGCGCCGTGGATCGAGCAGGAGCAGCCGGCCGCCGGCCGTGTGCGCCGTATCGAACTCCCCGACGACGCACCCGCCTTCACCGACCCCGCGGGCGGACAACTGCACCTGCCCGGCGGCCAGTTCCACCTCGTGGACCGGGTCGACCTGGTCGAGGACGGCGGCCGGCACGGTGCCGGATATCTGCACGGCCACCGCGAGGTCCGCCCCGACGAGTGGTACTTCGACCGCCACTTCCACCGCGACCCGGTCATGCCGGGCTCGCTCGGCGTCGAGGCCGTCATCCAGGCGCTGAGGCTGTTCGTCCTGGAGAAGAACCTCGCCGACGGCATCGAGCGGCCCCGCTTCGCGATGGCCACCGACGTGGAGATGAGCTGGAAGTACCGGGGCCAGATCCTGCGGCACGACCGCGAGCTGAGCTTCGACGTACACATCAAGGAAGTCCGCCGCGAGGGGGACCGGCTCCTGGTGATCGCCGACGCGGACCTGTGGAAGCCGGGCCTGCGCATCTACGAACTCATCGACGTGGCCATCGAGGTCCGTCCCGCGGGGGCCTGACCCGCACCCGCACCAGCCCAAGGAGCTGCGTTTTCCCATGGAGAACCGAGAGACCCCCCTCCGGTGGTACGGAGAGCGGTACCCGAATACCGACCCGGCCGGGATCTACGAAGTACTGACCGACCTCGACCAGCCCTGTTTCATCGTCGTCACCCCCCAGGGCATCGGCGCCGTCTCCGGCGGCTCGGTGGCCGCGGGCGGCGAAGGACTGCCCCTGCTCGCCGCCGCACCCCCGCTGCTCCCGCACCGGCTCGGCTCCGGCGCGTTCCTCGCCGCGCACGGGGTCCGACTGCCGTACATGGCAGGCGCGATGGCCGGCGGCATCGCCTCGGCCGACATGGTGATCGCCCTGGCCCGGGAGGGATTCCTGGCCTCGTACGGCGCGGCGGGCCTGCTGCCGGAGACCATCGAGAAGGCCCTGGGCCGGTTCGCCGCCGAGATCCCAGGACTGCCGTACGCGGTCAATCTCATCCACAGCCCCAGTGAGGACCGGCTGGAGCGGGAGGCCGTGGAGCTGTTCCTGCGGCACGGGGTGCGCTGCGTGGAGGCGTCCGCCTACATGGGCCTGACCCCGCACGTCGTCCGCTACCGGCTGGCCGGGCTGCGCCGCGGCGAGTCCGGGCGGGTGGCCGCCGACAACCGGCTGATCGCCAAGGTGTCCAGGACCGAGACCGCCGAACGCTTCATGCGCCCCGCACCGGCCACCCTGGTCAGCGAGCTTCTCGAACAGGGCCTGATCACCTCCGACCAGGCCGCGCTCGCCCACCATGTGCCGCTGGCCGACGACATCACCGTCGAGGCGGACTCGGGCGGCCACACCGACCGGCGCCCGCTGCCCGCGCTGCTGCCGACCATCCTGCGGCTGCGTGACACCGTCCAGCGCGAGCACCGCTACCCCGAGCAGATCAGAGTGGGCGCCGCGGGCGGGCTCGGTACGCCGGCCGCGGTGGCCGCGGCCTTCGCGATGGGCGCGGCCTATGTCGTCACCGGGTCCGTCAACCAGTCCTGTCTGGAGTCCGGCGCGTCGTCCGCCTCCCGGGTGATGCTCGCCGAAGCGGGCATCGCCGACTGCGAGATGGCCCCGGCGGCCGACATGTTCGAGATGGGCGTGGAGCTCCAGGTGCTCAAGAAGGGCACCCTCTTCCCGATGCGCGCCAAGCGTCTCTACCAGCTCTACCTGGCGTACGAGGGCCTGGAGTCGATCCCCGCCGCCGAGCGCGCCAAGGTGGAGCAGCAGATCTTCCGCCGCCCCCTGGAGGATGTCTGGCAGGAGTGCGTCGGCTACTTCGAGCGGCGCGACCCGGAGCAGCTGGCCCGCGCGGCCGGCAGTCCCAAGCGCCGGATGGCCCTGGTCTTCCGCTGGTACCTGGGGATGTCCTCGCGCTGGGCGGTGACGGGTGACCCGGACCGGGCGATGGACTACCAGGTCTGGTGCGGCCCGGCGATGGGCAGTTTCAACGACTGGGTGACCGGCAGCTATCTCAAGACGCCGGGCAACCGGCGGGTCGCCGACGTCGCCCACCACCTGATGCGCGGCGCCGCCTTCCACACCCGGCTGGCCGCTCTGCGCACCGCCGGGGTGCACATCCCGGCGACCGCCGCCGACTACCGGCCGGTGCCGCTGGACGCGTCGGCGTACGGCTCCCCGGCGGGTGCCCGATGAGCGGCCTGATCACCCCGGAGGAACTGGAGAGCCTGCTCGGCGAGCCGGGCGACGACACCAACCCGTACGGCTTCGCCGCAGCGGTCGGCCGCGACGAGCGCGACGAATTCCCCGCCGCGCTCTGCGAGGAGCTGCGCCGGGCCGGGTTCCACCTCAACTACCTGCCCAAGGAATGGGGTGGCGCGTTCGAGTCCTTCGACCGCAGCCTCACCCTGGTGCGGTCGGCGGCCCGCCGGGACGTCAACGTCATGCCCGGCACGATGTTCAGCATCATCGCCGCGACCTGTCTGCAACTGCACGGCACGCCCCGGCAGCAGCGCCGGGCGGCGGAGATCCTGTGCCGCGGCGGTGCCGTGGCCTTCGCGCTCACCGAGGCCGGGCACGGCAGCGATCTGCTCGCCAACGAGGTGCGGCTGACGCCGGACGGCCGGCTGAACGGCGAGAAGTGGATGGTCGGGCTCGGCATGCGCTGCGAGGCGGTGTATGTCATCGCCCGTACCGGCGAACGCGGCCCCGGCGCCTTCTCGGCCGTACTGCTGGACCTGGCCGATGTGCCCGAGGGACAGCTGGAGCGCGTGCCCGCCCCCCGCACCGGCGGGATGCGCGGTATCGACCTCGCCTATCTGCGCTTCAACGGGCTGCGGGTGCCCGAGGAGGCGCTGGTCGGCAAGGAGGGCGAGGGGCTCGAGGCGGCGGTCAAGGCTCAGCAGGCCGTCCGGCTGATGAGCATGGCCGGCAGCCTGGGCTGCGCGGACACCGCCGTACGCCTGACGCTGGACTTCGCCACGGGCCGCCGGGTCGGCCGCACGGTCCTCACCCAATCACCGCACCCGCGAAGGGAGTTGGCCGTCGCGGCGGCGGCGCTGCTGGCGGCGGACGCGGTGGCGCTGACCGCCGCGCGCGGCATCCACGCGGCGCCGGAGGCCTTCAGCGTATGGGCGCCGGCTGCCAAGCATGTGGTGGCGGAAGCCTCCGACGAACTGATCCGTCGCTGCGGCACGGTGCTCGCCACCCGCTCGGTGCTGCGCGAGGGGCAGCGCGGGGCGGGACTCTTCCAGAAACTCCAGCGGGACTCGGCCGTGGTCCGGGTGATCGACGCCAGCACACTGGCCAACCTCCGTTCGTACGCGGGCCAGTTGCCCACCCTGACGGAAGGTGAAGCACAGCCTGACCCGGCGGCGGTCGCTGTGCTCCTGTCGGGCTTTTCGCTCGACGCGGAGCTGCCCGCGTACGAGCCCGCCAGGCTCGACATGTTCGCCCGGGGCGTCGACCCGGTGCTCGCCGGGCTCCCGGACGTCGCCAGGGCAGTGACCGGGGCCCTGGGCGACGAGCAGGCCACGGCCCCTGTCGTGGCCCTGGCGCAGCAGCTGGCGGCGGCCGTGGCCGGTCTCGGAGACCTGACCCGGGCCGCGCGCCGGCCCGGCGCCGACCCGAACGAGCTGGTGGACACCGCCGAGCGGTACGCCTGGCTGCACGCCGCCGCCTCCTGCCTGCACCTGTGGTGGGCAAACCAGGACCGGTCGCTGTACGGCACGCAGCCCGGCTCCGCCGGCTGGCTGGGCGCGACGCTCGGCTATCTGCTCGCCCGCGCAGACGGCGTGGACCCCCGGCACCAGGGGCCCGTTCTGTTGCCGGCGCTCGACGCCGTGGTGGCGCTGCGGGAGGCCAACCAGCTGTTCTCCGCCCTGCCCGTCCGACTGGCCACCGCCACCGAAGAGGAGTCCTGATGTCCAAGGCCGACCTGACCGCACTGGCCGCGCAGCTCGAGGAGTACCTCGGTGACCCGCACGACGCGGGCAGCCGGATGTCCTTCACCAGGGTGCTGGATCACGACGAGCACGAGGAGTACCCGTACGCGTTCGTCAGCCAGCTCCGCCGCTGGGGCGTGCACGAGTACTCCCTGCCCGCCGAACAGGGCGGCAGGGCGGGCAATGTGGAGACCGGCTTCAACCTGATGCGGCTCGTCGGCAGACGTGACGCGACGACCGCCACCGCCCTGGTCATCACCAACCTCAGCTTCATGCCGCTGTGGATCGCGGGCAGCGACGAGCAGAAGCGTTCGGCTGTCGAGGACATGAAGCGCGGCGGCGGGCTGTCCTGGGGACTGTCCGAACGCGATCACGGCAGCGATCTGCTCGCGAACGAGATGGTCGCCGAGAAGACCGACGGCGGCTATCTGCTGACCGGCGAGAAGTGGCTGATCGGCAACGCCACCGTCGCCGACACCATGGTCGTCTTCGCCCGCACCGGCAAGCGCAACGGCCCGGCGGCCTACTCGATCTTCATCGTGGACAAGCGACAGATCCCGGCCATCACCGCCGAGGAACTGCCCGTCGAGAAGCTGCACGGGCTGCGGGCCCTGGACCTCAGCGGACTGCGCCTGAAGGGGGCCTTCGTACCCGACTCCGCCCGGGTCGGAGCCGAGGGCCAGGGCCTGGAGATCGCGCTGAAATCCACCCAGCTGGCGCGCACCGTCATCAGCAGCCTGGCGATGTCGGCCGTCGACACCGGGCTGCGGCTCACTCTGGACTTCACCGAGGGCCGGGTGCTCCTGGGCACCGCGGTCAGCGATGTCCCCTACAGCCGACGCCAGTTGACGGAGGCGTTCGCCGACCTGATGGTGGCCGACGCGGTGAGCCTGGGCGCCGTACGCAGCCTCCAGGCCGCGCCGGAGCAGCTCAGCGTGTGGTCGTCGGTGGTCAAGTACCTGCTGCCGACGCTGCTGGAGAAAACCATGTCGCAGCTGAACATGGTGCTCGGGGCGCGCTTCTTCCTGCGGGACCACCCGCACTACGGCCCGTACCAGAAGATGCTGCGCGACCTTCTGGTCGCCAACATCGCGGACGGCAACACCGTGGTGAACCTGCGCAATCTGGGCCAGCAGCTGGACGGCCTGCTGGCCAGTGCCGGCGGGGCCGCCCCGGCAGTCCGGGAGGCCGCGGCCGAGCGCGCGGCCACCCTCTTCGGCATGGACCGTGAGCTGCCGGTGTACGAGCCGTGGAAGCAGGAGCTGTTCAGCCGCGGCCAGGACGACGCCATGCTGGCCGCGCCCGACGGACTGAGCCGGCTGCGGGCTCTGGCCGAGGAGGCCAAGGGCACCGAGCGCGACCGGCTGCTGCGCGCGGCGGACGAGGCCGAGGAACTGCTCGACCGGGTCGGTCCGCTGACCGACCGGGCCGCCGAGCTCAAGGCCGAACTGGGGCGGGAGTACGCGCAGTCGGCCGAACTCTTCGAACTGTCCAAGGAGTACTGCCTGCTGCACGCGACCGCGGCGTGCGTGCTCACTTACGTCCACTCGCACGGTGTGCTGGACGACCCGTTGCCCAGCGGAGCGCTGCTGCTGCTCCAGATCGAGCGGCTGCGCAGGCATCTGTACCCGCATGAGTCCGTCACCGATCCGTCCGTGATCGACGAGGTGATGCGGGTGCTGCGCCACCTGCACCGGGAGAACCGGCTGTTCTCGCACTGGCAGTTCCCGCTCGCGGAGCGCGTCGCGGACCTCACCGCGGCCCGGCTCTGACACCTCGCCTCTGACCGCCCGATACCTCGCCTCCGACAGCCCAGTCTCCGACAGCCTCGCCTCCGATCCCCCCGTCCACGATCCCCCCGTCCGACATCCCCGCCCGAGGAGCATGGAGTGACCTCGCCGACGCGTCCTGATCCGACGTCCCTGTGGCTGCTGCCCGAGCAGGCCGTGGACGGCTTCGCCGCCGCGCTCGGCGGAACCAGGCTGCTCACGGCGGACGAGCGGGCCCGGCTGGAGCGGCGGCTCACCCCGGGTGCCAGGCGCCGATACCTCGGCGCGCGGCTGCTGTGCCGCTACGCACTCAGCGCCCGCACCGGCCGGCCGCCGGACCGGTGGCGCTTCCGCCTCGGTGAGCACGGGCGTCCCGAACCGGAGCCGGACGAGGAGGGCGTGAGGTTCAACCTCTCGCACACCGAAGGCCTCATCGCCTGCGTCGTCACCCAGGGCCGCGGATGCGGGGTCGACGTCGGCCCCACCCCCTCCACTGCGGAGCTGGTGACCCACCTCGGCCGCCGCCTCGCTCCCGCCGAACGGGCCGAGCTGGCCGCCACCGCTTCCGGTGCGCGCGCGGCCCGGGCGAGCGAGCTGTGGGTGCTGAAGGAGGCGTATCTCAAGGCTCGGGGCACCGGGCTCTGCCGGAGCCTGGGCGGATTCTCCTTTCTGACAACTGCCGTGGGCCGTATCGCCGTTCACGACCCGGAGCAGCCGGCGGGGGCGGACGCCCGCTGGTGGTTCGACCTGCTCCACCCCGGCCCGCAGCACGTCCTGGCCGTCGCCACGGAGGACGGGCGCCCGGGAGCCCTGCGCCGCACAGACCTCTCCGATCTCTCGCTCTCCGACATCTCGTACGTATGAGACCGATCGTGCGTACGAGACCGACCATGAAGGACACGCCCATGCCGCAGCCCACCACCCCTCGGGTCGCCATCGTCGGTGCCGGTGTCGCCGGCCTCTCGGCCGCCTATCACCTGCGTGATCGCGCCCGCATCACCATCTTCGAGCGGGAGGACCGCCTCGGCGGTCACGCCAACACCGTGGAGGTCGAGGAGGACGGCAAACTCCTCGGCATCGACACCGCGTTCGTCGTCTTCAACCGTCCCGCCTACACCAACCTCTGCGAATTCTTCGACGAGCTGGGAGTCGAGGCCGTCGAGCACCGCGGGGCGTTCAACTTCTTCGACCTCGACACCGGACTGGAGTACGGGACCAAGGAGTTCGACCTCAAGGAGGAGGAGGTCGCGGCGCGCTACTCCACGGAGTTCCTGACCATCTGGCGCGAGGCCAGGCGCTTCCACACCGAGGGCCGCAGGGACTTCGTCCGTAAGCGGGCCGACATTCCGCTCGGTGAATATCTCGACCGGGGCGGATACAGCCAGGCATTCCGTCACTCGTATGTGATCCTGCTCTGCTCGGCTGTCTGGTCGATCCCCGCCGAGCTCATCTGGCAGATGCCCGCCAGCACGGCGATCGCCTTCTTCATGGGCCACGACGAGGGTGGCCTGGGCGGCCGCCAGGTGGACTGGCGTACCGTCGGCGGCGGTTCGATTTCCTACGTCCGTAAGGCGATCGCCGCCATCGGACCGGAAGTCCGTACGGGCGAGCCGGTCACCCGTCTTCACCAGGACGACGACGGGGTCACGGTGACCACCGCCAAGGGCAGCGAGACATTCGACTACGTGGTGGTGGGCGCCCACGCGGACGAGGCGCTCGCGATGCTCGACAATCCGACCGAGCGGCAGAGCGCCGTGCTCTCCAAGGTCCGCTACAACTCCTCCCGGGTCATTTTGCACACCGACCCCTCGGTGGTACCCGCCGACCGGAGTCGCTGGGAGGCATGGAACTACGGAAAGGTCGCGGTCGACGGGGAGCCGCGCACGTATGTCGCCTACTACATGAACAAGCTCCACGGTTTCACGGCGGAGAAGGACTACTTCGTCACGCTGGACTACCCGGGCGAGGTGAGCCCGGAGACGGTGATCGCGGAATTCCCGTACACCCACCCGATCATCGACAACGACGTCCGCGATATGCAGAAGGACATTTACAACGTCAACCAGGGAACCCGCGTGAAGCTGTGCGGCTCGTACTTCCACGCCAAGCGGCACGGCTGGGACCAGATCGGCTCTCACGAGGCCGGCTATTCCTCCGGAATGGAGACCGCTGCCCAGCTCATTCGCGAAACTCTGATCACGGCCACTGATCACTGAGCCCTGCGCACACAAATGCCCCCGCGTACCGCGAAAGGCGGTACGCGGGGGCGGCTTGCCATGTCCGGCTTCAGGCTTCGGCTTCACACACCACCGGTGTGCAGAGCCTGCCCGCTGAGGAGTTCGGCCAGATATCCGACGACCGACCGTGCCGTCTCCTGTTCCGCCTCTTCGTACCGAGGCCGGTCCACTTCGTACCGAGGCCGGTCCACTTCGTACGGCGGCCCGTCGATTTCGTACCGAGGCCGGTCCGCTTCGTACGGCGGCCCGTCGATTTCGTACCGAGGCCGGTCCGCTTCGTACGGCGGCCGGTCGATTTCCCGCCCGGTCGGCAAAGGCGCCGTCGCTTCGCTGCGCGCCCAGCTCTCCGGGATCTCCGTTCCCGCGGCGAACAATGCGGGGGACACCACGCTGATCTGTTCCAGCCGGGCTGACAGCAGCGGAGTCCGGCCGCCGGCCGCGCCGATTCGCTGCCGGGCCCGGGTATAGACGCCGATCGCCTCCGCTCCGCGTCCGGAGCGGCACAGTGCCAGCATCAACTGGTCGTGGAAGCGCTCCCGCAGGGGGTGGGCAGCCGTCACTTTGTCGAGCTCCGGAATGATGGCTTGGTGCCGTCCGGTGCGCAGGGCGCAGTCGAAGAGGATCTCCAGGGCCTTGAGCCGCTCCTCCTCCAGCCGCGTCACCAGCGCCGCCGAGACCGGACCGTGGGCGCCGCCCGCCAATGCGGCGCCGCGCCACAGCCCGAGCGCTCCGCGAAGCGTGTCGTACGCACCCTGCGGATCGTCACCCGCCATTTTCCGGGCTCGCGCCACCGCCAGGCAGAACTGCCCGCTGTCGGTCTCTGTCGCGCGGGCATGAAGGATATATCCGGATGCCCACGCGACGAGACGTGGTGTATGGGTACGCTCCGGCTCCAGCTCCGACAGGGCCTTTCGCAGCCCGGAGACGTGGGCGTTGAGAGTGTTGGCCTTCTTTCGCGGCGGTAATGCGCCCCAGAGTTCCCGGACCAGCCACTCCCTCGGCACGGATGAATTCGCCCCGGCGAGCAGCGCGCCGAGCAGCAGCCGCTGTTTGGGACTGGTCAGCGGTAGGAGGCGCTGCCGTTTCTCGTCGTACAACTCGGGTGAGCCCAGAATCCGGAACTGCATGCTCTTGCCTCCCCGTGCGCGGCCCACGGCATTCACCGTGGAGCATTCCGCACACGAGCAGACCACTCGCGTGGCCGAATATCCTGAGTCATCGGTACTCACCTTCCGCACCCCGACCGCGGCGCACTGTCCTATTTCAGGACGCGGGACCCGCGACTAAGGTGAGTACCGGCCACTCAGGTCAACTGCGGTATCGAACGGTTGACTCGGCTTCCTGTGCGAGGCGGCGCAGGGCCAGCAGCGCCGGCTCCAGGAGAAACGTCAGCAATACGGCGCGCTCGGCCTTTTCGAGCGGATCGTCCGGACCTTCGAGCTGGTCCAGGTCCAGGGTGGCGGTCTTCTCGGCGAGCTGCGCGTAGGGAACGAGGGAATGCCAGTCGTAGTCCATGCCGAGCGAGCGCAGGGTCTGGAGTGTCTGGGTGATGACGTCGCGGGCGGGATTGTGCTCCGAAACCTTCCAGCCCATCTGCGCCAGCAGCGCGCCCACTTCGGAGTCGTCGGCGTCCTCATCCTTGGCGGGCCCGGAGGCGGGCCAGACACCGAAAACGAGGCCGAGGAGCTCATGCGTGTCGGTCGCGTACTCGGAGACGGCATCCAGTACATCCTTGGCTGCACTGACCGACAGCCCCCGCACGCCGATCAGGGCGCGGATCAGCCGGAGCCGCCGCACATGCGACTCCCCGTACTCCGCCTGGGTCGCCGCGGTGGCGCGGCCCGGCGGCAGCAGCCCTTCGCGCAAGTAGTACTTGATCGTCGCGGTGGCCACCCCACTGCGGCGGCTCAACTCAGAGATTCGCATCCGGTCCTGCTTCCCACTGGCTATTGGGCAGCTGCACTGTCTAATATAGATACTGCCACTCACCAACTGTGGAGGCGAGACTACCGTGCCGACTCTTCCCTGGACGAAGCCGAACCCGGCTCAGCCCAACACCCGTGCCCTTGTCATGGCCTCCCGCCTTGAGGTGAAGTCCATGAAGTACGTGCCGGGCTTCTTCCTGAAGGCGCTCTCCGCCTGGGGTCAGGTGCGCAAAGCGCCGGGCGCGCTGGGGGCGTCCCTCGAAGCCCAGCTGACGAAGGGTGTCTTCTTCACCCTGTCCGCCTGGGAGGACAGGGATGCGCTCTACACCTATGCGAAGGCCGAGCCCCACAAGAGCATCATGACGGGCCTGCGATCCACGATGCGCGGCTCGACCTTCACGTTCTGGGAGGTGCCGGTGGAGGAGCTGCCGATCACCTGGAAGGACGCCAAGGCGCACATCGACGCCCAGGCCCGCGTGGACGCGGAGAGCGCCCACTGACCGCAGGACGCCGGCCCTGCGCCTGAACCCCCGGCCCGGGGCCTCCCCCGCCCCCGGGCCGGGCCACTGCGTGGCTGACCCGGCGGTGGGGGCCTGTCCCGGCGGCTGATGCGGTGCGGGGTTCGTGACGTGGGGCGACGCCGCGTCGGCGTGGGCGGCGCTGCCCGCGCCGACGGTTACGGCATTCCCGGTCGGCACTTCCCGCGAGGCCCGGCCGAAGGCACTGGTCGCACCGGCGGTCACGGCCGTTGCTTCTCGCGCGTCTTGGCCGAGGGTGCTTCGCGCACCGGCGGTCACGGGTGGCGCTCTTCGCGAGGCCATTGCCGCCGGGCGCCGCCGACGCCCCCGCACGGCTGATGCTTCCCGCGCTGCCTGCACTGACCGCATTGCCCAACCTGCCGGCCACGGCCCGCAATTGGGGACGTCGCCTGCGCTGCTTGTACTGCGGCACTGGTCGCACCAGCGGCGGCCACGGCCGCCGCGTCCCGCGCTGCCTGCTCTTCCCGCATCGCCTGTAGCGCTCGCACTGCCGGGCAAGGCCCGCAGTGGCGACGCTGCCCGCGTTGCCGGCACCGCGGGTATGGCCGGCATCGCGCTCACTGCGCATCCCGCACCACCCGCACGGCCGGGACCACCCGCACCGCGGCACCGCCCGCACCTGCGGCCGACGGGCCGTTACCTGTGTGGTGGAAACGGCAGCCGATGCGGGCAGTACACAACCGCTGGTCCGCACCGCCCCTGACGCAGACCAACCTGGGCGCCGCCCTCTCGGGCAGGCTTGCCGCGAGCGGCCGCACCGCCCCTAACGCCGACCAACGTGGGCGCCGCCCCAAACCGTGTCATCCGCCGCTGCGACGCGCACCCCTGGCGTATGAGCGCCGAGACTGCGTGCTCCTTACGGCCCGCGTTCGGCTGACCGGTACCCCGCAACTCGCCCCCATCGGCTTCCCGTAGAGGCCGCCGGCGGTATGGGCGCGGACGGTCGCCGCTCGTCCCCTACCGCGGTGCCGGGGCGCAATCAGCGCCTCAACTGGGGTGACCCGCGGTAGCGCCGCCAAACGCCCGCTGTCAAGTGGTGTGACGCTCACGAATGTTTAACGAATCGCTGACTTTTGCGCCGTCGTGGTGTCACAGTGACTGAAGAGGCTGGAGTTACTGACCGGTTGGACCAATTCCTGAGGACCGAAGTCGGGGAGGGAAATGAAACGGCGTATCGCAGCAGCGGACACACTCGCCGCACTGTGCACCCTGATGCTCGCGGTCCTCCTGCTCTCCCAGGCGGCCGTATCCGCCGCCGGGGGAGTGGAATTGGACGCCGGAGGGACCTCCCGGGAGGCCGACTCCCTACCCGAGCTGCCCGACGAAGCGGACCCCACTGGTGAGGCCAACTCACCCAACGACCCCGGCGTGCCCGGCTCACCCGCCGACCCGTCCGCGGACGATCCTGATCCGGATCCCGATCCCCTGGACAAGCCGCCCTCCCGCAACGGCGGCCGGCCCAACGGCCCGCTGACCGCCCACGCCCCGCCCACAGGCGATCGTTCCTCCTCCGTCCGACCAGTGAGGGCCGCCCCGCCGCACTCCGGGTGCTGCACCAACCCCAGGTGCACCGGCCACAACCCTGGCCCACCCGGACAGCGCCCTGCAGCACGCCCCGCCGTTCTGCAGGTGTTCCGCCTCTGATCGATTCGTCGGCTCCCGCACGGCTTCCCCCACCCAGCACATGCGATCCGACATGACGACTCACCACCGCGCGCCCTGGGCGCGCTGGAGGAACACCCCCATGCACATGCTCATGAAGAATGCCCGCGCCTTCCGGGACCGGGCCGCCGCCCGCGCCGACGAGTTCGGCCGCCTCGCGGACGGTCAGTCCCCGCAAGCGCTGTTCATCACCTGCTCCGACTCGCGTGTGATCCCCTCGCTGATCACCGGAGCCCGCCCCGGCGAGCTCTTCGAACTCCGCACGGCGGGCAGCATCATCCCCGCGCACGACCCCGACCGGCACTCGAGCGAGGCGGCCACCATCGAATACGCCGTCGAGGTGCTCGGTGTCGCCGACATCGTCGTCTGCGGCCACTCCCACTGCGGTGCCGTCGGCGCGATGGTGCGCCGCGAAGACCTTTCCGCCGTCCCCGCGGTCCGCGGCTGGCTGGAGAGCGCGTCACCCCCGCCCGTCTTCACCGACCCCTCGTCCCCTGCCATCGCGGAGGCCGTCCAGCACCATGTGATGTGCCAGCTCCGGCAGTTGCGCGACTACCCGTGCGTCGCACGCCGGGCCGCGGAAGGACGGCTGAGCCTGCACGGCTGGTTCTACGAGATAGACACCGGCTCCGTGCTCGTCCACCGGCCGCACGACGACGCGTTCCTTCCGCTGTGAGCGCCGCCGACACCCGCGAACGCGGGAACCGCGGACGCCACCGGCGGGCGGCGCCGCAGCGCGCGGAGCGACCCTCCGCCTCCACGCTGCGAGCCGATTTCACCGCTTCCGTCGTCGTATTCCTCGTCGCCCTGCCACTGTGCGTGGGCGTGGCCGTCGCCTCGGGCGTCCCGGCGGAACTCGGCCTGGTCACCGGCATCGTCGGCGGGCTCGTCACCGGACTGCTCCCCGGGAGCAGCCTCCAGGTCAGCGGACCCGCCGCGGGGCTGACCGTCCTCGTCCTCGAAGCCGTCAACGAATTCGGACTCGGGGCCCTGGGCGTCTTCGTCCTCACGGCGGGCTTGCTCCAGCTGGCCATGGGCGCGCTGCGGCTGGGCCGCTGGTTCCGGGCCATCTCCATCGCTGTGGTGGAGGGGATGCTGGCCGGGATCGGCCTCGTGCTGATCGCCGGTCAGCTCTACGCCATGGCCGACGCGAAGGCGCCCGGCTCGGGCCCCGCCAACCTCATGGGCCTGCCCGAGCTCCTCATCCGCACGGCCCGCTCGCCGGAGGCACTGACCGCCTTCGTTCTCGGCGCGGTCACCGTCGTACTGATGGCCCTGTGGAAGCATCTGCCGCCCAAGGTCCGAGTGGTCCCCGCACCGCTCGCCGCCGTGGCACTGACCACTTCCGCGGTGGCGCTGTTCGCACTGCCCGTGAAACGGGTCGAGGTGCAGGGGCTGCTGGGCGCGATCCGGCCACCGTCCGCCGACGACCTCGGCAGGATCACGGATGCCGGATTGGTCGGGGCGATGGGCACGGTCGTCGCCATCACGCTCATCGCTTCGGCGGAGAGCCTGTTCAGCGCAGCGGCAGTCGACCGGCTGCACAGCGGACCCGGCACCGACTACGACAAGGAACTGATGGCGCAGGGCGCGGGCAACGCCTTGAGCGGAGCCCTCGGGGCGCTGCCGATGACCGCGGTCATCGTGCGCAGCGCGGCCAATGTCCAAGCGGGTGCACGCACCAAGGCGTCACGGGTGCTGCACGGCGTATGGCTGCTGCTGTTCGCGGCGCTCGTACCGGCCGCGCTCGGCCTCATCCCGGTCGCCTCGCTCGCCGGCATCCTGGTCTTCTCCGGCTGGAAGCTCATCCCGCTGAAGGAACTCGGGCCGCTGTGGCGCGAGCACCGCGGGGAGGCGCTGATCCTGGTGGCGACCGCGGTCGCCATTGTCGCGACCAACATGTTCGAGGGCGTACTGGCCGGGTTGCTGCTCGCCGTCGCCAAGGCCGCCTGGGAGACCTCGCACGTCCAGGTGCAGGTGGACGAAGGCGCCGACCGCAGCGGCCCCCTGCGTGTGGTCGTCTCGGGCAACGCGACCTTCCTCCGCCTGCCCCGGATCCTGGACAGCCTCGAGGCACTGCCCAAGGACCGGCACATCGAGCTCGACCTGCTCGACCTGCGCCATCTCGACCACGCGTGCAGTACGGCCCTCGCCAACTGGGCCGACCGCCACAACAAGGGGGAAGGAGCCACCCGTGTCCTGATGCCCGCGGTCTGACCCACCCGGGCACGGCCCGGCCCGTACTGCGCCCTGACCGGTGCGCCGTACGGGCCGGGCCGGTCCGTCAGCCGTGACTCGTGTCGATGACACAGAAGCGATTGCCGTCGGGATCCGCGAGTACGACGAAGTCGGCGTCGTCCGGATAAAGGTCCCAGTCGACGCGCCGGGCGCCCAGGGATACCAGCCGCTCTACTTCGGCGGTCTGGTCGGCCGAGTCCCCGGCGTACAGGTCCAGATGAATCCGCGGATGCTCCTTGACCGGCGTCGCGCTGAAGCCCAGCGACAGCTGGACGCCGGCCCCTTCCGCCGGCACCAGCACCACCCAGTCGTTCTCCATCTCCTCGCGCGGGACGTACCCCAGGGCCTCCATCCAGAACGCGGCCGCGCGCGGCACATCCGAGACGCCCAGCACAACGGACCCGATTCTCAGCATGCGCCGATTCTGGCGGACAGCACCGTGCCTGATGCGGCACCACCTGATGCGGCACCGGTCGGCCTCGCAAGGCGTACTGGCCTAGGACTCCGGAGCGTGCACAGCGACCACGTGCCCTTGCGCATCAACGGTCAGGGCGACCCGCTCGACCTTGTTCGTCACTGTGAGAACGACCCACACCACAGCCCACAGAAAGCAGGTGACGAGGCTGAGGATGGCGTGCAACACATGGTTCACCGGCTGACCACGGACCAGCACCGCCTGAGTCTCCGAGCGGGATTCCACGCGCCATCCGCTCGCGATGCGCTGACTCACCGCCCAGTCGAGGATGAGGCGTCGCTGCGCCTCATCGGGCACGCTCCCGTCGGGTCCGAAGTAGCCGGGTGGCGGCTGGAGTGGTTCCCCCCACCCGGCTGTCACCTTGCGGAGCTTCATGAGCTCACCTCCAGATGTGGGGGGTCCTCCGCCTCGCCATGCGATGAGCGAGGGCGTTCCCACCGCGGTCTCGTCGATGCACTCCAGCCCTGCGCGCAGTACGAACTCGGTCACGTCGCTCACGCTGTGGACCAGTCCGAGGATCTCGCCGTCCAACCGCACGCGTGGTCCACCGGACAGGCGAGGTCATGTGTCCAGAGTGCGTCGCGGGACCGGACACAGCACGCCGAGACCGGTATCGGGCCGGCAGTACGGACACGGCGGGACGCCGTCCTCCGCGATTGCGCGGACTTTCCGGCTTCAGGTGACAGAGCGTGGCCGGATTGCCCGGAACGCTGACCAGAGAAATCTACGGTACGTAGAGTGCGCGCACCGGTACGGTCGGTTGTCCGTCCGGGGTGGCGGGTGGTCGTGGTGTTGAACGAGGCTCAACAGAGGAACCCCGAAAGGCGTCCGGATCTGCCTCAGGGCGCGGACGGCGCGGCGGATCTGTACCGAGCCGTGGGCAAGCAGTTGAAGCTGCTCCGGGAGCGGGCCGGCTGGACGCGGAAGGAACTCGGGGACAGGCTGGGGTACGGCGAGGACCTGATCTCGGCCTTGGAGCGCGGGCGCAGGACACCACAGCCGGAGTTGGTGGAGCCGCGGACGAACTGCTGGGCGCGGTCGGCCTGTTGAAGGCAACCAACCACGTCGCGCCACCGCTTTCCCTATTGGCCCGACGCTTGCTCCTGCTCGACTTCGTCCACGGCGTCCGGGCTGAGGCACACCGCCCGATGAGCAGGGCGTACGAGTTCGCCCGGAAGCGGTTCGATTCCGCCGACCCGCACGGCCACAACGTCAACGGGGACGTAGGCGTGATGAGCCCGGATGGGCACAAGCCGCCAGCGATAGCGAGGAGGGACGTCCTTCGCCGGGTGGTCCCTGGTAGCGAGATGGACCCAGCGGTCATAGTTGGTGGGATAGGGCCTGACCTCCACCTGGCAGTGAGGGCAGCGCGGTGGCTCGTACGCAGTCACGTCATCCGGATCGGGTTCGGGCCTGGGCGTGTCCGTGGCGCCCTCCTGGCCGGCAATCTCGGCGGCGTGCGCGTCCCAGCAGAGTTCGCAGAGCACGGCCATGAGACTGATGCGGCCACGCTCCCTCACGGTCGGACCGTCGTCACGACAGCCTTGGCATACGATCCCGTGGTTGCCCCCAGTCGCCCCCATGCGTTCGAGACTGAGCACGGACGTTCAGGGTCGAAAGGGCGCGTTTGGGTCGCATCGGTGCGCGGCCGTCGTAGAGCCTGAGCCGGACGGCTACGAGCTGCGCCCCCGCAACGGCGCCGGGAGGCAGCCGGCCAAACAGCGCTGTTCCCCTTGGCTCTCAGGCAGAACGGGCATGCGAGGGATACGTGCCACGGACCAGCGCGGCTGTGCCCGCATCGGCACGTGACGAAGCGGGCGGTGGCGTCTTGGCGGTGCCCGCCACATCTGCGCGACGCTGCTTCACGCGGACGCAACATCGCTCGGGGCTGACTGCTCTCGCTCCGAAGGTCTTGTCTACTCTTCTACGACTTACCGCATTCGGCACTTACCGCATTCAGCTGGGGGGATTACTCCGTGCACGTTTCACTGCGCCATGGCGCGATCGCAGGACTGGCCATCTCGTCGCTGCTGCTGATCTCCGCCTGCGACGGGGGATCGGACAGCGCCAAGGCATCCGGCAGCAAGACGAAGAACGCGCCGCCCGCGCCGCCCACCTACATCTCCTCCAAGCAGGCGGAGCAGGCTCTCGTCACCGGTGCGGAACTGGCCGAGGGGTGGCAGCGGGAGCCGGACACCATCATCGACAAGAAGGCGGCCGGGGCCGAGGAAGAGTCGTTGAAGGGGGTTCGCAAGGCCTGCGCGCCGCTGGCGGAGATTCTCAACTCCGGGCGCCCGGACGCCGACCACAAGGCCACGGCCCAGGCGGTCTTCTACAAGAAGGGCGAGGAGACCAACCTCGCCCAGGACGTCTCCGGATACCCCCGTGCCCAGGCGGTGGGCCTCATGAGCGGCCTGCGAACGGCCATCAAGGAATGCGGCTCGTTCGACGGCACGATGTCCGGCAAGAAGGCGAAGGTCAAGGTCACCACCCTTGAGGTGCCGAAGTACGGTGACGAGTCGGTCGGCTACGCGATCAGCATCACGAGCGACGACATGGTCATGGACTTCGACATGGCCACCGTGCGCAGCGTCGGTGGCATCACCACGCTCAGGAACAACTACAGCGACACCGGCGACCGCGGCAAGGGTGCCTTCAACGAGGGGTTGGCTCACGCCGCCGAGAAGCTGAAGGCGGCGACAGCCAAGACCGTGTAATGCGGTGACCCCCAGCGGTTCTGCGCGTCTCCCTGTCACCGCAGGTGCCGGCGCCGGGCGACGGGCCACGGGCCGCTTCCTTCATCGAGGGAGCGGCCCGTGCGTTCAAGACCGCGGGGAGGGGGCTACAGCGCCGGAGGCTTACCCGCCCTCCTGACACATCGTCGGAATCAGTCTCTGGAACGCTGCCGGGGAAGTCGCCTTCGGCGCCCGCGACTTGCGAGAGTCTGCTTCGCCGGGGTGCCGCAACGGCCGGGCGTCTTGGTGACGTATGTAACCGGACGAGGCCCGCACAGGCTCGTTGCCGGCCGTCGGGTCGGTCTCCACAGGTCACAGACCTGACCGGACAGTCGGACAGTTGGGACACCCGCAGCGGGCTTCAGCGGACCCGTGTCGACCGCCGCGCGACCCACATCATCGCCAGGGCGATCAGCGCTCCTGTCACGCCCAGGCCGCTGAACAGGACGTGTGCCTCCGGGCTGTCCCATACGGCGCCGGCTGTCTGGACGGCAAGGCATGCCGCTATCAACAAGGACGCGTAGCCCCACAGGCGCGGCCGGAATACCCGGCTGCGCAGCCACGGCAACACCCATCCTGTTCTGATCGCAGCGGTACCCTCGGCCGCCGCGAGCATTGCCACGCCCGCAAGCGGCGCCACCAAATACCAGCTCATCTGCCCCACCCCTGGGCGCATGGCCCCGACGGGGCCGAACGCGGCCGATCATGGCACGGCCGTCACCTGGACGGATTGATGTAGATCGCTTGTGCTCCAACAACATGACTCCTGGCACCACGCATGCGCGTCCTTACACGAGGTCCCAGGGAACTTCCGCCCAGGCGGTGTTGAGAGCGTCGGGCAGCGCACCGCCATCGCCGGGGAAGACTGTCTCGTCGATGCCGGCCAGCGGCTGGCTGGGACAGTGAGAGTTGGTCGCTGCGGCAGCCCGCAGGGTCGGAAGGTCGTCCAATGTCAGACGCCGGCTTGACCACGGCACGCCGATTCTTGTCAGAGCGGTCTGCAGCAGCTGCATGGTGATGCCGGGCAGTACGGCAGCCTCAGGCCACACGACCTGCTGCTCGTCCCAGAAGGCGACGTTCCACACCGAGCCCTCACGTAGGGCTCCGTCCCGGCCTACGAACAGAACGTCGTCGAATCCTGCTTCCCTGGCCTGGAGCCAGTGGTAGGTGAGTCCCATCGTTGCGACGTGCTTGAGGTGTGGCAACTCGCGCTCGTATGTCGTCGTGCGGACTCGCAGGGCCGGCTGCGGCGCATCGGAGACCGGTTCGGAGACCGACACCATGACGTCTGTCAGCGGCGGCGCACCGACCTGGGGGACGACAGTCACTCGGACCGATGCGGCGCGTTGTTCGCCGAGCGCGTGCCGGATGAGCTCCCGGATCCTGTCCCCATCGTCGGTCGCCCCCTCGCCGAAGAGTGCCTGTGACGCTCGATTCAGCCTCTGCAGGTGCAGATCCAGGCCGCGGACCGCCCCTTCACGCACCTGCATCGACGTGAAGTGTCCGTAGTTCCACGTAGCCACCCGGTGCACGTCCGCGACGTCTGCGGGCCGACCGTTGATCTCTATTTTCAGCACCCTTGCCATGCTGCCAGAACCGTGTCCGCGCAAGGTCGGGAGAGCCGGGGGCGGCACCGCCGCCCGGCCGCGACACCGCCGCAGGGACCAGTCCGGCTGCCCGGGCTGTGCCCAGCTCGGACACCTCTGGCTCGATGGGGCCCGCCAGTATCGTATTGTCGAAAGAGTTGTCGGGTAACATCTTTTTAATATTCAAGGAGCGGGCGGGATGGCGAAGCAGGAAAGCGTGAGCGGGCTAGTCGGACTGTTGGAGGCCGACGGGGAGGCGCTGGCCGACGAGTGGGTTGCTCTGGTGGCCGGCGCTCTGGGCGGTCGCATCAGTCGTGCTGAGCTCGTCCGTGAGCTTCGTGAGCTGTATTCGGCGCTCCTTGAGGCCATCCGGTCGGGAGCTGACGACGCGCACGCGGAGGGTATGTCCGAGGTGCGCGCGCTGCTCACCGAGCTGTCGCGCAGCCGTGCGCGACAGGGATTCACTCCGAGCGAGACGGCGGTCAGCGTCCTGGCTCTCAAGCGCGTTCTGGAGCCGGGGCTGCGGGAGGGGGCAGCGGAGAAGACGCAGGCGTACCTGCAGCTGAGCCGGGTGCTGGACGATCTGGCCCTGTTCACCATCGAGACCTACACGCACACGCGCGAGGACATCATCAGCGCTCAGGCGGATCAGCTGATGGAGCTTTCCACGCCGGTCGTCAAGCTGTGGGACGGCGTGATCGCCGTTCCGCTCGTCGGCACCCTGGACTCCGCCCGTACGCAGGTGGTGATGGAGAAGCTCCTTCAGGCGTTGGTGGACACCGGGTCGGAGCAGGCAATCATCGACATCACCGGGGTCGCCGCGGTCGACACCCAGGTCGCCCAGCACCTTCTCAAGACGATCGTGGCCGCCCGTCTCATGGGCGCCGAGTGCACCGTCTCCGGCATCCGGCCGCAGATCGCACAGACCATCGTGGCGCTGGGCATCGAGTTCGGCGATATCGTCACCAAGGCCACGCTGGCAGACGCGTTGCAGCTGGCCCTGATGAAGTCCGGCGTGGAACTGGTTGCTCAGCAGGGCCTCCAGCGATGAGTGAACGCGTGCCGGTTCTGCGGATCGGCGACATCCTCCTCGTATCCATCCAGGTGGATCTGGAGGATCAGACGGTGATGAACCTGCAGGAGGACCTCGCCGAGCAGATCGTTTCCCGGTCCGCGCGCGGTGTCGTCATCGACATCACCGCCGTCGAGATCGTCGACTCGTTCGTCGGCCGGATGCTGGCCACGATTGCCTCGATCTCGCGCCTGCTCGACGCCGAGACCGTTGTCGTGGGGATGCGCCCCGCAGTCGCCATCACCCTGGTCGAACTCGGTCTGTCCCTGGGCGGTGTGCGCACCGCACTCGACCTCGAGAAGGGCCTGGCGCTGCTGCGGCGGTCCGTCAGCCGCACGGACCGGCGATGACCACGCCCCCGCCGTGGGCAGCAGAAGGCGGGCAGCAGACACACGCGATAGCGAAGAACGATGACGTGGTACGGGCACGCCAGCTGGCCCGTACCCTCGCTCAGGAGTCCAAGTTGTCCCTGGTGGACCAGACGAAATTCATCACCGCCGCCAGTGAACTGGCCCGCAACACGATGGTCTACGGCGGCGGCGGTGAGCTGCGGGCGGGGCTGGTGCGAAGGAACGGCCGCCTGGGAGTCGCAGCCGTCTTCGACGACACCGGCCCCGGCATCGCGGACGTCGACCTGGCCATGACCGACGGCTGGACATCCGGCCTCGGCCTCGGCCTCGGTCTCAGCGGCGCCCGTCGTCTCGTCGATGAGTTCCTCCTCGACACGGAACCGGGACGCGGCACCACGGTCACGATCATCAAGTGGGCGCGATGAACGACCTCGCGCTGCTGAGCTGTGACGATATAGCCTGGTTCCGCCATGACCCGGCATTGCCGTCGGCGGCCAGGGGAGCGGCTGCGACCCTCGCGCGCCGTATCGGGCTCGACTCCCACCGTGCATCGGAAGTCGCTCTCGCAGTGACTGAAGCGGCGACGAACCTCCACCAGCACACAACCGACGGCGCGTTGCTGTTGCGCGTCGTGCGCACCGCGTCCGCAGCCGGTGTGGAGCTCCTGACCGTGGACACCGGCCCGGGCATGGCCGATGTGGCCGAGGCCCTCATGGACGGCACCTCCACCGCCGGAACTCTCGGTATCGGACTGGGCGCCGTCGCCCGGCTCGCTGACCGGTTCGACATCCACTCCCTCCCCGGGAAGGGCACCGTCCTCGCGGCCCAGTTCTGGCCCCGCACCCCCGGCAACGCCCGCACACCGACACAGCTTCCTGGGCTCGGGGCAACGGTGGCTTCCGGAGTAACCCGTCCCATCAGTGGCGAGACGAGCTGCGGCGATGCCTGGGCCGTCCGCGTCGATCCCGGCACGCAACAGGCGGCCTGCCCGCCGACGGGCGCGGTGGCTTTACCAGTGGGCAGCCGGAGTCCGACCCGACGGCTCCCGCGCTGCTCGTCATGCTGTGCGACGGACTGGGCCACGGACCCCTGGCGGCGCTGGCCGCAGACGCTGCTGTCAAAGCATTCCGGCAGTCGCGAATGCGCCGACCGGACGACCTTCTGCGTGACATTCACACCGCCCTGCGCGGTACCCGCGGCGGCGCTGTCGCGGTTGCCCGAGTGGAACCGGCGGCGCAGCGCCTGCTCTACTGCGGCATCGGCAACGTCAGCGGCTTCCTCATCGGACCGGACTCCCGCAGCGGCCTGATGTCCGCCCCGGGCATCGTCGGACAGCAGATGCGCAGCCTGCGCACCTTCGAACTCCCGCTCCCGGAAGGCGGAGCGCTGGTCATGCACTCCGACGGCCTGAGCGAACGCTGGGCTCCGCAGGATATGCCGGGTCTGCTCCGGCACACGCCGGCAGTGATTGCGGGGCAGCTGTTGCGAGAAGCAGCCGTCCGCCGCGACGACGCGGGGATCGTGGTCATCAAGGGGGCTTGGTGACCCCCGGCGAAGGGCCGCTGGCCGTCTTCGACCTCTCCTCGGAGCGCGACGTCTTCGCCCTGCGTCGCAGCGGCCGGAATGCCGCCGAAGCGCTCGGACTGGAACGCCAGGACCAAGTCCGCCTCGCGACAGCGCTGAGCGAGGTGGGCCGCGACCGGCTCGGGTGTGACGGACTCACCGCCACCTTCACCCTGCGTGCCGATGCCCCCCGCGCCCTTGTCGTCACTTTCGAGTGGGCGGGTGGAACTGCTCCGACGCCCGAAGCGCTGGCCCTCGCCGCCCGGCTGGTGCACAGTGCCCGATACGAGTCCGGGGAGGGGCGCGGGCGAATCACCGTCGAGCAGCCTTCGCCGGTGCGCGACGCCTCCGCCTCCACTGACCGCGCAGTGCGGGACGCGCTGCGCCGCCACACATCCAGTACCCTCGCCGACGACCTGCGCGCCCAGGCTCGGGATCTGATCGCCATTTTGGACGAGACCCGTGCGCAGAGGGAGGAACTACGCCGGCTCAACGAGGAGCTCGAGGAGACCAACAGGGGCGTCCTCGCGCTCTACACCGAGCTTTCCAAGGAGCTTGAGGAAACCAACAGCGGTGTGCTTGCTCTCCATACGGAACTGGACGAAAAGTCACGGCAGCTGCGCGCAATCAGCGAGGCCAAGACCCGTTTCTGGACCACGATCAGCCACGAACTGCGAACCCCCGTCAACGCGGTGGTGGCCCTGTCCCGGCTGCTCACCGCCCCCGGCTCCTCGCCTCTCGACGACGAACAGCGCCGTCAGATCTCACTCATCACCTTCTCGGGTCACACCCTGCTCGCTCTGGTGAATGACCTCCTCGACGTCGCCAAGGCCGAATCAGGTCAGCTGGCCGTTGTGTGGGCCGAGGTAGATCTTCGTATCGTCGTCGGCCAACTCACCGGCGTGCTGCGCAGTACCTACCCGTCGCAGGATGTGGTGCTGGTGACCCCTGATCCCAAGACGCTGCCGGTCGTGGTCACCGACGAGGTACTCCTGACCCGGATCCTGCGCAATCTCCTGTCCAACGCTCTGAAATTCACCGAGAAGGGCGAGGTGCGCCTGGAGCTCGCCCAGGATGCCGCCGAAGGACGCTCTCGGACGACCTTCACCATCAGCGATACGGGTGTGGGCATTCCCGAGGACGAACTCAGCCGGGTCTTTGAGGAGTTCTACCAGGTTCCGGGACTCCACCAGCGGGGATACCAGGGGAGCGGCCTCGGTCTTCCCTACGCCCGCACCCTCACCGAACTGCTGGGCGGATCCCTCACCCTCACCAGCACCCCCGGCACCGGCACGTATATCCGTGTGATTCTGCCCGACCGGCCGGTCACGGCCGCCGCCCCAGACATGGAAGAACGGGAGGTCGGCTTGTGACCGAGGCCTTTCTGCGCGACAGCGCCCCCGCCGTCGTCCTGGTGATCGACGACGACGAAACATCTCGCTACATCCTCTCCCACTGGCTCAGTCGTGCCGGCCACACCGTGCTCGACGCGAGCACTGGCACCGAAGGGCTGGCACTGCTGGCCTCCTCGCACGCCCCACGGCCGGAAGCAGCCATCATCGACGTAAAGCTGCCGGACATGAGCGGCTTCGAGGTATGCGAACGCATCAAGGGTGACCCGCGGACCATAGGACTGCCCGTCATCCACATCTCCGCCACGGCCATGACGCCCGAGGACCACACAGAGGGACTGCAGCGCGGAGCCGACGCTTATCTCGACCAGCCGGTCGACCCCGACGAACTCCTGGCCACCGTCACTGCCGCCCTGCGCTACGCCCGTGCCCGCCGCCGTGCGGAACACCTCGCCCGGCAACTCGCCACCCTGAACCGCGCCACCCTGGACGTCTACCGGGCCATAGGCTTCCACTCCTTTGCGGCAGCAGCAACGATCGGGGCGGCCGCCCTGCTCTCGGCTCCCGCCACCGCACTCTTCCTGAGCCCCGAGGGCCAGGCCGTCCACAGTGTGACGACGGGCCCCGGGGCCGCTCCCCGCACCCTGCCCGCCCCCGTTGAACTGCTGAGTTCGCTCGCCTCCCATGCGCTGGGCTCCGGAACCGGAGCCGAGGTCACCCGGATCCCGCAGGCCCAGTGGAAAGCGTTGCTGCCACTCGATCACCTTGAGGGCGACATTGTGCTGGCTGCGGCCCGCACCAAACGTGGCAGACCCCCTATCCACCTCGCCGTACCTTCCGGGGCGGTCAGCGGCAGCGACGACCGTGAGCTGCTCCAACAACTGGCCAGCGCCTGCGCCCTCTCCCTGGAGGCATTGCGCAGCTACAACGAGGAGCACAGCCTCAACCTGACCCTGCAGAAGACGTTCCTGCCGGACCGCCTGCCGACCGTTCCCGGAACGGAACTCGCGGTCCGCTACCTCCCCGCCTCCGAACAGGCGGAGATCGGCGGGGACTTCTACGAGGCTCTCGACACCCCCCAGGGCCTGCTATTGGCCATCGGAGATGTCGTCGGCCATTCCCTGTTCGCAGCCACCGTGATGGGAGAGGTCCGGCACGCTCTACGCGCCTACGCCCTCGAAGCCCACGCACCGCACCAGATCCTCCAACGGCTCGAGGTACTGCTGGCGTACTCACGTCCCGGCTTCACCGTCACGGTGTGTCTTGTACTCATCGACCCTGACCGCCGTCACGCCCACGTGGCCAACGCCGGACACATTCCTCCGCTACTGCTCCGCGACGAGGGCCCGGCCGAATACCTCCACGAACACGGCCCACTCCTCGGACTCGGCCTGCCCCACCCACCTGCCACCACCGTCAGCACGGCGCCCGGCAGCCGCATCCTGCTCATCACCGACGGACTGGTGGAGGTACGCAACGAAGACCTCGACCACAGCCTCACCACATTCAGCAGCGCCGCGGCCTCCGGCCCCGGCGAGCTGGAAACCCTGTGCAACGTACTCCTCGAGCGATTCGGCCGGGACAAAGACGACGACATCGCCCTCCTCGCTGCGCGTCTGGACTAGGACCGTGGCGCGACCACCGCCAACTGGCGGTCGTAGCGCACCGCGGTGCACTCCTTCCACTGCAGGGCGCGCGGCGCGGCGTGAAGGCCGCGGCTGGTTGCGCTTGACCACCAGGATGTAGTGGGCGTTCTTCTCCTCGACGAGGAATAGTCAAGACCTGTGGATCTAGTGCCACGTCAGGCAACGTTTGCCCTGTCCGCTACCGGCACCTCGGGGCGATGTCCCCCGTCGATATGTCCGCCGTTCGGGGGCACGGCCAGCGCGGGGCAACGCGACCCCGAGCCGTCGTTCCGTCGCGAGGGAGCGGCCAACGTGCCAGGACAAATCACGTCAAGCCGTAACTCGCGTGGGCCGGTATCGCAGGGCTACCGCCCCCGACCGGAACTCATGGCGGTCCACGAGCTCGAGCTGGATGCGCTCGCGCAGACCTGCGAGCAACGTCGGCCCGTGTCCGGCAAGGACCGGCTGAACAAGGAACTCGTACTCGTCGATCAGTCCCAGATCTGCCAACGTCAGGGGGAGCGTCACGCCACCCACCCACAGGCCCTCGCCTGACTCCTGCTTGAGCCGCTGAACCGCTTGCCCCAAGTCGCCTCGCACCAGGTCGGCATTCCAATCGACCCCGCTCAGCGTGCTCGACACGACGTACTTCTTCGCCCGGTCGATGGTCTCGGCGAACGGGATCTGCCACTCATCCATCCAGTCAGGCCACGTGCCCGTGGCCGGCTTCCGCCACGCCGACTCCATCATCTCGTAGGTCACCCGGCCGAATAGCAGGGCATCGGCTCGCTCCATCTCAGCGGTCCAGTAGCGCATCGACTCCTCGTCCGGGGGGAGCCCTGCCTCGTGATGGCAGCAGCCGTCGAGCGTGACGTTGATCGAGTATCGAAGTGGTCTCATCTCGTTGCTCTCCCTCGATGCGCGCCCCGCGTTCACCGGAGCGTACTCAGACGACTGCCGGCGCCATTTCTCATCGGCACCCCGATCGCACCTACTTTGACGCCGTCGTGATGCGAACCAGACCGCAGACCGAGCGCGCGACCGATTCGGCGCTCGGGGCGTTCAGGTTCGCAACGGGACAGCGCCCATAACGCTCGACTTCGATGCACGGTGCCGCGTCACCTACCGTCGGCTCAGGGTCAACGACGAACGTCGCAAACGTTGCCTGACGCGGCACTAGTCAGTTCGGTGGTTGATCCAGTTGTTCCATCCGTCGGCTTGCCGCGTTGCGGACGCGGCGGGTTCGTCCCTGTTCGGCGAGCAGGCTGAGGGCGTCGGATGAGGTAATGATCTGCGCGGTCGCGGCTGTGCGTTGGAACCAGTCGGATGCGGCGGTAAGCGCCTCGGCGGCCCATGGCTCGTCCAGGGCGATGGTCCTCAGCAGGGTCCACTCGCGCAGGCGGCGGGCGAGGTAGTCCCGCTCCCCGATGACCGCGGCCATCATGTGAGCCCAGACGGTGAACTCGGCGTCGGTCAGCAGCTGGGCTGCCCGGCGGTCCAGGTGGTGAACCACCGCGCCTTGCGCCATCGCCTCATCCTGATCGCGCAGCACTGCGGCCACCAGCTCGGCCTCCTCCGCCTCCGAGACGGCATCGAGGGCCTGCAGGTAGTGCGCGTAACGCTGGTGCTCGGCGGGTTCACGGTCGTGCTGAGGGTGGGTCATGCGGCCCTTCCTTCGGGCCGTTCGACCAGCTGGCCGCGTTCGAAGCGGGCGCCGGCACGGACGAGGGCGACGAGGTGGGGTGCGTTCACGGCTCGCCAGCGGGCCTGGGCGGACTCGATAAGCTTGAAGACCATGGCCAGGGCGGCGGCCCGGCTCCCGGCACCCTTGGTGACCCTCGTTCGAAGTCGCACGGTGGCGAAGGTCGATTCGATAGGATTCGTCGTACGTAGGTGGATCCAATGCTCGGCCGGGTAGTCGAAGAACGCCAGCAGCTCGTCCTCGTCGTCGGTGATCCGCCTGACGACCTTGGGGTACTTCGCGCCGTACTGCTTGGCGAAGGCGGCCACCGCCCGCGCCGCGTGCTCCTTGTCCTCGGCGTTGTAGATCTCCTGGATCGCGCGCTTGGCCGCCGGCTGCGCGGACTTCGGTAGCGCGTCCAGACAGTTGGCGGTTTTGTGAACCCAACACCGCTGGTGGCGGGTCATGGGGAAGACCTCGCTCAAAGCGTTCCAGAAGCCGAGTGCACCGTCGCCGACGGCCAGCACCGGGGCGCGCATGCCGCGGCGGGCGCAGTCGCGGAGCAGACCGGCCCATGCCTCTGACGACTCGCGGTAGCCGTCACTCATCGCGATCAGCTCCTTGGTGCCATCGGCGCGCACGCCCATCAGCACCAGCACGGCGGCCTTCGTCTCCTCTAGGCGGATGCGCAGGTGGACGCCGTCGGCCCAGACGTAGACGTAGTCGGTGGCCGACAGGTCGCGATCCTGGAAGGCGGTGTGATCAGCCTGCCACTGCGCGGTCAGCCGCGTCACTGTCGCTGGGGACAGACCGGCCGAGGAGCCCAGGAACTGCTCGAGCGCGGGCACGAAGTCACCAGAGGACAGGCCATGCAGGTAAAGCAGCGGCAGCACCTCGCTGACCTTCGGGGACTTGCGGCACCACGGCGGCAGGATTGCCGAGGAGAACCGCCGACGCTCGCCATTCGCCTCATCGACGCGCTTGTCGTTGACGCGCGGCGCCTTCACCTCGACCGACCCGGCGGCGGTGGTGACCCTCCGCCGCTGGTGGTAGCCGTTGCGCACCACCAGGCGGCAACCGGACTCGTCGCGCTCCTCGGCCACCTCGGCTATGTAGGCATTGACTTCCGCCTCCAGGGCGGCGGCCAGCATCCGCCTTGCGCCCTCACGGACGATCTCGTCGATCAGGAAGCCGTTCGGGGTGGAGCCATCGGCATTGACTACGCTCAGCACGGGCGTGCCTTCCCGACCGACGTTCGCAGCGTCGGCCAACTCGGTGACCATCAATCGATCACTCGGGAAGGTACGCCTTTCGCGCGCCTCCCGAGCCCCGATCCACAGGTCCTGAGCATTGCTCCTCCTCGTCGACAGGTAGCGGGCCTGTTCGCGGAGGACTTTGAATCAGCGCTGTCCCGTGGGGGGCTTGACCAGCGCCGCGAACGACTCCCGTACCGTCCCGCTGTACATCCAGAACAGACCGTAGCTTTCGGAGGTTTCTTCCCATTCGAGTGCGCTGGGCTCACGCCCCTCTTCACCCTTCAGTGAAATTGTCGCAATTATGTTGCCATATTCATCGAACTTGACGTCGGGCGACTTATGAGCCACCCGCCAAAGAGTGACGTACCGAGGGCGACGGGTCACATTGAGAATCTCGGTGCTGTAACGAAGGCGGGCATGAAATTTAATGTACTCGTCCCCCGCCTGAGCCACCCACTTGGGAGCATCTTCCGCGTGGGAAAGATCGTCATACCACGATGCAGTCGCCGAGTCGACGTAGTCGCTGCTGAGCGTTCCCCGATCCTTCCTCAAGACCACAGCCTGAGCAGATCCATCGATCGAGTCGAATTCGGAGGTTGCGGAGATGCTGACGATCTTATCCTCCCTGAATTCGTCACCCGCCTCCAAAAAGGAACCGCTTTCGTCGACCATGATCGCACCGAAACTAATCAATTCACGCCCCAACACCTTGATATTACGTTCCACATCGCCACCAGCCTGAAGGTCACCCTTCCAATCCTTCATCCCCCTGGCCTTCTCGGTGAAGTCGGCCGAGCGCCCGTAGACCTCATAAAGGCTACCCAGAATATAGAATGGCACCTTTCCGCTGTTCTTGACTGACACGGTCATCGGAAGATAAAGGACCGTGCGCTCGGCGTTGAGCTGCGGTTTTCCAAAGTTGACCACCATGCGCATGGTAATAGGATTGCTGTACGGTATATACACCTGCGAGTAAATCAAGTTCGCGATGGCGATGAGCGCCGTTACTGCTGCACCGATCGCGACTTTCCTGGGATGGGGTGATTGCCTCCATACCTGTCGAGGGTTGACCTTCCACAGTGCCCAGAAAGACCAGAGCAGGACTGTGGGCCAGATCCAAGCGTAATGAGTGTATTCTCCGGCATCGATCTGCATGAATAGCAGCAGAGTATTCACGGCCAGTGCGATCACGACGCCTATGAGAACCGCCGCTCCAGAGTAAACCCAGCGCCGCTTCCCCAAGTAGTCGAAGACAGCAATTGCCGCGATCACCTCCACAGCACCTGCGAAGAGAAACGTGGCGCCCGCCACGCGCCCCCCGTACGTCAGGGCCTCCGAGATGTCGGTTTTCCCTATTCTGCCGAGCACGCCTGCCGTGATGAGGAGACCTGCAGCCATGAGGACGGATATTGCTCGCCGCCTCCAAGGACGGTCCGGCCAGGCCTCGAATCCGCCGCCACGCCAATGGATAAGCTCACTGTCCTTGAGGTCCAGGTCCTTCGGGACTCCGGCACGGCGCAACAGATTGCGTAGGTCTTGCAGAGACCAGGCCCGGCCGACGACCTCACCGCGCACGCGGACGTCCCGCAATCCTCGGCTGTCCGGCGGCTCCACCACGATCAGGGGTTGGCTGTTCACGGCACCAGGCTGATCCGGAACGAGACGCGAACGCATGTGGGGCACCCCGGGTGCGCAGCGGTTCAGCGCTGGAGTGTCCAGGTCAACGCGCAAGTCTCGGACAAGCTGAGCGCTACGCCGTGCGGGTTACTGGCTGCACGGTCCTGGGCGCCGCTCACCCAAGCAGACGTCCCACCCCATTCGGCTCACGCCGCGCCGTGGCACTCCGCGATTCCTTCCACTCGGGTCGCGAGCGTGAAGTCCTTCTCCGTGACCGCGCCCCCGGCGACGTGGGTGTTCACCGACGGAGCGACGGTGTTGTAGCCCAGCGTCAGGTCCGAGTGGTGGTTCAGTTCGTCCTGGATTCGCGCGATGTGCACAACCATCGCGGTCACCGCGAAGTGGCTGGGGAGGCGGTACCCCCGGGCGATGCGTCCTGCTGAGTCGGTACGCCAAGAGCATCGATGGACGGCAGGAGGTCGCCAACCGTCGCATCGAGGGTCTGCTGCGCGAGTACGACTGAGACTCAGCGTCCCCGAGACGCGCTGCCTCCGGATGCGCGCGGCTCGGCTGCTTCCGCCGGCGTGGGGACCGTCCGGGCCCGGCTCCCCGCCACGGTCCCGCGCGGCCCGGCCAATGCCCAGGTCAACGGTGAGTTCTGGCGGACGGGCGCTGTTGCAGAGTGGTGACAGTACGGGGATTGTCCGGCCGATCTTGGCGGGTGAGGATGAGCACATCGCCGCACAGCCGGAACCGAACAGGGCCGGACGGAAGGCGTGTTCACGCACCATCCGGTAAGCCTCTCCGCGCTGCCCGATCAGTTCCACCCCGTACTGCCTCGTTCCTTTTGCTGTCTCGTACCACCTCTCATCTGCTTCACCGTGCCGCGGCACTTCGCCGCGCTGCTCCTGCGTTCGGCCGACACCCGCCCATCCAGCGGAAGCCCGGCCCCTAGTCGATTCCTTGGGGGGAGTCCACCATGTCCGCTCGCTTCGCCTCCGCCGCTGCTCTCACCGTCGTCGCTGCCGTCGGCACCACCCTCGTCCCGCTCTCCGCGTATGCCGCGCCGGTGCCCTCCGGCAAGCCCCTCACGATCGAGCTGGGCACCCCGGCGCCGGCCGGACCGCTGACCCGTGGAGGGGCTACCGAGACGTTCGCGTTCACCGTGAAGAACTCCTCGGACAAGGCGGTCGACTTCCTGCCGTGGATGGTCGCCGACTCGGACGGTGCGAGCCCCGTGGCGTCCTCCCACATCGTCTTCGACGTGGAGCCGGTGAACGCCCCGGCGACGGACGACTACGTCATGCAGCAGGACGGCTCTGCGCAGGGCCTCTTCTACCCGGCCGGAAAGCCCAAGGGCGACCCGTTCTCGGTGCCCGCCAAGGGCGAGCTGAGTTGGAAGGTGTCCGTCGGCCTCGGCAAGAAGTACCCCTCCAACAACGGCAACTTGAAGCTGGACGCGGCCGACCTGCTCAACCATGCCCAGCGCGAGAAGGACGACACCCTCGTCTTCGAGACCAGCCCGAAGGTCGAGTCCGGT
This sequence comes from Streptomyces sp. ISL-1, assembly GCF_018614585.1. Taxonomy (GTDB): domain Bacteria; phylum Actinomycetota; class Actinomycetes; order Streptomycetales; family Streptomycetaceae; genus Streptomyces; species Streptomyces maoxianensis. Next base: position 830 of record NZ_JAGGOI010000027.1, on the reverse strand, counting down.
CCGGCCAGTCTGCGCCTTCTGTCCGACCCGAAGACGCCCATCAAGCCCGGCACGTACGGCCAGGTCTCCCTGATCCACCAGCTCAAGGGCACGGCTACGTTCGACTCCGACCTGGCGACGACGCTGGAGGTCGAGCAGGGCCCCGACGACACGCAGTTCGTCCCCGAGCTCGTGGTCGAGGAGCTCGCGGCCGACGGCGGCTACATCAAGGCCACCCGGATCGACGGCCAGAACAAGTGGCAGCTGTCGGACATCGGCAAGAGCTTCATCATGCACCGCACCACCCTTCGCGTGAGCGTGGTCGACTTCAAGGGCATCCAGAAGCCGCTCAAGCTGAAGCTGCACGCGTCGAGCTCGCTGACCGAGGGCAACGTAACGCCGTTCCTGGGCGCGGACGGCGCGATCACCATCGCCCCCGAGCGCGACACCACGACGCCGGGCGGAACGCCGTCGGCGACCCCGTCCGCCACGCCGTCGCCCACGGCCTCGGCGTCCGCGTCCCCGGCTCCGTCCGCCTCGGCCACGGACACGGCGACGACCGGCGCGAACACGCCCGGCACCACCACCGGTGCGCTCGCCTCCACGGGCTCCTCCGACACCACCTGGTACGCGGCCCTGGCCGCCGCTCTGATCGGCGCCGGCGGCGTGCTCATCGCGTTGCGTCTGCGCCGCCGCTGAGGCAGTGCGGGCGATGCGTCGATTTCAGCCGTGGGCATGGGGGAGGGGCTGAGCCGGGCAATCAACCGTCGCTGCCACGAGACAGCCAGAGGTTGAAGAACAAGCTGTGAGCGAGCGGCAATACGCTTAGCCTCGGCGTTTCGGTTGCAGTG
>NZ_JAGGOI010000026.1 GCF_018614585.1 Streptomyces sp. ISL-1 | reverse complement strand
TTCCGGGAACCCGAACGCCGACGCCTGCTCGCTCTTCATGATGTTCCCGCACGACACCACCGGATTCAGACTGCACCCCGGCGTGAAGGACGGGTCCTCGAGCAGCTTGAACTTGTCGATCGTGATCACCCACGAAGCCAGCAGACCCGCCGCACCCGTGATCACCAGAAGCCACGCCAGAGCGCGGCTGCCACCGATCGTGCCCTTGGAGCCGTTGTCACGCGCGGAGGACACGTCGTCCACTGCTGCAGTCGTCATATCGCCGTTCCATCGCTCAGTAGCCTGCTCTGGCACGGTCATTCTGCCGCACCCACACCGGTGTCCACCGTTCGATGGACATAAGGATGTACGGACGGCCGTCCCGCGGGACTCAGCCCGGGAGCGGGATCCCGCGACCGGAAACCGCCTTGGGCGGTCCCGGATCGGCATTGCCCGGCAGGACGAATCCGCGCCCGCCGAGTTGACGCTACGTACGGGAGACGGAGGGGCAGCGGCGCCGGCTGACGCCCTGTCCCGGGGGCAGCGCCCCCGGGACAGGCCGTCAGGCCAGGCGTTCGCGGATCGCGGTCACCGCATCCGCCAGCGCCACCGGCGACTGCTCGCCCGACTCCATGTCCTTGAGCTGGATCACACCCTCCGCGAGGTCACGCTCACCGGCCACGATCGTGTACCGCGCCCCCGACCGGTTCGCGCTCTTCATCGCGCCCTTGAGGCCCTTCCCGCCGTAGCTGAAGTCTGCGGCGACCCCCGCCCGGCGCAGCTCGGTGACCACACCGAACAGCACACGCCTCGCCTCTTCGCCCAGCGGAACGGCGAACACGCTTGTCGTGGCGGGGAGTTCGAGCTCGATGCCCTCCGCCTCGAGCGCCAGGACCGTGCGGTCCACGCCGAGCGCCCAGCCGACCGACGGCAGCGCCGGGCCGCCGATCATCTCGGACAGGCCGTCGTAGCGGCCGCCGCCGCCCACCGCGGACTGCGAGCCGAGACCGTCGTGGACGAACTCGAAGGTCGTGCGGGTGTAGTAGTCGAGGCCGCGCACCAGCTTCTCGTCGTCCTCGTACTCGACGCCCGCCGCGGTCAGCAGCTCACGCACTTCCTCGTGGTACGCCTTGCACGCGTCGCACAGGTAGTCGCGCAGCATCGGCGCGCCCACCAGCTGCTTCTGGACCTCCTGACGCTTGTCGTCGAGGATCCGCAGCGGGTTGATCTCGATCCGGCGCCGGGTGTCCTCGTCCAGTTCGAGACCGCGCAGAAAGCTCTGCAGCGCGTCCCGGTAGACGGGGCGGCACTCCTTGTCGCCCAGCGAGTTCAGCAGGATGCGGAACTGGCGCAGCCCGAGCGAGCGGTATGCCTGGTCGGCCAGGATGATCAGCTCGGCGTCGAGGGCGGGATCCTCCGCGCCGATCGCCTCGGCGCCGACCTGCGAGAAGTGCCTGTAGCGGCCCTTCTGCGGGCGCTCGTAGCGGTAGTACGACCCCGAGTACCAGAGCTTGACCGGCAGATTGCCGGCCTTGTGGAGGTTGGCCTCCAGCGCCGCGCGGAGCACGGACGCGGTGCCTTCGGGGCGCAGCGCGAGCTTGTCGCCGCCCTTGGTCTCGAAGGCGTACATCTCCTTGGAGACGATGTCGGTGGACTCGCCGACGCCGCGCGAGAAAAGCTCGACGTTCTCGAAGCCGGGCGTCTCGATATAGCCGTAGCCGGAGTTCTTCAGCGGGGCGGCGATGGCGTCGCGCACCGCCAGGTACTTCGCCGAGTCCGGCGGGATCAGGTCGTACGTGCCCTTGGGGGCCTGAAAGGTGCTCACGGGAAACTCTCGTCACATTCCTCGTCGGGGAGCTTCGACGCTCCCGAGGCCGGCGGCCACATCCCGCAGGTACGGATTGGTGGCGCGCTCGCGGCCGATGGTCGTCTGGGGGCCGTGGCCGGACAGCACCACGGTCGAGTCGTCGAGCGGCAGGCACACACGCGCCAGCGACTCGAGCATCTCGTCCATGTCGCCGCCGGGCAGGTCCGTGCGTCCGATGGAGCCGGCGAACAGCAGGTCGCCCGAGAAGAACACGGACGGAACGTCCGCGGACTCGGGCATCCGGAAGGACACCGACCCCTTCGTATGGCCGGGCGCATGCGCGACCGAGAAGTCGAGACCGGCGAGGCGCAGCTCCGCGCCGTCGGCCAGTTCTTTGACGTCGTCCGGCTCTCCCACGGTCAGCTCGCCCATCAGCGGCATTCCGATCGACCGGCCCAGCGCCTTCTCCGGGTCGCTCATCATGTACCGGTCAGCGGGGTGGATCCACGCCGGTACGTCATGAGCTCCGCACACCGGGACGACTGAGGCGACGTGGTCGATGTGGCCATGGGTGAGGACGACGGCGACGGGCTTGAGCCGATGCTTCTTGAGCGCTTCCTCGACGCCTTCGGTGGCCTGGTGGCCCGGGTCGATGATCACGCACTCCTCGCCGGCGGCGGGGGCGACCAGGTAACAGTTGGTCCCCCAGGCCCCGGCGGGGAACCCGGCAATAAGCACGATCGTCCTCTGTGTTGGTCGTCGAGAGGGAATTGCTGTGTCGAATTGCAGCAGATCAGAGCCTACCGGCGCTGCTCGTCCCACAGCCAACCCGTATACCGTACGGGGCACACTCGGCCGGTCGGCATCATGCGACGCCGGCGTACAGGACTCGGACGTACAAGGAGAAGACCCGGTGGTCAGCAGCGATCAGCGGCGGCGGCAGCTCGCCAGGGAAAAGTTCGAGCGCCAGCAGCAGCGTCGGCAGCAGTCACGCAAGAGGAAACAGCGGAACACGGTGATCGCGGCCGCGCTCGCGGTGATGCTCGCGGCGGGCGCCGCGGCCTACGCCTCGGTCGGGCTGTCCGACGGGGACACCAAGGCCGACGGTTCGTCGGCCGGCGACAGCCAGTCCCCCAGCGCCAAGCCGTCCCAGAGCGAGAGCGCCGCGCCCGAGCCCGCCATGTCGATCGACAAGCGGGCGAAGTACTCCATGGCGCTCACGACGAATCACGGCGACATCAAGATCGCGATGGACGCGGCGAAGACGCCGCACACCGTGAACTCCTTCAAGTCTCTTGCGGACAAGGGCTTCTTCAACGGCACGAAGTGCCACCGGCTGACGACGCAGGGCATCTTCGTGCTGCAGTGCGGCGATCCGAAGGGCGATGGCACCGGCGGCCCGGGCTACACGATCCCCGACGAGAATCTGACCGGCCTGGGCAAGGCGGGCGCCGACGGCAAGGTGACGTATCCGGCCGGGACCGTGGCGATGGCCAATACCGGTCAGCCGCACTCCGGCGGCAGCCAGTTCTTCCTCGTCTACAAGGACACCAAGCTGCCGCCCGGCTACACGCCGTTCGGAACCATGGACGCGGCGGGCCTGAAGGTCGTCGAGGACGTGGCGAAGGGCGGCGTCTCGGGCGGGGCCCAGGACGGGGCTCCGACGAAGGCCGTCACCATTGAGAAGGCGGTCGTACCGAAGGTGTGAGCGGGGGAATTCGGCCGTGCTGAGTGCGGACAGCCGGGCGGCCGGTCGCCTAGATTGGCGTTGTGCAGCGCGGACCTCGATTCGCGCTGCGGAAGGCGGGCGAGGCCCGTCCAGGAAACTGTGGACGATGCCCGGGGGGCGAACCCCCTCGCAGGCATCAGGTGGAGGAGGCGCTGTGAGCAGCGACCCGTGGGGCCGTGTCGATGAGACGGGCACCGTGTACGTGCGTACAGCCGATGGCGAGAAGGTCGTCGGATCGTGGCAGGCCGGTTCTCCCGAGGAGGCCCTGGCCTATTTCGAGCGCAAGTACGAGGGCTTGGTGGTCGAGATCGGCCTCCTCGAGCGGCGGGTGAAGACCACCGATCTTTCGGCCAAGGACGCCCAGACCGCCATTGACCATCTGCGCCAGCAGGTGGACGAGCATCACGCCGTGGGTGACCTCGGCGCGCTGGGCAAGCGCCTCGACGCGCTGGTCGCGACGGTCGAGAAGCGCCGCGAGGAGCGCAAGGTCCAGAAGGCGAAGCAGAGCGACGAGGCGCGGCACGCCAAGGAGGCCCTGGTCACCGAGGCCGAGGAGCTGGCGCAGAGCGAGCAGTGGCGCGCGGCCGGTGAGCGGCTGCGGGCCCTGGTGGACACCTGGAAGGGTCTTCCCCGGCTCGACCGGAAGTCCGACGACGAGCTGTGGCACCGCTTCTCGCACGCCCGCTCGGCGTTCTCCAAGCGTCGCAAGGCGCACTTCGCCTCGCTGGACGCGCAGCGCGAGGAGGCCCGTAAGGCCAAGGAGAAGCTGGTCGCCGAGGCCGAGTCGCTCTCCGGCTCCACCGAGTGGGGCACGACGGCCGCCCGGTATCGCGATCTGATGACGGAGTGGAAGGCCGCGGGCCGTGCCCAGCGCGAGGCCGAGGACGATCTGTGGAACCGTTTCCGCGGTGCGCAGGACGTCTTCTTCGCCGCGCGCAGCGGCGTCTTCGCGGAGCGCGACGCGGAGCAGGGCGAGAACCTCAAGCTCAAGGAGGAGCTCGTCGCCGAGGCAGAGAAGCTGGTGCCGGTGACGGATCTGAAGGCGGCGCGTGCGGCCTTCCGTTCGATCAATGAGCGCTGGGAGGCCATCGGCCATGTGCCGCGGGACGCCCGTCCCAAGGTCGAGGGCCGGATGCACGCGGTGGAGCGGGCGCTGCAGGAGTCCGAGGAGAACGAGTGGCGCCGGACGAACCCGGAGGCTCGTGCGCGTGCCGAGGGTCTGACGGGCCAGCTGCAGGCGGCCGTCGACAAACTGCGCGGGCAGATCGACACGGCGCGCGCGGCGGGCAACAACGCCAAGGCCGACAAGCTCGCCAAGGAGCTCGAGGGGCGGCAGGCGCTGCTCGATCAGGCGCTGAAGGGCCTTGAGGAGTTCGGCGGCTGACGCTGCCTCTGCGCCTTGAGCCGGCGCCGCTCTCGCGGAGGGGGTTGCTCTCCGTACGGGTTGCTCATTGCTGGCTGATGCAGCTGTCGCGAAAAGGCGGCCCAGGTACGCGAGTACCTGGGCCGCCTTTCGTATGCGCTGCTACGGCCTGCGGGCCGAGGTGACCCGGTACACGTCGTAGACGCCCTCCACGCCCCGCACGGCCTTCAGTACGTGCCCGAGGTGCTTCGGGTCGCCCATCTCGAAGGTGAAGCGCGAGGTGGCCACCCGGTCGCGGGAGGTCTGGACGGCCGCCGAGAGGATGTTGACGTGCTGGTCGGACAGTACGCGCGTGACGTCCGAGAGGAGCCTGGACCGGTCGAGCGCCTCGACCTGGATGGCGACCAGGAAGACCGAGGACTGGGTCGGCGCCCACTCGACGTCGAGCATGCGCTCAGGCTGCTGCGAGAGCGAGTCGACGTTCACGCAGTCCGCGCGGTGAACCGATACGCCGCTGCCGCGTGTGACAAAGCCGATGATGGGGTCGCCGGGGACGGGCGTACAACAGCGGGCGAGCTTGACCCAGACGTCGTCGACGCCCTTGACGACCACGCCGGGGTCGGCGTTGGCACGCCGCTTGCGGCCGCGCGCGGGCGGTGCGCTCTCGGCGATGTCCTCGTTGGCCGCCTCCTCGCCGCCGAGGGCCTGCACCAGCTTCTGGACGACGCCCTGCGCGGCGACATGGCCCTCGCCGATCGCCGCGTACAGGGACGAGATGTCGGGGTAGCGCATCTCGTGCGCGAGTGTGACGAGCGAGTCGCCGGTGAGGATGCGCTGGATCGGCAGGTTCTGCTTGCGCATCGCCCGGGCGATGGCGTCCTTGCCGTGCTCGATCGCCTCGTCGCGGCGCTCCTTGGAGAACCAGGCGCGGATCTTGTTGCGCGCCCGGGGCGACTTGACGAAGCCGAGCCAGTCGCGCGAGGGGCCCGCGCCTTCGGCCTTGGAGGTGAAAACCTCCACCAGGTCGCCGTTGTCGAGGGTCGATTCGAGCGGTACGAGCCGCCCGTTGACCCGCGCTCCTATGGTCCGGTGGCCGACTTCCGTATGGACGGCGTACGCGAAGTCGACCGGCGTAGCCCCGGCCGGAAGCGCTATGACGTCGCCCTTCGGCGTGAAGACGAAGACCTCGTTGCGGGAGAGGTCGAAGCGCAGGGACTCCAGGAACTCGCTGGGGTCCTCGGTCTCCTTCTGCCAGTCCAGCAGCTGGCGCAGCCACGCCATGTCATTGACGGCATCGTCCTTGCCGGCCCGTTTCGGCACGTCCGTACGCACCTTGGAGGCACCGGCGGAGGGCTCCTGCTTGTACTTCCAGTGGGCGGCGATGCCGTACTCGGCACGCCGGTGCATGTCGAAGGTGCGGATCTGCAGCTCGACGGGCTTGCCGTTGGGACCGATCACCGTGGTGTGCAGCGACTGGTACATGTTGAACTTGGGCATCGCGATGTAGTCCTTGAACCGGCCGGGGACCGGATTCCATCGCGCATGGACGGTGCCGAGCGCCGCGTAGCAGTCGCGGACGGTGTCGACGAGTACGCGGATGCCCACCAGGTCGTAGATCTCCGCGAAGTCACGGCCTCGGACGATCATCTTCTGGTAGACGCTGTAGTAGTGCTTGGGCCGCCCGGTGACGGTGGCCTTGATACGGGCGGAGCGCAGATCGGACTGGACCTCGTCGGTCACTATGGCCAGATACTCGTCGCGCTTGGGTGCCCGCTCGGCGACGAGCCGCACGATCTCGTCGTACATCTTGGGGTAGAGGATCGCGAAGGCGAGGTCCTCCAGCTCCCACTTGATGGTGTTCATGCCGAGCCGGTGGGCCAGCGGGGCGTAGATCTCAAGGGTCTCGCGGGCCTTCTTCTCCTGCTTCTCCCGCTTGAGGTAGCGCATGGTGCGCATGTTGTGCAGCCGGTCGGCGAGCTTGATGACCAGGACACGCGGGTCCTTGGCCATGGCGACGACCATCTTGCGTACGGTCTCGGCCTGCGCGGCCTCGCCGAACTTGACCTTGTCCAGCTTGGTGACGCCGTCGACCAGGAGGGCCACCTGGTCGCCGAAGTCGCGGCGCAGGGTGTCCAGACCGTACTCGGTGTCCTCGACGGTGTCGTGCAGCAGCCCGGCCATCAACGTCGCCGGGTCCATGCCGAGCTCGGCGAGGATGGTGGTGACGGCGAGCGGGTGCGTGATGTACGGGTCGCCGCTCTTGCGCTTCTGGCCGCGGTGCCAGCGCTCGGCCACCTGGTAGGCGCGCTCGATCTGGCGGAGCGTGGAGGTCTCGATCTTGGGGTCATTGCTGCGCACTATCCGCAGCAGTGGCTCCAGGACGGGGTTGTACGGCGAGGAGCGCTGCACACCGAGGCGGGCGAGGCGGGCGCGCACCCGGTTCGACGAGCCGCCGGTCCGGGGGACGGCCGCGGGAGTGGGATTGGGCCGGGGGGCGGGCGTCGGGGTGGGAGCGGGAGTAGAGGCGGGGGCCGCACCGTTCGCCCTCTTCCCGGAGGCACCTTCCAGCGGTAGCTGGGGGGCTTCGGCCGCAGGGACGCGCGTCTCGCTCCGCTCGGGCGCTGCCGGCTTCGGGTTCTCGGCCGGCTTGCTCTCGGGCGTGACAGGGGCTGCCGCGGCCATTTCGGCCTGCTGGTCGGGCTGCGCGGCGGCGGGGTGGGCCTTGTCTGGCAAGAGCACTCCTCGTGCAGTTCCGGGTCCCCAGGTCAGGTCCGGAGAAGCCATGGTATCGACCTCGGGGTCCCGGTGCTCATGAGGCGGTGGGTCCGGGCATGACGCGTAGGACACACACGCCTGTGCGGGCGCCGTCTCATCATCCGCGTGCCGACCTGGGATCGCGGCCCCGCGGGGCGCCGTGCGGTCGTAGCAGGAGAGAACACGCTGTGCGGTCGTAGTACCGGACAACGAATGGGCGCCCCGGGAAGATTCCCGGGGCGCCCATCGGTACGACGACGCGTCGCGTCAGAGCGTGATCAGAGCCTCCAGCGGGGCCCCGCGCAGCGCCGGCTCCAGACGCGCCCGGCCGCCGAGGAAGCCGAGCTCCATCAGGACCGCGACGCCCGCGACATCGGCTCCGGCTCGCCGGATCAGCTCCAGCGACGCGCCGGCGGTGCCTCCGGTGGCAAGGACATCGTCGATGACCATGACGCGGTCGCCCGCCCGCAGATCCTCGGCGTGCACCTCGATCTCGGCCTGGCCGTACTCCAGCTCATACGCCTGCGAAAGCGTCGCTCCGGGGAGCTTGCCCGCCTTGCGTACGGGAATGAAGCCGAGCCCGGCACGGACAGCGACCGGTGCGCCCAGGATGAAGCCGCGCGCCTCCAGACCGACGATCTTCGTGGCCTCGTGGCGCTCGCACAGGGCGGCGAGCATGCCGGTGAGAGCCGCGAAGGCCTCCGGGTCCGCGAGCAGGGGCGTGATGTCCTTGAACATCACCCCCGGCTTCGGGTAGTCGGCGACGTCCCGGATGCGGCTGAGCAGCAGCTCCTGCGTGCCGACCGTCATCGGCGCCTGCCCGAGGCACGGCCGTGGCCGCGGCCACGCGGGCCCACGACGCCGGCCGTAGCGGCGTCGCCCGGCCCCACGTCCTGCGGCTCGTCCGAGTCGTCCGGCGACTCGCCCTTGGCGGCGGCCGCCGCGCGCTTGGCGAGCACCCGCTTCTTCAGGGCCTTCATCTGCGGCTCGCGTTCCTTGAGGTCGGCGACGAGCGGCGTGGCGATGAAGATCGAGGAGTACGCGCCGGCCGCCAGGCCGACGAACAGTGACAGCGAGATGTCGTTGAGCATGCCCGCGCCGAGGACACCGCCACCGATGAAGAGCAGCCCCGCCACCGGCAGCAGCGCGACAATGGTGGTGTTGATGGAACGCACCAGTGTGCCGTTCAGGCTGCGGTTGGCGATCTCGCTGTATGTGTAGCGGGTCTGCTTGGTGATGTCCTTCGAGCCCTCCTTGAGACCGTCGAAGACGACGACGGTGTCGTAGAGGGAGTAACCAAGGATGGTCAGCAGACCGATCACGGTGCCGGGTGTGACCTCGAAGCCGACCAGCGCGTACACACCGACGGTGATGGTGAGGTCGTGGATCAGCGCGATGAGGGCCGCGATCGCCATCCGCCATTCGAAGGCGACCGCGAGATAGAGCACCACAAGGATCATGAAGATCCCGAGGCCGGTCCAGGCCTTGTTGGCGATCTGCTCACCCCAGCTGGGGCCGACGATCTCGGCGTTGATCTTCTCCGCCGGGATCTTCAGGTTGTCGGAGAGAGTCTCGTTGACATTGTTCGCCTGGGCCTGGTCGAGCTCGCTGACCTGGATCCGCAGCCCGCCGTTGCCGAGCTTCTGGACGATCGCCTCGTGGCCGGACGCCTCCTGGGCGAACGACTGGGCCTGGGACACGGAGACGCTCGTGCTCGGGGTGGTGAAGACGGCGCCGCCCTTGAACTCGATGCCCATGTTCAGGCCCCTGACCGCCAGGCCGACAATGGCCGTGATGGTGATCAGGATCGAGATCCCGTACCAGATCTTCCGCTTGGCGACGAAGTCGTAGCCGACCTCGCCGCGGTAGAGACGGGCGCCGAGAGTGCCGAGTCGCGACATCTCACGCCTCCTTCGGGTCGGTGGGGGCGGAGGCGCGGCGGGAGCGGCGCAGCGGGGGCTTGGCGCCGAGCCGCTTCGGGTCCAGTCCGGACCACGGGTGACCGTCCGCGAAGAACTTCCTGCGGGCGAGGAGCGTCATCACCGGCTTGGTGAAGAGGAACACCACGACCACGTCGAGCACGGTGGTCAGACCCAGGGTGAACGCGAAGCCCTGGACCTTGCCGACGGTGACGACGAACAGCACCGCGGCGGCCAGGAACGACACGAAGTCGGAGACCATGATGGTGCGCCGGGCGCGCGGCCAGGCGCGCTCGACTGCGGGCCGCAGCGTACGGCCCTCGCGGATCTCGTCCCGGATGCGTTCGAAGTACACGATGAACGAGTCGGCCGTGATACCGATCGCGACGATCGCACCGCAGACCGCCGGCAGGTTCAGCGCGAAGCCGATGGCCGGGCCGAGCAGCGCCATGATCGTGTACGTCAGGACCGCGGAGACCATGAGGCTGAGGATCGCGATCAGGGCCAGGCCGCGGTAGTACGCCACCAGGTAGATGATGACCAGCGCGAGGCCGATCGCACCGGCGATCAGACCCGCCTTGAGCTGCTCGCCGCCGAGCGCGGCGGTGACGGTGGTGACGCTCTGCTCCTCGAAAGAGAGCGGGAGCGCGCCGTACGACAGGATGTTGCCCAGGTCCTGCGCGGACTCCTGGGTGAAGTTTCCGGAGATCTCGGCGTTGGCGCTCAGCGCTGTGCGCACCGAGGGCGCGGAGACCACTTCGCCGTCGAGGACGATGGCGAACTGGTTCATCGGAGCCTGCTGCTGCGAGAGCCTGCCGGTGATCTTCTGGAACTTCTTCGCACCGCTGTTGGTGAAGTCCATCGTGACGATCCACATGCCACGCTGCTGGTCCAGCTGGCCCTTGGCGTCGGCGACGTCCTTGCCGTCGACCTCGGCCGGACCGAGGACGTACTTCTCCCACTCGCCGGCCGAGTTCTGGCCGCAGCCGATGGCGGGCTCGCTGGGCTTGACGTTCTCACCGGCCGCGACGCGGGCCTTCTTGTTCGTGCAGTCGAGGGCCAGGAACGCCTTCTGCAGCTTGTCGGTGGCCGCCGTACCGCCCGAGGGGGGCGGCTTCGGGGTCCCGGAGGGCTTCGGCTTGCCCGGGTCGGAGGCGGCCGGCGTGGGCGTCGGCGCCTTCAGAGCGCCGGTCACCGCGCGGCCCTGCGTGGTCGCAGTCGGTGAAGGGGAACCGGACGGCGGGTTGGCCGCCGGCTTGCCGTCCTTGGCCTTGTCCGATGCCGAGGGGCTCGGGGCGGGCTGCGGGGAGGTGGGGCCGCCGGGTGCAACGGTCAGCACCGGCCGGAAGAAGAGCTGAGCAGTGGTGCCGACCTGTTCCCGGGCCTGCTTGGAATTCGTCCCCTTGGGAATGTTGACGATGATGTTGCGCTCGCCCTGAGTCTGGACCTCGGCCTCGGAGACGCCAAGACCATTGACACGGCGCTCGATGATGCCGACCGCGGTGTTCATGTTGGTCTCGTTGATGGCGTTCTCTTGGCCGGGCTGATTCTTCGCCTGGAGCGTGATGGTCGTACCGCCCGCCAGGTCGATGCCCAGACGCGGCGTGAGCTGACCCGCAAAGAACATCCCGCCCGTGAGCGCGACCATGGCGATCAGAATCAGTACCAGGGCGCGCCCCGGCCTGCTCTGAGCCCCCGCGGGCCTTCGGCCCCTATTCGGTGCTGCCACCTTCTCGATTCTCCCTGTCCAACCGTCCCGCGCCGGGTGTGCGCCAGGGCGGCCACGAAGTGTTGTGGGGACCTGTCCCCGCAGAAATCAACACGACCGAGGGACCGCCGGACACCGGTGGGTGCCCCTGCGGTCCCCTCGCATGGCTACTTCGCGTCGGTCTCGCCGTCGGCCTTGCCGTCCTTGGGCTCCGCGTCGTCCTTGGGCTCCGCAGCGTCCTTCGGCTCGGCGTCGTCCTTGGGCTCCGCAGCGTCCTTCGGCTCGGCGGCGTCCTTGGGCTGCACGGCGTCCTTCGGCTCGGCGGCGTCGGCCGCGGGAGCCTCGGGCTTCTTGCCGAGGTCGATCTTGGCGTCGTCCGAGGAGTCGGAGTCGCCGGTCCCGGTCAGCGAGGAAGCGTCGTCCGGCACGACGGGACCGTCGACCTTGTGGTGGCCGTCGCCGTGCACGATGCGGTTGTACTCCTCGTCACTGAGGACCGCACCGATGGAGTTCTTGGCGAATACGGCGTGGACGCCGGGGGCCACCTCAAGGAGGACGGTGTCGTCGTGAAGCTCCTTGACGGTGGCGTACATGCCCCCGATCGTCCGGACGCCGGCGCCCGGCTGCATCTGGTCACGCATCTGGGCAGCCTGCTGCTGCTTCTTCTTGGCCGACCGGGTCATCAGGAACATGGCCCCGATGAGCACAATGAAGGGGAGGAGGGTCACGAGACTCACGGGACGGAACTTCCTTCGCACGACCGCACTGACGAGGCGGCCTTATCTACGGGGGTGGATACGCCGACCTGTAAGGGCGGCATCGGCGGAGTCTAAGCGAGTCCGCATCATTGGAACAACGCCCAGCATCCCACCGTGGTTCCTGGCCCCGCGAGACTCCGCGCCGTCACGCCCCGAACAGGCCCCGTTGTCCGCTTGCGCCGGGGGCCTGCTGCGGAGGTACGAGTCCCAGGTGGGCCCAGGCGGCAGGGGTGGCGACCCGGCCGCGCGGGGTCCTGGCCAGCAGCCCCTCCCGTACCAGGAACGGCTCGGCGACCTCCTCGACCGTCTCGCGCTCCTCCCCGACGGCCACCGCGAGGGTGGACAGACCCACCGGTCCGCCACCGAAAAGCCCGAGCAGCGCCTGGAGCACGGCACGGTCGAGACGGTCGAGCCCGCGGGCGTCGACCTCGTACACCTTGAGGGCCGCGGCGGCCACCTCGCGGGTGATCAGGCCGTCCAGCTTGACCTGGGCGTAGTCGCGGACGCGGCGCAGCAGACGGTTGGCGATACGGGGCGTGCCGCGGGAGCGGCCCGCGATCTCGGCGGCGCCGTCGGCATCTATGTCGACATCGAGGAGCTGGGCTGAGCGGTGGATGACGCGCTCCAGCTCGGCGGGGTCGTAGAACTCCATGTGCGCGGTGAAGCCGAAGCGGTCGCGCAGCGGGGGCGGCAGCAGCCCGGCCCGGGTGGTGGCGCCGACCAGGGTGAAGGGGGGAAGTTCGAGCGGGATGGCGGTGGCCCCCGGGCCCTTGCCGACGATCACATCGACCCGGAAGTCCTCCATGGCCATGTAGAGCATCTCCTCGGCGGGCCGGGACATCCGGTGGATCTCGTCGAGGAAGAGCACCTCGCCCTCCTGGAGGGAGGACAGGATCGCGGCCAGGTCGCCGGCGTGCTGGATGGCGGGGCCGGAGGTGATGCGGATCGGGGCGTTCATCTCCGCCGCGATGATCAGGGAGAGTGTGGTCTTGCCGAGACCGGGAGCGCCGGAGAGCAGGACGTGGTCGGCGGTGCCACCACGCGCGAGGGCCGCTTTGAGGACGAGGTCCAGCTGCTCGCGGACCCGCTCCTGGCCGACGAACTCGTCCAGCGACTTCGGCCGCAGCGCCGACTCGACCGCCTGGTCCTCGCCGTCGGCAGACCCGCCGACGAGCCGCTCGGCGTCGATGTCGTCGGTCGGCGGTGCGGTGTCGTCCCAGTTCACAGTCGATTGCCTCGCGAGTTCGGCGGTCGGAGCGGTCGGAGCATAAGCGGGGTCAGAGGGGGTCAGAGGGTGCGGTTCAGCGGGTGCGGTTCAGGCTCTGGAGGGCGGCCTTGAGGAGCTGCCCCACATGCGGTGTGCTCTCGGCGGCCTCGGCCTGCGGAGCGACCGCGGCGACCGCCTCGTCGGCCTCGCGGGTGGCGTAGCCGAGGCCGATCAGCGCGGCATGCAGCTGGTCGCGCCAGGAGGCGGAGACCGCGGAGCCGATGCCCTGCCTGCCGATGTGCGCGCCGACCGGTTCGCCGAGCCGGTCCTTCAGCTCGAGCAGCAGCTTCTGCGCGCCCTTCTTGCCGATGCCGGGGACCGCGGTCAACGCCTTCTCGTCGCCGGTCGCGACAGCGACGCGCAGGGCGTCGGGGGTGTGCACGGCGAGCATTGCCTGGGCCAGCCGGGGCCCGACCCCGCTCGCGGTCTGCAGCAGCTCGAAGACCCGGCGCTCGTCGTCGTCCGCGAAGCCGTAGAGCGTGAGCGAGTCCTCCCGCACGACGAGGGACGTGGCGAGCTTGGCCTCCTTGCCGACGCGGAGCTCGGAGAGGGTGTTCGGCGTGCACTGGACGGCCATGCCGACGCCGCCGACCTCGATGACCGCGGTGGTGGGGGCGAGGGCGGCTACCGGGCCGCTCACAAAGGCGATCATGCGGTACGGCCTTTCGATGCGTGCAGTGCGACGGCTTGCTGGAGGCGGTTTTGCGCGGGGGCGCGCCAGATGTGACAGATGGCGAGGGCGAGGGCGTCCGCCGCGTCGGCCGGCTTGGGCGGGGCGTCGAGCCGCAGCAGCCGGGTCACCATCGCCCCGACCTGCGCCTTGTCGGCCCGGCCGCTGCCGGTGACGGCGGCCTTGACTTCGCTGGGGGTGTGCAGTGCGACGGGGATGCCTCGGCGGGCGGCGCAGAGCATGGCGACCGCGCTGGCCTGTGCGGTGCCCATGACCGTACGCACATTGTGCTGGCTGAACACCCGCTCCACGGCGACGAATTCGGGCCGGTACTCGTCGAGCCACTGCTCGATGCCCTGCTCGATGGCGACCAGCCTGGTGCCGAGATCGGCGTCGGCCGGTGTGCGCACCACGCCGACGCCGAGCATCGTGAGGGGGCGGCCGGCGAGGCCCTCGACCACGCCGACGCCGCACCGGGTCAGTCCTGGGTCCACGCCCAGTACCCGCATCGTGCGCCCCCTCCTTAGATCGCCTGTTTGTGCAGGCTATCGGCTGCCACTGACAAAGCGACGGGCCGACGGGCCTATGTCCCGTCGGCCCGTGGACCGCTGTCGTGCACAACCATCGGTCGAGCAACCCCCGCGGCGAGCAACCAACTTCGCGAGAGCGGCCGGGGATACCAACCAGCCCGCAAGGGCCAGGGGAGGTTCAGCCGCAGAAAGGGGCCTGCCTGTTCAGGCGTCGACCTTCTCCATGACCTCGTCCGACACGTCGAAGTTGGCGAAGACGTTCTGCACGTCGTCGCTGTCCTCCAGCGCGTCGATCAGCTTGAAGATCTTCCGCGCGCCCTCTTCGTCGAGCTCGACCTGCATCGTGGGAAGGAAGTTGGCCTCGGCCGAGTCGTAGTCGATGCCCGCCTGCTGGAGCGCGGTGCGGACCGCGACCATGTCGGTGGCCTCGCTGACGACCTCGTACGACTCACCCAGGTCGTTCACCTCTTCGGCACCGGCGTCAAGGACCGCGCCGAGGACGTCGTCCTCGGTCAGCTCGCCCTTGGGGACGATCACGACGCCCTTGCGGTTGAAGAGGTACGAGACGGAGCCCGGGTCGGCCATCGAGCCGCCGTTGCGGGTCATCGCGACGCGTACGTCGGAGGCCGCGCGGTTGCGGTTGTCGGTGAGGCACTCGATGAGCACCGCGACGCCGTTCGGGCCGTAACCCTCGTACATGATCGTCTGGTAGTCGACGCCGCCCGCCTCGAGACCGGCGCCGCGCTTGACCGCGGAGTCGATGTTCTTGTTGGGGACAGAACTCTTCTTCGCCTTCTGGATGGCGTCGACGAGCGTCGGGTTGCCCTCGGGGTCGGCTCCGCCGGTGCGGGCGGCGACCTCGACGTTCTTGATCAGCTTCGCGAAGAGCTTGCCGCGTTTGGCATCGATCACGGCCTTCTTGTGCTTCGTCGTAGCCCATTTAGAGTGGCCGGACATCTGCCTGTCTCCTTCGCGTAACCCACTGCTGCTGCGTTCGGCAGAGATCCTACCGGGATCACCTCACCGGGCGGAGCGCACCATGTCCACGAAGAGGCCGTGCACCCGGTGGTCACCGGTGAGTTCCGGATGGAAGGAGGTGGCGAGGGCATGGCCCTGCCTTACGGCGACGATGTGTCCTTCGTGCTCGGCGAGCACCTCGACCTCGGCGCCCACCGACTCCACCCAGGGGGCGCGGATGAAGACGCCGTCGACGGGCCCATCGGTCACGCCGGCGACCTCGACGGCCGCCTCGAAGGACTCGTTCTGCCGGCCGAAGGCGTTGCGGCGGACGATCATGTCGATGCCGCCGAGCGTCTCCTGGCCCGAACGCGGGTCGAGGATCTTGTCGGCGAGCATGATCAGGCCCGCGCAGGTTCCGTAGACGGGCAGGCCCGCCGCGATCCGCTCGCGCAGCGGCTCCATCATGCCGAACAGCACCGCGAGCTTGGACATGGTGGTGGACTCGCCGCCGGGGATGACGAGGCCGTCGACCTCGGCGAGCTCCTCGGGGCGCCGGACCGGCCTGGCCACGGCGTCAGCCGAGGCCAGGGCGATCAGGTGTTCCCGTACATCGCCCTGCAGGGCGAGAACCCCGATGACAGGGGTGCCGGGAGTGGTCATTACCAGCCCCGGTTCGCGTAGCGCTCGGCCTCGGGGAGGGTGTCGCAGTTGATGCCGACCATGGCCTCGCCGAGGTTGCGGGAGGCGTCCGCGATGATCTTGGGGTCGTCGTAGAAGGTGGTGGCCTTCACGATGGCCGCGGCGCGCTTGGCCGGGTCGCCCGACTTGAAGATGCCGGAGCCGACGAAGACACCCTCGGCGCCGAGCTGGCGCATCAGAGCGGCGTCGGCCGGGGTGGCCACACCACCGGCGGAGAACAGCACGACCGGCAGCTTGCCGAGCTCGGCGACCTCCTTGACGAGCTCGTACGGAGCGCGCAGCTCCTTGGCGGCGGCGTACAGCTCGTTGTTGTCGAAGCCGCGGAGCCTGGCGATCTCGTTCTTGATCTGGCGCAGGTGACGGACAGCCTCGACGACGTTGCCGGTGCCGGCCTCGCCCTTGGAGCGGATCATGGCCGCGCCCTCGACGATACGGCGCAGCGCCTCACCGAGGTTGGTGGCACCGCATACGAAGGGAGTCGTGAAAGCCCACTTGTCGCTGTGGTTGACCTCGTCGGCCGGGGTCAGCACCTCGGACTCGTCGATGTAGTCGACGCCCAGCGACTGGAGGACCTGGGCCTCGACGAAGTGACCGATACGGGACTTGGCCATGACCGGGATGGAGACGGCCTCGATGATCTCTTCGATCATGGTCGGGTCGGACATCCGGGCAACGCCGCCGTCCTTGCGGATGTCGGCGGGGACCCGCTCCAGGGCCATGACGGCCACGGCGCCCGCGTCCTCGGCGATCTTCGCCTGCTCGGCGTTGACCACATCCATGATCACACCGCCCTTGAGCTGCTCGGCCATGCCGCGCTTGACGCGGGCGGTGCCGGTCTCGGGAGCCTGCGGGGTGGTGGGGAGGGTGCTGGACACGGAGGGACCTCACTCGATGACGACGTTGTAGTGCGTTCCCGCATGGAACATCCATGGACCAGTCCACAGCAAGGGCCAATGAACAGCCGGTGGATCGTTCTGCACGGTGCCGAAGGTCGGCGCGAGGGCTCAGTACCGATGGGCAGGCGCCGTCGAGGGCTCAGTGCCGATGGGCAGGCGCGACGGAGCCCGGCGGTCAGGTGCCGGGGCGGTCGGCGAGGGCGGTGGGCGGCTCGTCGTCCATCTCGAAGGCCAGCGGGAAGGGCGCGTGCCCGGCCAGGCGGAACCAGCGGACCTTGCGGTGGCGGCGCAGGGCGCGCGCCGCGCGTACCGAGTCGTTGTGGAACCGGCGCGCCATCGGGACCCGGCGCACGGCCTGCGCGAGCTCTTCCGCCGCGTCCTCGCCGCCCGGCACCTCGCGAACGGCCTCGACCTGCGCCACCTCCCCGAAGACGGCCCGCAGCGCCGCGCTGAGCTCGCTCTCGGCGACCTCACGCTGTTCTTCCTCCGCCTGGCGGGCGGCGTGCGCGGCCTCGTACAGCACGATCGACGCGGCCGGATCGAGCACGCCGGAGGTGGCGAGTTCCTGGGTGACCGAGGCGCGGCGCAGGAGTTGGGCGTCGAGCGCTGCGCGGGAGGCGTCGATACGGGAGTGCAGCCGGTCGAGCCGGCCGGCGGTCCAGCTCAGATACAGGCCGATCGCGACGAGGGCGACGACGATCCAGATGAGGGTTACGGTCACGGGCGGCAAGGCTACGCCGTCGGTGTCGTCCCCCGCCCCGCCCTCCCCCCCTACGGCCTGGCGGCCGTGGGAGGTACCCCGCCCCGAACCGGGGCTCCGCGCCGGACCTCGCGCCTCAGTCTCCCCCCGGGCTTCGTCCGGGGGGACCCCCACGAGGCTGAACATTCATCCCTGACCGGGCTCCGCCCCGACCCCCGCAGGCGCTGGGCCCACGCGCAGCCCGTCCCGAAGCGCGAGCTCAGTCGCGCGCCAGGCCGAACCTCGAGCGGAATCCTGATCTCTCGTCCGCCGCCACCGCCGCCGCGCCGTGCGTCACCGTCTCGTACACCGACAGGATGTCCGCCCCCACCGTCGACCAGTCGAAGCGCCGCACATGCGCGCTTCCCCGCTCCCGCAGCTCCGCCCGCCGCTCCGGGTCCCCCAGCAGCCCTACCGCCGCCGCCGCCAGCTCGTCGGCGTCCTCGTTGGCGAACAGCTCGCCCGCCGCGCCCTGGTCCAGGACCTGCGCGAACGCGTCCAGGTCGGAGGCGAGCACCGGCGCGCCCGCCGACATCGCCTCGACCAGGATGATGCCGAAGCTCTCACCCCCGGTGTTGGGCGCGACGTACACATCGATGCTGCGCAGCAGCCGCGCCTTGTCCTCGTCGCTGACCATGCCGAGGAATTCGACCCGCGAGCGCATCTCCTTCGGGAGCGAGGCGACCGCCTCCTCCTCGTCGCCGCGCCCCGCGACCAGCAGCCTCACGTCCGGGCAGGCCGCGACGATCTTCGGGAAGGCCGCCATCAGCACCGGCAGCCCCTTGCGGGGCTCGTCGATGCGCCCTATGAAGCCGATCGTGTTGCCCTGCCACTCCGCCTTCGGCTCGGCCTTGTCGAAGAAGCCGACGTCGACGCCGTTCGGGATGACGACCGCGTCGCCGCCCAAGTGCTCCACGAGCGTCCGGCGGGCGTATTCGCTGACCGCGATCCGGGCGCTGATCTTCTCCAGCGCGGGCTGCAGGATCGGATACGCGGCGATCATCGCGCGCGAGCGCGGATTCGACGTGTGGAACGTCGCGACGATCGGCCCCTGCGCCGCCCAGCAGCTCAGCAGCCCGAGCGACGGCGAGGCCGGCTCATGGATGTGGATCACGTCGAACGTGCCGTCGTGCAGCCAGCGCCGGACCCGCGCGGCCGACAGGAAGCCGAAGTTGAGCCGGGCGACCGAGCCGTTGTACGGGACCGGAACCGCCCGGCCGGCCGAGACGACGTACGGCGGCAGCGGTGTCTCGTCGTCCGCCGGGGCAAGGACCGACACCTCGTGGCCGAGCCGGATCAGGTGCTCCGCAAGGTCCCTGATGTGGAATTGGACGCCGCCCGGCACATCCCAGGAGTACGGGCAGACGATGCCGATCTTCACAGCGGCCGCTCCTCGAGGTCGGTGAGCCACAGCCGCTGCAGCATGTGCCAGTCCTCCGGGTGCTCGGTGATTCCCGTGGCGAAGGCATCGGCCAGCGCCTGTGTCATGGAGGACGTCTTCTCGGCCCGGGTACCTGTCTCGGGTACCTCGAGCGGTGCGTGGATCCGCCCGCGCATGACCGGAGCTTCGTCGTACCACAGCGTCACCGGCATCAGCAGCGCGCCGGTCTGCTGGGCCAGCAACGCCGGTCCGGCCGGCATCCGTGCCGTCTCACCGAAATACTTCACCTCGATGCCAGAGGCCGACAGATCACGGTCGGCGACCAGGCAGACCAGGCCGCCGGAGCGCAGCCGCCGGGCCAGCGTGCCGAAGGCAGCGCCTCCGCTGTGGGGCAACACCTCCATGCCGAGGCTTTCGCGGTAGGCCACGAACCGGTCATAGAGCGTTTCGGGCTTGAGGCGTTCGGCGACGGTGGTGAACGGGAGGCCCAGGACCCGGGTGGCCCACACGCCCGCGAGGTCCCAGTTCGCCAGGTGCGGCAGCGCGATGACCACGCCGCGTCCCGACGCGAGCCCGTCCTTCAGATGGTGGACGTCCTTGATCTGCACGCTGTGCTTGACGTGCTCGGCGCTCCACGTGGGCAGCCGGAAGGACTCCATCCAGTACCGCATGTACGAGCGCATACCGGCCTTCGAGAGCTCGGCGAGGCGCTCCGGGCTCGCGTCGGGCACCACCCGGGCGAGGTTGGACTCCAGCCGCAGCACGCTCTTGCCACGCCGTTTCCACGCGGTGTCCGCGATGGTCCGGCCGAGCGCGGCGGCGGCCGGCTCCGGCAGCTTTTTGACCGTGCTCCAGCCGAGTCCGTACAGCCCGTCGGTCAGCCGGTCCCGCATCACGTCGCCTCAGCCTCGTTCCCCTGCGCCCCGGCGCCATCGGCCTCCGCGGCCTCCCGTCGTACGGTCACGACCCGCTGTCCAAGTGTCACCAGGCTGCCGACGGCGACGATCCACAGCGCGATCGGCAGCAGTACGTCGATCCCGGGCACCCCGAAGTCATGCAGTCCCGCGAGTCCGGCGGCGACCAGGGAGATCACCAGCCGCTCGGCCCGCTCGACGAGACCGTTCACCGCGACCGGCAGGCCGATCGCTTCGCCACGCGCCTTGGTGTACGAGACGACCTGGCCGCTCGCCAGGCAGAAAATGGCGACGGCGCACAGCACATTGTCGTTTCCGCTGCCCGCGTACCAGAGCGCGAATCCGGCGAACACCGCACTGTCGGCGACCCGGTCGAGGGTCGAGTCCAGGAATGCGCCCCAGCGGCTGGAAATCCCCGCCTGCCGCGCCATATTGCCGTCGACGAGGTCCGAGAAGACGAACAACGTGATGACGATCGTGCCCCAGAAGAACTCTCCCCGGGGGAAGAAAACCAGCGCACCCGCCATCACTCCGGCCGTGCCCACGAGGGTGACCGCGTCGGGGCTCACCCCTCGTCGGAGCAGAAAAGCGGCGAACGGTGTGAGGACACGCGTGAAGAATGCACGCGCGTACTTGTTCAGCATGGCCTTCCCGAGGGTCGGTGGGCCGCATGGCCCCATTGGCCACCGGCTGGCCCATCGTAGCCAGGACCGACACGCTCCAGCGCCGCGCACCCGTCTCCTGCGGTCACGTACGACGTATGGACGCACCGTGACGGGAGTGGAAAGCTCGAAAGACGACCGCGGGCATCCCCGGAGCTGCCCCCGGACGACGTCCGGGACCTCCCTCATGGCTCCCCGCGCCCGCGGCCCCTCTCCTCTCTCCTCACCGGGCAATCGATCGGGAGGCAAGATCATGGGCGACAAGGCGAACTCACACCCCGGAGCCGCCGGCAGGGCAGCTACGGCCGACCAGCCCGCATCCGTACGGAATGTGGTGCTGGTCGGCCACAGCGGATCGGGAAAGACGACGTTGATCGAGGCCCTCGCGCTGACCGCGGGAGCGGTCAACCGGGCGGGCCGGGTCGAGGACGGCGGGACGGTCTCCGACTACGACGAGATCGAGCACCGGCAGCAACGTTCCGTACAGCTCTCGCTGGTCCCCGTCGAATGGGGCGGGTACAAAATCAATCTGCTGGACACTCCCGGATATGCCGACTTCGTCGGGGAGCTCAGGGCCGGTCTGCGAGCCGCGGACGCGGCCCTTTTCGTTGTGTCGGCGGCGCAGGAGGCCGACGCGATCGCTGGTGCGACCCGCACGGTGTGGGAGGAGTGCGCGGCGGTCGGAATGCCGCGCGCGATCGTGGTCACGCATCTGGAGACCGCACGCACCGATTTCGAGGAGCTGAACCGGGTCTGCGGGAGCATTTTCGGTGGTGACGACCCCGATGCCGTACTGCCGCTGTATCTGCCGCAGTACGGAGCGCAGAATCCCGACGGCCATGCGCCGGTCACCGGTCTGGTGGGACTGCTCTCCCAGAAGATCTTCGACTACTCCTCCGGCGAGCGGAAGGAGATCCCGCCCGATCCCCGGCAGACGGCGCTGATCGAGGAGGCCCGCGGCCGGCTGATCGAGGGGATCATCTCCGAGAGCGAGGACGAGACGCTCATGGACCGCTATCTCAGCGGCGCGGAGATCGACCTCGACACGCTGATCGAGGACCTGGAGAAGGCCGTCGCCCGCGGCACCTTCCATCCGGTGCTGGCGGCCGCCCCCGCGCCCGAGGACGCAAAACAGGGGCTCGGCACGGTCGAACTCCTTGAGCTGATCACCGGCGGCTTCCCGACCCCGCTGGAGCCGGCGGCGCCGGACGTCACCACCCCGCAGGGCGCGGCGCGCCCGCAGATCACCTGCGACCCGGACGGGCCGCTGGTGGCCGAGGTGGTCAAGACCGCCTCCGACCCGTATGTCGGCCGGATATCTCTCGTCCGGGTCTTCTCCGGCACTCTGCGACCCGACGAGACGGTGCATGTGTCGGGGCACGGCCTCGCCGACCGCGGTCACGAGGACCACGACGTCGACGAGCGGATCGGCGCGCTCTCCGCGCCCTTCGGCAAGCAGCAGCGGCCGCTGGGCAAGGTCATCGCCGGTGACCTCGCCTGTGTCGCGAAGCTGGGCCGCGCCGAGACCGGGGACACGCTCTCAGGGAAGAACGATCCGCTGCTGATGGAGCCCTGGACGATGCCCGACCCGCTGCTGCCGATCGCGATCCAGGCGCACAGCAAGGCGGACGAGGACAAGCTCTCCCAGGGGCTTTCGCGGCTGGTCGCCGAGGATCCGACGATGCGGCTCGAGCAGAACCAGGCCACGCACCAGGTGGTGCTGTGGTGCATGGGCGAGGCGCACGCCGATGTCGCGCTGGAGCGGTTGCGCAGCCGGTACGGCGTACAGGTCGACGTGGTGCCGTACAAGGTTTCGCTGCGGGAGACCTTCGGCGAGGCGTCGGCGGGCCGCGGCCGTCATGTGAAGCAGTCCGGCGGCCACGGCCAGTACGCGATCTGCGAGATCGAGGTGGATCCGCTGCCCGCGGGGTCCGGCATCGAGTTCGTCGACAAGGTCGTCGGCGGCGCGGTGCCGCGGCAGTTCATCCCGTCGGTGGAGAAGGGCGTACGCGCCCAGGCGGCGCGCGGCGTCGTGGCCGGGTATCCCCTCGTCGACGTACGGATCACGCTGCTGGACGGCAAGGCGCACTCGGTGGACTCCTCCGACGCGGCCTTCCAGACGGCGGGCGCGCTGGCGCTGCGCGAGGCCGCCGGGGACGCGCGTATCAATCTGCTGGAGCCGGTGGCCGAGGTGCGGGTGCTGGTGTCGGACGAGTATGTGGGTCCGGTGATGAGCGATCTGTCGGGGCGGCGCGGCCGGGTGGTCGGCACCGAGCAGACAGCCGGGTCTCGCACGCTCGTACGGGCAGAGGTGCCGGAGATCGAGATCGGGCGGTACGCGGTCGATCTGCGGTCCATCTCGCACGGGACCGGGCAGTTCAGCCGCTCGTACGCGCGTCATGAAGCGATGCCATCACAATTGGCCGAGAAGCTCCGCGAACAGGCCGGAAACGGGTCGTAGTTGAGGATGCCGCCCGCCCGATCGCCCTGTGGCGGGCGGCATTTCATCGCCCACTGACGCGGACGGCCCGCCCCCGATACGCTGTGGTGCCCCAGCTCAGAAGGTGTGCGGGGCGAGGTAGTTGGGAACAGGCCGCAGTGCGAATGCTTGCGGCGATGGGGGCGGTAGTGGCGAACAACGGTTTCGACTTCACTCCGGGGGCTCAGGTCCCGCTCCTGGGCGCGGCCGGGCAGACGGCGGCGACGCATGCGCTCGCCTCGGCCGCGTACCGCGACGGACCAGTCGCCGAGATCCTCAAGGCCAACAGCGAGTGGCACAAGTCCGAGGTGAAGAAGGGCAAGTTCTCGCTCTTCGAGCCGAATCTGGGCGAGGCCTTCTCGCGGGCCGTACAGATGAGGACGCTCGGAGGCGCGCGCAAGGCGCTGATCCAGTCCTTCGGCACGGAGCCGCAGTCGGTGGTCGAGCACTGCCTGGCCGCCACCCGTATCCGTAAGGAGCGGGACACCAGGCTCACCGCCGTCATGGCGGTGTTCGGACTGCTGTTCCTGCCCGGGCTGCTGCTGTGGCTGATCGTCTTCCAGCTGCGCCGGACGATTGCGGGCGCGCAGAACAAGGGTGCCGGTGCGCTGGGCACGATGCTGCTGGTCGGCATCGGCGGCCTGGCCGCGATCTTCCTGATCATGCTGCCGCTGGGCGGAATCTGGGGGTACTACATACGCGGCATGATCGTCGCCCCGGTCATCGGCTGGGTGCTGGCCAAGCGGATCTGCGAGTCCACGGCGAAGGACATGCGCGCCCGCTGGGATTCCCTGCTCGCGGGCGGCGGCATCGGCGCCAAGGTGCCCGAGGCGGTGCCGGGCCACCCCAATGAGACCGCGCGCGAGCAACTGCGCCAGGGTCTGCACAAGCTCACCGCCGAGCAGCAGTCCAACTCGGTCTTCTACGCGGGCCCCAAGGGCATACTCGGGATGGGCACCCGCTGGGGCAGCTGGCAGATGGCCGAGGACCTGGTCTCCAAGGAGCCGGGCAGGGACATCAACCAGTTCCGCAGCTGGGACGTGATCCGGGTGGTCCACGACAAGCTCAAGATGCTGGAGCGCGGCCCGCTGAACTCCGGCGGCTTCCCCACCCCGTCCGTCAAGCACTGGATCGTGGCTCCGGTCGGTGAGAACGCCGCGGAGGTGGCCCGGCCGGACGGCCAGGACGTGGAAGCCTTCCAGGTCAAGGGCCACGAGATACAGCGGATCTGCAACCACCAGCAGTTCGGCGGCGGCAACCGCCACTATCTCGGCGTCCAGTTCACGCTCTGGGACGGCCAGTTGGTGATCACCATGATGATCACCGTCACCGTGCTCCACGAGACGCTGCGCATCGAGGTGACCGGGCACGCCCTCGGCCCGGTGCACTCCCTGTTCACCACGAAGCCCGCGCCCAAGACCGTGACCGTGAACAAGACGATCCGCTTCTGGGAGACCGTCGACCGGCAGCTGCCGCTGGTGGAGACTCCCGAGGTGGTACGCCTCGCGGTGCGCGCGCCCTTCACCTGGTACCCGCCGCTGCTGGACTTCCTCGGCGGCAAGCTGGTCCTGCCCGAGCCCTTCGGACTGCGCCATGCCTGGGCGGAGAAGCCCTGGCGGCACCGGTTCATGGCGGACGACGCGATGCGCGCGGCCACGCCCGTGCTGCGGGTGACGCACGCCGCGGCCCTGAAGGTGCTCGAGGAGAACGGCGTGGACACCGAGCGCTTCGGGAACCGCTCCATGGTCGTCAGCAGCTTCGTACAGGACCCGACGCCGCGCAACGCCGACGTCTACGACGCGTGAGCGGAGATCTGGCCCGTCGCCTCAGGCGGGCCAGGCCTCTGCCAGCATCTTGCGCGTATCGGCAAGGAGCTGGGGCAGCACCTTGGTGTGTCCGACGACCGGCATGAAGTTGGTGTCCCCGCCCCATCTCGGCACGACGTGCTGGTGAAGATGCGCGGCGATGCCGGCGCCGGCGACCGCGCCCTGGTTCATGCCGATGTTGAAGCCGTGCGCGCCGGCGGCCTTGCGCAGCGCGGTCATCGCGCGCTTGGTGAACGTCGCGAGCTCGGCCGTCTCCGCGTCGTCCAGCTCGGTGTAGTCGGCGACATGGCGGAAGGGGACCACCATCAAGTGCCCGCCGTTGTACGGGTAGAGGTTGAGCACCGCGTAGACGCGTGATCCGCGGGCGATGACGAGACCGTCCTCGTCCGACATGGCGGGGATCGCGCAGAAGGGACAGCCGTCGTCGGCCCCCGGTCCGGTCGGCTTGTTCTCCCCCTGGATGTACGCCATGCGGTGGGGCGTCCACAGGCGCTGGAACGCGTCCTGCGTCCCCACTCCGATCTGCTGCTCAGGCTCAAGCGTCATGTTGTGCAGCATATGACTTCGCCCGTACGCGGCGTGTCGTCGGGGCTGAGACGCACAGTGGGGCCGCGATGCTGGGCCGATGGACGTCAACGATGCCGCCGACCGGCAGCAGCGCTGGGAGCAGCGCATCGAGGTGCCCCTCTTCGTGGCCTCGCTGCTCTTCCTGGGCGGATACACGGTGGTCGTGCTGGCGCAGGACGCCGACCCGGTGCTGCGGAACCTCGCCCTCGTACTGACGCTGCTCATGTGGCTGATGTTCGCGCTCGACTACGCGGTGCGGCTGAAGCTGAGCGGAGAGGGACTGCGCTTCGTGCGCACCCACTGGCTGGACACCGTTGTGGTCGTACTGCCGCTGCTGCGGCCGGTGCGCATGGTGCGGGCCTACAACGCGGTGCAGCGGCGGCGCGGCGAGCCGCGGCTGAGCCTGCACGCGCGCGTGATCGCTTACGCGAGCATGTCGGCGGTACTGCTCGGCTACTCGAGCGCGCTCGCCGTCTACCAGCAGGAGCGCTCCGCCCCGGGCTCCACCATCCGCACTTTTGGTGACTCGCTGTGGTGGGCCTGCGCGACACTGACCACGGTGGGATACGGGGATGTCACGCCGGTGACCCCCCTCGGCCGGGTCATCGCGGTGGTGCTGATGGGCTGCGGGCTGGCGCTGCTGGGCGCGGTGACGGGGTCGTTCTCGTCCTGGCTGCTGCAGGTCTTCGCGCGGGAGGACGAGAAGAGGTCCCCGGGAAACTGATGTTCCCGGGGACCGATCCCCGCGTGCGCGGGGAGCAGAGATTCGCCAGCGCGTCGCACCGCGGAATCCCGCGGTCACCCCCGCATACGCAGGGCGTACGTCACACCTGGACCCGGCGCTCCACCACATCAACGAGCTTCGCCAGGGCTAGGTCGCGCGGAATCCCGTTCTCCTGCGAACCGTCGCGGTAGCGGAAGGACACCGTGCCCGCGTTCATGTCGTCGTCGCCGACGATGATCATGAACGGGACCTTCAACTTCTGCTGGTTCCTGATCTTCTTCTGCATCCGGTCCGAGGAAGAGTCGACCTCGACCCGCAGACCCTTCTTCTTCGCCTCGGCGGCGAACTCCTGCAGATACGGAACGTGGGCGTCTCCGACCGGAATGCCGACCGCCTGCACCGGCGAGAGCCAGGCCGGGAACGCGCCCGCGTAGTGCTCGAGCAGCACCGCGAAGAACCGCTCGATCGAGCCGAACAGCGCGCGGTGGATCATGACAGGGCGCTGCTTGGAGCCGTCCGGACCGGTGTACTCCAGGTTGAAGCGCTCCGGCAGGTTGAAGTCCAGCTGGACGGTGGACATCTGCCAGGTGCGGCCGATGGCGTCCTTCGCCTGCACGGAGATCTTCGGCCCGTAGAACGCCGCGCCGCCCGGGTCCGGGACCAGCGGCAGGCCCTGCTTCTCGGCCACCTTGCGCAGGGTCTCGGTGGCCTCCTCCCAGACCTCGTCCGAACCGACGAACTTCTCCGGGTCCTTGGTGGACAGCTCCAGATAGAAGTCGGTGAGTCCGTAGTCGCGCAGCAGGTTCAGCACGAAGGTGAGCGTCGAGTCGAGCTCGTCCGCCATCTGTTCCTTGGTGCAGTAGATGTGCGCGTCGTCCTGGGTGAAGCCGCGGGCCCGGGTCAGGCCGTGCACGACGCCCGACTTCTCGTACCGGTACACGGTCCCGAACTCGAAGAGGCGCAGCGGCAGTTCACGATAGGACCGGCCGCGCGCGTCGAAGATCAGGTTGTGCATCGGGCAGTTCATGGGCTTGAGGTAGTAGTCCGTGCCCTCGTCGAGCTGCATGGGCGGGTACATGCCCTCGGCGTACCAGTCCAGGTGGCCGGAGGTCTCGAAGAGCTTCCCCTTGGTGGCGTGCGGGGTGTAGACGAACTCGTACCCCTCTTCCTCGTGCCGCTTGCGGGAGTAGTCCTCCATGACGCGGCGTACGACGCCGCCCTTGGGGTGGAAGACGGCGAGGCCGGAGCCGATCTGCTCCGGGATCGAGAAGAGGTCCAGCTCGCTGCCGAGCTTGCGGTGGTCGCGCTTCTCGGCCTCGGCGAGGAATTCGAGGTGCGCCTTGAGCTCTTCCTTGGAGGGCCACGCGGTGCCGTAGATGCGCTGCAGCATGGGGTTCTTCTCGCTGCCGCGCCAGTACGCGGCGGCGTTGCGCATCAGCTTGAACGCCGGGATGTTGCGGGTGGTGGGCAGGTGCGGACCGCGGCAGAGGTCCTTCCAGCACAGGTCGCCGGTCTTGGGGTCAAGGTTGTCGTAGATCGTCAGCTCGCCCGCGCCGACCTCGACGTCCGCGCCGTCGTCGGAGGACGCGGAGCCCTTGATCCCGATCAGCTCCAGTTTGTACGGCTCGTCGGCGAGCTCCGCGCGGGCGGCCTCGTCGGTGACGACACGCCGCGAGAAGCGCTGGCCCCGCTTCTGGATCTCCTGCATCTTCTTCTCGATGGCCTTGAGGTCATCGGGGTGGAAGGGCTTCTCGACATCGAAGTCGTAGTAGAAGCCGTCCTTGACCGGCGGGCCGATGCCGAGCTTGGCCTCGGGGAAGAGCTCCTGCACGGCCTGCGCCATGACGTGCGCGGTGGAGTGGCGCAGGATGTTCAGCCCGTCCTCGGAGGAGATCTCGACGGGCTCGACCTCCTCGCCGTCCTTGATCTCGTACGCGAGGTCCCTGAGCTCACCGGCGACGCGGGCGGCGACGACGGTGCGCTCGCCGGCGAAGAGTTCGGCTGCCGTGGTGCCCGTGGTCACCACGCGTTCTTCCCGCTCGGAATCGCGTTGGATGATCACACGGACGTCTGACACCGGTCTCTCCTGACTGAAGGGGTGCGCCGCATTCGTACTGCGCGCGCTACGAATCGTACCGAGCCGGTGGGGTCCGCCGCGAAACGGTTTGTTCCCGTACCGGGGCTCCGCGTACGCACTGCGGGCGTGGGGGTCCCCCCACGCCTCGAAATCCGCCGGACTTCGTCCGCGGGGGAGGCCCCCAAGAGGCTTGAAAGCCTCACCGGACGGGCTCGTCTTCCGCCGGGCGGCGGAAGACTCAAGCCCGTCCGGTAATTGAGGTCAACGCCCGAAGGGCGTACGGGGTCTGGGGGCAGGCCTCCCACGCGGCGGAGCCGCACATCGATACAGCCTGGAAGGGAGTCCTACCCACGCCCGCAGGGGGCGTGGGGGGGAGGGCGGGTAGGGGAACAGCGCCGCAGGCAACCCGCACCCGCTCCCCCCTCACTCCCCCTGGCACGCCTCCTCAAAGAAGTCCAAATTCTCCTGCAGCGACTTCATCAGCCTGTCCCGCTCCGCGTCATCCACCTGCACCGGCACCACGTTCGACGCGTCTGTCAGCCGCCGGAAGCCGCCACGGCTCTCCAGCCGTCCGACCACCCGGATCGGCAGTCCGACCAGGTGCGCATGGCCCGCCGTGCGGTACGCGTCCTCGTCCAGCGCCACCCGTACGTGCGGCACCTCCGCCCCCGCCAGCACCCGCAGCCGGACTGTCCCCGCCCCGCGCGGGCCCGAGCGGCGCATCCGGACCACCGTGCCCGTGATCCGGACCGGCACCGAGGGCTCGTCCGTCAGATAGCGCGCGCCCGCCTCGCGCAGCGCGGGCAGGTCACCGGGCGAGAACTCCACCGGCTCGTTCCGCGGCGCGCACCCCTGCGGCACCCCCGCGGCAGGCGACCACTCCAGCGCGATCCGCGCGCCCTCCGCGCCGCGTACGAGCGCGATGACCGCCTCCGTGAGCTCCCGGCTCACGCCGGCCTCGACGGCCGCGTCGAAGGCCTCCATCCCACCGGTCGCCCGCTGGTAGTCGGCGGCATCCCGGGCCGCCTGCAGCGCGTGGTAGAGCCGGACCACGACGGCCCGGCCGGTCTGCACCGGCACGAACGCGGTCAGGCTGCGCCCGCCGGGAGCGGGTCCCACCAGGACTCCTTCCAGTGCGGCCTGCGCCTGCCGCCGATGCCGCGCGCCGTAGTAGCCCGCGCGGCCGCGCGCCGCGAGCGCCGCGGCCATCAGCATCTGCCGGGCGGCCGCCCGCAGTTGTTCCTGTACGGTCCACGACGCCGCGCCCGAAGGGCCCTGCGGGACATCGCGCCACCACCTGATCTCGTCGCTCGGCACTGTCAGCCCGACGAGCACCTCGCGGGCCGACGGCGCCGCGCTGCGCGCGAGCGCGGTCAGCGCCTCGCCCAGCAGATCCTCACAGTCGGGAAAGGACAGGCTCTCGGGGACAAGCAGACTCGTCCCGCCCGCCGCATGCCCCGGAGGCGTCCAGCGCGCATAGCGCCCGGCCGCTCCCCCGCGACGCCGCCACCCGTGCCGGTCGAGCAGCGCGCCCAGGACGACGGGGTCGACCTGGGCGGGGTCCAGCTCGCCGCCCCCGTACCAGGGTCCTGGCACATCACCGGTCGGATGTGGTCGTACAGACTCGTCGAAAGGCCGATGCATCAGGGTCTCCCTCCCACCCCGACCCGGGTCATGATCTCGCAGAGCGCCCGGTCGTCGAATATGCGCGAGGTCGGGATCCGAACGGTGGTCCTGCGCCTGCCCGTCACCGGGTGGCCGGCCAGGTTGGTCCAGTAACAGCAGTGCCGCAGATCGAGCCGGTCGTGACTGGCCCGCAGCCACTCGTCCTGTGTCCGGGGGACGAGCATCACGACCAGGATCTTGTGCACGGAGACCGGGGTACGGGCCAGCTTCACCAGGTGGTCGTTGTCGAGCGTGAAGGAGAAGGCCGGACCCGGCGGGTGCGGGGGAATCTGGTATGTGCACTTGAGCTGCACCTTGATGGTCACCTCGTCGTCGACTGTGTGACCGGCCGAGCTGTGGCTGACATGCCAGTCGATGCCGTTGTCCGGAAACGGCTGTGACAACGAACAGCCGGCCGCGGCGGCGACCGCGTGCAGATAGCCCACCTGAAGTGTCTCCATGCAGGCGGTGGTGGCGAGCGCGCCCCGCAGCGGTGCTGTCCGCTGCGGCAGCAGCCCTCCCGATTCGGGCTGCGCGAGCGCCATGGCTCCTCGTGCCTTCCGGGCTGTACCGGTCATTGTCCCCGCGACGGGGCGTCAATTTCCGTACACCCCATCTGTGTTGTCACCGCCCGGCGTACGGCGCAAACAGCCCGGGTATCACCGATTCGGGCAGGGGGACAAAGCCATCTGCCAGGCATGTGCGAGGAGTTCGGGGATGACGCGCTGGTATGACGGCCCCCTGGCCGCATTTGACACAGAGACCACAGGAGTCGACGTCGAGGAGGACCGGATCGTCTCGGCCGCCGTCGTCGTCCAGGACATGGCGGGAGGCCGGCCGCGTGTCACTCGCTGGCTGGTCAATCCGGGGGTGCCCGTGCCGCCGGGCGCCACTGAGGTGCACGGGCTGACCGACGAACATCTTCAGCGCAACGGCCGCTGGCCGGCGCCGGTGATGGAGGAGATAGCGAGGGCGCTGGCCGAGCAGTGCGGCGCGGCCCGCCCGCTCGTCGTCATGAACGCGCCCTTCGACCTGACCATCCTCGACCGCGAACTGCGCCGCCACCGCGCCGCGTCGCTCGGCCGCTATCTGGAGAACGTCCCGCTGTGCGTGCTGGACCCGAGGGTCCTGGACAAGCACCTGGACCGGTACCGCAAGGGCCGCCGCACGCTCACCGATCTGTGCACGCAGTACGAGGTCGTGCTGGACGGAGCGCATGACGCGGCCGC
This sequence comes from Streptomyces sp. ISL-1, assembly GCF_018614585.1. Classification (GTDB taxonomy): domain Bacteria; phylum Actinomycetota; class Actinomycetes; order Streptomycetales; family Streptomycetaceae; genus Streptomyces; species Streptomyces maoxianensis. The sequence goes on along the minus strand of NZ_JAGGOI010000026.1, from coordinate 55,423 downwards.
GGACGCGACGGCGGCACTGGAGGTCACCCGGGCGGTGGGGCGCCGTTTCGCCTCCCGGATGGAACGCCTCTCGCCGGCGGAGCTGCACACCCTGCAGGCGGTGTGGCACGCGGCTCAGGCGCGCGGCCTGCAGGCGTGGTTCGCCCGTAGCGGCACTCCGGAGGCGGTGGACCCCGCATGGCCGCTGCGGCCCGAACTGCCCGCGGCCGCCTGACGCGTGCACGTCGACGCCATAAAAGAGGCCATGAAAGCCGAGGCCCATAAAAGAAGGCCGGCCCGTCATTGACGGACCGGCCTCTCCCGGTGGGCGATACTGGGTTCGAACCAGTGACCTCTTCGGTGTGAACGAAGCGCTCTCCCACTGAGCTAATCGCCCGGGAACGACCTGAACCATACAGGCCCCCGCAGGTTTCCTTCAAACTCCTCCGAGGTACGCGGCAAGACCCCGCCGCCCCCCGCGCATCATCGCCGCGTGATTGGCGCGGAAGACCGGCCGGCAGGGCAGCGCCAGCCGTCTCATCAGCGGCTTGCGCACCTCCACCTCCTGTTCGTACAGCGCCCGGGTGCCACCGCCACGCTCCGTCAGCGTCCACCGCGCCCAGCCCTCCAGGTCGCCCTTCATCCCCACTTCGAGCACCCCGGCCGCCGGGTCGCGCCGCTGGGCGCGGGCGGTGACGAGCAGTTCGTACGGGAGGAAGGAGCGGAAGCGCGCGGTGCCGGTGATCTCATCGAGCGCGGTGACCTCGCGAACCTGCGGCCACCAGCGGGGGTACTCCTCGGCCCGTTCCAGCACCTCGTACACGGCCGCGGGCCCGGCGGTCAGATCCCACACGTTGCGGAAGCGGTAGCGACACCAGTCCATACTCCAAGTCTGCGCCCCCAGGGGCGTACTCACCCGCGATCTGAGTATCCGCACCCATGCCGTGCGGTGTGGCGCGGGCCACACTCCGACCATGGAGACCGTTCCGCCACCCGCCGAAGAACTGGCGATCCTCGATCGCGAGCTGGTCCAACTGGATGCCCGCCGGGCCCAGTTGCTGGCGCGCAGAGCCTGGTTGCTCACCTCGATACGGCAGTCACAGCCCGCCGCACGGCCGGCGCCGGTCGCGCGGCCCCTCGGCGCGCCGCCGCCCGAGACGTCCCCGCCGAATGTCCAGAACCTGCTGCTCACCCTCGGCGGGATTCTGCTGACCATCGCGGCGATCGCATTCACGCTGGTCAGCTGGGGGCACTTGGGTATCGGCGGGCGCTCAGCGGTGCTCGGCGCGGTGACGGTCGCGGCACTCTCCGCGCCGGTCCTGCTGCTGCGCCGGGGGCTGGCCTCGACGGCGGAGGCGGTGGCGGGCCTCGGCCTGGTCCTGATGGCGCTCGACGCGTACGCCCTGCACCGGGTGGCGCTGCCGGACACCGGCGGGCTGGGCTACACGGCCGTCGCTTCGGCCGCGCTCGCCGGGCTGTGGTCCGCGTACGGTCTCTCGCTTGACCGGCTGCGCACGCCCCTGCCGGTTGCCGTGCTGACCGCGCAACTCCCGCTTGTGCTCTGGGCGCTGACCGCTTCCGCGGGCGCGCCGCCGATGGAGTGGGCGCTGCTGGCGACGGCCGCGTTCGATGTCGTGGTCGCGCTGTCGGCGAATCGGGCGGGTCTCCGGGGAATCGCCACAACCGGTGCCGCGGCGGCGGGCGGCTCAGCGCTGCTGATCGGCGCCTCGCAGTCGGTGACGGCGGCCACGCCGCTCGCCGCGGTGGCCCCGGCCGTGCTGCTGCTCACGGCGGCGGGCGTGGCGCTGTTCGCGGCTTCGCGGTCGCCCGAGGCTGCTACCGCCGCGTCCGTTGCAGCGGGCCTCGCGGCGATCGCCGCGGTCGGCGGCGTGGCTCGGGCAGGGGTGCCGGAGAGGTGGTCGGTGCTGGGGTATCTGCTGTGTGCGGTGGCCCTGTCGGGGCTTGTACGGATGGGGATACCGCGGCGTCTGCAGCCGGGCCTGATCAGCGCGTCGGCCGCGGTCCACGCCGCTGCGGCGCTTTCGGCGCTGCCCCTGGTCGCCCTCACCCTGGCGGGCCCGCTGACGGTCCTGGACTCCATCTGGTCGGGCACGCAGACCGACGCCCGCGGGGCACTGGGCCTGGACCTCCCGGAGTCTGTCCTGTCGGCGACACCACTGGTCCTGCTGATCGTGGCAGCGACGCTGACGGCGGCCTCCCGCTGGTCACCCACGGCAGAGGGCCCGCCCACCGGGCCTCCCGCAGCGCCCGCCGGGACCGCCCCGCAGGCCGCAGCCGGCACGGCCGCGCATCGACCGGCCGCGGCGGAGGGCCCCACCCCGCCTGCCGGAACAGCCGTGGCCCCATCCCCGGAGGGGTACGCCGCCGAGCCCTCGGCCACGCCCACCGGCCGGGCGAGCGACGCCACCGGCCCCGAGGGCGTGCCCACCCCGGAGGGCCACCCCGGCCCGGCCGCCGGGCCCTCGCCTTCCGGCCCGGCCGCAGCCTCCCAGCCCGCCGGGGAGACGCACCCTGGCCCGGCCACGCCAACCGGCCCGGCCTCAGCCGCCCAGCCCGCCTGGGGGCCGGCTTCCCGCGGCCCGGTAGTCCCCGGCCCCGGGCTGCGTAACCTCGCCGCTCCCCTGGCCCTCGGGCTCGTGTGGGCCGCCCTGCTCGTGGTGCCGCCCGCGCTCGATCTCGGGTACGCCGTGACAGCGGCGCTCCACGTGTTCCTGACCATCGCCGCGCTGGGCCTCACCGTGCGGCCCGCGTGGCTCGCGCGGCACGCCCCGGCGGGCCCTGTCGTCGGCCTCGGCTGTGCCCTCGCAGGCGGCGTCAGCGTCGCGCTGCTGTCCCTGGCCACGCGCCCGGCCACGTTCGCGGTCCTTGCCACCCTGGCCGCCTCCTTCACCGCCGCCGCGGTCGCGACACGGGCCGGACGCGCCGTGCAGGCCGTCCTCGCCTGCGCCGCCACCGGCTTTGCGACCGCCCTCCTCGGTGCCATCGCAGGGGCGGTCGAACTCCCGCCCCACCAGGCCGCGTGGGTGATGCTCGCCATCCCCGCCGCCGTGGCTCTCCTCGCCGCCCGGCTCCGCCGGCACCCCGTCGCCCTCCCGATGGAGCTCACGGCCGCCGCCGCGGGCCTGCTCGCGGTCGGCCTCGCCGCCGGGGACCGCCCGACGCTCGCCCTGGTGCTGGCGCTCTGCGGCGTGATCGCCGCGGGCACGGCGGTGCGGGCCGAGCGACGCCCCGCGGCCGGGTATCTCGCGACGGCGCTGTTCGTCCTGGCCGGCTGGGTGCGGCTGTACGCCTCGGACGTCGCGAGCCCCGAGGCGTACACCCTCCCGGTGACCCTCCCCGCGCTCGCCGTCGGTGTGCTGCGCCGCCGCCGCGACCCGGAGGCGTCGTCCTGGACGGCGTACGGCCCCGGCCTCGCCGCGACCCTGCTCCCGAGCCTCTTCGCCGCCTGGGGCGACGAGCACTGGCTGCGCCCACTGCTGCTCGGCCTCGCGGCCCTGGCCCTCACGCTCACCGGCGCCCGGCTGCGCCTCCAGGCGCTGCTGGTGCTCGGCGGCACCGTGCTCGCCCTCGACGCGCTGCACGAGCTCGCGCCGTACGTCGTGCAGGTCGTCGGCGCACTCCCCCGCTGGTTGCCGCCCGCGCTCGCCGGACTGCTGCTCCTCGCCGTCGGCGCGACCTACGAGCAGCGGCTGCGTGACGCCCGCAGGCTCCGCGACAGCCTCGGCCGCATGCGCTGAGGGCCGTGAGAACGCCGAAGGCCCGGAGACATCAAGTCTCCGGGCCTTCGGTCCGGGTGGGCGATACTGGTTTCGAACCAGTGACCTCTTCGGTGTGAACGAAGCGCTCTCCCACTGAGCTAATCGCCCCGGCGCATCGCAAACATTACCCCATGTCAGCGAGTCCCCCAGACCATTTTCCGGTCACTCCTGGATCTTCCAGGGCATCTCCATCCCGAACTTCCACAGGTAGATTCCGACCAACACCGCGATGATCACGAGGCCGACCGTGGTGAGGATGATGTTCCGTCTCCGCACCCTGGGGTCGAGCGCTCGCTGCGCCGCCTCGGTCACCTTGCGCTTGGTCCAGCGCAGCACCAACTGCGCCCAGACGAACTCGGTCGCCCAGATCGCCATACCACCGAAGATCACCAGCCAGCCGGGACCCGGCAGCGGCAGCATCACGATGCCCGCGCCGACCACCCCGAGGCCGACGATGAAGATGCCGACCTGCCAGCTCAGGTGCAGTGTCCTGGACCGCTTGATGAAGTGGGGCGCCTTCGAGCCGAGCTCCGGCTCCGGCGCCGCCATGTCCCCCGTCGCGCGGGCCGGGGCCGTCGCGGCGACAGCCTCACCCCGCTCGTCACTCTCCGCATTCATGGACCCAACCTACCGGATTGAGCGTCGTCACCGGAATGGCCGTATGACGCAAAGCGAGACACCGCCATACGAGCGACATGAAGGATCACAAAACGGTCAGAGGGGTTTACAACGGCACCGTAGGTGGCATGTCGATTTCGCCGACGTGCGAATCCCCGAGCGCACACTGAGCGAAAGGCCCTGGCGCTTATGAACACCACGGTCAGCTGCGAGCTGCACCTGCGCCTCGTTGTATCGAGCGAGTCTTCACTGCCTGTACCCGCGGGCCTGCGGTATGACACGGCCGATCCCTATGCCGTGCACGCCACCTTCCATACCGGAGCCGAAGAGACGGTCGAGTGGGTCTTCGCCCGCGACCTTCTCGCCGAGGGGCTGCACCGGCCCACTGGCACGGGCGACGTCAGAGTCTGGCCGTCCCGCAGCCACGGCCAGGGCGTCGTCTGCATCGCTCTGAGCTCCCCGGAGGGCGAAGCCCTGCTCGAGGCCCCGGCGCGGGCCCTGGAGTCGTTCCTGAAGCGGACCGACGCCGCGGTGCCACCCGGCACCGAGCATCGTCACTTCGATCTCGACACGGAGCTCTCGCACATCCTGGCCGAAAGCTGAGCCAGGCCGCGAGCTGCACGGCGCCGTCCTACTCGGGGAGACGGCGCCGCGCGGACAACCACATACGGCACACACCGGCGCCGTCACCGCGGATTCCATCGCGGCGACGGCGCCGATGCGCTCTCGGCGCGAAGCGCTAGAGTCAGCGCAATTCGGCGGGCACCGGCCCGCAGCAGGCCAGGGAGCGAATCGTGCTGATTCCCCACGACACCCGGATCGCCCTCGACACCGTCGTCGATCTGGTGAACACCGCGCCGGAGAGCGAACAGGGCGACCGGCTCGCGAACGTCGTCGCACTGCACGACTTCGTGCACAGCCACGCCGTCAGCGGCGTGGGCGAACTGAGCCAGCGGGACCTCAAGGCGGTGCAGGACGTACGGACCCGGTTCGCGGAGATCTTCGCGGCGCCCGACGGCCGCACCGCGGCCGAGCTGGTCAATGAGCTGGTGGCGGCCGCGGGGACCACCCCGCAGCTCACCGACCATGACGGCTACGACTGGCATGTGCACTACTTCGCACCGGGCGCGTCGGTCGCCGACCATCTCGCCGCGGACTGCGGGATGGCCCTGGCCTTCATCGTTGTGGCGGGCGAGCAGGAGCGGCTGCGGCGGTGCGAGGCGCCGGACTGCGGGCGCGCGTTCGTCGATCTGTCGCGTAACCGCTCGCGCCGCTACTGCGACAGCCGCACCTGCGGCAATCGCCTGCATGTCGCCGCGTACCGCGCGCGCCGCAAGGAAGCGGCCGGCTGAGGCTCACAGCAGGAAGAGATCGTGTACCGCGGCCATCAGCAGCAAGAAGCCGATCACCGCGAGAAAGATCATCAGGGGTGGCTGGGAGAGCGCGAAGAGGCAGCCACGCGGCTCTTCGGTCGGTGCGGGGGCCTGGCCCCGGGAGGTATCGAGCATCTCGGGGTGATGATGTCGCAGCCCGGCCCGTCATGATCGACCAACACGCCCCGCGACTGCGGGAGTTCATTCGCATTTCGCACTGGATCCCGTCCGGATCTCGCGCCGGATCTCGCGCCGGACCTCGCGCCGGATGCGTGCTGGACGCCGTGCTAGATGCCGTGCTTCTTCAGGATCGCCTCGATGTCGCTGAAGTCGTCGCCGGAACCGGCCGCCTTCGGCTTCGCCACGGGCTGTCCTGCCGGAAGGACGGCCTGCCCGGCCGAGGGCGCCGACGCCCCGGGCGCGACCGCCTCGCGCTGCGCCGACTTCGCGGCCTTGCGCTCCTTGCGGGTCCCGCCGCCGCGCCGTTCGACGGCACGGGTCGTCATCAAGAGTAGCCACGCGCCGCCCAGCAGGCCGAAGCCGAGCCACGCGGACGGACTGAATGCCGTGTCGACGGCCCATTCCACGACGCCGGTCAGCACCAGGCCGATCGGGATCAGGGAGTAGGCGGCTATCCGGGTCGCGGCAAGGAAACGCTTGCGGTACGCCGTCACCGCGGCGATGCCCAGGCCCGCCGCGGACACCGCGGACAAAATCGTCTCTGCAATCATCCGGTCCTCCAGGCTTCGGCGGGCATGGGCGGGTACGTCCCCATCCATCGTGCACCGTCCGGCGGCATACGGGCCATGGTCCCGCAGACCTCAGGGAGATCTCCGGGACGGCCTCCTCCGCAGGTCCCGGTCGGGGACCGCGCCGGAAGGCTGGGAGACTGGTCCCATGAGCGACTCCACGACCGCCCGCCCCGTCGTACTCGACGTCTGGTGCGAGCTCCAGTGCCCCGACTGCCGCAGCGCCCTGGAGGATCTGCGAGCCCTGCGTGAGCGCTACGGCGACCGGCTGGAGCTGCGGCTGCGGCACTTCCCCCTCGAAAAGCACAAGCATTCCTTCGCCGCCGCCCAGGCGGCGGAAGAGGCTGCCGAGCAGGGCAAGGGCTGGCCGTATGTGGAGGCCACGCTCGCGCGTACCGAGGAGCTGGCGGCGAAGGGCGAGCCGTTCCTGCTGGAGGTCGCGCGTGAACTGGGCCTGGACGCGGAGGAGTTGGACACCGCCCTGGTCGACGGGCGGCACATCCTGGTCGTCGACGCGGACCACGCCGAGGGCAAGGCGATCGGCGTCACCGGTACGCCGACGTACGTCATCGACGATCAGCGCCTCGACGGCGGCAAGAGCCAGGAGGGGCTGCGGGCGCGCATCGAGGAGATCGCCGACCGGCTGCTCGCCGAGGCGGACTCCGGATCCGGCGCCTGAGGCATCTTTCAGAGCAGTTGCTTGCTTTCAGAGCAGTTGCTTGAAGGAATTGACGTCGGTCGTTCCGTAGCCGAGTGACTCGTAGAGCCTGACCGCTGGCGTGTTGTCCGCGAAGACATGCAGTCCGAGCAGACGCAGCCCGGCGTCCAGCGCGACGCGTTCGGCGAGCAGCATCAGGGACCGCCCGTGTCCGTGCCCGCGCTGTCCTTCGGCGACCTCGACGTCGTACACGTACGCACCGAGCTCGCCGGGGCGCACCTCGCGCCGGCCGACGAACAGGTGGCCCACGGCAACGCCGTCGTGGACCAGGACACCGAGCCAGGTCCCGGGGCTGGCGAGGCCGTCGGGCAGGCCCTTGCGGTGTTCGGCCGCCGACTTGGCGCGCGCCTCGTCCGCCGGAACTCCGCGGTCGATCCAGCTCCGCGCGTACGTCTCGACAGCCGTGGCCAACCACCGCCCGAACTCCGCCTCGGTCATCGGGCGGCCCTCGACCTGCGCAGGCAGGGCAGGCGGCTCTTCCGGCAGCTCCTTGAGCATGTTGCGGCTGCGCTCGGTGTAGCCGAGGGCGGTCGCGAGACGTGTGGCGGCGGTGGCTTCCGGCGGCACGGAGACCAGCACCTGGGTGCAGCCCCAGCCGCGCAGCACTTCCTCGGCGGCGAGCGCGGCGACGGTCCCCCGCCCGCGCCGACGGTCAGCCTCGTCGATACGGAGCGAGCGGATGGTGCCGGCCGTGGCGCTGAGTGCGGGGAAGGTGGCGATCTCGATCGTGCCGACGGGGCGGCTGTTCACACAGACCTCGTACGAACGCGATCGTGCGCCGTCCGCCTCGCGCTGAAGCGGCCCGGTCGGCCGCAGAGTGGTGGTCATCAGGGGTGTTGTACCTGCCCTGCGGCCCCACGTCACGCGGTTTTGCCGGTCCGGCCGGGAGTCCGGCCCGCCGCGGAGCGCCTCTGGGCCAAAGCGCCCCTGGGGAAACCTCGGCTACGGAGCCTTCGGATCGCTGTCGGCGGCCGAGCGCTCGTCGAAGATCCGCATCGCCTTGGCGGTCACCGGTCCCGGCGCGTCCGCCAGCTGTCGCCCGTCGATCCGCCGCACCGCCTGTACGTCGCGGAGGGTGGACGTAAGGAAGACCTCATCGGCCCGGTCCAGCACGTCGAACGGCAGGTCGGTCTCCCTGGCCCCCGTCCATTCCACGGTCATCGCGCGGGTGATGCCCGCCAGACAGCCGGAGGAGACGGGCGGGGTGTACAGCTCGCCGTCGAGTACGACGAAGACATTGGCGCCGGTGCCCTCGCAGAGCTGTCCGACGGTGTTGGCGAAGAGCGCCTCGGACGCGCCCTGTTCGCTCGCCCTGGCGAGTGCGACGACATTCTCCGCGTACGACGTCGTCTTCAGCCCGGCCAGCGCACCACGCTCATTGCGCGTCCAGGGAACAGTGATCACGGCCGTGGCGTCGGGGCGGCGCTTGGTCTCGCCGAGCGCGACGACGAGGGTCGGACCCGCGGTGCCGCGGTCGGAGCCGAGGGGCGAGGTGCCGCCGGTGTACGTGATGCGCAGCCGGCCAAGGGCCGCGGGGTTGGCTTCCAGCACCGCCGCGCAGGCGCGGCGCACCTCGTCATGGTCCGGGTCCGGCAGGCCGAGACCGCGGGCCGAGCGGGTAAGCCGGTCGAGGTGCTGGGTGAGGGCAAAGGGCTGCCCGTGGACGGCCTTGACCGTCTCGAAGATGCCGTCGCCCACGGTCAGACCGTGGTCGAACACCGACACCCGGGCGTCGTCAGCGTCCGTGAGTGCGCCATTGACCCAAAGCTTCATCTAGCTGGTCCTTCCGCTCGCTTCGTACACTCCCGACGCTACCGCGAGCAGCCGGGAAGCCTTCAGCTCGGTCTCCTCCCACTCGCCCTCGGGGTCGGAGCCCCAGGTGATCCCGGCGCCGGTGCCGAAGCGGAGCACCGGCCCGCCGGCCCGGGTCCGGTCGATCCAGAAGGTGCGTATGCCGACGGCGAGCTCGCCGGTGCCGCGGTCGGCGTCGACCCAGCCGATGCCTCCGCAGTACGGTCCGCGGGGCGCCGTCTCCAGCGACTCGATGATCTTCAGGGCACTGGACTTGGGCGCGCCGGTCACCGAGCCCGGCGGGAAGGTGGCGGCCAGCAGCTGCTGCCAGCCCGCCTTGGGCCCCAGCTCCCCGCGCACGGTGGAGACGAGGTGCACAAGGCCTGGATGCGCCTCGACCGCGCACAGCGCGGGGACGGTCACCGTGCCCGTGGCGCAGACCCGCCCCAGGTCGTTGCGGACCAGGTCCACGATCATCACGTTCTCCGCGTGGTCCTTCTCCAGCAGATCCTCGACGGTGCGTCCGGTGCCTTTGATCGGCCCGGACTCGACGGTGTGCCCGTCCCGGCGCAGATACAGCTCTGGCGAGGCGCTGGCGATCTCCACTCCGTGCTCGGGCAGCCGGATGGTTCCGGCGTACGGGGCGGGGTTGCCGCGTGCCAGCAGGGCGGTCAGCGCGTCGACGTCGGTGGCGTCCCGGTCGGGCAGCGGCGCGGAGAGAATTCGGCAGAGGTTCGCCTGATAGACCTCGCCCGCCGCTATGAGCTCACGAATGCGCCGGACGCCGGCGCAGTACGCGGCGCGGTCCAGCGTTGACGTCCAGTCGTCCGCCGACGGGCCCCGCCAGCGCCCCGGGACGGGATCGGGCACCGGCTCCGTACGCACATCGCCGAAGCGTGCGCAGGTCAGACCACCCTCGAAGTCTGCGGCGACGGCCCAGAAGCCGGCGGAGTCGAGCGCTTCGGGGTCGCTGGTGACATCCCGGAGGTCTGATGCGACGAGGCTGCCGAAGCGGGCCAAAGGAGCGAGGTCATGCACGTCTGCGAGTCTATGGCGGGCGCCGATGAGCCGCTGCGGCGTGAACACACCTCAGCACGCTGCGGAAACGCGTTTTTGTGCTGGCCCACTAATCCGCTAGAGTTCACCACGTCGCCGGCACGCGGGAGCGGGCCGGAACCGACATGCGGACGTGGCTCAGTTGGTAGAGCATCACCTTGCCAAGGTGAGGGTCGCGAGTTCGAATCTCGTCGTCCGCTCGATGGGGGATCATCCCGAACCCCTGCATTCAGGGTGGAGTGGCCGAGAGGCGAGGCAACGGCCTGCAAAGCCGTCTACACGGGTTCAAATCCCGTCTCCACCTCCAAGGACGATTAGCTCAGCGGGAGAGCGCTTCCCTGACACGGAAGAGGTCACTGGTTCAATCCCAGTATCGTCCACTGGATCCGCGAGGATTCTCTCCCTGGTCTTCGGCACGGGGAACCCGGCGCGATTAGCTCAGCGGGAGAGCGCTTCCCTGACACGGAAGAGGTCACTGGTTCAATCCCAGTATCGCGCACGCAATACAACACAAGATCGTCCCGCGCGATTAGCTCAGCGGGAGAGCGCTTCCCTGACACGGAAGAGGTCACTGGTTCAATCCCAGTATCGCGCACCAGCCAAAACCCCCGGCCGCATCCACGGCCGGGGGTTTTGTCGTTACGGGGGTCGGCCCGTCCCTCACCCCGTGACGAGCTACCGGCGGCGGACCGGCGGTGAGCAGCCGGCCGCCGCGGGCCCGGGTGGAGTGCCCGGGCCCGCAGCGGGGATTCAGGAGTGGTTCAGGTGGCCGTCAGACGTGGCGGCTCAGGTCGCCGTCACGTGGCGGATCAGCAGGCGGTTCAGGAGGAGAAGAGCATCCGGCCGAAGCTCTTCTGGCGGTGGTGCCCGCCGTGGTGTCCGCCATGGTGCTGCGGGGCGCCCCAAGCGGGCGCGGGGGCGGACGGGTAGGCCTGCGGGGCGGACGGCGGGGGCGGAGCCTGGGTCCACTGCGACTCGAGGCGGGTGAGGGACTCCAGCTCGCCGTAGTCGAGGAATATCCCCCGGCAGCCGCTGCACTGCTCGATCTGGACGCCGTTGCGGTTGTACGTGTGCATCGCTGCATGGCACTTGGGACACTGCATGGTCTGCTCAGCTCCTCGCCGTTCGGTCGACGTCGCCGGGATGCATGCCCGGTGACGAGGAGTTCAGACTACGACGGAGGCTCGAACTCCAACTCGGGTGGGAGGCACGCGATTCGGGCGCAGGCGTCGATCACGGCCTGCTCGACGTCGTCCGGATCGCGATGTTCCGCGGCGGATTTCGCCAGGGCGAGGGCGGCGGTCTGGACGGTCAGCGCGCGGGCGGGGACGTCGAGTTGGGGCCAGGGGTCGGCGCCTGCCCGGACCGCCGGGCCGTCTGCGGCGCTGTACGCCCCGAGGAACCGCTGCCAGATTTCTGGGGGCAGCAGACCGGCGGCGTACCAGGCGGCGGGGCGGGCCAGGTCCCAGGCGGGATCGCCGAGGCCGAGATCGTCGACGTCGATCAGCAGCCAGGGGCCGGCGGGGGCGGGGTGACGGACGAGCTGGCCGAGGTGGAGGTCGCCGTGGCAAAGGGCGCTTCTGCGGGGCGATTCGGCCTCGTCGCGGGCCCAGGCGGGGAGCCGCTCCCAGGCCCGTTCGACGGTGGCGGCCGCGGGGTGGTCCGCCGCGGCGGCGCGCATCCGCGCGAGGGCCCGGGCGGCCTTGGCGGGGCCGCGCATGGGCGGGATGGGGCCGGGGAGTGCGGCGGGCTCGACGCGGTGGAGCCGGGCCAGCAACACCGCGGCGTCCTCCCAGGGGGCGGCGTCGGGGTCCGCGGCGTCCACGGGCACGCCGTACGGCCAGGCCGTGACGGGGCGGCCGCACACATCCCGTACCCGGAGCGGGAGCGGTGGAAGCAGGATCCCGGCGAGGCGGGGGTGCGCGGCGACGGCGATGCGGGCGCGGTGTCCGTTCGGGTCGGTGCCGGGTGCGTGCGCCTTGGCGACGGCTTCCCCGTGCCGTACGACGGCGCCGTCGGCCCGGTCCGCGAGCACGGCCTCGTCCCGCCCGCAGGCCCGGCAGGCCGCGCGCGGACCTGGCAGATGCGCGGCGTCGCGGGCGGCGTCGGCGAGCGCGCGTACGACGGATGCGGTCACGGTGTCCCCCCGGGGTTGCGGTGCGGTCCGGCTGGAGAGTACGCGGTGGGGCGGGGGGTGTTTCCTCTGACCTCCAGGACGGCCGCATCGCGCGAAGGCGCGAATGAAAGCGGGCAGCGCGATGGCCGGTCAGCTCCCCAGCTGACCGGCCAAACGCTGCCGTCCGCCGCACCCCCGTCCCCACGGGGTTGTTGGCCGGATGTCCCCGGCCCGGACCGCTCTTCCGGGCCCAGGGCGCCGCTCAGCGCCCCAGCATCACGCCCACGGACGACGCTTGTGTGACTACCGCTTCCCAGCCGCCGAAGGCGACCACGAGCAGTGCCGCCAGAGGAAGGACCATGGCCGTCGCCACCAACGGGTGACGCCTGCCTGACGGGCGGTCGCCGAACGCGGCGAATGCCTTGCGCCCCTGCGTGCGGATGATGGTCCGCGATGCCGTGTCCGCCATGGTCCCTCTCCTGTTTTGTATGGGCAGCGGCGGGTGTCTGACCTCGGGGGACGAGTGCTCCACCCGCCGCTTGACTTCAAGATTAGGGAAGCGACAGGGCCCGGTCGTCATGCCCGCGTACCGATTGCCGGGCCTCCCGGAGGATGAGCCACCACCCAGCGACGTACTCCCCAGGGTGGAGACGCCGCCCTATGCCTTGGGGTCTTCCCGGAGGGGACGTTCCGAGGAGTCCTCCCGCGGTACCGGCTGCTCGACCAGCGCCAGCACCCGGGTGGCCATGAAGCGGGCCGTGCGCACCACCCCACCGCTGCGGGTGACTTCGCTCACTTCCACCACCCCCCTGCGCACCGCGGTCTCGACCCTGCGACCCGCCCGGCTTGCCACCACTTCGTAGGTACGAGTCGTGTCTCCCGCGTCCACGACTATCTCCACGCGGTCACCCTTCACTGATCCAATCCCCCTTCTGCGACGGACCTTTGAGATCTCGCACGGGCCCGGGGGCGACGGATCCGCCATCCCCTGACCACTCTTCAAGTTTCCCACCCGGCACTGACAATCGGTCGGGCCGCGAGGGCGCGGCCTATGAGCACACCGGGTCGGGGGTACGTAAGCTGTGCCACGTCAAACGGACGACCGTGGCAGCGGGAGTGGGGTCTCCCCACCGTAGGTAGGGGACGGACATGGCGATGATGCGGCTCCGGCGCGAGGATCCGCGTGTCGTCGGCTCGTTCAGGCTTCACCGGCGGCTCGGCGCGGGTGGCATGGGCGTTGTCTACCTGGGCTCGGACCGCCGCGGACAGCGCGTCGCGCTGAAGGTGATCCGGCCGGATCTGGCCGAGGACCAGGAGTTCAGATCGCGGTTCGCACGCGAGGTGTCCGCCGCACGGCGGATCCGCGGCGGCTGTACGGCACGGCTGGTGGCCGCCGATCTCGAGGCGGACCGCCCGTGGTTCGCCACCCAGTACGTACCCGGTCCCTCCCTGCACGACAAGGTCGCCGAGGACGGCACGCTGCCGGCCGCCGAGGTGGCCTCGATCGGCGCCGCGCTCTCCGAGGGCCTGGTCGCCGTGCACGAGGCCGGTGTCGTACACCGGGATCTGAAACCGTCGAACATCCTGCTCTCCCCCAAAGGCCCCCGGATCATCGACTTCGGCATCGCCTGGGCGACCGGCGCGAGCACGCTGACCCATGTCGGCACCGCGGTGGGCTCGCCCGGTTTCCTCGCGCCGGAGCAGGTGCGCGGCGCCGCGGTCACGCCGGCCACGGACGTCTTCGCGCTGGGCGCCACCCTCGCGTACGCGGCGACGGCCGACTCGCCCTTCGGACACGGCAGTTCGGAGGTCATGCTGTACCGGGTCGTGCATGAGGAGCCGCAGCTGTACGGGGTCCCGGACGCGCTGGCTCCGCTCGTCCAGGCCTGTCTGGCGAAGGATCCCGAGGAACGCCCGAGCACGCTGCAACTGTCAATGCGGCTCAAGGAGATCGCGGCACGGGAGGCCCAGGGGCTGTCCGAGGGGCGGCCTCCGGTCCAGCGGGAGCGCATCGAGCAGGACCGTCCGACCTCGCGCTACACGGAACGGACGGAGCGGACCGAACGCACAGGGCGGACGGAGCGGCGTACGGCGGGTACGCCCGCGCCTCGCCCGCGGCCCTCGCGCACCGGCGGCACCCGCCCCCAGCCGCCGCGCAACACCTCCCGTACGAACGGGCGTCAGGGCACCAGGCCCGGCGTCCGCACCACATCGGTCGGGCGGCGGCCCGCCAACCCGCGGCTGCTGCGGCAGCGCATCATCGTCTTCTTCGTGGTGACGCTCATCGTGGCCCTGGGGATCGCGGCGGCCCAGCAGCTGTAGGCCGGCCGGCGCGCCGCTTCGGCGAGCTGTTCCTGACTCATTCCCGTCCGGCGCCGATGGTCGCGGACGCGGCGGGCACGTCGAACAGCCCTCGGTCTTCCGGGGTCAGGCAGACCTCCACCGCGTGGCGTAGAAGGCGACGGCAGAGGCGGCGGCCACGTTCAGGGAGTCGACCCCGGCGTCCATCGGGATGCGGACATGCTCGTCGGCCGCGATGAGAGCCTCGGGCGTGAGTCCGTCTCCCTCGGTGCCGAAGATGAGGGCCAGCTTCTCGATGTTCCGCGAGGCGAGTTCGTCGATGGTGATCGACTGGCCACTGAGGCAGAGTGCGGCGGTGGTGAATCCGTGGGTCCGGAGAAGCTCGACGTCCTTCGGCCAGGACTCCAGCCGGGTCCACGGGACCTGGAAGACGGCCCCCATTGAGACCTTCACAGCCCGCCGGTAGAGGGGGTCGGCGCATCGCGGAGTAAGCAGCACCGCGTCGACTCCGAGGGCTGCCGCATTGCGGAAGGCGGCCCCGAGATTGGCGTGATCGACGATATCTTCGAACACGGCAACGCGCTGACCTGCGTTGACCGACTCCATGGCGATCGGGCGACGGGCCGACTGGAGCAGATCGTCGGCCGTAGAGAGGGGTTTGCGCTGCATGGAGGCGAGCGCGCCGCGGTGCACGTGGTAGCCGGTGACGCGTTCGGCGAGCTCGGGGCTCACCGCGTACACGGGCGCCGGGAGCTCGTCTATGACATCGCGCATCACATCGACCCACTTGGCCGAGAGCAGCATCGACCGCATCTCGTAACCGGCGTCCTTGGCCCGTCGGATGACCTTTTCGCCCTCGGCGATGAACAGGCCTTCCGCGGGCTCACGCCTGCGCCGGAGCTCGACGTCGGTCAGGCCCGTGTAGTCGCGCAGGCGTGGGTCGTCGGGGTCCTCGACAGTGATGAGATCGGCCACAGGGTGATACTGCCTTCTCCTGGGTGTGGTGCCAACGGCTGGGCGCAGTTCGGTTACTTGCGGTTACATGTCAGGCGTCGCGCCGTGCGCCCTGCGGGCCGACAGTGACGACTTCGCCGATCACAATGACCGCCGGCGGGCGTACGTCCTCGGTCCGCACCGTCTCGGCCACGGTCGCCAGGGTGGCGTCGACGCGGCGCTGGGCGGCGGTGGTGCCCTCCTGGACGAGGGCCACGGGGGTCTCGGGGCTCTTGCCGTGGGCGATGAGGGTCTGCGCGATCGCGCCGATCTTGTCGACTCCCATCAGGACGACGAGCGTGCCACGGAGCCTTGCGACGGACGCCCAGTCGACCAGCGAACGCTCGTCGTCCGGGGCGACATGGCCGCTGATCACCGTGAACTCGTGCGCGACACCACGGTGGGTGACCGGGATGCCGACGGCGCCGGGGACGCTGATGGAGCTGGAGATGCCGGGGACGACCGTGCACGGGATGCCGGCCTCGGCGAGGGCCTGGGCCTCTTCCATGCCACGGCCGAAGACGAAGGGGTCGCCGCCCTTGAGGCGTACGACGGCCTTGCCCGCCTTCGCATGCTCGATCAGGGCGTTGTTGATGGCCTCCTGGGCCATGTAGCGGCCGTATGGGATCTTCGCGGCGTCGATCACCTCAACGTGGGGCGGGAGTTCGTCGAGAAGGTCGCGCGGGCCGAGGCGGTCGGCGATGACGACGTCCGCCTCGGCGAGGAGGCGGCGGCCGCGGACGGTGATCAGGTCCGGGTCGCCGGGACCGCCGCCGACGAGGGCCACGCCGGGCGTCCTGGTGCGGTGGTGGGGGGCGGCGAGCGTGCCGTCGCGCAGGCCCTCGACGATGGCGTCGCGCACCGCGGCGGACCGGCGGGGGTCGCGCCCGGTCAGCACCGCGACGGTCACGCCCTCGGACCGCCCGGTGGCCGGGGTCCAGGCGGTGGCGGCGCTCGCGTCGTCGGAGCGTACGCACCAGGTGCGGCTGCGCTCGGCCTCGGCGGAGGCACACTCGTTCGCCTCGGCGTCGGGGGTGGCGATGAGTGCGTACCAGGCGTCGGAGAGGTCGCCCTCGGCGTACGGACGGCGCTCCCACCGGATCTCGCCGGCCTCGGCCATCGCCTCGACGGAGGGGGTCGCGTCCGGTGACACGAGGACGATGTCGGCGCCGGCCGCGATGAGCGCGGGGAGCCGACGCTGGGCGACCTGGCCACCGCCGAGTACGACGACGCGGCGTCCGGTCAGGCGGAGTCCGACGGGATAAGCGGGGTGCTCGGCGTGCTCGGCCATGACGGTGCGGGCTCCTCGGGCGGGGTGGTGCGTGTACGGAGCCGCTGCGGCGGTGAAGCGGCTGGTGGGGTGGGGTGCGAAGTCCCGGCGTCCACCTTACGGGCCGGGGGCGTTGAGGGCACCGTGCCCCCAACGCCCACGCCGCGCTACTTCTCCGTCACGCCCGCCGAGTCGAACGTCGCCACCTCGTGCATCGCCCTCGCCGCGCTCTGCACCACCGGCAGCGCCAGCAGGGCGCCCGTGCCCTCGCCCAGCCGCAGGTCCAGGTCGACCAGCGGGCGCAGGCCCAGCTTGTTGAGGGCTGCCACATGGCCGGGCTCGGCGCTGCGGTGGCCCGCGATGCAGGCCGCCAGCGCCTCGGGGGCGATCGCGCGGGCGACCAGCGCGGCCGCGCCCGCCGAAACGCCGTCCAGCACCACCGGCGTACGCAGCGACGCGCCGCCCAGAATGAAGCCGACCAGCGCCGCGTGCTCCAGGCCACCGACCATGGACAGGACGCCGACCGCGTCCGCCGCGTCCGGCGCGTGAAGCTGCAGCGCGCGTCGCACCACGTCGACCTTGCGCGCGTGCATCTCGTCGTTGATGCCCGTGCCGCGGCCGGTGACCTCGCCCGGGTCCATGCCGGTGTAGACGGAGATCAACGCCGCCGACACCGTGGTGTTCGCGATGCCCATCTCACCGGTCAGCAGCGCCTTGTTGCCTGCCGCCACGAGGTCCCGCGCCGTCTCGATGCCGACCTCGATCGCCGAGAGGACCTCCTCGCGGGTCAGCGCGGCGCCGGTTGTGAAGTCCGCCGTACCCGCGCGGACCTTGCGCGGCAGCAGGCCCGGTGTGGCGGGCAGGTCTCCGGCCACACCCACGTCGATCACGCAGACCTCCGCGCCCACCTGATTGGCGAACGCGTTGCAGACCGCGCCCCCGCCGAGGAAGTTGGCCACCATCTGGGCCGTCACCTCCTGCGGCCACGATGTGACCCCCTGCGCGTGCACCCCGTGGTCGCCCGCGAAGATCGCGACAGCTGCGGGCTCCGGGATCGGCGGCGGGCACATCCGGGACAGACCGCTCAGCTGCGCGGAGATGATCTCCAGCATGCCGAGCGCGCCCGCCGGCTTGGTCATCCGCTTCTGCCGTTCCCACGCTTCGCCGAGCGCCTTCGCGTCCAGCGGGCGGATGTTGGACACGGTCTCCTGGAGCAGATCGTGCGGCTCCTCACCGGGCAGCGCGCGCCGGCCGTACGTCTCCTCGTGGACGACCCACGACAGCGGACGGCGCTTGGACCAGCCCGCCTGCATCAGCTCGGGCTCCTCGGGGAACTCGTCGACGTAACCCACGCAGAGATACGCCACTGCCTCGAGGTGCTCCGGCAGCCCCAGCGCACGCACCATCTCACGCTCGTCGAAGAAGCTGACCCAGCCGACGCCGAGGCCTTCGGCGCGGGCGGCGAGCCACAGGTTCTCGACGGCGAGTGCGGAGGAGTACGGGGCCATCTGCGGCTGGGTGTGCCGGCCCAGCGTGTGGCGGCCGCCCCGCGTCGGATCGGCGGTGACCACGATGTTCACCGGGGTGTCGAGGATCGCGTCGATCTTCAGTTCCTTGAACTGCTTCGCCCGGCCCTTCGGCAGCGACTTGGCGTACGCCTCTCGCTGACGTTGCGCGAGCTCGTGCATCGTGCGCCGGGTCTCGGCGGAGCGGATGACGACGAAGTCCCAGGGCTGCGAGTGGCCGACGCTGGGAGCCGTGTGGGCGGCCTCGAGGACGCGGAGCAGCACGTCGTGCGGGATGGGGTCGCTGCGGAAGCCGTTACGGATGTCCCGGCGCTCGCGCATGACGCGGAGTACGGCTTCGCGTTCGGCGTCGTCGTAACCGGGTGCGGGCGCCCCGTCGACCGCGAGCGGCTCGGGCTCGGGCTCCGGTTCGGCTTCCGGCGCGGAGACTTCGGCCACGACTGCCTCCTCGGCGACCTCGACGACCTCGGCGATTTGGGGAGTTACGACAGGTTCGGCCTCCGCAGCCGGCTCGGCGGTGGGCTCAGCGAGCGGCTCCGAGCCGCCGTGGCGTGGCGCGGGCACATGTACGGACGCGGCCGGCTCGGGCGCGACGGCCGGAGGCACCGGCTCGGGCGCGACGGCTTCGGGCGCGGGCTCGGGCTCGGCGACCGCTGCCGCCACTTCCTGTACGGGCTGTACGGGCTCGGGCACCGCTGCGGGCTCCGGCACCGCTTCCGGCGCGGGCTCCGGCTCGACCAGCACGGCTACCGGCGTCGGCGTCAGGTGGGGGCTGGGGAGCGATCCCTCGCCGGGGACGAACTGCCCGGCAGGGGCAGACTCTCCCGGCTCAGCCTCCGGCTGCGGCTCGGGTGCCGGGGCAGCTACCGCGGCGGCTTCCGGAGTGACTGGCGCTTCAGGTGTGACCAGTGCGACTGGAGCGACCGACGCGGACTCTGGGACGACCGTTTCTGCTGGTACGGAAGGCGGCGTCTGGAACTGCGGAGGCTGCGGGTCCCAGGGGGTCCCGGCCTGCGGCGGGATCTCGCCCAGCTGCGGCCCGGGCAGCACGGCGCCCGCTTCGTCGCGCGGAATGTCGAGGTACTCCAGGCCCGATGTGGGCGGCCCGGGGGTGTGAACGCGCATGGCGTGCGGCGGCGTCGTACCCGCAGGACCGCGGTCCGCGAGAGAGCGCACCACGCCGCCGGTGCTGTCGGGCATCGGCGGGCCCATGTGCAGCGGGCGTCGCGTTGGCTGAGGCGTCGGCGCGGCCGACGCCTCAGCCGGGACCCGTACGGCACTGAGGTCGACGGAGCCGGAGTGACGGCCCCCGGCCTCGTGCGCGCCTGACTCGTGCGCGCCGGCCTCGTTCACGTCGTGGACGGGCGCGACCGGCTCGGCGACGGGCTCCTGCGCCGGAGCGAACTGCTCCTGCGCGAAGGCGGGCGCGGCGAAACCGGGAGCTGCGAACTCCTGGGCCACAGGCGCCTGCACCTGCGCGGGCACCTCGGCATGGGATTCGGAGACGAAGGCCCCGGACCCGTGGTGTCCAGAGACGGCGTGTTCAGGAACGAATTGCCCGGAAGCGTGGTACTCAGCAGCGACATACTCCGCCCCAGGAGGCCCAGGAGCCTGAGCGACCGGCGCCGGCATCGCCACCGGAGCCTGACCGCCATGCCCGAGCCCAACGGGGCCCTGCTGTACGGGCTGCGCCGGCTGCGGGTCGCTCCACGCTCCCTGCGCCCCCGGCATCAGCAGCAGATCGTCTTCTTCCGGACCGTTCTCGGAGGGTTCGAGGTAGGTGTACGCGCCCGGAGCGGGGATGCCCGGCTGCGCCACCATGCCTGCGTTCTCCGGCAGCCCCTCGCCCGGGATCTGGCCGGTGTCAGTCATGCGTACCCCTCGCCCATCGCTTGTGCTCCTTCGCCCATCGCCCGGGACGCCCGATCGCGGCACACCTGACGCCCGTCAACAAGAACGAGCGTGTGCGCCGAGCGGCACGATGACCCACGGACCCCAAGCATTCTCGCGGCCGTTCACCACCGCGGCACGGAGATCCGCCACGGTTCGCTGTGGGCTGCGCCACGTTGCGCTTCCCCCGGCTCCGACGTACCACAAATGGGAGCCAAAGCGCCCCCTTTTTCCGGACATTGACGAACGAAGCGACGAACGACCGGGTGCGGTACAACGATCGGCCAGCCTACCCCGCGCCGCGCGGCGCGGGGTCAGGGGGCGCGGTCCAGGCGCCTGCCGGAGAGCAGAAAGACGACGGAACGCTCACGCTCCGACCAGTCCTCGGTGTCCAGTTCGACGGATTGCAGCAGGGCGCACTCGACCGCGTAGCCGCCCGCGGCCAGTGCCGCGCCGATCGCCTCGGCGTCGTCCCGGGTGGAGGCATGGGTCACGATGCGCTGCGGGCGCCGGTCGGCGCAGGCGGTCACCACCGGTACCCCCCCGCCTCCGATCCGTACGACATCCGGTTCGGGCAGCCGCTCCAGCACATGCGGCGCGCGTCCCTGGACGACCTGGAGCTGGACTCCCGACTGCCGGGCCGTGGCGTCGGTACGACCGCAGGCTGCCGGGTCCGCGTCGACGGCGATGACGGCGGCGCCGAAGCGGGCCGCCTGCGCCGCGAGCGCGCCGCTGCCGGAGCCGATGTCCCACACCAGGTCACCGATGCGGGGGCCGAGCCGGGCCAGTTGGGCGGCGCGCAATTGCAGCGACTCGCCTTCGCCGACGCCCCGTCCGAGGCCTTTGCCGAAGCCTTGTGCCACGCCTTCGCCGGGACCTTCGCCGGGGCCTTCGTACGAATGTCCGTACACCTCGGAGGGCAGTGCCCAGCCGCGCGCCGCGGGCGGATAGCCGGGTTCGCGACCCGCGATCCAGCCCCCGCCGGGCACCGCGGCGGTCACCGCGCCGCCGATGACGATCACGACATTCGGGTCGCGCCAGACGTGGTCGGCGACCTTGTCGGAGGTGAGGACGGTGACCCGCTCACGCTCCGTGCCGAGTTCCTCGCAGATGACGAAGGTGCGGTGCACGCCTTCGAGGAGCAGGGCGAGCTCGGCGGGCCCGGCGCCCGGGGAGGTGAGGACGGCGACCTTGGGGTGCGCCCGGCAGACATTGACGGCGCGGCGCAGCGTACGGCCGTGGGCGACAACGATCTGGGCGTCGTCCCACGGCATGCCCGCCCGGGCGAAGGCAGTGGCGACGGACGAGACGGCCGGTACGACCTCTACCTCCAGGCCGTGCTCCGGGGCGCGCAGGGTGCGCACTACGCCGAACAAGCCGGGGTCGCCGTCGGCGAGGACTACGGCGCTGCCACGGTGGCCCGCGATCCGGCGGGCGGCGAGGTCGACACTGCCGAGCCGGATGCGCTCGGCGCCCTTCGGCACCTCGGGCAGCGCCAGGTGGTGGGCCGCCCCTGCCACCAGGGTGGCGGCGGCCAGGGCGGACCTGGCCGCGGCTGTGAGCGGCGAACCGTCCCAGCCGATCACCGTGACCCGGTCGGCCATCGTCGTCAGTCTCCTGGTGTTGTCGCAGGTCGGGGCAGCCCCGTATGAGTGCGGGCACGGTGAGAGTACCTGGCGCGGCGGTGGCCGGCCCCGACCGGCTGCCGTCAGTTCCAGTCGGTGAAGGAGGCGTAGCCCCCCGCATCCGCCATCTGCTCGGCGACGCCCTCGAGGTCCTCGGGCAGCAGGCTCCAGACGATCAGATCGGTGCGGATGTCGGCCCAGCTGCCGTCCTCCGTCTGCGTACGGGCTATCCAGGCATTGCGCAGGACGCCCTCGCTGATGCAGCCGATCTTCTGCGCGACCTGCTGGGAGGCGGTGTTGTCAGCGGCCGTGCGGATTTCCAGGCGCTCGAACTTCTGGTCGCGGAACAGCCACTGGGCGACGGCCAGCACCGATTCGGTGGCGTAGCCCTCACCGCGCGCCCAGGGGGCGGTGACGTACGCGGCCTCGGTGGCGAGCGTGCGCCAGTTGGTGTTCTGCAGATGCACGGTGCCGACGAGCCGCTGGGTGAGGAACTCGGTGACGGCCAGCACGATTCCACGGCCTTCCGCGCGCTCAGCAGGAGCGATACTGCGGACCCACTCCTCGGCGTCGGCGGCGGTGTACGGCTGCGGCACCGAGGTCCAGGCGGTGACCTGTTCGTCGTTCATCATCTCGGTGTGCGCCGGGACATCGGCTTCCTCGAAGGGGCGCAGCACCAACCGCTCCGTGCTGATGGACACGTCCGGGAAGGTGGTAGTCATGCGCAGCTCCATGCCGAAGACCGTCGTAAGGGTCGTAGCCGTAAAGGCACAGCATGCAGCATCGGGTGGCGGATGTGCATGGCCGGGTGGGCCTGCGACGAGGCCCCGCGCACCGGAGGGCGGTACGCGGGGCCTCGTTCAAGGGGCTTGCGGCGAGGGCTACTTGACGGGGCCGAAGGCCGAGACGATGGAGCCGGCGTACTTGTCGTCGATGAACTTCTTCACCTCGGGGGAGTTGAGGAGCTTCGCGAGCTTCTCGACGCGGGCGTCCTTCTCGTTGCCCTCCTTGACGGCGAGGAAGTTGGCGTACGGGTTGCCGTCCGCCTTCTCCAGTGCCAGGGAGTCCCGGGCGGGCTTGAGGTCGGCCTCGATGGCGTAATTGCCGTTGATGACCGCGGCGTCGACGTCGTTCAGGGCGCGGGGCAGCGTGGCGGCCTCCAACTCCTTGAACTTCAGGCCCTTGCTGTCCTTGATGTCGGAGAGCTTGGCGTCGGTGCCCGCGCCGTCCTTGAGGGTGATCAGGCCGTTGTCCGCGAGCAGCTTCAGCGCGCGGCCCTCGTTGGTGGTGTCGTTCGGGACGGCGACGGTCTGGCCGGCCTTGATCTCCTTGATGTCCTTGGACTTCTTGGAGTAGAGGCCCAGGGGCTCCAGGTGCACGTTGACGACCGGGACGATGTGGGTCTTGTTCTTCTTGTTGAAGTCGTCCAGGTACGGCTTGTGCTGGAAGAAGTTGGCGTCGACCTGGCCGTTGTCGGTGGCGGTGTTCGGCAGGACGTAGTCCGTGAACTCCTTGACCTCGAGGTTCAGTCCGGCCTTCTTCGCCAGGTTGTCCTTGATGTAGCCCAGGATGTCGGCGTGCGGCGTCGGCGACGCGGCGACGACCAGCGCCTTGGACTCGTCGGCCTTGGCGCCGGAGTCGGACTTGGCGGCCGGGTCGGACGCAGTACCGCAGGCGGTGAGGCCGAGGGAGAGAGCGGCGGCAGCGGCGGCGGCAGCGGTGAGCTTGATGTTCTTACGCACGAAGAGTGCCTCTTTCTGGTGGAGCGGAACAGCGCCCGGACAAGGAGTGCGGGCTGTGCGGGACGAGGTTTCAGGAAGCGGTACGGCCCCGGCGCGCCAGGAGTCGAACGGCGCCGTCACCGACGAGCTGCACGGCGGTGACCATGCCGACCAGGATGACGACCGTGATGAGCATGAACTGGGTCTCGAAGCGCTGGAATCCGTAGGTGACGGCCTTGGATCCGAGCCCCTCGCCGCCGACCGCGCCGGCCATCGCCGAGTAGCCGACGAGCACGATCACCGTGGTAGTGACGGCGGAGACGAGCGAGGGCAGGGCCTGCGGCAGCAGCACCTTGCGGACGATCGTCGCAATGGAGCCGCCCATCGACTGGACGGCCTCGACCAGTCCGTGGTCGACCTCGCGGATCGCCGTCTCGACAAGCCGCGCGAAGAACGGAATGGCGCCGACGGCGAGTGGCACGATCATCGCGGTGGGCCCGATGAAGGTGCCGACGACCAGCGTGGTGAAGGGGATCAGGGCGATCAGCAGGATGATGAACGGCAGCGAGCGGCCGATGTTCACGATCACGCCGACGACCTTGTTCACCGGGGTGTTCTGCAGCAGCCCGCCCTTGTCGGTCAGGACGAGCAGCACACCGAGCGGCAGTCCGCCGGCGACGGTGACGAGGGTGGACCACAGCACCATGTAGAGGGTGTCGAGGGTGCCCTGGCTCAGCAGCGGCTGCATCTCCGACCAGGTCACTTGGCACCTTCCTCGAGCAGCGCGGCGCCGCCCTGCGCGGGGAGGGCGACCGGCTCGGCGGGGGCGGCAGCCTCATCGGGGTCCACGATGTCGATCTGAAGGCCCTGCTCGCGCAGGAAGCCGACCGGGACGACGTTGTCCTCGTACCGGCCCGGGAGCTCGATGCGCATCCGGCCGATCTGCTTGCCGGCGACGGTGTCCATCGCGGCGCCGAGGATCGAGATGTCGATGTTGTACGTGCGCGAGAGCTGGGAGATCACCGGCTGCGTGGCGGCCTCGCCGTGGAAAGTGACGTCGATGACCGTGCTCTCGGGCCCGGAGGCCTCGCCGTCCACCGGGAACAGCTCCCGCGCCAGTTCGGAGCCGGGGGTCGCGAGCAGTCCGCTCACCGTGCCGGATTCGATGATCTTCCCCTTCTTCATCAGGGCCGCCGAGTCGCAGATCGTCTTGACGACGTCCATCTCGTGCGTAATGAGCAGAACGGTCAGTCCGAGCTGCTGGTTGAGGTCGCGCAGCAGCTGGAGGATCGAGCGGGTGGTCTCGGGGTCCAGGGCGCTCGTCGCCTCGTCGGACAGCAGCACCTTGGGGTCGCCGGCGAGCGCCCGGGCGATGCCGACGCGCTGCTTCTGGCCGCCGGAGAGCTGTGCGGGGTACGCCTTGGCCTTGTCCGCGAGGCCCACCAGGTCGAGGAGCTCCAGGGCCTTGCGCGAGCGCTCGGCGCCCGAGATCCCGAGGATCTCCAGGGGCAGTTCGACGTTGTCCTCGACGGTGCGCGAGGACAGCAGGTTGAAGTGCTGGAAGACCATGCCGACGCGGCTGCGCGCCTCGCGCAGTTCCTTGGTGGCGCGCCGGCCGCGACCAGCCAGTGCGGTGAGGTCCTGGCCGGCGACGGTCACGGTGCCGGAGGTGGGACGCTCCAGCAGATTGACGCAGCGGATGAGCGAGGACTTTCCGGCGCCGCTCTGGCCGATGACTCCGAAGACCTCGCCCTCACGGACGTGCAGGTCGACACCGTCCAGGGCGGTGACCTTGCGGCCTCGCGACTCATAGACCTTGGTCAGGCCTGTTGTGGTGATCACAGGGGTTTCCGTCACTGTCGAGTGCACGGCGCGGGTGTGCGCCGGGCACGGGGCATTCGGGTTCCGACGCGCACGGCTGACACGGCTGGTGGCCGGGGGCAACGCGTGCGCGGGGCAGGCTCGGCCCGATGCGGTCCGGGCGGTGCATCGGGTTCGGCTCGGCCGTCGGGTCTCGCTTCGGGGCGCGAGGCTCAGGCAGGGGCCCTCAGAAGGCGCACATTCGACACATACAACGAGCACCGGGCGTCGTGATCGCCTCGGTCGCAAGGGTGCGGCTGCTCATCGTGGTCATGTCGGCCAGTAAAACAGACAGGAGTACGGAGCGATCAGCATTGTCCGAATAGCGGACATCCCTGAAACGCCATGTGGCCAGGCTCAGCCGGCCGTGACGATCTCCACTCCCGACGCTGTGGCCTGCACGGATACTGCCGAGAGGTCATGGACGACCACATCGGCGAGCAGCTCGGTGGACTCGTGTGTTGTGGCCAAGGCCACGGTTCGCATGCCGGCGGCGCGCCCCGCGGTCAGCCCCGCCGGGGCGTCCTCGAAGACCACGCAGCGCGCCGGGTCCACGCCGAGTCGCCGCGCCCCGAGCAGGAAGGGCTCCGGGTCGGGCTTGCCGCGTGTGATGTCGTCGGCCGTGATCAGGTTCTTGGGCCGGATGCCGACCTCTTCGAGCCGGGCCTCGGCCAGCCTCCGGCTCGCGGAGGTGACCACGGCCCAGCGGTCGGCGGGCAGCTGCGCCAGCAGTTCGGCGGTGCCCGGCAGCAGGACGACTCCCCCGGGCACATCGTCGACCTCGAGCTGCTCGATACGGGCCACCGCCTCGGGCACCACGTCCGCGGGCAGCAGATCGGCGGCTATCTCGGCGGCGGGGCGGCCGTGCAGCTCGACGCGGGCGAAGTCCTCCGCCGTGATTCCGTACTCCTGGGCCCACCTGGTCCAGCAGCGGTGGACGGACTCCAGCGAGGAGATGAGGGTTCCGTCATTGTCGAACAGCAGTGCTTCGGCGTGGATCTTCATGGTCGTCGACCCTACGGGCCGCACGGGGCCGCGCGCATCAGGCCTTTTGGCCCGTAATACGCTCAGGGCCATGCTTGACGCCCTGACGGTCGCGGTCGCCGTGACCGCGCTCGCCCTCGCCGCCTGGTGCGGCTTCGCCGCCTACCGCGACCAGCCCACCAAGGACTGGCACTTCATCGGCATGGCCGTGGTGTCGGTGCTGGCGCTTGGGCAACTGGTGGTCGGGATCGCGCAGCTGGCGCGCGGCGAGAAGGCCCACGAGGGCACCGCGATCTTCCTCGCGTACCTGATCGGCTCGTTCGCGGCGGTCCCGGCGGCCGGCTTCCTGTCGCTGGCCGAGCGGACCCGCTGGGGGTCCGCGACAGTCGCCGCGGGCGCCGTGGTTCTCGCGGTGCTGGAAGTACGGCTCTACGACATCTGGGGAGGCTGACGATGGCCGAGTCCGCCACCGAGGACCACAAGGGCCGGGCCAGGCTGGTTCAGGGGCCCGGACTCCTGCTGGTCTGGCTGTACGGAGTGATGTCCGTCGGCGCCGTCTCGCGCTCGGTGTACCAGATCCTCACCGACTACGGCTCGGCTCCGCTGGCCCACACACTCTCGGCTGTGGCGGCCGTGGTGTACGCGTTCATCACGTACACCCTCGTACGCGGCGGGGAGAGGGCCCGCAAGGCGGCGCTGGTGTGCTGCGCCGCCGAGCTCGCGGGCGTACTGATCGTGGGGACCTGGACGGTTGTCGAGCCGTCCGCCTTCCCCGACTCGACGGTCTGGTCGGCATACGGGATGGGTTACATCTTCATCCCGGTGCTGCTTCCGGTCACCGGAATGCTCTGGCTGCGCCGGTCCCGGCAGGGCCGGGGCAAGTCCTAGTGCTCCAGCACTCCAGCCGTAGGAGTACTAGGCGGTGGCGACGTATGCCCGCGTCGGCGCCTCCTTCTCCAGCGTGACGAGTGTGAGTTTCGGGCCGACCTGCTCGCTGGCCACCGGCACATAGCCGCGGCTGCGGTACAGCCGCAGATTGCTCTCGCTGCGGTGCCCGGTGAAGAGCTGGAACCGCTTGGCGCCCGACTCGCCGGCGAATCGCTCCTCGATCGCGTCGAGCAACCGCCCGCCCAAACCGTGGCGCTGCAACCGCGGATGCACGATCAGCCTGGCGAGCCGGGCCGTGCCGCCCTCGTCGACCCTGCCGCGTACGGAGGCGACCACCTCGTCGCCGAGCCTGGCCACCAGGGCCTGCCCCTGGGCCAGTTCGGCCTTCAGATCGTCGAGTGACTGGGTGAGGGGCTCTATTCCGTAGTCGCCGTAGAGCCCGGCCTCGGTCTGATAGCACAGATACTGCAGCTTCAGGATGTGCTCCGCGTCCTGTGCGCTTGCCGCTGAGATGGTCACGCTCATGCCCATGTGCGCATGCCTCCCGCTCACCTGTCCGCCGGTTGTCTACCGCTCCTTTCCCCCGAGTTCAGGAGCCGCAACCTCTGCCGTCAGCATTCTGCGCAGGCATCCCAGGCAGCGGGAACGCATCGGCCCCAGACTCCCTTGTGAGATTCCCAACTCCCCTGCGATTTCGCGGTAGGTGGGGTCGTCGGGGGACAGTATCGCGGTCAACAGCCGGGGACAGTCCCCCGGAGTGCGGGCGACCGCCGCACGAATGAGGCGGCGCCGCTCGGACCTCAGCACGGCCCCCTCGGGGCTGCCCGCCGGGTCAGCGGGGTCAGCGAGGGCATGACCGTACGGGAGTTCCCGGGCAGCCCTGCGACGGGCGCGGCGGGCTTCCGCGCGTACCGCCGACCTGACCCAGCGCGCGGCGTCGGACGGCGGACCGTCCCGGCCGAGCCGCTCGAGGAGCCGTACCCACACGGCCTGTTCGAGGTCCCGGGCCTCTGTCGCGGCGGCCGGAGCCTCCGCCGTCGCCTCGGCGCTCACCAGCGAGCCCAGCGCGCTGACCACCTGGGCGGGGCTTTCGTGGCGAAGGCTCATACCCACCGTGACGTGCTGTCGCGCGGCGATGGTTGCCGCGCGACAGCACACTCACCCGTACGGGCGGACGGACGCCGGAAGCTGTCAGCCGCGGAAGTCGGCGGCGGCGAGCAGCCCGGTGTCGGCGTTGTCGGTGAAGATGCCGTCGATGCCTGTCTCGAAGTAGACCTTGAACGCGCCGAAGGCGTCACCGTAGGCGTTCGGGTCGGTGCCGCGCCGGAAGTCGGCGGGCAGGAAGGTGTTCTCGTTGCGCATTGTGTACGGGTGCAGGATCAGGTCCTGCGCATGCGCGTCCCGCACCAGCGTCGTCGGCGTGCCCAGTTTGCCGCTCGCGTCCTTCGGGATGATCAGGTCGAGGGTCGGGCCGATGCCCTGCGCGAAGGACGCGATCCACTTCAGGCCGGCGGGCTTGACGAGGTCGGCGACCGTGCGTGGGTCGCCGGCCTGGACGAAGTCCCAGGGGCGCGTGCTCGCGCCGGACAGCAGCACCACGCGCGGCGAGGACACCAGCTTCGCCAGCCGCTGGATGCTGGTCGGCTCGAACGACTGCAGGAAGACCGGCGAGCCGTGGCGGTCGCGTCCGTACCGGCGGAGCAGCTTCGCGAGCGGCTCCTCCAGACCGAGCCCCAGCCCCCGGAAGTACGTGGGGTGCTTGGTCTCGACATGGAGCCAGACGGGACGACCGCGCCGGCGGCCCTCCTTCTCCGCCCAGCGAAGCACCTCCTCGAAGGTGGGCACGGCCCAGCGCCCGTCGTAGAGCGTGTTCTCCTGACGGTTGCCGGGGATCCGCTCCTTGGCGCGCAGCGTCTTCAGCTCGGCGAGCGTGAAGTCCTCGGTGAACCAGCCGGTGAGGCTGACGCCGTCGACGGACTTGGTGGTCCTGCGGGAGGCGAACTCCGGGTGCGCGGCGACATCCGTCGTACCGGTGATGTCGTTCTCGTGACGGCATACGAGATGGCCGTCCTTCGTCGGCACCAGATCCTGCTCGATGACGTGCGCGCCCATGTCGAGGGCCAGCTGGTAGGAGCCGATGGTGTGCTCGGGCCGGTAGCCGCTGGCGCCGCGATGGGCGATGACGGTCGGGTGGGGCAGATCCCGGTAGGAGGATCCATGGCCGCCGTGGCGCTCGTCGGCCTCGGCGGGCGCCGCGGTGGCGCCGCCGACGCCGAGAGCGGCCGTGCCGAGCACCGCCGCTCCTATGACGGTCCGGCGTCCCGGACTTCTGTCCGCACCCTGAGTCATTGACATTCCTCCGTCTGTCCCGCGTGTGATGTCCCGCACCTGTCGAGCGACGCCTGATGCTAGGCGGCAGCGCCTTACCCGCGGCAGACGCTGGGCGAACGCAGCGAAAACACACATCAACACTGCGTATCCGCTCCGTGAACCCGATGTGCGATCACGTGTGACCCACGAGTATCGTCCTCACCTGCAGAGACTTCGCCTGCCGTCACCGTCCGCCCCCACGACACCGTCCATGACGCCGGAGGACCCGTTGTCCCGCTTGTCGCTCATCAAGGCAGTGCTCGGCCCGATCCTGCGCCTGATGTTCCGCCTCCGCGTGGAGGGCGTCGGGAACATCCCGGGGACCGGTCCTGTGATCCTGGCCGGAAACCACCTGACGTTCATCGACTCGATGATCATGCCGCTGGTGTGCGCCCGTCCGGTGTACTTCATCGGCAAGGACGAGTACGTCACCGGCAAGGGCCTCAAGGGCCGGCTGATGGCCTGGTTCTTCACCGGCAGCGGAATGATCCCGGTGGACCGCGACGGCGCGAACGGCGGCGTGGCCGCGCTGATGACGGGCCGTCGGGTGCTGGAGGAGGGCAAGATCTTCGGCATCTACCCGGAGGGCACCCGCTCCCCCGACGGCCGGCTCTACCGCGGCCGTACGGGCATCGCCCGGCTGACGCTGATGACCGGCGCGCCGGTGGTCCCCTTCGCGGTGATCGGCACGGACAAGCTCCAGCCGGGCGGGGCGGGGCTGCCGCGGCCGGGCCGGGTGACGCTCCGCTTCGGCGAGCCGATGGAGTTCTCGCGATACGAGGGCATGGACCGCGACCGCTATGTGCTGCGGGCGGTCACGGACTCGGTGATGGCGGAGGTCATGCAGCTGTCGGGGCAGGAGTACGTGGACATGTACGCCACGAAGGCGAAGGCGGCCTGACGGACGCGAGCACGGGCGAAGGGCCGGACCCGCACGGGGCCGGCCCTTCGTCGTGCCGCACGCTTCGGTCACGAGCGCGCGATGCTTCGGTCACGGGCGCGCGATGCTCCCCTCACGGGTGCGCGACGCCCTCCTCGAGCTTCTGCCCCCGCAGCAGGAACCACGCCGCGACCGCCGTTGCGAACAGCACCGCCGCGCCGATCGCGGCCGCCGCCTGGAAGCCGTCGGTGAAGGCGTCCTGCGCGGCCGACAGCATCGCGGCGCCCTGTTCCCGCGGCAGATCCCTCGCCGAATCGACCGCGCCGCCGAGGGAGTCGTGTGCCGCGGCAGCCGCCTCGGCCGGAACGCCCGGCGGTGCGGTGAAGCCGCGGTAGATGCCCGTCACGATCGAGCCGAGCAGCGCGATACCGAGGGCCGCGCCCAGTTCGTACGCCGTCTCGGACACCGCGGACGCCGCGCCCGCCTGCTCCTTGGGCACGCTGGAGAGGATGACGTCCGCCGTCACGGTGAACGCCAGGCCCGCTCCCACGCCTCCGGCGAACAGTGCGATACCGAGCGCCGCGACGCCGGTGGACGCGCTGATCGCCGTACAGGCGGCGAGGGCGAGACCTACGGCCGTCAGTCCGCCGGACACGGCGCTGCGTACGGAGGCTCTGCGGGCGAGATGGCCGGCCATCAGTCCCGCGCCCACCGCGCCGATCGCGGCGGGCAGTTCGATCAGTCCTGCCTCCAACGGCGAACGCAGCTGGACCAGCTGCAGGAACTGCGAGAGGAAGAAGACCAGGCCGGACAGGCCGAAGATGGTCAGCAGGTCGGCGAGCACGGCGCCGGAGAAGCCGCGG
Source organism: Streptomyces sp. ISL-1 (assembly GCF_018614585.1). Taxonomy (GTDB): domain Bacteria; phylum Actinomycetota; class Actinomycetes; order Streptomycetales; family Streptomycetaceae; genus Streptomyces; species Streptomyces maoxianensis. The sequence goes on along the minus strand of NZ_JAGGOI010000026.1, from coordinate 24,073 downwards.
TGGTGGAAGAGCCGCATGTCCAGCAGGGGCGAGGCGAGTGTCAACTGCCGCCGGACGAACCAGTACAGCGCGGCGAGCCCGATGGCCGCGGCCGCAGCGGCGTCCGCGCGGACGCCGTGCACCGCCGCTTCCTTGACGGCGTAGACGACGCTGACGATGCCGATCAGGGAGAGGGCGACGCTGGTCAGGTCCCAGGGGCCGGGGCTGGGGTCGCGGGACTCAGGCAGGAGCTTGATTCCGACGAGCACGAGCACGGCCATGACGGGCAGGTTGATCAGAAAGACCGAGCCCCACCAGAAGTGCTCGAGCAGGAAGCCGCCGACGACGGGCCCGACGGCGGCGCCCGCGGAGGCGGCCGCGCCCCAGATTCCGACGGCGAGGCTGCGTTCCTTGGGGTCGTGGAAGATGTTGCGGATCAGCGCGAGGGTGGACGGCATCAGGGTGGCGCCGGCCACGCCGAGCATGGCCCGCGCGAGGATCATCAACTCGGGGCTTGTGGCGTACGCGTTGAGCACGGACACGGCGCCGAACGCGACCGCGCCGACCAGCAGCAGCTTCTTGCGGCCGATACGGTCGCCGAGGCTGCCCATCGAGACGAGCAGACCGGCGATGACGAACGAGTAGACGTCGCCGATCCACAGCAGTTGGGTGCCCGACGGCTTGAGGTCCTCGCTGAGGAACGGCGTGGCGAGGCCGAGGACGGTCGCGTCGACGGCGACCAGCAGCACCGCCAGGACAAGGACGGCGAGCGCGAGCCACCGGCCGGGGCTGCGCGTGGCTTCGGTTGCCGTCGCCTGCTGGTCGGTACTGGTCATTGCTCCACGCTCCGTCGTGCGCCGCCGAGCAGCAGCTCGGCGATCATGTACTGGAAGTCCTTGGCCGCGACGCGGCCCTCCTGCACCGACCAGGCGCCGGCGCCGACGAGCCCGTAAAGGGCCTCGGTCAGCCAGGCGGGCGTGAGGTCGATGCGGAACTCGCCCTGTTCCTGTCCGCGCCGGAAGAGCGCGGAGACACGGGCGTCGAGGCGGTTCCAGCCCTCGTGCATCTGGTCGCCCTCGAAGAGCTGGTTCTCGGTGACGAGAAAGGCGAGCAGCGGGGCGGCGGGCTCCACTTCGGCGATGAGCCGGCGCAGAGCGTCCTCGGCGGTGCCGTCGTCGAGGCGGGCGGCTTCGAGTGCGGCCTCGAACTCCTTGATGCCGAGGTCTTCGAGGGCCTTGACGAGGGAGTGCCGCCCGGCGAAGTGCCGGTGCAGCGTGGCGCGTCCGATGCCCGCGGCGCGCGCGACTTCGTCCATGGTCGCGGTCGCTTTGCGGGAGAGCAGGGCGGCGGCGGTGCGCAGCACCTGGTCACGATCGACTGTCATGAGACAACCATAACCCACATGAGACACGAATGTCTCATGTGGGCTGTGAGGACGCCGCCCGAAGGGCAAAACTCAGGGCCGCCGCCCGTCAACCGGGCGGCGGCGCTGGAGGACCTCTGACGGGGCCGGGACGGCTACCGCTTCGCCGTGGCCCACTCGTGCTGGATTGCCAGGTCCGCCTTGACCTCCGCCAGCTGCGCCGCCACTGCCGACGGGGCCGTACCCCCGCGCCCGCTGCGGGACGCCAGCGCGCCTGCGACGTTCAGGACCGTGCGGACCTCGGGCGTCAGATGCCCGGAGATATTCGCGAACTGCGCGTCGGTCAGCTCGTCGAGCTCGATGCCCCGCTGCTCGCATTCCTTGACGCACTCGCCCGCGACCTCGTGCGCCACACGGAACGGCACCCCCTGCTTCACCAGCCACTCCGCGATGTCGGTCGCGAGCGAGAAACCGGCCGGGGCCAGCTCCTCCATCCGCGCGCGGTTGACGGTCAGCGTCGCCATCATCCCGGTGAACGCCGGGAGCAGGACCTCCAGTTGGTCGCAGGAGTCGAAGACCGGCTCCTTGTCCTCCTGGAGGTCGCGGTTGTACGCGAGCGGCAGGGCCTTCAGGGTGGCCAGCAGGCCGGTGAGGTTGCCGATGAGGCGGCCGGACTTGCCGCGCGCCAGCTCCGCGATGTCCGGGTTCTTCTTCTGCGGCATGATCGACGAGCCCGTCGAGAACGCGTCGTGGAGCGTGACGAAGGAGAACTCCTTCGTGTTCCAGATGATGATCTCCTCGGCGATACGGGAGAGGTTGACACCGATCATCGCGGTGATGAAGGCGAACTCCGCGACGAAGTCACGCGACGCCGTGCCGTCGATGGAGTTCCCCACCGATCCGTGCTCGAAGCCCAGGTCCGCGGCGACCGCTTCGGGGTCGAGCCCGAGCGATGACCCGGCCAACGCGCCCGAGCCGTAAGGCGATACGGCCGTACGCTCGTCCCACTGCCGCAGCCGCTCCGCGTCCCGCGACAGCGCCTGGACATGCGCCAGCACATGGTGCGCGAAGAGCACCGGCTGGGCGTGCTGGAGGTGCGTACGGCCGGGCATCGCCACGTCCGGGTGCGCCTGAGCCAGGCCGACCAGCGCGTCCTGGAGCTCTGCGATCAGGCCGCCGATGACCCGGGCGTGGTCCCGCAGATACATCCGGAAGAGTGTCGCGACCTGGTCGTTCCGCGACCGGCCGGCCCGCAGCTTGCCGCCGAGGTCCGGGCCGAGCTGCTCCAGCAGCCCGCGCTCCAGCGCCGTATGGACGTCCTCGTCGGCGATCGTGCCCACGAACTCACCCGACGCCACGTCCGCTTCGAGCCGGTCGAGCCCGGCGAGCATCCGGGCCAGCTCGTCCTTGGTGAGCAGCCCCGCCTTGTGCAGCGCGCGCGCGTGAGCGCGGGATCCCGCGATGTCGTACGGCGCGAGCCGCCAGTCGAAGTGGACGGACGCGGACAGCTTGGCCAGCGCCTCGGCGGGACCGTCGGCGAAACGACCGCCCCAGAGCCGGACGTCACCGCTGTTGCTGCTCACTGCTGTGCTCCTCACGGCTGTGTATGTACGACCGCTTCCCCACCCCGCGGGTGAGGAGGCGGAAATCACGCTACTGCTCAGATCAGGTCGCGCTTCGCGGCGATCTTCGCCGACAGGCCGAAGAGTTCGATGAAGCCCTGCGCCTTCGACTGGTCGAACGTGTCACCCGAGTCGTAGGTCGCCAGGTTGAAGTCGTACAGCGACTCCTCGGACTTCCGGCCGGTGACGACTGCGCGGCCGCCGTGCAGGGTCATCCGGATGTCGCCGGTGACGTGCTGGTTGGCCTCGTTGATGAAGCCGTCCAGGGCCCGCTTGAGCGGCGAGAACCACAGACCGTCGTAGACCATCTCGCCCCAGCGCTGCTCGACCTGCCGCTTGTAACGGGCCAGTTCGCGCTCGACCGTGACGTTCTCCAGCTCCTGGTGCGCGGTGATCAGCGCGATGGCGCCCGGAGCCTCGTACACCTCGCGGGACTTGATGCCGACGAGCCGGTCCTCGACCATGTCGATCCGGCCGATGCCCTGCCCACCGGCCCGCTCGTTGAGCTGCTGGATCGCCTGCAGGACGGTGACGGGCCTGCCGTCGATGGCGACCGGGACGCCCTCCTTGAAGGAGATGACGACCTCGTCGGCCTCGCGCGGCTCCGCCGGGTTCGAGGTGTACTCGTAGATGTCCTCGATCGGCGCGTTCCAGATGTCCTCCAGGAAGCCGGTCTCGACTGCCCGCCCGAAGACGTTCTGGTCGATGGAGTACGGCGACTTCTTGGTGGTCGCGATCGGGAGCTGCTTCGCCTCGCAGAAGGCGATCGCCTTGTCCCGGGTCATCGCGTAGTCACGGACCGGAGCGATGCACTTCAGGTCGGGGCCGAGCGCGGAGATCCCGGCCTCGAAGCGGACCTGGTCGTTGCCCTTGCCGGTGCAGCCGTGGGCGACGACGCCGGCGTTGTGCTTCCTGGCGGCGGCGACGAGGTGCTTGACGATCGTCGGCCGGGAGAGGGCCGAGACCAGCGGGTAGCGATCCATGTACAGAGCGTTGGCCTTGATCGCCGGGAGGCAGTACTCGTCGGCGAACTCGTCCTTCGCGTCGGCGACCTCGGCCTCGACCGCACCGCAGGCGAGCGCGCGCTTGCGGATGACGTCCAGGTCCTCGCCGCCCTGGCCGACGTCCACGGCAACGGCGATGACCTCGGCGCCCGTCTCCTCGGCGATCCAGCCGATGGCGACGGAGGTGTCCAGACCGCCTGAGTAGGCGAGTACGACGCGCTCGGTCACGGGTTTCTCCTTACGGTGCATTCGGTGATGGGTATAACTATGCAGACCTCCGTATGTTTTGTCAACGCGCTCTGTGGGCGTGCACATATTCGGGGGCGCCGGGCCATGCGCTCCTGGACCGCTGCACGCATCTGTTCAGCGACTACGTACTGGCACGGCTGCGGCAGGAGTTGGGTATCACCGGGTGAAATCGAACGCGGCGGACGTCCCCGATCACCAATAATCCATGGCATGGGAAAGATTCATGAGCGGATAGACGGCCGACTGCGCACCTTCATCGAAGAGCAGCAGATGTTCTTCACCGCCACCGCACCACTCGGCGGTGACGGCACGATCAACCTGTCCCCCAAGGGCCTCACGGGCTCGTTCGCCGTCCTCGACGAGCAGACCGTGGCCTACCTCGACTTCGCCGGCAGCAACGCCGAGACCATCGCCCACCTCCGGGAGAACGGCCGCATCACCCTGATGTGGTGCGCCTTCCAGGGGCCGCCGAACATTGTGCGCGTGCACGGCCGCGGTGAGCCCGTCTTCCGTGACGACCCGCGCTTCAAGGAACTCCTCGCCTGCTTCCCCGACGTCGATCCGAGCAGGCACGGGCTGCGCGCGATCATCGTGGTGACAGCCGAACTCGTCCGCGACACCTGCGGATACGCAGTGCCCTTCATGACGTACGACGAGGACCGGGATCTGCACGCCAGGCGGTTCGAGCGCGAGGACGACGAGAGTCTCGACGGCTACTTCCACAAGAAGGAGCACATCGCCAGCAGCATCGACGGGCTCCCGGGGCTGCCGCTTCCGCTGCCGCCGACGCCCTGAGCCATATCACCCGATACCGACAGGGCCGGCGACTCACAGATTGCACAAGCGTCCCCCGAGTTGAACTCCACGCGCCTCGCATGCGTATCCCCGTACGCGAATGATGCACAGCCGAGGAGCAGTCGTGGCGATGTTGCAGACCGGTCGGGCCGCGAGACGCCAGACCATGCGGGCGATCCGGCCCCGGCGTGACCCGGCGGTGGCGCTGCTGGCCATCGCCTGGGCAGGGGCGGTGGCCGTGCTGTCACTGTGGTGGCAGAACACGGCGGTGGTGCACATGACCACCGCCGAGTGGCTGATCGGTGCCGGCCGGATCACCGGGCTGCTGGGCGGATACGTGATCGCGCTGGTGGTGCTGCTGATGGCACGCGTCCCGGCTCTGGAACGGCGGGTGGGTTCCGACCGGGTGACCCGCTGGCACGCGATGAGCGGCCGCTACGCGATCAGCCTGATCGTCACGCACGTCGTGCTGACCGTCTGGGGATACGCGGTCCAGGCCCGTACCGGCCTCGTCGAGCAGACCGTCATCGTCGTCGTCGACTTCCCCGAAATGATCAAGGCGGCGATCGGCACGGCGCTCCTGCTGGTGGTCGGCTTCGTCTCGGCCGGCGCCGTGCGCCGCCGCATGCGCTACGAGACCTGGTACTACCTGCACCTCCTGACCTATGCCGCCGTATACCTGACCTTCTGGCACCAACTGGCCACCGGCGCCGAGTTCGTGGCCGGCTCGACCGCCCGCACGGTCTGGTACGTGCTGTACGCCGCGGTCGGCGCGCTGCTCCTCTGGTACCGGATCCTGGCGCCCGTGCGGCTCAACCTCTGGCACCGGATGCGGGTGGAATCCGTCGTGGACGAGGCTCCGGGCGTGGTCTCCGTGCTGATCACCGGGCGACGGCTGCACCGGCTCGGCGCCGAGGCGGGTCAGTTCTTCCGCTGGCGGTTCCTCACCAAGGGGCTGCGCTGGAGCGCCAATCCGTACTCGCTCTCCGCCGCGCCCCGCCCCACTCTGATGCGTATCACCGTCAAGGCGGTCGGCGAGCACAGCACGGCCCTCTCCCGGCTCGAGCCGGGGACGCGGGTCTGGGCGGAGGGGCCGTACGGAGCCATGACCGCCGGGCGCCGGAGCCGCAACAAGGTGCTGCTGATCGCGGGCGGCGCCGGGATCACCCCGCTGCGGGCGCTGTTCGAGACACTGCCCGGCGGCCCTGGCGACCTGACGCTGCTCTACCGGGCCAGCAAGACGCGGGACCTGGCCCTCTGGGACGAGTTGAAGCAGATCGCTGAGCGCCGGGACGCACAGCTGATGTACGCCGTGAACGGTCCCGACGGGGCCCGGCCCGAGATCACCGCGCAGCGGCTGACGGAGGTGCTGCCCGACATCGACGAGCACGACGTCTACCTCTGCGGGCCGCCCGGTCTCGCCGAGGAGTCGTACCAGGCACTGCGCGAAGCAGGAGTGCCGTCCCGCCGGATCCACCATGAGTCCTTCGAGATGTGAGGCCGTCCTTGAAGAGGAAACATCCGATTCGCCGGATCATGATCGGCGCAGCCGCCACCGTGTCAGGTGTCGTCCTGCTGCTCGCACTGAAGCAACCGGGTAACACCGTGGCGGGGGCGGTGCAGGCCGGCTCTCAGGTGCCGCCCGCCGGCTCGGCGTCCGCCGGGACCGGGGCCGCGGCCGCGGGGGCACAGACCGTGCTCGGTGACGTCGCCGGCACGCAGTACGGCGACGTCCAGGTCCAGCTCACCCTCAGCGGCGGCAGAATCACCGGGGCGCAGGCGGTGAAGGCGCCCAGCGCCGACGCCAGGAGCCGGCAGATCGCCGCCGACGCGATCCCCAAGCTCAACCAGGCCGTGGTGACGGCGCAGGGCGCGCGGATCGACACGGTCTCCGGGGCCAGCTACACCAGCGAGGGCTATATCAAGTCCCTGCAGAGCGCACTCGACAAGGCCGGGGCGGCAGAGGCGGCAGGCTCTGCTGCCGGCGAATCCGGCAGCGATGGATCCGGCGCGCAGGCCGGGGCACAACCCGGGGCAGGGACTCAGCCCGGAGGGGGCTCAGGCTCCGGTTCGAGTTCGGGCTCCGGTACCGGATCGGGTACCGGCTCGGGCTCGGGTTCCGGCTCCGACGACGCCCCGGCGGCGAAGACCGTCCTCGGCGATGTGGCCGACACCCAGTACGGCCCGGTGCAGGTCAGGATCACGGTCGGCGGCGGCAAGGTCACCGCGGCCGACGCCGTCAAGACACCTTCCTCCGACCCCAACAGCAAGCAGATCGCCGCCAACGCTGTGCCCAAACTGAACCAGGCGGCGGTCAGGGCACAGAGTGCGCAGATCGACGCCGTTTCCGGCGCCAGCTACACCAGCGAGGGCTACATCAAGTCCCTGCAGAGCGCCCTCGACAAAGCGGGCCTGTGATGCCGGCCGGCCAAGAACGCCTGCGCCATGTCGAGCACTCCATGGGGACGGTCTTCTCGTTCGACATCCGGATCGGAGACAGCGGCACTTCCCCCAGGGTGCGCGCCGGACTCGCCGCCGCCGTGGCCGGTCTGCACCGCGTGGACGAGATCTTCTCGACGTACCGTCCCAGCAGCCAGCTCAGCCGACTGGCCCGCGGCGAACTCTCCCTCGGAGACTGTGTCACCGAGGTCGCCGAGGTGCTCGATCTGTGCGCGGACGCGGAGCGGGAGAGCGACGGCTGGTTCACCGCCCACTACGCCGGCCGGCTCGATCCGACCGGTCTGGTCAAGGGCTGGGCGGTGGAGTGCGCGGTCCGCATGCTCGCCTCGTCCGGTGCGGATTCGGTGTGCCTCAATGGAGGCGGCGACATCCAGCTGTACGGCGGCCACTGGCGGGTGGGCGTCAGTGACCCGCTGCACCCTGGCGAGCTCGTTACGGTGATCGAGGCCGACGAGGGCCTCGCCGTCGCCACATCGGGCCCGGCCGAGCGCGGCTGTCACATTCTCGACCCGCACACCGGCCGCCCACCCGCCGAGGTCCTGGCGTCGATGACCGTCGTCTGCCCGGGGCTGACCCGTGCGGACGCCCGGGCGACCGCCGCGTACGCCATGGGCGGGCGGGCCCGGGACTGGCTGGAGGAGCTGCCCGATACCGAGGGCTTTGCGGTCAATGCCGACGGCAGCACCTGGCAGACCAGCGGATTCGCCCGCCACACGGCGAAGTTGACTGCCTGACGCCCGACCGCGGACGGCCTCGGCGGTCGCTACCGGTCGGCGGCCTCGACGGTCGCCACCGGTCGGCGGCCTCAGCGATCGTTCTGGGCCAGGCGCAGCAGGTGGTCGGCGAGCGCCTGGCCGCCGACCGGGTCGCGGCTGATGAGCAGCAGTGTGTCGTCGCCCGCGATGGTGCCGAGGATGTCCTGCAGTTCGGCCTGGTCGATGGCCGATGCGAGGAACTGGGCCGCGCCCGGCGGCGTACGCAGCACCACGAGGTTGGCCGACGCCTCGGCCGAGATCAGCAGTTCGCCGGAGAGGCGGCTCATGCGGTCCTCCTTCGCCGACTCGCCGAGCGGGGCCTGCGGGGTGCGGAAGCCGCCCTCGCTGGGCACCGCGTAGATCAGCTCGCCGCCGGTGTTGCGGATCTTCACCGCGCCCAGCTCGTCGAGGTCGCGGGAGAGCGTCGCCTGGGTGACGCTCAGTCCGTTGTCCGCGAGGAGCTTGGCGAGCTGGCTCTGCGAGCGCACCGGCTGCCGGTTGAGGATGTCCACGATCCGGCGGTGGCGGGCCGTGCGGGTCTGCGGTACTGCGGGTCCGCCATGCTCGGTGTCCTGCGCCTCGGTCATCGTCGTCTCATTCTCCGGATCGTCCATCCCCGCTTGCTGCGTCGAGAACGCCGGGCAGGGCCAGGAGGAACGCGTCCACCTCGGCCTCGCCGATGACCAGGGGGGGCATCAGCCGTACGACATCGGGGGCAGGCGTGTTCACCAGGAAGCCGGCGCTCTGAGCCGCCTGCTGCACCTGCGGCGCGAGGGGCTCGTTGAGCACGATACCCAGCAGCAGGCCCGCGCCGCGGACATGGGAGACCAGAGGGTGGCTGTGCTTGCCGTCGGCGCCCTCGATTCCGTCCCGCAGTTTCTCGCCGAGGCGCTTGACCTCGTCAAGGGTTCCGTCGGCCGCGAGGGTGTCGAGTACGGCGAGCCCGGCGGCGCAGGCGACCGGGTTCCCGCCGAAGGTGGTGCCGTGCTGGCCGGGCTTCAGCAGCTCGGCGGCCTCGCCGAACGCGATGGTCGCGCCGATCGGGAGCCCGCCCCCGAGCCCCTTGGCGAGCGTGACCAGATCGGGCTCGACGCCCTGGTGGGCCTGGTGCTCGAACCAGTGTCCCGTGCGGCCGATGCCCGTCTGGACCTCGTCGAGCACGAGCAGCGTGCCGGTGGCCCGGGTGATCTCCCGGGCGGCCTCCAGATAGCCCTTGGGCGGGACGACCACGCCGTTCTCGCCCTGGATCGGCTCGATGATCACAAGCGCGGTCTCTTCGGTGACCACCGCCCGCAGCGCTTCGGCGTCCCCGTACGGGACGTGCGTGACGTCCCCGGGCAGCGGCAGGAACGGCTCCCGCTTTCCCGGCTGGCCGGTGAGCGCCAGCGACCCCATGGTGCGGCCGTGGAAGCCGCCGACGGCGGCGACCATGTGCTGACGGCCCGTGAGCCGGCCGATTTTGAAGGCGGCTTCGTTCGCCTCCGCGCCCGAGTTGCAGAAGAAGACGCGTCCGGGGCGGCCGAAGAGCTGGATGAGGCGCTCCGCGAGTGCGAGGGGCGGCTCGGCGACGTACAGGTTGGAGACATGGCCGAGAGAGGCGATCTGCCGGGAGACGGCTTCCACGACGGCGGGGTGGGCGTGGCCGAGCGCGTTCACTGCGATGCCGCCGACGAAGTCGGTGTACTGGACGCCGTCCGCGTCCCAGACCCTGGCGCCCTCGCCGCGGACGAGAGACAGCTTCGGCGTGCCGTAGTTGTCGGTCATCACGCCCTGCCAGCGCCGCACCAGTTCCTGGTTGCTCATGGTTCCCCCTGTCCGTCGGGCACGACCATCGTGCCGATGCCGGAGTCGGTGAAGATCTCCAGCAGGATCGAGTGCGGGACGCGGCCGTCGAGCACGCGGGCGGTGTTGACCCCGTTGCGTACGGCGAACAGGCACCCCTCCATCTTGGGGACCATGCCGCTGGAGAGGTCGGGCAGCAGCTTCTCCAGCTGGCTCGCGGTGAGCCTGCTGATCACCTCGTCGCTGTTCGGCCAGTCCTCGTAGAGGCCCTCCACATCGGTGAGAACCATCAGCGTCTCGGCGCCCAGCGCGGCGGCCAGTGCGGCTGCGGCGGTGTCGGCGTTGACGTTGTAGACGTGGTGGTCGTCGGCGGAGCGGGCGATGGAGGAGATGACCGGGATACGGCCGTCCTCCAGCAGCGCCTCGATGGCACCCGGGTCGATCCTGGTGATCTCGCCGACCCGGCCGATGTCGACCAGTTCGCCGTCGATCCGCGGCTGATGCTTGGTGGCGGTGATGGTGTGGGCGTCCTCGCCGGTCATGCCGACGGCGAGCGGGCCGTGCTGGTTGAGCAGCCCGACGAGCTCGCGCTGGACCTGGCCGGCCAGCACCATCCGTACGACGTCCATGGCTTCGGGCGTGGTGACCCGAAGGCCCGCCTTGAACTCGCTGACCAGGCCGTGCTTGTCGAGCTGCGCGCTGATCTGAGGGCCGCCGCCGTGCACGACGACGGGCTTGAGCCCGGCGTGCCGAAGGAAGACGACGTCCTGGGCGAAGGCCGCCTTGAGGTCCTCGTCGATCATGGCGTTGCCGCCGAATTTGATGACGACGGTCTTGCCGTTGTGCCGGGTCAGCCAGGGCAGCGCCTCGATGAGGATCTGTGCCTTGGGCAGTGCGGTGTGCTTACGAGTGCTCATGAGTCCTCAGGAGGAGTACGCGCTGTTCTCGTGGACGTAGTCGGCGGTGAGGTCGTTGGCCCAGATGACGGCGGACTCGGACCCGGCGGCGAGGTCGGCGGTGATCTTCACCTCGCGGTATCGCATGTCGACGAGCTCACGGTCCTCACCGACGCCGCCGTTCTTGCAGACCCATACGTCGTTGATGGCGACGTTGAGCCGGTCGGGCTCGAAGGCGGCCTTCGTGGTGCCGATGGCGGACAGCACCCGGCCCCAGTTGGGGTCCTCGCCGTGGATGGCGCACTTGAGAAGGTTGTTACGGGCGATGGAGCGGCCCACCTCGACGGCGTCGTCCTCGGTCGCCGCGTTGATCACCTCGATGCGGATGTCCTTGGAGGCGCCTTCGGCGTCGCCGATCAGCTGCCGGGCGAGGTCGTCGCAGACCTTTCTGACGGCCTCGGCGAACTCCTCGTACCGGGGCGTGATCGCGGCGGCTCCGGAGGCGAGGAGCAGCACGGTGTCGTTTGTGGACATGCAGCCGTCGGAGTCGATCCGGTCGAAGGTCAGCCGGGTGGCGTCGCGCAGGGCCTTGTCGAGGGTCGCGGCCTCCAGGTCGGCGTCGGTGGTGAGGACGACGAGCATGGTGGCGAGGCCGGGGGCGAGCATGCCCGCGCCCTTGGCCATCCCGCCGACGGTCCAGCCCTCGCCGTCGACAACGGCGGTCTTGTGCACGGAGTCGGTGGTCTTGATGGCGATGGCGGCCTTCTCGCCGCCATGCGGGGAGAGTTCGGCGGCGGCGTGCTCGATGCCGGGCAGCAGCTTGTCCATGGGCAGCAGTAGGCCGATCAGGCCGGTCGACGCGACGGCGACCTCGCCCGCGCTGTGCCCGGCGAGGACCTGGGCGGCCTTCTCGGCGGTGGCGTGGGTGTCCTGGAAGCCCTTGGGGCCTGTACAGGCGTTGGCGCCACCGGAGTTGAGGACGACGGCGGTGACCTCGCCGCCGCGCAGGACCTGCTCGGACCACAGGACGGGGGCGGCCTTGACACGGTTGGAGGTGAAGACGCCCGCGGCGGCGCGGCGCGGACCGTTGTTGACCACGAGGGCCAGGTCCGGATTGCCGTTCTCCTTGATCCCGGCGGCGATGCCCGCCGCCGAGAATCCCTTGGCTGCTGTGACGCTCACTGCATCTCCTTGTTCAGCAGCCCGGCGGCTGCGTGTGCTCCCTCAGCTACCGCTGGGCGGTGCCCCCAGCTCATGGAGCGACTCCAATCGTGGAAAGTCCGGTGTCCTCGGGGAGCCCGAGGGCGAGGTTCATGCTCTGCACCGCGCCGCCCGCTGTGCCCTTGGTGAGGTTGTCGATGGCGCTGATCGCGATGATGCGGCCGGCTGCCTCGTCGTACGCGGTCTGGATGTGGACGGCGTTAGATCCGTACACGGACGAGGTGGAGGGCCACCGTCCTTCGGGCAGCAGGCGAATGAACGGCTCGTCCTGGAAGGCCTTCTCGTACGCAGTCCGTACGGAATCGGCCGTCACGCCCTTTTTCGCCTTCGCGCTGCACGTGGCGAGGATGCCCCTGGGCATCGGCGCGAGGGTCGGCGTGAAGGAGACGCTGACCCGCTCCCCCGCCACCGCGCTCAGGTTCTGGATCATCTCGGGGGTGTGCCGGTGGCCGCCGCCGACGCCGTAGGGGGTCATGGAGCCCATGACCTCGGAGCCGAGCAGGTGCGGCTTGGGCGCCTTGCCCGCACCCGAGGTGCCGGACGCGGCGGTGATGACAGCCTCGGGCTCGGCGAGAGAGGCCGCGTACGCGGGGAACAGCGCGAGCGAGACGGCGGTGGGAAAGCATCCGGGCACCGCGATGCGCTTGGCCCCCACCAGGCAGGCGCGGGCGCCCGGCAGTTCGGGGAGGCCGTAGGGCCAGGTCCCGGCGTGCGGCGAGCCGTAGAACGCCTCCCAGTCGGCGGCGTCCTCCAGCCGGAAGTCGGCGCCCATGTCGACGACGAGCACCTCGTCGCCGAGCTGGTCGGCGACGGCGGCGGACTGCCCGTGCGGGAGGGCGAGAAAGACGACATCGTGCCCGGCGAGCACTTCGGCGGTGGTCGGCTGGAGCACCCGGTCGGCGAGCGGCAGCAGATGCGGCTGCAGTCCGCCGAGCTGCTGCCCGGCGTTGGAGTTGCCGGTGAGGGCGCCGATCTCTACGCCGGGGTGGGCAAGGAGCAGCCGGAGCAGTTCCCCGCCCGCGTAACCGCTCGCTCCTGCCACTGCTGCTCGTACCGCCATCGAATCCTCCTCGTCGAAGGCATGACTATACGCAGTCCCGTAGGTTTATGCAATCGATGCGCGGCGGATCGCGTCGAGCGCCCGCGTCACGTCGTCGTCGGTCGTCGACCAGTTGCTCACCGAGATCCGCATGACGCGACGGCCGTGCCAGGTGGAGCCGCTGATCCACGCCGTGCCGTCGTCGAGCAGCCCGGTGAGTACCTGTTCCGTGCGTTCGTCATTGCCGAACTCGGCGCAGACCTGGGTGAATACCACTTCGTTGAGGACTGTCGCGCCGTCGATCCCGGCGATGCCGGCGGCGAACGCGGAGGCGTGTCGGCACAGCCGCTCGACAAGGTCGGCCGCACCTGATCGGCCGAGGGACCTGAGTGCGGCCCACACGGTGAAGGCTCTGCCGCGCCGGGAGAGCTCGGGGACCTTGTCGACGGGGTCGCCGTGTTCGTCCTGGATGAGGTAGTCGCCCTGCAGGCCCATCGCCGCCCGGACCGCGAACGGGTCGCGCACGATGGCGAGGCCGCAGTCGTAGGGGACGTTCAGGGTCTTGTGGGCATCCGTCGCCCAGGAGTCGGCGTCCGCGCAGCCCGCCGTCAGGTGTGCGTAAACCGGGGAGGCCGCCGCCCACAGTCCGAAGGCGCCGTCGATGTGCACCCATGCATCTGCCTCACGAGCGGCACGGATCGTCTCCACGAAGGGATCGAAGGCGCCGGAGTGGATGTCTCCGGCCTGGAGGATCACGATCGTGGGGCTCTGCCAGTCGGCCGCCAGGGTGTGCCGCAGTGCCTCCGTCTCGATGCGTCCCTGATCGTCAGCCTTCACCAGCTCCGGTTTGCCGAGCCCCAGGTAGCGCAGCGCCAGGTCAATGGCCATGTGACGGTCCTCGCCGACGATGACGCGTACAGCCGGCCCACCTGTGAGTCCGTCGCGGGCGACGTTCCAACCGGTGCGCCGCAGTACCTCGTCGCGCCCGGCGGCGAGGCAGGTGAAGTTCGCCATCGTGGCACCTGTGGTGAAGCCGACGGCGCTGTCGCTCGGCAGGCCGAGCAGATTGAGCAACCACGCCCCGGCGATGTCTTCCGCCGCCGTGTACGCGGGCGAGACGGCGCGCATCACGCAGTTCTGGTCCCAGGCACTGACCAGCCAGTCCGCGGCCAGCGCGGCCGGTTCGGTGCCACCGACCACGAACCCGTAGAAGCGGCCACTGGGAAACGCGGTGAGCCCCGGCTCGCAGGCCGTGGCCAGCAGGTCGACGACCTCGGCGGGCGTGCTCGGACCGTCGGGCAGTTCGACACCGAGCGCGCGCACGATCTCCTCGACCGAGGCACGGGCGGGAACCCGGCGATCGGGCAGGCTCGCCAGCCAGCGGACGGCATGGCCGTATGCCTGTCGGAGCGCCGTCTCGCGCGCGTCCATACCTCGGACTATGGGACAGTCGCCGCCGCCACGCAAGCGACGACTCGCACGGCCACTCCCACGCCTTGATCACCGTGCAGCGGAAGGAATTGAGGCCGCGCCGAGGGGCTCGACCACCTCATCCCCGGCTCGCTCCCCCGGCAGTCGAAGTTGAACGCGCGCCACGAACTCCAGTTACCGGCTCGGCGCTTCTGGAGCCTCGTCAAGGACGAGTTGCGCGTGGGTCGTACCGGCCCTCTACGTCCGGCCCAGCACCGATGCTCCGCGCTTCGGGCCGACTCAAGTGCCGAGGTGCCAACCGAAGCGCTCGGTCACCGTGCGCCACCGGCCCCGGTCCAGGTGCAGGGCCCTGTCCGGAGGGGGCGGTGTACGAGATATCTTGATGTCGAGCAATGTTGCAGACGTGGAGCGGAGCACCCGGTGACTGACTCGACCATCATCTATACACACACTGACGAGGCGCCGGCCCTGGCGACCCATTCGTTCCTGCCTGTCGTCCAGGCGTACGCCTCGACGGCCGGGGTCAGTGTCGAGACCCGTGACATCTCTCTGGCCGGGCGGATCATCGCGCTCTTCCCCGAGCACCTCGAGGAGAGCCAGCGCATCGATGACGCGCTCGCCGAGCTTGGCGAGCTGGCCAAGACTCCCGGGGCGAACATCATCAAGCTGCCGAACATCTCGGCGTCGATCCCGCAGCTCAAGGCTGTGATCGCCGAGCTGCAGGAGCAGGGCTATGCGCTGCCCGACTACCCGGACGACCCGAAGTCCGACGAGGACCGGGACGTCCGTGCGCGCTACGACAAGGTCAAGGGCAGTGCCGTCAACCCGGTGCTGCGCGAGGGCAACTCCGACCGCCGTGCGCCGGCCTCGGTGAAGAACTACGCCAAGGCGCACCCGCACCGGATGGGCGCGTGGGTCTCCGACTCGAAGACGAATGTCGCGACCATGGGTGCCGACGACTTCCGCTCCACCGAGAAGTCCGCGGTCATCGCCGAGGCCGGCTCGCTTCGCATCGAGCTCGCGGGGGACGACGGCAGCACCACCGTCCTGCGTGAGTCGGTTCCGGTGCTCGCGGGCGAGGTCGTGGACGCGTCCGTCATGCGCGTGGCGGCGCTGCGTGAGTTCCTCGCGGCGCAGGTCGCACGCGCCAAGGCCGAGGGCGTGCTGTTCTCCGTACACCTCAAGGCCACGATGATGAAGGTCTCCGACCCGATCGTCTTCGGCCACGTGGTGCGCACCTTCTTCCCGAAGACGTTCGCCGCGCACGGCGAGGCGCTCGCCGCGGCCGGCCTGAGCCCGAACGACGGTCTCGGCGGCATGATCAAGGGCCTGGAGTCGCTGCCCGAGGGCGTGGCCATCAAGGCATCCTTCGAGGCCGAGCTCGCCGAGGGTCCCGCGCTGGCGATGGTCGACTCCGACCGCGGCATCACCAACCTGCACGTACCGAGTGATGTCATCGTCGACGCCTCCATGCCGGCCATGATCCGCACCTCCGGTCACATGTGGGGTCCGGACGGCCAGGAGGCCGACACCCTCGCGGTCCTCCCCGACAGCAGCTACGCCGGCATCTACCAGGTCGTCATCGACGACTGCCGCGCGAACGGCGCCTTCGACCCGTCGACGATGGGCTCGGTGCCGAACGTCGGCCTGATGGCGCAGAAGGCAGAGGAGTACGGCAGCCACGACAAGACCTTCGAGGTTCCCACCACGGGCACGGTGCGGGTCGTCGACGAGGCCGGCAATGTCGTGCTCGAGCAGGTCGTGGGCGCCGGCGACATCTTCCGTATGTGCCAGACCAAGGACCTGCCGATCCAGGACTGGGTCAAGCTCGCCGTCACCCGCGCCCGCGCGACCGGCGACCCGGCGGTGTTCTGGCTCGACGAGGGCCGCGCGCACGACGCCACGATCATCGAGAAGGTCAAGACCTACCTCGCCGAGCACGACACCGAGGGCCTGCAGATCGAGATCATGTCGCCGGTCGAGGCGACCGCCTTCTCCCTGGAGCGCATCCGCCGGGGCGAGGACACGATCTCGGTCACCGGCAACGTGCTGCGCGACTACCTGACCGACCTGTTCCCGATCCTCGAGCTCGGCACGAGCGCGAAGATGCTCTCGGTCGTCCCGCTCATGAACGGTGGCGGACTGTTCGAGACCGGCGCCGGCGGCTCCGCGCCCAAGCACGTCCAGCAGCTCGTCAAGGAGAACTACCTGCGCTGGGACAGCCTGGGCGAGTTCCTCGCGCTCGCGGTCAGTTTCGAGCACCTCGCGCAGACCACGGGCAACGCGCGCGCCCAGGTACTCGCCGACACGCTCGACCGCGCGACCGGCAGCTTCCTCAACGAGAACAAGTCGCCCAGTCGCCGAGTGGGTGGCATCGACAACCGCGGCAGCCACTTCTACCTGGCGCTCTACTGGGCGCAGGAGCTGGCGAAGCAGACCGAGGACGCGCAGCTCGCGGAGGCGTTCGCCGCCCTCGCCAAGACCCTGAGCGAGCAGGAGCAGACGATCCTCGACGAGCTGATCGCGGTGCAGGGCTCGCCGGCCGACATCGGCGGCTACTACCGGCCCGACGCGTCGAAGGCCACGGCCGTCATGCGGCCGTCGACGACCTTCAACCAGGCTCTCGCGATCCTCGGCTGACGCGACAGCCGCGGAAGGGGCGCGCCCTCCGCACGTGTACCTGTACCGCCCCGGTCGGCATCCTGCCCGGCCGGGGCGGTTCCGTCTTCGTTCCCGGACATCAGGCCGTCGGGATATGCGTGAAGCGCGGCTTCGCCGACGGCGGTGAGCGACAGTTCCGGCCGGACACCGGCTCGACCGGGCTGCTCGAGGCCTTCTCCGACACGTGCCTGCGCCGCGTCCGGCGGGCCGAGCACTTCTCGTACTCCATGACCACGATGCTGCACACCGATCCGGCCCGGTCCGCGTTCGATACCCGTCTGCAGCTCTCCCACTCAACCGCGTGGCGACCTCGCCGCACGCCGCGGCCGAACTGGCGGAGAACTGCACGGGGTTGCCGCTCACGGGCTGAACCTCACCCGGTACCTCACCCCCGGTCCCGGGCGACGCGCCCCGGCACCTGAACGCATGGCCGCCCGCCGCGGCTGAACGCATGGCCGCCCGCGGTGGCGCGCAAAAAAATGTCCGGCCCGGCCGTGTGCGATGTCGATCCGGCCGGAAGCCGTTCGTATAGAGGGTGAGAGGCAGGCACGACGCCGGCCACCGCACCGAGGAGAGACGCCATGCAGCAGTACCTGCTCAGCATCTACCAGCCGGACGGAGACCCGCCGCCGCCCGAGGTCCTGGAACCGATCATGCGGGACCTGGAGGCCGTGAATGCCGAGCTCAGGGCGGCCGGCGCCTGGGTGTTCGCCGGCGGTCTGCACCCGCCGAGCACTGCCACCGTGGTGCGGCTCATGGACGGTGAGCTGCTGACCACCGACGGCCCGTACATCGAAGGCAAGGAGCACATCGGCGGGTTCACCGTCATCCAGGCGCCCGATCTCGACGCCGCGCTCGAGTGGGGCGGCAAGCTCGCCCGGGCGATCACGCTCCCGATCGAGGTCAGGCCGCTGCAGCACGGGTCCTGTGGGTGACGTCCGGCATGCCGGACGTGCCCGCGTCCGTGACGGAGCGCGTGTTCCGCGAGGAGTACGGACGCGCGGTCGCCGTCCTGGTCCGCGTCTTCGGTGACATCGACATCGCCGAGGAGGCGGTCCAGGACGCGTTCACCACGGCGTTGCGACGGTGGCCGTCGGCCGGGCTGCCGCCGAGCCCGGCCGGGTGGATCATCACCACCGCACGCAACCGGGCGATCGACCGCCTGCGCCGGGAGGCGTCCCGTCAGGACCGGCATGCCCAGGCCGCGCTGCTGCACGCCCCCGACGCCCCGGCCCAGGAGGAGGATCCCGTGCACGACGACCGGCTGCGCCTGATCTTCACCTGCTGCCACCCGGCGCTCGCCCCCGCCTCCCGGGTCGCCCTGACCCTCCGCCTGCTCGGCGGGCTCACCACCGCGGAGATCGCGTCCGCTTTTCTGGTCACCGAACCGGCCATGGCCCAGCGGCTGGTCCGCGCCAAGGGCAAGATCCGCGACGCCCGCATTCCCTACCGGGTCCCGCGCGAGGCCGACCTCCCGGACCGCCTGCGGGCCGTGCTCGCCGTCGTCTACCTCATCTTCAACGAGGGCTACAAAGCCAGTTCGGGCGAGCGCCTGGTCCGCGAGGACCTCTGCGCGGAAGCCATTCGCCTCGGCCGGCTGCTGGCCGGGCTGATGCCCGACGAACCGGAGGTCAAGGGGCTGCTCGCGCTGATGCTGCTCACCGAGTCGCGCCGGGCCGCCCGCACCACGCCCGACGGCGACCTCGTCCTGCTGGCCGACCAGGACCGCGCCCGGTGGGACCACGCGCTCATCGCCGAGGGCCAGGCGCTGGTCCGCCAGTGCCTGAGGCGCGATCGGCCCGGCCCGTACCAGATCCAGGCGGCGATCAACGCGGTCCACAGTGACGCGCCGGTCGCGGCGGACACCGACTGGGGCCAGATCCTCCGGCTGTACGACCAGTTGCTCGCCCTGTCCCCGAACCCGGTCGTGGCCCTCAACCGCGCGGTCGCGGTGGCCGAGCTCGACGGCCCGGCCGCGGCACTGGCCCTGCTCGACGACATCGACCTCGCCGGGCACCATCTGTTCCACGCCATCCGCGCCGATCTGCTCCGCCGGCTGGGCCGCGACGAGGAGGCGGCCCGGGCCTACGAGGCGGCGCTCGCCCGCACCGCGAACGAGGCGGAACGCGCGTTTCTGCGGCGCCGGCGCGAGGCGCTCCCCGGAAGTGACGGCGGGTCGTAAACCCCCTCGCGGGCTGGTCCTTGGCGGCCTGACCTGCTGCGCATGTCCCTCTCGCTCAGTGCGGCCCACTCGCCGGATCATCGACGCGCCGGATCATCGACGCTCCGAACCCCGCGATCCGTAACGCGCAGGATCAGGCCGCCGTCTCCAGGCAGAGGCTCCAGCGGCCCGCCTGACCGGTCAGGGCCACGGTCGACAGTGGGCGGACGTCCACGTTCCAGTACGAGGAGGGCGGCGCTTTCAGGGCGTAGACCAGTGCCGCTCGCACGACCGCGGGTTCGGCGACCGCGACGATGGAGTCGCCGTCGCCGACGGGCCTCGTGTCCAGCCATCCCCCTATGCGCGATATGAACGCCAGCAGCGGCTCGCCGCCGTGCGGCGCGGAGCGCGGGTCGGCGAGCCAGGCGTCGACGGCCGCCGGTTCACGGGCCGTGACCTCCGCGAACGTGAGACCGCGCCAGCGGCCCATGTCGCAGTCGCGAAGCGCGGGCTGGGCGAGCGGGGCGAAGCCGAGTGCCTCGCCGGTCGCCCGGCTGCGGGCGGTCGGCGAGCAGTAGCGCAACTCGGCGTAGCTGAGCGGCACCAGTCGGTACGCGTTGAGCTGCACCTCGTGCCAGCCCGCCTGGTCGAGGGGCCGGTCGTCGTCGAAGCGCTCGGTGAGCAGGGAGGAACTGCGCGCGGCGGCGACCAGCGTGATCCGGACACTCATGGCGCGATCGTGGATGCGAAAGCCCCGCAGGTCAAGGGGGGATTTGTCCATCGTGGCCGGGATGCTGCGGATGGCCTCCGAGTTGCTCATGATCGTCCGATCCCGGAGGCCTGACGGCGCTCAGCACAGCACCTCGTCGCAGGCCTTTCGCAGCCGTCGTACGCCCTCGGCGATCTCGGCGTGGCCCGCCACTCCCGCGAAGCTCAGCCGGACATACCCGGCCGGAGGTTCGGCGCAGAAGTAGGGGCGGCCGGGGGCCAGTGCCACCCCCGCGCGCAGAGCCGCGGAGAGCAGGGTGGCCTCGTCCGTGCCGTCGGGGAGGCGCAGCCAGAGGTGGTAGCCGCCGGACGGGATGTACGGGAGGGACAGCTCGGGCAGTGCGAGGCTCAGCGCCGCGGTCGTGGTGTCGCGGCGGGCCTTCAACTCGGCAGCCACGGCGCGCAGATGGCGGTTCCAGGCCGGTGATCCGACCAGCTCCAGGGCCGCTTCCTGGAGCGGCCGGGGGACGAAGAAGGTGTCGACGACATGGATGGCGCGCAGCCGCTCGAGTACGGGGCCGCGAGCCGCCAGCATGCCCACCCGCAGGCTGGGTGAGGTCGCTTTGGTGAGCGAGCTGACGTGCACGACGACGCCGTCGTGGTCGTCCGCGGCGAGCGGGCTCGCCAGGGGGCCCGCGTCCTCGTGCACCAGGCGGCGGGCGAAGTCGTCCTCGACGACAAAGGCTCCGGCCTCGCGGACGATGCGCAGCACGTCAGGGCGGCGCTCGGGCGAGAGCACCGCGCCAGTGGGGTTCTGGAAGAGCGGCTGGCAGACGAAGACACGGGCGCCGGTGGCCTTGAAGGCGGCGGCGAGCAGTTCCGTACGTACCCCCCGGGAATCGACCGGGACCGGCACAGGACGCAGTCCGGCAGCGCGGGCGATGGCCAGCATGCCCGGGTAGGTCGGGGACTCGACGAGGACGGGGGCGCCGGGCGGTGCGAGCGCGCGCAGGGCGGTGGTCAGCGCGGACTGGCCGCCCGCCGTGATCAGTACGTCAGCGGCACCGATGCTGTCGCCCAGGCCACGGGCGAACCACTCGCGAAGCTCCGGGAGCCCGTCGGTGGGCGGCCGCCCCCAGGCTCCGGGCCGCCGTCCCGCCCGGGCCAGCGCGGCGGCCATCGCCCGTTCCGGCTGGAGCGAGGCGTGCAGATAGCCGCCGTTGAACTCCACGACGCCCGGCGGGGGCGCGGCCAGCGTGGCCAGGACCCCCGACGCGTCCACGGCGCGCGGCACCAGCTCGGTGGCGGCGTCCGCGCTGAGGGTGACCTCCTGCCAGGAGGTGTCCCCCGGCGCCGGGGCGGTGTCGGTACGGGGCTGCGCACGGAACGCACCGGCGCCGGGGCGGGTGACGACCAGGCCCTCGGCAGCGAGCCGGGCGAGTGCTCGGGAGACGGTCACGGGCGAGACCCGGTACCGCTCTACCAGCGCCCGGCTCGACGGCAGCTTCCCACCGGGTGAGTAGCGGTCCAACTCCCGCTTCAGCGAATCTGCCAACTCCGCCACACTGCTACGCTCTTGCATGACAGCACAGGATAGCGCTACCCCCATCACACCGATAGCGGTCAGCAGCGGCACCCTCCTCGCCGCACTCGGCGTCATCGCGTTCTCGCTCACCTTCCCGTCCACCGTCTGGGGCCTGGAGAGCTTCGGCCCCTGGTCCCTGGTCGCCTTGCGGAGCGTCCTCGCCGCCCTGATCGCCGGGGGCTTTCTGCTGGTGATGCGGGTACCGCTCCCCGGCCGCCGGCACTGGGCGGGCCTCGCTGTGGTGGCCGGCGGTGTGGTGGTGGGTTTTCCGCTCCTGACGACGCTCGCGCTGCGGACCTCCACCACATCGCACGCCGCCGTGGTGGTGGGTCTGCTGCCGCTGACCACCGCTGCTTTCGCGGCCGTACGCACCGGGCGCCGACCCTCGCGCACCTTCTGGCTGACCGCGCTCGGGGGCGCGGCCGTGGTGATCGCCTTCACCGTGCAGCAGAGCGGCGGCGCGCTTCAGACCGGTGACCTGTATCTCTTCGGCGCGCTGCTGGTCTGCGCGGCCGGTTACACCGAAGGCGGCAGGCTGGCCCGCCAGATGCCTGGCTGGCAGGTAGTCGGCTGGGCGCTGATGCTCTGCCTGCCGATCGCACTTGCGGGATCGGCGCTCGCGCTCACCTTCGAGCCGGTCCGGCTGACGGCCCACGGCGTGATCGGACTGCTCTGGGTCGCGGCCGGTTCAACCTTCTTCGGCCTGTACGTCTGGTACCGGGGCATGGCCTCCATCGGCATCGCCAAGGCCAGCCAGCTCCAGCTCGCCCAGCCGCTGCTCACCCTCGTCTGGTCGGTGTCCCTGCTGGACGAGCGGCTCTCCCCCGCCGCCCCGGTTGCGGCGGTGGCCGTCCTGGTGTGCATCGCGGTGACCCAGCGCGCCAAAAGCTGAGGGTGCAACTCCCGGCCCCGGCCTTAGACTCGAAGCACGGACACCGCCTTCGAGGAGGTCACTCCCGATGCAAGCAAACGTGGGCGACACGCTGCTGGTACACGGCAGGATCGTGGGACAGCACGACAAGACCGCCGAAGTCGTCGAGGTACTGGGGCAGAAGGGCAACCCCCCGTACCGCGTGCGCTTCGACGACGGGCATGAGGCGCTGCTGTCTCCGGGCCCCGACACCGTCGTGCGCCACCACGAGAAGACCTGACCCGCACCCCTTGACCAGTCCCCAGAGCCGGCTCGCCCCTAGGCGGGCGGCAGCACCATGGTCGGATAGTGGTCGGCCACCACCGTGGCCATCGCCCCGATCCGGTCAGTCGTGACCTCTTTGGCCGAGAAGAAGCAGTGGCCGCGCACCTCCGGGTAGGTGGCCGCCAGAGTGAGATGCCGGGAGAGCTCGGCCGGGTCCTGCCAGGGCGCGGGCTGGGCGGGGTCGCCCGCCTTGTAGAGGGCCTCACCGGCGTAGAGACACACGCCCGTGCCCCGTACGACATCGCTCCACCAGGGCAGCAGCTTGGCGTAGTCGGCGGGGCCGAAACCAATGTGCCAGTACAGCTGCGGTACGACGTAGTCGATCCAGCCCTGCTTGACCCACTTGACGACGTCGGCGTGCAGATCGTCGTAGGTCTGTACGCCCGCCGAGGTGTCGGAGCCGAGCGGATCGGTGGCGACATTGCGCCATACACCGAACGGGCTGATTCCGAACGAGGTGTCTTTCTTGGCCTTCTTGGCCTTCTTGATCCGGTCGGCCATCTCGCTGACCAGGCGGTCGATGTTGTCCCGCCGCCAGGCGGCCTTGTCCGCGAAATCCGCGCCGTACCGGGCGTAGGTCTCGTCGTCGTCGAAGACCTGGCCGGCCACCGGATACGGATAGAAGTAGTCGTCGAAGTGGACGGCGTCGATGTCGTAGCGGCTGACGGCGTCCATCATCGCGTCCTGGACGAAGGTCCGGACCTCGGGGATGCCGGGGTTGTAGTACAGCTTCCCGCCGTACGGCAGGACCCACTCCGGGTGGACCCGGGCCGGGTGGCCGGCGACCAGACGGGACGGGTCGGTGTGGGTCGCGACGCGGTACGGGTTGAACCAGGCATGCAGCTCAAGACCGCGCAGATGGGCCTCGCGCACGGCAGTGCCCAGCGGGTCCCAGCCGGGGTGCTGCCCCTGTACGCCGGTGAGGTACTGCGACCAGGGCTCGTGCGGCGAGGGCCA
This sequence comes from Streptomyces sp. ISL-1, assembly GCF_018614585.1. Classification (GTDB taxonomy): domain Bacteria; phylum Actinomycetota; class Actinomycetes; order Streptomycetales; family Streptomycetaceae; genus Streptomyces; species Streptomyces maoxianensis. The sequence continues at coordinate 210 of NZ_JAGGOI010000026.1, read as the reverse complement.
CAGGGCGTCCGCGGTGGGCCTGACCTGGAGGACGACGGCGTTCAGCTTGCGGGCGACGGCGATGTCGAGGTGGTGGAGGAGTTCGGCGCGCTGCTCGGCGGCGGTGAGCCCGCCGGCGGAGGGCCAGTCGCGATTGGCGACGGTCGCCAGCCACATGCCGCGGAACTCCGTGCGCGGCGTGCGCCGGCGCCGAGCCGCGCCGGCCGGCAG
>NZ_JAGGOI010000025.1 GCF_018614585.1 Streptomyces sp. ISL-1 | reverse complement strand
TTTTGGTCGTGAAATGATCACGTGCTGTGGCACGTGGCGATCTGACGGACGAACAATGGGCCCGGTTGGAGCCGTTGTTGCCGAAGGGCAAGAAGTCCGGCCGGCCGCCGATATGGCCGAGGCGGCAGCTGATCAACGGCATACGGTGGCGGACCCGGGCAGGGACGCCGTGGCGGGACGTGTCCGAGCGGTACGGGCCGTGGGACCGGGTTTACGACCTGTTCCGGCGCTGGCAACGGGACGGCACCTGGAAGCGCATCTTCACCGCGCTGCAGTCCCAGGCGGACGCGAAGGAGCTGATCACCTGGGATGTCAGCGTCGACTCGACGGTGTGCCGTGCCCATCAGCACGCCGCCGGGGCGGTCAAAAGGGGGATCTCCAGAGGGAGCCGCCCGGGGGCATCGAGACCGAGCCGGACGACCACGGCCTCGGGCGCTCACGGGGCGGGCTGACCACCAAGGTCCATCTCGCGGTCGAGCAGGGGCAAAAGCCCATGTCGATCGTGATCACGGCCGGGCAGCGCGGGGATTCCCCACAGTTCGAGCCGGTCCTGGAGCGGATCCGAGTGCCCCGGCAGGGGCTGGGGCGTCCACGCAAACGGCCAGACAAGGTGCGCGCCGACAAGGCGTACGGATCCCGGAAGAACCGCTCCTACCTGCGCCGGCGCGGGATCCGCTGCACGATCCCGGAGAAGAAGGACCAGATCCGCAACCGCAAGAAGCTCGGCTCCCGCGGCGGTCGGCCACCGAGCTTCGACAGGACCGACTACCGCGAGCGCCACGCGGTCGAGTGCGGCATCAATCGCCTCAAACGCCACCGTGCTGTGGCCACCAGATATGACAAACTCGCGGTCCGCTACGAAGCGACTGTGCTGGTCGCGGCCATCAACGAGTGGCTGTAACCAGCACGGCTGCACCACTGCCTACAGAGTGATCCAGTAGCGGCGCTTGCTGCCCGCGTCGGTGGTGCGGATGTCCTCCAAGACGCCACCGTTGCGCTCGATGCTGCGCGCCGATCCGACATTGTCGTCGTCGCAGGTGACGAGGACCCGCCCCAGACCGAACGCACGGGCCTCGAGTAGAACCGCCCCGAGGGCCCACGTGGCCAAGCCGCGTCTCCGGGCGGAGGGCCGGATGCTATAGCCGATGTGCCCGCCGACATCGAGCAGAAAGGCGTTCAGATAGTGCCGCAGATCGATGGCTCCCAGATAGCTGTCGCCCTCTACGATCCACCAGTGGGTGGCGTGGACGCGCTCTTCTCCCACGGCAACTGACCTGTCCGACTGCTGCTGCAGTTGCTCAACCCACGCCGAGAAAACCTCGGGGCTGTCGAGGCCGGCTTCAGGTGCGAGACGCAAGCCGGTCCCGTCCTGATGGGCACCTGGAGACCACTCGTCACGCGCCGCGAGCCATGAGGACTGGAGCCGACCTGTGGGTGTGATCAGTTCAGGCATGCGGGCGACGATAACACTCGTCCGTCCTCTGTGATCAGGCATTTTGCGCTGGTCCGGGCCCACGACTGCTCGCGCATCACACCCGCATGACGCGTGATCATCCACAACCAAGATCTACTTTCACAACAGGCCCTAGCAGCCGACAGACTGACAAGGCCGCCGCGGCTGGCGACCCATCGGTCCGCGTCACAGACCGATCCTCGGTACGGACGGGTGCAACCGTCGCGGTGGGCGTGGGCATGTACGGGTGCATGAAGACCCTTGAGGAGCGCCGCACCAGGGCGTTGTGGTTACGCCGGGTACGTCGCATCGGCGCATGGATCCTGATAGTCGCGGCCGCGGCCGCCATCTGTGTGGGCCTGCCCTGGCTGGTGTGGAAGGGGCCGTACGTCCTCGACGCGCAGTACATCGACAAGGCGAAGGTGAAGGACGGCGGCGCGGCTCTCGTCACTGGCCTGCGCACCGCCATCGTGGCGTGCGTCGCCGCGCTCGGCGCCATCATCGCGCTCCTCTACACCGCCCGCACCTACCGCCTCACCCGCCGCGGCCAGGTCACCGACCGCTTCACCAAAGCCCTGGAACGCCTCGGCTCCGAGCAGATCTATGTGCGGATTGGCGGCATCCTTGCTCTGGAACAGATCGTCCAGGACGCTCCGGAGCAGGCCACCGACGCTGCCCATGTGCTGGGCCACTTCCTACGTGCCCAGGCTCCCGCTGCCCTACCGGCCAGCGACCCTGACGAAGAGTCAGCCACTCCGCTGCCTGACAGACCAGTCGCAGACATCCAAGTTGCCCTCACAGCCCTCACGCGTCCCGAATCCCGCACCCACGTCGACCCCCGCGAAGTGCTCGACCTCAGCGAGCTCCACCTTGCCGGCGCCGACCTGCTGGGCGCTGACCTCACCGGCTGCAACCTGAACAATGCGACGCTCACCGATGCTGACCTGCGCTTGGCCACACTCACCGTTGCCAACCTGTGCGGGACGACGCTCACCGGCGCCGTCCTGAACGGGGCGACGCTCACCGGTGCCAAACTGCGCGGGGCGATGCTCAGCGGTGCCAAACTGCGGGGGGCGACACTCATCAGCGCCGTCCTGTACGAGGCGACGCTCACCGACGCGGACCTGTACGGGGCGACGCTCACCGACGCGGACCTGTACGAAGCGACACTCGCCGGCGCCAACCTGGGCGGGGCAATGCTCGTGGGCACTCGGTATCTCACCCAGGAGCAGGTGGACCAGGTCGGGGTCGATGAGAACACTCGCCTTCCTTTGGATGTGACCGCGCCGTCCCGCTTGGCCACCTGAAGCCGGACAAGTGCTCGGTCAGGCGCTGCGGGGCTTCCGTCCGGCCGGTCTCTTGGCGGCCGCCGTGGACTTACTTGCGGCCTGCTTCTTCGGCGGCTGCATGTCGTGCACGGTGGCGTCCAGGTCGCTTTCGCCGCGGGAGGGCGCGGGCCTACGCCACGGACTCGTGCAGCGCAGCCATTAGGTCGACGACCGGGGCTTCGCTGCTGACACAGTCCGGGCTCGCAGCGTGTCCGTGAGGTGCTGTCTCCCGGGCATCCTCGTTGGGGGCAGTGGTCACCAGGCACCACCTCACGAGCGACAGGGCCCACAACACCGCATGCGCCGCCGTTGAAGCTCACCCCCAGCAGCCGGGCCACGTCGTGCTGCGCAACCTCGGGGACCAACCCTGGCACGTCCTCCCAGACGACGAACCAGCAAGAACAGTCCAGCCAGGACGGCGACTCGCCGTACGCCCTATGACAATCGACTTCCGTCTCGCCCGCGGCCGGATCACCACAGCCCGCCCTGCTGTGCCGTAATGAGGATGTTGCGTTCTGAACTTGGTTGTGGGCCAGGCTTTTCGAGTCCGTTGGCAAGGCCGCCAACTGCCCATCCAGCCTCGCGGTGGCCGCGCTGGGCGGGACCTGGCGACGGTGTGGTTACCCTGCGGCGCGATGAGCGGCGCGGGCTGCGAAGTCGACATCCCTCTGTGGGAAAGCTGGCTCAGGGGTGACAGAGCGGTCATTCCTGCCTGCCTGGTACGCGTGTGTTTCACATCTCCAGTGCTCCGGCGCCCAGTTGCCACGGCAGGCACGACCGGGCCTCCACCGAACCGGACTCCGCCGCGACTTTTCGATGCTCGGGTCGGATAGGCAGATACTGGCGTCGGCGGTGGCCAAGTCCGGCCGGACGCTGCGGCATGGAACCCGCGGAGGGGGTGTGGCGAGTCAGCCACTCCGTCAACGGCGTGCGCACGAAGGCTCCCTCCACCCCCCACCGGTACAACTGCCGCTCCATCACTTCGAGCCACACCTGGCCGTCGCTGTGCTCCCTGCCGTCCCGCTGCCAGCGTCCGAAGCGGACCATGGCTTCGGCCACGGCAACGGCTTCCGGGTGCACCACCAGCGGCGCCGTCCGCACGTCGCGCGGCTTCAGCCCGGCCCGTGCCGCCCGCTGAGCCCAGCGTTCGGTGTCCGGCCGGTGTGTCCACCAGAACACGGCAGCCTGGAAGGCATCGGCGAACAGCGCCCGGCCCGCAGGGCCGAATCTGCCCTTCAGCCGCAGGCGCCGGCGGTGCGCCCCCACCACTTCCGGCAAAGCGTCCAGACGGATGAACAGGGGATCTCTGCTGCGGGAGTTGTCCGTCCACCGTCCGTGACGCGCACATACCCGCCACGTGTCCGGCCATATTGTCCACACCGGCACGGATGCCCCCCGCACTCGTGCGCACACGTCACAGGCCCGCACCAGGTAGCCGTCCATCGGCTCCCACGGCCACGCCCAGCGCGCTTCGCCTTCATCCGGCTCGCCGTTCTCGGCCGTCAGCAGGTGGGAATTCGCAAGACTCGGCAACGCCCACTGCAATGCCGCTGCCGGTCTGCCGGACAGGACGGAGAGGTACTGCAGACCCTCAGGATTCACATACATCTCCGCGAACTGCGGATCGACCGCCTTGCGCCCCTGACCCACGCGTTCGAGGAAATCGGTGAGCGTCAGACCATTGGCGCGCGCCAGCCGCTGCACGAACGAACCTGTGGACTCACCCGGCAGGGGGGCGACTTGCAACGGCATCCGTTGATGCGGCCCCCAAATTCTGCTGCTCAGCAACATGGCTCACCCACTTGCTTGCCTACGGGCCGCACGTGACGGCCCCGTACGCAGCAGCATGCTCCACCTCCATGAGGGCAGCGCAAGAGCACCAGCACTCGTTCAGGTGAATGGCCGCCTGCTGCAGCGCAGATGGGAACCGATTTCTTTCACGCTCGTAGAAGAGCTCCACTCACCGGCACCGTCTTCGAGGGAGGGCCGTGACCACAGCAACGCGCAGCGGTTTGAAGACGCCGCTGCGAGCACACCAGCAACTGGCCTTCGACTCGTGCGTAAGTCACTTCCTCTGCGGCACCCCCCGCGTCACCATCACTCTGCCCTGCGGGGCCGGCAAGACCCTGGTCGCCCTCAACGTCGTCCAAGCGACGGTCCCCAACGGCAGATCCCTGGTCGTGATGCCGACCCTGAACCTCCTCGAGCAGACCGCGGCCGTCTGGCACGCCGAACGCCGCCCCGGCCTCTACCTGGGCATGTGCTCACGGCCCGAGCCCGAAGACCCGCAACTCTCCGGCGCGATCACCATGGTGGCCACAGCTGAAGCGCTGACCCAACAGCTCGTCCGTGCCGACGGGCCGGTGAATGTCTTCGCCACCTACAGCTCACTGCAGAAGATCGCTGACGCATTCGCAGCCTTCCCGCTGCCCCGCTGGGACGTCCTGATCGCGGACGAGGCCCACCGCTCCGCCGGCAACCTCGGCAAAGCCTGGGCCCTCCTCCACGACGACCGGGCCGTGCCCGCCCGTCACCGCCTCTACATGACCGCGACTCCCCGCATCTTCGACCCCCTGAAGGGGACTGCCGCGCGGCCGGAGTGCGAGGTCGCATCCATGGACGACCTGAGCCTGTACGGGCCCGTCGTCTACCGGCTCTCCCTCGCCGAAGCGATCAGCCAAGGACTCCTCGCCGACTACCGCATCGTCGTGATCGAGATCGACGACGAGGACCTGCGCCCCATCCTCAACCGGCATTCTGGCCTCGCACCCGAGTCCGAGGGACTGCGCGTCGCGGCAGCACAGATCGCCCTGCTGCGCGCCCAGCACACCTACGACCTCAGACGGACACTGACCTTCCACTCACGCATTGCCACCGCAGACATGTTCGCCCAGACCCTCGCCGAGACCGCGGCACTCATGCCGCCCGACACACAGGCACCGCTCCAAGCCGGCACCGTCAACTCCCGGCAGAGCCCTTTCGAGCGCCGGACGGCATTCAGCGCCTTCGCCCAGACCCCACTCAACACGGCACCCACCACAGATCTGCCCGAGCGGGCCGTACTGACCAACTGCCGCTCCTGCAGCGAGGGCGTCGACGTACCCGCGATCGACTCCATCCTCTTCGCCGACCCCAAGACGAGCAGCATCGACATCGTCCAGGGCGTGGGCCGCTGCCTGCGGCAGACACCCGGCGACGGAAAGATCTCCACGATCATCCTGCCCGTCTACAGCAAACCCGGCCAGGACATCGGTGAAGCAACGAAGAGGACCGCGTTCCACACCCTCTACCAGGTCATGATCGCGCTCAGCACCTATGACGAACACTTCTTCCACCGCGTGGAGTTCGACCGCTACCCGTACGAACCCGAGCCCGACTTCGCGGCTGCGCGACCCGAGCGCGCGGACGAGATCATCCCCCTGCTGAGCCTGAACGCCGCCGACCCCCACAACAGCGTGTGGGGACTCGGCTTTGAGAGCGCCGAGCGCTTCCACGCCGAGCACGGCCACCTCAACGTCCCCAGCCGCTACCTGGGCCCCGACCGCTTCTACCTCGGCTGGTGGATCGGCCACCAGCGCTCCCTGCGCATCAACGGCCTGCTGCTGCAAGAACGCATCGACACCCTCGACACGCTCGGCATGGCCTGGGAGCACCCTCCCACCAGCATCGAGTACAAGCTGAAACTCGCCCGGGACTACGCCGCACGCCACGGACACCTGGCGCCCCGCCACGGCGAGCGGTACGGCGGCATGTACCTCGGCCGCTGGATCGCGGACCGGCGAAGGGAAGCCCGTAGCCACAGCCTCCCCTTCTGCTACCAGCGAGCCCTCACGGAAATCGACCCGTGGTGGAACGCCCGCTGGTCCCGACAATGGCACCGCACCTACACCCAGGCCCTGGCCGCCGCCCGCAGCGGACAGCTCGCCTTCCCCGACCTCCGGCCCGACAGCGACGACTCCCCGCTCACACGCTGGCTGGACGAACAGATCGACGACCTGTTCAAACTCCACCCCGACCAGCACAACCTCCTGGGCGCCCTGCCCCTGGACCATCCCCTCGCCCTGCTCCTGCGCCGCCCGCGCGGATCGGCACAGTGGGCCTTCCTCAAGGGACTGAGGGCAGCCCGCGCCTACTGGCGCAGTCACCAGAACCTGGACGTCCCCTACCGGTACGTCGACCAGGACTCATACCGGCTCGGGCAATGGATCTCCGAAAAACGTTGCTACCCGCATCAACTGACGGGGGAGCAACTCAGAGCCCTTGAAGCCCTCGACATGCGCTGGATCCTCCGCCAGCGCCCCCTTTCCCCGTGAGTATCGCCTGATCCCGGGGCGACGCAGAGGTCGTCAACCTCCGCGCCAACAGGGCGCCGACACGGCGCACGCTAATGCTGTTTCTACGAACACGGGGCGCGCGCGTCCAAACAAGCGCGCACCGCGCTTCCGTGCGCCCCCCGGATCGCTGAACAGGATGAATCTTCCAGCCGTAGGGAACCTGTGATTCCCCTAGCGTGTCTCCTCCTGCGCATGTGCTGCTCAGCTTCACGAGAACAGTCCCATCCGCGGGGATGAACGCTGGAAAAAGGGGGGAAACGGATAACCCGCAAAACAATAAAAAATGGCGCGCAGTCGTTGTCGCTACTGTCACCGTTGTCTTCCCTGGGGCAACGTTCGCCGTCGGCTCCTTGGCAAGCCAGATGCACGGGTTGATGAGGATCTTCTTCATCGTCATCGGGGTACTGCTCTCCAGTGCTATGGCCTATCTTGCCGTGCGTGCGAAAAGGACGTCGGTCAATGCTCAGATGCTCGAGTTCGGAGAAAAACTCTGCGCAATCATGGAACACCTCGCGCGGCTCGCCGGACGCCCCGACAATCCCAGTGAGCTGAAGGCGCAGATCCGGGACCGTGCCACAACGCTGCTGGCCACGCACATGCGCCCCGACGCGCGATGCGCCTTCTACGCCCTGGAGAGCCAGGGCCGTCGGCTCCAGAGGCGGGGCAAGCACGGCGGCATGAACCAAGCGCCGGAATTCTTCACCGACGCAGACGGGGAGGGGCGTGACCTGCTCCACGCGGTCACGCGTGGAACGATCATCAGCATTCCCGATATGCGCAAGACCAACGGCAACCTGAGAATGAACCTCGGTGATGACTACCGTTCAGCCATTATCGCACCCGTCTATGCCGGAGATATCGCTCAGGGCGTGCTGATCGTCGATGCCCCCGATGTCGATGATCTCGCTGATGTGCATGAAAGCTTCGTCCGTCTTTTCGCCTGCCTCCTGGGTGTCACTCAGGCGACAGCCGCAGACCCGAGCAACGGGTCGACGCTTGGCGAACAGAGGGGATCAACTCCCGATTCCTTGCAAACAGGTGAAACGGGCGGAGTAGGCGGGTAAAACGGAAGAGGCTCAGGATCCATGGATGCTGTGGCCCGGTCGGCCGGGCCACAGCTTTCTGTTACGCCACTGGGGGCTGAAATGATCAAAAGTGAAGAAGCAGTCGTCGAATCAGGACGACGATGGATGGCCGGGAAGATCAGCGACGACGAGTACTTCAAGAAGGTCAACCGTTCCGTGGTGGAGACCCTCACCTCACGGACGGTCCAGCACGCCATCTCCGCCCTCATCAGGTTCCTGAGCCGATCCTGAGCACCGGGGGAGTCGACCGGCATCACTGCCGGGGGCCGCCGAGAAGCCGCGTACCTCGTCAGCGCGTGCTCGCAACGAAACGGATGAGGGCGAGCGTGCGGTGGCGGCTCCCTGTCGGCTGACGCTCAGCAATCTCCGCTGACCAGTGAGGCGTTGCAGTCCGGCACGGCCGTGCGGTTGCGGCCCGGTGGGGCGCTTTCATTCCCGAGCCGCGGGGTGGGCAGTCAGGCGGGCCACTGCGGCAGCGGTCCGCGGTGCGGCTCGCGCTCGTGCAGCACCCGGAGCCTGCCCACACGATCCCGCGTCTCCACGAGTGTTGCTCGGGTGTCCAGATGCGAATCGACAGAAGTCCGGCGATCTGCTGGTCCCTCCTCAGCAGGGGCTTGTCGTGCGTGACGAACGCGTGGCCGCCGTACCGGCTGCGGTGGCGATGTGCATGGCGTCCCCGCCGGGAGTTCCTGTCTATTGTCCTGCCTCGTGCCCGAACGCTGACCAAGCCGCATAGCTGACGTCGCGAGGGGCAGTTGCGGCGCCGACCGGGTCGGCTAGCGACCCCACCAGGGGGTGAGGGCGTCCAGATGAGTCCGGACAGCGTCGAGGTAGGCCTGCTCGTACGGTTTCAGCGGGCTCAGGTCGATCACGGTGGGCGGGATGTTCATGGCGTCGTCGGAAGTGATGGCGGGCGCCTTCCACGCATCGTGCATGGCGCGGCCCGATGTCTGGCGCATGTGCTGAAGCAGCTCTGCGTACGCCTTCCCGACGGCCGGGGCTTCGACTTCCGTCCAGGCCTGGTGGTAGGCGAGTTTGGTCTGGATCTCGCGCAGGGTCTCGGACAGCCGTATGCGTTCTTCAGCGGTCTGGTCTTGGCGACGTCGGCGTATGGCGTAGGGAAGTTGATTGTAGGCGCTGTAGGTGGCGAAGGCCTCGGCGAAGGCAGTGGACAACCGGTTCCGTTCCTCCTCCCTGGACTTGCGCCGGGCCTGCCAGATGTTGATGGCGGCCGTAATCAGCGCGGCCAGGAAGACTCCGGACAGGACGGTGGCAGTCAGGATTCCTGCCCCGCTGCCTTGCTCGGGGACGGGCGCCGCAGGCGGGCTGGTCGTCGCGGCGGTACTGGGGGCAGGGGAGGGAACCGCGGTCGGGGTGAGGAGCATGCGGCCTCCGAGTTCGTTCGGCGGGTCTGCTCACCGTGGTTCAGTGGGGTGCCTCCGGTCCCGGCCACTCGTCCGTGCACCGCCACCATTCTTCGCGTAGCAGGTGCGCTACGACCAGCCCCAGCAGTGCGGCGGGACCGTTCTTGAATGTCCAACGCTGCTCGGCGGGGTCGTAGGGATACCACATGCACAGCGAGCCGTCCCGGTAGCGGTGTGGGGAATCCGACGGCCCGTCGGTGAACACCTGCGGTACCTCGGGGGCCCCGCGCCCGAACACGATGGTGATCGTCTGCGGAGGGAGGTCTTCAAGCTTTAGATCCACCCGGAGCGCGAAGCCTCCACGGTGACGCCGGGGCGGCCGCACGGTCTGAACTTGCTGTCCGTAGGCGGCGAGCTGCCGCTGGAAGAGGATGCGCGGGGCCGGCCTGGTGTACCAGGCAGGCTGCCGCCAGGCCGGCCTGCGCTTCACTGTGTGCTGTCCTCGTCTCCGTAGGCAGGCGTGCCTGGGATGGCGGCAGCCGGGCCCGCGAGGCCCACCATGCCGATCGAGAGGGGGACGGCGTCCCGCATCGGGGCGATCTTGCCCGCAAGCCCCGTAGGTGACGCGAGGTAGCTGCGGTAGACCTTGGACAGCGCCTTCAGGACGGTGTCCAGGTCGTCGTCGTGCTCGAGAGCCTCGGCCAGCCCCTCAGCGGCGCCGCGCAGTCGCCTTTCTGCCCTGGAGCGAGAGACGAGCAGGCGTACGTTCGGCGACACACCGGCGGGATCGTAGGTGGCTGCTCCGGAGCTCACGCGGGCCGCAGCACAGCTGAACACTGTGCTCAGCGCGGTGGCCATTCCCATGCCAGGGTTGATGAACTCCCAGGCCCACACAGTGAGGTTGTGGGACGAGAAGCCTGGCTCGGCCCACTGCTTGTTCCACGCCTTCAGTAGTCGCACCACGCGCCGCCGGGTCCGCTTGACTGACTCGCTGCCCGATGTGAACAGGTCGACGTGCTTTTCGGGATCGGACGCCTCCCATGTGTTGGTCTCCAGGTTCGGGATCCACAGCCCCGAGGCCTCTCTTCTGGTCAGCGCCACGACCAGGTCCACCGTCGGGTCCTGTTCGTTCACCGGCCGGGCGAAGGAGAGCTTGGGGCCCCGCTTGGAGGTGCCACAACGGGCCCCCGGGTACAGCTTGCGGACTTCCGGACCGAGCAGAGCGCACAGCTCGGTGGTGATCCGAGACGGTGTCTCGCCATCACCGTCCGGGCCGAGTTCGGGATAGAAGCGACGGTTGAGGACGACGCCGCCGTCGCCGTCGCTGACCGGGTGGATGAAGGTGTGCTGGGCCAGCGACCCGCTGGCGTAGGTCCGCCGTGCACCAGGGAACCTGTCGGCGATGGAACGGACGAGGCCTAGCCTGCGGCGTGCTTCTTCGAGCGGTTCAGGCTGGGCGTCGATCTGGCCGCGGATGTCGTTGAGGATGTCGTCGGTGTGCCCCATGAGAGGTGCTCCCGTTCGCAGTTGCGGGCGCCTGGCGCCCGGATCGCTGCCTGGCTCACCAGGCGAAGCCGCCTCTTGGCGGCTCACCCTTCTCTGACGTCACATCGCCGAAATCGTCCGGTCCTGTCGTACGCGGCGTGCTGTCCCCGAACAGAGGAAGCGGTCCGATGCCCGATTACGAGCAGTCGCGGCAGATGGTGCTGGCCCCCGCGAACCGGGCCGGGGCCAGCACAAGCCGGCACTCGTCGCAGGTGCGGTCCTGCTGCGTGCGCGCCGCTCTGCAGCCGCAGTGGCCTTCTTCGCAGCGGGGCTGGCCGCACTCCGGGCAGCCCGCCTCGATGACTCGGAACTCCTCCTGGCAGGTCTCACACGTCCACCACGACCTGTAGCGGGACGTCCCCGACTCGGGGCGTGGAGCGGTCAACTTACGCCAGGGCACGTTGTCCTCGGCGAGCACCGCGACCAGGTATTCCTCGTCGAACCAGGCGGCTTGCCCGTACAGCAGATCGCTGCGGTCGCCGGAGCGCCACAGTACGTAGGTTCTGTCTCGCTGGCTGGTACCGGCTGTTTGAAGAGCCGCGGCAATCAGAGGGGTTGTCGACTGATCGGTACCTCGCGCCGGCGGGATCAGGCCGGACGCCGCGGCGAACAGGACGGTGCCTGCAGCGTCCAGCAGGACGACGGCGCCTCCGCCGGGCAAGTACTGCGAGGCTCGCACGCAGCATGCTTCCCGGGACGCCTGGGACGCCTGGAACATCTCCACGGCGTCCGGGGCGGTGGGGCCGCTTCTGCGTACCGACTCAGCTATGTGTAGGTCGGGCAGGAGGATGCGGGCGGCGAAGGCATCGCAGGCTGCTTCCTCGAAGGCCTCGGAGTCCTGCCGGGCGAAGAGATTATTGCCCAGCCCGGTGTCGGTCTTCTGCAGGTGATGCCCTAGTTCGTGCAGAGCAGTGAAGCCGCGGCGTCGACGGGAACGTGCCGTGCCGACGACGAGTGTCGGTGGTCGGGTCTGGTGTTGATAGCTGCCAGCGACGGAACACCGGCCGCTCTCGCCGCTTTCCGGTTCCAGCGATACCTGAACCTCACTCCAGCGGTCCAGCTCGTCCAGCGGGTCTTGCTGCAGCCCGGGCAGAGTGCCGGGGTGCCGCTGCAATAGAACTCCCAACATGGCCTCGGCCTGCTTCGGCGCTTCCGCTGCGAACCTGCCTCGGATCACGAGTCGTCTCCTGCGCGCTCCTGGTCGCGTACATAGTGGCGTAGCCGGGTACCCCAGTTCGTCTGCCCACCGGTCTCCCGGGCGGCGAGAGCGAAGGCGCCATACGCGTCCGTCATGCGCGCCTGCGCTTCGCTGACCTTCAGTTGCTGCGCACGGCGGATCCATACAGGGCGTAGCCGAGGATGCTCCGCCTCCGAGACAAGATCGAGCGGCAGGGGACGGACCGCGCCGGCAATCTTCGTCGCCTCGATCCCTGTGGCCTCGGCCAAAGCATCGACCTGATCGGGGCGCAGCGGCACCTTGCCCCGCAGCAGGTCCATCACCTCCGCCTGCGACATGCCCAGCACCTGTATAAGGAGTGCCAGGTCCGGCGGCTGATCCTTGAGCAGCGCAGCCAGACCCTGACCCTGAACAGCCCGTCCGGTCTCCTGCACCGGCAGACGCGGGGCCTGCTGCAGACGAGCGAGATCGTCGGCGAGAGCCGCTCGCACGTCGGCGCTCGGGTCGAAAGCCGACGAGACCGCTCGGCCCGCGCGCGTGCCGGCAGGGGCAGGACCGGGCTTCCCCCGTACCGCCTGCTGGACCCACTGCACCATGCCATCCCCCCACGCATCCAGGGGGCGATCCAGGACGCCAAGCCCAACGCGGTCGGCAAGGCTCACCCACGCCGTCACCTCGACCCCGAAGGCGGTCTGCGACGCGTCCACCACCAGCGCACGCTCGTCCTCACCGGACGGGTCGATGGTCACCGGGACAGCGTGGACCTCACGTGCATCGACTGCCAGAAGCAGCAACGGAACGCTGACGTCCTCCCAGCGTGCCCGCCACACCTGGCCGACGGCCACCTCTACCTTGTCGGGGTCGCCGAACCGGCTGCGCAACGCCCCCTCGGACAGAGCACGAGGCCCTCGCGCCGCTCGAGCCATATCGAGCAAACGCTGCGACACTTGATGATCACCCATGATCTCCTCCCGCACCCCGTGATCGAGAAGGTCTACACCACAGACTGACGCCACAACTCATCGAGCGTCCGGTGTCGGCACATGTCACGTCTCCGAAGGAGCACCGCACAGCCGAATCACCTCCCGAGCTACGGCGTGGGCGTCGTCGAGCCCTCCGGTGAACTGTGCCAGCTTCTCCCTCAGGCGTTTGGCCTGGTGATAGGCCTGGCTGCGGCCGCAGCCGAGCAGTTCCTGAATACGCTGAGGTTCAGCCAGGAGCGGCACCATCCGCTGCTCCTGCGGGCTCAGCATCCCAACGACCTCCGCAGCCGTCACTGCTGCGTCGAACTCCGCGTCTTCCGCCAGTACGGCCTCTTCCGGAGAGGGAGCGAGGGCCGCATGCTCGTGTGCTGCCCCTGCCTCCAACGGGACGACCACGGGATCAAGCACGGCAGGGAAGCGTTCGGCGAATATCTCGCACAGCTGTGATACCTCCAACGAGCCATCGGCAGCGGTGAGCACCGCGCGCAAGAGCGCAACGATGGACGCACGGTCCGCCACAGGAGCCCGTCGAGTGTCGCTCGACCACCGCGGGACCCGCACATTCGGCACAGCACGCGCAGCCTCCACCAGCCTTGAGGTCGCGCCCGACCAAGGGGATGCGCCGCTGCCGGCCAGACACCATCTGCCGCCGCCAGGCTGCTGATCCGGCACTTGCTCGAAGGCCGCCTCAGACTCCAGCACTTTGCTCAGGCTGCGTCCCAGGGCGACGATTCCGCTCTTTCGGCTCTTGTCGATCAGCCAGTGCCGAATCGAGGTGCGGAGCAGCCTACCCATCGACGCGTCATCACTGGCCAGCGCCAGCAGATTTGTCGTCACCGCCAGGCCTTTCTCAACGAGGAAATCTCCAACGAGATCCTCCAGATCCGCCGGCTGCCATCCTCCTGGCGGGGCGAGCGCAGGCAACTTGCGCGCTTCCTCTCTCACCAGCTTGCTGACCAGCTGCAGACACTCAGGACCTATCTCCCCGAGCCCGAGCAACTCCTGGAATGCAGAAATGGCCAGCCTCCTCTCACCTTGCCGCGCTCCACGGCTCAGAAGAACCTGCTCACAAAGATGCACACCTTGAGGCGCATTGGGTCCCTGTTCTGCAAAAGGCAACAATATTTGCCCGGCACCTCTGAAATCGAGGGAACTAACGTTCGGCATTCGACTGTCTTTTGGACCAGTGCAGTCAGTGGCTCCTTGTCTTTGCCGGGGCTGCCACCGGAGTTGAAGCGCCGGGGCAGAAAGCCACGATGCTTAGTGCCTGTTTCTAAGTGGTCTGCTTCGGAAATCGTTCGGGGGTTGACTTCGGAGGCTCAGCTGCAGGCGGCTGCGAGGAGGGCTTCGGCTGTGGCGGTGCGGGCGTAGAGGACGGAGCGGCCGACGCGGTGGGCGCTGACCAGACCCGCGTTGCGCAGTGCGGTCAGGTACTGGGAGACCCCGGCGGTGGAGAGCGTGGTGCGGCGGGCCAGTTCGGTGGTGGAGGCCGGATGCTCCAGTTCTGTCAGCAGGAGGGTTCGCGAGCGGCCGAGTACGGCGGCCAGGGCGTTTGTGCCGGTGGCAGGCCGGGATTCCCACAGCAAGCCGACGCCTCGTGCTGGGTAGGCGAGTTGGGGCGGGTCGGGCCACGTTGTCCGGGTGCGCAGGCCTGGTCCGGTGAATGCGGAGGGAATCAGTACCAGCCCTGTGCCTGCCGTTTGCCGGGTCAGGGGCTGCTTTCGGCGGGCCAGCCGCAGCGCGTTGTCGTCCCAGCTCACCGAGGTGTGCAGATCGTCGAAGAGGCGGCTTGTGCCATGCTCCGCGACCCGTCGGGCGCGGTAGAGGACATCGGCGTCGAGCACGGTGCGGATCCGGGCCCAGTACGGGGCGAGGGCCAACTCCCAGTAGGTCTCGATAGCTTCGGCGACCTTGACCAGGCGGGCCTGCGGATCGGCGTACAGAGCTCGGAGCCTGGGCCCGAGCGTTCCCTGGTGGCGGGCCAGGTGGTCAAGATCCCGGCGTACCCGGTCGACGGGAGCGGTCTGGATCGCGGCCAGTTCCTTGGCCAGGGTGGGGGCCGGTCCCGCGGGTGCGGGGTTGAGGAAGTCGGGGACATATCCCGAGGGCGGGATCAGCTCGGTGAGCCAGCCGCGCTCCGGCCCGGCGGCCGTCATTCGTGGCCGTACGTGCTCCACCCAGGTCCGGTGCACGGGATGCGCGGCGGCGGAGTTCAGGAGCCGGAAGCTGGGCGTGATCTCCCACATCGGCGAGACGGCGAACCGCATCTGCGCCAGGTCGCTTGCCGAGAATGCCAGCTCTGCCAGGGTAATCCCTCCAAGGATTCAGATATATCTTAATCAATGGCCGTCATCTTATGGCGTGGGGATCATGCCGGGATGACAACAGAGATGATCACAGCGGCGGCATCAGGTTCCTGGGCGCTCGGAGATTTGGTGGTCCGCCGGATCGGGTTCGGCGCGATGCGCCTGACGCAGAATGGCGAGGCGCTCACGGCAGACGCCGTCCCGAGCGATCGCGGGCGGGCGATCAACGTGCTGCGTCGCGCGGTCGAGCTGGGCGTGAACCACATCGACACCGCCGCGTTCTACTTCTCGTCGCTGCGGTCGGCCAACGAGCTGATCAACCAGGCGCTGTCCCCCTACCCAGGCGATCTTGTCATCGTTACCAAGGTCGGCCCGGGCCGGGATCCGTCGGGCAGCTGGCTGCCCCATGCCGCCCCCCAGCAGTTGCGCGGCCAGGTGGAGGAGAACCTGCGCCAGCTCGGCCGTGACCACCTGGATGTGGTGAACCTGCGCATCGTGGGCACCGATTCGATCGCCGAGCGTTTCGGCGCGCTGGCCGACCTCCGCGCTGCCGGACTCATCCGTCACTTGGGCCTGTCCAACATCCGCCCCCACCAGCTCGCCGAGGCCCGGGCCATCGCACCGGTGGTCTGCGTCCAGAACATGCACGGTATTGGCGCCTCGCCTCAGCAACAAGAGTTCTTGCGCACCTGCGGTGATCAAGGCGTCGCCTTCGTGCCGTTCTACGCGATCGCCGGCACTGGGCGCACGGCGGGCGCGACCACCAACGACAGTGATGAGGTGCACGCGATCGCCCGCGCCCACGGGGTGAGTGCCGCGCAGATCCGATTGGCGTGGACGCTGCACCAAGGCCCCCACGTCCTGGCTATCCCCGGCACCGGCAATCCCGACCACCTCTCCCAGAACGTGGCCGCCGGCGCCGTGGACCTGTCCGAGGACGAACTCACCGCCCTGGACTCCCTCCACCACGAAACAGCATGACGAAGACCAGCCGACGTCTGCACACGACCCTGCCGTCCGGCCTGCCTTGCCTGTTGCCGCCGCGCGCCCGATAGTCCTCACTGCCGCCGAGCGACACCGGCTGAAGAAGGCGGCCTGGGGCCACAAGACCCCCCACCAGGCCCGGGTCCGAGCACAGATCGTGCTCCTGGCGGCGCGAGGCAGGCCCAACGCACGGATCGCCGTCGAGGCGGGAGTGCACGTGGACACCGTGCGCACCTGGCGGGGCCGGTTCGCCGACCTGGGCCTGCAGGGCCTGCTCGACCGCAAGCGCCCAGGACGGCCCGCCGCCTTCACGCCACTGCAGACCGCACAGGTCAAGGCCCTGGCCTGTCAGCTTCCCGCCGAGGCCAACACGCCACTATCGCGCTGGTCGTGCCCGGAACTGGCCCGCGAGGCCGTCACTCGCGGGATCGCCCCGGCCCTGTCGGTGTCCACGGTGCGTCGCTGGCTCGCCCAGGATGCGATCAAGCCCTGGCAGCACCGTTCCTGGATCTTCATCACGGACCCCAACTTCCGGCCCAAGGCCAAGCGCGTGCTGGACCTGTACGCCCGCACGTGGGAAGGCGTCCCACTCGGCGCGGACGAGTACGTGATCAGTGCGGACGAGAAGACCTCCATCCAAGCCCGCTGCCGCTGCCACCCCACTCTCGCCCCGGGACAGGCCCGGGCCATGCGGGTGAATCACACCTACGGCCGCAGCGGCGCGCTGGCCTACCTCGCCGCCTACGACGTCCGCCACGCCCGCGTTTTCGGCCGCACCGAACCGCGCACCGGCATCGACCCGTTCATGAACCTGGTCACCCAAGTCATGAGCCGCGAGCCGTACGCCAGCGCCAAGCGCGTGTTCTGGATCGTCGACAACGGCTCCTCCCACCGCGGACAACGAGCTGCCGACCGGCTGGCCGCCGCCTTCCCCAACGCGGTACTGGTCCACACCCCGGTGCATGCCTCCTGGCTGAACCAAGTGGAGATCTTCTTCTCCGTCGTGCAGCGCAAGGTCGTCTCGCCCAACGACTTCACCGACCTGGACCAGGTCGCGGACCGGCTCCGAGCCTTCGAAGACCGCTACAACGCCAAAGCACAGCCGTTCCAGTGGAGGTTCACCACCTCCGACCTGGACGATCTGCTGGCCAGGCTCGACCGGCACACCACCGATCCCCCAGAAGAATCCTCCGTCGCCCTGGCAGCTTGATCAACCCCGGAGGACTTCCGGACCAGACCACTAAGCGGTCGGCTCCTGAAGTTCTTCGGGGGTTGACGCGAGGTCAGGCGGATGCGGCTTGACGAAATCCCCTTGCTCAATGGTCAAGAACCGTTGACCATTGAGGGCATGCCTACCGATGATCTTCCCGAGCCGTTCCACGTCACCACTGACGACCAGCTACGCGCAGTCTCCAACCTCACGCGCCACCGGATCATGGCCGTGCTCCGCTTCGAGCCCGCGACGATCACGCAGATCGCCGAGCGAGTGGGCCTTGCGAAGGGGAGTTCCAGCTATCACGTACGGCTGCTCGAACGGGCCGGCCTGGTGAAGGTGGTGCGGACGCGGAAGGTGCGGGGGGTCACCGAGCGGTACTACGCCATGGCCGCGCGGGCGATCGTGCTGCCGGATCCGGGCGAGGGAGGACCGGATGTGCTGATGCGGCATGCGGTGGCCGACCTGGAGGCCGCACCGGCGCAGAGCGAGCGGCACGTACGGATGGCGCATCTGCGGCTCACCGAGGAGCAGTTCGCGGAGCTGGGGGCGCGGCTGCAGGCACTGGCGGACGAGTACCGGGAGCTGTCCGATCCGTCGCTGCCGGACGCGTCGCTCGTCTTCGCCCTGTTCCACCCGGCACCGCGCCAGCAGGCCGAAGGGGACGCCAAGTGACCTCAGAGGTAAGGAAGCTCCCGACCGGGTTCGGACGGCTGTGGACCGCGCAGACGGTGTCCTCGCTCGGTGACGGGGTCATGCATGCCGCGCTGCCGCTGCTCGCACTGACGTTGACGCGGGATCCGATGGCGCTCGCCGTCGTCACGGCCGCCGGGACGCTGCCGTGGCTGCTCTTCGGGGTGCTCGGCGGTGCGCTCGTGGACCGCTGGGACCGCCGGCGCACCATGTGGGTGGCGGACGCGGCGCGTGCGGTGCTGCTCGTGATACCGGCGGCGGCCGCCGCCCTCGACGTGCTGAGCATTGCGCTGCTCGCGGCCGTCGCCTTCCTGCTCGGCCTCGGCGGACTCTTCTTCGACACCGCCGCCACGGCCTATCTGCCGGATTTGCTCGGCCGAGACCCCGAACTCCTGGCGCGCGCCAACTCCCGCCTGCGCGGCGCCCAGACCGCCATGTCAGGCTTCGCGGGGCCGCCCGCGGGCAGTGCACTGCTCGCGCTCGGACGGGCCATTCCGCTGCTCGCCGACGCGGTATCGTTCGCGCTCTCCGCACTGCTCGTACGGTCGCTGCCCGCCGCACCCCGGCCCATGCCGCAGGCCCGTGAGTCGCTGCTTCGCCAGGCGCGGGCCGGGGCCGCCTACGTCTTCGGGGATCGGTTGCTGCTCGGGCTCGCACTCCGTCCGGCGGTCGGCAACATCGCCTTCCTCGCCGTGGAGACCGTACTCGCCCTCTTTGCGCACGACCGTCTCGGCATCGACACCTTCGGCTTCGGCCTGCTCCTCACGGCGGAGGCCACCGGCGGCCTGCTCGGCGCGGGCATCGCCTCCCTCCTGGGCCGACGACTCGGCACCGGCACCGCGCTTACCTGCACGGCCGCAGTCGAGGGACTCGCCATCCTGGGCCTTGCCGCCGCCCCGAACCCGTACGCCGCCGGCCTCGCGCTCGCCGTCTGCGGAGCGGGCATGGGCGCCACGATGGTCCTCGGCCCTTCCCTCCGACAGGCGATCGTCCCCGCCCACCTGATGGGCCGGGTCGCCTCCACCTCCCGCATGCTCGCCATGTGCGCCGCCCCGTTCGGCGCCTTCCTCGGCGGCTGGCTGGCCACCACGCACGACGTACGCACCCCGCTCTACACCGCCGCCGGCCTTCTCCTCACCATGACCGCCGTCACCGCGACCATGACCAGCAACCGCCGGGTCGAGGCAGCACTCCGCGGCGCTGCCCCGGCCGACCGCCCAGGTCACCGTGAATCCACGGATCCCGTGCGGGAGGGCGCACCCGAATCGTTGTGACGCTTTCGCAGAAGGTGTCACGAAAGTTTCGGGGTGGAGGTCGACCGGCGGGACGTCGTCAGTGCCAGCGCCACTGCTCCGGCCACTGCCGGGAGGCCCGCAGGGGCGAAGCACAGCGGGAGCGGGAGGAGGCCGAGGGCGAGGAAAACGGCGGCCAATCCCTCACCGCGCTACGCAACCCCGGCCTGGTCAGCGCCGACCGCTTCGCCCTCTACGCCCGCACCGCTGCAGCCGAAGCCCTACTCCAAGCCTCCTCTGCCTGAGACTTGGTCAACCCCCGAAGGATTTCCGGAGCCGACCACTAAGCCCCGGTTCTGAGTAGCCTTGGCTTCTAGGCTGGTGTGGTGTCCGAGGACGCCGGGCGGGCCGGGGAGAGGAACTGTCGGGTTTGTGGTGAACGGCTGAGGCCGGGGGCCAGGCCCGCGGCGGTGTTCTGCTCGTCGGCGTGTCGGTCCAGGCAGTGGCGGTTGGAGCGGCGGCTGCGGAAGCGGCTCGCGGCCGTCAGAGCGGTGCCGGGGAGGTCGAGTGCCCGCAGTGCGGGGCCCGGTGGGTCGTCGGCGTCGACCGACGGTCGGATGCCCTGTACTGCTCGCGGCGGTGCAACGTGAGGGCCTGGCGGCGCCGGAAGGAAACGTTCGCGAAGCGGTCGCAGTAACCGGCGGGCGAACGCATCCTCACCTCAACTCCGGTCATGAACCGGTCATTTGCTGCCATTCATTGCGATCTTCTGATTTGCGGTCTGACTCTCGGTAGTGGAAGCGGGCCCGTCCCGTCGCGGCCCGAAGTGCCGTGCCCTGGCCCGCACTTGGGTGGTGAGAGCCATGTCCGAGGAAGCCGAGAAGATCGGCGCTGTCAGCCAGTCCCGCTACGAAGAGATCGTCGCGGAACTGCGCAGGGTCGTCGAAGAACAGACACAGGGCCAGTTCACGATCGGTGACCGCGCTTTGGAGATCGAGCCGATGCGTCGCCACAGTGATGCGCCGGCCAGGCCGGGACAGGACGCCTTCAGCGTCGGCCAGGCCCTGAACCGGCTCGCGGAGGACATCGGTCTGCGTCGGAGCACGGTGGAGAACGCCCGCTGGACAGCGTCGCGGTGGCCGGTGGAACGTCGTCAACGCGGGGTGTCGTTCACCGTTCACCGGGTCCTGGGGAGCATTCCTGCGGAGGAAGAGCGGTTCGCCACGATCACGCGCCTTCCCAAGGGCAAGCAGCGATGGACCGTCGATGATGCCAACCGGGTGGTCGGGCGCCAGGTCGAGCATCCCGTCTCCGCCCAGGAGAAAGTGACCGCGATCCACTGCCTGGCGCGGGATGAGGAGGTCGCCGCGGCGGTGACCACGGACTTCCTGCGGCGGCCCACCGTCGCGGCGAAGGTTCCCGTGCAGGAGAAGGTCCGGGTGGTGGAGGAGTTCACCCGCGATGAGCACGTGGCCACCTCGGCGGCCACGAACCTGCTGCGCAGGCCGGACGTCGCGTTCAAGGCGATGAGCGACGACACCGCCCGCTTCCAGGTCAACCAGGCCCAAAACGAGCGGCACCGCCAGGCCCGCGAGCAGGTCGAGGACACCAGTCAGGTCGCGCCGGCGGTGCGTCACATCGACCGGACGGTGGAGTTCCTGGACCTGGTCACCGCCTGCCACTCCTTCGTCGCCGCCGCCGGTCGCACGGTCCCCGGCCTGCGGGATCGCACGCTCGGCGAGGACGAGCGCACGATCGTGCACGAGAACGTGGCGAAGGTGCGGGCGACGCTGGACTGGATCGAGACCGCGGTCGACACCGGCAAGGTCGACATGGACAGTGAGCTGGCCCGCCTGCTGCGGGGCGAGTAGTCGTGCCCCGCGCCTCGCGGCGCCGGGGCGAGGCCGCCCAGCGGCACGCGGACACACTGCGGTTCGTGCTGTTCGAGGCCAGACCCGCGGGGTTGCTGTTCCACCAGATGACCCGCGCCAGTGGCCTGTCTCCCAGCCAGGTCAGGGCGGGGCTGGCCTGCCTGCGCGACATCATCGCGGCCAACGGCTGGCCGCCACTGATTTGGACCAGGGCGGACGGCTACCAGCTCGGCGCGGAACGCGCCGCGCTGGAGGCATACGAGCGGGCCGTGCTCACCGAGAAGCTCACCGAGTTCCGCCGGTTCATCACCGGCACAGTCGCCCCGCACGCCACCGCCCACCCGGGCGACAAGTGGGTACGCCACATCGTCGCCCAGCTCAACTCCATCGAATCCACCCTCGATCTCGTCGTCTCTGCCTGACCAACCCGAGGGGTGCCCGGCCAAGGGCAGCCGGGCACCCTCACCGCGACAACCGACCGGAGGGAAGTGCAGCCGCCATGCGCCAGCGCCGCTATCCCTGCGACACCACCAACGCCGAATGGGCCCTGATCGAACCCCTTCTGCCGACCCCGGCCTGCGAGACCCCGGCCGGTGGCCGACCGGAGAAGCACCCCCGCCGGGAGATCGTCGACTCGATCCGCTACGTCGTCGACACGGGCTGCAAATGGCGGGCCCTACCTGCGGATTTCCCGCCCTGGCGCGCGGTCTGGGGCTTCATGGCCCGCTGGGCCGCCGCCGGAATCGTCGGCCAGATCCGCGACCAGCTCGCCGGCCGGATCCGCCGCGACATGGGCAAAGGACCCCGGGCGGTCGCCACCGTGATCGACTCCCAGAGCGTGAAGGCCGCAGAGACCGTCGGCAAGGACAGCCGCGGCTACGACGCGGGGAAAAAGATCAACGGGAGGAAGAGACACCTGGTCGTGGACACGAAAGGGCTTCCGCTGCTGGTCATGGTCACCCCCGCCGACATGACCGACCGCGACGCCGCGAAGGAGGTCCTCTTCCGGCTCCGGCTGATGCACCCCGAGATCACCATCGTCTGGGCCGACTCTGCCTACGCCGGCAAGCTCGTGACCTGGGCGAAGAAGTACCTCAACCTCACCATCAAGACCGTCAGCCGTCCCAAGGACACCACCGGATTCATCGTGCTGCCCCGCAGGTGGGTCGTGGAGCGCACGCACGCCTGGATCATGAACGCCCGCCGCCACGCACGCGACTACGAACGCCTCGTCCAGCACTCCGAAACCCTCATCACCTGGGCCGCGATCACCCTCATGACCCGCCGAATCACCCGAACCCCGGCCCGCGCCAAGCCCGCCCGCGTCACGCCGCTGCCCCCCGCAGCCAAAGGCGAACCACGCGCCGCGTGAGGACGTCGAACTCCACGGACCCGCCGCCCCGGGACGCGTTCCCGCTGCCGACGGCGGCAGGGCAGCCCCCACAGGGCTGCCCTGCCTGACCGCGAGTGTCAACTCGTCTGCGGCGTTGCCTCAGCCTGGGCCATATCGATAGCGATGGCCCAGCGTTCGTGGTCTCTCCAGGCTCCATCGATGAACTGGAAGCCGGCCGAGTAACCCTCCTGCCGGAAGCCGAGACGCTTGACCAGGCGCAACGACGGTGTGTTCTCTGGCTGGATGTTCGCTTCGAGCCGGTGCAACGTCAACTGGCCGAAGGCCAACTGTATGACGAGTCCGAGGCCTTCGGTCATATAGCCGTAACCGGTCGTGGAAGCGTAGGCCGTATAGCCCAAGGTTCCGCTCTGGAGCGTGCCCCGGACGATGTTGTTGATGTTGATCCCGCCAACAATCGCGCCGGTGCCACGCAAGCAGATGACGAAGCCTTCATGCGTGGGTTGCTCGAAGCGCTTGAGGTAACCCTGGAAGGCTTCGAGAGTGGACTCCCGAGCCGACAGCCACCGCTGGAGCATCTCAGAGCTCTCTCGCCCCAGAGCAGTGAGCTCCTCATAGTCCTGGCGACGGACGTGGCGAATGGCCACGCGTGGCCCCTGAACAAGGTAGGTGCTGGCAGGCATCGGGCAATCCTACGTGGCCTCCTTACGAGGGCGCCGCTGGACCAGGACGTCGACCTTCAGAAACAGGTACTTATGACAGCTGCAACTCCCCCTGCGCGCCAGGGAACACGCAAGAACGAGTAGCCCTCATCCACAAGCCACTGACGCCAGCGCCCAGGGCCGGCGGAGACAGACGCACCGCTAGGACCAGCAGACCTGGAGTACAGCGCGCGAGCGCAAGTCGCCCCCGCGCACGAGATCCGCCCTTCAGGAACGGGACTCCCGACGCGTCCTCCACCCACCGGACGAACACCCGGCCCTCCGCGTATCTGGTGGAGGGTTCACGACCAGCGCACCCCGAGATCGGTGAGCTCCTCGACCCGTTCGGGAGCGAGCTTCGCGCGGCGGGAGCGATTGTTGGCGATGAACACGCCGAGGGCGTACTGGATGCCGTCGACGGTCTCGACGTGACCCCGCGGTACGTCGAGGTGTCCTTCGCGCTGCTGGTACTGGCGGGCGGCGGCCAGGTTGGCGGCCCACATCTCGGCCCGGCTGCGCCGCGGGACGGCGGCGGGCTGCTGGGGGAGCGGGGCGAGGCCGAGGACTTCACCGAGCAGCCACTGCTGCGCCGGGAGGAGGGTGTCCCACTCTTCTTCTCGCTGCGTTTTGGCCCACCGGCCCAGGTCTTCGCCCTGGACGACGAGCTCCCCGGCTTCCTCAGGCAACGGACTGCCACCCGTGTGGTGGGTGCGGGCGAGGTGGAAGCAGCGCTGCCAGGCGACCGACCAGGCGGGACACCAAGCGGGGTCGATGGCGTCCAGGGCCCGCCGTCGCTCCCGGCTCAACTGTCCGGCGTCGGTGGACGGTTCGCCTCCGGCCGTCTGCCGGCCACGCCGCTGCTCGTCTGCCCGCCGGGCGGCGGCGCGCTGGTTCTTCAGCCACACCCCGACCGGGTAAGCCTGCCACACGGCGTCGGTGGGGGCGAGCAGGTGTCCGTGCTGTGTGGCCCAGGCGCGGGCGGCGGCGAGGCCTTCGTCGAACGCGACTTCACGGTGGCTCCAGATCATGCCGAGCTCGTCGAGCTGACGAACCCGCTCGTCCTCCAAGCCGCCGCGGGCGTACGCGCGCCGCTGGTCAGCAATCCACACCCCGAGGGGGAACCCGTCGGGGGAGCGGTGCCCGTACGGCACCCGCAGATCGCCGTGATCACCGCGGTAGGCGAGCGCGGCCTGCAGGCCGCGCCGCCAGAACTGCGTCTCCGGCGTGAGCACCCGCAGGCTGATGAACGCCGCCAGGGCCGCCGGGTCCCGCGGCGTGGAGAACGTCAGCAGCCCCTGCGCCGGCCCGCTGACGGCCCCACCTGGCCCCGCCGTACTCTCCGGCCCGCGCCGGCTGGCGGCTTGTGGAGCGGCCAGCTGCTCCACGGCCTCGGTGTCGTGCGCGCGCAGCGCGGTCAAAACCTTGACCAGCTCCCCGTACGCACGCGAGGCGAGCATCTCGTCCGGCTCCTCGCCCGGACCGAGGAACACCGGCACCACCAGCGAGGCGGTCTTGCCCTCCCCGGGCTGCATCCGCAGCGCCCGCCCGACGGCCTGCACGATGTCGACCGTGGAGCCGCGCACGTCCGCGAACACCACTGCGTCGCAGTTCTTGGTGTCGACGCCCTCGCCCAGCACCCGCACCGACGCCAGCACACCCCGCTCGATCACCGCCCCTTCCGTCGTCGTGCCGCTGGAGAACTCCTCCAGCACCCGCCGACGGTGCAGCGGCTTGTGCTCCCCGTACAGCCAGTCCGCCCACACCGCCCCCGGCTCCGGGTACAGCTCCCGGTCGCTCTCCCACAACGCCTTCGCCACCGCCGGCAGACCGCTCGCGAAGGCCTCCGCCTCACTCGTGCGGTAGTGAAAGGTCAGCAGCCGCGCAAGCCGCTGCTCGGCCGCCGTCTTCAGCACGGCCGTCTGCAACGCTGCCAGCCGCGCCCCGCGCACCGCGTCCGTGCGCGCCTGCCCACCCAGCAACTGCACGGCCTGCAGCTGCGGGTCCTCGATGTCCACGCACACGACCTGGTACGGCGCCACGATGCCCTGGTCGATCGCGTCCGACAGAGACAACCGGTACACCACCGGCCCGAAGATCGCCTCGTCATCCATCGACGCGACCACCCGGGCGGCCTCCCGCCCCTCACCGCGCGTATCCCGCTGTCCGTCCGCCTCCGGCACCTCCCACAACCGTGGCGTGGCCGTCATGTAGACCCGCCGAAGCGCTGGCACCTTCCCGTTGTCATGAACTGCCCCCCACGCCTTGCCAGCCGCACCCGATGTCCGATGCGCCTCATCCACCACCACCAGGTCCCACCCGCCCAGACCCTGTGCATGCGCCCGCTCCAGCACCCCGAGCCCCAGCGCCGCATACGTGGCGAACACCGTCACCCGCTCCCGGCCCTCAAGCCACGCACTCAATACACCCGCATCCGTGGTGCACCGCAGCCCCACCGCCTCATCACCGCGCAACGAGCACACACCGAACATCGCCCCGCCACGCCCGCCCTCACGCCACACCGCAGCCGTCTGCGCCAGCAGGTCGAGCGTGGGCACCAACACCAACACCCGCCCGGCACGCAGCTCCTGAGCCACGGACACAGCTATCAGGCTCTTGCCCGCGCCGGTAGCCGCGATCACCTGAACCCGCAGCCCCTCCTCCGGCACCCCGGCGTCAGACGAGACCTGCAGCGCGCGGACGGCCGCGTCCACTGCCTCGACCTGATGAGGATGAAGCCGCCGTCGACCCGCCACGAGACCGCCCGCCTTTCGCGCCCCGCCTCCGGTGTAGAGGTAGTAGGCTCTCACTCCAGAATCTATCTCAGTTCACTATGATGCAAGAGGCGCATCCAGGCGCTCTTGCAAAGATCGTTGCCGACTATCCGTCAACCGCCTTTCCCACCATGGCAGTCCACCTGCGTCTCACATCGGGGGAGTCGACAGATTCACTCCACCGACACCTCCGTCCAACTCGCCCGGCAACAGCAGCCCCCTGACACCCAGCCAGCCGCCCGCGATAGCGGGCAAGGACTTGAAGGCGAAGCCGGAAAGTCCCAGGGGGCGGGCGGAGCACGCCGCCCAGGGCGCGGAGCGCCCGATAACAAGACTGAGCAACGGGAAGTCAAGTCCCGAGCAACGCGAGGGACTTCAGGCCCGAAGGGCCGGCCCGGTGAAACCGGGCCGCTCCCCGGCCGCGGAGCGGCCGGGGATTAAGGGGCGCGGAGCGCCCCGTCAGGCCGAGCGGAGCGAGGCCGTTCGCTCGTAGGGGCGCGCAGCGCCCCTCGAACCCGCTC
>NZ_JAGGOI010000024.1 GCF_018614585.1 Streptomyces sp. ISL-1 | reverse complement strand
CGTCACGGGCTCGGCCTCGACCAGTTCCACCGTCTCCACCGCGGCCGGTGCGCCGACGCGCGTGCGGCGACGGCGGCGCGGGGTCCGCGACTCAGCCGGGGCGTCGGTCGCCTCGGCCGCGTCGGTCGAACCCGTCTCGTCCGGCGTCGTCGTCTCAGGGGCGTCGAACGTGGAGCCGCTTCGGGTACGGCGGCGCTGGCGCGGGGTGCGCGGTGCGCGCTCTTCCCGTGCCGGGGCCGTGGCGGACGGCGAGGACTTGCGGCCGCGGCCGCCCGTCTCGCCGAGGTCCTCGACCTCTTCCGCCCCCAGGCCGGCGCGGGTGCGCTCCGCTCGCGGCAGAACACCCTTCGTGCCGACCGGGATGTCCAGCTCCTCGAACAGGTGCGGCGACGTGGAGTACGTCTCGGCCGGGTCTCCCAGGCCGAGGTCCAGCGCCTTGTTGATCAGCTGCCAGCGCGGGATGTCGTCCCAGTCCACCAGCGTCACGGCTGTACCGGACGCGCCCGCACGGGCCGTACGGCCGACGCGGTGGAGGTAGGTCTTCTCGTCCTCGGGCGACTGGTAGTTGATGACGTGAGTCACACCCTCGACGTCGATGCCACGCGCGGCGACATCGGTGCAGACGAGGACGTCCACCTTGCCGTTGCGGAAGGCCCGCAGCGCCTGCTCGCGCGCGCCCTGGCCCAGGTCGCCGTGGACCGCGCCGGAGGCGAAGCCGCGCCGGGCGAGCTGCTCGGCGATGTCCGCTGCCGTCCGCTTCGTACGGCAGAAGATCATCGCCAGCCCGCGGCCGTCGGCCTGCAGGATGCGCGAGACCAGCTCGGGCTTGTCCATGGAGTGCGCACGGTACACACGCTGCGTGACGTTCGCGACGGTTGCGCCCTCGCCCTCCGGCGAGGTCGCGCGGATGTGCGTGGGCTGCGTCATGTACCGGCGGGCGAGGCCGATGACCGCGCCCGGCATGGTCGCCGAGAACAGCATCGTCTGGCGCTTGGCCGGAAGCATGTTCATGATCTTCTCGACGTCGGGCAGGAAGCCCAGGTCGAGCATCTCGTCGGCCTCGTCGAGGACGAGCCCGCGCACATGCGAGAGGTCGAGCTTGCGCTGGCCGGCCAGGTCGAGCAGACGGCCGGGGGTGCCGACGATCACGTCGACGCCCTTGCGGAGCGCCTCGACCTGCGGTTCGTACGCGCGGCCGCCGTAGATCGCGAGCACGCGCACGTTACGGACCTTGCCGGCGGTCAGCAGGTCATTGGTGACCTGCTGGCACAGCTCGCGGGTGGGAACGACCACCAGCGCCTGCGGGGCGTCGGTCAGCTGCTCGGGC
This sequence comes from Streptomyces sp. ISL-1, assembly GCF_018614585.1. GTDB lineage: Bacteria > Actinomycetota > Actinomycetes > Streptomycetales > Streptomycetaceae > Streptomyces > Streptomyces maoxianensis. Next base: position 134,101 of record NZ_JAGGOI010000024.1, on the reverse strand, counting down.
TTCGCCCGGCCCGCCTCGACGTCCGCGGGGACGGTGACACGCTCCAGCAGCGGCAGGCCGAAACCGAGCGTCTTGCCGGTGCCGGTCTTGGCCTGGCCGATGACATCGGAGCCGGAGAGCGCGACGGGGAGCGTCATCTCCTGGATGGGGAACGGGGACATAATGCCGACGGCTTCGAGGGCCTCGGCGGTCTCGGGAAGGATCCCAAGATCCCGGAAAGTTGTAGTCAGGGTGCTGCCTCTTCTGTGAGACGCGGCTCGAGGCGAACGATGGGGGTCGTACCGCACCTGGGTACTGGGCCGGCCGTGGGTTGGCCGGATGGCGCGGGACCACTGCCATCGCTCGAGCGCTCGTGCCGCTGAGGGGGCCCCTCATCTGCGGTCGTACGCAACTGTGCGCACGATTCGCGCGGAGGGCGGTCGGTTGGGAGCCGATCGTGCCACCGACCGGGCATCCTCAAGGGGACTCTGGGGGACTAAATCTCCCAGTCATACACTGCGATCGCCCGCCGAGTAATCAAAACGCTCGACAGGCGCATTACCACTGTACCCCGGATTCGCGCATGTGTGTTGGGTGAATTGGTAGGAACCGAGGTGCGCGCGGGCCTGACCAGCCCCTTCCGCCCTGCGGCAAGCGGGCTATTGTGCGCTTTATGCAGACGCCTGACAACGCCACTGAACACACCGGGATCGCCGCCCAGGACTGGGCAACGGCGTCCGCCGACCCGCAGTACCGCGCCGCCGTCGTGGATCTGCTGGGCGCGCTCGCCTACGGCGAACTCGCGGCCTTCGAGCGGCTCGCCGAGGACGCCAAGCTCGCGCCGACGCTCGGCGACAAGGCCGAGCTGGCGAAGATGGCCTCGGCCGAGTTCCACCACTTCGAGCAGTTGCGGGACCGGCTCAGCGCCATCGAGACCGAGCCGACCGCCGCGATGGAGCCCTTCGCCCAGGCCCTGGACGACTTCCACCGCCAGACCGCGCCGTCCGACTGGCTGGAGGGCCTGGTCAAGGCCTACGTAGGCGATTCGATCGCCAGCGACTTCTACCGCGAGGTCGCGGCCCGGCTCGACACCGACACCCGTGGGCTGGTGCTCGACGTGCTCGACGACACGGGCCACGGGAACTTCGCGGTCGAGAAGGTCCGCGCCGCGATCGAGGCCGAGCCGCGCGTCGGCGGACGGCTCGCACTGTGGGCGCGCCGGCTGATGGGCGAGGCGCTCTCCCAGGCGCAGCGTGTGGTGGCCGACCGCGACGCGCTCTCCACGATGCTCGTCGGCGGTGTGGCGGACGGCTTCGACCTCGCGGAGGTGGGCCGGATGTTTTCCAGGATCACGGAGGCGCACACCAAGCGGATGGCGGCGCTGGGTCTCGCGGCCTAGCTCCGGGGCGGCTCGTGCGGCCTGCGCGACTCCGCAGGGTTCGCCGCCGGTGGCTTCCGCGGCTCCTCGGGCTTCGCGGAAGCCGCGTCGGGCGGCCTCAGAAAGGGAACGCTCGGCGCAGGCGTCGCGTTGACGGCCGGATCAGCAGCGAGAGCAGTACGGCTCCGATCGCCACGGCGCCCAGCAGCGTCGCCAGGAAGTGGCCGGGACCGAGCGCCGCGTGCGTCACATAAGCGCCGAACAGCGCGCCGGCCGGGCCTGTTGTGAAAACCACGCGGCGGGCCGGAAGACGGTCGGGCAGTTGACGGGCAGCCGCCCAGGACAGGGCGAGTCCGAGCAGGACTGAACCGAGCGCTTCCAGCAGCACTGCTGATCACCTCACGGACGCCGGTGCGGGCAAAACGGTCGTAGCCCGTACTACCCGGCCTCCGCGGAACGCAACCCTTCCTGAGCGGCGGACCTGGGCAGCGGACCTGAGCAGCGAAAGAGGGCCCGGCGGGAATTCCCGCCGGGCCCTCCCGCGTACTGCTCCAGTGGCTCGAGCCGCCCTGCTACAGCGCGCCGAATCCCACGCGCCGTGTCGCCGGCTCACCGATCTCGACGTACGCGATACGGTCGGCCGGCACCAGGACCTTGCGGCCCTTGTCGTCCGAGAGGCTGAGCAGCTGCGCCTTGCCGGCCAGCGCGTCACCGACCGCGCGCTCGACCTCCTCGGCGGACTGCCCGCTCTCCAGAACGATCTCCCGGGGCGCGTGCTGCACGCCGATCTTGACCTCCACGGCTATGTCCCTCCGAACGGTCAGCGATGCGCGGTCAGCCGCGCTGTACGCAGCACACATTAGCCCGGCCGACGGACGGGGCCGACGTCCGCGGGGAACGCCAGGAGCGAACACCCCGCGTCCGCGCCGCCGCAGCGCCTCAGCGCTGGTCCGTGCCGTGCAGCGGGAAGCCCGCGATACCCCGCCACGCCAGCGAGGTGAGCAGCTGCACCGCCGTGTCGCGCGGGATGCCGGAGCCGCTGGAGAGCCAGTACCTCGCCACCACCTGGGAGACCCCCCCGAGGCCAACGGCCAGCAGCATGGATTCCTCATTGGACAGGCCCGTGTCCTCGGCGATCACGTCCGAGATCGCTTCGGCGCACTGGAGCGAGACCCGGTCCACGCGCTCGCGCACCGCGGGCTCGTTCGTCAGGTCGGACTCGAAGACCAGCCGGAAGGCGCCGCCCTCCTCCTCGACGTACGCGAAATAGGCGTCCATCGTGGCGGCGACGCGGAGCTTGTTGTCGGTCGTCGACGCCAACGCCGTACGGACCGCGTGCAGCAGTGACTCGCAGTGCTGGTCAAGCAGGGCCAGGTAGAGCTCGAGCTTGCCCGGGAAGTGCTGGTAGAGCACGGGCTTGCTGACGCCGGCCCGCTCGGCGATGTCGTCCATCGCGGCCGCGTGATAGCCCTGGGCCACGAAAACTTCCTGGGCAGCGCCCAGGAGCTGGTTCCTGCGGGCTCGGCGTGGCAGGCGTGTGCCCCGTGGGCGCGCTGCCTCTGTCTGCTCGATGGCTGTCACGCCGCCTCCCAAAATTCGTTCCGTGCGCGCTGTGCGCCGCGCCGCCATCGTACTTTTGGGTAACCCGGCTGTGCGTGCTGCGAGCGCAGAATTTCACGGACCGGACGGTCCCGGTAGCTCCCTATTCGGGGGCAAAGAGGGGCAGGTCACCGATAGTCGTCCTCGTCGAGAGAGACAACTCGGGCCTGTTCAACGACATCGGCCTCGTTCGCGGTGAGCGGGTCGATGTCGGTCAGCGGGTCGTCGTGCTCCGCTCGTACGTCGGCGAGCTGCTCGGCGGCGTCGGCCTCAGGGACCTCTTCGTCGAGTTCGGTGTCGTCCAGGTCCTCTTCCGCTTCGAAGCTGTCCGGGTCGACGGGATCGACGACATCCGGGTCAGTGGGATCGACAGGCATGAGGCACCGCTTCCATGGAGAGCTGCCTTTACCTATGAGCGTAGGAGGTACTGATTCAAGACGCTACGCGATGTGTGATGCCGAACACACGAACCACAGTGTGATCGTCTCGTAACATTGCCCGCATGTCTTCGACCGAGCTGCCGGGAGTTCGCGCCATCACCGCCGCGGCGGCCCCCAGGGTCGCTGCCGTACGGGTCGCCGAGGGGGAGGAACTGAGCTCCGTCGCGCTGCCCGGACTGACCCTCACCGTCAGATCCCGGCCCCCGGCACGCACCGGACTGCCGCCCGCCCTCTATGTGCACGGGCTCGGCGGCTCCTCGCTGAACTGGTCGGCGCTGATGCAGCTGCTCGACGACGTCGTGGACGGCGAGGCGGTCGACCTGCCCGGGTTCGGGGACTCGCCGCCGCCGGACGACGGCGACTACTCGGTCACCGGGCACGCCCGGGCGGTGATCCGGCATCTGGACGCGGCCGGGCGCGGGCCCGTGCATCTGCTCGGGAACTCCCTGGGCGGCGCGGTAGCCACCCGGGTCGCGGCCGTCAGGCCCGATCTGGTGCGGACACTCACCCTTGTCTCGCCCGCCCTGCCCGAGCTGCGTGTCCAGCGCTCCGCCGTGCCCACCGCCCTGCTCGCGCTGCCCGGGGTCGCCTCGCTGTTCAGCAGGCTCACCAAGGACTGGACGGCCGAGCAGCGCACCAGGGGTGTGATGGCGCTCTGTTACGGAGACCCCGGTCGGGTCGACGACGAAGGGTTGCGCAATGCTGTGGAGGAGATGGAGCGGCGTATGCAGCTCCCGTACTTCTGGGAAGTGATGGCCCGGTCGGCGCGTGGCATCGTTGACGCGTACACGCTCGGCGGTCAGCACGGACTGTGGCGGCAGGCGGAGCGGGTGCTCGCGCCGACGCTCCTGGTGTACGGGGGGCGGGACCAGCTCGTTGCCTACCGCATGGCGCGCAGGGCGGCGGCGGCCTTCCGGGACTCCCGGTTGCTGTCTCTCCCGGACGCCGGACACGTCGCCATGATGGAGTACCCGGAAACGGTCGCTCTGGCCTTCCGGGAACTGGTGAACGACTTCGACAGGAGCTGAATCGGGGCGTGGGACGACACAGCCGCAAAGGCCCCGCACCCAGGGGCTCCGAATCGGACGACAGTTCCGGCATACGGCCCGCCGGTGGGCCGCAGAGCGTGGGCCCGGACACCGGCGGCGGGCGGCGCGGGCGTGGGGCCGCGCCCGGTTCCGAGCAGCACACCCCTTCCGGGTACGGCGGCCCTTCCGGCGACGGCCCCTCCCAGTACGGCACGCCGCGGGCCAGGGGCGGACACCCCGAGCAGCGTGAGGCGGGCGGCGGCTGGGGCGTCCCGCAGCGGTACGAGAACAGGCCGGGCGGACAGGGCGGAGCGGGCGCGCCGCGGGTGCGGACACCCCTCGCGCCGCCGCGGACGGTCCCCACGGGGGCGCGGATACCGGGCCCGAGACGGGAGTTCGTCGAGGCTTTCGATCCGCCGCAGTCCCAGTCCCAGTCCCAGTCCCAGGCCCAGGCCCGGCCCCAGTCGCAACAGGCCAGGGTGCCGGGTCCGCGGCGGGACGATCCGTATGCCTCCGTCACCTCCTGGGACGACGTTCCCGACCTCGTCTCCGAGCCGGATGTCCCCGATGACGACGAGGAAGCGCCCGAGGAGCAGCCCGCCAAGGCCGGCAAGGGCCGCACCTTCACCGGGATCGCCGCCGCCGCGGTGGCCACCGTTCTCGCTGTCGTCGTGGCCGGACAGGTCGTCGGCGACGGCTCCGGCGCATCGAGCGCACAGTCCGCGGGCGAGGACAGGAAGGCCGCGGAGAGTCCGGCGTCCCGCTCCGTCGGCCGGCAGGCGCCGCCGAAGGCCGCGCCGCCCGCCGCTCCGGCCGCCCCGGTCGCGTACGCAAAGCTGATGGCCACTCAGTTCTCGATCGATCCGAAGCTGACGGGGAGCGGGGAATTCGAGGCGGTGCCCGGCTTCGAGAAGGCACCGGGCAAGGGCCGCAAGATCCGCTACCGGGTGGATGTCGAGAAGGCTCTCGGACTGGACGGCGAGCTCTTCGCCAGGGCGGTCCAGGAAACTCTCAACGACGAGCGGAGCTGGGCGCACGGCGGGGCGATGACCTTCGAGCGGATCTCGTCCGGTGAGCCGGAATTCGTCATCACGCTGGCGAGTCCGGGGACCACCGCGGAGTGGTGCGCCAAATCCGGTCTGGACACGACCGCCGACAATGTCAGCTGCGACTCCGCCTCCACCGACCGCGTGATGATCAACGCGTACCGCTGGGCGCAGGGCTCGGAGACGTACGGCGACAAGGCGATGTTCCCCTACCGTCAGATGCTCATCAACCACGAGGTCGGGCACCGGCTCGGGCATGGGCATGTGAACTGCCGCACGCCGGGAGCGCTGGCACCGGTGATGCAGCAGCAGACCAAGTCCCTGGACGTCGACGGGATCCAGTGCAAGCCCAACCCCTGGGTGCACCCCACCGGTTGAGGCCGGCGAAGCAGTTCCCCGCCGCCGAGCCCGCGCTGGATACGGTGCTCGCCGCGGCCCGCCGCTCCGCCCCAAGGATCTGGCCGCAGCCTGACACTCCGTAGTCAAATACCCGCGTAGCGCGACGGAACGCTACCTGGGTGGGAAAGTTACGTGCATTCACCCCTTCCGGTGGCGTGATGGACAACCGTCCGTCGCGCCACCGGAGTACCGGCTTACCGTCTTCCCGCTGTGAGTCGCCGGACCAACGGTGGCCGCCCACAAGGGAGATCGGGGGTGCACCGGTGCGGATCGGACTGCTTACGGAAGGTGGTTATCCGTATGCGACAGGTGATCAAAGGCTGTGGTGCGACCGGCTTGTGCAGGGGCTCGCGCAGCACGAGTTCGACATCTACGCGCTCAGCCGCAGCGCGCGGCAGGAGGACCACGGCTGGATCCCGCTCCCGCCGCAGGTGCAGCGCGTGCGCACCGCCCCGCTCTGGGCGCCCGAGGACGACGGACGCACATACGGGCGGCGTGAACGACGGCGCTTCGTCGGCCACTTCAAGGAACTCGCCGCCGCTGTCTGCGGCGAGGGCGACGGTTTCGCCGACGGGCTGTACGGGCTCGCCGAACTCGCCCACGAGCGCGGGGGCCTCTACGCCGCCCTGCGCTCCGAACTCGCCGTCCGCGTCATCGAATCCGCCTGCCGTGCCCACGGCGCACGCCGCACCGTGCGCGCCGCCGCCGTCCCCGACTACCTGGCCTTCGCCGACCAGTTGGAGCGCGCGCTACGCCCGCTCTCCCTCGACTGGTACGGCGAGGACGGCCTCGGCGCGGTCGACCTCTGCCACGCCGCTTCCGGCGGATCCGCTGCCCTGTCCGGCCTGGTGGCCAAACGCTTCTTCGGGGTCCCGCTGCTGGTCACGGAGTACGGCGTTCAGCTGCGCGCGCACTATCTGGCCGCGAGCGACGGTGAGCTGACAGCGCCGGTACGGGCCCTGCTCGCCGCCTTCCAGGGACGGCTCGCCGCCGAGGTGTACACCCAGGCATCCGTCATCACGCCCGGCAACACGCACGCCCGGCGCTGGCAGGAGAAATGCGGCGCCGACCGCGCCAAGCTGCGGACCGTCTATCCCGGAATGGAGGCGGACCGTTTCGCGGCGGTGGGGGAAGCGGTGGGGGAGGGCGCGGACAGTGGCGACCCGTACACCCTCGTCTGGGTCGGCAGGATCGATCCCGCCAAAGACCTCATCGCGCTCCTCCACGCCTTCGCCGAGGTGCGCAAGAAGGAGCCGCTGGCCCGGCTGCGGCTGTTCGGCGCGCCGGTGCGGGAGCCCGAGGCGGCGACGTATCTCGCCCACTGCAAGGCGCTGGCCGCCCAGCTCTTCCCGGACGAGGCGGCCGACGCGCACGCCGTCGGCACCAACCCGGTCTCCTTCGAGGAGATCGGCGGACCCGAAGCCCCGGAGGTCGCCGACGCGTACGCCTCCGGGGGCGTGGTCGTCCTGTCCAGCGTCGTCGAGGGCTTCCCGATCAGCCTGGTCGAGGCGATGTTCTGTGGCCGCGCGACGGTGTCGACGGATGTCGGCGCCGTCGTCGAAGTCATCGGCGGTACGGGCCTCGTCGTGCCCCCGCGCAATCCGCGGGCGCTCGCGGACGCCTGCCTCGCGCTGCTGCGCGACCCGGAGCGCCGCGAACGGCTGGGCGCCGCCGCGCGCGCCCGGGCGCTCGAACTCTTCACGGTCGAACAGAACCTGACGGCATTTCGCGGCATTTACCTGGAGCTGATCTCGCACTCCCCGGTGCAGCGCGAGGCCGTGAACGAGGACGGCGAACCGCTGCCCTTCGCCCATCCCGCCGAGGCGTATGTACCGGGCCACTGGGCGGGCGGCGGCGCTCCGTCCAAGGGCCGCACTCCACGCTGGGCGGACGGGCCGGGGCTCGTCGCCGCGGCGGCGGGCACGGCAGGGGAGGCAAGCGCATGAGTACGCCCCGCATCACCGAGGCCGGTCAGGGCGCGCCCGCAAGGCCGGGCAAGCCCCCCGCCCTGCGCCGTGGCCCCGCCGACCCCGTCAAGGCGCTCATGCACCACCACCGGGAACTGTGCGAGCGGGCCGTCGATCCCCTGGAGATAGCCGCGGGCCTCGAAGCCCACGGCGTCACCGACCGGACCGCCGCGCGCTTTCGTCACCGGGACGTCTTCTCGCTCGCCGAAGAGCTGTACGCGCGCGTGCCGCGCGGAGCGGAGTCGGGTCCCGGCCCCGCACGTACGGGGGCGCGCGTCGACGAATCGCGATCCGGACAGGCCGGGCGCGCCGGGCGCGCGCTCCTCACGCTGTTGCCGGGCGCCGTATGCGCCCTCGCCGTCGTCGGCCTGGAGGCGACCGACGGCGCGGCCCGGCTCGTGGCGGGGGCCGCGGGCGCGGTCGGTACCGTCGTCGCGCTCGCCCTCTGCCTGCGGCGCGGGCCGCTGCGCGCGGCGGGGCGTACCGTCCCCGCGCTGCGCCTGTGGACTCTCTGGCTGCTGGCGTACGCGGCGTACGGCGAAGGCATGCTGGAGCAGATCGCCGGCGGGGGACCCCAAGGACCTCTGCCGCTGACCGCCGCCCCGCTAGTCGCCCTCGCCCTCGCCGTCGCCCCGGCAGCCTGGTGCGCCCGCCTGTTCTCCGTACACGCCCGGCGCAAGCTGGACGGCAGCCGTGGTCTGGAGGAGTTCGCGTCCGGCGCACGCCCCCTGCTGCTCGGAGTCGCACTGCTCTTCGTCTGCGCCCTCACCGCGCTCCTCGCGCTGGCCGGGCTCGTCCTCCCGCACAAGGCCCTCACCCCCGCAGTCGCCCTCGGCGCCCTGCTCTTCCTGGCCCGGCTGCTCATCGTCCACGGCTTCGCCGCGGCCGCGGCCGCGGGACTCGCCGCCGCCTGCGCCGCCGAAGTCGCGGCCCCCGTGCTGCTGCTGGCCGGACGGCTGCCCCGCTGCGGCTTCCTGGCGAGCCCCATCGAGGCGGCGGTCGGCTCCTGGGGCGCCGGATCCCTGCCGGCAATCGCCTGCGGTGCCGCCGCCCTCGGCCTGCTGACCCACGCCACCGCGGCCTTGTCCCGGGCCTCGGCGCACACCGTCCAGACCGTCCGCGGAGCCGACACGGCGGACGAACCCCGGCAGCACCAGCAGCCGCATCGACAGCAACACCCTTAAGGAGAAAGCGACATGACCCCCGAACCCCCAACTTCGGCCCGTCGGCACCGAGGGGCCGCGCGATGAGGGTGCTGCTGCTCGGTGCCAATGGATTCCTCGGCCGCTTCGTCGCCGACCGGCTGCTCGCCGACCCGGCCGTGCACCTCACCGCCCTCGGGCGCGGCGACGACGCCGACGTACGCTTCGACCTCGCCGGCGGCAGCCCGGGCGCGCTCACCCGCTTCCTGGGCGCCGTCCACCCCGGCGTCGTCATCAACTGCGCCGGCGCCACCCGCGGCGGCGCCCGCGATCTGACCAGGCACAACACCGTCGCCGTCGCCACCGTCTGCGAGGCTCTGCGCCGCAGCGGCTGCGGCGCCCGGCTCGTTCAGCTGGGCTGCGCCTCCGAGTACGGGCCCTCCCAGCAGGGCTCGTCCACCGCGGAGGACGCGATTCCGCGCCCCGGCGGGCCGTACGGCGTCAGCAAGCTCGCCGCCACCGAGCTGGTGCTCGGCTCCGGCCTGGACGCCGTCGTACTGCGGGTCTTCTCGCCCGTCGGCCCCGGCACCCCGGCCGGCTCCCCGCTCGGCCGCCTCGCCGAGGCGATGCGCCGGGCCATGCAGTCGGGCGACGGCGAACTGAAGCTCAGCGGCCTCGGAGTGCAGCGTGACTTCGTCGACGTACGGGATGTGGCGCGCGCCGTGCACGCCGCCTCCCTGTCCGCCGCGCAGGGCGTCGTCAACATCGGCACGGGACGTGCCGTACGGCTGCGCGACGCGGCCGCCGTGCTGGCCCGGGTCGCGGGCTACGCGGGCGCGCTGCACGAGCTCGACGGGCCCTCCGGCCGCCCGTCCATCGGCGCGCCGCGCTCCGAATCCGTACTGGAGCAGCTGTCCGCCACCCCCGCGCCGTACCCCGACGGCTGCGGCAGCTGGCAGCAGGCGGATGTCCGCACGGCCCGCGACCGGCTCGGCTGGCGTCCCCGTATCAACCTCGAAGAATCCCTGGCCGACATCTGGATGGAGGCAGCATGCCGCATCTGACCACGACCGGCACCCAGCTCTCCGCGACCAGCGCGGAGAGGCTCGGCTTCGGTGTCCCCGGCTACGCCCACCCGCTGCTCGCCCCCGTCGAATGGGCCGAACTGACCCGTCCCGGCACGCCTTTGCACTGGGTCGTCCTCAATGTCGACGACGGCCCCGGCGACCGCCCCGACCCGCACTGCCTGGAAGCCACGGGCAAGGTGCGCAACGCGGGCGTGCAGGTGCTCGGGCACATCGACATGGCGCACGGATCGCGCCCCTTCGGGGATGTCGTCTCCGATGCGCAGCACTACCTCGAGTGGTACCGCGTGGACGGCTTCCTGCTGGATCGCTGTCCTACGGACCGGGCCGATCTGCACGAGGTGCGGCGTACGACGGCGACGCTGGAGGCGGTCCTCGACGGCGGGCATCTGGTCCTCGGCCACGGCTCGCACCCCTACCCCGGTTATGCGGAGGTCGCCGACCAGCTGGTCACCTTCTCCGGGCCATGGACCGATTATCGCTGGTCGCAGGTGGCGGAGTGGACCGCGGACTATCCGCCGGAGCGGTTCGCGCACTTCGTCCACGGGGTGCCGCGCACCCATCTGGAGGAGGCCACCCGCATCGCGCGCTGGCAGGGCGCGGGGACGATCTTCTTCACCGACCGGACCGCGCGCTCCGACCACAGAGGACATAGCACCGCATTCGAGGCACTGCCCGGCTACTGGGACGAAATCGTCTCGCAGATCGGACCGGGTGTCTCGGAATGAGGAGGGCCGTGGCAGTGTTACGGAAAGAACCACCGTACTGACATACCGACCAACGGAGTCCCCGTGTCGCTGCCACCCCTGGTCGAGCCAGCTGCTGAGCTCACCGTCGACGAGGTCCGCAGGTACTCCCGCCACCTGATCATCCCGGATGTCGGGATGGACGGGCAGAAGCGGCTGAAGAACGCCCGTGTGCTGTGTGTGGGCGCCGGCGGCCTGGGTTCGCCGGCTCTGATGTACCTCGCCGCGGCGGGCGTCGGCACGCTCGGCATCGTGGAGTTCGACGAGGTCGACGAGTCGAACCTGCAGCGCCAGATCATCCACAGCCAGGCCGACATCGGCCGCTCCAAGGCCCAGTCCGCGAGGGACTCGGTGCTCGGCATCAACCCGTACGTGAACGTCGTCCTGCACGAAGAGCGGCTCGAGGCCGAGAACGTGATGGACATCTTCAGCCAGTACGACCTGATCGTCGACGGCACGGACAACTTCGCGACCCGCTACCTGGTCAACGACGCGTGCGTGCTGCTGAACAAGCCGTACGTCTGGGGCTCCATCTACCGCTTCGACGGCCAGGCCAGCGTGTTCTGGTCGGAGCACGGTCCCTGCTACCGCTGCCTCTACCCCGAGCCCCCGCCGCCCGGCATGGTCCCGAGCTGCGCCGAGGGCGGCGTGCTCGGCGTGCTCTGCGCGTCCATCGGCTCCATCCAGGTCAACGAGGCCATCAAGCTGCTCGCGGGCATCGGCGAGCCGCTGGTAGGCCGGCTGATGATCTACGACGCCCTGGAGATGCAGTACCGCCAGGTCAAGGTCCGCAAGGACCCGGAGTGCGCGGTCTGCGGCGAGAACCCCACCGTCACCGAGCTCATCGACTACGAGGCCTTCTGCGGCGTCGTGTCCGAGGAGGCCCAGGAGGCGGCGGCCGGTTCGACGATCACTCCCAAGCAGCTCAAGGAGTGGATCGACGACGGCGAGAGCATCGAGATCATCGACGTCCGTGAGGTCAACGAGTACGAGATCGTCTCGATCCCCGGCGCCAGGCTGATCCCGAAGAACGAGTTCCTGATGGGCACCGCGCTGGCGACGCTGCCGCAGGACAAGAAGATCGTCCTGCACTGCAAGACGGGTGTCCGCAGTGCGGAAGTCCTCGCGGTGCTCAAGTCCGCGGGCTTCGCGGACGCGGTGCACGTCGGCGGCGGCGTGATCGGGTGGGTCAACCAGATCGAGCCGGACAAGCCGATCTACTAATCAGCCCTTCCGCTGACCAGCGGGACAGAAGAAGCCCACGGCTCTGACCAGTTCAGATGCCGTGGGCTTCTGTCGTTGTCGGTCGGCGTCGGGCGCCCTCGCACGGCCCAGAGACGGCCCGGACTTCGCGCAGGGCCGTCGTCAGTTTCCTCAGTGCCTGGGCAGCCCTACAGGTCAACACGGGACTCGATGTCCCCCCGCCTGAAAACGACGTGTGCCGGGCGGAAGGGCAGACTGCGCAGAGTCGGCTCCAAGACCTTGAAGAGAGCATCTGCATCAGGCCCGTAGGCGTAGACCACAGCCTTGCCCCCTCCGAACTCGTTGCCGTCGACCTCGCCGACACCGGCCTCCTCGGCCGCCGCCGCCATCACCTCCTCAGCCTCGTAGACCCGCTCTCGCTGGTCGGCGTCGCCAAAACCGCCAGCAGCAAGCAGGAAGTGGGCGATGACGGCGTGTTCCTCATACCCGATGTCAGGGGCCATGGGTGTCTCCATGCCGGACACACTCTCATCGGGCTCTGACATCGCACTGCCTCAGCTCCGCCGCTGCTCGAATCCGCCACGACCTCTTCGTCCCGAACTACCGGCGGGACGGTCGCTGAGGTTTGCCGGGCTGGTCAGCCGGTTGCCTGGGGCTGGTAGCGGTCAGCTGCGGTCGCGGTGGTTGCTGTACTTCGCTGCTGTACTGCAACGGCTCGCGAGGCCCCTTGCGTCCGTCTTGGGAGCAGCCAAAACTCTGAGCTCGGTGCCCGCGTACACGTTCTGCCGGCCAGCTACTTGGCTCGCGATGCTTGAGTAATCACGCCTGAGGTGTGGGTTGGCGCTTGATCGCGATCATGGCGGCGTCGTCGCCCAGCCGTCCGCCGACGTGGTCGAGCAGATCACGCCGGAGGCGATGCAGGAATGCGTCGGGGTTGCTCTGGGTCCAGCCTGTGATTCGCTCGGTGAGTGGATAGAAGGCGCCGGTGGAGTCGCGGGCCTCGATGACCCCGTCCGTGTAGAGCAGCAGGAGGTCTCCTACCTCGAACGTGAATGCGTCGACGTGGTAGCGAGTGGACGCCAGTTCGCCGAGGCCCAGCGGAGGCGCGGGCTGGTAGGCATCGATCGTCGTGGCGCGGCCGTTTCGCAGCACAATCGGCGGTGGATGCCCGCAGTCGATCATGTCGACCATGCTGTCCTGGTCGGGGATGTCCAGAATGGCGGCGGTGATGAAGGTCTCTCCGGCCCAGTCCGTCTCGCCGGGTTCGGCCAGGTTCCAGCACACGCTTCCATCGAGATAGTCCACCAGTTCGACCAGAGTCGCCTGCCGATGGGCGGCGGCCCAGAACGCGCCGAGCAGCAGGGCGGCGTCACCGACGGAGCTCATGCCTTTGCCCCGCACATCGCCGACGATCAGCCGGGTGCTGGAGCTCGTGCGTACGGCCGCATACAGGTCGCCGCCGATCTGGGCCTCGGCCTCCGCGGCAAGATACAGGGAGGCGACTCGCAGCGGTCCGATCTGCTTGGGCAGCGGCCGCAGGACCACTCGCTGGGCGGTCTCGGACACGTACCGCACTTGCGTCAGCTCTCTGGCGTGGCGCTCCCGCAGCACGCAGAAGATCACGAGGCTCGATCCGACCAGGACCAGGGCGCCGATCTGTGCCTGGTGGTTCGCCGAGAACAACTCGTCCCGATCGCGCAGCACCGCGATGAACACCTGAGCCACCACCGCGAGGACGGCGACCAGGCCCGTCAGCCAGGGGCCGGCGAACGACGCGGTGATCGCCGGGGCTGCGACCAGCAAAGGACCCAGGTGAATATCGGCCGGCGCAAGAACGTCGATCACGACAAGCGCCACTATCAGCGCGATCGGGACGGCCGCCATCGCATGACCCGCTCGCACCGACCGGCGAAGACCGACGAGGTGCTGCGACACACCTCCTCTCTACACCTGCCCTGCCCGACGCGCACAGCCAGGCAATGGCAGGCCCAGTCGCCCTGGAGGCGCTCCGTCTCCCCAAGCCCCATCCCTCCACCGCGCCCCACCAGCCAAGTCGGCAGACCTAACGGGCACTATTGGGTAGGTGGAGTCTCAATGGCGCAGTCAAGCGCCGGCGCCGGGTCCTGGTGCACTTGTTTGGAAGACGAGTGATGCGGGTGCGGCCTGGGCTGGGAATCGTCTGACCTGGGCTTGACCGCTGCTCTGGCCGTCGTTCCCTGTGAGTCCCCATCGCTTCCCGCCGGATCGGGCACGCAAAGGGCACGGGGTCTCTGGCAGCAGATCGTAGGGGCGTTGGCCTACTTCCTGCCCTGGTTTTGAGTGTGCCACCTGCGGTCGCTCGACGCCTGCGGCTTCTGACCTGGGCAGGCATGAGCGTGGTCTGTCTACCGAGTCGAGAGTTTCCACCGCTGGCTGGATCGAGGGAGGGCTGCGATCAGCCCCGACTGCCGCACTGCAGGTCATTTGACCACGTGGAGTCCATGATCTTCCGGCGGTGTGTGCCGCTGTTGGTGTCAATCGTCGATGTCCATGTATGCCGGCGGCACCTGGGCCGCGGATGGGAGCGCAGGGACGTGCGGCGTTGGAGCGAGTTCCGCAGGCAGAGGGGCATCTGCAGCAGACGGCTGTACCCGATCGCCACGACCCCTGCCGGTGAGCACCCGCCATAGGCCCCGCTGCTGCACGGCGGTGTCGAGATTGTTCAGGGCCCGGCCTTCGCCATCGTGGTCGCCGAATTCGATGAAACGGGCGGCGGCATGTTGGTGGGCGTCGATGGCCTCGTCGAACCGCCGCACCTGCTGCAGGGCGCTGCCGAGGTTGTTCAGGGCCTGGCCTTCGCCATCGTGGTCGCCGAGTTCGGTGAAATGGGCGGCGGCCTGTTGGTGGGCGTCGATGGCCTCGTGGAACCGCCGCACCTGCTGCAGGGCGCTGCCGAGGTTGTTGAGGGCCTGGGCTTCGCGGTGGTGGTCGCCGAGTTCGGTGAATCGGGCGGCGGCCTGTTGGTGGGCGTCGATGGCCTGGTCGAATCGCCGCATCTGCTGCAGGGCGCTGCCGAGGTTGTTGAGGGCCTGGCCTTCGCGGTGGTGGTCGCCGAGTTCGGTGAATCGGGTGGCGGCATGCTGGTGGGCGTCGATGGCCTCGTCGAACTGCCGCACCTGCTGCAGCGCGGTGCCGAGGTTGTTGAGGGCCTGGGCTTCGCGGTGGTGGTCGCCGAGTTCGGTGAATCGGGTGGCGGCATGTTGGTGGGCGTCGATGGCCTCGTCGAATCGCCGCACCTGCTGCAGCGCGGTGCCGAGGTTGTTCAGGGCCTGGCCTTCGCCGTGGCGTTCGCCGAGCTCGCGGCAGATAAGGAGGTCCTGCTGGTGGGTCGCTATGGCCTCGTCGAACTGCCGCACCTGCTGCAGCGCAGTGCCGAGACTGTTCAGCGCCCGGCCTTCGCCGTGGCGTTCGCCGAGCTCGCGGCAGATAGTAAGGTCCTGCTGATAGCTCATGGTCTCTCCAGGGGCGTCGCGCGCCCGCCCTGACTGCCTGTTCCCCACGTTGTCGAGCAACGGCGTGGCCAGGGCGGTGCAACCCGTTTCATGCTGACACTCTCAGTGATCAGCGAAATACGGAGCGCGGCAACCGGTCCGGTACGAGCCCCCCCCCAACCGGATGGCACATTCGCCCGTCTGGCGGACGTACGTAAGGGGCACGAGATTGGCGGCCGCCTCGCCATCTCACTCAATCAAGCCAGTTCAGGTCAAAGCAGTACGACCCGGCCGACTTCGTCGCGACAGACAGAGGTCGGTGGAGCGGGTTTGGCCGGTGTCCTGCCCGGTTTGGGGTCGTGCATGATCAGGGGGCCGTACGCTTGCCGGCTACTCGGGCAGGCTTCACCTCTGCCCGCAATGTGTCCGAGTGGCCCCCTGGTCTTGCTCGACGCGGGACCCGAATCGGGGAGTGTGGGTAAAGCCGTGGAGCCGACCGTCCCCACCCCCGGCCTGGTTCTTTTCGCCCCCTTGTGGGCGCGGGCGGGCGACGACGTGCGGCCCCGGTGGCGTAGACATGGAGGGGCAAGCGCGGCGGCGTCCGGCCGGCGCCGCCGCACTCCGTGCGGCACCTCGGATCTCTGATCAGACTGCTACGCAGTTCAGGAGGCCGGGAAAGCAGACGCTCGATGCGTCAACTGTGGTGTTCTCCCGAGCGTCCGCCTCATCCCCCGGGCCTGACGTCTGATGTCCTTGCTGTCTCCTGGGGCCACTCGGGTCCACGGCAGGCATGGGACGGTGCTGGTGACATGGGGCTTGGCTGCGGTGGGAGCCTGGGTCGGTCAGCGAGCGCAGCGAGCCTTGATGATGTAGGGAAACTCTGTCCGCGCTGCCGCTTATCGCTCGCGCCGCTGGTCAGTCGGTTGGTGCGACAAAGCAAAGAGCGGACGTCTGCTGCCCTTCGCCGTAGGTGTGAGTGGTGCTTCCGATGATCTGGCAGCCGAGCCGCTCATAGAGACGGATCGCAGCAGCATCCTTAGTCATGACATCGCCAACGAGGGCGAGGTTCTGCCTTCGGGCGTACGAGGCGGCTTCCCGGACGAGGCTTTCACCTACAGCTTTCCCTCTCGCCTGTGGCAGCACGAAGAGCCTTGCAAGAACGCCGACTTGGTCCTCTGATGCCTGCGCTTGCTTGAGGTAGAGCGAAACAGCTTCTTCGCCCTGTGGCCGGCTGACCGCGACATGGCCCACGACTTGCCCTGCTATCTCGGCCACCCACGCTTCGAGCAGTCCCGGCGGGCTCAGCCATCCCTGAGGGTCGTCCACGCCTTCCACGGGATAGCCGTCGGTGGTGTGAACTGTCACGAGCCCGGCGGCAGTGTCGGGGAGATCCTCGTCAGTGCGAGTCCGGATGATCACGTTTGGCTCGGTTGTTGCGTCAGCATTCACGGAGAACTCCTGAGCTTTGACTTCTCATTCGACGGGGACGTTGTAACTGAGTCCGTTCATGTCGGCACGCATCACGAACCTGGTCACCTCGTAGGGTTCGCCGTCCTGGTCGATGCTGGTGTGCATCACCTCGATGACGGGCACGCCGGGAGACAGGTTCAGGTATCCGACTTCGTCCGGTGTGGGCATGCGTGCCGTGATCTCATCGCTGATACGGGCCATCGCGTGGCCCTTGTCTTCGAAGACTCCGTGAATTCCGTACTGGTGAGGGACCTCCGCTTGAAGGAGGCCCGTTCCCTGCGCGATGCGCCATGGGATCCATGTCGTCACGCGATAGACGGGGTCTGTATCCGCGTAGAACACATTCTCTCGACGCACTACGGACTTGGTCTTGTCGGAGACCTTGAGCTGGTCCGCTAGGGCGTTGTCCGGCTTGATGCGCTCGATGCCAAGGACTTCGAACCTTCCGACCTTGCCCTGCTTCGCGCATTCCACAAGGAACGGCGACAGTCCTGATTCGCGGTACTTCGGTGAGTATCTATCGCTGCCCAGGCGAATAAGGGGCTGCTTCACGCGAACGAACACGCCCCGACCATGCTCAGCGACCACCAGCCCTTCTTGGGCGAGGATCTTCAGGGCTTCGTCGACTGTGTTGCGGACGGCCCCGAACCGCTCCGCAAGCTTGCGCTGGGACGGGAGCTTCGCGCCGGGCGCATGCTGCCCGCTTTCGATCTCTTTGCGGAGTTGATCCGCGATCCGTCGACTCAGCGGCCTTCGATCTTCGGCCTGGTCGGTCATCACTACCTCTCCTAGTGGCTGGCGCCAGTTTACGTCCTGGCTTGCGCCAGTTCCATGCAGGGGGTTGACGCAACTGGCTTGAGCCAGTTCTACTGGTGCAAGCCAGTTCAACTGGCGTGCGCCACTTGCCAGTTGGATCAACCCTCCCAGCAAGGAGTAAGACTCATGCGCAGGATGCCTCTGAAAACCGAAGCCATGACGCTGATGCTCATCCAGGCTCCGGAGAAGAAGGTCAAGAACCAGAAGACCGGCGAGATCGCGGTCGACAAGCAGTCTGGCCAGGTTCAGTACAACGTGAACGTGGCCGTGATCGTGGACGGTCGGCCGGATGCCGTGACCGTCGTGGTCACCGAGGACGGCATTCAGCCGGACCTGGTACCCGGTATGCCGGTGGCTCTGCCCGGTCTGTACGCCACCCCGTGGGAGAACGAGTTCGGGCACGGCATCAGCTTCAAGGCAACCGCGGTGATGGCTGCGCAGGTACCGGCCGCCTCCAACGGCAAGGCCTGATCGCCATGAGCGGAGGAACGCTCTTAGCGCTGGCGGTGATAGGTACCGCCCTGCTCCTGGTGGCCCGTGTCAAGGCCCCGGCCGTGTACTGGACCCTGGTCGGTCTCCCGGCCGCGCTGTACCGGGTCTTCTCCTCCTACCGCCGGACCATGGAAGCCTGTGAGCTGACCGTCACCCCTCCGTGGTGGCGGGTCTTCGCCCACAAGCTGTCCGCCGGCGACACCGTGTCCCGACCCGGCATCCCGAAGGTGCGCGGGATACGCCCCACCACCACCGGACTCCGGCTCCGTCTGCGGCTCGCCGCGGGACTGGCTCCGGAAGACGTGGTCAAGTCGGCCGAACGACTGCGGCACGCTTGGGGCGTCTACTCCGTCCACGTCGCCGAGATCAAGCCCGGTGTGGTCGACCTGCGGCTAACCGGCTTCGACGTCCTCGGTCATGTGCGGATGCCCCGCCGGCTGGCAGTTGGCCCGCTCTCCGTCAGTGTCGCTCTGCGGGAAGACGGCCTGCCGTTCGTCCGCAACTACCAGGACATCCCGCACGGCCTCACCCTGGGCGCGAACAAGTCGGGCAAGTCGATGTATCAACGCTGCCTGATCAAAGGGCTCGCGCCGCTGGATGTCGCCATCGTGGGCATCGACTGCAAACGCGGCGTGGAACAGAGCCCGTTCGCCACGCGTCTGTCGGCGCTCGCCATCACTCCGGATCAGGCCGAAGGGCTGCTGGACGCGCTGATCGTAGAGATGGAAGCGCGGTTCGACCTGCTGTGCCTGCACCAGGGCATCGGCCCCGCCACCCCACTGGAAGACATCACCTCGGACATCTGGGGCCTGCCCAAGCAGCTCCGCCCGACCCCGATCGTGGTCCTGATCGATGAGATCGCCGAACTGTTCCTGATCCCCTCCAAGACGGACACCGCCCGCCGGGACCGCATGGTCACGCAACTGGTCCGCCTCGCGCAGCTGGCCCGTGCGGTGGGGATCTATCTGGAGGTGTGCGGGCAGCGCTTCGGCTCCGAACTCGGCAAGGGCGCAACCGCCCTGCGGGCACAGCTCACCGGCCGAGTGGTGCACCGCTGCAACGACAAGCAGACCGCCGACATGGGCCTGGGCGACATCAACGAACTCGCCGTCGTCGCCGCGACCGCCATCGCTGCCGAACGCGCCGGTACCGCGATCGCCGGGGACTCCTCCGGTGGCTGGTCCCGCATCCGCACCCCGAGGACATCGCTGGGTGAAGTCGCCGCCGTGTGCCGCGAGTTCGCGCACCTCACCCCGAACGTTCCGGCACTGGAGCCGTTCCGCCCCGAGGCCAGCATCCCCGCCGAAGTCCCGGCGCCGCCCGCCGCAACGGTGACGGTCCCCGAGTCCTGGTAACACCCCCTTCCCCCGGTCGGCATGACCGCCTTCGCGCCACGTCCCTACCCCTCCCATGCCTGAAAGGAGAAGCCCGTGACCGCAGCCAAGCGTTCCGCCCGCCGAACAGCCAAGCCCAAGCCCACACCGTGCCCGGACTGCACCACCGGCCAGGTCTCCGAGTCCTTCAAGGTCGGCACCCGCAGCAAGCGCGAGAGCAGCGACCGGCAGGAAGCCCTCTGTCTCACCTGCTTCGGCACCGGCCAAGCCCCGACCGACTGATCCCCGCCGGGTGCCGGGCGGCAGGACCCGTGAGCCCCGCCCGGCCCCGCCCCCAACCCCCTTGTGAAGGAGGTGAAGACCCGTGACCCACTCGACCCGCTCGGTCCGGCCCGATGCCGTACTCGTTCAGGCCGTGATCGCCGGTGCGCTGTCCTTCGCCCACCTGCACGACATCGCCGCCGCTGCCGGACAAGACGGCTGGAAAGCCTGGGCCTACCCCATCAGCGTCGACCTTCTGCTGGTCGCCGCCTGGCGTCGCCTGCGCATCCTCCGCTCCTCCGGGGGCCCGACTCGTGCCGCGTGGACCTGGTTCGCCGTCGCCCTGGCCGCATCCCTGGGGGCCAACGTGGCGACTGCGGGCCTGCTCGATCTGACCGACGTGCCCGCCTGGCTGCGCATCCTGGTGGCCGGCTGGCCCGCCCTCGCCTTCCTCGGCGGCACCCTCCTCGTCCACACCCCAACGCAGCTGCGCACCGAGACGCCGAAGACGGCTCCGGCTGCCGAACCGGCCCCGGACATCGCCGTGAGCCGCGAAGCACCCGCCCCAGTACCGCCTCCCGAGGCTGCTCCGGTTCCGGCTCTGCCGCCCGCCATCGCGGTGCCTCCCGCGCTCCTGGCACACGCCCGCAAGGTCGCAGACGCGCACCGCACCACCACCGGCCACCCGATCGACACCGCAACGCTGCGCACCCGCCTCGGCGTCGCCCCGCAGCTCGCCGACGCCATCGCCCACCAGATCACTGAAGGGACTGAACCCTCGTGAACGTCGAACTGCCCCTGATCCTCGTGGTCGCCATCTTCGGCTACTTCGGGATCAAGATGCTGCGCCCGCCGACCTGGCTGATCGTCGTGCTCCTCCTCGGCGGCTTCCTCCTCGCCGACACCTTCCTCGCCCCGGCCATCGAATCCAGCACCAGGACCGGTGTCGACGTCGTCAACGGCACCACCAAGTAACCAGCCCAGAAGGGAGATCCACCATGCTCCGCCCGCGCATCCCGACCATGCCCACACCCACCGGCATCGTTGCCCCGCTCGTCCACCCGGCGGCTCCGCTCGAGCAGCACCAGCACGCTCCGGTGTGCTCCTGCCAGCACCCCGCCCCGGCTCCCGCTGCGATGCCCTCGGCACCCGCTGCCGCACCTGCTGTCCGGCTCACACCGGCCGGCCTTCTCGTGGCCGTGGGTGGCGGCGCCGCTGTCGTCCTGGTGGTCGGCGCGGTGCTCGTCTCGCTCCTGCTCGCGGTCGCCATCACCGCCGCGTCCGTCGCGGTCTGTGCCGTGGTCCTGCGCTCCATGCTCAACAACCCGCGCCAGCGCTGACCGGCCCTCCGGGCGGCCTCTACCGCCAAGTATCCGCCGCCCGGACGGCCCAAGCCCCTACCCGACTTCATCAACCGGAAGGAATCTCCATGATGCCCGACCGCACGGATCGTGCTGCCCGGATCTGCCCGGACTGCGACGGCTTCCCCGTTGTCGCCATCACCACCGGCACCCGCGACCAGGACGGCACCCGCACCACCCTGACCGTCGTCTGCCCGGCCTGCCACGGCACCGGCACAGCGCCCCTCTGGCTCGTCACCACCCGCCGCCCCGCCGCTGCCTCGTCCGGGCAGGAGGCAGTCCGGTGATGCGCCGATCCGCTACCTCCCGGCCGACGTCCATCCATCTGTTCTGCGGTGCCGGTGGGGACTCCGACGGGTTCCGCCGCGCCGGCTTCGACGTGGTGCTGGGCGCCAACCACTGGCCACGGGCTGTCGAGACCCATGCGGCCAACTTTCCCGAGGCCGAGCACCTCTGCGTGGATCTGGACCACTACGACATGCGGCGTCTGCCCAAGGCCCGGGTCCTGGTCGGTTCCCCGATCTGCACCGAGGGCAGCCCCGCCGACGGCATCAGCCGCCCCAAGCCCCCGCCCACCCCCGGCCAACTGGATCTGTTGGAAGAGGGACCGATCCAGGACGCCGCGTGGGAGCGCACCCGGGCCACCGCCTACGACATCCTGCGCGCCGCCGAGGTCCACAACTTCGACGCCGTCGTCTGCGAGAACGTCCCCCGCTTCGCCACCGCCTGGCCGCTGTTCTCCTGGTGGCTGCACGCCTGGGAAATCCTCGGCTTCCGCCACCAGATCGTGTCCGTCACCGCTGCTCACATCGGCGCGGACGACAACCCGCACGCCCCGCAGTGGCGGGACCGCATCTTCATCGTCTTCACCCGACGGGAATTGCGGGCGCCGAACCTCGATGTCCGCCCGCCCGCCTGGTGCTCCGGCTGCGAACAGGACGTATCGGCCGTCCAGTCCTGGCGCAACGGCCGGAAGATCGGCAAGTACCGGCAGCAGTACGACTTCCGCTGCCCCAACCCCGCCTGCCGTCATCAGATCGTCGAACCGTACGTACGGCCCGCAGCCGGTGCGATCAACTGGTCAGACCCCGGTATCCGTATCGGTGACCGGCACACCAAGGGCATGAAGCCCCTCGCCTTATCCACCCTGCGCAAGATCCGCCTCGGACTGGACAAGCACCGGGTGCCCTCCGTGGTCACGGTCAACCACAGCGACCAGGGCGACGGCCGCGCCTTCCCCGCACTGGCGGCGCCGCTGCCCACCCGCACCGTGCGGATCGGCGACGGCATCGCCATCCCGCCGCTGCTGGTCCCCGTCGGCGGCAGCTGGAACACCGATGCGGCCGCGGTCACCGTGCCCATGCGCACCCGCACCACCCGCGAAAGCGAAGCCCTGCTGCTGCCCGGCCCGTTCATCACCGAGCACCGCGGCGGCGGCTCCACCACCCGGGCCATCGGCGACCCGCTGGCCGCGATCACCGCCGGAGGCAACCACCACGGCCTGGTCATCCCCTACCGCAGGGGCGGCCCGACCACGACCCGGACACCGCTGCACACCATCGCCACCCGGGAGTCAGCGGGCGTGGTGCTCGGAGCCGACAGCCCGCCAGAGCAGATCGATCCGGAGGACTGCTACTTCCGCATGCTGTCCGCCCGTGAGCACCTGCGCGCCCAGCGCTTCACCGACGACTACACCGTCCTGGGCCACGGGGGAGAGCAGACCAAGCAGGCCGGAAACGCCGTGCCCGCCAACGTCGCCCAATGGATCGCCTCCGCTCTGCTGGAGGTGCTCTGATGCCCCAGCCCCACGCTCGCGAACTGGACACCGCCCCCGTCCTGGCGCTCACCGTGCGGCAGCCCTGGGCAAGCGCCATCGCCTATGCCACGAAGCGGATCGAGAACCGCAGCTGGCCCACCGACCACCGGGGTCTGGTCCTCATCCACGCCGGGCGCACCACTGACCCGAACGCGAAAGACGCACCGCTGGCCCGCCCGTTCCTGCGCCGCCCCTTCCCCAAGGGCGCGATCGTCGCGGTCGCCCGCCTGGAGGGCTGCCACGAAGATGACGGCTACTGCACCCTTTGGTCCGGCCGTAGCCCTTGGCATTGGCGACTGTCCACTGTCGTCCCGCTCGCCGAGCCGCTGCCGTGGCCCGGCGCACGTGGCCTGTGGAGCCCACCCCCGGGGCTGCTCGCCTCCCCGCTCCTCGCAGACGCGCTGGAGGCGGCCCGTGCCTGACACGCTGGACCCGACCACCCTGGGCGACCTGCTCAGGGTGGCTTCGGCCCCCGACTTCGACCGCTGGCAAGACCAGATCAAGAGGACCGGCGGATGCGCCCAACCCATCCACCTCACCGGCTGGAGCCTGACCCGCGACAAAACCTCGGGTCAGGTCCTGCACACCTACTCCACGCAGGACGAGCCCGGCGGCCGGCTGCGCATCGCCTGCGGCAACCGCCGCGCCTCCCGCTGCCAGCCCTGCGCCTACCTCTACGCCGGCGACGCCTACCGCCTCGTCCGCGCGGGCCTCACCGGCGACGACACCATGAACATCCCCACCGCGGTACGCGAGCGGCCCCGTGTCTTCACCACGCTGACCGCCCCGTCCTTCGGCCGTGTGCACAACATCCCCGACACCGGCCGCTGCCGCTGCGGTGCTCGCCACCGTGAGGACGATCCCGCCCTCGGCACGGCGCTCGACCCGGCAACGTACGACTACGCGGGCGCGGTGCTGTTCAACAACCACGCAGGCGAGTTGTGGCACCGGTTCATCAACCGGCTCCGCCGCGAGCTCGCCGCCGCCGCAGGACTCACGCAGAAGGCGTTCAAGGAGACAGTACGGCTGTCGTTCAACAAGGTCGCGGAGTTCCAAAAGCGCGGTGCGATCCACTTCCACGCGGTCATCCGCATCGACGGACCGAGCGGACCCGACAGCACGCCCCCGGTTTGGGCCACGCTCGACCTGCTCACCGACGCGATCCGCGCAGCCAGAAAGCATCCGTACACCACGGTGACGGTGCCCGCTGTCGACGGGCAGCCCGCCCGCACCTTGTGCTGGGGCAAGAAGCTCGACGTCCAGCCCATACAGGCCTTCGACGACGGTGACGACATCAGCGAACAGAAGGTCGCCGCCTACGTAGCCAAGTACGCCACCAAGGCAGCCGAGACCACCGGCGCACTCGATCGCCGCGTCGGCGAACTCGCCGAACTCGACCAACACCACGTGCCCGACCACGCACGCCGTCTCATCCGCGCGTGCTGGGACCTCGACCCGCTCTACCCCGAACGGAAGCTGTGGGCCTGGGCGCACATGCTCGGTTTCCGCGGCCACTTCCTCACCAAGTCCCGCCGCTACTCCTCCACCTTCGCCGAACGGCGTCAGGTCCGTGCCGACTACCGCGCAGCCGAGCAACGCCGAACCCTCGGCCTGCCCGAGCCCGACACCACACTCGTCCTCGCCGACTGGCGATACGCCGGCCACGGCCACACACCCGGCGAATCCGCTCTCGCCGCATCCATCGCCGAAGACATCCGCATCAACCGAGAAACCGCCCGCGAAGCCCTGTGCGACCAGCTCACCGACGAAAGGGAGTGCTGACCATGGCCTCAGAGCTGCCGAACCGGTTCCTGACCCCTGAGGACCTGGTCGAGATGTTCGAACTCCCCAGCGTCGAGACTGTCTACCAGTGGCGCCGCAAGCACACCGGTCCCCGCGGCTTCCGGGTCGGCCGGCACCTCCGCTTCGATCCCAACGACGTACGCGCCTGGGTGAACTCCCAGCTTGGGGAGGCTGCCTGATGGCTGGACACGTCCAAGACCGCTGGTATCGCACCGAGACCGGCCCGGACGGCAAGACTCGCAAGGTGAAAACAGAGCGCCACGGCCTCGGCCTGCGCTACCGCGCCCGCTATATCGGTCCCGACGGCACCGAGAAGTCCAAGAGCTTCCCCGACCGTCAGAAGCGGCTCGCTGAGCAGTGGCTCGCGCAGATCGAGGCGGACATGTCGCGCGGGCAGTACATCGACCCGCAAGCCGGTCGCCTCACGGTTCGCCAGCACGCCGAACGTTGGCTGGCGTCGCTCAACATGGACCCGGGCACGTTCGTGGGGACCGAGCAGCGAATCCGCCTGCACGTCCTGCCGTACCTGGGCAGTCGCACACTGGGCTCGCTCCGCCCGACGCACATTCGTGAGTGGCTGCGGAAGCTGCAGGACGGGGGAGTCGCGCCCGCCTATCAGCGAGTGATCTTCGCGAATCTCTCCACCATGCTGACGGCGGCAGTGGATGACCGCCTGATCCCCGAGAACCCTTGTCGTTCGTCGTCCGTGCGTGCGCCGAAGCTCGACCCTCGCCGGATCGTTCCTTGGCCGTGTGAGTGTGTACTTGCGGTTCGCTCGGCATTGCCGGAGCAGTACGGGGCCATGGTGGATTTGGCTGGCGGATGCGGCTTGCGTCAGGGCGAGGTCCTCGGCCTGGCGGTCGAAGACGTGGACTTCATCGAGGGAGTGGTTCACGTGGTACGTCAGGTCAAACTCATCCGTAACCGTCCGGTGTTCGCGCCGCCCAAGGGAGCCAAGGCGCGAACGGTCCCGCTGCCCGAGAGTGTTGCCCGGTCGATCGAGGAGCACATCAGCCAGCACCCGCCCGCCGCTGTGACGCTGCCGTGGCGGGCGGTCGACGGCTCGCCGGTAACGGCATCCTTGCTCTTCCATAGGGATCACGGTCGCCCGGTCAACCGCAACGACTTCAACCGCTGGGCCTGGCGCCCGGCCCTGAATGCGTCGGGCATTTCTCCCGGCCGGACGAGCGGCATGCACGCGCTGAGGCACTTCTACGCGTCCGTTCTGCTGGACGCGGGGGAGAGCATCAAGGCTGTGTCCCAGTACCTGGGGCACCACGACCCGGGCTTCACCCTGCGGACGTACACGCATCTGATGCCCAGCAGCGAGAAGCGGACCCGGGAGGCAGTGAACCGTGCCTTCGGGGACGGCCCGGACACCGATGACGGCCCCACGACGGCCCAGGGGGAGTGAGGATGCCGGAAACACGCAGGTCAGGCAGTACATGGCCTGACTTGCCGATCTACTGACGCGAGTGTGTGTGCGCTGGGCCCCGGACCGGAACGCCGGTCCGGGGCCCTTCGCGTTCGCTGCCGCAGGCCGGCCCGGGGGTGGCGGGCGAGTTCGGTGGCGGGCGAGTCCGGGGTGCGGGCGAGTCCGGGGCCCTTCGCGCTGTCGCGGACAGCTATCCGCAGGTCTTGCCGTTCGCCGGGACCTTGCCGTCGAGCAGATACGCGTCCACCGTCCCGGTCACGCACGCCCCGTTCCCGTACGCGCCGTGGCCCTCACCCTTGTTGGTGAGCAGCACACCGACGCCCGCGCCGAGCTCGTCCGCCATTTTCTTCGCGCCCTCGTACGGGGTCGCCGGGTCGCCCGTGGTGCCGACGACCAGGATCGGGGCAGCGCCCGGCGCGGCGACCTCGGGAGTCTCGGACTCGCCGGGCACCGGCCAGTTCGCGCACCAGCCCGCCAGGTCCCAGGCCAGATACGGGCCGAAGACCGGCGACACCTTCGTGAACTCGGCCAGATGGCGGGACCTGACCTCGGCGGCCGTCACCCGTCCCGTCGTGTCCGCGCACGATATGGCGCGCTGCGAGTGGTCCCGCGTGCCATAACTGCCGTCCTCGTCCCGGCCGTTGTACGACTCGGCCGACATCAGCAACCGGCTCCCGTCGCCGTTGTCGGCCTCATCCAGAGCCTTGGTCAGATACGGCCACTGGTCCTTTGCGTACAGCGGCGTGATGATGCCGGTCAGCGCGAGGCTCTGGGTGAGCGTGCGGCCCTGCGTGGTCGGCAGCGGCTTGCGGTCGAGCCTGTCGAGCAGCTTCACCACGCGCGCGGTGCCGTCCTTCGCGCCGATGCCGCGGCTCTTGAAGTAGTTGTCCAGGGCGCGCTGGAAGCCGAGGGCCTGGTTGCGCGAGTGCCCCGGGTAGTCGGCGGAGGGGTCGACCACGGCGTCCAGGACGAGGCGTCCGGCCCGCGCCGGGAACAAGTGAGCGTAGACGCCGCCCAGTTCGGTGCCGTACGAGAAGCCCAGGTAGTGCAGCTTGTCGTCGCCGAGGACCTGGCGTATCAGGTCCATGTCGCGGGCGGCGTTCGCGGTGCCGACGTGTGCCAGCACCTTGCCCGACTTCTTGGCGCAGCCGGCGCCGAAGGCAGTGGAGTCATCGAGGTACGCCTTCTCCTCCTCGGGTGTGTCCGGGGTGGAGTCCAGCCGGAACGAGGCCGCCGTCCGCTTGCTGTCCCGGCAGACCACCGCGGAGCTCTCCGCGACCCCGCGCGGGTCGAAGCTGACCAGGTCGTAACGGCTGTGCAGCTTCTTGAAGCCGTCTGCCGAGCCGGGCAGTCCGGCGACCCCCGAGCCGCCGGGGCCGCCGAAGTTGAAGAGCAGCGAGCCGATCCGCCTGTCCCCGTCGAGTGCCTTGGCGCGGATCAGGGCGATCCCGATCGTCTCGCCCGTCGGCTTGCGGTAGTCGAGTGGGGCCTTGAGCAGGGCGCACTGCCATTGCCCGCCCGGCGCCTGTGCGTAGCTGCCCCGGGCCTTCACGGGGGGCTTGCAGCGCTTGAAGTCCAACTGCTGGCCGGTGAGCGCGGCGGGCAGGGTCGGCTCGCCCGGCGCGGCCTTGCCCGGGGCGGCCCCGGGCGCCGAGGGCCGGGCGGTGTTCTTGCCGTCGGCATCCGCCTTGTCCGTACCACTGTCACAGCCGGCGACCGCCCCGGCCAGCAGCAGCGCGGCCGCGGCCAGGGCCCCCGCCCGTACCCGCATCGTCATCCCGTGCCCCCATGGCTCCGAAGATTCTTTCTGAATCCTATGCGGGCCTACTGACAGACCGTCCCGGCGGCAGGCGTCTTGCCTTCGAGGAGGTAGGCGTTCACGGTCTGCTGCACGCACTTGTTGCCGCCGTTGTACGCGCCATGGCCCTCGCCCCGGAACGTGACCTCCACGCCGACGCCCTTGCCGAGGGCGTCGGCCATCGCCCTCGCGCCTTCGTACGGGGTTGCCGGGTCGCCGGTGGTGCCGATGACGACGATGGGCGGCGCGCCGGGCGCCGTGACGGCGGGTGTGTTCCAGGTGCCGGGCACCGGCCATTCGCTGCAGCCCATCAGGCCCCAGCCGAGGTAGTCGCCGAAGACGGGCGACACCTTGCGGAACTCAGGCAGTCTCGCCTCCGTCTGCGGCAGGGACCAGCGGTCCTTGGAGTCCACGCAGTTGATGGCCGTGTTCGCCGCCGCGAGGTTGCTGTAGTGGCCGTTCTCGCTGCGCCCGTTCATCGCGTCGGAGAGCGCGAGCAGCAGCGCGCCCTTGCCGCCGTCGGCCTCGTCGAGACCCTGTTCCAGCAACTCCCAGTACTCCTTGGAGTACAGAGCCTGAGCGATTCCGTTGGTGGCCTGGCTCTGGGTCAGTTTCCGGTCGCCGATGCCGGCGATCGGCTTCTTGTCGAGCTCGTTGATCATCGCGATGATCCAGTTCTGGATCTCCTGGGCCGTGGAGCCGGGCAGCAGGCACTGATCGCCGCGGTCCACGCAGTCCTGGGCGAAGTTGGTGAGCGCCAGCTGGAAGCCCTGCGCCTGGCCCAGCGAGCTCTGTTCGGAGTTCTTGGTCGGGTCGACGACGGCGTCGAAGACGGCCCGGCCGACCTTTTTCGGGAACAAGTGGGCGTAGACGCCGCCGAGTTCGGTGCCGTACGAGATGCCGAAGTAGTAGAGCTTGTCGTCGCCGAGTACCTGGCGCATCAGGTCCATGTCGCGGGCGGCGTTGATGGTGCCGACGTACGGCAGTTGCTCGCCGGAGTTCTTCTCACAGGCCTCGGCGAAGTTCTCCAGGTTTTCCGTGTACGTCTTCTCCTCGGCTGCGTCGTCGGGCGTGAAGTCCTGGGCGAAGTACGCGTCGAGCTGCTTGTCGTCCTCGCACTCCACCGCCGCACTGCGGCCGACCCCGCGTGGGTCGAAGCTGACCAGGTCGTAGCGGGTGTGCAGGGTGGCGTAATCCGCGGCGGCGGCGGGCAGGGTGGCGATCCCGGAGCCGCCGGGGCCGCCGAAGTTGAAGATCAGGGAGCCGATCCGCCGGCCGGGGTCGCGGGCCTTCGCCCGGATGAGAGCCAGCTCGATGGTTTCGCCGTCCGGCTTGGCGTAGTCGAGTGGGGCGTCCATGAAGGCGCACTCCCAGGCGATGCCGCCGGGCAGCGGCGAGGGCGCGGGTCCGCCGCCCTCCGCCTCCGAGGGCGGCGGGCACTTCTGCCAGTCCAGTGTCTGCGAGGCGAGATCCTGCGCCCCCCGCTCCCCGCCCGCGCCCTCGTCGCTGCCGGAACAGCCGGCGGCCGTGAGCAGCACGGCGACGGAGGCGGCGAGTGCGACGGTACGCAAGGCGGTGGTGCGCACGGCCGCGGAAGAGGTCGGCATGACGCCATGGTGCGCCGCCGGGGCTTTCGGCGCGCGGGCGGCGGTCCATGCGGGTGGCGCGGGATTGGTCCTCAATCGCGGGACGGGCCTGATTTCAAGCCCGTGGGGGCCCGGACGAAGTCCGGGGGGAGCGAGGACGGCCGCCGTGCGACCCCGGCGCTACAGCGCGCCCTTGCGGGTCAGGTGGTTGAAGGCGAACCACCCCGGCAGCACCGGCAGCCACAGCGTCATCATGCGGTACAGCAGCACCGCCGGCGCAGCGACCTCCTTCGGCACCCCGGCCACGATCAGACCGAAGGTCAGCGCACCCTCGACCGCGCCCACGCCGCCCGGTGTCGGCGCGGCCGAGCCCAGTGCGTTGCCCGCCAGGAAGACCACGGCGATGCTGGCGTAGCTCAGCGGTTGGTTGCCGTTGTCGAAGGCCCGGATCGACGCGTCCAGGCACATCACGAACACGCCGGTCAGCAGCAGCATCCCGCCGATGCCTGTGAGCAGTTTCATCGGCCGCTGCAGTACGTCGAGCATGCGCGGCACCACTCCGGCGAACAGCGAGCGCAGCCGCGTCGAGACGAACTTGCGCAGGAACGGGATCGCGGTCACCACCAGCACCAGCACAGCGACCGTGAGCAGCCCCGCGATCACCGTCCTGGACGGGGTGAACGACGCCGTCCGCTCTGTACCGGTCAGATAGCCGAAGAGCAGCAGCAGCAGGATGTGCGCGCCGAGCCCGAAGAGCTGGGAGGCGCCGACGCTGGCCACCGCCAGGCCGGGGCGTACTCCCGAACGCTGCAGGAAGCGGGTGTTCAGCGCCACGCCGCCGACCGCCGCCGGGGCGACGATCTTGACGAAGGACCCGGCGACCTGCGCGACGACGGTCCGCAGGAACGACACCCGCTCGGGCACGAAGCCGAGCAGGCTCATCGCCGCCGCGAAGTAGCTGAGTACGGAGAAGGCGACCGCGGCCGCCACCCAGCCCCAGTGGGCGCGGGCGAAGACCGTGCCGAAGTCGATGCCGGCGAGCTGCGAGAGCAGGAAGTACGCGGCGACCGCGCCGGCGATGAAGCTGACGAGCGTACGCGGCCTGATGCGCTCCAGGCGGACCGGCTCGACCGGCGCCTGCGGCCTGATCAGGAGCATCTGCCGGCGGATCTGGGAGAGCAGATCCTCCTCGCGCACCTCGTCCATGGCCTCGTCCATGGCCTTCTTGTCGGCCTGCTTCTCCGCCCGTTCGGTCTTGCGGACGGCCTTGCGGTCGTCGACCGCCGCCTCTTCCGTCTCCGCCGTACGGGCCCGCCTGGCGGCCGCGGATGCCTCCAGCACCGCCTCCCGCTCGCGTTGCGAGCGCTCGCGGGCGAGTCTGCGCAGCGTCGCCCGGGTCGAGCGGCTCAGCGCGATCGGCTGGAGCAGCGGCAGACAGTCGGCGACCTTGTCGGGGCCGAGCTCCTCGACGGCGGTGGCCACCGCACGCTCGGCGCCGACCCGCAGCCCGGTCGTGGTGAGCAGCTGCGCGATGTCCATGCGCAGCACCACATCGCCCGCGGCGATCTCGCCGCCGCGCAGATCGGTCAGGATCACCTTGCCGGAACGATCCACCAAAATCGCGTCGCCGGTCAGCCGCCGGTGCGCGATACGCCTCGACTGGAGCGCCTTCACCTGCCGCCAGGCACCGCGCAGCACGTCGTCGGTGACCTCCTCGTCCGCCATGGAGTCGAGGGAACGGCCGCCCAGGTGCTCGTAGACCAGCATCACGGCGTCCGGACCGAGCTCCGACGTCGCGATCAGCTTGGGCGCGTTGGCACCGGCGGCGATCGCGGCGTACGCGAGCAGCGCCTCCTGCTCCAGGGCCTGGCGCAGCGACGGGATCGAGCGGCGCGTGGTGATGGAACGCAGTGTCAGCCGGCGCCACACCCGGTAGAAGAAGCCCTGTGCCTGCTGCTCGCGGTCGACGACGGTGACATCGAGCGGCGCGCCCTCCTCCAGCGTGACCTGGTAGCGGCGGCCGCGGTCGCCAGGCTCGGCGGAGTCGGGGACTTCCTCGGCGCGCATGGCGGTGACCGGGCGGAAGCCGACGTGGCGCAGACCGGCCAGCAGGGTCCGGCCGGTGGGCCGTACGTTCGGTGAGCCGACGGCGTACAGCGTGCCGTAGGCGACGGTCCAGCCCAGCAGCACGGTGAGGATGATCGAGAACGGGGTGGTGTAGCCGGCGACCAGCATCGCGAAGGCGTCGAGCAACAGGACCACCCACAGGACCGCACGCCAGCGGGGTCTGCGGGACATGCCGACGGCCGTCATGTACGCGATGACGGGCGCGAGATAGCCGTGGACGGGGTCGGTCAGGCCGCCGCCCGTCTGCGCCTGGGTCAGGGCCTCCTGGAGGGGGCCGGGCGCGGCCCTGGAGACCCAGAGGTCGGTGGCGAGGGTGGCGCCGTGTGCGAGTACCGCGGCGAGTACGCCGTCCGCGATCCGCAGTCCGTCCCGCTTGATCAGCCGCTCGATCGCGAAGGCGACCGGGACGAGCAGCACGGCGATGCTGGAGACCAGCCCGGCGATCTTGACGAAGAGGTCGGGGGCCTGTCCGGTGCCCTTGTTGATGTCCTGCTCGAGGCCGGATGTGGTGCCGTGGGCGAAGGCGGCGATGGCGAGTACGACGGCGATCGCGAGGATGCCGATGAGCAGGCGCAGCAGGTCGGCGGGGCGGTGGACGCGGGCGGCGAGCAACGGCTCGTCACCCGAGACCCGGTCGACGCCGGTGTCGCCCGAGGCGTCTGCCGCCTTCGCTGCCGCTTTGGCCGCAGCCGGGCCGGCGGATTTGTCCGCGGCCGGGTCGGCGGCTTCGTCCGACGCCTTGTCCGGAGCCTTGCCTGCGGCTGTGTCTGCAGCTTTGTCTGCAGCTGTGTCCGAGGCCTTGCCGATGGCGTTGTCCGCGGCTTCTTTCTTCCCCTCGGGGGCGGCGGCACCGGCCTGCGGAACGGGCGCGTCCGGGTACGACTCGGACTCAGGGGTGTCAGCCGCCTGAGGAGGCTGCACGCCCTGCTCCTTCGCCGTCTCGGTCTCTTCTTGATCTCGTATCACCAGTCACCGCCCGCATGATGGTGGCACGGCCCGATGGCAGAGGGGGGCATCAGGGTGCATTGCGAGGGCGTGAGGCGGGCAGGATACGCCCCTTTGCCCCTGGGGTCGGGCTGTCCGCTGCGTTGTCGGTGGCGTGCGGCAGGATGGGCCGGATGGAAGAGCTGCCGGAGTACGCGGAGCGGGTGCTCGAGGTCGCCGAGCTGATTCCGCCGGGCCGGGTGATGACGTACGGCGACGTCGCCGAGTGGCTCGGCGAGGGCGGGCCGCGCCAGGTCGGACGGGCGATGTCCCTCTACGGCGGCGGCGTGCCCTGGTGGCGTGTCGTGCGCGCGGACGGCGCGCTGCTGCCCGGCCATGAGCTGCGTGCCATGGAGCACTACCGCACCGAGGGGACGCCCCTGCGCGAGGCAGCGCGCAGCGCCGAGGGCCACGTGCCGCGCCTCGACATGAAGCGCGCACGATGGGACGGCGGTGGTGGTGCCGGAGACAGCGCTCATATATGACAGCTTCCGCCATTCGGCGGTCGTACGGGCGCTCCGACCACCGTATGGAGCGCGCGCCGGACTCGCTGCGTCGCGGCAGCGCGCTCGCGTAGCGTCGTCAGCCCGCGGCACGAACCGCTCCATCACCACCAGCACACCCACCAGGACCGGCGATCCACGTGAGCTCCTCCTCCACCACCGGACGTACGCCGTACCAGCAACAGGTACGGCAGGGGGTCCCCCCACGCCCGCAGGGGCGTAGAGGGAGGACCCCGGGCGCGTACCGACTGGTGCGTACCCCGCCGGACACCGTGGATCCCCCTCTCCTGGACGCGAATCAGCGTTCGGTGGTTGACCACGATCATGGCCCGCTGCTCGTTCTGGCAGGTCCTGGGACCGGCAAGACCACCACGCTGGTGGAGTCGGTCGCCGCGCGGGTGGCCAAGGGGACGGATCCGGCCCGGATTCTGGTGCTCACCTTCAGCCGCAGGGCGGCGGTGGAACTGCGCGACCGGATGGCGCTGCGGCTCGGCGGCGCGCGGGGGCCGCAGGCGACGACCTTCCACTCTTTCTGCTACGCCCTGGTCCGCGCGCACCAGGACGCCGATCTTTTCTCCGAGCCGCTGCGGCTGCTGTCGGGTCCCGAGCAGGACGTCGCCGTACGGGAACTGCTGGCGGGCCAGCTCGATCTGGAGACGGAAGGGCTGGCACGCAATCACTGGCCGGACGAGCTGCGGGCATGCCTGACGACGCGTGGCTTCGCCGACGAGGTGCGGGCGGTGCTCGCCCGGAGCCGTGAGCTGGGCCTGGGCCCCGACTCTCTGGCCCGCTTCGCGGCCCGCACCGGCCGCCCCGACTGGGGGGCGGCCGCGTCCTTCCTCGCCGAGTATCTGGACGTCCTGGACCTGCAGGGGGTGCTCGACTACGCGGAGCTGGTGCACCGGGCGGTGCTGCTGGCCCAGCGGGTCGCCTCGCCTTCCGGCTTCCCCTACGACGCGGTGTTCGTGGACGAGTACCAGGACACCGACCCGGCCCAGGTACGGCTGCTCCAGGCACTGGCCGGGCAGGGGCGCACGCTGGTCGCGTTCGGCGATCCGGACCAGTCGATCTACGCGTTCCGCGGCGCCGACGTGAACGGCATCCTCGACTTCCCCGATGCCTTCCGGCACGCGGACGGCAGTCCGGCGGACGTGGCGGTCCTGACGACGTCCCGCCGCAGCGGCGAGCACCTGCTGGCGGCGACCCGGCTGCTGACCCGCCGGATGCCGCTGCCCCGCCTGCCGTCGGAGAAGGCCCGGGCGCACCGGGAACTGGGCGCGGCCCGGGAGGGCGGCCGGGTCGAGACGTACACCTACCCGACGACCTCCACGGAACTGGACAACGTCGCGGACATCCTGCGCCGGGCCCACCTGGAGGACGGCGTCCCCTGGCATGACATGGCGGTCCTGGTCCGCGCGGGCGGCCGCACGATCCCCGCGGTCCGCCGCGCTCTGACGTCGGCGGGCGTCCCCCTGGAAATCGACGGCGACGACGTCCCTCTGCGCCACGAACCGGCGGTGTCTCCGCTGCTGACGGCACTGCGCGCGGTGGCCAGGGCGGCGACGCAGCCGCGGGGGGCGCAACCCGCGAACGCGGCGGTGGAGGCCACGGACAGCCCGGCGGACGCGGCGGTGGAGGGCGCGCACAGGCCGGCGGACGCGGCGAGGGAGGCCACGGACAGCCCGGCGGACGACGCAGGGGATGGCGCGAACCCGGCCGACGCGGCAGGGGATGGCGCGAACCCGGTCGACGCGGTCGTGGACGGTACGGCCGGCCCGGCCGACACCGCGGCGCAGGCGAAGGCGAAGGACGACCCCACCACCCCCTGGCTCAGCACAGATACCGCCCTCACCCTCCTCACCTCCCCCCTCGGCGGGATGGACGCCGCCGATCTCCGTCGTCTCGGCCGCGCCCTGCGAGAGGAGGAGCGCGCCGGCGGAAATCGCGTGCCCCCGCCCTCCGACCAGCTCCTCGCCCGCGCCCTCGCCGCGCCCGAGCGCCTCGTCGCGCACGACCCCGCGTACGCCCGCGGCGCCCAGCGGCTCGGCGCGCTCCTGCGCAAGGCACGCGCGCTCCTCGAGGGCGGCGGCACCGCAGAAGAGGCGCTGTGGGAGCTGTGGGCCGGCACCCCGTGGCCGCAGCGCCTCGAACGCGCTGCTCTCCGCGGCGGCGCGGCCGGACGCAACGCCGACCGCGATCTCGACGCCGTCTGCGCCCTGTTCGAGACCGCCGCCCGTGCCGAAGAGCGCATCGGCGGCCGAGGCGCCCTCAACTTCCTCGAGGAGATCGAGGCCCAGGACATCGCCGCCGACACCCTCGCCGGGAGAAGCGCCCGCCCCGACGCCGTACGTCTCATGACCGCCCACCGCTCCAAGGGCCTGGAATGGAGCCTCGTCGTCGTCGCCGGCGTACAGGAAGGCCTCTGGCCCGATCTGCGACGGCGGGGCTCGCTCCTGGAGGCGGACAGGATCGGGCGCGACGGGCTCGCCGAGCCCCTCACCCCCGGCGCCCTCCTCGCCGAGGAACGCCGGCTCTTCTACGTCGCAGCCACCCGCGCCCGCGACCGCCTCGTCGTCACCGCCGTCAAGGCACCCGCCGACGACGGCGACCAGCCATCTCGCTTCCTCACCGAACTCGGCGTCGAACCCAAGGACATCACCGGCCGCCCCCGCCGCCCCCTTGCCGTCGCCGCGCTCGTCGCCGAGCTGCGCGCCACCACCGTGGACCCACAGGCGACACCCGCGTTGCGCGACGCCGCCGCCCGCCGCCTCGCGCGCCTCGCGGCGCTCGCTGACGACGAGGGCCAGCCGCTCGTGCCCGCCGCGCATCCCTACCGCTGGTGGGGCCTGTACGAGCCGACCCACAGCCGGCTCCCACTGCGGGACCGGAACCAGCCCGTCACCCTCTCCGGCAGCGCACTGGACCAGCTGGCCAACACCTGCGCGCTCCAGTGGTTCCTGGGCCGCGAGGTGAAGGCGGACGCCCCGTCAACGGCCGCCCAGGGGTTCGGCAACGTCGTTCACGTACTCGCGGACGAGGTCGCCTCCGGACAGACCCCCGCCGACCTGGCCGTTCTCATGGAGCGCCTCGACTCCGTCTGGAGCGCGCTCGTATTCGACGCGCCATGGAAGTCGCAGCAGGAGAAGGAGCACGCGCGCGTGGCGCTCGAACGCTTCCTGCGCTGGCACGTCATGGATCGCGGAGGCCGGGCGCCCGCCGCCACCGAGCACGGCTTCGACGTGACCCTGGAGGCCGGCGAGTACGAGGTACGCATCCGGGGCTCCATGGATCGCGTGGAGCAGGACGCCGAAGGACGCGCGTACGTCGTCGACTTCAAGACCGGCAAGCAGACGCCGACCCGGGACGAGGTCGCCCGGCACCCTCAACTCGCCGTCTACCAGCTCGCCGTGCGCGAAGGCGCCGTGGACGAGGTCTTCGACGGCCGCCGCCCCGAGCCCGGCGGCGCCGAGCTCGTACAGCTGCGCCAGGCCGCGGCCACGAAGGAGGGTGGCGACGCCCTCCCCAGGATCCAGGCGCAGGAGCCCCTCGCGGGGGAGTGGGTCGGCGAGCTGCTGGCCACCGCCGCGGGCCGGGTACTCGACGAGCGTTTCACCCCGAGCGCGGGGCAGCACTGCACCCACTGCGCGTTCCGTTCCTCGTGCAGCGCCCAGCCGGAAGGCCGCCAAATAGTGGAATGAGCGGTGTTTTGTCGAGCATTGTCGTATTTGCTTGCATCCAATGAATGGCGACAAGGCGACAAGCGGACCTGCAAGGGGAGACACATGGCGGCCAAACGGAAGTCCTTGGTTACGGCGGTGGTCTTCTCGGCCGCGACGGCGATCGCCGCACTGGCGGGCTGCTCCAACGGCGGCGACATCAAGGCCAAGAGCGCCTCCGAGGAGAAGAAGGAGCAGCAGAAGCAGGAACCGGCGGCCGTCAGCGGCACGGCACCGGTCGACCTCAGAGGACTGACCGCCGATCAGATCGCGGACAAGGCTGTCGCGACCACACGGGCAGCACGGTCCCTGAGAATGGCCGGTCATGTCAGCAGCGAAGGCGAGCGAACGACCGTCGACCTCGCAATGGACAACAAGGGCGCGTGCACGGGCAAGCTGGGCCTCGTCGGCACAGCCGAGCTGCGCCAGGTCAACAAGATCCTCTACATGAAGGGCGACGAGAAAT
This sequence comes from Streptomyces sp. ISL-1, assembly GCF_018614585.1. Taxonomy (GTDB): domain Bacteria; phylum Actinomycetota; class Actinomycetes; order Streptomycetales; family Streptomycetaceae; genus Streptomyces; species Streptomyces maoxianensis. The sequence continues at coordinate 96,651 of NZ_JAGGOI010000024.1, read as the reverse complement.
TCTGGCGCGCCTCGCTCAACGAGGGCAGCTCGTCCGACCCGGGCCGCGAACGCTTCGTCGAGCTGGTGAAAGACCGCTGGATCAAGATGCCGGCGAGCAGCGCGAGGGACATGGGCGGCGTCTGCGACCTCAAGGCCATGCTCGAGGACAGGGACATGAACAAGTCCGACCGGCAGGGGATGGCCAAGGGGCCCGACGCCGAGGTCAACGGTCTGCCCACGACGACCCTTGTGAAGAAGAAGGCCGGCGGCGAAACGATCACCCTGTACGTCGCCAAGAAGGGCAGGCCGTACCTCGTCAGGGTCGTCAAGACCGGCGGTGACGCGCCCGGCACGATGACCTTCTCCGACTTCGACAAACCGGTCAAGGTCGTAGCACCGCCGGCCGACCAGGTCGTCGACCTGGAGAAGCTGGACACCGGTTTGAGCGCGGGCCCGGGGTCCGACTCCGGGGCCGGCTCCAGCTCGGGCTCGGGGTTCGGGTTCGGGCTCCGGAGACTGACGCCGGTCGAGGCCGCGCCCGACGCCCGACCGGGGCGGTTGAGGCCGACGGGGGCCACCGCTGTCAGTGGTCCCCATTAGCCTCTCTGAGGTGACCGCACGCATCACCGACCCCGAGCAGCTCAACGAGCTCCTCGGCATCCCCTTCACCCCGGAGCAGACGGCCTGCATCACCGCGCCGCCCGCCCCGCAGGTGATCGTGGCCGGAGCCGGCTCGGGGAAGACGACGGTGATGGCCGCGCGGGTGGTGTGGCTCGTGGGGACCGGCCGGGTCGCCCCCGAGCAGGTCCTCGGCCTCACCTTCACCAACAAGGCGGCGGGGGAGCTCGCCGAGCGCGTCCGTAAGGCGCTCGTGCGGGCGGGGGTGACGGACCCCGACGTCATCGATCCGGACAGCCCCCCTGGCGAGCCGCGCATCTCCACGTACCACGCCTTCGCCGGGCAGCTCCTCACCGACCACGGGCTGCGGATAGGCCTGGAGCCGACCGCGCGGCTGCTTGCGGACGCCACCCGCTACCAACTCGCCGCGCGTGTGCTGCGCGAGGCGCCGGGCCCGTATCCCTCGCTGACCAGATCCTTTCCGTCCCTGGTCAGCGATCTGCTGGCGCTCGACGCCGAGCTCGCGGAGCATCTCGTACGTCCCGAGCAGCTCGGCACGTACGACTCCGAACTGCTGCGCACCCTGCAGGACGCCCGGCTGAGCAACGCCGAACTGCGCAAGGTGCCCGAAGCGGCCGAGGCCCGCCTTGAGCTGCTCGATCTGACCATCCGATACCGCGAGGCCAAGCGCGCCCGCGAACTCCTCGACTTCGGCGACCAGATCGCGCTCTCCGCGGAACTCGCGCTCACCCGGCCCGAGGTCGGGGCCATCCTGCGGAACGAGTTCCGGGTCGTGCTGCTCGACGAGTACCAGGACACGTCGGTGGCCCAACGGCTGCTTCTGTCCGGCCTGTTCGGCCAGGGAACCGGCCATGCCGTGACCGCGGTCGGCGACCCCTGCCAGGCCATCTATGGCTGGCGCGGGGCCTCCGTCGCCAACCTCGACGACTTCCCGGCGCACTTCGCGTACGCCGACGGCCGCCCCGCAACCCGCTTCTCCCTCAGCGAGAACCGCCGCAGCGGCGGTCGGCTGCTGCGCCTCGCCAACGGCCTGGCGGCCCCGCTGCGCGCCATGCACGAGGGCGTCGAGGCGCTGCGGCCCGCCCCCGGCGCCGAGCGGGACGGGTCCGTCCGCATCGCTCTCCTCCCCACCCACGCCGAGGAGATCGAGTGGCTCGCCGACTCGATCGCCCACCTGGTGCGAACGGGCAAGGAGCCGGGCGAGATCGCGGTCCTGTGCCGCACGGCGGGCGATTTCCCCGAGATCCAGGGCGCGCTGGTCGCCAGGGACGTCCCGGTCGAGGTCGTCGGCCTGTCCGGCCTGCTCCACCTGCCCGAGGTCGCCGACCTGGTCGCGATGTGCGAGGTCCTGCAGGACCCGGGGGCCAACGCCTCTCTCGTACGTCTGCTCACCGGCCCGCGCTGGCGGATCGGACCGCGCGACCTGGCCCTGCTGGGCCGACGGGCCCGGCTGCTGGTCCACCGCGCCTCGTCGGAGGGGACGGATCCGGACGAGCGGCTGGCAGCGGCCGTCGAAGGCACCGACCCGGCCGAGGTCATCTCGCTCGCGGACGGGCTGGACACGTTCCTGGAGTCGGCGGACCGCCAGGACGACGGCCTCCCCTTCTCCGCGGAGGCCCGGGTCCGTTTCGCCCGCCTCGCCGCCGAACTGCGCGACCTGCGCCGCTCCCTGGCCGACCCGCTGATGGACGTCCTGCACCGCGTTCTGTCCACCACCGGCCTCGAGGTCGAACTCTCCGCATCACCGCACGCCCTGGCCGCCCGCCGCCGCGAGACCCTCGCCAACTTCCTTGACACGGCGGCCGGGTTCGCGGCGCTGGACGGGGAGGCCACGCTGCTGGCCTTCCTCGCCTTCCTGCGTACGGCCGCGCAGTACGAGAAGGGCCTGGACAACGCCCTTCCGGGTGGCGAGAACACCGTCAAGGTCCTGACGGCCCACAAGTCAAAGGGCCTGGAGTGGGACGTGGTCGCGGTCCCGGGCCTGGTCGCCAAGCACTTCCCCAGCGACCAGGCGCGCGAGGCCTGGACCTCCCAGTCCAAGGTTCTGCCGCACGCGCTGCGGGGCGACGCGGCCACCCTTCCCTCCGTCGAGTCCTGGGACGCCAAGGGCCTCAAGTCCTTCAAGGACGCGATGAAGGACCACCAGCACACGGAAGAACTGCGCCTCGGCTACGTCACCTTCACCCGCCCCCGCTCGCTGCTCCTGGGATCGGCCCACTGGTGGGGCCCGACCCAGAAGCGCCGCCGCGGTCCCTCGCCGTTCCTGCGGGCGCTGTACGACCACTGCGTGGAGGGCTTCGGCGAGATCGAGGTCTGGGCGGACGAACCGGAGGAGGACGCGGAGAACCCGAGCCTGCATGAAACGACCGCGGACCGGGCTTGGCCGCTGCCACTGGATGCGACTTCACTGACGCGCCGCCGTGCCGCGGCGGATACGGTGCTGGCGTATCTGGACGGGCCGGAGGAGTTCCGGCCCGAACCGGTCCCATTCGGATCGGAGGAGATCCTGTCCGAGCCGGAGGAGGGTCTCGCGTTCGAGCCGGAAGAGCCGGAAGAGCTGGAGGAGCTGGAGGATCTCCCGTCCGAGCCGGAGGAGGGTCTCCTGTTCGAGGCGGATCAGCCGGATCAGCCGGACTGGGACGACCCCTGGGACGAGCCGGGCCTCCCGGAGGACACGGCGGCCGGCCTGCCGCACCCGCGCCGCGAAGCCGACCCTCTGGAGGCGGCGGCCACCACCCCCGAGGACGCCCGCACCATCGCCTCCTGGGACCGCGACCTCGACGCTCTCGCCGGCGAGCTGCGCCGTAGTCGCGCGACCGTCCGTGACGTCCTCCTGCCCTCCGCCCTCTCCGCCTCCCAGCTCATACGCCTCGCCGCCGGCCCCGACGGCTTCGCCCAGGAGCTGGCCCGCCCCATGCCGCGCCGCCCGCACCCCGCGGCCCGCCGAGGCACCCGCTTCCACGCCTGGGTGGAGTCGCGGTTCGAGGAGCTGCCGCTCCCGATGCTCGGCCCGGACGAGCTCCCCGGCGGTGACGCCGACGATCCCGAGATCGCGGACGAGCGTGACCTGGCCGCGCTGAAGGAGGCGTTCGAGCGCACCCCGTACGCGCGCCGTACCCCTTACCGCGTGGAGTCCCCGTTCCAGCTCACCCTCGCGGGCCGCGTGATCCGCGGCCGTATCGACGCCGTCTACCGCAACGAAGCAGCGGACGGAACAGCGGACGGAACGGCAGACGAATCGGCAGAGGAGACGACAGGGGCGTACGAAATCGTCGACTGGAAGACCAGCCGCACGAACACCGCCGACCCCCTCCAGCTCGCCATCTACCGGCTCGCCTGGGCCGAGGAGCACGACCTCCCCCTCGAAGCCGTCAACGCCGCGTTCGTATACGTACGCACCGGGGAGATCGTCCGTCCCGGCCCTCTCCCCACCCGCGCCGAGCTGGAGCGCATCCTGCTGGGCGAGACGGCCGACGAGACGGTCATCCGTGCCCGTTAGGCTCGGGTGCATGAGCGACACCCCGGACAGCGCCGTCCGTACGTACATCGAGCAGCACCGCTCCGCCTTCCTCGACGACCTCGCCGACTGGCTGCGCATCCCGTCCGTGTCGGCCCAGCCCGACCACGCCGCGGACGTCCGGCGCAGTGCCGACTGGCTCGCGGCCAAGCTCAAGGAGACCGGCTTCCCGGTCACCGAGGTCTGGTCCACCCCCGGCGCCCCCGCGGTTTTCGCCGAGTGGCCTTCCGGCGACCCGGATGCGCCCACCGTCCTGGTCTACGGCCATCACGACGTCCAGCCCGCCGCTCGTGAGGACGGCTGGCACACGAACCCCTTCGAGCCGCGGATCCTCGACGGCCGGATGTACGGGCGCGGCGCGGCGGACGACAAGGGGCAGGTCTTCTTCCACACCCTGGGCGTACGGGCGCACCTCGCCGCCACCGGACGCACCACCCCCGCGGTCAATCTCAAGCTGCTGATCGAGGGCGAGGAGGAGTCGGGTTCGCCGAACTTCCGGGTTCTGGTCGAGGCCAACTCCGCACGCCTCGCCGCCGACACCGTGATCGTGTCCGACACCGGCATGTGGTCCGAGACGACCCCCACCGTCTGCACCGGTATGCGGGGCCTCGCCGATTGCGAGATCGAGCTGTACGGCCCTGACCAGGACATCCACTCCGGTTCGTTCGGCGGGGCGGTACCCAACCCGGCCACCGTCGCCGCCCGTCTCGTCGCGGCGCTGCACGACGCCGACGAGCGCGTCACCATCCCCGGCTTCTACGACGGCGTCGCACCGCTCACGGACGCCGAGCGCGAGCTGTTCGCCGAGCTCCCCTTCGATGAGGCCTCCTGGCTGAGCACGGCCAAGTCGCACGGCACGCTCGGCGAGGCCGGCTACTCCACGCTGGAGCGCATCTGGGCCCGCCCGACGGCCGAGCTCAACGGCATCGGCGGCGGCTACCAGGGTCCCGGCGGCAAGACGATCATCCCGGCGTCCGCCCAGCTGAAGCTCACGTTCCGTCTTGTCGCGGGCCAGGACCCGGAGAAGATCGAGCAGGCGGTCGGCGACTGGGTCGCGGCCCGGGTGCCGGCCGGTGTCCGCCACAAGATCACCTTCCGCGCCTCGACCCGTCCCTGTCTGACGCCGCTGGACCACCCGGCCCTGCAGGCGGTCGTACGGGCGATGAGCCGCGCCTTCGACGGGCAGAAGATCCGCTTCACCCGCGAGGGCGGATCGGGTCCCGCTGCGGATCTTCAGGACGTGCTGGCGGCCCCCGTGCTCTTCCTGGGGATCTCCGTTCCGTCCGACGGCTGGCACGCGCCCAACGAGAAGGTCGAACTGGACCTGCTCATCAAGGGTGTGGAGACCACCGCGCACCTGTGGGGCGACCTCGCCGGCGCCCTCCGCTGAACTGCCATCCAATCCACCCGGGGGAGTTGGAAGTACCTGTGAGCACCACCAGCAACGACATCACACACCGTCCGATCGATCTCGACGCGCCGATCGGTCTCACCGCTCCGAGCGGCATCGACCGCGAGGCGCACCACCGACTCGACGAGGCCTGGCTGGCGGCGGCGTGGAGCCACCCCACGACCCGGGTGTTCGTGGTCTCGGGCGGCCAGGCGCTGGTCGACGACACCCCCGACGGCCGCACCGAACTGGTCATGACCCCGGCCTTCGAGGCTCCCGTGACCGAGACCCACCGCTACTTCCTCGGCACCGACGAGGACGGTGTGCGCTACTTCGCGCTGCAGAAGGACGCCCTGCCCGGCCGCATTGACCAGTCGGCCCGCGCCGCGGGCCTGCGCGAGGCCGGACTGCTGCTCTCCCCGCGCGACGCGGGACTTCTGGTGCACGCCGTCGCGCTGGAGAACTGGCAGCGGCTGCACCGCTTCTGCTCACGCTGCGGCGAGCGCACGGTCATCGCGGCCGCCGGCCATATCCGCCGCTGCCAGGCATGCGGGGCCGAGCACTACCCCCGTACCGATCCCGCCGTGATCATGCTCGTCACCGACGAGGAGGACCGCGCGCTGCTGGGCCGCCAGGTGCACTGGCCGGAGGGGCGCTTCTCCACGCTGGCCGGCTTCGTCGAGCCGGGCGAGTCGATCGAGCAGTCGGTGCGCCGCGAAGTCTTCGAGGAAGCGGGCGTCACAGTCGGCGACGTCGAGTACATCGCCAGCCAGCCCTGGCCCTTCCCGTCCAGCCTGATGCTCGGCTTCATGGCGCGGGCCACGTCCTCCGAGATCAACGTCGACGGCGAAGAGATCCACGAGGCGCGCTGGTTCTCCCGGGACGACCTGCGGGCCGCATTCGAGTCCGGGGAGGTGCTGCCTCCCTATGGGATCTCGATTGCGGCCCGCCTTATCGAGCTCTGGTACGGCAAGCCGTTGCCGAAGCCCGGAGATGTGGTCTGAGCGGTCCCTGCTCAGACGCCGATCTTCTGCTTGACCTGGGCCAGCGAGGGGTTGGTCAGCGTCGAACCGTCCGCGAAGAGCACGGTCGGGACGGTCTGGTTGCCCCCGTTGGCCTTCTCGACGAAGGCCGCGGAATCCGGGTCCTGCTCGATGTTGATCTCGTTGTACGCGATGCCTTCGCGCTCCATCTGGCTCTTCAGCCGACGGCAGTAGCCGCACCACGTGGTGCTGTACATCGTCACAGTCCCCTGCATGGTTTCCCGCGCTCCTATGTCTCGTTCGTCTCGGTCGTGTGAATTCGCCCGATGCGTGCTCCGTGCGAGTTCGCTCGGTGCGTGTTCGCACGGCGTAGAACGTACGTGATCCGGCCGCCATTCCCGCATTAGTACGACCGGACCCGGCCCCCTGTGGACAACCGTCACAGCCATCTCTGCCGACCTGGCAGCATGGCGGTGTGACAGCAGCAACGCACTCCTCCCTTTTCCCGCAGGTCCCTGAGTCGGCGGACGCGGTGCTCGACGGGCTCGACCCCGAGCAGCGCGAAGTGGCGACGGCCCTGCACGGTCCGGTCTGCGTGCTGGCAGGCGCCGGCACGGGCAAGACGCGCGCGATCACCCACCGCATCGCGTACGGAGTGCGCGCGGGCATACTCCAGCCCGCCACTGTGCTGGCCGTCACCTTCACCAACCGAGCCGCGGGTGAGATGCGCGGCCGACTGCGCCAGCTCGGCGCGGGCGGCGTCCAGGCGCGTACGTTCCACTCAGCCGCGCTGCGCCAGCTCCAGTACTTCTGGCCGAAGGCGGTCGGCGGCGATCTGCCCCGCCTCCTCGAGCGCAAGGTCCAGCTGGTCGCCGAGGCCTCCGCCCGCTGCCGCATCCGCCTCGACCGAAATGAGCTGCGGGACGTCACGAGCGAGATCGAGTGGGCCAAGGTCACTCAGACCGTGCCCGCCGACTATCCGGCAGCGGTCGCCAAATCGAACCGCGACGCCCCGCGTGATCCGGCCGAGATCAGCCAGATCTACGGGATGTACGAACAGCTCAAGCGCGATCGCTCGGTGATCGACTTCGAGGATGTCCTGCTCCTGACGGTCGGCATCCTCCAGGACCGGCATGACATCGCCGACCAGATCCGCCGTCAGTACCACCACTTCGTGGTGGACGAGTACCAGGACGTCAGCCCGCTCCAGCAGCGGATGCTCGACCTGTGGCTCGGCGACCGCGACAGCCTCTGTGTCGTCGGCGACGCCAGCCAGACGATCTACTCCTTCACCGGCGCCACCCCCGACCACTTGCTGAACTTCCGTACCCGCCACCCGGGTGCGACCGTCGTCAAGCTGGTCCGTGACTACCGTTCCACCCCCCAGGTGGTCCATCTCGCCAACGGCCTGCTGAGCCAGGCCCACGGTCGCGCCGCCGAGCACCGCCTCGAACTGATCTCACAGCGCGCAGCCGGCCCCGACCCCGCCTACACCGAGTACGCGGACGAACCGGCCGAGGCCGAGGGCACCGCCCGCCGTATCCGCGACCTGATCGCCGCAGGGGTCCCGGCCGGTGAGATCGCCGTGCTCTACCGGATCAACGCCCAGTCGGAGGTCTACGAGCAGGCGCTCGCGGACGCCGGAGTCCCCTACCAACTGCGCGGCGCCGAGCGCTTCTTCGAACGCCAGGAGGTGCGGGAGGCGGGTGTCGCCCTGCGCGGCGCGGCCCGCGCAGGTGGCAACGACTCCCTGCTCGACGACGCCGGGGACCTCCCCTCCCAGGTCCGGGCGGTGCTCTCCACCAAGGGCTGGACCACCGAGCCGCCCGCCGGATCGGGAGCGGTGCGCGACCGCTGGGAGTCCCTTGCCGCGCTCGTCCGCCTCGCCGAGGACTATGTACGGGTCAAGCCGGACGCGAGCCTCGGCGATCTCGTGGCCGAGCTGGACGAGCGCGCCGCGGCCCAGCACGCCCCCACCGTCCAGGGCGTCACTCTCGCCTCGCTCCACTCGGCGAAGGGCCTGGAGTGGGACGCCGTGTTCCTTGTCGGCCTCACCGAGGGCATGATGCCGATCACCTATGCCAAGACCGACGAGCAGGTCGAGGAGGAGCGCCGACTGCTCTATGTCGGCGTCACCCGCGCCCGGCTCCATCTCACCCTCTCCTGGGCGCTGTCCCGCTCACCCGGCGGCCGCGCCTCCCGCCGTCCCACCCGCTTCCTGAACGGGATGCGGCCGGGCTCCGTGTCACCCGGCGCAGGCGCCGCGGGCGGTGCCGGCGGCATCGAGCGAGGCAGCGCCGGCCGCCGCAAACGCCGAGGCCCTGTGCTCTGCCGGGTCTGCGGCAAGACGCTCACCGACGCGGGCGAGATGAAACTGACACGCTGTGAGGACTGTCCCTCCGACATGGACGAGGCGCTGTACGAGCGCCTTCGCGAGTGGCGCTCGGACCAGGCGAAGGAGCTGGGCCAGCCCGCGTACTGCGTCTTCACCGACAAGACTCTGATGGCGATCGCCGAGACGGTGCCGGGCAGCGATGGGGAGTTGGCTCAGATCGCCGGTGTCGGTGGACGCAAACTTGAGCGTTTCGGAGCCGATGTCCTGACCATTTGTGCAGGTCAGGAGGTCGAGGGGGCCGACGAAGAGGACTGATACAAACTCGTCGAAAAAATAGTTTGCGCCTGCCCCAGCAAGCCCCATAGGTTCTTAACCACGGGAACAGCGACTTCTCTGAAGCCCTGTCCTCGTGCTGTACTTATCCGAATACGCGTGACTGGCCCCGGCCGGTCCTCTAGACGCCGAGAGGAGGCGATTCCAGTGATCAGCATCAAGACCAGCTTCATCAGCACCGCCAAAATGACCGATCGCTCGGTCGTCTCCGCCTGCTCGCTCGGCTTCTCCGCGGCGTTCAACGGCACCGGTGTGTCCGGCATCTCTGCCGTGCTTCCGGTCTCCGGTCTGGGTGGACTCCCCGTCCGGGAGCGCAATGAGCGACCGACCAAGGCACTGGAAGCAGCAGTAGCAGCGGCAAAGGCTCGCGCCTATGCCTTTGCGGCAGCCAGTGCCGGCACCAAGAAGCAGCAGACGCAGCACCACACGATGTGGGCCTTCCGTGGGCTCGAACCCTGGAGTGATCCAGCCTGATCCAGATCAGGCCGGCGCCTTCAGGGCCGCGGAACCCCACCCGGGATCCGCGGCCCTTCTGTTTTCCCCGAACGGGGCGGACGGAGCGAAGGGGCCTCGGGACATGAAGCACCCGGTACCAAGCCGACACCCGGCCAACAGGCCGGACCGACCAGACGAGGAACGACACCACCGTGCAACTCGAAGCGCACGCCCCGTCCGTACCGCCTTCCGAGACGTTCCCCCCGCCCGCCCTCACGGAGGACTCCACCTTGACTCCGCTCACTACGCTCACCGCGCTCGACGACGCCATCGAGAACCTGGGCGTACCCGTCCCCTGCCGTTCGTATGACCCGGAGGTCTTCTTCGCCGAGTCGCCGGCTGATGTCGAGTACGCCAAGTCCCTCTGCCGTACCTGCCCGCTGATGGAGGCCTGCCTTGCGGGCGCCAAGGAGCGGCGTGAGCCGTGGGGCGTCTGGGGCGGAGAGCTCTTCGTCCAGGGTGTGGTCGTCGCCCGCAAGCGGCCGCGTGGTCGCCCGCGCAAGAACCCGGTCATGGCATGAGTGTCATTTCCTGGGGGACGGCCAAACCCCCGCTGCGCACCGGAACGATCGACCGACCCATCACGCACGATCCCCAGAAGCTGGCCCCAATGACCTCTTCCACCAGCGAGCCGTCTGGCTCCGCCACCCCGGACGTCACCACCAGCGGCGCGAACGCCTCGCGCCAGAACAGGACCCGTGAGATGCAACTCATCCCAGAAGCCATGGCGCGTGCGCATATGCACGATCGCCTGCGGGAAGCCGAAGCGGAACGCCAGGCCGTGCGCCTGATCGCCGCCCGGAGGATGCAGCGCCGTGCCGAGCGCGCGTCGATGCGTGCCCGCCGCGCACTGGCCATGGCCGTCATGAACTGACCGCGGTCAAGGCACTGACAGCACACACTGACCCGGGGGCCGGTCCGAACGGACCGGCCCCCGCGGTGCGTTGTCCCCGCGACCCGTGCCCGACGGGGCTATCGTCACGACGTGGATCAGCAGCAGACTCCTCACCCTGTGCAGCCGGGTCCCGAGAGCATCGTGTGTTCCCACTGCGGCGCCGTCGCCGAGGGACCACCGCCCACCTGGACCTGCTCCGTGGAGAACGGCACCCGTCACTTCTTCTGCGACGACTGCGCGCGCGCCAACATCAGGGCGATCGAGGGCAGGCTCGACTCGGCCTGGTGGTGACCGCCTCCCGCTGACCGCCGGCTGTTGTCGCGCTCCCGGTCCTCGGCGCCGGCCCCTCAGGCCTGCGCCTCGATCGCCGTGACGTCCTCCTCGTCCTCCAGCAGGAAACCGGGCAGCCACGACTCCAGTTCGTCCCGCAGCCGCACCGTCGCGTTCAGCTGGCACAGCACCCCGATCGTGCTCAGCGTCACCCGGTGGATCAGCAGGTAGGAGGGCGGCAGATTGAGCTGCTTTCCCAACTGATGTGCGGGAGACCGGATATCCGCGATCCGGGCTGCCTGTGTGCGCATCCAGCTCCGGGTGAAGGTGAACTCCTCCAACTCCGCCGGCTCTATGATCGGCACCAGATACTCGAGCACCGCCTCCGGGTCGAGCTCTATGGCCTCCTTGACGAAGCCTTCGAGGCACAGCAGCTCGTAGACCCCTTCGGCCTCACCCGCCAGCGTCATCCGCAGACACTCGCCGATGGTCGACGGCAGTCCGCCGGGCAGTCGGTCCACCGTGCCGAAGTCCAGCACCCCGAGCCGCCAGCCCTCGCCGTCGTCCTCCGGGAGCAGCCGGAAGTTTCCCGGGTGCGGATCCGCGTGCAGCAGCCCCGTGCGGGCCGGGCCCGAGAAGAGGAAGCGGGCCAGCAACTGGCCCGCCCGGTCCCGCTGCTCGTCCGTGCCGTCGGCGATCACCTCGGCAAGCGGGATCCCGTCGATCCACTCGGTCACCAGCACCTGGTCGCACTGGTGCACCACATCCGGCACCAGCACATCCGGATCGTCCGCGAACTCCGCCGCATGCTCCCGCTGCGCCTGTCCCTCCAGCTCATAGTCCAGCTCCTCCGACACCCGGTCACGGAGCTCGGCGATCAGCGGCTTGATGTCCATGCCGGGGATAAGCGGACCCAGCAGCCGGGCAAAGCGGCTGAGCTGCGTCAGATCGGACAGCAATGCCTCCCCCGCGCCCGGGTACTGCACTTTCACCGCGACCTCGCGCCCGTCGTGCCACACCGCCCGGTGCACCTGGCCGATGGAGGCGGCGGCCGACGGCTTGTCCTCGAAGCTGAGGAACAGTTCGCGCCACTCCTCGCCCAGCCGCTCGGCCAGGACCGCGTGGACCGTACGCGTCGGCATCGGCGGTGCCGCGTCCTGGAGCTTGGTGAGGGCCGCGCGGTAGGGGCCGGCGATTTCCTCGGGAAGCGCCGACTCGAAGACGGACATGGCCTGCCCGAACTTCATCGCACCCCCTTTGAGCTCGCCGAGCACCTTGAACAGCTGGTCCGCCGTGCGTTGTTGCAGTTCCCTGGCCACGATCTCCGCGGACTTCCCGCCGATCCGCTTGCCCAGACCCCAAGTGGCACGCCCGGCGAAGCCCAGTGGCAGCGCGGCCAACTTGGCGGTCCGGGTGACCGCCTTCCGGGGAAGATCAGACATGAGCCCCTCCAAATCCCAGACAGCCGTGCCGCGTGTGCCTGACGGCGTTACTTCTTTGACGGCGGTTACCCGGCCATTGTCTCGTGCAGCGGGTGGAATCCTGAGGTGTGCTCCCTCTCACTCTTCCCCGACGCGCTGCAGACACAGTCGAGGTGGGGCGTGACGCTCTCCGAACGCCACTCCAGCAGCGGCAGTGACGCCTCCCACCGCGCTCCCGTACTCGCGGGCAGCTCTCCGTCGAGGAACGAGAGCGCGTGCGCCGCGGTCAATCCCGCCACAGCCGTGGCCAGGGCGACATCGCAGGCCGGCACAGCGTTGCGCCGGCGGCCCGAGCGCCACTGCGCGAGCAGCCTCGCCCTGCCCGGGTCGCGGTCCGCCCGGCCCAGTTCCAGACAGCCGGCGCAGGGCGTGCCGCCGGGCAGCACCAGCGGCCCCACCAGTCCGGTCGCTTCCACAACTCCCGCGTACAGATGGGGTGTCCCGGTGGCGATCCAGTCCTCGGCCGCTGCCGGGTCGGGCGCGTAGGCCTCCAGCCCGTCCCGTGGCGCCGCCACGACCAGTGAGAGGCCGGGCTCGCCCGTGCCCGAACCCGCCGCCGACTCGGCCGCTCGTGGCGGGCGGTCGGGCGCCCGCCGCCGCACCAGTTGCCGGGCCGCCGTGTCGCGCCGCTCACCGACCGCCTCCGGCGGCAGCCCGCCGGGCGCCACGTCCCACGGCTCCGTACACCCGCCGTCCAGCACCTCGACCCCGCCCACCCCGGAGGCGGACAACACCGCGGCGATCGTCGCGCCCACCCGGCCCGCGCCCCGGACCTGGACGCGCATCGCCCGCCGGGCCGCCATGCGCGCCGCAGCGCCGCCCGGTTCCGGGTGGACAACGGAGAGCGATGCCATATCGGGGCGCAGCCGGTCGAGAGCGCCGGTCCGAGCCCGTAACGCATCGGCCGCCGGACCGCCCGCCGTCGGATCGTCGAGCAGGCCTGCCGACGTCAACCGCTTCACCAGGGCGTCCGCTTGTCCGTCCGGCAGTCCTATCGCCCGCGCCTCCTCCCGCAGCAGCGGCAGCCCTCGAGTCCCGTCCAGCAGCTCGAGCAGGGCGCCTGTCGCCGTGTCCACCGGGCCGACCATCACCGCATGCGCGGGAGTCACCCCGAACTGCACGGTCTGCCGCTCCCGCCATGCCCGCCTGAGGGCAGGTTTCACCATCGGATGCATATCCACTTCCCCCGTCCACTTCCACCGTTGAGCGGTGCCGGATATCTCCGCTTGATCTGTTGTCAGAATGCACGGTCTCGTCGACGTGTGTGAAAAGTTATCCACAGGCACCGGGTATTAGTCGTTCAAATGGTGCAAGCCATGGAGTGGATCAAGATCGACCCGTCCCGGAGGCGGGACTTCCCCCACTCACAGCGGGTAACGTCGGGGCGTGTCCGTCGATCCGTCCACTCGCTTCGCTGGGGAGACCCCACCCCCTGGCCTTGTCGGCGAGGGCCCACCGCACAGCGCCGGAAGCCAACAGCGCAGCGCGACAAACCGACCGCCCCGCGGATCGGGGACGAGCGCGGTCGAGGTCCGCAGGAGCGCCCGGCGCAGCAGAACGGTCTCGGCCTACCGGGAGGGCGACCGGACCATCGTGCTCATCCCCGCCCGCATGTCGGAGGCGGAGGAGCAGCGCTGGGTCAGCGTGATGCTCGACAAACTCGCCGCCCAGGAGAGCAAGCGCGTCCTTGGTGACGCCGAACTGACCGAGCGCGCGGAGCGATTGTCCGCTCAGTACTTCGACGGACGCGCAAGACCGACATCCGTGAGATGGGTGACGAATCAGAACACCCGCTGGGGTTCCTGCACCCCGGCCGAGGGCAGCATCCGACTCTCGCACCGCCTGCAGGGGATGCCCGAGTACGTCGTTGACTATGTGCTCGTCCATGAGCTCGCCCATCTCCTCGTGCCGGGGCACGGGCCGCGGTTCTGGCGGCTCCTCGAGGCGTATCCCCGCACCGAGCGGGCGCGGGGCTATCTAGAGGGCGTCGTCGCCGCCGACCGGCTGCCGCACTTGCCCGCATCGCGCGGAGAGTAACTGTCGACGGTCCTGTACCGAATGTGTACCGGCTTGGCTCAATGTCGTACGCAGCCGTTAGCCTGACGCGACGCATTCACATTTCGGGATGGGGGACGGTCGTTACGCATGGCCAGGGAATTCCAACGCGGCCACAAGGCCAAGATCAGTGACCTCACGCCCGGAACGGATCTGTACGTAGGTGTGCAGATCGCCGCTCCTGGGCTGACCTTCGACATCAGCTGTTTCGGACTCGACGCCAACGAGCAGCTCTCGGACGACCGGTACTTCATCTTCTTCAACCAGCCGAAGTCGCCCGAGGAGTCCATCCAGCTGCTCGGCGCGCAGGCCGGTGACACCCAGTCCTTCCGCGTCACTCTCGACCGCATTCCGGCGAACATCCACCGGCTCTCCTTCACCGCGACGATCGACGGCGCGGGGCAGATGTCGAACGTCGGCCCCGGCTACATCCGCATCGTCGCGGGTGGCGAAGAGGTCGTACGGTACGCCTTCAGCGGCTCGGAGTTCACCACCGAGCGAGCCGTGATGCTCGGCGACTTCTACCTGAAGGACGTGTGGCGCTTCGCCGCCATCGGCCAGGGCTTCGACGGTGGACTCGACGCGCTGCTCAAGAACTTCGGCGGCGAGGTCGCCGAAGAGCAGCCGGCCGCGCAGCAGCCACAGGGCGCCGCGCCGTCCTTCGGACCGCCCGCGCAGGCCACCGCGCCCCCGGCGTTCGGCGCACCGGCCGCACCACCTGCGCCTCAAATGCCCCAAGTGCCGCAGCCCGCGCCCTCCTTCGGAGCGCCGGCCGCCCAGGCCCCGGCGCCGGCCCCCGCCCCTGCGCAGCCCAACCCGCAGATGCACGCCGCGCCCACCATCGCTGCTCCCATGACGCCGTACGGACAGCCGCCCCAGCCGCCTCAGTACGGCCAGGTGCCGGGCCAAGTCCCCGGCCAGATGCCGGGGCAGGCCCCGCCGGGTGCGCCTTCGCCGTACGGACAGCAGGCACCATCCCCGTACGGACAGCAGCTTCCGGGCGTCCCGCAGGGCATTCCCCAGGGAGCCCCACCGACCGGCGCCGGTCTGCAGGCCGCCCTGCAGCCCTACCGCGAAACTCCCACCGGCCAGCGCTGGACCCCGCAGAACCAGCAGCTCATGCGGGTCGATCTGACCATGGGCGGCACGCCCGTCCTCGCTCGCCAGGGCAGCATGGTGATGTACCAGGGCAAGGTCGACTTCAGCTACAAGGGCGCCGGTTTCGCCGGGCGTATCGTCGGCAATGCGACCGGCCAGGAGATGCAGCTGATGCGCTGCTCCGGCCGCGGCCAGGTCTTCCTCGCCGAGGACGGCGCGCATCTGCACTCCATCGAGCTGCAGGGTGACGGCATCTGCGTGTCCGCGGAGAACGTCCTCGCGTTCGACGAGTCCTTGCAGCACGAGGTCCGCAGGATCGAAGGCCACGGCATTCCCGGCGGCGCCCTGTTCACCATGCAGTTCCAGGGCACCGGCACGGTCATCGTGAAGACCCACGGTATCCCCGTGGTCCTCCCGGTCACACCGACCACCTTCGCCGACTGCAATGCCGTCGTCGCCTGGTCGTCGGCGTCCCAGGTGATCCTCTCCAGTCAGGTCCGGCTGCGGCGCAACGCGTACCCGGGGCACAGCGGAGAGACCGTCAACCTCCAGTTCCGGGGCGCCCCCGGCAACTTCATCGTCGTCCAGCCGTACGAGGTCTGAGGGAGCCCGAAGAAATGAACCAGCAACTCGCGGGCTTCGCCCCGACCCCGACCGCGGCCAGGATGGAGAACCACGGCCGCACCATGCTCAAGGTCGCCATGGCCAGTGGCCAGGACCTGTTCGCACGCACCGGCTCGATGGTCGCCTATGAAGGCTTCGTGCAGTACGAGCCGAACCCGCCCGCCGTCCGCCAGATCGCCTCCCAGTGGGTGACCGGTGAAGGCACGCCCATCATGAAGTGCTCCGGCGACGGACTGCTGTACCTCGCCGACTACGGCGCGGACGTCGTCGTCATCAACCTCAACAACGATTCGCTTTCGGTCAACGGCACCAATCTGCTGGCCTTCGACGCGCACCTCCAGTGGGGCGTTGAGAAGGTCAAGGGCATGGCGAAGTTCGCCGGCCAGGGCCTGTGGAACGTGGAGATCTCGGGCACCGGATGGGTGGCCCTCACCTCTCGCGGCACCCCGATCGTCGTCGACTGCGGTCGTGGCGAGGACGAGACATACGTCGACCCGGACGCCCTTGTCGCCTGGTCCCCGAACCTCAAGGTGAAGGGGAAGCGCAGCTTCAAGGCCTCCTCGCTCGTCGGGCGGGGCAGCGGTGAGGCGTACCAGATGGCCTTCTCGGGCCAGGGCATCGTCGTCGTACAGCCGAGCGAGGACAGTACCGACCGCCTGCGGATCCGGCACTGAAGGGGGAGCGAGAACACATCATGCAGAGTCCGCTTTTCAGCCACACGGAACAGCAGTCCCAGGACCGGTACGTCGTGCAGAACCCGCAACTGCTGCGGGTTGCGCTGACCGGTCATGACGACATCCTCGCCCGCAAGGGCGCCATGGTCGCGTACCAGGGGCTTGTCGACTTCGACGGCGAGTACCAGACGAACAATCAGCGGCGGGCCCGCGCCAACACCGGTGAGGGCCTGGACCTGATGCGCTGCTCCGGGCAGGGCACTGTCTACTTCGCCAACCTCGCGCAGTACGTCCATGTCGTGGACGTCGACCAGGAGGGCATGACGGTCGACAGCGCCTACGTCCTGGCGCTCGACTCCACGCTGCACACCGAGGTCATAGCGGTGGACAGCCAGTACGGAATCTCTGGCTCCGGTAAGTACCAGCTCAATATCTCCGGCCGCGGCAAGGTCGCGCTGATGACCTCGGGCCAGCCGCTGATGATGCAGGTCACGCCGGACAAGTACGTCAGTGTCGACGCCGACGCGATCGTCGCCTGGTCCTCCGCACTTCGGGTCCAGATGCAGGCGCAGACGCACTCGTCCGGCGTGCGCCGAAGGCGCGGCAACACCGGCGAGGGCTGGGAGTTGAGCTTCCTCGGCCAGGGCTTCGCGCTTGTGCAGCCCAGCGAGGTCATGCCGCCACAGGCCGCGGAGATCGGACAGGGCCTGCGCGCGCAGTACGGCATGGGTCAGCAGGGCGCCCACGCCCAGAACCAGAACAACGCCTGGAGCTGACGAGCAAGGACACACGGGTGAGAGCACGGGTAAGGGGCGGTCTCCGTGGAGACCGCCCCTTACCCGTGCTCAGTCACAGTGCCGCGCGGGTACGCTCCAGCAGTCGCACGACCGACTCGTCGGCAACGTCCGCCACCTCGTCGTAAGCGAACCAGCGCAGATCCAGTGACTCATCACTGATCTCCTCGACCGCCCCGGCCGGCGCCAACGCCGCGTACTGCACATCGAGATGCCAGTGGCAGGGCGCCGGAATCGCATGCCGGTCCAGCCGCACGGGACCGCCGGGCAGCAGCGTCAGCCCTCGGATCCCGGACTCCTCCGTGGCCTCGCGCAGAGCGGCGTCCGCCAGGGTCGCGTCATCCGGCTCGCAGTGGCCGCCCATCTGCAGCCACATGCCGAGCTTTTTGTGCAGCGTCAGCAGCACCCGCCCGCGCTCCGATTCGACGACCAGCGCGCTCGCCGTGACATGCCCGGCCTCGCAGGCCTTCCACATCCCGTCCGGGTGCGCTGCCAGATGGTCGAGATAGAGCTGTCGCAGCTCCTCCTGATGCTCGTAGCTCTTCAGTACGAAAGCGGCGTCGTCATGCAGGCTCACTGGTCCTTGTCGCCCTCGTCGTCCTTGTCACCCTCGGCGCCCTGGTCGTCCTTGCCGGAGCCCTTGTCCTTGTCGAGGTTCGGCTTTCCGCCGCCCGCCGCCTCGCCGAGCATCTTGTCCAGCTCCGAGAAGTCGAGCTGCTCACGGTGCACAAAGCCGTCCGGGTCGTCCAGATCCGTGGCCGTCGGCAGCATGTCCGGGTGCTCCCACAGGCTGTCGCGCCCGTCCACACCCCGCGCGTCCGTGAGCGAGGCCCACAGCCGCGAGGCGTCCCGCAGCCGGCGCGGACGCAGCTGAAGGCCGATGAGGGTCGCGAAGGTCTGCTCGGCGGGACCGCCGGAGGCGCGCCGCCTGCGCAGCGTCTCGCGCAGGGCGTCCGCCGAGGTCAGCCGCCTGGACGCGGCCTCGTGCACCACCGCGTCCACCCAACCCTCGACCAGCGCGAGCGCGGTCTCCAGACGGGCCAGCGACGCCTTCTGCTCCGCGGTGTCCTCGGGCTGGAACATGCCCTGCTGGAGGGCATCCTGCAGCTGCTCGGGGTGCGAGGGGTCGAACTGGCCGACCACGTCCTCCAGCTTGCTCGTGTCGACCTTGATCCCGCGGGCGTACGCCTCTACCGCACCGAACAGATGCGACCGCAGCCAGGGCACATGGGCGAAGAGACGCTGGTGGGCGGCCTCGCGCAGGGCCAGATACAGCCGCACCTCCTCCTTCGGCACACCGAGGTCCTTGCCGAACGTCTCGATGTTCAGCGGCAGCAGCGCGGCCTTGCCGGCCGGGCCGAGCGGCAGGCCGATGTCGGTCGAGCCGACCACCTCGCCCGCCAGCACGCCCACGGCCTGCCCGATCTGCTGGCCGAACATCGCGCCGCCCATGGAGCGCATCATGCCGATCAGCGGGCCCGCCATGGCCTGCATCTCCTCCGGCAGCACATCGCCCATGGCCAGGCCGACGCGCTCGGCGACCGGATCGACAAGCTGCTGCCACGCGGGCAGCGTCGCCTCGACCCACTCCGCGCGGCTCCACGCCACGGCGGTGCTCGCGCCGGAGGGCAGGGACGTCACGTTGTCCAGCCACAGATCGGCGAGGCGCACGGCCTCCTCGACCGCGGTCCGCTCGGCCGGGCCCACGCTCCTGTCCTTGGTGCCGTCCTGTGTGCCCTGGGAGACCGACTGGCGCGCGATCTGCTTGGCCATGTCCCAGTTCACGGGACCGCCCTCGTAGCTCAGCATCTGGCCGAGCTGCTGGAACGCCGCGCCCAGGTCATTGGGGTTCAGGGAGCCGAACATCGCGGCGAACGGATTGTCCGCGCCTTCCCCGAAACCGAAAGGGTTTGTCGGTGACGGCCCGCCGGAGCCCTGGCCACCTCCGGCGGGATCCTTCTTCTTGCCCTCGTCGCCGTTCTCCGGCTCCTCCGGCGGAAGGCCGAATCCGAATGGGGTGTCACTCACGGGGTTCCTCGGCTCGTAGGGCCGCCGGCTTCCTGCCGACGGCGAATGCCCGACAACACCACCCAGCGTAGACATCCGGGCCCCATATGGGCTCGGGTGCTCCGCCGACTCTTGGCCTGCGGCAGGATGGACGCCACCTGGTGCGCACGCGTCATTCGCGTTCGTACTGAAGACAACCGCTGGAGACGCCTGGTGAGTTCCCCAGATCCGCAGGTTCGCGCAGCGCGAAACCCCTCAACCCCGACCTCAGGCCGCGGGTCGGCCGGCCGTGGCCCCGTCGTCGCGGTCACCGGCGCCGCCTCCGGGGTCGGCGAACTGCTCACCCGGCGTCTCGCCGCGTCCGAGGAGATCAAGCAGGTCATCGCGATCGACGAGCGCCGGGGCGAGGTTTTCGAGGCGCAGTGGCACATTCTCGACGTGCGGGATCCGGCCATCGCCGAGAAACTGCGCGGCGCGGACGTGGTCGTGCACCTGGCGCTCGACCTCGACCTGGAGACCGACTCCGCCGCCCGTACGGCGTACAACGTGCGCGGTACACAGACCGTACTGACCGCCGCTGCGGCGGCCGGTGTCCACCGGGTCGTCCTGTGCACGTCGGCGATGGTTTACGGCGCGCTGCCGGACAACGACATCCCCCTGTCGGAGGACGCGGAACTGCGTGCCACCGCCGAGGCCACGGGCGTCGGCGACCTACTGGAGATCGAACGTCTGAGCCGCCGCGCGCCGCGCGCCCACCCCGGGCTCAACGTCACGGTGGTAAGGCCCGCCGTCCTGGTGGGCGGTACTGACACCGCGCTGACCCGCTACTTCGAGTCGCCACGGCTCCTTGTGGTCGCCGGATCCCGTCCCACCTGGCAGTTCTGTCATGTCGAGGACCTGGTGAGCGCGCTGGAGTACGCCGCGCTGGAGAAGGTGGACGGCGAGCTGGCGGTCGGCTGCGACGGCTGGCTGGAGCAGGAGGAGGTCGAGGAGCTCAGCGGCATCCGCCGGATGGAGCTGCCCTCGGCGGTCGCCCTGGGCGCGGCGGCCCGACTGCACCGGATCGGGCTCACCCCGTCCCCGGCCGGGGACCTGGCGTACACCATGCACCCCTGGGTGGTCAGCGTGAGCCGCCTCCACGACGCCGGCTGGCGGCCCCAGTGGACGAACGAGGAGGTCCTCGCCGCGCTGCTGGAGGAGGTGGAGGGGCGCCACACGGTCGCCGGCCGCCGCCTGGGCCGCAAGGACGCGACAGCTGCGGGCGCCGCGGGTGCGACGGTCGCGCTGCTCGGCACGGCCGCGCTGGTGCGGCGTGCGCGCAAGGCGCGGCGCCGCCTGTAGGAGGCTCCGAGCAGGCGTGTTCGCGGCCGGTCGAAGGTGCTGTTCCGCGATGTCAGTGGCGTACGGCACGATGGACGGCATGGCAAGCAGGTACGACCACCCCGGCGAGCAGGCGGCGAACGACCCCATCCGCCTGCTCGCGATCCGCGACACCCCGCTCTCCGTCGACGAGGTCTTCGCAGCCGTCGGCGACGACGCGGCGGGCGGCACCGCGCTCTTCGTCGGCACCGTGCGCAATCACGACGGCGGAGCCGATGTCGACACGCTGGGGTACTCCTGCCACCCCACGGCCGAGGCGGAGATGCGTCGTGTCGCCGAGAAGGTCACGGCGGAATTCCCCGTTCGGGCGCTTGCCGCCGTCCACCGTGTGGGTGACTTGGCAGTCGGTGATCTGGCCGTCGTCGTCGCCGTGTCGTGCCCGCACCGCGGGGAGGCCTTCGAGGCCTGCCGAAAGCTGATCGACGACCTCAAGCACGAGGTGCCCATCTGGAAGCACCAGAAATTCTCCGACGGCACGGAGGAGTGGGTCGGCGCCTGCTGAGGCGGTGAGCGGGTCGAGGCCTGCTGAAACCCGGTCGGCTCCCATGCGCCCCGATTTGCGTAACCGCACCCCTGGCCTGAGCGTTGAATCTGCGGATGACTAGTCTGCTGATCATTCAGGTGCGTTTGCTCATGGGGTAGGGAGGTCGCGATGGCAGCACTTGCCTGGTTGCTGATTCCGCTTTTCGCTGCCGTCGGCGCTGCGATATGGGGAAGCTGGGCTTCCCGGAACCGGACGACCGGGGATGTCGCCGAGCTTGCCGGTTATGCGCGGTTCCGCGACGCGATGGAGAAAACAGACTCCGGTACTGACGCTGCTTGACTCAGGTGACCCGCCGCGGACCGTACGCGATTGCCAAGTGCCCGTACGTAGCGGCCCCGACAGCGGTCTGACAGACCTGTCCCGTACTGTCGTTCCATGCCACGCCGCACCGCGACGATGCTCGCCTCCACCCTGACTTTCATCGCGCTGCTCTGCGCAGGGGTGTTCATCACTGTGCCGTATTCGGAGATGTCGCCCGGACCGACGGTCAACACTCTCGGCGAGGCTGGTGGCGAGCCGGTCCTGCAGATCTCCGGCCGCAAGACGTACCCGGCGACCGGCCATCTCAATATGACGACGGTCCGGGTCACCGGTGCGGACTACAAGATGAACCTCGTCGAGGCGGTGTACGGCTGGCTGGCCCACGACAACGTGGTCGTGCCCCACGACACGCTCTACCCGGACGGGAAGACCGAGGAGCAGTCGACTCAGGAGAACGCCGAGGAGTTCACCCAGTCGCAGGAGAGCGCCAAGGTGGCCGCGCTGAAGCAGCTGAAGGTCCCGGTGAAGTCGCGGGTCGTGGTCTCCACGGTCCTCAAGGACACGCCTTCGGAGAACCGGCTGCACGCGGGCGATGTCATTCGCGCCGTTGACGGTACGTCGGTGAAGGAGCCCGGCGACGTGGCCAAGCTCGTCGTGAAGCACAAGCCCGGCGAGGACGTGGTCTTCACGATCGTCCCCGCGAAGGAGGCGGCCGCGGCGGAGAAGGCGGGCAAGGAGCCCGAGGGGACCGAAAAGGTCACGATCACCACGGTGAAGGCGGACAAGGGCGACCGGGCGATCGTCGGCATCCATGCCGGGACCGACCACACCTTCCCGTTGGCCATCAACATCAATCTGGCGGATGTGGGGGGTCCCAGCGCAGGTCTGATGTTCGCGCTCGGGATCGTCGACAAGCTGACGCCGGGGGACCTCACGGGCGGGAAGTTCGTGGCAGGTACCGGCACGATCGACGACCAGGGGAAGGTCGGTCCGATCGGCGGGATCGAGATGAAGCTTGTAGGGGCGCGCAATGCGGGCGCGGAGTATTTCCTGACGCCGGGTGAGAACTGCGCGACGGCGGCGTCGGACATTCCGGACGGGCTGACGCTGGTGAAGGTGAACACGATCGACGACGCGGCGAAGTCGCTGGAGAAGATCAAGTCGGGGGACACGGCGGGCCTCGTGGGCTGCTCGGCAAGCTGACGCCGGGGTCTTGGCGGGCCTCCTGCGTCAGCGCCGGCGCCGCCCCGGCGGTGCCCCTCGCGCCGCCGGCCTCGACCTAAGCGCGCCCCGCGCGCCTGCTCGGGCAGTCGCCCGCGGCCGGCCGCTTGCCGTTCCGAGCCGCTGCCGCGGCGGCTGCTTCGAGCCGCCGCAAGCCCGCCCCGCGCTGAGCTCCGCTGCAGCGGCCCCGTGGTCCGGCCGGGTCCTCCCCGCTCACCGCGTCCGCGCCGCTTTCGCGGGTCGGCTCAGAGCGCTCCTTCGCCTGCCGGGCCGTCGCCCGCGCCGCTGCCCGCGGCTTGGCCACTGTCCCGCCCCGCGCGCCCTGCCGCGGCGCCGGGCTCGGCGTCCGAAGGCATGCCGGGCCGACCATGGCGAACCGCCGTACCCGGTCCTGCCGACCCGGTACGGCAGCTTCCTTCGTGGTGTCAGTTCGTCCTGTTACGCCTCGAACGTCGTCTCAAGCGCCGCCGCGAGGCCCGGGACCAGGGCCGAGCCCGTCAGGACCTCCTTTGCGGAGTCCTTCTCGCGCAGGCGCAGCGCCGATTCACGGGCGCCGTCGCGGAGGACCGCCACCGTCATCCGGACCTCCTGGCGGTCCGGATGGGCCGCGACCCACTTGGTGAGGGCGTCGTCATCGAGGCCGTCCGGGACGGAGGCCTCCGCCGACGGCGGGAGCATCTGGCGTTCCACGGTGAGCGCGCAGCCGGCCACCGCGTCCGGCCAGGCGATGGTGGCCAAGAACTCGTCGAGCGGTGTGCCGGCCGGGATCTCGTCCTGCTCGATCGGGGTCAGCGGCGCGGCCGCCTCCTCGCTGTCGAGGCCGAGCTGGGCCGCGAGGCCCGGCTCCTGGGAACGCAGTTGCGCGGTGTCGACGAGCGCGAAGAGCCGGGCCGGCTGGTCCCAGCCGAGCCCGGATGCGTATTCGTCGATTTCGAGCACTGCGCGGGTCAGCGGGGTCGCGGCGATCGGGCCCGAGGCCGGAGTCGGCTGGTCGGATGGGCTGGAACTGGAGGGGGAATCGTTGGACATGGCTAATATCCTGCCTCCTTTCGACCCCGAGACGGGAACTAGGTAAAGCCTCAGTAAGTTGCAGTAGTGGGCTCTACGATCGCGGGGCCCGTTTCACACGACCGCGAACTTCGAGGTGCGCACGTTGGCTTTCCAGATGCCGGACCGCGGCGGAGGCCCGACCGGGCCACGGATCAGAGTGGGCCGGCCGTCCCGGCGTATCCGTACCCTGCTCATGACATTGGGCGTCCTGGCCGTGCTGGCCATGGTGTTCGTCATGTTCGCCGGGTTCTGGACCGACTGGCTCTGGTACCGATCGGTTCACTACTCGTCCGTCTTCACCACCACCCTGTGGACCAAGGTCGGACTGTTCGCGGTCTTCGGCCTGCTGATGGCCGCGGCTGTCGGCCTGAACATCTGGCTCGCGCACCGGCTGCGCCCGCCGCTGAGCGCGATGTCGCTCGAGCAGCAGAGCCTTGACCGGTACCGGATGAGCATCGCCCCGTACAAGAAGTGGGTGCTCCTCGGGATCACCGCTCTTGTCGGGCTGATCGCCGGAGCGTCCGCCACCGGTCAGTGGCGGACCTGGCTGATGTGGGTCAACGGCGTCTCCTTCGGCCAGAAGGACCCGCAGTTCCAGATGGACGTGTCGTTCTACGCGTTCGACCTGCCCTGGTACCGGTTCCTGCTCGGCTTCGGCTTCGCGGCCGCCGTGCTCTCGCTCATCGCCGCCGCCCTCACGCACTATCTGTACGGCGGACTGCGCATCACCAGCCCCGGCGCCCGGGCGACGGGCGCGGCCACCGGCCATCTCTCGGTGCTGCTCGGCGTCTTCGTCTCGCTCAAGGCCGTGGCGTACTGGCTCGACCGGTACGGCCTCGCGGTGAAGTCCAGCGACTTCAAGGCGGCCGGCAACTGGACGGGCCTGCGGTACGTCGACGCCAACGCCTACCTCCCGGCGAAGACGATCCTCTTCTGCATCGCCGTCATCTGCGCCGTGCTCTTCTTCGCGACGCTCTGGCGCCGCACCTGGCAGCTGCCGGTGATCGGCTTCGGTCTGATGGTCCTGTCGGCGATCCTCATCGGCGGCCTCTACCCGGCGATCGTGCAGAAGTTCCAGGTCCAGCCGAACGAGCAGGCCAAGGAAAGTCCGTACATCAAGAAGAACATCGAGGCCACGCGGCACGCGTACGGCATCGACAAGGCCAAGCCCGAGGACTACTCCGGTAAGGGCGACCCCAAGCGGAAGGCCCAGCAGCGCACCGACGCCACCACGGCGGCCAGCTACCGCCTGGTCGACTCCAACGTCGTCTCGCCCGCCTTCCAGCAGCTCCAGCAGGAGCGCAAGTACTACCAGTTCCCCGCGACTCTGGACGTCGACCGGTACACCGGCACCGACGGCAGGCCGCAGGACACGGTCATCGGTCTGCGTGAGCTCAACATCACGGGCATCCAGAAGCGCAACTGGATCAATGACCACTTCACGTACACCCATGGCTATGGCGCGATCGCGGCCAAGGGCACGAACACCATCACGGACCCCGACCAGGGCACCGTCGGTTCGCCGGACTTCACCGAGTCCGGGCTGCCCACCACCGGGCAGCTCGGCAAGTACGAGCAGCGGATCTACTACGGCGAGAAGACCGAGCAGTACTCCATCGTCGGCGGCCCGCAAAAGGAGCTCGACTACGAGAAGAACGGCGAGGAGACCACCAGCTACAAGGGCAAGAGCGGGGTCAACCTCTCCAGCCCGCTGAACCGCGCCGCGTACGCCGTCGCCTTCAGCGAGCCGCAGATTCTCTACTCGGGAGCTGTCGGCGACGGTTCGCGGATTCTCTACAACCGCACGCCCAAGGAGCGCGTCGAGGCGGTCGCCCCCTGGCTGACCATCGACGGCGACGCCTACCCGGCGGTCGTCAACGGCCGCATCCAGTGGATCGTCGACGCGTACACCACGACCAACGGCTACCCCTACGCCTCGCGTACGACGCTGGGGGACACCACGGCCGATTCGCTGACCACCAATCAGCGCGCGGTCGTCGCCCAGCAGAACCAGGTCAACTACATCCGCAACTCGGTGAAGGCCACCGTCGACGCGTACGACGGCACAATCAACCTGTACCAGTGGGACACCGAAGACCCGGTGCTCAAGACCTGGATGAAGGCATTCCCCGGCACGGTGAAGTCCAAGAGCGACATCGCGCCGGCGCTCAAGGCCCATCTGCGGTACCCGCAGGACATGTTCAAGGTGCAGCGTGAGCTGCTCACCAGGTACCACGTCACCGAGGCCGAGCAGTTCTACAGCGGCAGTGATGCCTGGCAGGTGCCGGACGACCCGACGAACAAGGACACCAGTGCCGTCCCGCCGTACTACCTGAGCCTGAAGATGCCCGGGGAGAAGAGCCAGAAGTTCTCGCTGACGACGACGTTCACACCGGCCGGACGGCCCAACTTGGGTGCGTTCATGGCCGTCGACGCCGACGCCACCAGCAAGAACTACGGCGCGATAAGGCTGTTGAGAGTCACCGAGACCGTCCAAGGGCCACAACAGGTGCAGAGTGAACTCAACGGTGTGCCCGAGGTGGCGACCTTCGTCCGGGACCTCAGGGGCACCGACTCGGACATCGAGTACGGCAACCTGCTGACGGTGCCGCTCGATGGCGGGTTCCTCTACATCGAGCCGGTGTACGCACGAGGCGGAAGCGCCAACTATCCGCTGCTGAAGAAGGTCGCCGTCGCGTACGGCGGAGGCAAGCCGGTCTTCAAGGACAGCCTCACGGAGGCGCTCAACGCCGTCTTCCTGCAGGAGGGCGCGGAGCAGCCACCGACGACGACACCACCGCCGGGCGACACCACCAAGCCGCCGCCGGCGACCGGTGACGCGGCGCTGAAGGCTGCGATCGCGGACGCCCAGAAGGCATACGACGACGCCGAGGCGGCGCTGGAGAAGAAGCCGACGGACTGGGAGGCGTACGGCAAGGCGCAGGCTGCCCTGCAGGATGCGCTGGCGCGAGCCGCGGCGGCGCAGGCCAGTCCCGCACCGAAGACCACCCCATAGGGCCGCTGAGCAGGCACCATCCCGCGTCGTGGTACGGTTGCAACACAACGACGCGGGGTGGAGCAGCTCGGTAGCTCGCTGGGCTCATAACCCAGAGGTCGCAGGTTCAAATCCTGTCCCCGCTACTGAAAAGAAAGAGGGCCCGGATCCTTTGAGGATCCGGGCCCTCTTCGTGCGTATGTGCTGCTGGTGAGAACTGTGTGCCGCGTGGGGGGAGTTGGGGTCGAGCGTGTTTGACTTATCTCTCTGTGGGCAAGTCGACAAAACGCTGAAGTGACCTCACTGGCTGCGGTATACCAGGTGTACGCGGGTTGCAGGTGGTGCGACGATGGAATTTATGGGGGACAGGGCAACTCTGTTGGAGACAGGGCGGTTTGTGCACCGGCATGCCGGAAAGGTGGCGGACGCGACCAGTCCTGCCAACGCCGTTGTCAACACTGACAACGTTGACAACACTCACAACACTGACGGTGCGGGCAGCGATGCGGGCGTCGACCCGGTGGAGACCGCTGGGGCCGAGGCACGCCACCGGCGCGCGGCCGAAGGCGGCGACACCGCGTCGATGAGTGTGCTCGGCGCGCTTCTGCTGCGGCGAGGCGATCTCGACGGCGCCGAGGCCTATCTGCGTGCCGCGACCGCCGAGGGCGACCGTGCCGCCGCGAACAATCTGGGTGTTCTGCTCCATCAGAGGGGATACGCCGACGAGGCGGCCGGGTGGTGGCGTATCGCCGCCGTCGCCGGTTCCGCTGCTGCGGCGCACGCGCTGGGACGGCACTTCCGCGAGCGCGGCGACGAGCCCGCCGCGGAGTACTGGCTGCGCCAGTCCGCCGAGCAGGGGCACGCGTTGGGCGCATACGCTCTCGCCGATCTGCTGGAGCACCGCGGCGATGCGGGCGCGGAGCGCTGGCTGCGCGCGGCGGCGGAGCAGGGGCACCGCGAGGCCGCCTACCGGCTCGCCCGCGCGCTGGAGCGCCGGGCGGCACAGGAGGCCCGAGCGGGCGGGGCCGTGGCCCTGGTGATGGGACGCTCGGGGCCCGCGGCGCGCGACGCCGAGGGCGCCTGCAGGAGGGCGCTCTCCGCTTCCGACGCCGTGATCTCGGGTTCCGGCGCCGTCGTTTCCGGGCGCGGTGCCGGGCGCGGTGCCGGGGGCGGCGCCCCCGTGAGCGGCTCGGCCGCCACGGCCCGGGTGGATTCGGCGGGCAGTGCTTCCGCGCGCCAGGACCGTGGCGCGACGGCCGCGGCAGGCTCGCGCGCCGGACTCGCGCAGCGGAGCGGTTCCGGTGCCGGGGACGTCGCCACTGGGCCTGTCGGCGAGGACGGCGCGAGCGGCGAGCTCGGCGATCGGGCTGAGCTGTCCGTACTCGACGAGGCGGCGCAGTGGTACCAGCAGGCCGCCGCCCGTGGGCATCGGCGGGCCGCGCTGCACCTCGGCGCGATCCTCGAGCAGCGCGGCGAGCTCAAGGAGGCCGGCCGCTGGTACCTCACCGCCGCAAAGGACGGCGAGGCCCGTGCCGCCTGCGCGCTCGGGTTTCTGCTGCGGGATGCCGGCGACGAGGAGAGCGCCGCCGTCTGGTGGCTGCGTGCTGCCCAGGACGGCGACGGCAATGCCGCCAACGCCCTGGGCGCGCTGCATGCCGCCCGAGGCGAGCAGCAGACCGCCGAGCGCTGGTACCGCGCCGCCATGGACGCGGGCGACGTCAACGGCGCGTACAACCTGGGGCTGCTCTGCGCTGCCCAGGACCGTACGCCGCAGGCCGAGCAGTGGTACCGCCGCGCCGCCTACGCCGGGCACCGCGAAGCCGCCAACGCGCTCGCCGTACTGCTCCTGCAGGCGGGCGACGCGACCGGCGCCGAGCCCTGGTTCTCCAAGGCGGCCGAGGCCGGGAGCGTCGACGCCGCCTTCAACCTGGGCATCCTCCACGTCGGTCGCGACGACGACCGTACGGCCCTGACCTGGTACGAGCGGGCAGCGGCGGCCGGCCACACCGAGGCCGCCCTCCAGGTCGGCATCGCGCTGCTCAGGGACGGCGACGAGCAGGCCGCCGAGCGTCATCTGCGCTGCGCGGCGGGCGGCGGCAGCGCCGAGGCCGCCTTCCGGCTCGCCACCGTGCTCGACTCGCGCCAGCCGCCGCCCGGGCCGCCCGCGCTCGGCGAGCCGGTGGCCGAGAAGAGCGAGTGCGAGGAGTGGTACGAGCGCGCCGCCGAGATGGGGCACCGTCGTGCCCAGGTACGTGTCGGGATGCTCGCAGCCGCCCGCGGCGACATGGCCGAGGCCGCCCGCTGGTACCGGGAGGCGGCCGAGGCGGGCAGCCGCAACGGCGCGTTCAACCTCGGGCTGCTCCTCGCCCGCGAGGGCAGCGAGCGTGAGGCTGCCCTGTGGTGGTCCCGCGCCGCCCGCGCGGGGCACGGCAGGGCCGCGCTGCGCCTGGCGCTGCTCGCCGCCCGCAGGGGTGAGCTGACCGAGGGCCAGCGGTGGTGCGCGCGTGCCGTCGAGCTGGGCCCCGCCGAGGTGGCGGAGCGGGCCGCGCGGCTGCGCGAGGCGCTGCACCAGGAGCTCACGGCGTAGCGCGGTGTAGCGGTGCATATCGATTTGCGCTGGTCGACGGGGTGCCGTAAGGTCGTGTTTACCGACGCGGGGTGGAGCAGCTCGGTAGCTCGCTGGGCTCATAACCCAGAGGTCGCAGGTTCAAATCCTGTCCCCGCTACTGACAGACGAAGGCCCGGATCCATACAGGATCCGGGCCTTCGTCGTATGTCCGGGTGCCTGCACCGCGGGTCCGCGAGGGCCATGCGTGATCGTCGAGCCGAGCGGCACATTGCGTGCCGTACGCCGCGGATCCGCGAAGGACGCGTGCTGTTGCCAGGGGCCCTACGCCGCGCAAACGTGAAGGGCCCGGCACCTCATCGGTGCCGGGCCCTTCGGATGCGTAAGTCTCAGGCCGGCCTCAGGCCGACGCGCAGTTCGGGCACGTGCCGCGGTAGGTGACCTCCACGTCGGAGACCGTGAAGCCGAAGCGCTCCGTGTCCGGAAGGTCCGCCAGCGGGTTGCCCGAGGGGTGGACGTCCCGGATGGCGCCGCACTGGGCGCAGACCAGGTGCTGGTGCGGCTGGTGGGCGTTCGGGTCGTAGCGCTTGGCGCGGCGGTCCGTTGAGACTTCCAGGACTTCGCCAAGGCTGACCAGCTCGCCCAGCGTGTTGTACACCGTCGCCCGGGAGATCTCGGGGAGCCTCTGCACGGCGCGCGCGTGCACCTCGTCGGCCGTCAGGTGGACGTGGTCGCCGTCGAGGACCTCTGCCACGACACGCCGCTGGGCGGTCAGGCGCCAGCCGCGTTCGCGAAGTCGTTCCAACAGGTCACTCATAAGGACCAGCCTAACAGTGGTGGGACCCAGGTCCCGAACGTGTGTGACTTTGGATGTTCCCTTGACTTAGACAAAGTCCATTGTAGGATCGAGACCAGGCAAACGCCAAGGAACAGGACTCGCAGTTATGACGCAGGAGGCGCATGTGACGCAGGGACCGCTCACTACGGAGGCCGGCGCGCCGGTCGGCGACAATCAGAACAGCGAGACCGCGGGCGTCGGCGGTCCGGTTCTCGTCCAGGACCAGGCTCTTCTCGAGAAGCTCGCGCACTTCAACCGTGAGCGGATCCCGGAGCGCATCGTGCACGCGCGCGGCGCCGGCGCGTACGGCACCTTCACGCTGACCCGCGACGTATCGCAGTGGACGCGTGCGAAGTTCCTCTCAGAGGTGGGCAAGCAGACGGAGACCTTCCTCCGGTTCTCCACCGTCGCCGGCAACCTCGGCTCCGCCGACGCCGTGCGCGACCCCCGCGGCTTCGCGCTGAAGTTCTACACCGAAGAGGGCAACTACGACCTCGTCGGCAACAACACCCCGGTGTTCTTCATCAAGGACGCCATCAAGTTCCCGGACTTCATCCACACGCAGAAGCGCGACCCCTACACGGGTTCGCAGGAAGCCGACAATGTGTGGGACTTCTGGGGCCTCAGCCCGGAATCGACCCACCAGGTGACCTGGCTCTTCGGCGACCGTGGCATCCCGGCGACGCTGCGCCACATGAACGGCTACGGCTCCCACACGTACCAGTGGAACAACGAGGCCGGCGAGGTCTTCTGGGT
Organism: Streptomyces sp. ISL-1; assembly: GCF_018614585.1. GTDB lineage: Bacteria > Actinomycetota > Actinomycetes > Streptomycetales > Streptomycetaceae > Streptomyces > Streptomyces maoxianensis. The sequence continues at coordinate 65,469 of NZ_JAGGOI010000024.1, read as the reverse complement.
CAAGTACCACTTCAAGACCGACCAGGGCATCAAGAACCTCACCACCGACGAGGCCAACCGCCTCTCCGGCGTGGACCCGGACTCGCACCAGCGCGACCTGCGTGAGGCCATCGAGCGCGGTGACTTCCCGTCCTGGACCGTGCAGGTGCAGATCATGCCGGCGGCCGAGGCGGCCACGTACCGCTTCAACCCGTTCGACCTGACGAAGGTCTGGCCGCACGAGGACTACCCGCCGATCGAGATCGGCAAGCTGGAGCTCAACCGCAACCCGGAGAACATCTTCGCGGAGGTCGAGCAGTCGATCTTCAGCCCCGCGCACTTCGTGCCGGGCATCGGCCCGTCGCCCGACAAGATGCTGCAGGGCCGGCTCTTCGCGTACGGCGACGCCCACCGCTACCGCGTCGGCATCAACGCCGACCACCTGCCGGTGAACCGCCCGCACGCCACCGAGGCGCGCACCAACAGCCGTGACGGCTACCTGTACGACGGTCGCCACAAGGGAACCAAGAACTACGAGCCGAACAGCTTCGGCGGCCCTTTCCAGACGGACAGGCCGCTGTGGGTGTCGACCCCCGTCACCGGTGACACCGGCAACCACGAGGCTCCCGCGCACGCCGAGGACAACGACTTCGTGCAGGCGGGCAACCTCTACCGGCTGATGTCGGAAGACGAGAAGGGCCGCCTCATCGAGAACCTCGCCGGGTTCATCTCGAAGGTGTCGCGCGACGACATCGCCGAGCGCGCGGTCAACAACTTCCGTCAGGCCGACGGCGACCTCGGCAAGCGGCTGGAGGCCGCGGTCCAGGCCCTGCGTGGCTGACGGGCGCTTGCCGTAGAACAGAGGGCCGGATCCCTGTCCAGGGGGTCCGGCCCTCTTGTGTGCCCAGTCGCGTGAGTCCACTCGGCGTTTGTCCGGTCGGCGTGTGTCCGGTCGGTGTTGCCCGGCCGCCCGCTTGTGTGCGCCGACGGTTGGGCGCGCTGACCGGCTGGTGCGCGTGCTAGCCGACGAGCCTCGCCGGGTGCCGCCTCGCCGGGGCCCAGCACCGGATGATGTCGCGTACGGAGACGATGCCGACAGGCCCGTCGCCGTCGAGCACGATCAGATGCCGGAACCCTCCGTGCGTCATGGCCTCCGCGGCCTCCTCCAGGGTCCAGGACGGCGCGGCGAAGACGACGTCGGTGGTGGTGTGGGCGCCGGCGTTCTCGAGGTCGGGGTCCTGCCCCGCGCCCACCGAGTTCAGAACGTCGCGCTCGGTCAGAATGCCGAGCCCGCCGGCGTCGGTGTCGAGTACGACGGCGGCGCCGATACGGCGCGAGGCCATCAGGCACGCTGCCTGGCGGAGTGTGTGTGCGGGTCCGATGGTGAGGACCACCGTGCTCATGGCGTCACGGACGAGCATGGATGGAGCCACCTCCTTGGTGTTCGGTCGTTCGAGAACCGATTCACAAGTTCACAAGTGTGGGGACCTTCAGAGTCTCAGTCCCACGGGGTGGCAGCAAGAGGGCAGGCACAGCCGGTTGGAAGGGTGTAGGTGCCCGTCAAATACGCCCGTCAGTAGCGCTGATTCAGGTATCCCAGCAGCTCCTCGTGGAGCAAACCGTTGGACGCGGCCGCGTTTCCGCTGTGCGGGCCCCGGCGTCCGTCCAGGCCGGTGAAGGATCCGCCCGCTTCCTGTACGACGATCGCGGTCGCCGCCATGTCCCACAGCGAGAGCTCCGGCTCCGCGCAGATGTCCACCGAACCCTCGGCGACCATCATGTACGGCCAGAAGTCGCCATAGCCGCGGGTGCGCCAGCAGGCCCGGGACAGGTCCAGGAATCCGTCGAGCCGCCCCTGCTCCTCCCAGCCGCTCAGCGAGGAGTACGCGAACGACGCGTCCTGGATCCGGCCGACCTTGGAGACCCGTAGCCGGGTCGCGGATGTCAGGCTGCGCCCGGTGTACGCGCCGCCGCCCTGTGCGGCCCACCAGCGGCGGCCCAGCGCCGGGGCCGACACCACGCCCACGACGGGCTGGTAGCCGCCCTCGCCCTGCACCATCAAGGAGATCAGCGTCGCCCAGACCGGCACGCCGCGCACATAGTTCTTCGTACCGTCGATCGGGTCGATGACCCAGCGGCGCGGGCCCGTGCCCTCGATGCCGTACTCCTCGCCGAGGATCGCGTCGCGTGGCCTGGCCCGTTGCAGCTGTCCGCGGATCAGCTCCTCCGCCGACTTGTCGGCCTCGCTCACCGGCGTCATGTCCGGCTTGGTCTCGACCTTCAGGTCCATCGCCTTGAACCGGTCCATCGTGGCGGCGTCGGCGGCGTCCGCGAGGACATGGGCGAGACGCAGATCGTCGTGGTAGTCGGGCATGGTCGTCACTCTATCGGGGCTCACGGGGCTCATCCCGGGGCCCTGTCCGCCATGGCTATTGACAGTGGATGGCGGCCCGTCAACCCTGAGCGCAGCGCCGCACGGCCTGGGAGGCGCACGGCTGCAGAGCCGGATGGCCGCATGGCCGGAGAGCCGCATGGCCCGGGAGGCGACGATGCCTACAGCGCGAGAGTCCTTGCTGAACGCCGCTCTCATGGCGCTCGCCCAGCTGCCCTGGTCAGGGGTACGGATGGTCGATGTCGCGTCTGCCGCCGGGGTCTCGCGGCAGACCCTCTACAACGAGTTCGGCAGCAAGGACGGCCTCGCCCGCGGGCTGGCACGGCGCGAGGCAGATACGTATCTCCACGGTGTCGACCGGCTGCTCGCCGAGCGGACCGGAGCGGCGGACCGACTGGTGGCGATCGCCGAGTGGACGGTCGGAGAGGCACGGGCGAAGCCGCTGCTGCGGGCCCTGCTCACCGGCTGCTGGAGCGAGCGGCTGCCCGTGCCGAGGCCCGCCCGCCGGGGCGCCGTGCTGTCCAAAGCGCCCGCCCAGCGCCGCGCCGACGCGGGGCTGCCGTCCCCTGCCGATCTGGTCGCAGCCGTACGCGACCGCTCGCTGGCCGCGCTGGAGAAGGGGTCTCGCCCGAGCCGTACGAAGGAGGAGTCGGCCGAGCTCGCCCACCGCAGCGAGCAGGCGGTGCGGCTCGCGCTCTCGTATGTGATCGCGCCTGTCGGCGAAGGGGTCGGGCCGCTGGTGCGTACGGCCGTCGGCGGAGCTGTCGGTACGACTGTCAGCGCGACCGTCAGTGCGACGAGCCCGACAGCTGCAGACCGACGACGCCTACAATCACCAGTGTGATCGAGACGATCTTCAGGGTGGAGACCAGGTCGCCCAGGAAAACCATTCCGTAGATCGCGGTGCCCGCGGCGCCGATGCCCGTCCACACCGCGTACGCGGGCCCCACATCGAGCTTCCTCAGCGCGAGCGTCAGCAGACCGAAGCTGCCCAGTGCGAAGGCGGCGAACGCGATCGTCGGCCAGAGCCGGGTGAAACCGTGCGAGAGCTTGAGGCAGACGGCGAAGCCCGTCTCCAGGAATCCAGCGACCACCACCAGCAGCCACGCCATGATCTGTGCCTCCCGCATCAGTCGGTGACTGCTTCGTCGCACTTGGTGCGATTATGCACTTACCAAGAGCGGGGGCCCGCAAACGTGCGGGATCAGTCCCCTTCGCGTCGCTCCCGGGTGGAGAGCAGTCGCCGCAGTGAGTACAGCCGCGCCGGATCCGCATGCCCCCCGGCCACCCAGTCGTCGAGCGCGCAGTCCGGCTCGTCGTGGCTGCATGCCCGTGGACAGCCTTCCGTACCCGGTACGAGATCGGGGAAAGCGAGGATCACCCGGGACGGGTTGACATGGTGCAGCCCGAAGGAGCGCACGCCAGGGGTGTCGATCACCCAGCCGCCCTCCTCGGCCGCCAGCGGGAGCGCGAGGGCCGATGTGGTGGTGTGCCGGCCGCGGCCGGTGACCGCGTTGACCACGCCGGTGGAGCGTCGGCGGTTCTTCGGTACGAGGGCGTTGACCAGGGTTGTCTTGCCGACGCCGGAGTGGCCGACGAACACGGTGGTCCGGCCCTTGAGGTGCTCATGGACCCGCTCGGCGGCGACGCCGTCCACGAACTCGTCGCGGGTGGTGACGATATGGGGGATACCCAGCGCGCCGTACTTCTCCAGCAGCTCGTCGGGCGAGGCCAGATCCGATTTGGTCAGTACGAGGAGTGGCGTGAGTCCGCCGTCGTACGCCGCGACGATGCAGCGGTCGATCAGGCGCGGGCGGGGTTCGGGGTCGGCGAGCGCCGTGACGATCGCCAGCTGGTCGGCGTTGGCGACGACGACACGCTCGTAGGGATCGTCGTCGTCTGCCGTGCGCCGCAGGACGGATTTCCGCTCCTCGATGCGCACGATGCGGGCGAGGGTGTCCTTCTCGCCGGAGAGATCGCCGACGATCCCGACCCGGTCACCCACCACCGCGGCCTTGCGGCCCAGCTCGCGGGCCTTCATCGCCATGACGACGCGGTCGTCGACGAGGCAGGTGAGCCGGCCGCGGTCGACGGTCAGGACCATGCCCTCGATCGCGTCCTCGTGCTTGGGCCGGATATTGGTCCGGGGGCGGTTGCCCTTGCGGTTGGGGCGGACGCGGATGTCGTCCTCGTCGGGGTTCTTGCCGTAGCGGCGCATCTCGTCAGGCCCCGAGCATTCCGGCCCACATCCGCGGGAAGTCGGGCAGGGTCTTGGCGGTAGTCGCGACGTTCTCGATCTCCACGCCCTCGACGGCGAGGCCGATGACCGCGCCGGCCGTGGCCATCCGGTGGTCGTCGTACGTATGGAAGACGCCGCCGTGCAGCGGGCGCGGGCGGATGTGCAGGCCGTCCTCGGTCTCCGTGACATCGCCGCCGAGCTCGTTGATCTCCTTGGTCAGGGCCGCGAGGCGGTCCGTCTCATGGAGGCGCAGATGGGCGACGCCACGCAGCGTGGAGGGGGAGTCGGCGAGCGCGGCGACGGCCGCGATGCCGGGGGTCAACTCGCCGACCTCGCCGAGGTCGGTGTCGATGCCGTGGATACGGCCGGTGCCGGTGAAGGTCAGACCCGCCTCGGTCAGCTCGCAGGAGCCGCCCATTTCGGTGAAGATCCGACGCAGCGCGTCACCGGGCTGGGTGGTCCGCTCGGGCCAGTCGGGGATGGTGACCCGGCCGCCGGTGATCAGCGCGGCGGCGAGGAACGGCTGGGCGTTCGACAGGTCCGGCTCGACGGTCAGATCGCGGCCGAGCAGCGCGGACGGGGAGACCCGCCAGACATTGGGCTCGCCGCCGGTCTCCGGCTCGTCGACCTGGGCGCCGACGGCGCGCAGCATGTCGACGGTCATCCGGATGTGCGGCATGGACGGCAGGGTGCCGCCGATGTGCCGTACCTCCACGCCCTGGTTGAAGCGCGGGGCGGACAGCAGCAGGGCGGAGACGAACTGCGAGGACGAGGACGCGTCGATGCTGACCGACCCGCCGTCGAGCGCGCCGCTGCCGTGCACGGTCATCGGGAGGGAGCCGCGGCCGTCGTCGTCGATACGGGCGCCGAGGACGCGCAGGGCGTCGATCACGCCGTTCAGGGGGCGTTCGTAGGAGCGGGGGTCGCCGTCGAAGCGGACCGCGCCGTCGGCGAGGGCGGCGACCGGGGGCAGAAAGCGCATGACGGTGCCTGCGTTGCCGACGTCGACCGAGGCCGGGCCGTGCAGGCCGGCCGGGATCACCCGCCAGGTCTCGCCCTCGCCGTCGGCGCCCACGCCCTCCTCGATGCCGACACCGAGGGCGCGCAGCGCCTCCGCCATCAGGAAGCTGTCGCGGGAACGCAGCGGGCGGCGCAGCCAGCCCGGCTCGGCGGCGAGTGCGGCCAGCACCAAGGCGCGGTTGGTGACCGATTTGGATCCGGGCACGGTGACCGTCGCTTCGACGGCCCCGGTCGCGTAGAGGGCGGGCCAGAGGGCGGGGTGGACGGAGCTTTCGGTCATGGCCATCACTTTAGTGGCTCGGCGGAGACCCCGATCTTGATCAAATACGCCGAAATGGGGGCGTAACCGAGGAGTGATAGAGGGCTGCGCGGGGTTGTGCGGGGCTGTGCGGCTCTCCGGACACCGGTCAGAGGCCCAGCAGCCAGCGGCCGCCGCCGATCAGGGAGCACAACGACACCGCGTGGAAGAGGAACAGCCACATCGCGGGGGGTACGTGCGTCAGCCGGGAGAGCTGATCGGCGTCCGAGTCGGGGGCCCCGCCGTGGCGGCGCTTGGACTGCAGCTCGAAGGCCGGTCGTACGCCGCCGAGCAGCAGGAACCAGACGGCGGCGTAGGCGAAGGCGGCCTGTACGCCGGGTTCTGTCAGCCAGGAGACCAGGAGGAAGGCGGCGCCGGTGACGATTACGGTGAGCGCGCCGTACGCATTGCGGATCATCACCAGCATCGCGAGGAGCAGGGCGGTGGTCAGCCACAGGAGCAGGGTGATGTGGTGCGCGGCGAGCAGCCAGGCCCCGCCGAGGCCGAGCAGGGGCGGCGCTGTGTAGCCGGCCGCGGCGGTCAGGATCATGCCGAGGCCGGTCGGCTTGCCGGCGCTGACGGTGAGGCCGCTGGTGTCCGAGTGCAGCCGGATGCCGTCCAGGCGGCGGCCGGTGAGCAGAGCGACGAGGCCGTGGCCGCCTTCGTGGGCGATGGTGACGGCGCTGCGTGACAGACGCCATATGGGGCGGGGGACGACGGCGGCGAGCGCGACGAGGCCGGTGGCGATGACCAGCCACTCGTCGGGGGCGGGCTGAGTGCCGAAGACGCGGTCCCACAGGTCGGCGGCGGACTGGGTGCTGGCCATTTGTCGGGCGGCTCCTCGGTCGGCGGGCGGGAGTGGCAGTGTGGCACTTATGTGCGGACGGTATGCAGCGAGTCGTAGACCCGAAGATCTCACCGGACTCTTCGAGGTCGAGAAGTGGGAGCCGGAGGAGACGCTGGCGCCCGACTGGAACGTGGCCCCCACGAAAGAGGTCTACGCGATCCTCGAACGCCCTGTGAAAGACGTGGGTGATCCCCGTCCGGTTCGCCAGCTGCGGACGCTGAAGTGGGGGCTTGTGCCGTCGTGGGCGAAGTCGCCGGAGGGCGGTGCGCGGATGATCAATGCGCGGGCGGAGACGGTGCACGAGAAGCCGTCCTTCCGCAGGCCCTTCCTGACGCGGCGCTGCATTCTGCCGGCGGACGGCTATTACGAGTGGGTGACCGGGGCGGGGGAGCGGGAACTCGAGGCCGAGGGCAAGAGGAAGCGCCCGCGGAAGCAGCCGTACTTCGTGACGCCGGCGGACGGGTCGGTCTTCGCGATGGCGGGGGTGTACGAGTTCTGGCGCGACCGGACGCTGCCGGACGACCATCCGCAGGCGTGGTGGGCGACCTGCTCGGTGATCACGACGGAGGCGGAGAAGGGGCCGCTGGGGGTGGCGCCGGCACAGGGGCCGCGGTCGCTTTCGGACATCCACCCGCGGATGCCGCTGATGCTGACGCCCGACCGGTGGGACGCGTGGCTGGCCCCGTCGCGGAGGGATCCGGAGCAGGTACGGGCGCTGCTGGAGCCGCCGCCGGAGGGCTTGATGCGGGCGTACGCGGTGACGACGGCGGTGAGCAATGTGCGGAACAACGGGCCGGAGCTGCTGGAGGAGCTGTCGGCCCCGGAGGAGGGCACGCTGTTCTGACCGGGGGTTTTCCCCAGCCCGCCCCTTCCCGAACTGGGGGCGGGCCCCACTCCGGGGGTCGCGGCGGCTTCGCGTTCGCGTGCGGTGCGAGTGGGTGGCTTCGCGCCCGTGCGGTCCCGAGAGCGGTCCGTCCAGGGGAGCACGCGCACAATCACCGCCGGGTCGGCGGCTTCCCGGCGCCGGGCGGCTCCGGGGGCGGCCCTGAGGCCGGCGCTCCACCCCAGTGGGCGGTTTCGCCGCGCGCGCACTCCCCGGTGCGCCGCCTCGCGGTCCGGGTCCGAGCCTGTCCCGCTCCGGCGCGGCAGGATGGACGTGTGAGTGGCACTGAGATCGTAGAGACCGGCGCCGGTGACGCCCGCGTCACCTGGGTGTCCGCCAGGCGGGCTCGGCTGGTGGTGGCCGTCAGTCATGGGGCCGGGGGCGGGATCGAGGCGCGGGATGTGCAGGCCATTGCCCGGGCGCTGCCCGCGGACGGGGTCACCGTGGCGCTTGTCGAGCAGCCGTGGCGGGTGGCCGGAAAGAAGGTGGCTCCCGCGCCGAAGACGCTGGATGCCGGGTGGCGCGGGGTCTGGCCCGTGCTTGAGAAGCGCGGGCTGCCCGTCGTCGCCGGAGGCCGCAGTGCCGGGGCCCGGGTCGCCTGCCGGACCGCGCGGGAGCTCGGGGCCGTCGGCGTGCTCGCGTTGAGCTTCCCGTTGCATCCGCCCGGCAGGCCGGAGAAGTCCCGCGCGGACGAGCTGCTCGGCGCGGGCGTGCCCACCCTCGTCGTACAAGGGGGCAATGATCCCTTCGGACGCCCGGAGGAGTTCCCCGAGGGGGACCACGAACTCGTGGCGGTGCCGTACGGCGATCATGGTTTTGCCGTGCCCAAACGCGCCGGGATCAGCGAGGAGGAGACCCTGCGGACCATCACCGACGCCGTCCGGACCTGGGTCGGCGGACTGCGGGAATGATGCGCGTGCGCGCACTGTTATGGCGGTTGTCGAAATGTTGGTCAAGACAGCTTGCAGTAGGGAGTCCGTCGCATGGGTTCGACCATCTGCCCGAGCCGCTCGCACGCCGCTGACCTGGAGTGGACGGTGCTTTCCGCGGCCAGGACCGCCCCTGCTCGGGCGGCGGGCGGAGGGGATCGTCGTCTATCCTCCGATTCGAGCGGGTCGGCATTCGGCCTCGCCACAGCGTTGGAGGAGGTGGGTCCGGTCACTGGGACCGACGCAGGGACCGACGACGGCCAGGCGGAGCAGTCCGAGGAGACGACCGTCGAGCGCAATGCCCGTTTCGAGCGGGACGCCCTCGGCTACCTGGACCAGATGTATTCGGCTGCGCTGCGCATGACGCGCAACCCGGCCGATGCCGAGGATCTCGTGCAGGAGATGTACGCCAAGGCGTACGGATCCTTCCACCAGTTCCGCGAGGGCACCAACCTCAAGGCGTGGCTGTACCGGATCCTCACGAACACTTTTATCAACTCGTACCGCAAGAAGCAGCGCGAGCCCCAGCGCAGCGCAGCCGAGGACATCGAGGACTGGCAGCTCGCCCGCGCCGAGTCGCACATGTCGACCGGGCTGCGCTCCGCCGAGTCGCAGGCCCTGGACCACCTGCCGGACTCGGACGTGAAGGCAGCACTGCAGGCGATTCCGGAGGAGTTCCGCATCGCGGTATATCTCGCGGACGTAGAGGGCTTTGCGTACAAGGAGATCGCGGACATCATGGGAACACCCATCGGGACGGTCATGTCCCGTCTGCACCGCGGCCGCCGTCAACTGCGCGGCATGCTGGAGGACTACGCCCGTGAGCGCGGACTCGTCCCGGCCGGTGCGGGGGAGTCGAACGACGCGAAAGGCTCGGGCTCATGAGCTGCGGAGAGCCGCACGAGACGGATTGCTCAGAGGTCCTGGACCATCTCTACGAGTTTCTCGACCGTGAGATGCCCGACGCCGACTGCACCAAGTTCGAAGTGCACTTCGAGGAGTGCTCGCCGTGCCTGGAGAAGTACGGTCTTGAGCAGGCTGTGAAGAAGCTGGTCAAGCGTTGCTGCGGCCATGATGACGTGCCCAGCGATCTGCGGGCCAAGGTCATGGGTCGCATCGACCTGATCCGGTCCGGTCAGGCTGTGCCCGACCACGACGTGACCGTCGCCGGCGCGGACCTGCCGGGCGTCGCCGCCCAGGAGTAGGCACCGGCACAGTACGTACCTGACGTACCCGAAAGGTGCGCCGCGATTGTCGCGGCGCGCCTTTTGCGCGTGCCCACTTCACATATGCCCGTTTTCTGTACCCGGGTCTGTCACCCGTAGGTGCGAAAAGCCGACTACTCGCCGCCACGTCACCCCCAACTCGCTAGCCTGGCGCTCCATTTGTGAGAGGGCGGGGAGGGGGGCAGTGATGGCCATACCGGCGGCGGCACGCGCTTACATTTGTGGCGCGGTGCTGTGCGCCGCGGTATGCGCACTGCCCGCGGTGCGGCACGCGGCCGAGGTCCCCTGGACCGCCGTGCTGCTGCTCGCCGGGCTGTACGCCGCGTGCGAGATGCCGGCCCGCTGCCGCTACCTCGGTAACTCCGTGCCGGTGGGCGCCGGATCCTTCTTCCCCGTACTGCTCGCCGGGGCGTTTGTACTGCCACCCGCCGCGGCCACGCTCGTCGCCCTCCCCGGCGCGCTGCTGGGCCGGGTCGACCAGCCGCCCGCGGGCATACGCCGGATCTGGCGGGCGGCGCAGCTCGCGCTCGCGACATGGGGAGCGGCGCAAACGTATCTGCTGCTCGCCGGGGAGCGCACGCTGCGGGCGCCGGACTTCCCGTACGCGCTGCTGCCCGCGGCGGCGGGGGCACTCGTCTTCTGTCTGGTGCTGACCGCGCTGGACGGCGGCATCCTCGCCACCGCGGAACAGCTGCCCGTACGGACCGCCTGGCGCGGGCTGCTGCTGCGGTCGTTGGCGCCGCACTGTGTGCACGGCCTCGCGGGGCTGATGATGGCGGTGCTGTGGCGCAGTCCGTACGGACCGCTGTCCGCGCTCCTCGTACTGCTGCCGATGTACATCTCCTGCTGGATCTTCGCGCAGTACCACCGGGAGCGTGCCGCGCACCAGGCGACGATCCGGGCGCTGGTGCAGGCCGTCGACATCAAGGACAAGTACACCCGGGGGCACAGCGAGCGGGTCGGCCGCGCCTCCGTGCTGATCGCGCGCGAACTGAGCATGGACGAGGGGCGGCTCGAGCTGCTCCGGTTCGCCGGGATCCTGCATGACGTGGGGAAGCTCGGAGTGCCGACGCGGGTGCTGCGCAAGGACGGTCCGCTGACGCCTCAGGAGCGGCGGGTGATCGAGCTGCACCCGGAGTACGGGCACGACATGGTGCGCGGCATCGGATTCCTGGGGGAGGCGAGGGCGGCGATCCTGCACCACCACGAGCGGCTGGACGGGAGCGGCTATCCGTACGGCCTCGTGGGGCGCCAGATCCCGGAGTTCGCGCGGGTCGTCGCGGTGGCGGACGCGTTCGACGCCATGACGTCGACCAGGTCGTACCGGCGGGCAAGGCCGGTGGCGGCGGCGCTGGAGGAGCTGAAGCGGTGCGCGGGGAGCCAGTTCGATCCACAGATGGTGCGGGCGCTGGTGAGGGCGCTGGAGCGGCACGGATGGGAGACGGCGGTGACGTCGGACGAGGCGGGCGCGGGAGCCGGATCCGGGGCCGCGGGCCGGGGCGTAAGCGGAAACGTCCCTCCGCAGCCGGGGCAGGCACGCGTGACGGTGCCGAGGCGTGACACGGGTACCCCGGGCGGACGGGGGTGACCCGCTCGCCCGGGACCCTCGGCCGACTCGTCCGCGCAGCCGCCGCGCTGCTCACCGGCAGTGCGCTGGCGGGGACTCTGTGGCAGGGCGTGGACCAGCCGTGGAACGCGCTTGCCTTCGGGGCGTTCATCGCCGTCGGGGAGCTCGCCCGGTGGGGGGCCCAGCCCGGGGAGAGGGAGCCGGCGCCGCTGGGGGCCGCGGGTGCGCTGGCATACGCGCTCCTCGGAGAGTGCGCCGGGCGGCCCACCACGCACGGGGTGCTGCAGGTCGTCGCCGTCGTCGTCGCGGCCGCGCTCGCCGGGGCTGTACCGCATGTGGCGCGCGGGAGCGGGCCCGCGCTCGACCATGTGGCACGGCGGGTGCTGACCGTCGGGTTCGCCGCCGTGTGCTTCCAGCCGCTGTACAACTCCGGTGAGCTGAAGCGCTGGGTCGGCCATGGCGCGTACTACGCGCTCTTTCTTCTCCTGGTGCTCGTGCTCACCGCCCTGTGCGACGCCGTTCTCGGCGCCGCGATGCTCCACGCCCGCACCCTCCCCCATGGCGCCAAGCGCATGGGAGGTACCCCTGTTCCGTACGGCCCCCTCCTTCGCGACGAGATCGGCGCCCTGCTCGGCATAGGCTCCGCGGTCTGCGCCACCGGAGCCGTGATGGCCCTCGCCGTAGCCGTCGCCGGACTCTGGGCGCTGCCCGTGTTCTGTGTGCCCCTCCTCCTCGCCCAGCTCTCCTTCCGGCGCTACGCGGCGGTCAGGACCACCTACCGGCAGACCATCGCGTCCCTGGCCCGCGCCACCGAGATCGCCGGATACACGCAGCCGGGCCACGCCCGCAGAGTCGCCGCGCTCAGCACCGCCGTCGGGCGGGAGCTCGGGCTCTCCGGGCCCGATCTGACCGTCCTGGAGTACGCGGCGCTGATGCACGACATCGGGCAGCTCTCGCTCGTCGATCCCGTACCGGAGGGGGCCACCGCCACCCTGCCCGCCGCCGAGCAGCGGCGGATAGCGCTGCTCGGCGGGGCGGTCGTCCGGCAGACCGGCGTCCCCGCGGCCGTCGCCGTCGTAGTGGAGATGCAGGCCGACCCGTACCGCGAACAGCCACTGCCCGCCCGGATCGTCCGGGCCGTCAACGCATACGACGATCTGGCCGGGGGAAGCGGAGGAACAGCGGGCGGGGCGCTGAGCGCACTCGAGCGGCTGCGGCTCGGCACCGGGCGCGACTACCAGCCCGAGGTGGTCGAATCCCTCGCCAGAGTCCTCGCACGAGGCGGTCTGACCCCAGTCCCACCTGGGTAACCCATGGGTAATGAGCGAGCCTCCGACTAGGCATGGTTGGATGCGAAAGAAGGCACAAGCACGTCCGGGACAGTGACCCGAGCGACCGGCAGGCGGGAATCGTGAGGATCTTCGGGAAGGTACGGCATCGGCCCTCCGCCTCTTGGCGGCAGGCCACCGACCGCGCGTTCACGCTGATCGGCGACGGCCGGTACGAGGACGCGGGCGCGCTGCTGACACGGGCGGCGGACCTCGAGCCCTGGCTCTCCGAGTCCTGGTTCAACCTGGCGCTGCTGCACAAGTTCCGCCACGACTGGGAGCAGGCGCGCGCCGCCGGCCTGCGGGCCGTCGCGCTGCTGGACAAGGAGACCGGCGCCCCCGACTGGTGGAACGTCGGTATCGCCGCCACCGCCCTGCAGGACTGGCCGCTGGCCCGCCGCTCCTGGCAGGCGTACGGCCTGAAGGTGCCGGGCGCGGCCGCCGCCAACGGCGAGCCGGTCGGCATGGACCTGGGCAGCGCGGCCGTCCGTCTGTCGCCCGAGGGCGAGGCCGAGGTGGTGTGGGGCCGCAGGCTCGATCCGGCCCGGATAGAAGTGCTCTCCATCCCGCTGCCGTCCTCAGGGCGCCGCTGGGGCGAGGTCGTCCTGCACGACGGCGTGCCCCATGGGGAGCGGATCACCTCCGCGGGACCTTCCTACCCCGTCTTCGACGAGATCGAGCTCTGGGCGCCCTCGCCCGTACCCACCTGGGTCGTGCTGCTGGAAGCCGCGACCGAGGCCGACCGGGACGCCCTGGAGCAGCTTGCCTCGGACGCCGGATTCGCCGCCGAGGACTGGTCCTCGTCGGTGCGGCTGCTGTGCCGGTCCTGTTCCGAGAGCCGGATGCCGAGTGCCGAGGGCGAGGGTGAGCACCTCGACCCGCACGACCACAGCGAGCCGGGCCACCCGGGGCCGCTCGGCCACCGCACGGCGGGCGACTTGTGGTCGCCGGAGCGCGAGTGCGGCATCGCGGCGCCCGACGGGCTTGTCCGGGGGCTGCTGGACAGCTGGGTCGCCGACAGCCCGGAGTCCCGTGAGTGGCGGGATCTCGAGGAAGTCTGCTGATCCCTGGCCGTAGGCTGTACGGGATCGGATTCGGGTTTTCAGGAAGGCGCAGTAGCGGACATGGCGCAGCAGCAGACGGACGAGCAGGTGAACGACGGCTTCGTCGTCGACACGGAGGACTGCGAGGAGCGTGAGCTGGCGCACCGCGAGCGCGGTACGGCACGGCCGATCACGGTCGTCGGCAACCCGGTGCTCCACAAGGAGTGCAGGGACGTCACTGAGTTCGACGACAAGCTCGTGGCGCTGATCGACGACATGTTCGCCAGCCAGAAGGCGGCCGAGGGCGTGGGCCTGGCCGCCAACCAGATCGGCGTGGACCTCAAGGTCTTCGTGTACGACTGCCCGGACGACGATGGTGTTCGTCACACCGGTGCCGTCTGCAACCCGGTCCTGGAGGAGCTGGCGCCCGAGCTGCGCGTCCTCGACGACTCCAATGAGGGCTGCCTCTCGGTGCCGACGGCGTACGCCTCGCTGCCCCGCCCCGACTACGCGGTGGTGCGCGGGCAGGACGCGGAGGGCAGGCCGATCCGGGTGCGCGGCACGGGGTACTTCGCCCGCTGCCTGCAGCACGAGACGGACCATCTGTACGGCTACCTCTACATCGACCGGCTCTCCAAGCGGGACCGCAAGGACGCGCTGCGGCAGATGGAAGAGGGCACGCCGCGCTACGAGACCGTGCCGAACGCCTGAGTTCTCAATTCCGAGTCTGCCGAGGGGTCCGCTCACGCCGAGCGGGCCCTTCGACGTGCTTGCCGCCATTGGGCGGACAAATGACGCCGCAGGAGACCCTGTTGACGCGCGTCGACCGTCCCGCCAGTCTCTGCCGTACACCGCTGTCACGGTATGGAGGCCCGATGTTCCGGCGTACCGCACGACTTCTGTTATCCCTTGTCATGCTTACGGTCGCAGCCTTGGCCGGCGTCGTCGCGACGGCCGGCACCGCCCAGGCGGACGGCTGCTACACCTGGTCGCGCACGCTCTCCCAGGGTGCGTCGGGTGCCGATGTCACCCAGCTGCAGATCCGGGTCGCCGGATATCCCGGTTACGGCGGGGTGCTCGCTATTGACGGCGACTACGGCCCGGCGACCACCGCGGCGGTCAAGCGGTTCCAGTCGGCCTACGGGATCGGCGCCGACGGAGTCGCGGGGACCGCCACGTTCTCCAAGCTCTACGCCCTCCAGGACGACGACTGCACGCCCGTCCACTTCAGCTACGGCGAGCTCAACGACTGCAACACCACCTGGGCCGGCGGTGCGGTGAGCGCCGCGACCGCCAAGTCCAACGCGCTGCGCACCATGTGGAAGCTGGAGGCCATGCGGCATGCGCTGGGCGATCAGCCCATCACGGTGACCAGCGGCTTCCGCTCGCAGGCATGCAACGACGCGGTCGGGGGCGCGGCGGGCAGCCGGCATCTGTACGGTGACGCGGCGGATCTGGGCGCCGGCCCGCACTCCCTGTGCAAGCTGGCGCAGCAGGCCCGCAACCACGGGTTCAACGGGATCCTGGGCCCCGGCTACCCGGGCCACAGTGACCACACGCACGTCGACCACCGCGCCAGTCGCTTCTGGTCGGCGTCCAGCTGCGGCATCTGAGGGCTCGGCTCAGGCGGCCGTACCGGGGGCGGCCGGCCCGCGGAGGGTCTTGCGGCAGGCGTTGGGCCCCGAGCGTCCGAAACGGCCGGGCGGACACGCGAAGGCGCCCGCCCGGCCGTGCGTCAGCAGAATCAGAAGTCGTCGTCGAAGCCGACCGAGCCCTCAACCGCCACCTGATAGGCGGAGGGACGGCGCTCGAAGAAGTTCGTCAGCTCCTGGACGCCCTGCAGCTCCATGAAGGAGAACGGATTCTCCGAGCCGTACACCGGGGCGAAGCCCAGCCGGGTCAGCCGCTGGTCGGCGACGCACTGCAGGTACTCGCGCATCGACTCGGTGTTCATGCCCGGCAGACCGTCGCCGCACAGATCACGGCCGAACTGCAGCTCCGCCTCGACTGCCTCCTTCAGCATGTCCGTCACCTGCTGCTCGAGTGCGTCGTCGAAGAGGTCGGGCTCCTCCTTGCGGACCGTGTCCACGACCTCGAAGGCGAAGTTCATGTGCATGGTCTCGTCCCGGAACACCCAGTTGGTGCCGGTGGCCAGGCCGTGCAGCAGGCCGCGGGAGCGGAACCAGTACACGTACGCGAACGCGCCGTAGAAGAACAACCCCTCGATGCAGGCCGCGAAGCAGATCAGATTCAGCAGAAAGCGCCGGCGGTCGGCCTTCGACTCCAGCCGGTCGATCTTCTCGCCCCCTTCCCCTTCGAGGGCGGCCATCCACTTGAAGCAGAACTGGGCCTTCTCCCGGATCGACGGGATCTCCTCGACCGCGTCGAAGGCGGCCGCGCGGTCGTCCGGGTCGGGGAGGTAGGTGTCCAGCAGCGTCAGATAGAACTGGACGTGCACAGCCTCCTCGAAGAGCTGGCGGCTCAGGTACAGCCGCGC
Source organism: Streptomyces sp. ISL-1 (assembly GCF_018614585.1). GTDB lineage: Bacteria > Actinomycetota > Actinomycetes > Streptomycetales > Streptomycetaceae > Streptomyces > Streptomyces maoxianensis. Next base: position 49,221 of record NZ_JAGGOI010000024.1, on the reverse strand, counting down.
CTCGGGGGAGTTGATGTGCTTGTAGAGGGTGAGCACCAGGTTGTTGGAGACGATCGAGTCGCCCGTCGCGAAGAACGCGACCAGCCGGCCGATCATGTGCTGCTCGCCCGGCGTGAGCTTTGCGAGGTCGGACACGTCGGAGTGGAGGTCGACCTCCTCGACGGTCCAGGTGTTCTTGATCGCGTCGCGGTAGCGCTCGTAGAAGTCCGGGTAGCGCATCGGACGCAGGGTCAGCTCGAAGCCCGGGTCCAGCAGGTTTCTGGCAGGGACAGACTTGTTCTCGGTCGAGCTCATTACTGACAGGCCTCGCAGGACTCGGGGTTTTCCAGGGAGCAGGCGATCGCGTCGGCGTCGGGCGCGGAGGCCTGCTGCACGGGGATGGTGGCCGCGGCGGGCGCGGTTGCGGATGCCGCGCGGGCGATCCGCGTCGCGGGACGGGAGCGCAGGTAGTACGTCGTCTTCAGGCCCTGCTTCCAGGCATACGCGTACATCGAGCTGAGCTTCCCGATGGTCGGCGTCTCAAGGAACAGGTTCAGCGACTGCGACTGGTCCAGGAACGGTGTGCGGGCGGCGGCCATGTCGATCAGGCCGCGCTGCGGGAGCTCCCACGCCGTGCGGTACAGCGCGCGGACGTCGGCCGGGATCCAGCTGAAGCCCTGCACCGAGCCACTGGACTCGCGCAGCGCCTCACGGGTCTGCGCGTCCCACACGCCCAGCTTCTTCAGCTCCTGGACCAGGTAGGCGTTGACCTGGAGGAACTCACCGCTCAGCGTCTCGCGCTTGAAGAGGTTGGAGACCTGCGGCTCGATGCACTCGTACACCCCCGCGATGGAGGCGATGGTCGCGGTCGGCGCGATGGCGAGGAGGAGGGAGTTGCGCATGCCGCTCTCGGCGACGCGGGTGCGTAGCGCGTCCCAGCGCTCCGGCCAGTTGAGCGCGACATCATAGTGGTCGGGGTGCAGTACGCCACGGGCCGCGCGGGTCTGGGACCAGGCGGGCAGCGGGCCGTTGCGCTCGGCAAGGGCGCAGGACGCCTCGTAGGCGGCGAGCATGATCCGCTCGGCGATCTTCGTGGAGAGCGCCGTCGCCTCGGGCGAGTCGAAGGGGAGGCGGAGCTTGAAGAAGACGTCCTGCAGGCCCATCGCGCCCAGGCCCACCGGACGCCACTTGGCATTGGAGCGGCCCGCCTGCTCGGTCGGGTAGAAGTTGATGTCGACGACCCGGTCGAGGAAGGTCACGGCGGTACGGACGGTCTCGTCCAGCCGCTCCCAGTCGATGACTCCCGACGCGAGCACGAACGAGCCGAGGTTGACCGAGCCGAGGTTGCAGACGGCGGTCTCCCCGTCGTCCGTCACCTCCAGGATTTCGGTGCACAGGTTCGATGAGTGGACCACCTTGCCCGGCTCCGCGGTCTGGTTGGCCGTGCGGTTGGAGGCGTCCTTGAAGGTCATCCATCCGTTGCCGGTCTGGGCGAGCGTACGCATCATCCGGCCGTACAACTCCCGTGCGGGGATGGTCTTTCGCGCGAGTCCTTCGGCCTCCGCCCCGCGGTACGCCGCGTCGAACTCGTCGCCCCACAGGTCCACCAGGCCCGGCACATCGGCGGGTGAGAACAGCGACCAGTCGGCGTCGGCCTCGACGCGGCGCATGAACTCGTCCGGGATCCAGTGCGCGAGGTTGAGGTTGTGCGTACGGCGGGCGTCCTCACCGGTGTTGTCGCGCAGCTCCAGGAACTCCTCGATGTCCGCGTGCCAGGTCTCCAGGTAGATCGCGGCGGCGCCCTTGCGCCGGCCGCCCTGGTTCACGGCGGCGACCGAGGCGTCGAGGGTCTTGAGGAACGGCACGATGCCGTTGGAGTGGCCGTTGGTGCCGCGGATCAGTGAACCGCGGGCGCGGATGCGGGAGTACGAGAGGCCGATGCCGCCCGCGTGCTTGGACAGGCGCGCGACCTGGTGGTAGCGGCTGTAGATCGAGTCGAGCTCGTCCAGCGGGGAGTCCAGCAGATAGCAGGAGGACATCTGCGGGTGGCGGGTGCCGGAGTTGAAGAGCGTGGGCGAGGAGGGGAGGTAGTCGAGGCGGCTCATCAGCCCGTACAGCGCGGCGACTTCGTCCACGGCGCCGGCGGAGATGTCTTCCGCCAGTCCGGAGGCGACACGCAGCATGAAGTGCTGTGGGGTCTCGATCACCTGGCGGGTGATGGGGTGCCGGAGCAGATAGCGGCTGTAGAGGGTGCGCAGCCCGAAGTAGCCGAAGCGGTCGTCCGCGTCCTGGTCGATCAGCGCGTCGAGACGGGCGGCGTGCAGCGTGACGAACTCGGCCGTGCGGTCGGCGATCAGGCCCTCGCGGTGGCCGACCGCGACCGACGCGGAGAAGGACACCGCGCCCTGTCCGGCAGCCTCGTCCGCGATGTGACGGGTCAGCAGGCGGGCGGCGAGCCGGGAGTAGGCCGGGTCCTCGGAGATCAGCCCCGCGGCGGCGTCGGTGGCGAGGCCGCGCAACTCGGCAGCGTCCGACCGGGCGTTGCGCCCGCGCAGCGCGGCGGAGGCGACGCGTCCCGGGTCGGTGTCCGGCAGATCGGCCGTGAGATCGGTCAGGGTCCGCAGAAGCGCGGCCCCGGGGCCGTCGGCAGCCTGCTCGATGATGCCTGAAGCCGGATCGGCTGGCGCGATGGTCACGTGGTGCTCTCCCTCGCTCGGCTCTGGGCCGGCGGGGGAGGGGGAGGGCCGCGGGGGCGTACGTACCCGGAAAAAGGCAGCACACCGCACGGCGTCCACCGACCCAACCGCGAGGCCCGGACGTCTCGGCACCCGGTTCGGTCGAGCCGGATGCGCCGTCGGCAGGTCTCCGGACTGGTGGGGTACGACAAAGCACACCACAGCACACCGTTGCGGGACAGTTCCGGATTCGCACCGGATTCCCCTGCGGCGACAGCGAGCATGAGCATACATGTGGGGGCCGCTGGATGCGTCACCCCCCACATGTTGTGTCCTGGCGGGCTACAGCTCCAACGCGTAAGTCAACAGGGAGAGTCCCGGGACGGGCTCCCAGTCCCGGTCGGGCGTACGAACGAAGCCCATCCGCTCGTATATCCGGTGGGCGGCGAGCATGCTGCTCTGCGTCGACAGCAGCAGACGTTCCACGCCGTCGATGGCCCGTGCCCGCTCGACGCAGGCCCGTACGAGCGCCTCACCCGCACCGCGCCCCCGCCCCTCCCGGGCGACCGCCAGCATCCGGAACTCGGCCTCGCCCCCGCGCGCGATGTCGGCCCAGACACTGCCCGGAGCGGCGAAGGTCACACCGCCGAGCAACTCCCCCTCGTCCACAGCGACGAGCACTTCCGCGCCGGCGGCCCGGCGCTCCACGGCCCGCAGTTCGTGGAGGTACGCGTCGTCCTCGCCGAAGTCCAGCAGCCCGTCGTCGAGATAGGCCCGTGCCGTGATCTCGCCGAGACGCTCGTACTCCTCGGGCCTGGCCTCCCTGATCGTGATGTCCATGCTCCGAAGTGTGCACCAGGGGTACGACAACGGGCCGCCGTATTTCCGTCCCCGGAAATGCGGCGGCCCGTCGTACCTTCACCGGCTCAGCTGCAGCCGTACTTCACGGGCTCAGCAGCAGCGGAACCCTTCGCGCGGATCCGCTTCCCGTGCGTCCGTGCGCTTGCGCTCGAACTCCCGCCGGGTCATGACCTCGGCGGCCGGGTCGCAGGATCTGGCGTGCGCGACGTACTTGTCGTAGACGCTCTCGCCCGACACCTCGCGTACGTACCAGCGGATCCAGTCCGCCGCCCGCCGGGCTCTCGTCACCGGGCTCACGGCGAGCCGGTCCCGGCCGGCACGCCGTCCTCGGCGCGGCCGTCCTTACGGATGCCGCCCTCGGGGCCGACCCCCGCGGCCAGGAGCTCGGCCTTCTCCTCCGCCGTGGGGAACAGACCGGCCGGTGCCACCAACTTCGACTCGGTGAACGGGACCTCGGACAGTTTGACGCTCGCGGGGTCCCTGACGGCCTTGACGCAGACCCGTGCCGCGTCCGCGATCACCACGATGATGAGGAGGGCGAAGAGGGCGCAGAGCACGCCGTCGACCGTGGAGTTGGTGACGACGGTGTGCATGTCGTCCATGGTCTTGGCGGGCGGCAGCACCTCGCCGGAATCGATGCCCGCCTGGTACTTGTCCCGCTGGGAGAAGAAGCCCACCCGCGGGTCGGCCGAGAATATCTTCTGCCAGCTCGCGGTGAGCGTGACGGCGGCGTCCCAGGCCAGCGGGACGGCGGTGATCCAGGCCCACTTGAGGCGGCCGGACTTGACCAGCAGTGTGGTGCAGACGGCCAGCGCCACGGCGGCCAGCAGCTGGTTGGCGATGCCGAACAGCGGGAAGAGCTGGTTGATGCCGCCCAGGGGGTCGTGCACGCCGACCCAGAGGAAGTAGCCCCAGCCGCCGACGACGACCGCGCTGGCGATCCAGACGCCCGGCTTCCAGCTGACCTGGCGGAAGGGCTTGTAGACGTTGCCCAGCATGTCCTGGAGCATGAAGCGGCCCACCCGGGTGCCGGCATCCACAGTGGTGAGGATGAACAGCGCCTCGAACATGATCGCGAAGTGGTACCAGAACGCCTTCATGCCGGCGCCGCCAATGACCGCGGAGAAGATGTCCGACATGCCGAGCGCGAAGGTCGGCGCACCACCGGTCCGCGACAGCAGCGAGGCCTCCTCGACGTCCGACGCGGCCTTCGCCAGCAGGTCCGGGGAGATGGCGAAGCCGAAGTTCGTCACGGCCTCGGAGGCGGACTGGACCGTTGTCCCGACCACGCCCGCGGGGGAGTTGATCGCGAAGTACAGACCGGGGTCGATGATGCAGGCCGTGATCATCGCCATGACGGCGACGAAGGACTCGGTCAGCATGGCCCCGTACCCGATCATCCGGATCTGGGTCTCCTTCTGGACCATCTTCGGGGTGGTGCCCGAGGAGACCAGGGCGTGGAAGCCGGAGAGTGCGCCGCACGCGATGGTGATGAAGACGAACGGGAACATCGAGCCGGCGAAGACCGGCCCGTCGCCGCGGCCCGCGAACTCGGTGACGGCGGGCATCTTCAGGGTCGGCAGGGCGACGAAGACGCCGATCGCGAGCAGCGCGATCGTGCCGACCTTCATGAAGGTCGAGAGATAGTCGCGCGGCGCCAGCAGCATCCACACGGGCAGTACGGAGGCGAGGAAGCCGTACACGATCATCCAGATGACCAGCGTGCCCGGCTCCAGGGTGAAGGTGTCGGCCAGCGAGGACTCGGCGATCCAGCCGCCCGCGACGATGGCGAGGAGCAGCAGTGCGACACCGATGACCGAGACCTCGGTGACCTTGCCAGGACGCAGTACCCGCAGATAGACGCCCATGAAGAGGGCGATCGGGATGGTCATGGCGATGGAGAAGACACCCCACGGGGAGTGCGCCAGGGCGTTGACGATGACCAGGGCGAGCACGGCCAGCAGGATGATCATGATGGCGAATACCGCGACCAGCGCGGCGGCTCCGCCGAAGGGGCCGATCTCGTCATGGGCCATCTGGCCGAGCGAACGGCCGTTGCGGCGGGTGGAGAAGAACAGCGTCACCATGTCCTGCACCGCGCCGGCGAAGATCACGCCCACGATGATCCAGATGGTGCCCGGCAGATAACCCATCTGCGCGGCGAGCACGGGGCCGACCAGCGGGCCCGCGCCCGCGACCGCCGCGAAGTGGTGTCCGAAGAGCACCCGGCGGTCGGTGGGATGGAAGTCGATACCGTTGTCGAGCCGCTCGGCGGGGGTGGCCCGGGCCTTGTCGACCTTCAGTACCCGGTTCGCGATGAAACGGGAGTAGAAGCGGTAGGCGATCGCATACGAGCCGAGCGCGGCCGCGAGCATCCAGGCGGCCGAGATCTCCTCGCCCCGGGAGAGCGCGAGTACGCCCCAGCCGGCCGCGGCCACGAGGGCGACGAGCGACCAGATGGCGATCGACTTCGGAGTGAGTCGTCCGAGTGGCGTGTTGGGTGGTGCTGACGGCTCTGGCATGTGCACGTCCCCTCGCTGATCACCTGTGTAATGCGCAGGAAATCTAGGCGAGTGGTCCGCGTACAGTCACCCCCCGTCCGTATATCGGTACTGCAACGTTCTGGTGTCAGCCGTTGGGCCGCTTCAGCCTCGCGACGAACTTGTACCGATCGCCCCGGTATACCGAACGCACCCACTCCACCGGCTCGCCCCGCGCGTCCAGCGAGTGGCGCGAAAGCATCAGCATCGGCAGACCCACGTCCGTCCCCAGCAGCCCGGCCTCGCGCGGGTTCGCCAGCGAGGTCTCGATCGTCTCCTCGGCCTCGGCCAGATGGACGTCGTACACCTCCGCCAGCGCGGTGTAGAGCGAGGTGTACTTGACCAGGCTGCGGCGCAGCGCCGGGAAGCGCTTCGCCGACAGATGCGTCGTCTCGATCGCCATCGGCTCACCGCTCGCCAGCCGCAGCCGCTCGATCCGCAGCACCCGTCCGCCGGTCGAGATGTCCAGCAGCCCGGCCAGCGTGTCGTCGGCCGTGACATACCCGATGTCCAGCAACTGCGACGTGGGCTCCAGGCCCTGCGCCCGCATGTCCTCGGTGTACGAGGTGAGCTGGAGGGCCTGCGAGACCTTGGGCTTGGCGACGAACGTGCCCTTGCCCTGGATGCGTTCGAGGCGGCCCTCGACGACCAGCTCCTGCAGCGCCTGGCGCACCGTCGTACGCGAGGTGTCGAACTCCGCGGCGAGCGTGCGCTCCGGCGGCACCGGCGTGCCGGGCGGCAGCGTCTCCGTCATATCGAGCAAGTGGCGCTTGAGCCGGTAGTACTTGGGCACGCGCGCGGTACGGGTCTGAGCCCCGCCCTCGGTCTCCGTGCCGCCCCCGTCCGTGGTCATGGCCCGCCTTCCCGACTCCTGTGCTGCTGCCGTCACCGGCTCCTCCGTCTGTTGCGGCTCACATGGTGGCACGGTCCGGTCACGCGTCGTCGCCCTGCCTCAGGTGTCGGTCCGATAACGGACGCGACAGCCCTTCTTATACACCCTTGACACCCCTAAAGGTCTAGGCCAAGCTCCGGGTACTGGTCTAAACCATTAAAGACCAGGTCCCAGCCCCACGGGCAGACCCTGAAGCGCTGTCTCTTCGTATTGCGCGACTCCCGGGTGGTGGTGGGGGGTAACTCTTGCATCCCTTGAGGAGGGTGGCGTGAAGCGCAAGCTCATAGCCGCGGTAGGTGTGGCAGCGATGGCGGCGTCGGTCGCGGCGTGCGGCTCCGGCGAAAGCAAGGCCGCGAAGGACCCGAAGGACCGCAAGGAGACGCTGACCGTCTGGCTGATGACGGACGCTCAGTCCACCTGGCCCGAACTGGTCAAGGACGTCAACACCCAGTTCAGCGCGAAGTACCCGGGCGTCAAGGTCAATGTCCAGTACCAGCAGTGGGCGGACAAGACCAAGAAGCTGGACGCCGCGCTCGCCGGTGACAAGTTCCCGGACGTGGTCGAGCTCGGCAACACCGAGACGATGACGTACATCCTCAACGGCGCTCTCGGCGAGATCGACCCGAAGAAGTACGAGAACTCGGACACCTGGATCAAGGGCCTCAAGGACACCTGCGCATACGAGGGCAAGCAGTACTGCGTGCCCTACTACGCGGGTGCCCGTGTGGCGATCTACAACAAGGACATGTTCAAGGCGGGCACCGGATCCGACGCGCTGCCCACCACCGAGGCAGAGCTCACCGCGGCCCTCGACAAGGTCCAGGCGAAGAACACCAAGGACAAGGCGTTCTCGCCGCTCTACCTGCCGGGCCGGTACTGGTACGCCGCCATGTCCTACGTCGCCGCGTACGGCGGCGAGATCGCCAAGTACGACGAGGGCAAGAAGGAGTGGAAGTCCTCCCTCTCCACGCCCGAGGCGCAGAAGGGCATCACGCACTTCGTCGACCTGGTCAAGAAGTACAACCACGGCGACAAGACCAAGGACGAGCAGGACCACGCCAACGTCATGGCCAACGAGAAGACCGCTCTTCTCTACGGCAACGGCTGGGAAGCCGGCAGTGTCATCGACCCCAAGGCCAACGGCAACGCCAAGCTGAAGGACAAGATCGGCACCGCCGGTATGCCGGGCCCCGACGGCAAGGCCCTGCCGTCCTTCATCGGCGGCTCCGACCTCGCCACCATCTCCAAGTCCAAGGTCCAGGACCTGGGCGAGGAGTGGATCTCGCTGTTCACCAGTGAGAAGTCCGAGGCGGTTCTCGCCGCCAAGAACATCCTTCCCAACAACACCAAGCAGCTCGAGCCGCTGAAGGCGAAGCCGGAGACCGCTCCGATCGCCAACGCTGTGCCGGACGCCTGGTTCACCCCGATCGCCCCGGGCTGGTCCGCGATCGAGAAGAAGGAAGTTCTCGAGCTGATGCTCCTCGACATCATCAAGGGCAAGTCCGTCGAGGAAGCCACCAAGAAGGCCGACGCGGAGATCGACAAGCTGATCAACGAGAGCTCCTGACTCTCCTGACCGCACAGCGGGGGTGGCCGGTCCGTGCTCAAGCACGGGCCCGCCGCCCCGCCCTCCGGTGACCAGTCCGAACGGAAGGCCACGCACCATGAGTGCCGCCGAAACGAAAGCAGCCGACCCGGCGGTGCCCCTCCAGCGGCACCCCGATGTCCTTCGCCCACAGCCGGCCGGGCGCGGTCGTGCGCCGCGGAAGGCCGGCGCACTGCTGCCCTATCTGCTGATCGGCCCCACGATCGTCGCGATCGCCGCCGTCTTCGTATGGCCGCTGATCAAGACGGCGGTCATGTCCTTCCAGGACGTCGGCCGCCGCGAGCTGTGGACCGGCGAGGCCGCACCGTGGGTGGGCTTCGAGCAGTTCACCAACATCTTCGGCGACCCGGCGTTCTGGGACTCGGTCGTGCTGACCGTCGTCTTCATGACCGCCTGTGTGGTCGTCACCCTCGGCTTCGGCCTGGCGATCTCGCTGATGATGCAGCGGATGTCCGCCTGGGCCCGGCTGCTGGTGACCGCCGCGCTGATCGCGGCCTGGTCGATCCCCCTGATGGTCGCCGCCTCGATCTTCCGCTGGTTCGCCGACTCGGACTACGGCGTCGCGAACATGGTCCTTTCGAAGTATCTCGGGCTGGACTTCCAGGGCCACAACTGGTTCCTCGACGCCAGACAGGGCTTCGTGGTCATCGGCGCCGTCGTCGTCTGGGGCGCCATTCCGTTCGTCGCCATCACGCTCTACGCGGCCCTCACCCAGGTGCCCAAGGAGCTGGAGGAGGCCGCGGCCATCGACGGCGTCGGCGCGTTCGGCAACTTCCGCTACGTCGTCTTCCCGGTCATCAAGCCGGTCTTCCAGATGGTCGCCACCCTCTCGGTGATCTGGGACTTCAATGTGCTCGGCCAGGTATGGCTGATGCGCGGCACCAAACCCGAGCCCGAGTACGAGGTGCTCGGCCTCTACGCCTTCAACAAGGCCTTCGAGTCCAACTCCTTCAGCCAGGGCGCCGCCATCTCGCTGATCACGGTGCTGCTGCTGTCCGGCGTCGCCGTGTACTACCTGCGCCAGCTGCTCAAGATCGGAGAGGTCGAGTGAGCGCCACCACCTCCGCCCCGAAGGCCCCCGCCCCCAAGGCCCCCGCCCCCAGAGCCACCCAGACCCTGCGGCCCGACCGCAAGAAGAAGAGCCGGATCGTCTACAACGCCATCGGGCTGCTGACCTTCGTGGTCATGATCTTCCCGGTGTACTGGCTCGTCATCAGCGCCCTGCGGCCCAACGCCGAGATCCGCAGCTACGACCAGACGCTGTGGCCCTCCTCGGTCACCTTCGACAACTTCAGCCGCGCGATGGACTACGCCAACTTCGGTACGGCGATCAAGTCCAGCCTGATCATCTGCGTCACCGCGGTGGTCGGCGCCATGCTCATGGCCACCGTTGCCGCGTACGCGATAGGCCGCTTCAGGTTCTTCGGCCGCAAGGGCTTCATGATCGTCCTGATCCTGGTCCAGCTGCTCCCGCCGACCGCGATGCTGATCCCCATCTACCTCCAGCTCAACGACCTCGGTGCGCTGAACGAGTACTGGGGCGTCATCATCATCTACCTCGTCTCCACGCTCCCGTTCGCGACCTGGATGATCCGCGGCTTCGTGATCAACATCCCGAAGGAGCTCGAGGAGTCCGCGATGGTGGACGGCTGCAGTCAGATGGGCGCCTTCTGGCGGATCGTCTTCCCGCTGCTTGCCCCCGGCCTCGCCGCGGCGTCCATCTACTCGCTGATCAACGCCTGGAACGAGTACCTCCTCGCGTACGTCGTTCTCCAGGACAACGACAAGTACACGCTGAACGTGTGGCTGGCGAACTTCACCACCTCCCGTGGTGTGGACTACGGCGCGCTGATGGCCGCCTCGACGCTCATCGCCATCCCGGTCGTGATCTTCTTCATGTTCATCCAGAAGAAGATGGCGGCAGGCCTCACCTCCGGTGCAGTGAAGGGATAACGCCGTCTCATGACCACTCTCGTACGTGGATCCTCGGACACCCTGACCCGCGACGCCCTCGCCGTCCTCCAGCCGGGATTCGTCGGCACCACCGCGCCCGAGTGGCTGCTGCGCCGGATCGGCGAAGGACTCTGCGCCGTCGGCCTGTTCGGCCGCAATATTGTCTCGACCGGCCAACTGACCGCACTCACCGCACAGTTGAGGGCCGAACGGGACGACGTACTTGTCGCGATCGACGAGGAGGGCGGGGACGTCACGCGCCTTGAGGTGCATAACGGTTCCTCCTTCCCCGGGAACTACGCGCTGGGGACGGTGGACGATACGGAGCTCACCCGGGCCGTCGCCCGGGAACTGGGCCGCCGGCTCGCCGAATGCGGCGTCGATCTCAACTGGGCACCCGCCGCCGATATCAACTCCAACCCGAACAACCCGGTCATCGGGGTTCGGTCGTTCGGCGCCGACACCACGCTGGCGGCCCGGCACACCGTCGCGTACATCGAAGGACTCCAGGCGGCCGGAGTCGCCGCCTGCACCAAGCACTTCCCCGGGCACGGCGACACCAATGTGGACTCGCACCACGCGCTGCCCCGGATCGATGCGGATCTCGACACTCTGCGCGCCCGTGAGCTGCTGCCTTTCCGGGCGGCGATCGCGGCGGGCTCCAAAGCCGTGATGAGCGCCCACATTCTGCTTCCCGCGCTCGACCCGGACCGCCCGGCGACGCTGAGCCCGCGGATCCTCACGGGTCTGCTGCGCGAGGAGTTGGGCTATGAGGGACTGATCGTCACCGACGGCATGGAGATGCAGGCCATCTCGGCGACGTACGGCATCGAGCGCGGCTCCGTCCTCGCCATCGCCGCGGGGGCCGACGCGATCTGTGTCGGCGGCGGCCTGGCCGACGAGGAGACCGTACTGCGACTGCGCGACGCGCTGGTCACGGCGGTACGGTCCGGCGAACTGGCCGAGGAGCGACTGGCCGGCGCGGCGGCGCGGGTACGCGCGCTCGCCGACTGGACGCGGCGGGCCAGAAGGGCCGCGGCGGTGGGCGTGGCTTCGAAGGGGGGTCTCCCGTCGGCGCAGTCGGGCGGAGGGACCGCGCCCTGCACCGACATCGGGCTGGTGGCGGCGCGCCGGGCGGTAAGGGTGACGGTGGGACAGTTGCCGTACGAGCCGGTGGCGCTCGCCCCCTATGTCGCCGCCTTCGCCCCGGTCGCGAACATCGCGGTGGGCGACGAGACCCCGTGGGGAGTGGCGGCAGAGCTGACGGCGATGCTGCCCGGGACCCGGGCAGGCACCTACGACAGCTCGACCGATACCTCCCGCTTGGCCGGAAATCTGCTGGCCGCCGCGGCGGACCGTAGGATCGTCGCTGTAGTACGCGACGTTCACCGCCACCCCTGGATGGCGGACGCCCTGGACGCCCTGATCGCGGCCCGGCCCGACACGATCGTGGTCGAGATGGGGCTGGACCGGGCGGAGCCGAGGGGTGCTCTGCACATCGCGACCCATGGCGCCGCCCGCGTCTGCGGGCGGGCCGCCGCGGAGGTCATCACCGGCAAGGGCGCCGGGGTCTGACCGACGCGGACCGTGCACAAGGAATGCCACATGGAGGCACCCCGCATGTCCCAGCAGCCGGGCCGGATCATGGCCGGTGAGATGGCAGAGCAGCCCGCGGTGCTGCGGCGCATCCTTCAGGAGGGCGCGCCGAGGATCCGCGAGGTGGCGGCGGCGATCGCGGCGCGCAGCCCGCGGTTCGTGCTGCTGACCGCGCGCGGCACGTCCGACAACGCCGCCCTGTACGCGAAGTACCTGCTGGAGATCCAGCTGGGTCTGCCGTGCGGGCTGACCTCCATGTCCACCACGACGGCGTACGGCGCACGGCCGGACCTGACCGACGTCCTGGTCATCACGGTCAGCCAGTCCGGCGGCTCACCGGACCTGGTGGCCTCGACGAAGGCGGCGCGCGAGGCGGGCGCCATCACGCTGGCGGTCACGAACAACCCGGACTCCCCGCTGGCGGCGGTGTCCGAATTCCATATCGACATCCTGGCGGGACCGGAGAAGGCGCTCCCGGCGACGAAGACGTACACCGCGTCGCTGCTGGCGCTCTACCTCTTCGTGGAAGGGCTGCGGGGCGGCGACGGCGCGGCGGCGAAGGTGCTGCCCGACCTGGCGACGCAGGTTCTGTCCCGCCAGGACGAGGTACGGCAGCTGGCGTCCCGCTACCGCTTCGCCGAACGGATGGTCATCACGTCGCGGGGTTACGGCTACCCCACGGCGAAGGAGGCCGCACTGAAGCTGATGGAGACGAGCTACATCCCGGCGCTCGCGTACTCCGGCGCGGACCTGCTGCACGGCCCGCTGGCGATGGTGGACAACATCTCCCCGGTCATCGCGGTGGTCACGGACGGCAAGGGTGGTCAGGCCCTGCAGCCGGTCCTCGACCGCCTCCGCGGACGCGGCGCGGACCTGGTGGTCGTCGGCCCGTCCTCCCAGGTCGAGGCAGCCTCGGCGGGCTTCGCCCTCCCGACGGACGGGGTCCCGGAGGACCTTCAGCCGATCCTGGAGATTCTCCCGCTGCAACGCCTGGCGTACGAGGTGACCATCGCCCGTGGCCAGGACCCGGACGCGCCAAGAGCACTGGCAAAGGTCACGGAGACGAGCTGAGGCGGAAAACCCGCGGGCCGCGGCGCCTGACGGGACCCTCAGCCCGTCCGGCACCGCAGCCCGGAGCTGCTCCGGCCGGCAGGTGTGCGGTCCCGCGCGGCCGTATCGGAGGTCTCGGCGCAGTCAGGGCAGAGAGCGCCGGGTACCTCGTTCCACCCTCCTGTGCGGGGAGGATGGAGGCTTTTACACAAGCACATTGTGGACTAGACCATTCTCCACTGTCCATCCGTCTGCAAAGCTTACTTCTCGGCCCATCCTCCAACACGGCCGGGCAACTCACCCGGTTCACCCCGCGGGTACGCTCGCAGTTGTGCCCTCCATGAACGAGCTCGTACGCCAGCACACAGCCCTCAGCGAATCCGATCTCGAGTGGCTGCATCTGCTGGTCTCGGAGTGGCAGCTGCTCTCCGATCTCTCCTTCGCCGACCTCGTCCTGTGGGTCCCCACCCGCGACGGCACCCGCTACGTCTCCGTCGCCCAGATGCGCCCCAACACCGGCCCCACCTCCTACCAGGACGACATGGTCGGCCATCTCGTTCCCCGTGGCCGGCGCCCGCTGCTCGACGCCGCGCTCGACGAAGGGCGGATCGTGCGCGAGGGCGACCCGGAGTGGCGCGAGGAGGTTCCGGTACGGGTCGAGTCCATCCCTGTACGCCGCGAGGGCCGCGTACTGGGCGTCATCGCCCGCAACACCAACCTCCTTACCGTCCGTACGCCCAGCCGGCTTGAGCTCACCTACCTCCAGAGCGCCTCCGACCTCGCCCAGATGATCGCCGCCGGCTCCTTCCCCTTCCCGGGGCAACAAGTCGACATGGACGCTTCCCCGCGCGTCGGCGACGGGCTGATCCGGCTCGACGCGGACGGCGTCGTGCAGTACGCCAGCCCGAACGGCCTCTCCGCGTACCACCGCCTCGGTCTCGCCTCCGACCTCGTCGGACACCACCTCGGCCAGCTCACCGCCGAACTCGCCCCGTCCCGCGGCCCCGTCGACGAGGCCCTGGTCAAACTCGCCAGCGGCTACGCGCCCCGTGAGACCGAGGTCGAGGGCAACGGCGGTGTCATCCAGCTGCGAGCTATCCCGCTCAAGCCCAAGGGCACCCGGATCGGCTCCCTCGTACTCTGTCGCGACGTCACCGAACTCCGCCGCCGTGAGCGTGAGTTGATAACCAAGGACGCCACCATCCGGGAGATCCACCACCGGGTGAAGAACAACCTCCAGACGGTCGCGGCCCTGTTGCGGCTGCAGGCCCGCCGGATGGATTCCGTACGCGGCCGTGAGGCGCTGAACGAAGCGGTGCGGCGCGTCGGTTCGATCGCGATCGTCCACGAGACCCTCTCCCAGAACCTGGACGAGCGCGTCGAGTTCGACGAGATCGCCGACCGGGTCATCGCTATGGTCGCCGAGATCTCCCCGGGCAAGGTCGAGTGCCGCCGTACGGGCCGCTTCGGCATCCTCGACGCCGAGGTGGCCACCCCGCTCGCGATGGTCCTCACCGAGGTGCTGCAGAACGCCCTGGAGCACGCCTTCGCGCCGGGGGAGCAAGGCTCGGTCGAGGTCGCGGCCGTACGAGGCGATCAGCGCACGGACAGCCGGCTGCTGATCACCGTCCAGGACGACGGGTGCGGACTTCCCGAGGGCTTCGACCCCCAGCAGACCGGCAATCTGGGTCTGCAGATCGTACGGACCCTGGTGGAGGGGGAGTTGGGCGGAACCTTCGACATGGTCCCGGCTCCCGGACGGGGTACCAGGGTTGTGCTCGACGTCCCCGTACAGGCGCAGAAGCAGTAGCCGAAACCGGCGGAAACAGCACCCGGGAACAACGCCCGGAAACAGCGCCCGGAAACAACGCCCGGAAACAGCAGCGAGTCCCGGACCGTATGAACACGGTCCGGGGCTCAGAGCTTTGTGCGCTTCGGGGTACTGCGCGCTGCGGCTCGGGAGGCGGTGAGTGCGTACTCTCTGTACGCGCCGCCAGGCTCAGGCTCGTAGCAGGGGTGGGCGTCAGGCGCTGGCGTTACGCGCCCGGTTGCGAGCGGCACGACGCTTCATTGCGCGGCGCTCGTCCTCGCTGAGGCCACCCCAGACGCCGGAGTCCTGGCCGGACTCGAGCGCCCACTGCAGGCACTGCTCCATGACGGGGCAGCGACGGCAGACGGCCTTGGCTTCCTCGATCTGCAGCAGCGCAGGACCAGTGTTGCCGATGGGGAAGAAGAGCTCGGGGTCTTCCTCGCGGCAAACGGCGTTGTGACGCCAGTCCATGGCTGCTACCTCTCCTTGGTATTACATGCGGGTTGCTTGTGAATGTGAACGCTTTCACGAATCCCCCCGCAAGGGAAGGGCCGACTGCCAGCAGCACTGGCGTGGTCCTGAAGTCTGAGGAGGGGTTCTGGCGGTCTGTGGGGCCGATGTTGCGGGCCGTCCCGATCGCCATGTAGAGATTCGCAAACCTCGGCGGCGGATACAACCCCTTCCGGAAACTTTTTTTTGATTCCTCGGTGTCGGCTAGGTCACAGCCGTACTTCTATGGGGTGGACCCCAGCCCATACGTTCGAGTTAAAGGCCTTTCGGCCCTTCCGCTCACACAATCACACGCAGTGCACGGCGTACGCCTGTGAACGTCACGCTCGTGCGGAGCCCGAGGTGGTCACCGTCCATCTGGAAGGGGAGGGGGACCTTCGAATGCAAGGTGAAGTCGGTGAGGTCATGCAGAGTGACGGCGTGCTTGCCGCGCGGTCCGCGCTCGGGGCTGGAAGTGAGCAGTTGGGTCGCATAGCGGGCAACGGCGGGGGTGGACATCTTGGACAGCGCGACGACGTCCAGGGCGGTGTCGAAAGAGGCCTGCGGGGACGCGTACACCGGGCGATTGCCCAGGTAGGTCCAGGGGGAGGTGTTGCAGATTATGGACAGCACAAGGTCGGTGACCGGATCCTCACCGGGGCGCGTCAGAGTGATCGGACCGTTCCGGCGGTGCGGCTCGTCCAGGAACTGGCGTACCACCTGGCGCATATAGAGGGCGTGAGTGGAGCGCTTGCCGCGCTCCCGCTGCTGTTCGACCCGGCCTATCACGCTCGCGTCGAAGCCGAGTCCGGCGCAGAAGGTGAACCAGCGGGCGGGGACCGCCTCGTCGTCGGTTCCCGGGGTGCCGGCCGCGAGTCCGAGTCCGATCGTCCGCTCGGTGCGGTCACGCAGTGCGTCCAGGATGGCGCCGGTCGCCTCGACGGCGTCGTTCGGGAGGCCGAGGGCGCGGGCGAAGACGTTCGTCGAGCCGCCGGGGACGACTGCGAGGCGGGGAAGGCGGTCGGGATCGGGGCCGTGGTGGAGCAGACCGTTGACGACCTCGTTCACGGTGCCGTCGCCACCGAGAGCGACGACGAGATCCATGTCGTCCGACTCCGCGGCCCGGCGACCGAGGTCCCGGGCGTGCCCGCGGTACTCCGTGGTCACGGCCTCCAGCTTCATCTCGCTGGCGAGGGCGTGGATGAGTACGTCGCGGGTGCGGGCACTGGTGGTGGTTGCTGCCGGATTGACCACAAGAAGTGCGCGCATGCGCAGCAGCGTACCCAGTGGGGTGGGGATTACCTGACCCAGCCCGGGCTTCGCACGACGGCTACCCTGCTGGGGTGAGCACTGACCAGACCCCCCGCCCCGCCCGCCTGACCGCCGCGGCCGCGGTGTCCGGCCTGGAAGGCCTGGCGTTGGTCGCGTGCGGCGTCTACATGCTGGTGATGGGCCTGCTCGGCCGGCCGGACAGCCCGTCGCAGGCGGAGATGGGCGGAGTGACGCTTGTCGCACTCGGCGCGATCCCGCTGGCCGCGGCGCGGGGCCTGCTGCGACTGCGCGGCTGGAGCCGCGGCCCGGCGATCATCACGCACCTGATGACCCTGATCCCGGCCTGGACGCTGCTGCGTGCGTCCGGGGCGCTGATCGCGCTGGGCATCGCACTGGCGGCGGTCGCGGTAACGGGCCTGGTGCTGCTGGTGAACCCGACGGCGACGCAGGCCCTGGGCATCCGCGGCCCGGCGCGCGACGCGTAGCCCTCGCGCCCTCCCCCTCGCGAGGGGGAGGGCCCCGCATGGTGTCGGCTTCGCGGCGCGACGTTCCCGGAGGGTCGGTACGGGTCGGTACAGCGCCGCGCGGGCCGGTTACTCCTCGACGAGGAGCTTCTCGCGGAGCTGTGCCAGCGTGCGGGCCAGCAGGCGGGAGACGTGCATCTGGGAGATGCCCACCTCCTGTGCGATCTGCGACTGCGTCATGTTGCCGAAGAACCTCAACAGCAGGATCCGCTTCTCGCGCGGTGGCAGGTCCTCCAGCAGCGGCTTCAGCGACTCGCGGTATTCGACGCCCTCCAGGGCCTCGTCCTCCGCGCCGAGTGTGTCCGCCACCGCCGGGGACTCGTCGTCCGTGTCGGGAACGTCCAGGGACAGCGTCGAGTACGCGTTCGCGGACTCGAGGCCCTCCAGGACCTCCTCCTCCGAGATGCCCAGGCGTTCCGCCAGCTCGTGGACCGTCGGGGAGCGGCCGTGCTGCTGGGAAAGTTCCGCGGTCGCCGTGGTCAGGGCGAGCCGCAGTTCCTGGAGGCGGCGCGGGACCCGGACCGCCCAGCCCTTGTCGCGGAAGTGGCGCTTGATCTCGCCGACCACCGTCGGCGTCGCGTACGTCGAGAACTCGACGCCCCGCTCCGGGTCGAACCGGTCCACCGACTTGATCAGGCCGATCGTCGCGACCTGGGTCAGGTCGTCCAGCGGCTCGCCCCGGTTGCGGAAGCGCCGCGCCAGATGCTCGACCAGCGGCAGATGCATACGCACCAGCTGGTTGCGCATCTCCGCCCGCTGAGGCGAGCCGTCGGGCAGCTTGCGCAGCTCGATGAACATCGCCCGCGCCCCGCTGCGGTCATGTGGATCGTGGTGCTGCTGCTCTTGCACGTGCTCGCTCATACGGTCCGCCCTCCCCCAGAGCTTCGTCTGGGAGGTACCCGCCTGCTCCGCCGCGGCCGTCCGGCCGTCAAGTCCGTCCCGTCCGTCCACCGGGTGCGGCCGCGCCTGCTGTTCCGGGATGCCCGTCACCGCGGGCGGCTCGTTCCGCACCGGACCGTCCCCGTTCCTCACGCCGGCCCGGGTCCCGCGCCGCGCTGTTTGTACAGGCTGATGGAGACCGTACGGTCATCGGCGACCGACGAGTCGACCTTGCCCGCCAGTGCCGAGAGCACTGTCCAGGCGAAGGTGTCACGCTCCGGCGCCCGGCCGTCTGTCGTCGGCGCCGAGACCGTGACCTCGAGCGAGTCGTCGACGAGTCGGAAGACGCAGCTGAGAACGGAACCGGGGACGGCCTGCTGAAGCAGGATCGCGCACGCCTCGTCGACCGCGATCCGCAGATCCTCGATCTCGTCGAGGGTGAAGTCCAAGCGGGCTGCGAGGCCTGCCGTGGCCGTACGCAGCACGGACAGGTAGGCACCCGCAGCGGGCAGCCGGACTTCCACGAAGTCCTGAGTCCCGGGCTCGCCTGCGATCTGGGACACCCTCACCTCCAAGGTGGCACAAGCTCTTTCGGGGCTTCGGGAGGGTAGATCCCGAAGCCGTCGCTACGTAGTCGTTGCGTCTGTACGTAGCCGGTACTGGCCCGGCGACGCTATCGCGATCCATGGTGCCCTGTCGCCGGGACCCCCAGTCGGTGTCTGTCACTCATGGTAAGCATATGGGCACACACAGTGGCTAGAGGTCTGCGTCGCCCAATTATGAGGAACCGGCGGAGGGTTGACGTACCCACCCGTCAGACGATCGAACCGTCGACAAAGCACCACCGCCATGTCTCGCCCGGTTCGAAGCTCCGCATTACAGAGTGCCCGGTCTGCGTGAAGTGCGCGGTGGCGTGCCGCAGGGGCGAGGAGTCGCAGCAGCCGACCATGCCGCAGATCAGGCAGAGTCGCAGCTGTACAGGATGGCTGCCGACCGCCAAACAGTCCGGGCAGGTCCGGTCCAGCGGGACGGGCTCCGGGTGGGGCAGTTCTGCTACGTGCGGGCACTCGCTCATGATTGCCAGGTTACGACGCTGGTGACGGACGTACGGACGGACGTGAGGTACGGCGAGATGGATGCACTGCCACTGGTCGCGCTGATCGCGGCGAGCGCCGCGATCGCCGGGGCGGCCCGCTGGACTCCGGTGCCGGCACCGCTCCTGCTGGTGACCGTGGGACTGATCGCGGCATTCGTGCCCGGGGTGCCGGACTACACCCTCGACCCGCACATCGTGCTGCCGCTTGTGCTGCCGCCGCTGCTGCACAAAGCCGCGGTCGACAGCTCGTACCTCGATCTGCGCGCGAATCTGCGGCCCGTGGCGCTGCTGTCGGTCGGCTATGTCCTCTTCGCGACGGTCGCTGTGGGTTACATCGCCCATGTGCTGGTGCCGGATCTGCCGCTGACCGCCGCGCTTGTGCTGGGCGCGGTCGTCGCGCCGCCGGACGCGGTCGCCGCGACCGCGATCGCCCGGCGGCTGGGGCTGCCGAACCGGATCACGACGATCCTGCAGGGCGAGTCCCTGGTGAACGACGCGACAGCGATCACCGCCTACAAGGTGGCGCTGGCCGCGGCGGTCGGCGAGGGCGCGAGCTGGGCGGGCGGCATCGGGGAGTTCGCGCTGGCGTCGCTCGGCGGGGTCGGCGTCGGACTGGTGCTGATGGTGCCGATCCACTGGCTGCGTACGCACCTGAAGGAAGCGCTCCTGCAGAACACCCTTTCGCTGCTGATTCCCTTCGTCGCGTACGGGGCGGCCGAAAGGGTCGGGGCGTCCGGCGTGCTCGCGGTGGTCGTCGTCGCGCTCTATCTGGGGCACCGCTCCTGGCAGGTCGACTTCGAGACCCGGCTGCAGGAGGAGGCGGTGTGGAGGATGGGCGCGTTCATCCTGGAGTCGTCGGTCTTCGCGCTGATCGGGCTGCAGGTGCCGTACGTGGTGGCGGGCCTCTCCGGCTACTCGGTGGGCGAGATGCTCATATATGCGGTCGCGGTCTTCCTCGCCGTGGTGGTGGTGCGGTTCGTCTGGGTCTTCCCGGCCACCTTCCTGCCGCGCGCCCTCTCGCGGCGGATCAGGGAGCGTGAGCCGGACACCAACTGGACAGCGCCCGTGATCGTGGGCTGGGCCGGGATGCGCGGGGTCGTCTCGATGGCGATCGCCTTCTCGATCCCGATGACCATGGCGGACGGCGAGCCGTTCCCGGCGCGGAACCTGATTCTGTTCCTGACCTTCACGACGGTGATCGGGACGCTGGTGATCCAGGGGCTCACACTGCCGGCGCTGATCCGGGCGCTGAAGGTGCCGCCGCGGGACGAGCACGCCGAGACGCTCGCCGAGGCGCAGGCGCAGAGCCAGGCGTCGCAGGCGGCGGAGCGGCGGCTGGAGGAGCTGCTGGAGGACGAGCGCAATGCGCTTCCGGGGCCGCTGGCCGACCGGTTGCGAACGGTGCTCGAGCGGCGGCGGAACGCCGTGTGGGAGCGGCTGGGGGCGGTGAACCCGGTGACCGGGGAGTCCGCGGACGACACCTACCGGCGGCTGGCGCGGGAGATGATCGAGGCCGAGCGCGAGGTCTTCGTACAGCTGCGGGACCAGCGGCGGATCGACGACGAGATGATGCGTACGCTGCTGCGCCGCCTCGATCTGGAGGAGGCGGCGGCCTACCGGGAGGCGTCCTGACCGGTGATGACGGCGGCGACCGCGGTGCCGGGCGGGAAGGCGCCGTCGGCGACGAGGGTGGTCAGGCCGTAGAGCATCTTGGCGACGTAGACACGCTCGACGGGGAGTTGGTGGCGCGCCTCGAAGTCGTCGGCGAAGGCGTCGAGTACGCGGGCGGTACGGGCGTATCCGCCGAAGTGGAAGCGGTCGTCGAGCGACCAGTCGCCGGCCGGCCCGCCGAAGGCCTCCTCCTGGAGGGCGCGTATCTCCCCGGCGAGGAAGCCGCCCTTGAGTACGGGGAATCCGATCGCGCTCCCCCTGCCTTCGGCGGGAGGTGCCCCCAGCCCGGGCGCGAGTCCCGCGGCGAGCCCGGCGAGGGTCCCGCCGGTGCCGCAGGCGACGGCGACGACGTCGGCGAGGTGGTGGAGCTCGCGGCCGAGGGCGGCGCAGCTCTGGGCGGCGAGGGCGTTGCTGCCGCCTTCGGGGACGACGTAGACGTCACCCGGGACCGCCCGCAGGATCTCGGCCAGGACCTGCGGGTCCTCCTTCGCGCGGTAGGTCGCGCGGTCGACGAAGAGCAGCCGCATACCGTCCGCCGCGCACTGGGTCAGGGACGGGTTCAGGGGGCGGGAGGCCAGCTCGTCGCCGCGGACCACGCCGATCGTCTCGAAGCCCAGCAGGCGGCCCGCGGCGGCCGTCGCGCGCAGGTGGTTGGAGTACGCGCCGCCGAACGTCAGCAGCGGGCGGCCTGCCGCCGCGTGGAGGTTCGGGGCGAGTTTGCGCCACTTGTTGCCCGGGAGTTCCGGGTGGATCAGGTCGTCGCGCTTGAGCAGGAGACGTATGCCGTGCCGGCTGAAGCGCTCGTCCTCTACCGGCTGCAGAGGCGACGGCAGTCGCGGCCGCAGGGCAGTGCTGAGGTCGAGCGCTTCCGGGGTCACGCACCCATTGTCACTTCAGGCGCTCGTGGATGCGTTCGCGCATGGAGTTCATTGTGAAGCCTCGGGGGTCGACCTTTCCCGGCTGCCATTCGAGGTGGCCGATGACGGAGCGCGCGGTCCAGCCGTGGCGGCGGCAGATCGCCGCGGCCGCCTTTTCGATCGCCTCCAGTTGGACGGCCGGCCATGGATCCTTGCCGTCGCCGAGGTTCTCGCACTCGAAGCCGTAGAAGTGGCGGTTTCCGTCGGTGTTCGCCTCGTTGTCCGCGGGGAGCGCCTTCTCCGCGATGACGGCGCGCAGCACATCGTCGTCGCCGAGCCCCGCGTGATTGGCGCGGCCGTAGCCGACGAGATGGACCTTGCCGTCCTTGGTGATGACGCCGTGGCACAGCGGCCCCGGCAGGCTCGCGTAGCCGTCCCGGCAGATGCGTACGGTCTGCGCGGTGCCCTGGGTGACGGTGTGGTGGATCATCACGCCGTGGACCGGGCCCCAGGGGCCCATGTGGTTGCGGTTGTGCGTACGCCAGTCGCCGACTTGGACGATCGTCAGCCCCTCGTCGCGCAGTGCGTCGAGGAAGCTGTTCGCGGACATGGGTGGGGACATGGCCGGCTCCTTGTGGAGGGGGAAGTGAGCGCAATGTGCCGTACCGCGCTCTTACCCCGAACTGCCGTGGGGAGACCGTCCCTTCACGCGGCTGGGAGCCGATCCGGTCAGCCGCCGACCGGCCGCCGCCGGCCGCAGGGCACCGGCACTCGTAGTTCGTGCGACGTTCCCCGCCTCCACTGAACTAGTCCCATCCATTTGTGTAATGGCGCATTCACTCTCCGTGCTGGAAAGCTTTCGGGTGCAGGTCAGACCCGTGATCGAGAGGGAGTCACATGTCGGTTGGTTCGGTTGGTTCTGCGGCCGACGAGGTCCGCGAGGCGCAGGCTTCGAAGCAGCAGAGCCTCGGTACGGCCGCCGCGCGAAACCTTGCCACAACCACCAAATCTGCCCCGCAGATGCAGGAGATCACCTCTCGGTGGCTGCTGCGCATGCTGCCCTGGGTGCAGGTGCAGGGCGGCACCTACCGGGTGAACCGTCGCCTCAGCTACTCGGTGGGCGACGGTCGCGTGACATTCGTGCAGACCGGCAACCGGGTGGCGGTCATCCCCGCCGAGCTCGGCGAGTTGCCCGCCCTGCGGGAGTACGGCGACGAGGCGGTGCTCACCGAGCTGGCGAACCGTTGCGATCAGCGGGAGTTCAGGGCCGGCGAGGTGCTTGCCGCCGCCGGCAGCGCGGCGGACCGCGTCTATCTGCTGGCGCACGGCAGGGTCGAGCAGATCGGCACCGGTCCGTACGGCGACGAGACGGAGCTCGGCGTACTCGCCGACGGGGCGTACTTCGGCGATCAGGCACTGCTGGAGCGCGATGCCTCCTGGGACTACACCGCGCGTGCCGCGACCGCATGCACGGTGCTCGTGCTGACCAGGGATGATGTGCTGAACCTCGCGGAGCGTGTCGACTCGCTCCGCGGACATCTGGCCGGTCTTTCGTCCCTGCCGCAGCAGCGGACCAACAAGTACGGCGAGGCGGCGATCGACCTGTCCGCGGGCCATGTCGGCGAAGCCGTCGTGCCGCACACCTACGTCGACTACGACGGGGCGCCGCGGGAGTACGAACTGAGCGTGGCCCAGACGGTGCTGAAGGTCCACAGCCGTGTCGCGGACCTCTACAACCAGCCGATGAACCAGACCGAGCAGCAGTTGCGGCTCACGGTCGAGGCTTTGCGGGAACGCCAGGAGCACGAGCTCATCAACAACCGCGAGTTCGGACTGCTGAACAACTGCGACTACGGGCAGCGGCTGCAGCCGCACGACGGCGCGCCCAGCCCCGACGACATGGACGAACTGCTCTCGCGGAGGCGCGGTTCGAAGCTGTTCCTGGCCCATCCGCGGGCCATCGCAGCCTTCGGGCGGGAGTGCAACAGGCGCGGTCTGGTGCCCGACAGCGTGGAGGTGGCCGGCCACCATCTGCCCGCCTGGCGCGGTGTGCCGATCTTCCCGTGCAACAAGATCCCGGTCACCGAGGCCAGGACCACCTCGATCATCTGCATGCGTACGGGCGAGGCCGACCAGGGCGTCATCGGACTGCAGCAGAGCGGCATCCCGGACGAGATCGAGCCCAGCCTGTCCGTGCGCTTCATGGGCATCGACGAGCAGGCGATCATCTCCTACCTGGTCACGGCCTACTACTCGGCGGCGGTGCTGGTGCCGGACGCGCTCGGCGTCCTGGAGAACGTCGAGGTGAGCCGCTGGCGGTGATCCGGACGCGCCGGGGGCCCGCGGCACCGCGCCGCGCCCCGGCCGCACCGCTCGGCCCATGCCCGGCCGGCCATCGGTCGGCCCCGTCAGTGCCCAACACCTGGAAAGGCCCGCCCGGATGACTATGTCGGACACCGTCGAGGCCGGCGAGGCCGTCGCCCTCCTGGAACGCACCCGCAGCGCCGTCAATCCCCAACTGCGCACCACCCTCGAGTCGTTGCCCGGATCCATACGCCGCGTCGCGATGTACCACTTCGGCTGGGAGCACGCCGACGGCACCCCGGCGGCCGGCGCGGCGGGCAAGGCCATCAGACCGGCGCTCGTGCTGGCCGCGGCCCGGGCCCTGGGCGGGGACTCCCGGCAGGCGGTGCGGGCGGCGGCCGCGGTGGAACTGGCGCACAACTTCACGCTCCTCCACGACGACGTGATCGACGAGGACTCCACCCGCAGGCACCGCCCCACCGCCTGGACGGTCTTCGGCACCCCGGACGCCATCATCACAGGCGACGCGCTGCTCGCCCTCGCGCTGCGACTGCTTGCCGAGGACCGGCATCCCGCGTCGGCCGCAGCGGCGGAGCGGCTCGCGGCGTGTGTCATCGAGCTCTGCGCGGGACAGCAGGCGGACTGCGCCCTGGAGGAGCGCGCGCCGCACGAGGTCTCCCTCGACGAGTGCCTCGCCACGGCGACGGCCAAGACCGGCGCGCTGCTGGGCTGCGCCTGCGCGCTCGGCGCGCTGTACGCGGGCGGGGGCGAGGAGGAGGCCGCGGCCATGGACGCCTTCGGGCGGGAAGCGGGGCTCGCCTTCCAGCTCATCGACGATCTGATCGGGATCTGGGGTGACCCGGCGCGTACGGGAAAGCCGGCAGGCGCCGATCTGGCGGCTCACAAGAAGTCCCTGCCGGTGGTCGCTGCTCTGACCTCCGGGACTCCGGCGGGGGCCGACCTGGCCGAGCTCTACCGCGGCCCGATGACCCCCGCGGCCGTGCGGCTGGCTGCCGAGGCCGTCGACCGGGCGGGCGGCCGCGACTGGGCACAGCTCCAGGCCGCGGACCGGATGGCCCGCGCCGTCCATGAGCTCGCCCGCGCGGTCCCGGACCTCGCGGCGGCGGGCGACCTGCTGGCGCTGGCCGAATTCGTCACCCGCCGCACCCGCTGATGCGGACCATATGGCGCGAGGCGCAAGCGGGTTGAGGAGCGGTTGAGCCGCAAGCGGGTTGACAGGTCCGCCGGCGAATGGCCTTGCGCAACCACTACATTCGAACCACTATGAGCGGAGTGGTTGGTGCCTCGGTTGTCGGTGGCCACCCTCATATCCCGTGGCGCCATATCCCGTGACGCTCGTATCCCTGACGAACAGGACCGGTTTGCGAAAGCTCAGCTACTTCATCGCCGCGTCGATCGACGGCTTCATCGGGGCCCCGGACGGCAACGCGGACTTCTTCACCTCGTTCGTGACCGGGGACTTCCTCGACTACCTCAAGACCCAGTGCTCGGACACCCTGCCGACCCCGGCCCGACAGGCCTTCGGTGTCGACGACGCGCCGAACACCGAGTTCGACACGATCATCCAGGGCCGGGCCAGCTACGACCTCGCCCTGGACATCAAGCTCACCAGCCCGTACGCACATCTACGGGAGTACGTGGCGTCCCGCAGCATCAAGGAGTCGCCCGACCCGCACGTGGAGATCGTCTCCGGCGACGTCGCGGCGAAGGTCCGGGAGCTCAAGCAGGAGGACGGGCTCGGCATCTATCTCTGCGGGGGCGCGAGCCTGGCCGGCCAGCTGCTGGACGAGGTCGACGAGCTCGTCATCAAGACGTATCCGGTGGTCCTCGGCTCGGGAATGCCCATGTTCGCCGCGGAGTTCCGCATCGCGGATTTCACGCTCGATTCCGTCCGCGCCTTCGACAATGGCGTCCTTGTCAGGAAGTACCGCAGGAAGCACTGACCGCAGGACTGTCCGGCTTGCCCATACCGCCATATCCTGGGGGTATGGGCAGCGAAGGACGCGATACCGTCCGCAGCCCGCAGGCCGAGTACCGTTGCCCGGCGTGCGGAGAGCCTGTCGGCACGGTCATCAAACGACGCAAGACGCTAGGCGCATACGTCCCTGTATGGGAACCGGGCTCGTGCCATAGCCCCCGGTGCCCGCTGAGCGACGTGAGCCAGAGCGAAAAGTCCCCTGAGGAGTCCGCCGACAAGTCCGCTGACGATTCCGCCGAGAAGACCGGCGGTGGGTCCGGCGGTGAACGCGGTGGTGAGCCCGGCGGTGGGCCCGGCGCGGAGGTGGGGGCGCCCTGAGGGATCCCGGCTGTTCAGCGGAACAAGTCGTACCGCTACAGTCCGCGCCATGTCATCGGAGTCGACGGAAGTCTGGGCGGGCTGGTACCGCGACCGCGCGGGCGCGGAAGCGTTCTCGATCGCGGCGAGCGGGCGGCAACTGCGTACGCGAATAAGGGATGTTGAGTACGAAGGGGCGACATTCGCCGCCCTCAGGGCAGTGGGCGCGGTCGGGGTGTTGTCGTCGTGCGTGCTGGAGTGGGACATGCCGCTGCCCGTCCACGCGGACGGGGGGGTCCAACAGGCCACGCTGAGCTGCCTGTTGACGCTCGGCGAGCCGCAGCAGGACGGGTCGCTGGACCGGGCCGACCTCAATCTGACCCTGCACTACGGCGGGGCCGCGTACGAATCCGGTGTCGCCGGAGGTGACTTCGGCGACGCTCTCGGCGGCATCCGGAAGCAGCTGCCGCCCGGCGCGGAATTCGGGGCGCGCACGCCGGTGGGCGCCTGACGAGCGGGTGACCCGGCCGGTCAGCGCAGGCCGTTCCAGCCCCAGCGCGGGGTCGGACCCGGGTCCCCGAGGTCCGTGCCCGCCGGGTCTGCCGAGACCTCGCGGGCGATCTTCGTACCCCAGTCGAAGTACTCCATCACCCGGCGGCGCAGCAGCTCATCGTCCGGGAGCTCCTTCTCCACCGCGGCGGTCATCAGCTCCATCCAGCGCAGCCGCTGCTCCTCGGTGATCGAAAGACCGAGATGCGCGCGGAGCAGAGCCTGGTGGCCGCCCAGTTCGGCGGTGAAACGGGCCGGGCCGCCGAAGATCTCGGCGAGCCAGACGGCGACATGCTCGATATGGGTGGGCGTGAAACCGGCGAAGACGGGGGCGAGCAGCGGATCGGCGAGGACGGCCTCGTAGAAGGTGTTGCTCAGCCGCCGCAGGACGTCGCTGCCGCCGACGGCCTCGTACAGAGTCTCGGGACGCTCACTCGGTCTTGTCATGCCACCCACACTATGCGTGCCCGCTGTCAGGGGGGAGCGAGCAGTGAACGAGCCTGCTCCCGCGCGGCGCCGAGAGCGTCGGGGAAGACGTTCAGGCCGTGCGCGACCAGCGCGCCCTCGTGGATCAGCATGAGCGTACGGCCGAGCGCCTCGTAGTCCGCCGCTGGGCGGGCTTCCCGCGCCAGTGTGGTGAAGAGCGAGAGCATCCATGCCTTCTGACCGGTGATGATCGCGTACGCCGGGTGGTTCGGGTCGCTGATCTCGGCGTGCGCGTTGACCATGCTGCAACCTCTGCCGCTGTTCTCCCCGGCCCACTCGCGGGAGGCATCGAAAACCGCCACGACGCGCTCGGCCGCGGTCGGTCCCGCCGTGCCCATACGCTCCGCGAGGAAGGCCCGCCAGCGTTCGTCGCGCGCGGCCAGGTACTCCACGACCAGCTGCTCCTTGGAACCGAACCGGTCGTAGAGGGTCTTCTTCGTCACCCCCGCCTCGGCAGCGATCAGATCGACCCCGACGGCGTGGATGCCGCGCTCGTAGAAGAGCCGGGACGCGGCGTCCAGGGCGCGGCGTGCTCCAGGGGTCAGCGCGATGCGTTGCGGCGTTGCCGGACTGCTCATGCAATCGAGTATACCGATCTGTATAGTGACTACGTATACCGATCTGTATACCTCGTGGTGCCTGTGGGTGGTGACCGGCCATGAACGTCCTTCTCTCGGCCGCCTTCGTGCTGTGCTGGAGCTCCGGATTCATCGGGGCCAAGCTCGGCGCGGGCAGCGCCGACGCCGTCACCATCCTGATGTGGCGGTTCCTCCCGCTGGCCGCCGTCCTCGCGGGCGTCAGTCTGCTCATGAGGGCGTCCTGGCGCGGACTGGCCGCGCGGGACATCCTCCGCCAGGCCGTCATCGGCGCGCTCTCGCAGAGCGGCTATCTGCTCACTGTGTACGTCGCCATCCAGCTCGGCGTCTCCAGCGGCACCACGGCGCTGATCGACGGCACACAGCCGCTCGTCGCGGGCGCGCTGGCCGGACCGCTGCTGCGCCAGTACGTTTCCGGGCGGCAGTGGCTCGGCCTGTGCCTCGGGGTGTCCGGCGTCGCTGTCGTCACGCTCGCGGACGCCGCGGCCGCCGAGGGCGTCGCCGGCTGGGCATACCTCATACCCTTCACCGGGATGCTGTCGCTGGTCGCGGCGACGTTCCTGGACAGCCGTACGCGTACGCCCGTCGCGCCCTCGGTCGCGATGACGGTCCACTGCGGGACCAGCGCCGTCGTCTTCACCGTCCTCGCCGCGGCCTTCGGATCCGCTCTCCCGCCCGCGGAGACGTCGTTCTGGGTGGCCGTCGGCTGGCTGGTGGTCCTGGCCACCTTCGGCGGGTACGGCCTGTACTGGCTGGTGCTGCGGCGCTCCGGGGTGACCAAGGTCAACACGCTGATGTTCCTGATGGCCCCGGTGACCGCGATCTGGGGCGCGGCGATGTTCGACGAGCCCTTCGGCGTGCAGACCGTGCTGGGGCTGGCGCTCGGGCTCGCGGCGGTGTTGATCGTGCACAGGGGCAGGGGCAGGGGCAGGGGCAGGGGCAGGGGCAGGGCGTCGAGCGGGGTGTCGGGCAGTCGTAACGCCGCGCCAAGTCCCGTGGATGGGCGAGCGGTTCGGGCGCACCGGAGCTGAGCTCCGGCCGATGTCAGTGGCGCCCTGCATCATTGCTTCGTGAGGCGGAACGGGCCGTCACATCGCCGGTATTCTTCGCGCGGAGTCGGCCCACCCGGATGGTGAGTCGCGAAGGGGGAGCCCCTGTGGCGACAGGCAAAGACCGTTCACGGATGATCGCCACCGAGGGCAGTCACCGGGTGACGCCCGCGGAGCTGTTCTTCGACCTGGTCTTCGTGTACGCGATCACCCAGGTCACCGCGTTGATGGCGGCCGACCCGACACCCCTGCGGCTGGTCGGCGCGATGGTGGTGCTCGCCCTGCTGTGGTGGTGCTGGTGCTGCTTCGCCTGGCTGGGCAATGTGGTGCGGGCCGACACCGGAGCGATGTTCGCCGTGCTGGTCGCGGTGATGGCGGTGGTGCTGGTCGTATCGCTGACCGTGCCGGAGGTCTACGACGACGCGCCCGGCGGCCTCTCGGCACCGCTGGTATTCGTGCTCTGCTACGGCGCGGTCCGGATCCTGCATCTCGTCTCGTACTGGATCGCCAGCCCCGGCGACGAGGCGCTCCATGTCACGCTGCGCCGCACCGCGCTGCTGTCGGTGGCACCGCCGTTCGTGCTGCTCCTGGTCGGCAGTTCCCTCACTGGCATCGCACAGGTACTGGTGTGGCTCGGCGCGGTGTTGATCGACTACGGCGGGATCTACATCACCGGAGCCTCGGGCTGGCGGGTGGCCTCGCCCGGGCACTTCGCCGAACGGCATGGCCTGATCGTGATCATCGCGCTGGGCGAGTCGATCGTCGCGATCGGTGTGGGCGTCTCCGGCCTGCCCATCTCCACCCCCATCCTGGCCGGGGCCGTCGCGGGCCTGCTGGTCGTCGCCGGGCTGTGGCGTCTGTACTTCCGCCAGATCACCGAGACGGCCGAACACCGGCTGAGCACCCTGCAAGGCAATGACCGCACCCGGCTGGCGCGCGACGTCTATACGTTCCTGCACCTGCCGCTCGTCGCGGGGATCGTGCTCACCGCGCTCGGCATGAAGAAGGTGCTCCACCAGGTCGCCGACAGCGAGCACTACGACCTCTCCGAGCCTTTGCACGGCGTGGAGGCATGGGCGCTCACCGGCGGCGTGGGCGTATTCCTGCTCGCGGCGGCGGCGATTCTGCTGCGCACCAGTGGGCGAAAGCCGGTGGCACTCGTCGTCGGAGGGCTCGGCTGCCTGGGGGCGGGCGCGCTGGTTGCCCTGATTCCCGCACTGCTCGCGCTGCTCCTGCTGGCCACGGCCGTAACGGGACTTGTGGTCCTGCACAGCCGGAAGACCGGGACCGCGGAGGCGGATGCGGCATGAACGGGCGAGGCTTCCTGGCGGTGACGCCGCAGTACAGCCCGACCCGTGAACTCCTGTCGGCAGCGGCCGGACAGCGAGGGATGGATGTGGAGGTGCTACCTGCGCACGCCGGAGCAGGTGCTCTGGGGGAGCGGCAGGGCGGGCACTACTACGGCGGCCCTGCCTTTGCCTTTGCGGCGAGGGCAGTCGACGATCTCGCGGTCGCGCTGCTGGAGCCGACCGACACATGGCTGTCGGTGCTGCCCGCTGCGTACACCCGACGGAACATCGCTACCTCGACTCTGGGTGCGGCACGGAGGCTGACGCGGCCCGCGTTCGTCAAGCCGCCAACGGACAAGAGCTTCCCGGCCGCCGTCTACGCCGACGGCAGCCGTCTTCCGGATGAGTCCGGGCTGTCACCCGAGACTCCGGTGCAGATCAGCGATGTGGTGAGCTGGGTGGCAGAGTTCCGTCTGTTCGTTCTGGACGGCGAGGTGCGCACGGGTTCGCAGTACGCCACCTTCGGTCGGCTCGACGCGGCGCCACTGGAGGGGCACCACCACCGTGATGCCGCCCTGGAGTTCGCCGGACGATTCTTCGCCGACTGCGCCCATACGCTCCCCAGCGCCGCGGTCGTGGACATCGGGCTGCTGGCCACACCCGAGAACGGGGCCACCGAGGAGTGGGCCGTCGTCGAGGCGAACATGGCGTGGTTCAGCACCTGCTACGCCGCCGACCCGGACAGGGCCCTGGACGTCGTCCTGCGTTCTGCCGGTCCGCGGGCGCAAGTGGCCGAGCGGGACCGCCCGTTCCGGCGCGACCGCGGTCTGTGAGAGCCAGGCGGGACGAGGAGGTGCTGCCTGGGGGCGGGGCCTCGCAGACGCCGACAGCACCCGGCTCCGCGCGGATGCCGGGTGCTGTCGTACGTAAGCGAACGTGCGCAAAAAAGACGTGACCGGGAAGGTCAGGCCTTCTTCGTCTCCCAGAAGATCTTGTCGATCTGGGCGATGTAGTCCAGCGCCTTCTGGCCCGTCGCCGGGTCCGTCGACGCCTTCGCGGCCGACAGCGCCTTAAGGGCGTCGTTGACCAGCTGGTGCAGCTCGGGGTACTTCTCGAAGTGCGGCGGCTTGAAGTAGTCGCTCCACAGCACCGAGACGTGGTGCTTGGCGAGCTCCGCGCGCTGCTCCTTGATGACCGTGGCGCGGGCCCGGAAGTGCGGGTCCTCGTTGGCCTGGAACTTCTCCTGGACGGCCTTGACCGACTCGGCCTCGATGCGGGCCTGGGCCGGGTCGTAGACACCGCAGGGCAGGTCGCAGTGGGCGCTGACCTTCACCTTGGGGGCAAACAGGCGGGAGAGCATTGAGCTGTCCTTCCTCGTGATCGTCTTCTCAGGTGGGACATTACTCCGTGAGAAGTGTGTTTTCGCGAGTGCCCCCTAGGGCTTAGGACAAAAGTCCGGGGTCAGTATGGGACTGGTGGCCCCGAACGTACGGTGGGACTGGGAGGTGGCGGATGTCTGAGCAGGGGCGGGAGCCGAGAGCGCCGTTCGGAGTCGCCGAAGTGACAGGTCCTTCCATGTACCCGACGCTCAAGCACGGCGATCAACTGCTGGTGCACTACGGCGCGGAGGTGAAGGCCGGCGACGTCGCCGTGCTGCGCCATCCGCTCCAGCAGGATCTGCTCATCGTCAAGCGGCTCGTCGAGCGGCGCGAGGACGGTTGGTGGGTGCTGGGGGACAACCCGGGGGCGGAGGGGGACAGCCGGCTGTTCGGAACCGTGCCGCATGACCTGCTGCTGGGGCGGGTACGCGGCAGATACCGGCCGTTCGCGGAGGATCAGCGCTCTGTGCGCGGGGTCGTCTCCTGGGCGTTCTCGGCGGTCCGGCCCGTGCTCTGCGACCGCTCCGTCTCCAGGCGTTTGCGGGCCCGGTAGGCGGCCACATTGGCGCGGGTCGCGCAGCGGTCCGAGCAGTAGCGGCGGGAGCGGTTGGTCGAGGTGTCGAGGTAGGCGTTGCGGCACGGCGCCGCCTGGCACAGGCCGAGCCGGTCGACCCCGTATTCCGTCAGATGGAACGCGAGCCCCATCGCGGCGATCGCGGCGTACCCCGCCGTCGCGTTGGAGGGGTGGTCGGCCAGATGCATGTGCCACTTCGGGCGGTCGTCCTCGTCCCGGTGCTCGTGGCCCGAGATCTGCGGGTTGACCGGGAACTCCAGCAGCAGCGAATTGAGGAGGTCCACCGCCTGGGTCTCGTCGCCCGCGTCGGCGGCGGTGAAGACCGCGCGCAGCCGGCCTCGTACGGACCGGAAGCGGGTGACGTCCGCCTCGGTGGCACGGCGCGCTGCCTGGGCGGACGGGCCGAAGAGCTCCCGGACGGCGTCGACCGAGGTGAGGGAGTCCTTGTTGCGGGCCGGTTCCTCGGTGTTGACCAGGCGCACGGCATAGTCCGAGTAATGGGCCAGTTCCACTTGTAGTCCTTACCGCGGCGTTCTAGTGTGGCGTAACAGCTGCTGCAGCTTCGAGGGTATTACGGACGGGAGGGTTCCGGTGTCGGAGACGGTGACGGGTACGGGCACGGACGCAGGTGCGGGAGCGGGAGCCGACTGGCGGGCCTGGCAGGAGAGCTGGGACCGGCAGCAGGAGTGGTACATGCCCGACCGTGAGGAGCGGTTCCGGGTGATGCTGGACATGGTCGAGGCCCTGGTGGGCCCCGAACCACGAGTGCTGGACCTCGCCTGCGGTACGGGAAGTATCACGGACCGGCTCTTCCGGCGGTTCCCGAAGTCCACCAGCACGGGGGTCGATCTGGATCCCGCTCTGTTGACCATCGCCCGGGGTGATTTCGACGGCGACGAGCGGGTCACCTTCGTCACGGCCGACCTGAAGGACCCCGGCTGGGTCGCGAAGCTGCCGTACGACTCCTACGACGCCGTGCTCACCGCCACCGCGCTGCACTGGCTGCACACCGAGCCGCTCACCGCGCTGTACGGGCAGATCGCCGGGGTCGTCCGGGAAGGCGGCGTGTTCATGAACGCCGACCACATGATCGACAGCGCCACCCCGCGCATCAACGCCGCCGAGCGCGCCCAGCGGCACGCGCAGATGGACCGCGCCAAGGCCGCCGGCGCGCTGGACTGGGCCGACTGGTGGGCGCTGGCCGCCAACGACCCCGTTCTCGCGGAGCCGACGGCGAAGCGCTACGAGATCTATGGCGAGCACGCGGACGGGGAGATGCCGTCCGTGCACTGGCACGCGCAGACGCTGCGCACGGCCGGGTTCGGGGAGGCGCGCGCCGTGTGGGCCTCGCCCTCCGACACCCTGCTGCTCGCCCTCAAGTAGCCGCGGGGACGCGAAAGGGCGGTACGGACCCCTGGTCCGTACCGCCCTTTCGCGTACCGCCGTCTTCAGTACCGCTGTCCTCGGTCCCGCTCAGAGCACCTTCGACAGGAACGACTTCGTTCGGTCGTGCTGCGGGTTGGTCAGTACGTCGCGCGGGTGGCCCGACTCGACCACCACGCCGTCGTCCATGAAGACCAGCGCGTCGCCGACCTCACGCGCGAAGCCCATCTCGTGCGTGACGACGATCATCGTCATGCCGTCCTCGGCCAGGCCGCGCATGACGTCCAGGACGTCACCCACCAGCTCGGGGTCGAGGGCGGAGGTGGGCTCGTCGAAGAGCATCAGCTTCGGCTCCATCGCCAGCGCACGGGCGATGGCGACGCGCTGCTGCTGGCCGCCGGAGAGCTGGGACGGGTAGCTCCTGGCCTTGTCACTCAGTCCCACTCGGTCCAGCAGCTGCTCGGCCCGGGCGCGGGCCACCGCCTTGGCCTCGCCGCGCACCTGGATCGGCGCTTCCATGACGTTCTCGATGGCCGTCATGTGCGGAAAGAGGTTGAAGCGCTGGAAGACCATGCCGATGTCGCGGCGCTTGAGGGCGACCTCACTGTCCTTGAGCTCGTAGAGCTTGTCGCCCTTCTGGCGGTACCCGACGAGTTCGCCGTCGACGGACAGCCGGCCGGCGCTGACCTTCTCCAGGTGGTTGATGCACCGCAGAAAGGTCGACTTACCGGACCCGGACGGGCCGATCAGACAGAACACCTCACGCGGCGCGACCTCCAGGTCGATGCCCTTGAGGATGTGCGCTGGACCGTAGGACTTGTGGACGCCCTCGGCCTTCACCATGGCGGTCATGTCACACCCCCCTGGGGCTTGTGAGGGACAGCATGTTGGCCTTGACCTTCTGCCACGGCGTCGGCGGCAGCTGCCGCAGCGACCCGCGAGCGTAGTACCGCTCGACGTAGAACTGGCCGACGCTGAAGACGCTGGTCAGAGCCAGGTACCAGACCGAGGCCACCAGCAGCATCTCCATGACCGCGAACGACGTGGAGCCGATGTTCGTCGCTGCGCGGAGCAATTCGGTGTACTGCACCGCGGACACCAGGGACGAGGTCTTGAGCAGGTTGATGAACTCATTCCCGGTCGGCGGCACGATCACCCGCATCGCCTGCGGGAGCACGATCCGCCGCATGGTCTTGCCGGCGGGCATGCCCAGCGCGTGCGACGCCTCGCTCTGGCCCTCGTCGACCGACTGGATGCCGGCCCGGACGATCTCGGCCATATAGGCGCCCTCGTTCAGGCCCAGGCCCAGCAGGGCGACCACGAACGGGGTCATGACGTCGACTGTCTCGTCCTTGTAGAACCCGAAGTTCAGGACGGGGAAGATCAGCGCGAGGTTGAACCACAGCAGCAGCTGCACGAACACCGGCGTGCCGCGGAAGAACCAGATGTACAGCCAGGCAACCGCGCCCGTCACCGGGTTCTTCGACAGGCGCATGACCGCGAAGACAACGCCCAGAATCAGGCCGATCAGCATCGACAGCACGCTGATGAGCACCGTGTTGCCCATGCCCGCCAGGATCCGGTCGTCGAAGATGAAGGACCCGACCGTGTCCCAGTTGATGTCGCCCTGCGAGAACGAGTACACCAGCAGGCCCAGCAGAGCTACGACGACGACGCCGCTGATCCAGCGGCCCCAGTGCCGTACCGGGATGGCCTTGATCTGCTCAGGGGGGGTGAAGGCCCCCTTACTGACCGTCGAGTCCGCTGGTGGTTCGTCGGCGGGCGTTTTGTCGAACTTGTCAGTCACAGTGACTGCCCTTCAGTGAACGCTTGAGGCGAGAACGCCGAAATTACTTGCCGGCGTTGATGGTCGCCTCGGTCACGGCACTGTTCTTGACGTCCCACTTCTCCAGGACCTTCTCGTACTCGCCGTTCTTGATGATCGCGTTCAGGGCGTCCTTGAGCGCGTCGCGGAGCTGCGCGTTGTCCTTGTCGACGGCGATGCCGAACGGACCGGCTTCGGTCTGGTCGCCCACGACCTCGAAGTCGTTGCCGCCGCCCGCGGTCTTCGCGATGTGCGCGGCGACCGGGTAGTCGTTGAGGTCGGCGACGGCGCCACCGGACTTCACACGGGTCTGGGCCTCGGCGTCGGTGTCGAACGCCTCGATGGCCAGCGCGCCCTTGCCGTCCGTCTTGCACTTGGCGGCCTGCGTCTTGAAGGTGTCCTCGTAGGTCGTGCCGCGCTGGACGGCAACCTTCTTGCCGCACAGGTCGTCGAGCGACTTGATGTTGTCCGGGTTGCCCTTCTTGACCAGGAGCGAGACGCCGGAGGTGAAGTAGTCGACGAAGTCGACGCCCTCGCCGACCTTCTTGCCCTTGTCGTCCAGGCCCTGCTGGCGGGCCTTGGTGTCGCTCATGGCGGACATGACGATGTCCTGCCGGCCGCTGTTGAGCGACGAGATCAGGCCGTCGAAGGTGCCGCTGGTGAACTGGAACTTGACGCCCAGCTGCTTGCCGAGGGCCGCGGCGATGTCGGGGTCGATACCGACGATCTTGCCGCCCTCCTCGAACTCCATCGGAGCGTACGCGGCGTCCGTGCCGACCTTGATCACGCCGGCGTCCTGGTACTTCTTCGGCAGCTTGTCGAAGAGCGCGGCGCCGGTCGAGGTGCCGTCGGACTCCTTGGTGCTCGAGCCGGAGCTCGTCTGGTCACCACAGGCGGTGAGCAGCAGAGCGCCGGCGACCGCGATCGCGCCGACCGCTGCGATCCGGGACCTGGCTGCGGTCGTACGACGGGTGTTGCTTGCGGTCATGATCGGGGTCCTCCGGCGGGTGAGGGTTCGGACATTTCGGTCGTTGTACTCATCTTCGAGTGTCGCGACCTTGTGTGTTTTCGGCATCTTGCCATTCGGACTAGCCCAAACAGGGGACCGCGCATGTCAAAATCGGGTAACGGGACACCCCCGAACCCCACGAGGCCGGTACATCAAGGCCGGACCTTTCACGGGAATGCCTTCTTCCGACCGGAAGATCTGCGGCCCGCCACGCGTTGCGCACGGATCTCCGGGCGCAAAATTTGACGTGTCCTGATATTCGGCAATGAGTCATGTCAGCAGGCGGATACCGACTCGTCGCCGACGCCTCGGTCCGGTAAGAAGGACGTTTACACCCCTCATCCGGGGCTCAGGGCGCGTGTGCGGCGCGCCCGCGCGTACGTACCTCCCCCTGCCAGGCGGGCCAACCGCCGAGGCGGGGCACGGACGCGGTGCCCGCCCACCCCTCCTCAACCAGGAGTGGCCACCCTCAACTGATGAAGACTTAAGGGGTCAACCAAATGGCAGCGGAGATCGTCAATCCTCGCAGCGACAGCGGAGACGGGTCGGAGGGAGCTCCCGAGGAGCCCTTCGATCCGGCCTTCGCGCTGCACCGTGGCGGCAAGATGGCCATCCAGGCCACGGTGCCGGTGCGTGACAAGGACGACCTTTCCCTCGCGTACACACCCGGTGTCGCCAAGGTGTGCAGCGCGATCGCCGAGCGGCCGGAGCTCGTCTACGACTACACCTGGAAGTCCCAGGTCGTCGCTGTCGTGACGGACGGGACCGCGGTGCTGGGTCTGGGCGACATCGGACCGGAGGCGTCGCTTCCGGTGATGGAGGGGAAAGCCATCCTCTTCAAGCAGTTCGGCGGCGTGGACGCGGTTCCGATCGCGCTTGCCACGACGGACACGGACGAGATCATCGAGACCGTCGTGCGGCTCGCGCCGTCCTTCGGCGGAGTGAACCTCGAGGACATCTCGGCCCCCCGCTGCTTCGAGATCGAGCGCAGGCTCCAGGAGCGGCTCGACATCCCGGTCTTCCACGACGACCAGCACGGCACGGCCGTGGTGACCCTCGCCGCGCTGCGCAACGCCGCGAAGCTGACCGGGCGCGGTCTCGGTGATCTGCGCGCCGTCATCTCGGGCGCGGGCGCGGCGGGCGTGGCCATCGCGAAGTTCCTGCTGGCGGCGGGCATCGGCGATGTGGCCGTGGCCGACCGCAAGGG
Organism: Streptomyces sp. ISL-1; assembly: GCF_018614585.1. Lineage (GTDB taxonomy): Bacteria > Actinomycetota > Actinomycetes > Streptomycetales > Streptomycetaceae > Streptomyces > Streptomyces maoxianensis. The sequence continues at coordinate 11,525 of NZ_JAGGOI010000024.1, read as the reverse complement.
CATCGTCAGCCCGGACCGCGAGGACCTCACCCCGGTCAAGCAGGAGCTCGCGGAGATCACCAACCGGACGGGGCTGAGCGGCTCGCTGGAGAGCGCGCTGGCCGGCGCGGACGTCTTCATCGGTGTCTCCGGCGGCACGGTCCCGGAGTCCGCGGTCGCGGCGATGGCGCCCGGCGCCTTCGTCTTCGCCATGGCCAACCCGAACCCGGAGGTGCACCCCGATGTCGCGCACCGGTACGCCGCGGTGGTGGCGACGGGTCGCAGCGACTACCCCAACCAGATCAACAATGTGCTGGCCTTCCCGGGCATCTTCGCGGGCGCACTCCAGGTGCGGGCCTCCCGGATCACCGAGGGCATGAAGATCGCCGCGGCGAACGCGCTGGCGGACGTGGTGGGCGACGCGCTGGCGGCGGACTATGTGATCCCGTCGCCGTTCGACGAGCGGGTGGCCCCGGCTGTCACGGCGGCGGTGGCCGCGGCCGCGCGCGCCGAGGGCGTCGCCAGGCGCTGACGCCACTCGTACGTACGTCACGGGCCGTGCCGTATCCCTGGAAGGGGTCCGGCGCGGCCCGTCGTTGTTGACGGGCGCCGCTGCCGGGCGCCCTATCCGTGCCGGGGTGCCTCCGATCGGGTGGATCCGGGGCGGCCGGCGCAGAGATCGGCGCAGGGACCGCCGCAAGGGCAGGCGGGACGCGTGTCACACCGGTGCGCGGTTCCGCCCGGCACCGGCCCGCCCTACCCTCAAGGTCATGTTCGCCGCATACGCCGCACGCATCGACCGTGAAGCCCCGCTCAACGGCCTGGAGCTGGGTGAACGCCCGGCCCCCGAGGCCCGCCCCGGCTGGACCACCGTCACCGTCAAGGCCGCCTCACTCAACCACCACGACCTCTGGTCGCTGCGCGGCGTCGGCCTCGCCGAGGACAAGCTGCCGATGATCCTCGGCTGCGACGCCGCGGGCATCGACGCGGACGGCAACGAAGTGGTGCTCCACTCCGTCATCGGCCAGACCGGGCACGGTGTCGGTCCGGACGAGCCGCGCTCCATCCTCACCGAGCGCTATCAGGGCACCTTCGCCGAGCAGGTCGCCGTCCCGACCTGGAATCTGCTGCCCAAGCCGAGGGAGCTCAGCTTCGAGGAGGCCGCCTGCCTGCCGACCGCCTGGCTCACCGCGTACCGCATGCTCTTCACCAACGCCGGGGTACGGCCCGGCGATTCGGTCCTCGTCCAGGGCGCGGGCGGCGGCGTCGCCACCGCCGCGATCGTCCTCGGCAAGGCGGCCGGACTGCGGGTGTACGCCACCAGCCGCGACGAGGCCAAGCGCAAGCGGGCCGTCGAACTCGGCGCGGAGGAGGCGTACGAACCGGGCGCGCGGCTGCCCCGGCGGGTGGACGCCGTCATCGAGACCGTCGGCGCCGCGACCTGGTCGCACTCGGTCAAGTCGCTGCGGCCCGGCGGCACGCTGGTGATCTCCGGCGCGACCAGCGGCGATCGCCCCTCGCACGCCGAACTCACCCGGATCTTCTTCCTGGAGCTGAAGGTCGTCGGCTCGACGATGGGCTCCAAGGACGAGCTGGAGGATCTCCTCTCCTTCTGCGCGGCCACAGGCGTACGGCCGGTGATCGACGAAGTGCTGCCGCTGGACCGGGCCAGGGAAGGCTTCGAGCGGATGGCCGGCGGCGACCTCTTCGGAAAGATCGTGCTGACGCCCTCTTGATGGACCGTCAGTTGCGCTGATGGGATCCGTCCCATGCGAACGCGCCGAACGATCCGGGCACTTGTGGCAGTCTGCTGCACTCTTCTGCTGTTCACGGGGGTCGTGGGGATCGCGGGGGCTCCGGCCGCCGCGGACCCCGGCGGCCCGGCCGGCATCCCGCGGCTGACCGACGACCGCGGCCGGACCCTCACCCTGCGCGGCTGGAACGTCGAGGACAAGGCGAACCGCGGCGAGCGGGCGCTCTCGGCCATCACCGAGAAGCACTTTGGCGACATGCGTGCCAAGGGGTTCAACTTCGCCCGCCTGCTGATCTTCTGGGACGACCTCGAACCCCGGCAGGGCCACTACAGCGTGGTCTATCTGCGCAAGATCGAGCGGATCCTGGACTGGGCGCGGAAATACGACGTCCAAGTGCTCATCGACGCCCACCAGGATGTGTTCGGCCCTGCCTTCGGGCATCGCGGCATCCCGGAGTGGGCTACGAGGACCGACGGACTGCCCTTCACTGCGCACCCGGACGACTGGTTCTCCGAGTACTTCGAACCCGCTGTGCAACGTGCTTTCACCCACCTCTACGAGGACGCGGACCTGCGGCGGGCGCAGGCGCGGATGTGGCGGGTCATCGCCGAACGCTTCGATCACCATCCGGCCGTCCTCGGCTACGACCTGATCAACGAGCCGATGGGGGAGCTGCGCGCGGGCGAGGATCTGCCCGCCGCCGCCCGCCGGATCGAACGTGATCAGCTCACACCGATGTACAACCGCCTTGCGGACGCGGTCCGTTCGGCCGACGACGGCAACTGGCTCTTCGTCGAGCCGACCCCGATCGTGGGCGAAGGCGTCCCCACGGGCCTCGGCAGGATCGAGGACCCGAAGGTCGTCTACGCCCCGCACTTCTACAACGCGGCGATGGAGGCGGGAGCGGACTACGACCCGGCTGCGGGCTGGATCGAGTCGTACGAGGCGGCCGTCACCGCGTACCCGAAGGAGCAGCGGATCCCGGTCGTGGTGGGGGAGTGGGGCCCCCTCAACAACTCCCTTCCGAACATGGGCCGCTTCTACCGCGAGGCGCTGGCTTCCCTGAACCGCTACAGCTCGGGGTGGGCGAGCTATGTCTGGTGCTACGGCGGCGGCTATTGCGCGGTCGACGACCGGGGTCTGTTCCGCGCGAACAAGGAGCAGACCGCGGCGCCTTACGCGGCGGCTGTCGCGGGGCGGGTCGCGTCCGACGCCTACGACCCGGGGAACGGGATGTACCGACTGGTGTACCGGGCCTCCGCGCGGCCGGGCATGACGGAGGTTTCCCTGCCTCCTCGCCCTGCCGGCTGGCGCATCGCCGTGCACGGCCCGGCCTGGACGAGCACCCGGACGGTGCCGGCGGGCAGACCGGGGACGGTGCGGGTCCTTGCCCGGCCGGGGGCGCGGATCGCCGTAACCGCCACACCTCGTACGCCACGATCTGTCAACGACGGTTGACGGTAGCCAGTTGTCAATGTAGGTTGACACTCATGACCGAAGCAACCGATCTCGCCGAGCGGGCGGGTGACCGTGACCCACGGGTGGGGCTGCGGGCGGTCGCCGCGCTGCGGCGACTTCTCGAACAGCTCGAAGCCGTACAGGTGCGAAGTGCCCGCAATCAGGGCTGGTCGTGGCAGGAGATCGCGGCCGAGCTGGGTGTCAGCCGGCAGGCCGTACACAAGAAGTACGGGAGGCAGTGATGTTCGAGCGCTTCACCAAGGACGCCCGTGATGTTGTGACGGGCTCGGTAGGCCACTCGGAGCGGGCGGGCGCGGAGTCGGTCACCGATGAGCACCTGCTACTGGCGCTCCTCGACCAGGAGGGGACGCGGACGGCGTTCGCGTTCACGGCGCTGGGGATCATGGACCGGCGCGGGTCGGTGGAGGACGCACTGGCGGACGCGCGGCGGCAGGCCGGTCTGTCGAAGGCGGACACGGATGCGCTGGCGGGGCTCGGGATCGATGTGGCCGAGATCGTCTCCAGGGTCGAAGAGACGCATGGGGCAGGGGCGTTGCAGGCGGGCGTGGCGTCGAATAAGCGGTGGTCGCGCCGGCGCCCCTTCGGCGCGGCGGCAAAGGGCACGCTGGTGCAGTCGCTCCGCATCGCGGCGGGCCGCGGGGACCGCGAGATCGGCGGCGAGCATCTACTGCTGGCGCTGACGGCGCGGCGGGGGGTGGTGGCGGAAGTGCTGGCGGATCACGGGGCGACGTACGAGGCGGTGGAGCGGGTGATGTACGGGGGCGGGGCGGCGCGGGGTGCGGGGTGATGGTGTGATCCGGGGTGCGGGCGTACGGGGTGCGGGTGCTTGTCCCCCACCCCGCGACCGTTCCCGAAACCGGGGCGGCGCCCCCGGCCCCCAGGGGGACATGGGGGCTGACGCCCCCACACCCCGGGGAACGGCAGCTCCGCACCGCTGGTCCGGCCCCCAGGTGGGCCGGCGTCGGGGCGCTGGATGCCTCGAATCGTTCGGGTGCAGGGGGACGCGCAGGGGTCGTGTTCTGGACGTAAAGCGGCGCAACTCGCGCGAAGCGCAGTGAGGAAAGCAGTCCAGAATACGAGCCCCGGAGCGGCCCCAGCCCCCCGCCCCGCGGTCCCGGCCAAGCGAACCCCCGCCCCGCGGTCCCGCGTACCCCGGTCAACCCAAGGCCCGCGCCCCGCGGTCCAGCGCACCCCGGTCAACCCAAGGCCCCCGCCCTGCGGCCCAGGGCTGCCGGGAAAGCGAACCCGAGCCCCGCGGCTCGGGCGCCCCGACCAAACGAACCCGCGGTCCCGCGCACCCCGGTCGACCCAAGGCCCGCGCCCCGCGGTCCCGGGCTGCCCCGAGAGCCGCAGACGCGGCCTTACGCCTCCGGCTTCCGCAGCAGCGCTCCGATGTGGGCCGCTGCCGTGGACAAGTGGCTCCTCGCCTCCGCCAGTTGTCGGGCCGTAACGCCCTGGTCCCGCGCCGCGTCCCTGATGTCGTCGCGGAAGCGGTCCAGCAAGCGGTCCAGGTCGCGTGCCGGGTCGCGTGCCGGGTCGTCGGAGTCCGTCGTGTCCTTCGCCCATTCCGGGGCCGGGGCAGGGGCCGGCGCCGTGGTCGTGCCTCGGGCCAGGCTGCCCAACTGCGCGCTCAGTTCCGACAGGCCCTCCCGTACGCCCGTCGGCCAGTCGCCCCGCGCGAAGTGGTCCTGCACCTGGTCCTGTACCTGCTTGGCGATGCGCTGCATCTCCCGACGGGCCGTCTCCTGCGCCTCTTTCGCCTGGCGGCGCGCCTGCTGCGCGTCCTCGCGGGCCCGGCGCGACTCGTCCTTCGCGCGGCGCGCCTGCTCCTTCCACTCCTGCTTGGCCTTGCGCAGCTCCTCCTTGGCCGCCCGCCACGACTCCTTGTCGCCCCAGTCCTTCTCCGTGCCGGACGTCGTCCGCGTCTCCGTCGCCGCCGCGCGCATCTCGCTGCGCAGCTTCCCCGCGGCCCCGCGCACGTCGTCGCGGATCTCCGCGGCCAGCTCGGAGACCGACTCGCGGATCTCCAGTTCGAGGTCGGCCAGTTCGCCGCTGCGTCCGGCCAGTTCCTCGCGGCCCGCGTCGGTGATCGAGTAGACCTTGCGGCCGCCCTCGGTGGCGTGCGTGACCAGACCCTCGGTCTCCAGCTTGGCCAGCCGCGGGTACACCGTTCCGGCCGACGGCGCGTACAGCCCCTGGAAGCGCTCCTCCAGCAGTCGGATCACCTCGTAGCCGTGGCGCGGAGCCTCGTCCAGGAGTTTCAGCAGATACAGCCGCAGACGGCCATGGGCGAAGACGGGCGGCATGTCAGAGCACCTTTCCGGTCGGGGCTGCGTCGTACGGTTCGTCCTCCGAGGGCGGCCGGCGGAGCAGCGCTATCGAACCGGACACTGTCGTCGCCTTGAGCGTGCCCGTGCCGGCGCCCAGCGTTCCGGTGATCTTCTTCGCGCCCCACTGTCCGCTGATCCGCAGGTCGTCGAAGGCGTTGGAGACCGAGCCGCTCGCGGTGTTCGCCTCGACCTGCGCGTCCGCGGGGTGCGGCAGCCGGATCGCGACCTCGCCGGAGACCGTGGTCAGCCGGATGTCGGTGGGCCCGCCCGCCGGGTCGAGGTCGATGACCATGTCGCCGCTGACGGATTCGGCCCGTACGGACGAGCCTGCCCCCTCGATCACCGTCAGATCGCCGGAGACGGAGTTGTAGCGCAGATCGCCGGTGACGGACTGGGCCTCCAGATTCCCGGAGACGGTGTCGGCGCGGACCGTGCCGGAGAGCCCGACGAGCGTGGTGTCGCCGCTGACGCCGCGTACGGCCGTCGTTCCCCGGATCCCGGATACGACTGCTCCCGCGCCGACGACGCCGACCTCGACGGCCGAACCGGCCGGGACGGCGAGGGAGACGACCGCGCTGCGGTGCCAGCCCTTGCGGTCGAGCCAGTTGAGGAAGCCCTTCCAGGGCAGGTCCTCGTAGGCGACGGTGAGTGTGGTGCCCTGCTGGGTGACCATCAGCGGGGGGCCGTCGATCTCGGAGATCTCGAGGCGGGCGGAACCATTGTCGGTGCCCACGACGTTGACCGTTCCATTGACGATGCGCACATTGAGTGCTGTCACAGGGTCGTCGAAGGTGAGTTTCTTGGGCTCAGAGACTTCCCACGTCGACTCTGCCATGGTGCTGACCTCCCGAGGCGGCTGCGACGCAACATATCGCGTCTTCTGCTGAACACGATATATCGCGGTTGTGGGATGTCAAGCACTATGCCGGGCTGGTGGGCGGGCATTGAGCGTCGTATGCGGACAAACTGGCCTAGCGTATGGGCCATGAATCCGACACCCGTGGGAGCGCTGCTGCTGTGCCGGGCCGAACCGGCTGCCGTAGGGCCCGCGGCCCATCTGCTGCGCGAGCACCAGCTCCTCGCCCCGGCCGGGCAGCGGTGGAGCGTCCTCGTCCCCGAGGGGAAGCCCTGGCTGGACGGCGGCGAACCGGTCGACCGGGTGCTGGCCGGCTGGGCGGTCGCGCTCGCCGTGGCCGCGAACTGGCCGGTGCTCGCCCTGTGGTGGGACGGCGACCGGGCCGGATTCACCCTGGCGTCCGGCTTCCGCAGGCCCGTCGGCTACACCTGGCTCGCGGACGGCACGCCGGTCGGCGAGGACGAGGCGATGCAGACGTTCGCGGCCCGGCTCGGCCTCGATCCCGTACTCGATCTGCAGGCGCTCGAGCCGCTCGCTCGGCCCGACCCGGAAGCGGACGCGCGGGCCCGGCTGCTCGGCCTGATCGCGGTCCTGGCGCGGACCGGGCTCGCCCTTCCCGCGGGTCTGTCCCCGGGCGAACCGGCCGACCGGCTGAGGTCGGCCGCCCGCGAGCTGGGCGCGGAGACGGTGGAGTGGTCAGGCTGGCGCGATGCCGTACGGGCGGAACTCCACGCGGTCGAGGAAAGCCGGCTGGGCCGCTGGCTCCGCGGCCCGAGGGCCCGCCTGCTCGGGGCTGCCCAGCTGGCGGCGGGCGTCCCGCTGCTGGCCTGGGGCTTCGCCCGCCGCCCCGCCGGCCTGGGCTGGGCGGCGGCGGGCGCGGTGCTGGTCGCGAACGGGGCGCTCAGCCTGGTGTACGACCGGGTGCGACGGGAGCCGGGCGCGTCGGCCGGAACGAGGCAACGGGGCGGGTCGATCGAGGCCGGTTAGGCAGGGACCACCCCGCGCCCCCTACTCGTCACTCGTCGTCGTCCTCGTCGTCCAGTCGCGCCAGCCAGGTGGCCAGGCGCTCCACCGGCACCTCGAAGTCCGGGTTGAGGTCGACGAAAGTGCGCAGCTGCTCGGCGAGCCACTCGAAAGTGATCTCCTCCTCGCCGCGTCGCTTCTCCAGCTCCTCGATGCCGCGATCGGTGAAGTACAAGACATGCTCCTGGTACGGACGGGCTCTACCTCTTCAGGTTACGGCGACTTCTGACTCTCCCCTGCAACCGTGCAGGCCAGTAACGTCGTCGCCATTCGCACACCGCCCAAGTGCGCCAGCGCCGGGGCCAGTTGGCCGTGGAGACGGGGGGAACCGTGAACGCACGCGTCCAGCAGATCGAATTGCCCGGGGGAGCCGTCGTGCTCGCCCGGCTGTCCACCGCGGGCGGCGGATACGGCGAGGACGACGAGGACGTCGGCTTCGTCGAGAACGCCACCGCCAAGGTCCAGCAGCTCCAGCAGCTGATCACCGGGGTCGGCGCCTCGGTGCTGGAGGCCGCGGCCGCTGCCGAGCCGGACGAGGCGAGCGTCAGCTTCGGCGTCGAGCTAACCGCCAAGTCCGGTGTCGCCCTTGCCGTGCTCGCTGCCGGGGAGGCCAAGGCGTCGGTCCAGGTCACGCTCACCTGGAAGCTCAAGGGTCAACAGAACGACATGAGCGATGACACGGCATGAGCGATTGCGACTCCGTCATCGACGCCCTCACCCGCGCCGCCACCGTCCACTTCTCGCCCGTACACGACGAGCCGGCGGCCATGTGGGGCAGCGGCTTCTTCGTCGCGCCCGGCTGGGTCCTGACCTGCGCCCACGTACTCGCTCCCCATCTCAAGGGCGGCCGGGACCGGATCTTCCACCTCCGTGGCAGCGAGGTGAACGACGGCGAGCCGCTCCAGGCCCGGCTCGACTGCTGGCTGCTCGACGGCGAGCCGCGCGCCGAGCAGCGCGTACCGGTCGAGCAGGATCTCGCGCTGGTCAGGCTGGTCGACCCGCACGTCGAGCACGAGTGCGTCTGGCTCACCGACCGCACCGACTACCCCGGCGGCCGCGGCATCGTCCACGGTTACCGGCCCGAGCAGCAGGAAGAGGGAGCCGAAAAGCGCGCCGTGCGCTGGAAGGCCGCCGCCACGATCAACGGCTTCGACGACGACTACGGGATGCGATTTCGGCCGGAGGCCGAGTTCCCCAAGGGCGGCTCGGGTTCGCCCGTGCTCGACGCCCACACCGGCGCCGTCGTCGGCATTCTCAAGTCACGCCGGGCCGGCCGGGACGGCGGCATGGCGATCGCGGCCACCGCACTGCGCCGGTTCGGATCCACGTACCAGGTGCTGATGGCCGCGCACGACCGCTGGCACGGCCAGTCCCCGAAGGTCACCGGGCACAACTGGATCGAGCGCCAGCACCAGCTCCCGGGCGCCGGCGTGCATACCAGCGGTGACCAGTGGTGGAGTCCCCGCGACCGGCGCGAGGCGCTGTTCCTGCTCGCGGGTGTGCACCCGCCGGCTGCCATCCGGCCCGTCGTGGAGCTCGCGAAGAAGGCCCGCGGCGGTGTTGCGTCACCGCCCGGCCAGCTCCTGCCGCGCAGCTGGCGCGACGGACACGGCCTGCTGTACGAGGCTGGGCAGCCCGTCGCCGCCATCGCCGCGCTGCACTACCTCCAGCTGGTGGTGGAGTACGAACGCAGCCGCGGCGGCGACCCCGTGGCGCTCGCGGACTGGGTGGCCCGCAGACTCCAGGAAGTGCCCCGCATCGTGCACACCGTGGTCACTCAGGCGACGCTGCCGCCCGGACTTCTGCACCCGCGCACGCCCGAGGGTCAAGGCCGTATCGTCGTCCGCTATCCGCGGCACGGTGACGGGTCCGCCGTCGTCATCGTCGAGCTGGAGCCGGTCTGCGACGCCCGGCCCACCCGCTTCTACTGGCGGATACGGGTCGACGACGGCCAGGACGTGAACGAGCCGCTGCACGAGGAGCAGACCGGCGACGGCGTCCCACCCGAGCTGCTCATCCAGCGGCTGCGCGGCCCGCTGGACGAGGTCTTCGCGTCCGTAGACTCGCCCGCCGTCCCGGCCCCGCTCGAAGTCGCCCTGCCCGTCGACCATTTCGACACCGCCGTACACCGCTGGCAGCTCACCGAGATGGCCCGGCTGCACCATCCTGCGTATGTCGGCGTACGGCGGATGGTGGTGCTGCGCGACCTCGGGAGACGAGGAAAACCGGATGCGGTCTGGCAGCGCCGCTGGGAGGGGCTGGCCGCCTCCGATGCGCTTTCCGCCTTTCGCGCCCCGCCGCAGCGACAGGTCCCAAGGCCCCGCCACTTCGAGGACATGCCGCCGGCCGCCGTGCCCGTCCTGTGCAGGCCCGCGGGCAGCGGGGTCGGCCGGAGAGCCATCGGCATGGCCCTTCAGGCGGGCCACGGCATCGCTCTGTGGCACACCGACGGCCATCCCGACCACGGCTGTACGGAGTTCTGCGAGGACCTGCACCGGGGCGCGGCCCAGCTGCTCGGGCAGAGTGCGGGCGCCAGTGAGCTGCCCGACCGGCTGCGACGTATCAGGGACGACATCAGCGGATCGAGGAACAGCCGCCACTGGGCGGAGGGGGTGGCCATGCTCTACGACGACCCGAGCCGCCCTCTGCCCGCCGACGACACCGGACCGCTGGACTCCCCATGAGGAGCCGCACCCGGGCCGTGCGGGTTCGCCTCGCAGTGTCCTCGCCGGGCACTGTGGCCGACCTGCCTTACCTGCCGGTGGTCCGGGGGCCGTCCGCCGGAAACGCAGTATGGGACGGCAGGCCGGTGGGTACAGGACAGAAGTGGTCCGCCCACCGGTCCGCCCACCGACCGCCTACGAGGAGCGAGCGATGGACGACTGGCTGATCTACCGGGGCGTCGGGGCACCGGATCCGGACCGGATCCGCCGACTGCCGCCGCCGCCCCCCTGGCGTTCCTTCTCCGGAGAGCCGCTGCCCGATCCGGCGCCGCCGATCGACAGTTCGTCGACGCGGCGGCTCGGCGCGCGCGTGGCCGCCCCGCCCGCCCAGGACGCCGAGACCCTCGAACTCATCAACGCCGCCCTCTACTTGCGCCGTCCGCTCCTCGTCACCGGCGAGCCCGGCTCCGGCAAGTCCACGCTCGCGCACTCCGTCGCGTACGAACTCGGGCTCGGCCGGGTCCTGCAGTGGCCCATCGTCAGCCGCACCGAGCTCAAGGACGGGCTGTACACCTACGATGCCATCGGCCGGCTCCAGGACGCCCAGCTCGCCGAGCGGGGATCCGGGCGTGGGTCCGACGACATCGGCCGGTACATCAGGCTCGGCCCCCTCGGCACCGCGCTGCTGCCGGCCGAGCTGCCCCGCGTCCTGCTCATCGACGAGCTCGACAAGAGCGACATCGATCTGCCGAACGACCTGCTGAATGTGGTGGAGGAGGGGGAGTTCGCCCTTCCCGAGCTGGAGCGGATGGCCGACCGGCCCGGCCAGGACGAGGTGCGGGTGCTCACCGACGACGGCCGGCGGGTGCCCGTCAAGGACGGCCGGGTGCGCTGCCATGCCTTCCCCTTCGTGGTGATGACCAGCAATGGAGAGCGTGACTTCCCCGCCCCGCTGCTGCGCCGCTGCATCCATCTGCACCTCGACCCGCCGCGCGACGAGCGGCTCGCCGCCATGGTGCAGGCCCACTTCGGAGCCGGATCCGACGAGCGGAACCTCGATCTGATCGCCCGGTTCACCCGCGAGGACGGCGACGGCGAGCTGCGGCCCACCGACCAGCTCCTCAATGCCATCTACCTCACGCAGCAGGCGATTCGTGCGGACGCCGGGCGCCGCGAGGAGATCGCCGAGCTGCTGATACGTCCGCTCGACACCCGGCAGCGGTGACCTGGTGAGCCCGGCCGTCCCGCCCCTGGCACTGATCGCGCTGGTCGCGCGGCTGCGCGAGGCGGAACTGAGGCTCACCGCAGAGGAGTTGGCGGACGCCATGTGGCTGTCGCGGCATGTGCCCGCGGCTGCCTCCCGGCGGTCGGGCGGCGCGCCCGCGGGGACGGCCGGGCCGCAGCCGGCGGACCGCCCGGCCGTCGAGGTCCCGGACCGGCC
>NZ_JAGGOI010000023.1 GCF_018614585.1 Streptomyces sp. ISL-1 | reverse complement strand
GAGTAGGACACCGCCGAACAATTTTTAGCCCCAGTCCCCGGACCTTGTCCGGGGACTGGGGCATTTTTGCGTTCAAATCGCGTTGCTCAGAGGTGCGGGACGCGGTCAGTATCGGGAGATGGACTATGTCATTCGACCCGTACGCGCCGAGGAGTGGGCGAAGGCCCGGGAGATCCGGCTGGCCGCCCTGCGCGATCCAGCCGCGCCCATCGCCTTTCTGGAGACGTACGAGCAGGCCGTAGAGCGGCCCCACGGATTTTGGCAGGAGCGCACATCCAGAGCTGCCGAAGGGTTTGTAGGAAGGCAGTTCATCGCAGAGGCCACGGACGGGCAGTGGGCGGGCACGGTCAGCGTGCTGGTCGAACGGCCGGCGGGCGAGGTGCGGTTCGGTGAGGCTGCGAAGGTCGACCAGACGCATGTGGTCGCGGTGTTCGTACGGCCCGAGGCGCGTGGCGCGGGTGTCGCGGACGCGCTGTTCCGGGCAGCCATGGAGTGGTCGTGGGGGCTGGCCGGTCCGCCGGTGAAGCGGGTGCGGCTCTATGTGGACGAGCGCAATGCGCGGGCCGCGGCGTTCTACCGGCGGATGGGGTTCGTGGCGAGCGGGGACAGCGTGCCCGTGCCGGGCGATTCCACAGCACGGGAGCTGGAGCTGGAGGTTCTGCGTTAGGGGGTGCCGAATGGCTCGGGCCAGCGGGCGCGCGCCTGTTCGGCGGAGCGGAGCAGGACCAGGGTCGGCAGTCCCTGGTCCTGACCGGTTGCCAGCAGCTCCGGAAGCCGGGGAAGCGGAGCCACGGCGGCGACGTCGTCGAGGACGAGCGTCATTGGTGGGTCGAGCCGACCGTCAGATGACCGTGCGGCCATGCGGCGGCCGTGCTCGACCACGTCCGAGGCCAGTGCGGTGAGCAGAGGCATTGCGCCGGGGTGGGTTCGGGGGTCCTCAATGGGCTCCCCCACCAGGTAGATCGTGCCCCCTTCGTCAATAAATGATTCCAGGGTGAGCGAATCCGTTCGATTCGGCGTGCAGGCCTCGCGGATGTGGATCGAGGAGAGGGCCGAGAGGGCGCGAACCACCAACTGCTGGGCAATCTCCCGGCGTTCGGGGTGCGCGGTGAGCGCGGACTCGAGGAGGCCGGCGAGTCCGGCGGTGGCCTTGGGGTGCGTACGGAGGATGCGTACGGCGTCCTGGGCGCCGCCGCCGAGCGCCCAGCGGTGGAGGTGTTTGAACTGGCGGCCGTCCACGGCGGCGGCGTGCAGCCAGCAGCGCAGGAGTGTTTCGGCGGTGTCGGCCATGGCGGCGTCGAGGAGGGCGCGGGGTCGTACGGGGGCGAGTAGGGCGGTGGCGCGTGCCTGGGCGACGATGGGGTCTTCGCAGTGCGCGGTGGGGGACCAGTGCATGCGGGCGGGTGTGTCGCAGAGGTGCCCGGGGTCGTAGACGAGGACGGGGCCGAGCTTGGCCCGGGCGTCCTTGGTCTCGGCCCATACGGTGGGGTCGGAAGTGACGACGAGGGCGGGTCCGGCGGCTTCGAGCACGGCCTGGATGGTGGTGGGGCGACGGGTGGCGGGGTCGCCGTAGAGGAGACGCGGGGGGTGGGGCGCGGGGGCGCCCCACCCCTGCTCCGCAAGGCCCCCCGGGCTCGTGGCCCCGGGGGAAGGGTGCGCGGCTTCGTCGCTGCCCGCGGGCGTTCCCCACCTGCCCGCAACTGCCCCCTGTTGTGCCGGGTTCGGGACTGGGGTCTCGCCGGGGACCGTGCCAGGGGGCGGCCGGTCGGCGGGGGTGCTTTCGCGTACGCCCGTGCCTTGCTCCGCGACTGTGTGAGGGCCGGCGGCTCCTACGCGGGTGGCATCCCAGCCGCCTGCGGCCTGCGCTGCAACGCGCGGTTGGCGGTGGCCGTCACCCGGTTGCGTCGGGTCGGGGCCGTGGATGAGGTCCCGCCCGCCTGCCCCTTGCTCCGCAAGGCCGCTGCCCGCGGGCGCAGTTGCCCATCCGCCCGCCGCTCCCGCACCCGGTTGCGCCGGGTTGGGGCCGACGGCCTCGCCATGGGCCGCTGGGGCGGCTTCCAAGTTGCCCGTGGACTCTCCCGCGCGCCGGTTGGCTTCCGCTCCGAGGCGCGCGCCCGACACCGCGCCGCGGCCTTTCGCCGTCGTACCTTGCCTTTGTCCCGCGCGGACCGCTCGCCAGCGGGCCAGTGTTCCCAGGGCGAATACCGTCAGGACCACCAGCACCATCAGCTCGCCGATCGCCAGGCCCCAGAACAGGCCGTAGCCCGAAAGCTCCTCCGCCGGCGTCCCGGGCCAAGCGGCCGGGAGATCGTGCGGTTTCGACGCCAGCGCGCGCATCGCCACCGGCGTGTTGGTGAAAGTGACGCCCTTCGGCCACGCACCGTGCGCCAGTACGCCGGCCAGACCCGTCGCCGTCCAGACCAGCAGCGTCAGGCCGAGCAGAAAGCCGAGCAGGCCCACCAACAGGCCGTCCGGGATGCCGCGTTCGTCCTCGGGCTGGTGGTGGTGACGGTTGCGCATGTCATGCCACCGTTGACTCGGAGGACGCGCCGAGCTGCTGCTGCTCGATCAGGGCCGCGCGCTGCTCCGCCTCCCACTCCGCGGCCTGTACGTCCTCGGGCAGCGCGGGTCCCGACGACTCCGTCATCGCCCGGTCCGTGAAGACCAGTGGTCTCTCCGCCTCCGTCACCAAGTGTTTGACCACCTGGACATTGCCGTTGACGTCCCAGACCGCGATGCCGGGGGTGAGCGTGGGGATGATCTCGACGGCCCAGCGCGGAAGGCCGAGCACCCGCCCCGTCGCTCTCGCCTCGTCCGCCTTCTGTGCGTAGATCGTCCGCGTCGACGCCATCTTCAGGATCGCCGCCGCCTCCCGGGCCGCCGCGCCGTCGACCACGTCCGAGAGGTGGTGGACCACGGCCACGAAGGAAAGGCCGAGGCGCCGGCCGAACTTCAGCAGGCGCTGGAAGAGCTGGGCGACAAACGGGCTGTTGATGATGTGCCAGGCCTCCTCGACCAGGAAGATCCGTTTCTTCCGGTCGGGGCGGATCCAGGTGTGCTCCAGCCACACACCCACGATCGCCATCAGGATCGGCATGGCGATGGAGTTGCGGTCGATGTGGGAGAGGTCGAAGACGATCAGAGGCGCGTCGAGGTCGATCCCGACCGTCGTCGGGCCGTCGAACATGCCCCGCAGGTCACCGTCGACCAGCCGGTCCAGCACCAGCGCCACGTCCAGACCCCACGCGCGTACATCGTCTATGTCGACGTTCATCGCCTCGGCGGAGTCCGGCTCGGGGTGCCGCAGCTGGTCCACGATGTCCGTCAGTACCGGCTGGCGGTCGACGATCGTCTCGTTGACGTACGCATGCGCCACCTTCAGGGCGAAGCCGGACCGCTCGTCCAGGCCGTGTCCCATCGCGACCTCGATGATGGTCCTCAAGAGCGCGAGCTGGCCGGTCGTGGTGATCGCCGGGTCCAGCGGGTTCAACCGGATCCCGCCGTCCAGCGCCGTCATCGGGTCGAGCCGGATGGGAGTTATCCCCAGCTCCTGGGCGACGAGATTCCACTCGCCCACCCCGTCCTCGCCCTGCGCGTCCAGCACCACCACCTGGCGGTCGCGGAAGCGCAACTGCCGTAGCACGTAGGTCTTCTCCAGCGCCGACTTGCCGTTCCCGGACTCGCCGAGCACCAGCCAGTGGGGGGCCGGCAACTGCTGGCCGTACAGCTGGAAGGGGTCGTAGATATAGCCCTTTCCGCTGTACACCTCGCGACCGATGATCACGCCCGAGTCGCCGAGGCCCGGCGCGGCGGTGGGGAGGTAGACGGCCTGTGCCTGGCCCGTTGACGTACGCACCGGAAGTCGGGTCGTCTCGACCTTCCCGAACAGGAAGGAGGTGAAGGCATCTGTGAAGACGGACAGCGGATCTCGCATGGCGGACTGCCCTCTCGTCAGCGTCGGATGCCGGTCGCGAACGGCAAGGTGTTCACAAAGGCACGGTGGTGCTCGCGGTCGCACCACTCCAGCTTCAGATACGACTTGCCGGCCGAGGCTCTGATCGTCCGCTTGTCGCGAGCCAACGCCTCCGGCGACCGCGAAGACACTGTGATGTACCCGACAAGGTTGACACCGGCCGCACCGCTGGCGAGATCTTCACCCCTCTGGTCGAGTCGGCCGTGCGCGGCGATGTCGCGCGGGTCGACGGTCCGGTTCATCTTGGCGGCGCGGCTGGCGTCCGCCTCGTCGTTGGTCTTCTCGGTCAGCATCCGCTCGATGGCGACCTCGGTGGGCTCCAGGTCCATACAGACCGCGACCGTACGGATCACATCCGGGGTGTGGACGAGCAGCGGGGCGAGGAAGTTGACGCCGACCGGGGTCATCGGCCACTCCTTCACCCAGGCGGTCGAGTGGCACCAGGGCGCGCGGGTGGACGACTCCCGGGTCTTCGCCTGGAGGTAGGTGGGCTGCATGGCGTCCAGCTCGGCGGGCCAGGCGTTCCGTTTCGTCATCGCCTGGATGTGGTCGATGGGGTGGTCGGGGTCGTACATCGAGTGCACGAGGGAGGCGAGCCGGCCCTGACCGAGCGGCTGACGGACCCGGATGTCGGCCTCGGCGAGGCGGGCGCAGATGTCCGTGAGCTCGCGGGCCATGACGACGGCGAGGCCCGTGTCCTTGTCGAGCTTGCGCGACTTCGAACCCGTGGCGTGGCGGGCGGCGCGGGCCATGGCGTGCGCCTCGGCGGCCAGCTCGCGGGTGTAGTGCATACAGGCGACGAGGTACGCGCGGTGCTGCTCGCTGGAGGTGGAGACCATCGACTGCAGCTGGTCGTACGACTCGCGCAGCCAGCCGGGCGTCTGCTGGTCGCCGCGCTGGGCGACATCCTTTGCGTGCGCGTCGGGGTCGGCGGGCAGCGTACGGGCCAGCATCTGAAGGCGGGTCACAAAGCCGTCGCCGTTGGCCACATGCTTCAGCAGCGTGCCGAAGCGGTCGACGAGGGCCTCCTGGTCCTCGCTGTCGCGCAGCCCGACGCCCGGGCCCTCGATCTCGATGGCGGCGGTGACCGTACGGCGGTCGGCGTGCAGCAGCACGGCGATCTCGTCCGGGCCGAAGGGGGCCGCGAGCCAGTTGATCCGGCCGATGCCCGGGGGCGGGCCGACCTCGATCTCACGCCCGTCGAGCCGGATGCCGGCCTCGGCGGCCCGGGAGCGGTAGAGGGTGCCGCTGCGCAGAGTGCGCTTGTAACTGCGGTTGATCTCGAACCACTTGTAGAAGGTGCGGTGCTTGTACGGGACGTACACGGCGGCGAGCGCGAGGAGCGGGAAGCCCATCAGCAGCACGATCCGCAGGGACAGGACGGGGACCAGCAGCCCGCTCATCATGCCGAGGAACGCGCCGGCGATGATCAGCGCGATCTCGCCGGTCTCGCGGTTCTTGCCGACGATCGCGTTCGGCCGGGCCCGGCCGATGAGATACGTACGGCGGGGCGTGATCGGATGGGACTGGGTCGTCAACGCCCTCCACCTCCTGTGCTCTTGCGGTTGCTGTGCGGGGTGCCGGTGCCGGGTGTGCTGCTACGGGGTGGGGGCGCCGCGGGGGCAGGTCCGCCGCCTCCGCCGCCGCCCGCTCGGGGGTTGCGGCTGCTGTGCGCGGCGACGCCACCGCTGAGGGGGTTGGCCGGGCGTGGGGCGCTGCCGCCGCTGTCGCCTCCGCCGCCCTGGTTGCCGCGGCTGCTGTGGGTCTTGATGCCTTGCGAGACGAGGGCGGCGGGGGAGCTGATGACGGCGGCCGCGGCGTTCTCGGCGCCGTTCTGCAGGCGGTTGTTGCGGGAGGCGGCGATCTCGTCGCCGAAGCCGGGGACGAAGCGGTAGATCATCGCGGAGGCGAAGATGGCGAGCAGGATGATCGCGAGTCCGGAGACGACGGCGGAGAAGGAGTCGGGGCCCTTGTCCGCGGCGAGGGCGCCGGCGAGTCCGAGGACGATGACGATGACCGGCTTGACCAGGATGACGGCGATCATGATCCCGGCCCAGCGGCGTACGTGCCCCCACATGTTCTTGTCGACGAGTCCGGCGTAGACGACGACGCCGAGGAGGGCGCCGACGTAGAGGAGGACGGCGCGGATGAACAGCTCGAGGTAGAGCACGCCGGCGGCGAGGACCGTGACGAGCGAGACGACGATGAGCATGATCGGTCCGCCGCCGATGCTGTCGCCCTTCTGGAGGGCGTCCTTGAAACTCCCGAAGAAGACGTCGGTCTGCTGGCCGGTGCCGGAGGCGATGACCTCGGTGACGGCGTCGGTGGCGGAGACGAGGGTGTAGAGGATCAGGGGCGTGAAGGCGGAGGCGAGGACGGTGAGCCAGAGGAAGCCGATGGCTTCGCCGATGGCGGTGGTGAGGGGGACGCCGCGGATGGCGCGCTTGGCGACGGCGAGGAGCCAGAGGATGAGGGTGAGGATGGTGGCCGCGGCGAAGACGATGGCGTAGCGGGCGAGGAAGGCGGAGTTGGTGAAGTCGACCTCGGCGGTGGACTTCACGGCGTTGGAGAGGACGTCGACGATTTTGACGGCGGCGTCGGCGCAGCCGCGGGCGAGGGAGGCGAGGGGGTCCAGGGCGGTGGTGGGGTCGGGGGGGCCGGTGCGGCTGGCGCCGCCGGGCTCCCCGTTGTCGCAGTAGTCCCGCGCGGGGCCGGCGATGAGCCCACACGGGTTGCTGCTCTGGGTCGGCGTGGGCGTCGGCGTCGGCGCTGCGGCAGCCTGGGCCGCATACATGAACGCCGCGGTCTGGACGGCCACCAAGGCGGTCACGATGGAGCCCATACGAGGGTGAGGGTTAACGGGCATACGTGAACCCTCCGAATTCGGTGACCGCGGCGGCGATTTCGTCGGATCCGGACACGGGGTTGTCACCGGTGACCGGTGTTGGGCCCGTCTTCTGGCCGGTCGCCAGTACTTTCCAGTCGGACCCGTTCCACTTCAGCTTGACGCTTACCGTGAACCAGCCGCTCGTCACCGGCTTGGTGGACTTCTCGCCCGTCAGCCCGAACAGGCCCATGCACCAGACGTCGACATCGGCGGTCTCGCCCGTAAGGCCTTTGACCTTGGTGCCGGCGGGAAGGGTCCGGTTGACGAATGTGGAGCCTGCTGGGGCGGCGCCTTCGGCGTTGAGCCCGATCTGCGCGAGGAACGCGGGTGAGTAGTCGGCGTCGAACCCTGACCGAAGCTTGTCCAGCGTGCTGGAGTCGGCGATGGACTTCACGATCTCCTGTCGGCGCGCCTTGTTGAACATGCCGTCAGAACCAAGGGCAGCCGCATAGTTCGCCGCCGCGCTCTGCGCCCCCTGCTCGTCCTTCGCGAACCCCGACGGAATCTCCCCGTTTTTCCCGGCCACCGGCCGCTCCCCCGTCGCCGCCGTAGGCGCCGTCGCGGCCTTCGGGCTGGCAGTTGACGGGGTTTCGTCGCCCCCGCCCTGGTTCGCGAAGGCGATAGCCGCGATCAGCAGCACCACGACGCCCACCACCGTGATCAGGGAGCGTGAGCTCCGGACCGGGCTGCGCGCGCCGCCGTAGACGTCCGTGTCGCCGCTGCCCGGCAGACGCGTACGCGTCTGGCCCGAGCCGCCGAAGCCCTCGTCCGTGCGGCCGCCCGGCTCGCCGCGGTAGCCGTTCTCGTCACCGAGGCTCATCTCGCGTATGCCCCCTCAACCGTTCGCAGTTCCACGTCGTACGACACGTAGTACGACGGTAGTCGTGCTGCTTCCCGCGCGGGCGCGGTGTGGTGACTCGACATCAGGGAGACGCAACCTCAAAGGGTGGGTCGGGCACGCTCGGAGAGGACAGGCGGGCGGGTCAGACAGCCATCCCGTACACGATGGTGAACAAAGTCCCCAGTGACCCGATGATGAAGACGCCGGTCAGCCCGGCGACGATCAGTCCCTTGCCCTGCTCGGCGCTGAAGGTGTCGCGAAGTGCCGTCGCGCCGATGCGCTGTTTGGCCGCGCCCCAGATCGCGATGCCGAGGCAGAGGAGGATGGCAATGGCCATCACGACCTCGACCATCACTCGCGCCTCGTTCCCCAGGCTCCCGAAAGGCCCCCAGTTCGGGGCGATTCCGCCGATGATGGTGGTGATGTCACCTTTTTCGGCTGCCAGGATCATGTAACTCACCGCCCCTGTTGGGTTGTTCAGTGCCCCTGCCCCTCGGCACGGGCCGTCGTTCTATCTTCGCTGATGAAATCGCCCGCGTAAGCCGACTTGGCGGGTCTCTTTACCCGATCTCCGCACGTATGACCGATCTCACGCCCTGACCTGCGGCGGCGGGGACCGGTTCGGCGTGATGAGTGCCTATGGTCACTCTGTGTATCACGGAGCGTGACTCCGGGCAATGACTGTCGTTGTCCCACCTCTGGGCGCTGACCCTCCCTCGTGGGAGGAGCGCAGCCGGCCCGGGTAGCTGTTCAGCTTGGGGCCGCCGTCGCCGGCAAGCTCGGCCCCCGGCGCCGAAGGCGGCCTCGAACCAACACCGCCCGTTCCAACACCGGCCATGATGAGGCGAGTTGGATTCCGCGGAGTTGGATATCTTGGACCGTGTGAGCGACAACGAGCATTTACTCGCCAGGATCGACACCACGCGCCCCCACACCGCCCGTATCTGGAACTACTGGACCGGCGGCAAGGACAACTACCTCGTCGACCGCGAGGCCGGGGACCAGATTCGCAGGCTCCACCCCGGCATCGGTGACTACGCCCTCGCCGACAGGCGGTTCCTGGGGCGGGCCGTGCGCCATCTGGCAGCGGATGTCGGCATCCGGCAGTTCCTCGACATCGGGACAGGGCTGCCCAGCGCCGACAACACCCATGAGGTGGCTCAGCGGGCGCTGCCCGAGGCGCGGATCGTGTACGTGGACAACGACCCTCTCGTCCTCGCGCAGGCCCGTGCCCTGCTCGTCGGTACGCCCGAGGGGCTCACCGACTATCTCGATGCCGATCTGCGGGACGTCGACACCATCCTGGAACGCGCCGCCGCCACGCTCGACTTCTCGCAGCCCGTCGCGCTGATGCTGCTCGGGGTGGTGATCTTCATCGGGGACGACGAGGAGTCGTACGGAATCGTCCGCCGTCTCATGGACGCGCTGCCCGCAGGCAGTCATCTCGTTCTCTCCCACACCATCACCAGTCCGGCGATGCCCGATGTGGACGCCGCCGTCGTGTTCTGGAACGAGCACGGCACGCCCAGGCTCACCCAGCGCACGCCGCAACAGCTCACGCGGTACTTCGACGGGCTCGACATGCTGGAGCCCGGTCTGGTGTCGTGTTCACGCTGGCGGCCGGAGGCGGCCGGTGGCGAAGAGCCCGACGAGGTCGCCATGTTCGGCGGTGTCGGACGCAAACCGTAGACGGCAGGTCGTAGAACGCAAGGCAAGACGCAGAGCGAGGACGCATATCCAGGACGCGAACCGTAGGCGCGTGGGCGGAAACGGGCTGGAACGCGGCCCGGACGGAGGAGGGTTGAGGGCGTGCGAAAAGTCTGGATGGCCAGCGGGGTCGGGATCGGGCTGTGCCTGAGCTTCGTCGCGCTGCTCGTCGTCGGGACCTACTCCGCGGCCGCCGGGCTCATGGGCGGTGCGAACGGCGGGCGGGCGGTCGGGCTTGCCAAGGGAGCCGTGCCCGCGCTCTATCAGCCGCTCGTACAGAAGTGGGGCAACCTCTGCCCGGCCATCAACCCCGCGCTGCTCGCCGCCCAGCTGTACCAGGAGAGCGGCTGGAACCCCAGGGCGCAGAGTCCGGCCGCGGCCCAGGGCATCGCGCAGTTCATCCCCGGCACCTGGGCGACGCACGGCGTCGACGGGGACAAGGACGGGGACCGCGATGTCTGGGATCCGGCGGACGCGATTCCGTCTGCTGCTTCGTACGACTGTGAATTGGCTGGATACGTCAGTAAGGCGCCCGGCGATCCGACCGACAACATGCTCGCGGCGTACAACGCGGGCGCGTACGCCGTCATCAAGTACGGCGGCGTCCCTCCTTACCGCGAGACGCAGAATTATGTGAAGGTCATCCGCACCCTGGAGAAGAGTTTCGCCCGGCCCGTCGGAAGGGTCGAGCCGTCGCGGCAGGCCGCCGGCGCGATCTACTTCGCGCAGCAGAAGCTCGGGACGAAGTATCTGTGGGGCGGTAACGGCACTCCTGATCAGGGCGGACGTTTTGACTGTTCAGGGCTGACCCAGGCCGCGTACCGGACGGTGGGCATCGAGCTGCCACGGGTTGCGAACGATCAGTACAACGCAGGTCCGCATCCTTCGCGCGACGAACTCCTGCCGGGCGATCTGGTCTTCTTCTCGGACGACCTCGCCAACTCGCGGGCGATCCGGCACGTCGGGCTCTATGTTGGTGGCGGGTACATGATCAACGCGCCGTACACCGGAGCGGTGATCCGCTTCGACAAGATCGACACCCCGGACTACTTCGGTGCGACGAGGGTCACCGCGGATGGCGCGAAGGCGCTGCCCACACATCCCCCGGAAGCATGACGAACTGTTGGACGTGGCCGGAACTCTCCGCTAAGCCAGGGCCTTGAGCTGCGACGACGTGTCACCCTTCGATAACGTCATGGTGATCGTTCGGTGGAGAGTGGAACGTACACAGGGAGCAGGCCGTTCCCTGGACAGGGACAGCCGCACTGACCATGCAGCAGACACCGTAATGACCACGGGGGTTGATAGAGGCGGCGCACTGGAAAGGTGCGCCGCGCCAGGCGACAAGGCAAGGGGCCGCAGCAGATGGCTGGACTCGCGTCGGACGGTGTGAACCCCGATCTCAGCCTGCTCCATGACATCAACGGCCTGGCCAAGGACGCCCCGTCGTGGCTCGACCGCACCATGGAGTTCACCGGCGAGTACGGAATCATGCTTGCGATGGTCCTTGTGGTGTTCTGGTGCTGGTGGAGCGTGCGCCGGCGCGGCACCGCCGAGGACTCGGTCGTGGCGGTCGCCGGACTGATCTGGGCGCCGCTGGCCGCCGGGATCGCGCTCCTGGTCAACATCCCGATCCGCGGGTTCGTGGAGCGACCGCGGCCGTTCGTGGACCACCGGGGCATCGAGGTACTGGTGGCCGGCAAGACCGACTACTCCTTCGTCAGCGACCACGCCACGATGGCGATGGCGCTCGCCGCCGGCCTCTTCGTCGCACACCGGAAGTTCGGCTTCGCCGCGATCGGTCTGGCGCTGGCCGAGGGCTTTTGCCGGGTCTACATGGGCGTGCACTACCCCACCGACGTGGTCGGCGGCTTCGCGCTCGGCACGGCGGTGGCGCTGCTGCTCGCGCCCCTCGCGCTGGCGCTCCTTACGCCGGTGGTGTCGGCGGCCGCCGGATCGGAGCGGACCGGCCGGCTCGTACGGTCGAGGCGGGTGCCCGCCACCGGCTGGGCGGGCCGGCACGAGACGCTCGACATCCCGGAGCCGAGGACCGAGGGGTCCGGGGCCGGGGAGAACGATCTCGCGGCCTGACCGCGCATGACCCGGATGAACCGGACGGGCGGCGTGAACAGCTCGGGCCGAGCGAACCGCACGGGCAGTACGGGCCGAGCCAATCCGCGCGTGAACGGCTCCGGCCGGGAATCCGCGCGCGACACCCGCATGGGCCGCGCGCGACACCCGCGCGGCCCCAGCGTCTCGCGGCCCGTACGACCTACAGCGCCTGCGGGAAGTCGAAGAGCCTGTCCGGGTCGTACTGCTTCTTCAGCCGGGTGAGGCGGTCCGCGGCCGGCCCGTAGTAGGCCCGGCGCCAGTCGGTCAGCGTGGGATCGACGTAGTTCTGGTAGGCGGCCCCGGATGCGTAGCGGCGCATCGACGCATGGGTGCTTTTCAGCCACGCCTGTTGAGCGGAGCCGGGGGTGCCGGGGCGCCACGCTCCGATGTACTGGGCGAGCACCCTGGACCGCCGGTGCACGAACGACGTCGCCAGCGGGTCGACCCGGTTGATCGCCCCGCCCAGCGCGGTCAGCGCTATGGAGCCGCCGCCCCCGCCCTGGCTGGGTGCGATCCGGGTGAACGCCTCGGCCGCGGCGATCAGCGCCCGCAGCCCGGCCGGTGAGAGCTCGCGGTCGAAGAAGTCGGATGCCGCCGCGTACGTCTCACGCTGGAGCGCACCCTGTGTCGTACGGCCCGGAGTGGTGCCGGGCAGATGGCACTGGGCCTGGCTGAGAGTGGAGCAGCCCGCGTAGCCGAGCATCGAGTCCCGGTAGCTGCGGCGGCGCACCGAGACCGAGCGGGCGGGCGAGCCGGCCCGGTCGGCGAGGCGGTCGAGTGCGTTGCGCAGGTCGCTCTCGCTGCCGAGGGAGAACGCGGCGACCGAGAGCGTGGGCGCGCGGCCGCCGGGACCGGCCGCTAGATGCGCCGATGACCAGATCTCGTCCGGCTGGGCAGGTCCCCACTTCTGCCAGGCGGCGAGGACGGCCGCGGCTTTCGACCAGGGCCAGGTGAGGTAGGCGGTGACGGACGGCGGCGTGGGATGCGTACGGAAACGGAGCCGGGTCACCACGCCGAAGTTGCCGTTGCCGGCGCCGCGCAGCGCCCAGAACAGGTCCTTGTTCTCCTTCGCGCTCGCGGTCAGCACCTTGCCGTCGGCCGTGACGATGGTCGCGGAGGTGAGGCTGTCGCAGGTCAGACCGTACGCGCGGGAGGTGACGCCGTGCCCGCCGCCGAGGGTGAGCCCGGACACTCCGACCGAGGGGCAGGAGCCCGCGGGGATGGTGCGGCCGTTGCGGGCGAGGGTGTTGTACACGTCGATGAGCTTGGCGCCGGCGCCTATGGAGCCGTCGGGTGTGACGCGGTTCAGGGCGGATACGTCTATGACGAGCCGGCCGTTGCCTGAGGACCAACCGGCGTAGGAATGTCCGCCGTTGCGGATGGAGACGGGCGTGCGGTGGGCCCGGGCGTAGGCCAGGCACTCCTTGACGTCGTCCTCGCCCGCGACGTACGCGACGGCCGCGGGCTTCAGCGAGTCGAACCGGGTGTTGTAGAGCTGCCGCGCGGTCGGATACGCGGCGTCCCCGGGGCGTACGAGCTTCCCGTCGAGCCCGCGCGCGAGCGCGTTCCAGTCGGGGGCGGCGGCGGAGGAGGTGGTCCCCGGTCTCCCCCGCGAGGCGCTGCGGGTGGGTGTGTTCGCGGTGTTCGTGGTGGCCGCGGTCGCTCCGTCGCCGCCGCTGCCTGTGCAGGCAGCGGCGGTCAGAGCAACAGCGGTGGTGAGCAGCGCACGCCGGTCCATGGGGCCTCCTGGAGGACCAGACGGCTGTGCGGGGTGGTGGGTTCCGCGGGCGCGTGGGTTTTCGTCGCCCGTGATGAGGCCGGGATGCGCCGGGGGTGGGTCAGTGACCGTCCGTTTGGACCGATGTGTGCAACCCGGCGTCCGAACGCGCCCGTTCGCGGGAGCGGCGAGCCGGGCCGATCCAGCCGCAGGAGCACAGGGCGACTGCGAAGGAGCCGCGCTCCGTGGTGGAGGCGTGGTGAGGGGCCGGGGCGTCGCCGGGTGGGGCTTGCTTAGGCACCTGTCCACAGTACTGGGGCCGGGCGCAATGCGAGGCGTGGCAAGGAGAGGGAGGGGTCGGCGGCGTGACGAGGGGACGAGGCCGTCGTTATGCGGAGCGGGTGGGCGGTCTCGTACAAGCAGTGGTCCCGCGTTGGGGGTTGGCAGGCGATGGTGGTGCAGCAGCACAGGCGCAGGTGCGGGGCTTTCGCTGTCGCGGCCGCTGTACTGGGGGTGGTCGCGACCAGCGGCTGCTCCGGCGGCGGGGGCGCCGTCGCCGACGACCGGCCGGGCAGCGGACAGGCCGGTGAGACGCGGGCGGGTGAGGCGGGGGCAGGCCAGGCGCGAGGCGGTGAGGCGCGGGCCGACAAGACGCGGGCCGACCAGGTGCGCAAGGCCGCGGACGCACTCGCCGAGGCAAGGAGTTCCAAGGCCCGCACGTCCATGGAGACGGCAACCGGCGGGACCCGGGTGACCATCCGGGGCGAGGGCGGTTACGACTTCGTGCGGCGGATGGGGCAGCTCACCGTCGTACTGCCCAAGGGCCCGGCGGGTGCGGACGAGCACCGTCCGGTCACCGAACTGCTGGCCCCCGGCGCGCTGTACATGAAGAACCGCGGCGCGGGCGTGCCCGTGGACAAGTGGGTACGAATCGACACAACCACCCTTGAGGACGGGAACCTGGTCACCGGCGGCGCCACCGATCCGCTCGCCGCCGCAGAACTGCTGCGCAGCGCGCGGGACGTGACGTACGTCGGGGAGGAGAAGCTCGCCGGGACGAAGGTGTGGCACTACCGCGGCATCACGGACATCGCCCAGGCTGCCCGGGTCGCCGAGCCGCATGCGCGCGCCGCGCTGGCTGCCGCGGCGAAAGGGTTCGCCATGGACACCGTGCCGTTCGACGCGTATCTGGACGACGAGGGCCGACTGCGCAAGGTGCGCCACCGCTTCAGTTTCACCAATGAGACCGGTACGGTCGCCGTCACCTCGACGACGCTGCTGTACGACTTCGGGACGCCGGTCGCCGTGCGTCTGCCCGACCAACGGGACATTTACGCGGGGAAGATCAGGGCCTAAATGGTCCGGACGTGCCATGCGCAGCCCGTGCATCACTCCCTACGCTAGGAAGTCGGCACCGGCAGGAAGAGGTGAACGCACGTGGCTCCCCCCATTACGACGACCGTCCAGGACCACGTGGCCCTCGCCGAGATCGAGCTGTGTGGCGAGTTGATCATCGCGGCGTCGGCCGCGGATGAGGAACGGCTCAGCCCGGACCGTATCGACGAGGTGCTGAAGGTGGCAGCCGAGCGGCCTGGGCTCTCCCAGCCGGAATGACTCGGCAGGCGTGACCCGGGTGGAATGACCGGGCAGGAGTGAGCCGGGCAGGCGTGATTCGGCCGGAATGACCTGGCGGGACTGACCTGGCAGGACTGAACGCGGCACGGGGCGTGGTCGGGACGGTGTCGCGTCCCGACCGATGCGCGTACCGGCACGCGCATCAGGTACGAAGAAGGCGTGCGATCGCCTTCGTCGCCTCCTCGACCTTCGCGTCGATCTCCTCGCCGCCCTTGACCGCCGCGTCGGCGACGCAGTGCCGCAGATGCTCCTCGAGCAACTGGAGCGCAAAGGACTGCAGCGCTTTGGTGGACGCGGAGACCTGCGTGAGTATGTCGATGCAGTACACGTCCTCGTCGACCATCCGCTGCAGCCCGCGGATCTGGCCCTCGATCCGGCGCAGCCGCTTGAGGTGCTCGTCCTTCTGCTTGTGGTAACCGTGCACGCCGTGGTCGTGGTCCGTGACCGGGGGGCCGGCCGCCTCGGTGGTCGTCATCGCGTCCTCCCGTTGCCCACAGGGGTGTGGATACCCCTCGTGGGTATATCGTAACGAATCGTGCCGGATCGGTATCGGGGGCCCGTGCTGAGCACGGGGTTTGATGGGCGACACTGAGGAACGCCGGTTCCCCGTGGCCGGATGATGCGCCTAGCATCACCCTGACCGAAACCAAAGCACCCCGAGGACCCCACGTGCGTTTTCGTCTGACCCCCAGGGAGACGAGCTTCTATGACATGTTTGCCGCGTCCGCGGACAACATCGTCACGGGCTCCAAGCTCCTGATGGAACTGCTCGGAGCGGATTCGTCCGGCCGGGCCGAGATCGCCGAACGGATGCGGGCAGCGGAGCATGCGGGAGACGACGCCACGCATGCGATCTTCCACCAGCTGAACTCCTCTTTCATCACGCCGTTCGACCGCGAGGACATCTACAAACTCGCTTCGTCGCTCGACGACATCATGGACTTCATGGAGGAGGCCGTCGACCTGGTCGTGCTGTACCAGGTCGAGGAGCTGCCCAAGGGTGTGGAGCAGCAGATCGAGGTCCTGGCGCGGGCGGCCGAGCTGACGGCGGAGGCCATGCCGCATCTGCGGACCATGGAGAACCTCACCGAGTACTGGATCGAGGTCAACCGCCTCGAGAACCAGGCCGACCAGATTCACCGCAAGCTCCTTGCGACGCTCTTCAACGGTAAGTACGACGCCATCGAGGTGCTCAAGCTCAAGCAGATCGTGGATGTGCTGGAAGAGGCCGCGGACGCCTTCGAGCATGTTGCGAACACCGTGGAGACCATCGCGGTCAAGGAGTCCTGAACTTCGTGGACACCTTTGCGCTGATCGTGACCATTGGTGTCGCGCTCGGATTCACGTACACCAACGGCTTTCACGACTCCGCGAACGCGATCGCGACCTCGGTATCCACGCGCGCGCTGACGCCGCGCGCGGCGCTGGCGATGGCCGCGGTGATGAATCTCGCAGGTGCCTTCCTGGGGCAGGGCGTCGCCAAGACCGTCAGCGAGGGGCTCATCGAGACGCCCCACGGCTCGCGGGGCATGGGCATCCTCTTCGCGGCGCTGGTCGGCGCGATCGTATGGAACCTGGTCACCTGGTACTTCGGACTGCCCTCCTCCTCGTCCCACGCGCTGTTCGGCGGCATGGTGGGCGCGGCGCTGGCGGGCGGGACCGAGGTCATCTGGACGGGTGTGCTCGAGAAGGTCGTCATCCCGATGTTCGTCTCGCCGATCGTCGGTCTGGTCTGCGGCTATCTGGTGATGGTCGCGATCATGTGGATGTTCCGGCGGTCCAATCCGTCCAAGGCCAAGCGCGGCTTTCGCATAGCCCAGACGGTCTCGGCGGCGGCCATGGCGCTCGGGCACGGCCTCCAGGACGCGCAGAAGACGATGGGCATCGTGGTGATGGCCCTGGTCATCGCCGATGTGGAGAACCAGGGCGACGAGATTCCGGTCTGGGTCAAGATCGCCTGCGCGATGATGCTCTCGCTCGGTACCTACGCGGGTGGATGGCGCATCATGCGGACGCTCGGGCGCAAGATCATCGAACTTGATCCGCCACAGGGGTTCGCGGCGGAGACTACGGGGGCGTCGATCATGTTCGGCTCGGCGTTCCTGTTCCATGCGCCGATCTCGACGACACATGTGATCACCTCGGCGATCATGGGTGTGGGGGCGACGAAGCGGGTGAACGCGGTCCGCTGGGGTGTCGCCAAGAACATCGTCATGGGGTGGTTCGTCACGATGCCGGCTGCCGCGATGGTCGCGGCGCTGAGCTATGGCGTGGTCTACCTGGTCTTCGGCTGACCGTCGCGGTCGGCGGTACGCCCTTCGGGGGTGTCCTCAATTGCCGGGCGTGCTGGATTTCCCGCCCGGAACCGGCTTCTCCATCTCCCGCAGACTTCGTCCGGTGGAGCTCCCTCAACGCCCCCTGGCCCACGGCAACCCCGGACCCGGTGACTGAACAGATGTGGGCCCGCCCCCCTGGGAGAGGGGGGCGGGCCCTTCGCCTTGCGGTGGCACCGCCATGCAGCACCGCAGGACGGGCTGTGGGTCCGGCCTAGCCGAAGCGGCCGGAGATGTAGTCCTCGGTCGCCTGCACGGACGGGTTCGCGAAGATCCGCTCCGTCTCGTCTATCTCGATCAGCTTGCCGGGCTGGCCGACCGCCGACAGGTTGAAGAACGCCGTACGGTCCGAGACGCGCGCCGCCTGCTGCATGTTGTGCGTCACGATGACGATCGTGAAGCGCTCCTTCAGCTCACCGATCAGGTCCTCGATCGCAAGGGTCGAGATCGGGTCCAGCGCCGAGCACGGCTCGTCCATCAGCAGCACATCCGGCTCGACCGCGATCGCGCGGGCGATGCACAGACGCTGCTGCTGGCCGCCGGAGAGGCTGGAGCCGGGCTTGTTCAGCCGGTCCTTGACCTCGTTCCAGAGGTTCGAGCCCTTGAGGGACTTCTCGACGACCTCTGCCAGCCGGTTCTTCTTGTACGAGCCGTTCAGCCGCAGGCCCGCCGCGACATTGTCGAAGATCGACATCGTCGGGAAGGGGTTCGGCCGCTGGAAGACCATGCCGACCGTACGGCGTACGGCGACGGGGTCCACGGCGGAGCCGTACAGGTTCTCGTCGTCCAGCAGCACCTTGCCCTCGACGCGGCCACCGGGGGTGACCTCGTGCATCCGGTTCAGGGTGCGCAGGAAGGTGGACTTGCCGCAGCCGGAGGGGCCGATGAAGGCCGTCACGGAGCGGGGCTCCACGGTCATCGAGATGTCCTCGATCGCCTTGTGGGAGCCGTAGAAGGCTGAGAGGCCGCTGACGTCGATGCGCTTGGCCATGTGAATCACTTCGCTTTCAGAAGGCCGCGGTCAGCGACCGGTCTTCGGGGCCTTCCAGCGGGCGATGCCGCGGGCCACCAGATTGAGGATCATGACGAAGGCGATCAGCACCAGCGCGGCTGCCCAGGCGCGATCGTACGACGCCTCACTGCCAATCTTGTACTGGTCCCAGATGTAGAAGGGGAGCGAGGACTGGGCGCCTTCGAAGGGGTTGGAGTTGATCAGCTGGCTGCCGAAGACGAGCAAGATGATCGGCGCGGTCTCACCGGCGATACGCGCGATCGCGAGCATCACACCGGTGGTGATGCCACCGAGCGCGGTCGGGATGACCACCTTCGTGATCGTGCGGTACTTCGGCACGCCGAGGGCGAGCGATGCCTCGCGCAGCTCGTTCGGGACGAGCTTGAGCATCTCCTCGGTGGAGCGGACCACGACCGGGGTCATCAGGATCGCCAGGGCCAGGGAGCCCATCAGGCCGGACGGCTGGATGTCGGCGATGAGCATGATCGAGAGGATGAACAGTCCCGCGACGATCGACGGGATGCCGGTCATGACGTCGACGAAGAAGGTGACGGCTTTGGCCAGCGCGCCCTTGCCGTACTCCACCAGGTAGATCGCGGTCAGCAGGCCGATCGGCACGGAGATGACGGTGGCGATGCCGACCTGCTCCAGCGTGCCGATGATGGCGTGGTACACGCCGCCGCCGGGCTCGATGCCGGGGACGCCGGCCATGGAGTGCGTGAGGAAGTACGTGTCGAGCACCTTGATACCGCGGCTGACGGTCACCCAGATCAGAGAGAACAGCGGCACGATGGCGAGGATGAAGCAGACCCAGACCACGCTGGTGGCCAGCCGGTCCTTGGCCTGGCGCTTGTTCTCGACGATCGAGGTCGCGACGTACGAGATGGTCACGAAGATCAGGCCCGAGATCAGGCCCCACTGAATGCGGCTCTCCCAGCCGGCCCCGATGCCGATGCCGACGCCGAGGGCGATCGAGACGATCGCGAATCCGATGGGAGCCCAGCGGGGGAGCGACCGGCTGCTGAGGCCTCCCTTTCGGGACGGGGGCACCGGAGCGGGCCTGTCCTGTATGGCGGTATGGCTCATGCGTTGGCCCCCGAGTACTCCTTGCGGCGGGCGATGATCAGCCGCGCCGCGCCGTTGACCAGCAGGGTGAGGATGAAGAGGACCAGGCCGGAGGCGATCAGGGCGTCGCGCCCGAGCTCATTGGCCTCGTCGAACTTCGCGGCGATGTTCTGGGCGAAGGTGCCGCCGCCCGGGTTCAGCAGGTGCAGCGAGATCACGAAGCTCGGGGAGAGGACCGTGGCGACGGCCATCGTCTCGCCGAGCGCGCGCCCGAGGCCCAGCATCGAGGCGGAGATCACGCCGGAGCGGCCGAAGGGAAGGACCGACATCCGGATGACTTCCCAGCGGGTGGCGCCCAGGGCGAGGGCGGCCTCTTCGTTCATCTGCGGGACCTGCAGGAAGACTTCGCGGCTGACGCTGGTCACGATCGGCAGGATCATGATCGCGAGCAGGACGCCCACGGTGAACAGCGAGCGGGCGACGCCGATCTCGGTCTTCTCGAAGATGTACGTCCAGCCGAAGAATTCGTCCAGCCAGAGGTTGAGGCCTTCGAGGTACGGGACCAGGAAGAGGGCGCCCCAGATGCCGTAGATGATCGACGGCACGGCGGCCAGCAGATCGACGACGTAGGCGAGGGGGGCGGCGAGCCTGCGCGGCGCGTAGTGCGAGATGAACAGCGCGATGCCGACGGCGATCGGCACGGCGATCGCCATCGCGACGATCGAGCTGACCACGGTGCCGAAGAGAAGGACCGCGATGCCGAAGACCGGCGGGTTGCCCGCCGGGTTCCAGTCGAGGGTGGTGAGGAAGTTGCCTTGGTCCTTCGAGATGGCGAGCGCGGCGCGGTAGCTGAGGAACACGGCGATCGACGCCATGATCACCAGGAGCAGAATGCCAGAGCCGCGGGACAGGCCGAGGAAGACCTTGTCGCCCGCGCGGCCGGTGGATGTGCTCTTCCTGGTGACCGGCGGAGCCGGTGCTGGAGGAGGGGAGGCTATTGGTGTGGTGGAAGCCATGATCTTTCCGGTCTGTGGTGGGGAGTGGCTGGACTCCCCTGGCGGCGGTGCACCGGATGGGCAGGCCGGCGGGGGCGCATGCGCCCCCGCCGGCCTGTTCTGTTGTTACTTCAGACCCGCGACGGTCTCGCGGACCTTGGCGTTGATCTCGGCCGGGATCGGGGCGTAACCGGCGCCCGAGAGAACCTTCTGGCCCTCTTCGCTCGCGGTGTAGGTCAGGAAGGACTTGACCGTACCCAGGGTCTCAGCCTTGTTGCCGGTGTCGCAGACGACCTCGTAGGTCACCAGGACGATCGGGTAGGCGCCGTCGGCCTTGGTGGTGTAGTCGAGGCCCAGGGCCAGGTCCTTGCCGGTGCCCTTGATCTTGGCGGCGGCAATGGCCTTCGAGGCGTTCTCGGAGGAGGCCTCGACCGGGGCGGCTGCGCCCGTGTTGATCTTCACGGTCGGGATGGACTGCGAGGTCGCGTACGAGAGCTCGAAGTAACCGATCGAGCCTTCGGCCTGCTTGACCTGCGCGGCGACGCCGGAGGAGCCGGACGCGGCCTGGCCACCGGGGGCCGGCCACTTCTTCTCGGCCTCGTAGGGCCAGTCGGCCTTGGCGGTGGCGCCCAGGTACTTGCCGAGGTTCTGCGTGGTGCCGGAGTCCTCGGAGCGGTGGAAGGCCTGGATCGCCGTGTCCGGGAGCTTGACGCCCTTGTTCAGCCCGGCGATCGCCGGGTCGTTCCACTTCTTGATCTTGCCGTTGAAGATCTTCGCTATGGTCGAGGCGTCAAGGTTCAGGTTGTCCACGCCCGGCAGGTTGTAGCCGATGGCGATCGGGCCGCCGACCATGGGCAGGTTGATGCCCTGGCCGCCCTTGCAGATCTGCTTCGACTCGGCGACCTCTTCGGGCTTGAGCGCCGAGTCGGAGCCGGCGAAGCCGACCGTGCCCTGGTTGAAGGCGACGATGCCCTCACCGGAGGAGGAGGACTTGTAGTTGACTTCGACGCCGGAGCACGCCGCCATGTAGTTCTTGACCCAGAGGTCCATGGCGTTCTTCTGCGCGCTGGAGCCGGACGCAAGGAGCTTGCCCTTGGCGTCGTCGCACTTGATGTTCGATGCGGCGTTCGTCTTCTCGCCGGTGCCGCCGGTGCCGCCCGCGTTGTCGTCCGACCCACACGCCGTGAGGACCAGGGCGCCGGAAATGGCGAGGGCGCCGAGCGCGGTGGCGCGAAGCCCGTTCTTGCGCTGAAGCTTCACTTTCGGGTGTTCCTTCCAAGAGCCGCCGGACGCTGACTGTTGTCTGACACGTTCTATGGCGGCGTGTGTCGGGGTGGGGGGACCAGCACTGCGCCGGTCACCGTGTAGGGCCGAAATTAGGCAGATGAGGTGAAGCGGCCAACGGGAGAGGGTGAACGGAAGGTGAACCGTGTCGGGCAGCTAAGTGCCGGCGTACATGACCGCTTCCGCTACCCCGTCGGCACCCGCCGACACCTCACGCGGAGTGAAGGGCGTCGAGCAGAGCGTC
Source organism: Streptomyces sp. ISL-1 (assembly GCF_018614585.1). Classification (GTDB taxonomy): domain Bacteria; phylum Actinomycetota; class Actinomycetes; order Streptomycetales; family Streptomycetaceae; genus Streptomyces; species Streptomyces maoxianensis. The sequence goes on along the minus strand of NZ_JAGGOI010000023.1, from coordinate 280,420 downwards.
CACCAGAATGCGGTCGCGGGGTTGGGCAAGGCGGTCGCGGGCTTCCGCCGGCGGAAGCCAGAGGATGCGGTCCACCTCCTCGCTCGGGGCGAACGAGCCCGACGAGGCTTCGGCCGCCCAGTAACTGACCTGCTTCGGCCGCCCGTTCGCAATGTAGTACGCGGTGGGCAGTCCGGCTCCCGGCGCGCAGTGGTACCCCGTCTCCTCGAGCACCTCGCGCACCGCGCCGGCGAGGGGGTCCTCGCCGCGCTTCAGCTTGCCCTTCGGGTGGGACCAGTCGTCGTACTTGGGCCTGTGTACGAGACAGATCTCGATGCCCTCGTCGCTGCGGTGGGAACGCCGCCAGAGCGCACAGCCCGCAGCCAGTACGGTGTCGTCGTTCATCGGGGGCCCCCGATCATGGGGCCGTCACCGCAGACCTCCGCCACACCTGCTGGAAGGCGTAACGGGCGGCCTCCACCTCGTGCCGCTGATCGGCATGGAGTACCCCCAGGGCGTACGCGGTGGCCGGGGCGATACGCGGAGTGCGGGCCGCGTTGGCGGCGGCAGCGGCTGCCTCGGCCGCGTCGCGGTGGCGGTCGAGGACCAGGCCCGCGTGGCACAGCACCGGGTCCGCCTCCGGGTGCAGCACCTCCTGTGCGTAGCGGTGCAGCCGCAGCAGCAGCCGCACCTGGTGCCAGGGGGCGTCCTGCGCCTCCCCGGCCGACGCGGTGGCGAGGCCGTGCACCAGGGCTTCCGCGTTGTACGGGTGCGCGGCCCGGCCCAGCGGCAGGGCGGCCACCGCTTCCAGCAGCCGCCGCTCGGCGAGCTCCGCGGGGAGCGCCAGGGCCTCGGCGGCCGGGGCGCCGGCCATCGGGCCGAGCGGCAGCTCGGAGGCGAGTACGGCGACGGAGTCGGCGACCGCGTGGAAGCGGGAGGAGCCGAGGGCCTGGAGCGCGGCGGAGTGGGCCCGGGTCCGGGCGAGGGTGAGCTGCCGTTCCAGCAGGGCGCCGGCCCGCGCGGCCCCGACGGTCAGGGAACCGGTGGCGCGCGGAGCGTCCGCGCTGCCGGCCTGGCTGACGCGGACGCCGCCGGAGCCTGTGGGGCTGCCAAGAGAGCCACGGGCCCTCGTGCTGGAATTGGGAACGACAGCCGTGCCCGGGCCCGAGCCGGAGTCGACCGCCGTGCTGGAGCCGTCACCCGCTCCCGTACGGGGTTCGCCGGAGCCCGCGGCCCGGTCGCCGGGGGCGTCTGTGCGCAGTTCCCCCCTCGCCGGCGGCAGCGGAATCGCCCCCGACAGCCGTGCCAGCGCGTCGAGGAGCCGGCTCAGCCGTGAGGTGCAGGCGTGTTCCTGGGCCAGCGTCGCGGAGAGCCAGGCCAGTTCGGTGCGCAGATCGTCCGCCCAGACGGGGTCCAGCAGCGGCCGGAAGGTGTGCAGGATCCCGCTGATACGGCGGGACGCCTGACGCAGCGCGGCGGCGGCCTCCGCCACGCCCGCCGTGTCCGCGCCGCTCTCGCTGTGCAGCCGCAGACTGCGCAGGAAGTCACCTGCCTGCGCATGGAGATACCGGGCCAGCGCATCGCCGGCCGTGATCGTGGTGGGGGGACCGGACGGGACGGCGGCCGCGTCCTGCCGGGAGAGATCAGGGCTGTGCACGCCGGCGCCTCCGGGCGTCTATGAGCATCTCCTGTACGTTCCGCAGCGGCTGGCCTTCCGGGTCCGTCGCATGCCGGGTCCATGCGCCGTCCGGGCCGAGGTGCCAGGAGGACGTGGTGTCGGACATGCCGGTCTCCAGGAGACGGGTCAGAGACGCGCGGTGGGCCGGGTCGGTGACCCGGACCAGAGCCTCGATACGGCGGTCGAGGTTGCGGTGCATCATGTCGGCGCTGCCCAGCCACACTTCGGGCTCGCCGCCGTTGCCGAAGGCGAAGATCCGGGAGTGCTCCAGGAAGCGGCCGAGGATCGAGCGCACCTGGATGTTCTCCGAGAGGCCGGGGACTCCGGGGCGTATCGCGCAGATGCCGCGGACCCAGATGTCCACCGGCACACCGGCCATGGACGCCCGGTAGCAGGCGTCGACGACCGCCTCGTCCACCATCGAGTTGACCTTGAAGCGGACGTAGGCGGGCCGACCGGCGCGGTGGTGTGCGACTTCCTTGTTGATTCGCGAAATCAGGCCGTCACGCAGGGACTTGGGGGCAACCAGGAGCCGGCGGTACGTCTCACGGCGGGAGTATCCCGACAGCCGGTTGAACAGGTCCGAGAGGTCGGCGCCGACCTGCGGGTCCGCGGTCAGCAGCCCCAGGTCCTCGTACAGCCTGGCCGTCTTCGGGTGGTAGTTGCCGGTCCCGACGTGGCAGTAGCGGCGCAGCGTCTCGCCCTCCTGGCGGACCACCAGCGACAGCTTGCAGTGGGTCTTGAGCCCGACGAGCCCGTAGACGACATGGCAGCCGGCCTCCTCCAGCTTCCGTGCCCACTTGATGTTGGCCTGCTCGTCGAAGCGGGCCTTGATCTCTACGAGTACGAGGACCTGCTTGCCCGACTCGGCGGCGTCGATCAGCGCGTCCACTATCGGGGACTCGCCGCTGGTGCGGTAAAGCGTCTGCTTGATGGTCAGCACGTCCGGGTCGGCCGCGGCCTGCTCCAGGAAGGCCTGGACGGACGTCGAGAACGAGTCGTAGGGGTGGTGCAGCAGCACGTCGCGCTCGCGCAGCGCCATGAAGATGTCGGGCGCGGAGGCCGACTCGACCTCGGCGAGGTCACGGTGAGTGCCCGCGATGAACTTCGGGTACTTCAGCTCGGGCCGGTCCAGCGCGGCGATGCCGAAGAGTCCGGTCAGGTCCAGCGGCCCGGGCAGCGGATAGACCTCGGCGTCGGACACCTTCAGCTCGCGGACCAGCAGGTCCAGCACGTAGGGGTCGATGGACTCCTCGACCTCGAGTCGCACCGGCGGGCCGAAGCGGCGCCGCATGAGCTCCTTCTCCAGGGCTTTCAGGAGGTTCTCGGCGTCGTCCTCCTCGACTTCCAGGTCCTCGTTCCTGGTCACCCGGAACATGTGGTGGGCCAGTACCTCCATGCCGGGGAAGAGCTCTTCGAGGTGCGCGGCGATGACGTCCTCGAGCGGGACGTAGCGCTGCGGTGAGGCCTCCAGGAAGCGCGACAGCAGTGGCGGAACCTTGACGCGGGCGAAGTGGCGGTGGCCGCTGACCGGGTTTCGTACCACCACGGCCAGGTTCAGCGAGAGGCCCGAGATGTACGGGAAGGGGTGGGCGGGGTCCACGGCCAGCGGGGTCAGGACCGGGAAGATCTGCTGCCGGAAGAGAGTGAACAGGCGCGCCTGCTCCTTCTCGGTGAGCTCCGGCCAGCGGATGAGATGGATGCTCTCTTCGGCGAGCGCCGGGGCGATGTCCTGCTGGTAGCAGGCGGCGTGCCGGGCCATGAGTTCGCGGGAGCGGTTCCAGATCAGGTCCAGCACTTCGCGGGGCTGCAGGCCGGACGCGGACCGGGTGGCGACACCGGTCGCGATGCGGCGCTTCAGGCCGGCGACGCGGACCATGAAGAACTCGTCCAGGTTGGACGCGAAGATTGCCAGGAAGTTGGCCCGTTCGAGGAGCGGGGTCGCCGGATCCTCGGCGAGCTCCAGGACGCGCTCGTTGAACGCGAGCCAACTGCGCTCGCGGTCGAGGAACCGCCCCTGGGGCAATTCGGTGCCGTCGCCCTCGTGATCTTCCTCGTAGGAGTCGAGGTCGGCGTCGAGATCGGGTTCCAGGTCGGAGACCGTGGCCGCGACGGTGTGCGGCCGGTGGGCGGCTATGGAACCGACGGAAGGCTGGGGGTGCTGGACCGGTACCTCGGCGGGCTGCTGGCTCATGAACCCATTCTTCCGCGTCGAGGGCATTACGGGCGCGTCGGAGAGGCCTGAGGTGAGGGGGATCTTCCCGTTCGGGGAGTGGGGTACAGCGGGCTGCATTGAGTGAGGGTCGCAAGGGCGTCTGAATGCCCGGTAACGACGACATGACGTGAGGGGAAGCGTGGCGGGACCCCCCGGGGTCGATCGCGGGGGGTCCCGTACGGCGTATGGGGCTCTGTGCGGCCTTGCGGGGGCCGGGCGCGTGTGCAGCAGCCAGAATGAGGCGGCGGGGCGGCGGCGGCAAGTGCCGGCGCGATGCCGGTGCCGAAGCGTTGCCGGACAGCGGCCGCCCCGGAGGCGGCCCGTCAGTACATCAGGATTCTGTGCGGTACATCAGGTCCACCTCATGGGTGACGAAGCCGAGGCCCGCGTACACCCGCAGCGCCGCCGTGTTGTCCGCGTCGACGTAGAGCATCGCGGTCGGCACCCCCTGCGCGGCGAGATACCGCAGGCCGATCGCGGTCAGCGCCTTGCCGAGGCCGCCGCCCTGCGCGTCGGGCCGGATGCCGACGACGTACACCTCGCCGAGTTGCTCCTCGGCGTGCACCTTCGTCCAGTGGAAGCCGATGAGCTCCCCGTCCCGCTCGGCGAGGAAGAAGCCCTTGGGGTCGAACCACGGCTCGGCCTTGCGGTCGTCGAGGTCCCGCTGGGTGACCGAGCCCTGCTCGGGGTGGTGGGCGAAGGCGGCGGCGTTCACGGCGAGCCACGCCGCGTCGTCCTGCCCGGGCACGAAGCTGCGTACGGTGACGCCCGCCGGGAACACCGGCTCGGGAATGTCCATCGGGCTCAACGGCCGCCGCAGCTGGCGCAGTTCACGGAAGAGCGTGAGCCCGAGAACCTGCGCCAGATGCCGCGCGGCGGACTTCCCGCCGTGCGCCCACACCCGCAGCCGCTTCCCGGACGCCCCCAGCAACGCGCTGCCGAGCGCCCGTCCGTGCCCACGCCCGCGATGCGCGGGGTGCACGACGAGCTCGGCGGCCGGGGCCTCGACGGGGTCGGTGTCCTCCAGTTGCGCGTACCCGATCAGCTCGCCGCCGACGGTGAGCAGGAGATGCCGTACGCCCTCCCGCTTCCCGCCGCGCAGCTGAAGCCGCCCCTGCTCGGAGACGGCCTGCATCCCGTCCGCGCGGGCGGCCTCGCGGAGCATGCCGAGCACGGCCTCGGCCTGCTCGGGGCTGAGCTCGTCAACCGTCTCGATCTGACGGCCGGGCTCCGGAATCACAGCGTCGATGCTCATGGGTCGAGGGTACGGCTGAACAGCACTTTGTCGGCGATACGGGACGGGTCCTGCGTACGGGTGATACGCGAGGAACCACCCCGATGACGAACAAAGGCAACCAGGTCGTAACCCCTACCCCCCTGTCGCGCTACGCGCGTTGACTCTAGGCTTCCGCTCGCAACCCTCACTCCACGCTGAACTGACAAGGGGACAGATGTCAGCGAGACCACACACCCACCGTGCGGCCCGCCGGAGCCGGCGGGTTCTCGCCGCGGCCGCCGGACTGGCCACCGTCGGCGCTCTCTTCGCCGCGATGCCGGCCGGTGCCGCCGTCGACGAGGGGAGCTCCGGAGCCCGGCACCACCAGCCGCGCACCGTCGATGTGCAGCTTCTCTCCTTCAACGACCTGCACGGAAACCTGGAGCCGCCCGCCGGCTCGGCCGGGCAGGTCACCCGCACGCACGCGGACGGCACCACCGAGAAGATCAACGCGGGCGGCGTCGAGTACCTCGCCACGCATCTGCGCCAGGCCCGCAAGGGCAGCAAGTACTCGGTGACCGCCGCGGCCGGTGACATGATCGGCGCATCGCCGCTGCTCTCCGGGCTCTTCCACGACGAGCCGACCATCGAGGCGCTGAACGGGCTGAAGCTCGACGTCTCCTCCGTCGGCAACCACGAGTTCGACGAGGGCGCCAAGGAACTGGCCCGCATGCAGAACGGCGGTTGTCACCCCACCGCCGGCTGCTTCGAGCAGGACAGGCCGTTCGGGGGCGCGGACTTCCCGTACCTGGCCGCGAATGTGGCGAACGAAAAGACCGGCAGGCCGCTGCTCGATCCGTACTTCATCTGGAAGAAGGACGGGGTCAAGATCGGCTTCATCGGGGTGACCCTGGAGGGCACGCCGAACATAGTCAGCGCCGAGGGCGTCAAGGGCCTCACGTTCGGCGACGAGGTCGAGACGATCAACAAGTACACCAAGGTGCTGGAGCGCAAGGGCGTCAAGTCGATCGTCGCCCTGATCCACGAGGGCGGGGCGCCTGCCTCCTCCTCGTACAACTACAACTGCGACAGCCCGGGCCCCGGCGACGGTGTCTCGGGCCCGATCGTGGACATCGCCAAGAAGATCAGCCCGCAGGTTGACGCCCTGGTCACCGGCCACACCCACCAGGCATACGCGTGCACGATCCCGGACCCGTCCGGCAAACCGCGTACGGTCACATCGGCGGCCTCGTTCGGCAAGCTGTACACCGACACGACGCTCACCTACGACCGTCGCACCAAGGACATCGTCCGTACGGCCGTCGCCTCCGCGAACCATGTCGTCACCCGTGACGTGCCGAAGGCCGAGGACATGACCCGGCTGATCGCCCGCTGGAACACGCTGGCGGCGCCGATCGCGAGCCGGCCTGTCGGCCATATCTCCGCCGACATCGAGAACCCCTTCGACGCGCCCGAGAAGCCGCTCGGCAATCTGATCGCGGACGCGCAGCTGGAGGGTCTCGCCACGGCGGACAAGGGCGGGGCGCAGCTCGCGCTGATGAACCCGGGCGGAATCCGCGCGGGCCTCGTCCACAAGGCGTCCGGCAGTGAGGGCGACGGCGTCGTGACCTACGGCGAGGCGTTCACCGTGCAGCCGTTCACCAACATGATGACCGTCGTCGACCTGACCGGCGCGCAGCTGATCACCGCACTCCAGCAGCAGGTCAGTGGCCTGAACCAGGCTTCCCCGAAGATCCTCCAGGTGTCGGACGGCTTCACCTACACCCTGGATCTGACGAAGACCGGAGCCGACCGGATCGTGGCCGGCTCGGTCAAGCTGAAGGGCGAGGCGATCGACCCGGCGAAGACCTACCGGGTCGCGATGAACGAGTTCCTGGCGGGCGGCGGCGATGGCTTCGCCGTCCTGAAGGAGCACAAGAATAAGCTGGTCGGCGCGTCCGACCTGGACATCCTCATCGCCTATCTGGCCGCGCACTCCAGCGCGAGCGCGCCGCTCGCGCCGCCGGCCACCGGCCGGATCACGGTTGTGAAGTAGCAGTATCCGCAGGCGGGACGGTGGGGCGGTGGGCCAAGTGCCCGCCGCCCCACGCGCGTTGCTGAGGCCTGATTCAGCCGTTGGTTACTGGCCAGTCCTGACCCTGGTGCTACTTGACGTGACCCCGCCATAATCCGGGGCCATGGACCGACGGAGCTTTCTCGTGGGCGCGGCAGCCGTCTCCGCGACCGCACTCATTGGCGCACCGGCCGCTGCCGCCGCGCCGCGCCGCACCCTCTCCGCGCAGGACTGGATGGCGGGGCACGGTGACGCGACCGCCCTGGCGCAGCTGACGATTCCAGGCACCCACGACTCGGGCGCGCGCTTCGGCGGGCTCTGGGCTCAGTGCCAGAACACCACCATCGCCGACCAGTTGAACAGCGGCATCCGCTTTCTGGACGTACGGTGCCGGATCACCGGCGACTCCTTCGCCATCCATCACGGGGCCGCGTACCAGAACATGATGTTCGGCGATGTGCTCATCGCCTGCCGGGACTTCCTGAACGCCCACCCCTCCGAGACGGTCCTCATGCGCCTCAAGCAGGAGTACTCCGAGGAGAGCGACGCGGCCTTCCGCCGGGTCTTCGACATCTACCTGGACGGCAAGGGCTGGCGTCCGCTGTTCCGCATCGGCGACGGACTGCCGGGGCTGGGCGAGGCGCGGGGCAAGGTCGTGCTGCTCGCAGACAACGGCGGACTGCCCGGCGTGCGGTACGGGGACGGGAATCTCTTCGACATCCAGGACGACTGGAACGCCGAACCCGGCGCCAAGTACCCCAAGATCGAGGCGCACTTCCGTAAGGCGGCGCAGCAGCCGGGCAAGCTGTACGTCAATTACGTCAGCACCTCCGCCCTGCTGCCGCCCCGCTGGAACTCCGACCGGCTGAACCCGAGGGTCCACTCCTTCATCGACGGCTCGGAGGCGGGGGGCTGGAAGGGCCTCGGCATTGTGCCGATGGACTTCCCGGGCACCCGCTCGGGCCTGGTCGATTCGCTCATCCGGCACAACCCGGCATGACCGGCTGCCGGCCGCTGAAGGCGGCCGGCATCGCCGGTCGTCGGTGACGGCCACCAGACGCGGATCCGTCGCTCCAGGCCGGCGGTTCGGCGGCCCGTAGCCGACGTTCGCCGGTGGCGGCCGTCAGGCGCGGATCCGCCGGACCAGGCGACCGCGGGTTCGGTCGGCCCCAGGTCGACGGCGATCTCGCCGATGCGGGGTCAGCCGGACGCCGGCGGCGGAGTCGCCGCCCCCGGCAGCCGGATCACCGCGCGCGTACCGCCACCGCCACCCGCGGCGGGCTCGATCGAGATCTCACCGCCCGACTGCTGGACCGTACGGGCCACGATCGACAGCCCAAGACCCGAGCCCGGCAGACTCCGCGCCGACGGCGAGCGCCAGAACCGCTCGAAGACGTACGGGAGTTCATCTGCGGGGATGCCGGGACCGTGGTCCCGTACCGTCAGCTCACCGCCCTTGAGAGCCACCTCGACCGCCGCGCCCGGTGGTGAGAACTTCACCGCGTTGTCCAGGACATTGACCAGCGCCCGCTCCAGCGCGGCCGGCTCCGCCCGTACGTACCAGGGCGACAGCTCCGCCGAGAAGGTCAGCTCCGGCCCGCGCAGCCGGGCTCGCTCCAGAGCGGCCTCGGCGATCTCGTGCAGGGCGACCACCTTCAGCGGCCCCCGGTCCGCCGCGTCGGGCCGCGACAGCTCCTGCAAGTCGCCGATGAGGGCGGCCAGTTCGGTCATCTGTGCCTTGACCGAGGCCATCAGCGCCGTGCGGTCCGCGGGCGGGATCGCCCGGCCCGTCTCCTCGCTGCGGGCCAGCAGCTCGATGTTCGTACGCAGCGAGGTCAGCGGCGTACGCAGCTCGTGCCCGGCGTCCGCGATCAGCTGCGCCTGCCGGTCGCGGGAGGTGGCGAGCGCGGCAGTCATCGAGTTGAAGGAGCGGGACAGCCGGGCGATCTCGTCCTCGCCCTCGACCGGGATGCGCACGGTCAGATCCTCGGTGCGGGCGACATGCTCGACGGCCCCGGTGAGCCGGTCGACCGGCTCGAGCCCGGCCCGCGCGACCCACAGTCCGGCGGCGCCGGCGCCGAGCACGCCGATGCCGGACACGATGAGCAGCAGGAGGGCCAGATCGCCCAGGGTGCCTTCGGTCTCCTTGAGCGGGTACCCGATCATCACGGCGGTGTCGGTCACGACCCCGCCCGCCGGGCCCTGGACAACGGCCGCGGCCGTGAGCACGCGGACATCCTTCCCCTCGGTGTCCTTGCCGTTGCGGAACGTCCAGACGGTCGGGTCCGCGTTCCGTGCCACCTCCTGGTCACCGCTCTCGACCTGGATGGTGCCGGCGGCGTCGGCGGAGACGCACGGTTTGTCGCTGTCGGCCTGGACGAGCTGGAGGTAGAAGACGGGCTTGGGGCCGTAGCCGGTCCGGGCGGAGGGGGTCTGGGAGCAGTTGCGCAGTGTGGCCGCGATTTCGTCTGCCCGCAGGGGTGCGCTCGCGGTTTTCAGCTTGGAGTCGATCTCGTCGTACAGCTTGCCGCGCACGACGAACCAGCAGGTGGTGGAGACGGCGGCGACCGCGACCGCCACCGCGACCGCCACCAGCAGCGCCAGCCGCGACCGCAGCGGCAGCGCACGGAACTTGTCGATCACTCCGGGCCGCCCGACCGCAGCGCGTACCCCACGCCGCGCACCGTGTGGACCAGGCGGGGCTCACCGGCCGCCTCCGTCTTGCGGCGCAGATACATCACATACACATCCAGCGAATTCGAACTGGGCTCGAAGTCGAAGCCCCAGACCGCCTTGAGGATCTGCTCCCGGGTCAGCACCTGGCGCGGATGCGCGAGAAACATCTCCAGCAGCGTGAACTCCGTACGGGTCAGCTCCACCCGGCGTGTGCCGCGGTGGACCTCGCGCGTCGCCAGGTCCATCCGCAGATCGGCGAAGGCCAGCACGTCGTCGTCGGGAGCCGCGCCCGCGGTCGTCGCGTACGAACTGCGCCGCAGCAGCGCGCGGATCCGGGCGAACAGCTCGTCCAGCTCGAACGGCTTCACGAGATAGTCGTCCGCGCCCGCGTCGAGGCCCGTCACGCGGTCGCCCACGGTGTCCCGCGCGGTCAGCATCAGGATCGGCGTGGTCGACCCGGCGGCGCGCAGCCGGCGGGCCGCGGTCAGTCCGTCCATCCGGGGCATCTGGATGTCGAGCACGATCAGGTCGGGCGCATACGCCTCCGCCCGGGCGAGGGCGTCCACGCCGTCGACGGCGACCTCGGTCCCGTACCCCTCGAAGGCGAGAGAACGCTGCAGCGCCTCACGGACGGCGGGCTCGTCGTCGACGATGAGGATGCGGTCGCCTTCGCGGGGGGTCGTCATGACTTCAGCCTCGCACGCGCTCAGCTGTTGCCGCCGGAGCGCAGGTCGTCGAGGCCGGCCTTGACGGTGTCGACGGGGATGGCGAATCCGAGGCCGACGCTGCCGGCGGTGGAGCCGGTGGCCGAACTGGGCGAGTACATCGCGGAGTTGATGCCGATGATCTCGCCGTTCATGTTGATGAGCGCGCCGCCGGAGTTGCCGGGGTTGAGGGAGGCGTCGGTCTGGATGGCCTTGTAGGTGGTCTTGGAGTCGCCGGTGTCGCCGTTGAACTGCTGCCCACCGAACTCGAAGGGCCAGACGTCGCTCTGCTCCTGTTGCTGCCGGCTGGGGTCCTGCTCCTTCGCGACGGTCACATCGCGGTTGAGCGCGGAGACGATCCCACTGGTGACGGTGCCGGTCAGGCCCTCGGGAGAGCCGATCGCGACGACCTCGTCGCCGACGCTGACCTTGCTGGAGTCGCCGAGGGCGGCTGCCTTGAGGCCCCTCGCGTCCTCCAGCTTGATGAGGGCGAGATCCTTGCCGGGGTCGGTGCCGACGACCTTGGCGGTGTACGTCTTGCCGTCGCTGAGCCGCGCCTTGACGGTGTCGGCCCCGGAGACGACGTGGTTGTTGGTGATGACCTCGCCGCCGGCGGTGATGATCACGCCGGATCCGGTGGACTGCCCGGAGGCGGAGGTCGCGCTGATCTCCACGATGCTCGGCGAGACGGCCCGGGCGACGCCGGATACGGTGCCGGTGCTGCTCCGCGACACGTTGGTGCCGGTCACGGAGATGCCGCCGCTCGGGTCGCCGCCGACGAACTGCCCGACGAGCGCGGAGGCCCCGCCGCCGATGACCGCGGCGCCGATGGCCACGGCGGCGATGAGAGCGACGGGCCGCTTGGCCTTGGCCCGATGCGGCGGCGCCGGCGGCGCGGGGGGCGGGGGGCCGTAGGGCTGCGGCTCAGGCTGCTGCGGGTAGCGGTAGTAGTCCGTCATGGGAGTGACTCTGGGGGCGGTACATGAGAGCAGCGTGAGGCGGCGCTGAGAACCGGGCCAGAACGGGGTATGCCCGAGTCAGGGGGTGACCGGGTCTGTGGCGGTCCCGACGGGGAGGGGCCGTGCAGGGTCGTCCCCGCAGGGGTCGAGCCCGGAGGGGCCCCGGAACCCACGCCGTACGGCACCGGGCAACCTCACGACCCGCACCGCGGACCGCCCGCACCCAGGGACCCGCACCGCGGACCGCCCGCACCCGGGGACCCGCACCGCGGACCGCCCGCACCCAGCCGACACGTGACTCAGACGGCCGAACCCAGCGACCCCCGCACCCAGGGACCCGCACCCAGCCGATCCGCACCGCGAACCCCCGCACCCAACCCCACCCCGCCGGAGGCTAACCGCACCCGCACGACCGCCGGATCACCAACCCCGACGGGAACTGCTTCACCCGCTCCCGGCGCGACCCCGCCACCCTCAAGCCGTCGTCCAGCACCAGGTCCACCGCCGCCCGCGCCATCGCCGGGCGGTCCGAGGAGATCGTTGTCAACGGGGGGTCCGTGAGCGCCGCCTCCTTGACGTCGTCGAAGCCCGCCACCGCCAGCTCGCCCGGGACGTCGATCCGCAGTTCACGCGCCGCGCGCAGGACGCCGATCGCCTGGTCGTCCGTCGAGCAGAAGATCGCCGGCGGACGGTCCGGGCCCGCGAGCAGCTTCAGGGCGACGAGATACGCGTCGTAGCGGTTGTACGGGGCCTGGAACAGCCGGTCGTCCACCGAGCGGCCGGACTCCAGCATCGCCCGGCGCCAGCCCTCGACGTGGTCGGCCACCGGGTCGCCGACCGCCGGGGTCGACTCCATGCCGCCCAGGCAGGCCACGTACGGATGCCCGTGCTCCAGCAGATGCCGCGTCGCCAGCTGCGCGCCGCCGATGTCGTCGGTGACGACCGCGACGTCGTCGATCGCCTCGGGGCGTTCATGGAGGAGAACGACCCGCGCGTCCCACGCCTCGATCTCCGCCGCCGCCCGTTCGCTGGGGCCCTGGCTGACCAGGATCAGCCCGGAGACCCGCATTCCGAGGAAAGCGCGCAGATAGTGGACCTCGCGCTCGTCGCGATAGTCGGAGTTCCCGACGAGCACCATTTTCCCGCGCTCCGCCGCGGCCTGTTCCACCGCATGCGCCATCTCCGCGAAGAACGGCTGCCGCGCGTCCGGCACGATCATGCCTATGAGGTCGGTGCGCCGCGAAGCCATCGCCTGGGCAACCCGGTCCGGCCGGTAACCCAGCTCCTTGATCGCGGCGAGCACCCGCTCGCGCGTGGCCGGCGCAACCGGCCGGGGTCCGTTGTTGATGACGTAGCTGACGACCGCGGTCGACGTACCCGCCAGTCTCGCCACATCGTCCCGCGTCACCTTGGCCACGCGCGGCAGTCTACGCGGGGTGACCTACCTCTGTGCAGGGCGTACGGCCGCTTCCCGCACGTCCGCCGGATCCTCCGGCCGGGCGACCGGAGCCGCTTCCTTCGCCTTGGCCTCCTCAGCCGCGCGCTCGACCTTCTCCGGCGCGACGAAGCGGTAGCCGACGTTGCGTACGGTCCCGATCAGCGACTCGTGCTCCGGGCCGAGCTTCGCCCGCAGCCGCCGTACGTGCACGTCGACCGTGCGCGTACCACCGAAGTAGTCGTAGCCCCAGACCTCCTGGAGCAGCTGCGCGCGGGTGAAGACCCGTCCGGGGTGCTGCGCGAGGTACTTCAGCAGTTCGAACTCCTTGAAGGTCAGGTCCAGGACCCGCCCCTTCAGTTTCGCGCTGTACGTCGCCTCGTCGACCGACAGATCGCCGTTGCGGATCTCCATCGGGGAGTCGTCCGCGGTGATGTGCTGACGGCCCATCGCCAGCCGCAGCCGCGCCTCGACCTCGGCGGGACCGGCCGTGTCGAGCAGTACGTCGTCGATACCCCAGTCCGCGGTGACGGCCGCGAGCCCGCCCTCCGTGACGACGAGGATCAGCGGACAGCCGGGTCCGGTGGAGCGCAGCAGCTGGCACAGCGATCGCACCTGCGGCAGATCGCGGCGGCCGTCGATGAGGATCACGTCGGCACCGGGGGTGTCGACTAGAGCGGGGCCCTCGGCGGGGGCCACCCGCACGTTGTGCAGAAGCAGTCCGAGGGCGGGAAGCACCTCCGTCGACGGCTGGAGGGCATTGGTCAGGAGCAGCAGAGAGCTCATCGCGCCCCACCTGCCTCGGTCGTCCTGCGGTCGTGCACGGTTCGCTCGCCCATAACGTCGGTTCCTCCTCGGTCCCTGCGAGGACGTTGCGGCATTGCTTCGTACGTTGGCTCCCGCGTCCTGAGAGCCTTTGTTCACCTATCTGTAACAACGGACAGGAAACAGAAAAGGACCCGGGGGCTACTTTGCCCGGATCCTCTCCCAGCAGGATAACCCAGATAAGTTCCTGAGCAGAGGGGTCTTTCCGCAGATCAATTGTTCTCTCGCTCACTCAGGGGCATCGGCACGCGATGCTCCTTACGGCGAACAGGGTCCGAATTGAGGCGGTATTGAGGCGGTATTGAGTCGGTGGACAAGCCGTGTACGGCAGGTGTCACGGGCGCGGTTTCACCGGGTCACAGTCGCGTGGTGACGGTCGGCTCTGTGCCTCGGCCGAAGGCCGGGATGAACGGCCCGGCAGCGGCCCGGTGGTGCGGCGGCACGCGGCGATGCACGGGGGGCGCACCGAGGCGCGTAACCGGACGAGGCCGCCGCTGTCTGCGCCCCCGCCCGCTGGTGCCGGAGCCGGGCGACGGAATGGCTCGGCGCCGCGTAGCTCATCATGGAAGCCGACGAAAGCCGACGAAAGGAGTGCCGGTATGGCAGCGGGAACGATCCGCTACTGGGCCGCGGCCAAGGCAGCCGCCGGGGTCGCGGAGGAGCCGTATGCCGCTGGAACGCTCGCCGAGGCACTCGACATGGTGCGCGAGCGGCACCCCGGGGAGCTGACGCGAGTACTGCAGCGGTGTTCGTTCCTCATCGACGGTGATCCCGTCGGGACCCGCGGCCATGAGACCGTACGGCTTGCCGAGGGCGGCACGGTCGAGGTGCTCCCGCCGTTCGCAGGAGGGTGAACCGCACATCATGAGCAGCGATCAGCAGTACCCGTACGGACAGCAGCAGTCGCCGCAGCCGTACCAGGGCCAGTACGCCGATCAGCAGCACCAGCAGGCGTATCAGCCGCCCCACCACGAGCCCGGCTACCCGGAGCCCGGCCATCAGGATCCCGCTTACCAGGAGTCGCGCGACGCCGAGGTTTCCCAGACCTGGCAGGCCGAGACCTGGGACACGCAGTATCAGCCGGTCGTGCGGCCCTCGCAGGCCGCCGCCGCCCCGGACACCGCCTATACGCGGCCGAGGGCCGCCTACCCGCTGCCGCCCGAGGCCCCGCTCCCGGCGCCGGCACCCGCCGCGTACGAGCCTCCCGCCGACCAGGCCGACACCTCCGGGTTCAGCGCCCCCACCACCGTCGGGAACGCCCGGATCACCGACGCCCAGCGCGCCCGCGCCGAGGGACGCTCGCCGATCATCGCGCCGGGCGCGCAGCCCGCCGGGCTGACCGCCGCACTCGCGCTGCTGCTCGCCGGTGGCGCGGCCATCGGCCCGTACGCCCTGCTCGTGCCGCTCGTCCTGCTGCAGGCAGTCACCGCGGCCGGCTGGTTTCGGCTGAACGGCATGTGGCCCGCCCGTCAGGGCATCGCGTTCGCCTTCGCGGGCGGCCTCGCCGCCGACGCCGTGCTGCTCTTCGTCGGCCGGGAGAACGCACCCGCCGCGATCATCGGCACCCTCGGCGTCTGGGTGCTGCTCACCCTCGTACTGCAGCTGCGCAGCCACGCCGGCGCGGACGAGAGGATGTACGGCCTGATGGCGACCGTCGCGTCCGCCGCCCTCGCGATCCTCGCGACCGGGCATCTCGCGGGCCCTGACGACGCCGTCGTCGTCGGCGCAATCGCGGTCGCTGTGGCCGTCCTGGCGCGTGCGCTGCCGTTGCCCGGCGTCGCGTCTGTCGCCGTGGCGCTGCTGGCCGCGGCCGGTGCGGGCATCGCGGCCGGCGGCCTCACCGACATGGGCGCCGGCGGCGCGCTGCTCGGGCTCGCCGCGGGTGGCTGCGCGCTGATCGGACTGCGGGTCGCGAGCTACGACTACCCGTCCCGCTTCGTGCACATGACGGCGGGCGTGGCCCTGCCGCTGACCGCCGCGGCCCCCGCCGTCTACCTGATCGGCCGCGCCCTGGTGTGACGGACCATGTCGTGACAGACCCTCTCGTGACCGGCTCCGGTGCGGCGGGTACTGGTGTGACGGGCGCTGTGTCGTCGGCCGGAACCAAAGACCCCACCCGAACGTCGATCATTCAAGGCATGGTCTCGTCCGGACTGGTTAGGCTCGCGGGCGTCACGGGGGCCAGACGGACCAGGGTGGGGGACACCGAGCAATGCGCGCACTGCGAATACTGCTGATCATCGCTGTGATCATCGGGGGCATCTTCGTCGCCGCCGACCGGATCGCGGTCAATATGGCGGAGTCCGAGGCCGCCGACAAGATCAAGAGCAGCCAGGGGCTGAGCTCGACCCCGGAGATCTCCATCAAGGGCTTCCCCTTCCTCACCCAGGTGATGGGCAAGGAGCTCGACGAGGTGGACGTCAGCCTGACCGGCATCACGGCCAACGCGGGCGGCCACTCGGTCAATGTCACCGAGGTCAGGGCCGAGCTGCGCAGCGTACGGATCGACAGCAGCTTCTCCTCCGCCGTCGCGGACCGGGCCGACGGCTCCGCCCGGATCTCCTACGCCGACCTGACGAAGGCCGCGCCGAAGGGCGCCACGATCAGCTATGCGGGGCCCGAGCGGGCGGCAAAGGGCCAGGTCAAGGTCACCGGACCGCTTGCCGAAGTGCTCGAGGGCGCGGGTATACCGGTCCCGGGCGCCCTACAGGGACTGATCCAGGGCCGCATGGTCAGCGCGTACAGCACGGTCGCACTCAAGGGCGGCAGCACGGTCCAGCTCAGGGCGGAAGAGCTGCCGAAGCTGCCGCTCCCCGGCCTGGACGACAGGCTGCGCAAGGCCATCGACTACGACCTGAAGATCGACGGGATGCCGTCGAGCATCAAGCTCGACAAGGTCGAGGCGACGGACGCCGGACTGCGCTTCTCGGGTACGGGCACGAACGTCTCGCTCGCCGGCTAGAACCGGGGGAGGGCAGGGCGGTTTCCGTCGTACACCTGCTCTATCCGGCCACATGGTGAGACAGCCCTGTCCGCTGAGTAGAAGGCGGCCGGACGCGACCCGCTCCGGAAACGCACGAGGGGCCTCCGGGGCTCCCTGCCGTCCCGCATAGTGGACGATCGCGTCTCAGAATCCGACACGCCGGTGACATGGCGGCCGACTCGTCCCTACGATCGGACACATGAAGCGACAGGCGGACCTCACGAAGCGGCGGGCAGTAGACCTGTGCCGCGTCGCCGCCATGCTCTGTCGCGCTTTCTGAGCGGGAGCTCGATTCCCGTATCCCGCCGGCCCTTTGACAGTTGTCAGGGCCACACGCCGTGCCGTACGCCGCACGTTCCGCGTACCCGCACCCCCCTCTTCGCATCACCCGCCGCACACTGCCCCGGAGGAGAAAGAGCATGAGCCGCAGCGACGTCCTGGTAGACGCCGACTGGGTCGAGGCCCACATCGACGACCCGAAGGTGGTCATCGTCGAGGTCGACGAGGACACCACCGCGTACGACAAGAACCACATCAAGAACGCCGTCCGGATCGACTGGAGGGGCGACCTTCAGGACCCGGTCCGCCGTGACTTCGTCGACCAGGAGGGCTTCGAGAAGCTCCTGTCCGCGAAGGGCATCGCGAACGACGACACGGTCGTCCTCTACGGCGGCAACAACAACTGGTTCGCCTCGTACGCCTACTGGTACTTCAAGCTCTACGGCCACGACAGCGTCAAGCTTCTCGACGGCGGCCGCAAGAAGTGGGAGCTCGACTCCCGCGACCTGGTCGACGGCTCCGAGGTCCCCAGCCGCCCGGCCGCCGAATACAAGGCCCAGGCCCAGGACACCTCCATCCGCGCCTACCGCGACGACGCCGTCGCCGCGATCGGCAACCTGAACCTGGTCGACGTGCGCTCCCCCGACGAGTTCAGCGGCAAGCTGCTCGCCCCGGCGCACCTCCCGCAGGAGCAGTCGCAGCGTCCGGGCCACATCCCGTCCGCGCGCAACATCCCGTGGTCCAAGAACGCCAACGACGACGGCACCTTCAAGTCGGACGAGGAGCTCAAGGCGCTCTACGCCGAAGAGCAGGTCGACCTCGCGAGGGACACCATCGCGTACTGCCGTATCGGTGAGCGCTCCGCGCTGACCTGGTTCGTCCTGCACGAGCTGCTCGGCGTCCAGAACGTCAAGAACTACGACGGCTCGTGGACCGAGTACGGCTCCCTCGTCGGCGTGCCGATCGAGCTCGGCGCCGGCAAGTAACCCATCCAGAGACTGACGAAGGACGACCCTATGTGTGGAGCAAAGGCCGGCGGCCCCGACGCTTCGACGATCAAGCCCGGTGAGACGACCATCCAGGGCAGCGTGACCCGTGACGGTGAGCCCGTCACCGGCTACGTCCGCCTGCTGGACTCGACGGGCGAGTTCACCGCCGAGGTCCCGACCTCGGCGACCGGACAGTTCCGCTTCTACGCGGCCGAGGGCACGTGGACGCTGCGCGCTCTCGTTCCGGGTGGCACGGCGGACCGCACGGTCGTCGCGCAGACCGGCGGCCTGGCCGAGGTGGCCATCGCCGTCTGATTCACCACGTACCGGCCGAAGGGCCGCACCCCAGGGGTTGGACGCCACTGGAACGGGGTGCGGCCCTTCGGTCGTACGCTTGAAGCATGTACGCGCGACGTCGCCACGCCTACTTTCTGCTGATGGGGACGTGCCTGGTGCTCTTCGTCTCGGCCTGGGCCGTGGTGCGCCTGTGGTCGATTCCCGTCGCCGTCGGCATGTGCGTCGTCGCCATGGCCATCCCGCCGTTCGCCGCGATGGTCGCGAACCGGCGCGGGCCCGACGACCGCTGGTGGGACGACCCGTCCGGGGACCCCAAGTCCGACGAGTGGTGGGACGAACTGGACGGCAAGAAGCGGCGGAACAACCAATGAGCGCCGGATGAGCTCCGTCGGTGAATGCCGCCGTCAGACAATCGGCCGACCAGAGAATCGGCCCGCCGGTGAATGAGCCCCGTCGGTGAATGAGTCCCGTCAGTAGACGAGGGCCTGGACGCCGTCCGCCATGATCTCGCTGACGAAGACCTGCGCGCCCGCGATCCGTACGCCGTCGAGGACATCCTTCTCCGTGATGTCCCGCCGCGCCGCGCACTGCGTGCACAGCGTGATCTGCCCCGCCGTCCTGATCGACTCGAGCAGATCCGGCAGCGGCGCCGCGTGCGGCAGTTCGAACTCCGCTGCCCTGCCGGGCAGCGCGAACCACGAGGACTCGCCGGTCAGCCAGAGCGACACCTCCACCCCGCTGGCCACGGCGATCGCCGCCACTGTGAAGGCCTGCGAGCAGCGTTCGGGCGCGTCCGCGCCGGCGGTCACCTTGATCACGAGCTTCTTCGCCATGCGCCGAACTGTAATGGGCGGCCTGTCACGCCGACCTCGCGGAGAGGGCCCGGTCCCCACCCATTAGGCTGGGCCACGGCCCCTTTACCGCTCACACAGCACATACCGAGGAGCACCCCGTGCTTGAGGCATTCTTCGAAGCCCTGCTGGTCCTGGTCTGCGTCGGCGTCCTCGCCTTCACCGGTCTGGCCGTGAAGAAGCTGTACCAGGGCCAGCGCTAGTCACACTCGTATCTCTACAGATCGCCAGAGCTGCTCATGATCGAGATTCCGTCCGACCTGAACCCGGACCTCGTCCCCCTCGCGTTCCTCCTCGGCAACTGGGAGGGCGTGGGCGTTTCCGACTTCCCAGGCGCCGAGAAGTGCAACTTCGGCCAGGAGGTCACCTTCAGCCACGACGGCCGGGACTTCGTCGAGTACGTCTCGCACACGTGGGCGCTCGACGCCGAGGGCAAGAAGGTCCGCCCGCTGGAGACCGAGTCCGGCTACTGGCGGATCGACTCCGACCGCAAGATCGAAGTCGTCATGGCGCGTGACCAGGGCATCGTCGAGATCTGGTACGGCGAGCTCGCCGAGAAGAAGCCGCAGATCGACCTGGTGACGGACGCGGTGGCGCGCACGGCGGCCTCGGGCCAGTACAGCGGTGGCAAGCGCCTCTACGGCTATGTGAAGGGCGACCTGATGTGGGTGGGCGAGAAGTCCACTCCGGAGGTCCCGCTGCGGCCGTACATGTCGGCGCATCTGAAGAAGGTCGTCTCCCCGGAGCAGGTCGAGGCGTGGGCCAAGGACATCGGCGACCTCCCCGACGACGGCATCGCCTTCTTCAAGTAGCCCGAATTCTTCAAGTGACCCGAAGAAGTAGCCCGACGAAGTAGCCCGAAGCCGATTCCCGGGCTACTTCGGGGGACGACCGGTGGCCCTGCCCTGGGTCGAGCGCCAGTTCGGGCCCCCATGGCCCGGCCCACGCCTACACTGGACGCGTGGTGAGCACAGACTGGAAGAGCGATCTGCGGCAGCGCGGCTACCGGCTGACTCCGCAGCGCCAGCTTGTCCTCGAGGCCGTCGACGCCCTTGAGCACGCGACGCCCGACGACATCCTGTCCGAGGTCCGCAAGACCGCGTCCGGCGTGAACATCTCCACCGTCTACCGCACCCTGGAGCTCCTCGAAGAGCTCGGCCTGGTCTCCCACGCCCACCTCGGCCACGGCGCCCCCACCTATCACCTCGCGGACCGCCACCACCACATTCACCTGGTCTGCCGGGACTGTACGAATGTGATCGAGGCGGATGTCTCCGTCGCCGCCGACTTCACCGCGAAACTGCGCGAGACCTTCGGCTTCGAGACGGACATGAAGCATTTCGCGATCTTCGGCCGCTGCAAGAAATGCGCTGCTGAGGCTTCAACTACCGAGACGTAGGCTTGGGCCCATGATGAAGAGCCCTCTGTTGTCCCTGCCCGGTGCGGTCGCCGCCGAAGGACGCGACGAAGGAGTCGCCGCGCACTACGGCGATCTGTTCCGCGAACAGCGCGCCCTCGCGGACGGCAACGGCCTCGTCGACCTCTCGCACCGCGGCGTTGTCACCGTCACCGGCGCCGACCGGCTGGCCTGGCTGCATCTGCTGCTCACCCAGCATGTGAGCGACCTCCCGGCGGGCCAGGCCACCGAGGCGCTGATCCTGTCCGCGCACGGCCACATCGAGCACGCCCTGTATCTCGTCGACGACGGCGAGAGTGTCTGGGCGCATGTCGAGCCGGGCACACAGGAGGCGCTGATCGGCTACCTGGAGTCGATGAAGTTCTTCTACCAGGTCGAAGTGGCCGACCGCACCGATGAGTTCGCGGTCGTGCACCTGCCTGCGGGCTCCATCGCGCAGGCACCGGACGGCGTGGTCGTACGGGAGACCCCGCACGGCCGCGACCTGTTTCTGCCGCGCGCCGACCTCGAGTCGTACGCCGCCGAGAACGGCCCGGTCGCCGGAATCCTCGCGTACGAGGCACTGCGCATCGAGACCCACCGCCCCCGCGTCGGCTTCGAGACCGACCACCGCACCATCCCGCACGAACTGGGCTGGATCGGCAGCGCCGTTCACCTTGAGAAGGGCTGCTACCGCGGCCAGGAGACCGTCGCGCGCGTCCACAACCTGGGGAAGCCCCCGCGTCGGCTGGTCTTCTTGCACCTGGACGGCAGTGAGGTCCTCCTGCCCGGCCCCGGCACGCCGATCCGGCTGGCGTCGGAGGGCGCGGAGGGCCGCCAGCTGGGCTTTGTGACCACGTCCGCCCGCCACCACGAGCTCGGCCCGATCGCGCTGGCGCTGGTCAAGCGCAATGTGCCGGTGGACGCGGAGCTGCTGGCGGGCGACACGGCGGCGGCGCAGGAGCCGGTCGTCGAGCCCTGAGCGGGTCGTCGAAGGGGCCGAGCGCGTCGGGCGCTGCGGGCGCTAGATCTCCACGATCACCGTGAACGGGCCGTGGTTGGTGAGCGAGAGCCGCATGTCCGCCCCGAACCGGCCCGTCTCCACGCGCGCCCCCAGCGCCCGCAGCTGCGCCACCACCTCGTCGACCAGCGGCTCCGCCACATCGCCGGGCGCCGCCGCGTTCCAGGTGGGGCGGCGGCCCTTGCGGGCGTCCCCGTAGAGAGTGAACTGCGAAATCACCAGCAGGGGCGCGTTCACGTCCGAGCAGGACTTCTCGCCCTCCAGAATCCGGACCGACCAGAGCTTGCGGGCCAGCTGCGCCGCCTTCTCCCTGGTGTCCTCGTGGGTGACTCCCACCAGCACACACAGCCCTTCGCCGACGATCTCGCCGACCGTCTCGCCCGCCACGACGACGCTCGCGCCGTCGACCCTCTGCACCACTGCACGCATACAGACCAACCTATCTGGGGCTGAACGGGTGCAGAGCACCTGCGTCGGGTGGTTCCGGGGTGGCACGATGCAACAAGGCGGTGCTTCCCCTCGGCCCTTCGGGCCCGGGGAGACCCATGCACCGGTCGAGGGGACGGACAACGCATATGAGCACATCTGGCGCCGGGCAGCCGCCCGGTCCCGTAACGATTCCCGCATCGGCTGTCACGTCGATTCCCAACTTCCCTGCACCCACGGCCCGTGCCGCGCGAGCGCCCCTGCAGCGGGGTACGGGCGCCCTGCCGGAGCCCACGCAGCACGACCTCCCCACGCTGCGGCTGCCGGAGCTGCGCACGTTGCGCCGCGACTCGACCCGCGACGAGGCGGACCTCAGCTATGTACGGCGGCTGCTGCAGGGCCGCATCGACATTCTGCGGGCCGAGCTGGCCCGGCGCGCGGACCCTCAGACCCCGGTCCTTCCGGAGGCCCCGGTCGTCGACCGTCTGTCGGAGATCCTGGCCGACGCTCCTTCGCGGCACCGCTCGTCCGCCCGCCATGTGACGCTGTCCACGCCGCACAGTGAGCAGTACCGGCAGCTGGCCGCCGACATGCTCTCCGAGGTCGAGCTCTCGGACCTCGGCGCCCGTACGGACGAGGAGCTGCACGCGGCCATGGGGCGGCTTGTCCGCTACGAGCAGCAGGTCTCGCGCAGCCGTCAGCTGCTGCAGCGGACGGCCGACGACTGCAGTGCGGAGATCGCCCGCCGGTACCGTGAAGGCGAAGCGCAAGTGGACGACCTGCTCACCTGAAGCGTTCCGACTCATCGGAACCGATCATTCCGGCAGTGGGGTCCCTGCCCCGGAAGGCTTGGGGACCCGTCCGCACCGGTCTTCCCACGCCGCGTCGAAACTCGGATGCGGGCCGGGCGGCGTTCGGCCTAGCGTGGGCCGCATGAGCGTCGAAACCCGCGTCATCACCGCGTCCGAGTACCCCGACTGGCTGCGGGCCCTGACCACCGGATTTCTGCTCCCGCCGGCGGTGGTCTCGGAGGAAGAAATCAGCGACCGCATGGCGCACACCGACCTCGCGCGGGTGCGCGGCGCCTTCGACGACGGCCGCTGTGTGGCCACGTACCGCTCGTTCGCGCAGCGGCTCACGGCAGTTGGAGGCGCGGCGCTCCCGTCGAACGCCGTCTCCAATGTGACGGTGTCGCCTACGCACCGCCGCCGCGGTCTGCTCAGCCGGATGATGACCGCTGACCTGGCCCGGGCGAAGGAGCGCGGCGACGTCGTGTCCACGCTGATCGCCGCGGAGTACCCGATCTACGGGCGGTACGGCTTCGGTCCCGCCGCCTGGATCACCCAGTGGGCGGTCGACGTCCCGCGCACAGGCCTCGACCCCCGCTGGTCGGGCCCGGCCGACGGCGGCCGTATCGACCTGGTCGACGCCACCGACGTACGCAAACTCGGCCCGGAACTGCACGCTCGGCTGGCGGCCGGGCAGCCCGGTGCGGTCAGCCGCGACGAGCGCTGGTGGCAGCTCAACACGGGCCAGGTGCGGCTGGCGGCCCAGCCGTGGACGGAGCCTTTCTACGCGGTCTACCGCTCCGCGTCCGGCGAGGTCGAGGGCCTGCTCGCCTATCAGTCGGACGACAACTGGGGCGACGCCAAGCAGCCGCTGAACACGGCGACGGTGCGGGAGATGCTGGCGCTGACGCCGGCGGCGGAGCGGGCGCTGTGGCACTACGTCTGCTCGGTGGACTGGATCACCACGGTGAAGTCGGGCTACCGCGCCCCGGACGACCTGCTCCCGCTGCTGCTCCCGGACCCGCGGGCGGCGAGGATCCTGACGCAGGCGGACTTCTTGTGGGTGCGGATCCTGGATGTGGTGCGGGCACTTCAGGCGCGTACGTACGCGACGCCCGCGACCCTGGTCCTGGATGTGCATGACGGTTTGGGTCTCGCGGGCGGCCGCTTCCGCCTGGACGCCTCACCGGAGGGCGCGGTCTGCGCGCCCTCGACCGAGACGCCCGATCTGACCTTGGGCATACGGGAGTTGGGGGCGCTGTACCTGGGCGACGAGTCGGCGGTGCGGCTGGCGGCGCTGGGCCTGGTGGACGAGGGGACGCCGGGGGCGGCGGAGGTGGCGGACGGGGTGTTCCGTACGCCGAGGCGGCCTTGGTGCCCGGACGTCTTCTGAGTTTCTGAGGACGACCTGTCAGGTGCCGGAGCTGACGGCCGGTGCTATGAGCAGTGCGCCACCGATCCCGGCGCAGGTTGCGTTTTCCGTCTTCATGCCGATGGTCAGCAGGGTGAACCCCAGCGCGGCCACGACGCCGTATTTCCATTGCACGATCTGCTCGATTCCCATGGTGATCAGAGTCATGGCGGTCACTCCTTCAAGGGGAGATGCAGGGGGCTCGCACACCGTTGTGCTGCTGGGAACGTGCAACTTCAGACGCTCGTCCAACTGTCGTACAAATTTGGCTGGTTGACCTGATGACTTGATGCCCGTCAGGGGGTGATCCGCAAACTTGTCTGGTTGTTCGGCTATGTTGGGCCACTCGGGAAACCGTAGTTGAATGGTTGTGCGGGGCATCTCTGCCTGTCTGTAGGTGAGTTGTATGGTTGTGGGGTGACGAATCGCGGATCTGCCTCCAGAGACGGCACTTACCGGTACCGGTGGGTGGCCGACGAGCTGCGTAAGGCGATCAACGGCCAGGCCCCTGGGTACAGGCCCGAAGAGCGCCTGCCGACAGAGGGCGAACTGGCCACGCAGTACGGCGTTTCACGTGCCACCGTGAGGCAGGCGCTGGACCTGCTCCGGGAGAAAGAGCTGATCGTCACCCGCCAGGGCAGCGGCACATTCGTGAAGGACCAGCCCGGTACTCCGGTGCAGTCGGCCGACAGTGATGACGACGAAGCCTGGGCGGTCGTCTCGGAGCGCGTTCCTCCGGTAATGCTCCAGCCCTATCTTGAAGAGGCTTTCGAGGCCACCCGGGTCACTCTCGATGTCTACTCGATGACTACCGAGTCCCTCGCCGCCCGAGTGTCCGACCAGAAGGCGCGCATCGTGGAGGGAGAGATCCCTCCGCCGCGCAGCATCACCGCCCGGCTGATGCTGCCGGACACCGAGTCGCTCAGTCTGGCGATACCGCGACCGGTGGACGGCGCGGATGATCCGCGGGTGCGTGAGCGGCTGCGAGGCATCCTCCAGAGCCACGCCACCATGCTGCGGGAATCGCTGCTCGAACTGCGCAACCGCAGGCTTGTACCCGAAGTCTCGGTCGAGGTCCGGCTGGTGAAGTTCTCGCCGCAGTTCAAGCTGTACATTTTGAACCGCCGACTGGCACTCCACGGCCTCTACCCTCCGGAAGAGGGGACCATCAGTCTTCCTCCGGACGGCGAAGAGGTGCAGATCCTCGATGCATACGGCACAGGGGCGACTCTGTTCCCCTTCCGTGCCGCAGCCGACTCTCCACCCCAACAAGCCGGCATCGTGCACGCGTTTCAAGACTACTTTGACCGCACCTGGGAGAATCAGGCCGAAAGGGCGGATTTCTGACCGTGCCACCTGCCCCAACCACCCTGGCAGCACCGAACGCGATGCGGAAGGCGCTGTCCCGGGCCCGGTGCCTCGTACTCGATCTCGACGGCCCCGTAGCCCGTGTCTTCGCCGGCGAGCCTGCCGGAGACATTGCCCGCGTCATGCTCGACATCGCCGAGAAGGACGGCTGTCTGGTCGAGGCACTGCGGGACTCGACCGACCCGATCGCCGTGCTGTACGCACACACGCAGGAGAAGGAGGCAAGGGACGGCCGGGGCGGCTGGGACGAAGTCGTGGCGAAAATGCACGACGCGCTCGACGCCTACGAGCGCAAGGCGGCCGAATCCGCTGTACCGACGCCGGGCGCGGCCGATTTCATCAAGGCGTGCCGGGATTCCGGCAGGACCCTCGCAGTTGCGACCAACAACCATGAGGATGTCGCAATCCGCATTCTGGAGCGTCTGCTGGTGCTGGACTGCTTCGACGGCCGCATCGTCGGGCGGTCGCGGGACGCCACGCTGATGAAGCCGAACCCTGACTCCCTGCGCCGTGCGAAGGCGCCCGGCGTTCCGGTCGAACAGCATCTGATGATCGGCGACGCCGGTACGGACTACCGGGCTGCCCTGGCATTGGGCATGCCGTTCTACGGCTACCACCGCTCGGATTCGGGGCGGCGGCGACTGGACGCGGCCGGAGTCAAGTCGATCGCCACCAGCATGACGGAATTTTATCGGGCAGCGAGGGACCTGGGCAGATAAGTGCCTTGCTGCAACCGGCAGTTGTACCGTGCTGGTATGAGCAATGACTCCGGCCGCACAGCGGATGAACTGCGTGAGCGGATCCGGGTCGGCCAGTTGGTGCCAGGCACTCGTATGCCGACGCTGTCCCAGCTGTCGGAAGAGTTCGGCGTCCCGCTCAGCGCCGTCCGGGCGGCGCTGAAGAGGCTGCATGATGAGGGACTGCTCACCAGTGTGCCCAGGGGCTCGCCCGCCCGCGCCGCCGCGCCTGCGGCCGGAGTCCCGGGAGATGACGAGCAGCCCCGGCCCGCCTTGGTCGGTCTGGCGCCGCGGCTGCTGGAGGCGTTCTCGGTGCCCGACGTCCGTATCGACGCCGTATGCCTGAGCGTGGATCTCCTGATGCTCGCGCTCGCTGAGCCTCTTCGTGCGATCCACGCAGGTCAGATCCTTGCGTCGAGCGTGCGGGTCAGGGTCCTGCTGCCAAGCAGCGGTATTCCCCCGGCCTCGTCGGTGCACGTTGAGCCGCGCACCGGCGAGGACCCGGTTCATGAGCAGTGGCCGGCGCAGCGGAGTGCGCAGCGGCTGGTTTTGCTCCACAACCTGCCGGCCCTGCGCCCCGTGCTCGGAATCGACGCTGCCGTCTCCTTCCGTGCCGTGCCTTTCACCCCGCCGGTGAAGCGGTATGTCCTGAATGGAACCGAGGCTCTTTTCGGGTACTGCACCGTTACCGGCCGCGAGGAGGAAATCGGCGGAGAGCCACTGGGGTTGTACGACGTACTCGGCACCCATTCCATGCTCTACTCCTTCGCCCATGGGGCAGGCTCCCGGGACGAAGCCTTCGTGACGGAGTCCCAGCGATGGTTCGACGGGCTCTGGGGCGCGGTCGCGGCCGACCTGGCACTCACCGTCGACTGAGGGGGCGAACGCATCTACGCGGGGGAAAGCAACATGACTGCCGAGCCGGCGCCCAGCCTCCGGCGCCGCCTCGTACAGCTGAGCGCCGGCGAGGAGCTGATCGAAGGGCCGCTCAAGGGCTATCACCACGAGACGTACGCCTTTCCGCTGCCGGACACCTATGGTCGGGTCGGATCGGTCCGGTGGAAGTGCCGGGAGCCGCGGCAGGGAATCCTCTGGTTCGACCGGCGGAGCTTCGCTTCGGAAGGCGCCCTGATCCGCGCTCTTGCCGGGCATGTGACGAGCGTGCCGGAGATCATTGAGGTCGATGACATCGGCCTCCAGCGGTTCATCGAGGGCTCGACCCTCGGCTCGTACGGGCGGCCCGGTGCCGTCGTGGCGGAGCCCTATGTCGACCAGATCGCACGGCTGTTCCGTGAGCTCGCCGCGATCTCCCCGGACATGCTTCCGGTGTCGCAGGCGACCGGGGCCGATGACCGGGTCGTGGACGGGGACAGTGCCGGCTTCGCCGCTCGGCTGATCCAGTTCACCGAGGAGCGGGTCTACAAGGAGCACCTGCAGTTGTACGGGGATCTGTTCGACGGGCTTGGCATTCCGCAGGACGGGTTGCGGCGGCTCATGGACAGGACGCGGTCCTTCGCCTCACGGCCTTTCTGCCTTCTGCACGGCGATCTGCACCGGGAGAACTTCATCGTTGACGGTGCCGGACGGCTGTGGACCATCGACTGGGAACTTGCCACCTTCGGCGATCCGTTGTACGACCTGGCCACTCATCTCCATCTGATGCGCTACCCGGTGCAGCAGGAGGCGACGGTGCTCCTTCACTGGCGAGACGCGATGGAAGCGGCCAGGCCGGGCAGCTCGCTCGGGTGGCAGGAGGATCTTCCGTACCTTCTGGAGTACAAGCGCGCCCAGTCGGTCTACACGGACGTCATCCGGTCCGCCCTCGCCGTCGGCGGCGGGAGGGATTTCAACTGGTCGGCGCTCCGGTCCAGTTCCCGCAAGGTGCAGCGGGTTCTGGCCGACGCCGAGTCCGCGCTGAGCCTGACCGAGCTGCCGACGCTGCGCCAGGTCGCGAAGCGCCTCGTCGACTGGCACCGTGCGGGACGCGGCAACATCACGCCGTCCGCACCCTGAAGAAGACCCCCGACAGCGCGATCGCCACCGCCAGAATCCCCCCGCACCACGCCAGCGCCGTCCACGGCGCCGTCCCCACCGGGTGGCCCAGCAGCAGCCCGCGCAGGGACTCGATCAGCGGGGTCACCGGCTGGTGGTCGGCGAAGCCGTGGAGCCAGCTCGGCATCGTGTGGATCGGGACGAACGCACTGCTCGGGTAGGGCAGGAACATCATGAAGAAGGTGAATCCTGCAGCCGCTTCGGGGGTCTTGGCGAGCAGTCCGACCGCCGCGGAGAGCCAGGAGATCGCCAGAAGAAAGGCGAGAAGGATGCCTGCCGCCGCGAGCCAGCCGAGTGGCGATGCCGCGGGGCGGAAGCCGATGAGGAGACCGACACCGAGGACGAGCGTCGTCGAGAACAGGTTGCGTACGGTGCTGGCGGCGACATGGCCGGCCAGGATCGCGGTGCCGCCGACGTCCAGCGAGCGGAAGCGGTCGATGATCCCTCCCTTCATGTCCTCGCTCACGCTCACCGCGGTGGAGGACGCCCCGAAGGCGGCGCAGAGGATGAGGATGCCGGGGATCACGTAGGTCACGTACTTCGTACCGGTGTTGATCGCTCCGCCGAAGAAGTAGATGAAGACCAGCATCAGCATGAGCGGCAGCATCATCGAGGTGATGACGGCGTCGATATTGCGGCGGGAGAGGCGGATGCTGCGGCCGGCCATCGTGAGGGCGGGCGTGAGGACGTCAGACATGGGCGGGCTCCTTTTCGGTCAGGGAGAGGAAGACGTCGTCGAGCGTGGCCCTTTGGACCGAGAAGCGCGCCACGTCGCGGCGCTCGGGGTCGACCTCGTCCAGCAGCGCGCGGACATGGGCCGCCGTGCCGTCCGTAGGCAGGCCGAGGGTGAGCGTCTCGGGGGAGCGGTGGATCGCGTGTGACTCGAGCCGCCAGTAAGCCGCCGTGTCGTTGAGTACGAGGTCGAGGCGGTGGCCCGCGACCCGGGCCTTGAGTTCGTCGGCCGTGCCCTCGGCCACCACCCGGCCGCCGTCGACGACCGCGATGCGGTCCGCGAGCCGGTCGGCCTCCTCCAGATACTGGGTGGTGAGGAAGACGGTGGCGCCGCGCGTGGAAAGGTCGCGTACCACCTGCCAGAGCTCCTGGCGGCTGCGCGGGTCGAGGCCGCTCGTCGGCTCGTCCAGGAAGACGACCTCCGGGTCGCCGACCAGGCCGGCGGCGAGGTCGAGGCGGCGGCGCATCCCTCCGGAGTACGTTCCGGTCCGGCGGCGGCCCGCGTCGGTGAGGTCGAACCGGTCGAGGAGTTCGGCGGCGCGGCGGCGTGCGGCCGCGCGGGACAGGCCGCTGAGGCGGGCCATCATCCGGAGGTTCTCCTCGCCCGTCTGCTTCTCGTCGACCGCGGCGAACTGTCCGGTCAGGCTGATGGCGCGGCGTACCCGGGCGCGGTCGGCGACGATGTCGTGCCCGGCGACGCGCGCGTGGCCCGAGTCGGCGGTGGTGAGGGTGGCGAGGATCCGCACGGTCGTGGTCTTGCCGGCGCCGTTCGGGCCGAGCAGGGCGAAGACGGCACCGCGCTCGACGCGCAGGTCGATGCCGTCCAGGACGCGGACGTTTCCGTAACTCTTGGCAAGACCGGTGGCCTCGATGGCCGGTGACTGGGGCATGGCTAAGTCGCCCTCTCCTTCTGCGTATGGCATACGCGTTACTGTGTAAGGGTTACGCATTACTAGGATGTGCGTCAAGCGGGAAGTGCCACGGGGTGGGAGAAGGCGGAGAACCATGGCGGCGCACGACAGCGGCAGCAGCAGCGGGGACGGCGGGAGCGGTGCGCGCGGGACTCGCGGCGAGACCGGCCTGCCCGCCAGCATCGAAGCCGCGTGGGGTCTGCGCGAACGCCCCTCGAAGGGGCCGAAGCCGGGGCTCAGCCTGGACCGGATCGTCGAGGCGGCGGTGGGGGTCGCGGCGGCGGAGGGGCTCTCGGCGGTCTCCATGGGGCGGGTCGCCAAGGAACTCGGCGTCTCGACGATGTCCTTGTACCGGTACGTCGCGGCGAAGGACGAGCTCTACATCCTGATGCAGGAGGCGGTGGTGGGCCTGCCGCCCGCCCCGCCGGACCCCGGCACGGGCTGGCGGGAGGCGCTCGCGGCCTGGGCCTGGGCACAGCGCGAGGTGTTCCACCGGAACCTGTGGGTGCTGCGCATCCCGATCTCGGGCCCGCCCGCCACACCCAACTCGGTGGCCTGGTGGGAGCGGGGTCTCACCGCGCTGGAGGAGACAGGTCTGAGTGACGGCGAGAAGATCTCAGTGATTCTGCTGGTCAGCGGCTATGTGCGGAACGAGGCGCTGCTGACGGCGGATCTGGGCGCGGCGATCGAGGCGAGCGGCGGCTCGCCGGAGGAGCTCTTGCGGCGGTACGCGACCACCCTGAAGCGCCTGGCGGACCCGGCCCGCTATCCGGCGGTGGCGCGGATGCTGGAGTCCGATGTGATGTACGAAGCGGACGAGCCGGACTTCGAGTTCGGCTTCGGCCTGGACCGCGTACTGGACGGAATCGAGATCCTGATCCGCAAGCGAGGGTGAGGGGGCGGAGTCGCCCCTCACCGCCTGCCCACGGAGCGGGTTGCCTCCTCGCCGCCCGCTGACGGTCGCGGCTGACGGGTGCGGGGGTCGCCTCCTCGCAGCCCGCTCACGGGAGCGGGTCGCCTCCTCGCCCGCCGATGACGGGTACGGCAGTCGCCTGCTCACCGCCCGCTCATGGGCGCGAGTTGCCCCTCGCCCCGCCACTCAGGTCGTCAGCAGCACCTTCCCCCGCAATCCCCGGCCCTCGATCGCCGCGTGGGCCGCCGCCGCGCGTTCCAGTGGGAACTCACCGCCGATCACCGGGTGAAGGCTGCCCGACGCTGCCGCCGTCAGGGCTTTGGCCGCAAGGCGGACGTACTCCTCGTCGGACAGTTGGACGTCGCCGATGCCGAGCAGTTTGATGCCCCGGCGCTCCGCCTCCGCCGCGTCCACCGGGGCGAAGCCGCCTGTCGGCGCGCCGTGGGCCGAGAAGCGGCCGCCGTCCGCGGTCAGGGGGAAGGCCGCCAGGCCCAGGTTGCCGCCGACGCCGTCCAGCACCACGTCGGCGCCCGCCGGGCCGAGTGCCGTACGGGCCAGGGCGACCCAGTCGGCAGACGTGGCGTCCACTACGGCGTCGGCGCCCAACTCCCTGACCAGGGAAGTCTTCAGCTCGCCCCGCGCCACCCCCACGACCTCCGCGCCCACGGCCTTCGCCAGCTGGATCAGCAGCGTGCCCATGCCGCCCGAGGCGCCCAGGATCAGCACCCGGTCGCCCGACCCCAGGCCGGTCGACTCCAGGAGTGCCGTCGCGGTGACGCCGTCGTGCACCAGGGCCGCCGCATCACGCAGGTCCAGGCCGTCCGGGACAGGCACCAGCTTTACCGCGGAGGCCACCGCCTGCTCCGCGTAGCCGCCGCTGAAGCCGAGCGAAGTGATCACGCGGCGGCCGATCCACGCCTTGTCCACCCCCTCGCCGACCGCCCGCACCGTGCCGGCGATGCCGCCGCCCGGGACGTACGGCGGCTGGACCGGGAAGTGCTCCCCGAAGGTGCCGGACCGGATCTGCGTCTCCACGAAAATCGTGTCCACCACGCAGACGGCGACAACTGCCTCGCCAGGACCCGCCACCGGATCCGGGATCTCGGTGGTGACGAGTACCTCCGGGCCGCCGAACTCGTTGACCTGTGCCACGCGCATGCCGTCCACTCCCCAACTCGACAGTCTGCTGGAA
The DNA here is from genome assembly GCF_018614585.1 of Streptomyces sp. ISL-1. GTDB lineage: Bacteria > Actinomycetota > Actinomycetes > Streptomycetales > Streptomycetaceae > Streptomyces > Streptomyces maoxianensis. Next base: position 248,313 of record NZ_JAGGOI010000023.1, on the reverse strand, counting down.
GTCTGAAACGTCAAGCTCGGTTGAGGTCAATTGACCGGCCGCCAACCGGTCGTCCTGGGATGCGTACGCTCGGGGTCATGAGCGGTGAGATGGGCCTCCGGGAACGAAAGAAGCGGCAGACGTACCAAGCGATCTCGGACGCGGCGATCGCCCTCTTCCTGGAGAAGGGCTTCGACGGGGTCTCCGTCGCCGAGGTCGCGGCCGCAGCCGACGTATCCAAGCCGACCCTCTTCCGCTACTTCCCCACCAAGGAGGACCTCGCGCTCCACCGGTTCGCCGACCACGAGGACGAGGCGGCCCGTGTCGTCGCCGGCCGGCCGCCCGGGACCTCCCCGCTGGACGCCCTGCACCGGCACTTCCTCGACGGCCTGGAGCGGTCCGACCCGGTGACCGGGCTCAATGACGACGACGGTGTACTCGCCTGTCACCGGCCCCGTTGTCGCCCCAATTCGGCCTGAATCAGGACCGGTTGGCTGCGGGTCCGTCAGACGCCGACGGTCCCGTCGATTCCCTCGCGGAGGAAGTCGGCGTGGCCGTTGTGGCGGGCGTACTCGTGGATCAGGTGCAGCATGACCAGCCGGAGCGACACGTCCTCGCCCTGCTTGGCCTGATGGCCGGTCACATCGAGCGACTCCGCCCGCTCCTCGATCCGGCGGGCGTGCTCGACCTCCGTCTGCCAGGCATCGAACGCCTCCGCGCGCGTGGACTCGCCCGCGTCGTAAGCCACTTGGTAGTCGCCCTCGTCCGACCAGACGAGCGGGATGTCCTCGCCGTTGATCACCCGGCGGAACCAGGCGCGCTCCACCTCGGCCATGTGCCGGACCAGGCCGAGCAGGGAGAGCGTGGAGGGCGGCATCGACTGCCTGCGCAGTTGCTCGTCGGAGAGACCTTCGGTTTTCAGGGCGAGCGTCGCGCGGTGGTAGTCGAGGAATGCGCGCAGCGTCTCGCGCTCGCCTCCGGTCAGAGGCGGGCCGATGCGTTCGACGGTCACGGCGGATTCCTTTCAATGGCAACGGCAATGGCAACGCCAGCGGCAGCGGTGATCGTGAAGGTACAGGGGCCTCCGGCCCGACGGCCGTACTACCACCGCACGCGCACCTACGGCGGCCCGTACGTCGCGGCGAGTTCGGCTGCCAGGCGCGCGAGCCGCTCGCGCGCCTGTGGGGGATCGAGGACCTCGACGCGCGCGCCCAGCCCGGCCAGCTGTGCCGCCACGACTTCCGGCGACGGCCCGTCCACCTCGATCTCCATCCAGCCGTCGGGGAGCGCCCGCCCGGTCCGCATCCGTCCGCCGAACAGCCCCTCCAGCACCGGTTCTGCGCTTCGCTCGGCCCGCGCGCGTACGGTCGCCGCGAGCATGCGGTCCTCCATCCGCGTGGCGAGGGAACGCCAGGCCGTGGCGAGGTCGAAGCCCTCCGGCCGTACGACGGGATCGCCGGTCGGCTCGACGGAGGTGACGCGGCTGAGCCGGAAGGTCCGCAGGCCGTGGTCGGTGTCAGCGACCAGGTACCCGACGCCGGCCTTGGACGCGAGGCCGAGCGGATGGACCGTACGCTCGCCCGCGGGCTTGCCGGGGCGGGCGTAGCCAAGGCGGATCTGGATGCCGTCCACCACGGCACGCTGCAGTGCGTCGAGATGGGGCGTCGATGCCGTGACGGTGGAGCGCGACCAGTCCGTGCTGTCCGTGACACCGGCCTTCGACGCGGCCTCTGCGCCGGGCCGGAACGTCGCCGGGAGGGCGCGTACCAGCTTGCGCAGTGCCGTTCGCAGCTCGGGTGTGGTCGACAACCCGGGGGGCGGGGGCGACGATCCGGGCGTGGGCGACGACCGCGACGGGCTGGTCGAGTCTCCCGCGACATGGACCGACGACGGTCCCGCGACGTGGACCGACGACGGTCCCGCGACCAGGAACAGCGCCCGGATCTCGCCCGCGGTCAGCCCGGTGAGGTCGGTCCGCGCCCCGCCGACCAGCGACCAGCCGCCGCCCCGCCCGGGCTGCGAGTAGACGGGTACGCCCGCGCTCGCCAGCGCCTCCAGATCGCGCCGCGCGGTGCGTTCGGACACTTCGAGCTCAGCGGCCACCTCGGCCGCGGTCACCCGCCCGTGCGCCTGCCCGCGCGCCTGCAGGAACAGCAGTGTCGCTACCAGACGATCGGCCCTCATGGTGGTCATTCTGCTCCGGAAACTGGCCAGAAGGTGGCCAGTTTGGCCGCCAGTCTGGCGCCATGACCGATATCGCTGACCACACCGGTTCCGAAACCGTGCCCACGCCACGTAACCCGGGCGCCGCCCGCCCCGGCCTGATACTCGCGTTCCTCTGCGTCGCCGGGTTCATGACCTTCCTCGATGTGTCCATCGTGAACGTCGCTCTGCCGACCATCGAGCACGATCTCGGCATCTCCGAGAGCTTCTTGCAGTACGTCGTCACGGCCTACGGGACCGTGCTCGGCGGGTTCCTGCTGCTCGGCGGGCGGCTCGCCGACACCTTCGGGCGTCGTCGCCTGCTGCGCACCGGGCTGGTCGTATTCGCCGCCGCGTCCCTGCTGGCGGGCGTCTCCCAGGGCCCCACCACGCTGATCGCCGCCCGCGCTCTGCAAGGGCTCGGGTCGGCATTCATCGCGCCCGCCGCCCTGAGCCTGCTGACGAACACGTTCGCCGAGGGCCCCGAGCGCAACCGGGCGCTCGGGGTGTGGGGCGCGATCAGCGGTATCGCCTCGGTCGCCGGGGTCATCCTGGGCGGCCTGTTCACAGAGGGGCCGGGGTGGCGCTGGATCTTCTTCATCAACGTGCCGATCGGGCTGGCGGCCGCGGTGCTCGCGCCGCTCGTCGTGCCCGAGAGCCGCGCCGGGACGCCGCGCCGGACCTTCGACACGGCAGGGGCAGTCACCCTCACCGCGGGCCTGGTGCTGCTGATCTACACCCTGGGCCAGACCATCGACACGGGCTGGGCATCGGCCCGGACGCTCGGAAGTCTCGCCGTCGCGGGCGCATTGCTGGTGGCCTTCGTACTGATCGAGCGGCGGGCCGCGGCGCCGCTGATCCCGCTCGGAATCTTCCGGCGCCGGGTGCTGCGAGGGGCGAACATCGTCGCCGTACTCCTCTTCGGCACCCTGGTCACGCTGTTCTTCTTCGCCAGCCTGTTCATGCAACTGGTCCTGGACTACTCACCGGTGCAGGCAGGTCTGGCGTACGTGCCCCTCGCCGTCATCGTGTCGGTCGGCGCGGGCATCGCCTCGAAACTGGTCACCAAGGTGGCGGCGAGGCCTGTGCTCGTGGCCGGTCTCGCACTCACCGCGAGCGGGATGCTGATGCTCTGGCAGCTGCCCGCGGACGGCAGTTACGCCGGCGACGTACTGCCCGCCTTCCTCACCGCCGGCCTGGGCCTCGGCATGTCCTTCGTACCGGTGCAGATCGCCGCGTTTGCCGGGGTCGACAAGACGGAGTCCGGCCTGGCCGCCGGGCTCATCAACACCAGCCAGGAGGCGGGCGGAGCGCTCGGTGTGGCCGTCGCGGCCACCATCGCCTTCCGGCGGACCCGTGATCTGGAGGAATGGGCCCACGGCGACCCGGCTCTGGAGCAGGCGGCGCGGACGAGCGTCTTCCACGAGGCGTTCCTCATCGGCGCCGGGTTCGCCATGGTCGCGATCGCCGTCGCGCTGCTGCTCCCCTCGATGCGGGCATCGAGCGTGAAGAACTGAGCTCCGCCGAGAAGTTGTTGCGGTGCGCCGGTCACATTCTCGCGTCGCGTTCCGTCGGTGTAGTGACGACGAACTTTCTTAGGGAGAGCAATCATGCAGGCACGGATGAACAACCCCGCAACGATCATTCCCGAGGCCCTGCCGGCCATCCTCGACCTGCTGAAGGCGGCGCGGAAGGGCGGTGTGCCGGAGTCGACGCTCGAGCTGGTCCACCTGCGCGCCAGCCAGATAAACGGCTGCAGCTACTGCGTGGTTGGGGGCGTGGCCAGCGCGAAGAAGGGGGGCGAGACCGATGAGCGGCTGCACGCGGTCGCGGCCTGGCGCGAGGCGCCGTTCTTCAACGACGCCGAGCGCGCCGCGCTGGCGCTCACCGAGGCGGCCACCCGGCTGGCCGACCGGCCCGACGCGGTACCGGACCAGGTCTGGGACGACGCCGCCGATCACTTCGACGAGAAGCAGCTGGCGTCCATCATCCTGATGGTCGGCGTGACCAATCTCTTCAACCGCCTCAACGCCACGACCAGGCAGTCGGCGGGTGCGACCTGGTAGCCGAGCGCGGGCAGTTGAGCGCCGGCGGTCGAGCGCCGGCACGTGAGCGTGGAAGCTGAAGCAGCGCCGGGGCGGCGCGGTCACCGCGAGCTGACGCGGTGACCGCGCCGCCGGCAAGCAACGTCCGCCGACGCCGCCGGCCGAGACGGTTTCGCCTGACGGTTGGGTGCGATGCGCATTTTTTTCGGCTCCGACGTCCGGCGCCGTCGGAGGGCGCAGAGCGCATCCTGGCGCCTATGTTCCCGGGACGGATGGCGCTGCAGACGTATTGACCTGAGAAGGGCCAAGGTCGACGCCTGTCAGCTCAGTCTCCAGCGGTAGGGGGATAGTGGCCAACTGAACTGCTCAGTGGTTCCCTGTCCCGGACAAGCCTGGGCAGGGGGAGCCGCCCCTGACCTGCGGTGCCGAGAGTTGTGCGGGACGGGCTCTCCGAGCCCGTCCCGGTCAGGTGCGGGCATCTGCCACTGTGGGCCTGGCGTCACCCTCGGCCGCGGATTCAGCGACGGCAGTCTGCCGATGTGTCCGCCGGCCCGAGCACTGCGCCGTAGAACGCGATGCTGTCCTCGGGGCCAGCGTGGAACTGTTCGATCACGCGCTGGATGGGCCCGATGGCCGCTGTGCGCGGCCATGAACCGTTCGATGTCCCGGAGGCTCTCCGGGGGAAGTCGGCCTTGTAACCAGAGTTGTCGCGAGCACGGGCGATCCACTTGGCGCTGGTCTGGATGTCGTCGAGGAGGGACTTCATGACCGGCTCACCCGATCTCCGCGCTGCCGCAGATGAAGGCGGTGTCCTGGAGGAGTTCCGGCGTGATGTGAACGCCGGTCAGGTGCTCGGTGAGGGCAAATGCTGCTTCTGCGGCCAGGTGCTCTGCGGTGTCGGAGACCTCGTCCCAGAATTGGAAGCCGCTGTGGCGAGGCCATAATTGTGCCCAACGCCGGTGAGGATCTGGAATCGGTGGACAACGCCGACGCCGAACGGGGACCTCGAGAACGCGGAGACAGGCCCCCTCTACGCGATGCGCGACAGCATGGGTGACATCACCGCCGAATACATGGGCTTCCAGCGCACCATGTACAGCGGCGCCCCGGACAAGTTCCCCGCCTTCGGAGACTCCGCGACGTTCGATCCGGACCAGGTCAAGAACTTCCTGTCCGTGGTCGGACAGGACCCGGACGCGTATGCGTCGATCACCAGCGCCCAGCAGGCCTACACCTCGGAGCTGGTGGACGAGGCCATCAACGGCGACACCGCTTCGAAGGCCTCGGTCGACGGGCGGGTGCGCGACGCCGTGGCGCCCGGCGCGGCGATGGCGGGCATCATGAGTGAGGCACGCGCCGATGCGGTCATCGACTACCACACGGCGAAGGACGAGGAGTTCAACGCGGCCGCCGAGGAGAAGGCGGGCTGGGTGAACCGTATCGTCAGCATGGGTACGGCAGGCGTCGGTGAGCGGGTCCCCATCGCCGGAGAGGTGCTTGGCTGGGTGCAGGAGGACATCACGAGCAGCGTCCTCGAGACCATCGCCAAGGACTCCGCCGACGATGCCTCGCAGGCGGCGGGCGAAGAGTACACCTCGGGCCGTACCGCGGCCCTCGACTCCAGCGAGGCGGCCGTGTCCCGGGCCGTTCTCAACAATCAGGAGGGCCCCTACTCCGACCCCGACACGGCGTCACAGTTGAAGAGCGCGGCCAAGACCCAGGCGGGGAACAGTCACGGTGAGGGAGCCAAGTGGTACGCGGCAAGCCATACGTCCTGAGTCGGTCCGCCGTGCGTGCCGCCCTCGCACTGGGTCTCGTCCCGGTCCTGCTCCCGCTCGCCGCGTGCGGGGGCGACGAGCGGGACTACACCGTGCCCACGTCGCTGTGCGGGACTCCCGTCGACAGCGAGCTGCTCGAGCCGCTGCTGCCGGTCGGCAAGGAGATCGGCCAGAAAGAGGGCTTCTCCGGTCAGCAGGGGCCGAAGCAGATGTGCACGGTCCGTGTCGACGGCAAGGCGTGGCTCGTGACTCACGGGGAGTGGCGGGCGGGCAGTTACACGGCGTTGGTTGCCGTGCGGGACCGGCGTGGCCGTGGCGGCGAGCACGCGGCGGACGGCGGCAAGCTCGCCTACTGGGATCAGGGGGCCGCGACGGTCGTCCCCTGCCGGAGCGAGAAGTGGAAGGCGCAGACGTTCTCCGTGGTCGTGGAGAACGTCTACCGGGACGGACGCAAGGGCGACATCGACGCCCTCAAGGCATTCGTCGAGTCCTACGGGAAGGCTGTCGCCGAACGGCTGCCCTGCGCCTAACCAGACTTGCACCGGCATAACCCCTCCCTCACCCAGAACAGCTGACCGAGGCATTTCGTGGCTCGATGACGGGTGCATGGTGAGCGGAGCCGGTGCATGGTGAAGTGCATGCCGCTCGCTTCTACGTGCTGGAGCTCCAGCACGTAGGCGATCACGCAGCTGACGTTGTCGGGGCCGCCGGAGTGGTTGGCCAGGGCGATGAGTTCGCGTACTGCCTGCTCTGGGTCGCTGACCGTTGTGACGACCGGGCGGCCGGGTCAGGCGGCGATGGCTTGCAGGGTCTGTTCGGTCACCTCCTCGGCCGTGGTGCCGAGCCCCCTGTCTCGGTCGGCACCACCACTCTGGCCTGCACTACAGCTCGAACTGGGCCAGACGAACGCCGTCTTCCATAGAGTCCAACCAATGACCGTGACGATCCCCTCACTGCCGCGTCGGCAGGTGAATTGGTGGGCGATCTCTGCCGGGATCCTCATGGTCGGGTATGCCTGCATCGCCCTCGTGGTGTTCGCGCTCCGGGGCGCGGTCGGATTCTTTGTGCCTGGCATCGACTACCCGCATCCAGCGCTTGCGCAGCAGGTTCCTGCTGCTCGTCGCTGCGACAACATCACTTATCGGTCCGCGAGTCGGACGAGTCGAAACAGATGAGAGAACTCGTCTAGGTGTCCGCGACGCCCTTGGTCAGGTGCCGACGTAGGCCGCGAGGTGCTCGCCGGTGAGGGTGGAGCGGGCGGCGACGAGGTCGGCGGGTGTGCCCTCGAAGACGATCCGGCCGCCGTCGTGGCCTGCGCCCGGGCCGAGGTCGATGATCCAGTCGGCGTGCGCCATGACCGCCTGGTGGTGCTCGACGACGATGACCGACTTGCCGGAGTCGACGAGCCGGTCGAGCAGGCCGAGCAGCTGCTCGACGTCAGCGAGGTGGAGGCCGGCGGTCGGCTCGTCGAGGACGTAGACGCCGCCCTTCTCGGTCAGGTGGGTGGCCAGCTTGAGCCGCTGCCGCTCGCCGCCGGACAGTGTGGTGAGCGGCTGGCCGAGGCTGAGGTAGCCGAGCCCGACGTCGGCGAGCCGGTCGAGGATTCGGTGCGCGGCCGGCGTGCGCGCCTCGCCGGCGCCGAAGAACTTCTCGGCCTCGGTGACCGACATCGCGAGCACCTCGCTGATGTCGCGGCCGCCGAAGTGGTGGTCCAGCACCGATGCCTGGAACCGCTTCCCCTCGCACTCCTCGCAAGTGGTGGCGACGCCGGCCATCATGGCCAGGTCGGTGTAGATGACGCCGGCGCCGTTGCAGGTGGGGCAGGCGCCCTCGGAGTTGGCGCTGAACAGCGCCGGCTTCACGCCGTTGGCCTTCGCGAACGCCTTGCGGATCGGGTCGAGCAGTCCGGTGTACGTCGCCGGGTTGCTCCGCCGCGAGCCGCGGATCGCGCCCTGGTCGATCGACACCACACCTCCGCCGGCGGGGATCGACCCGTGCACGAGCGAACTCTTGCCGGAGCCGGCGACGCCAGTGACGACGGCGAGCACCCCGAGCGGGATGTCGACGTCGACGTCGCGCAGGTTGTGCGCCGTCGCGCCGCGGATCTCCAGGGTGCCGGTGGGCGTCCGCACCGTCTCCTTGAGCGCGGCCCGGTCGTCGAAATGGCGGCCGGTGACGGTGCCGCCGGACCGCAGCCCCTCGACGGTGCCCTCGAAGCAGACGGTGCCGCCCGCCGTACCGGCGCCGGGGCCGAGGTCGACGACGTGGTCGGCGATCGAGATCATCTCCGGCTTGTGCTCCACGACGAGCACCGTGTTGCCCTTGTCCCGCAGCCGCAGCAGCAGGGCGTTCATCCGCTGGATGTCATGGGGGTGCAGGCCGATGGTGGGCTCGTCGAAGACGTAGGTGGTGTCGGTGAGCGAGGAGCCGAGGTGGCGGATCATCTTGACGCGCTGCGCTTCGCCGCCCGACAGCGTGCCCGACGGCCGTTCGAGCGAGAGGTAGCCGAGACCGATCTCCACGAACGAGTCGAGGGTCCCCAGCAGCGCGGCGAGCAGCGGCGCCACCGACGGCTCGTCGAGACCTCGGACCCATTCGGCGAGGTCGCTGATCTGCATCGCGCAGGCGTCGGCGATGTTGATCTTTCCGATCCGTGACGACCGGGCCGCTTCGCTGAGCCGGGTGCCGTCGCACTCGGGGCAGGCGGTGAAGGTGACCGCACGGTCCACGAACGCCCGGATGTGCGGCTGCATCGCCTCCCGGTCCTTGGAGAGGAACGACTTCTGGATCTTGGGGATCAGCCCCTCGTAGGTGAGGTTGACGCCCTCGACCTTCACCTTGGTCGGCTCCCGGTAGAGGAAGTCCTGCATCTCCTTCTTGGTGAACTTGCGGATCGGCTTGTCAGGGTCGAGGAGGCCCGACTCGGCGTAGACCCGCACGGTCCAGAAGCTGTCCGACTTCCAGCCGGGGATGGTGAACGCGCCCTCGGCGAGCGACTTGGAGTCGTCGTACAGCTGGGTGAGGTCGATGTCGGAGACCATGCCCCGGCCTTCGCAGCGCGGACACATGCCGCCGGTGATGCTGAAGTCGCGACGCTCCTTCACGGTCCGTCCGGCGCGCTCCAGGGTGACCGCACCCGCTCCACTGATCGAGGCGACGTTGAAGGAGAACGCCTGGGGCGAGCCGATGTGCGGCTTCCCGAGCCGGCTGAAGAGGATGCGCAGCATCGCGTTGGCGTCGGTGGCGGTGCCGACCGTGGAGCGGGGGTCGGCACCCAGCCGCCGCTGGTCGACGATGATCGCGGTCGTCAGCCCCTCGAGTACGTCGACCTCGGGCCGCGCCAGCGTCGGCATGAAGCCCTGCACGAAGGCGCTGTAGGTCTCGTTGATCAGCCGCTGCGACTCGGCGGCGATCGTGTCGAACACCAGCGAGCTCTTGCCCGAGCCGGAGACGCCGGTGAACACCGTCAGGCGGCGTTTCGGGATCTCGATGCTGACGTCCTTGAGGTTGTTCACGCGCGCGCCGTGCACGCGGATCAGATCGTGGCTGTCGGCAGCGTGCAGCGCAGGCGACTGCGTGTCCGTCCTCGTGGCCATGCTCATCGTGTCTCCATCTGTTGGGCGGGGGGCCGCCTTCGCGGTCTCCGTCGGCGTCGCCTGGTTCAATCTGACCAGCTTCGAGCAAGTACGTCTGCTTCTCCTTCGCTGCGGCCGCGGAGCCTCTGGGCCCCGGCCACGCGGCGTGCCCGCCGAGGCGTCAGACCAACCAGCGGCCGTCCCGCATCAGCTCGCGATCGGCCAGCTCGTTCACCTCGCGCCAGGCCCGGATGCAGCGCGGGGAGATGGGGGACCAGCGGTACGGGGTGGCCGGCGCACGCGGGTCGAAGCCGGTGCGAGCGGCGAACCGGTCACCCGCTGCTGCGGCAGCGCGTCGATCTCGAGGACCTCGACTTCGCCCTCGGTCATGGACACGTCGCGGGTGTGGCCCCGCCCCGGCCGAACGGTTCGGTTGCAGGCCAGGTTCTCCCCCGGCCTTCGGCCGGGAGGTGCCCCCAACCGGTCGGGCTGTCGGTCGGCGTGGCCATCCGCAGCGCCTCGCCGTCCCAGTCGAAGGACAGCGGCACCAGATACGGCGCACCGTCCGGCGAGGCACTGGCCACCCAGACATCTTTGTCGTGGCTGAGCCGACGCTCGGTGTCGCGACGACGCTGAGCGCGGGAGCGGGGGGTCGGCACTCATCGGTCCTGAAGCAGCCCGAGGACGTTGCCATCGGGGTCGGTGACGGTGGCCACCAGGCGGCCGCCACCGACGTCGTGCGCGGGCTCCTTCACGGTGGCCCCCGCGGCTGTCACCTCGGCCAGCTTCGCCTCGAGGTCCGGCACGTGCCAGTAGGCCACCGGGGAGGTCATGCCCTGCGGTCCACCGCCCGGCACCAACCCGATGTGCTGGCCCGCGGCCTCGAAGCCGACGTAGTAGGACTCGTCGGTCTGCGGCGGTACGCCGAGCAGGGCGGCGTACACCTCCTTGGCCGTCGCCAGGTCGGAAACGGGATGCAGCACGGTCTTGATTCCCTGAGTGGAAGAGCCGGTCATGGTCACTCCTGAAGTCATGGGTTCTGGTCGGGATTGTCTGGCTCAAAGACGAACGGGAAGTCCGGAAATCGACAGCCCGATCGCCCCGGATGGCGATTTCGCCGTTGGCCGTTCGTCTCAACCGGGCCCGGCCCGCACGAGAAGGAGGACCACCGGGACCACCTCCGGGCGGTTGCGTAAGAAGGCCAGGGATGCGTCCGGAGCGTGGTGCGGGAGGAAGCTCGGGTGAATGGTGATGTCCATGGCGCTCACGCTAGCTGCGGCCCGGGGGCCCGCGCTTCTCGATTCCTGATCGGTCTGGCCACCTGTTTCGCGACGCACGCCGGGATCCCCGCCGTCGCGTGCGTCGCGTGGCAGCTCCGACGCCGCCGCCCTGGTCATCACGTCGGTCAAGATCTCGTTCTGGGAGAGCGTGGATCGCAAGCCGTCGAGCTGCTTATCGAGAGGAAGCCGGCCGAGCACCCGCCTTGCCTACCACGATCACTGGGTCCCACGAGGCGCCTCAGACGCTCTCGCGCCGAGGACAGGGGAGGGCAGGCTTTACGGCAGATGTCCTGCCAAGACGACGACTATCTTGCTCAGCCTCGGTGTCCTGTCTCGGATATGTCTGGACAGGACGGAGCCCTGACCTGCGCTGCCTACGGTTGAGTGGGACAGGCTGGTGCTTGTTGTCCCGCTCAACCGCAGGCAGCGTGGCCTTTCAGCTCCGGAGCCAGGCCGACAGCCGTAGGCGGGTTTGGCCCGGTTTGGTGGTTGTGGCGGTCGGGGACGTTGCTCTGCACTTCCGTGCTTCGCGAGCGAGTCGGTACTCCTCCGCCGCGCGGATCAGTTCTTGAGAGCGGAGCTGGTGCATGGTGAAGTGCATGCCGCTCGCTCCTACTGCTGGAGCTCCAGCACGTCGGCGATTACGCAGCTGACGTTGTCGGGGCCGCCGGATTGGTTGGCCAGGGCGACAAGTTCGCGTACTGCCTGCTCTGGGTCGCTGACCATTGTGACGACGTGGCGTACTTCTTCGGTCGGCACCACGGTGGACAGGCCGTCGGAGCAGAGCAGGTAGCGGTCTCCGGGCTGGGCATCGTGCAGGCGCATGTCGGGGGTGACTTCGCCTCCTCCGGCCAGGGCTCGTATCAGCAGCGACCGCTGGGGATGGGATGTGGCTTCTTCCGGGCTGAGGCGTCCTTCGTCGACCATCGACTGCACCATGGTGTGGTCGTGGGTGATCTGGAAGAGGTCTCCGTCGCGCAGGAGGTAGGCGCGAGAGTCGCCGATGTGGACGAGGGCCAGTTGCGATCCGGTCCAGAGCATCGCGGTGAGCGTGGTGCCGACCTCTTGCGGGGAAGGGTCGGTTTCGGCGACTCCGTGCACGGCTTGATTGGCCTGTTCGATGGCGTCTTCAAGGACGTTGAGGAGATTGCCTGCCGGGATGCTGTCGGTTTCGAGTCGCTTGAGTGCGTCGATGGCAGCGGCGCTGGCGGGGGCTCCGCTGCGGCCGAAGCCGTCGGCGACGGCGAGCAGGCGGGATCCGGCGTAGGCGGTGTCCTGGTTACTCTCGCGGACCAGGCCGGCGTCGGAGAGTGCGGCGTAACGGATGCCCAGGGGCTTGGCGGTTGGGGACACGGCAGCGTCCTTCCAGGACAGGTGGCCGATGAGGAAGGTGGCCAGGTCCCGCCGTGTGGCGGTGTCGGCCTCGACCTGGGCCCAGAAGGCGCGGACCTCCTGGGCCGCCGCGCCTGCCTCCAGCGTGCAGACGTGCTGGATGCGGGCCAGGGGCATACCCAGGCGGCGGAGCCAGGCGACCAGCCGGGCCTGGTCCAGTTGTTCTGGGGCATAGAGGCGGTAGCCGGTCACCGGGTCGACGCGAGCGGGGGTCAGCAGGCCCAGCTGGTCGTAGAGACGCAGCGCCTTCGGTGACAGCCCGGACGCTTTCGCGAACGCCCCGATGGTCAGCAACCCCATGCTCGCTCCTCCTCATGCCGAGCACGTCGCCCGGCCTTTTGATGCTGTGGCCTCCCCCAAGGTGAAGGTCAACTAGCGGCTCTCCGACCGGACAACAAATCCCAGATCTGGCTCCGGGCGATCGTGCTGCGCGACTGCTTCGATGCGCATGGCAGTTAGCTTGAGTTCGGTGAGGAACCACGCCCGGGCCGTGGTCCGGAGCGCCCGTTCTTGTGGCAGTCGTCGGTTGAACTCGGCTTTGAACTGCTCGAACTTCGCTTCGTTGTCGGCGAGGGCGAGGCCCTGCCAGCAGGGCCTGGCTCGTGCAGGTACAGGCGGAGGGTTGTCTCCAAGGAGGCGGCCAGCGACCGCCGTTCGGGTCCCAATGGGAATGGCCCGGTGCGGACGAGTACGCATCGGCCACCGAACTGCTTGCCGCGGACGCTGGTTGTCCTGTGTCAGATGAGTCCGGGCATCATGCTGCGCTGACCTGCGGTGCCCGGACTTGAGCGAGACGGGATGCGTCGGCGTGTCTCACTCAAGTCCCGGTAGGCGGGCCGTGCTCTCGCAGTCCCGACGGGTTGTGGTCGCCGGGATTGTGGTGAGCTCAGAGGTCGTTTTCTCCCGTAGTTTCATCCCGGAATCGGCGGTTGGTGGGGCTTCGGAGAGGCCGTCACCACCGTCGGTGCACGGTGGCTTTGGTGCCGGTCACCAGGCTTGCCGGTGGAACGTCATCGGCAACGACAGCGCCAGCGGCGATCACGGCATCACGGCCAATGCTGACGCCGGGCAGGATCGTGGCACCGGCGCCGATCCACACGTTCTCTGCAACATCGATGGGCGCGCCGGTGAGGTACAGCCGCCGCTCTTCGGGATCGACCGGGTGGCCGCTGGTGATGAACGTGACCTTCGGGCCGACCATCACGCGCTCACCGAGCCGGATGCCGGCGTAGTCCAGGAACGTGCAGTTCTGGTTGATGAACACGCGCTCGGCGAGGTCGAGGTGGAGACCGTGGTCCGTATAAAAGGGCGGATAGATCGTGACTCTCGGCGGCAGCGGCCTGCCGAGGATCTGTTCCAACAGTTCGGCCTTGCCCGCTTCGGCCTCGAAGGGCAGGACATTCAGGCGGGAGGTGAGCTCGGTGACCCGCAGGACCCTCTCGGCCATGGCCTGGAACTCGTCGCTGTGGATACGCATGAGACGGTCGCTGGACATGCCACGATCCTTTCTCGTGTACGCAAACTGGACAAGATCCCGTCAGCGATCTTCCCTCCCAGCACTTCATCCCGGAATAGGATTTCTGGTTCAGGGTGTCGGGTCGCGCCAGGAGATGGTGCTCTCGCCGGTGAGGCGGCGGGCCATCAGGTCGGTCATGGCGAGGTGGGTCACGGCTTCGGAGCGGGCCGGGAGGGTCTCGTAGTCGCGGGCCAGGCGCCGGTTCAACATCAGCCAGCCATAGGTCCGCTCCACGGCCCAGCGCTTCGGCAAAGGGGTGAACCTCCTGGTTCCCGGGGTGCGGGTGGTGACCTCCATGTCGATGCCGAGGGTGGCGGCGTGCTCGACGAAGTACTTGCGGTAGCCGCCGTCGACCCAGACTTTGCGCAGGCCGGGGTGGTCGGGGGCGGCCCGGTCGAGCAGTTGGGTCCCGGCCACGGAGTCCTGGACACTGGCCGCGGTGACCAGGACCGCGAGGAGAAGCCCGAGCGTGTCGGTCATGATGCTGCGCTTCCTGCCCACGATCTTCTTCCCCGCGTCGGTACCCTGACTCGTGACGGGAACGCTGGGGGCGGTCTTCACGCTCTGCGCATCGACCAGACAGGCGGACGGTTCGGTGTTCGGCCCTCCTGCTCGCGCACCAACTCCCGCAGCAGACCGTTGAGCTGGGCGAAGATGCCGTTCTTCTGCCACTTGGCGAAGTAGCCGTAGACGGTGTTCCAGTTCGGGAAGTCGTGTGGCAGATAGCGCCACTGCACCCCGGTGCGGTCCACGTACAGGATCGCGTTCATGATCTCGCGCAGGTCGTGCTCGGGTGGACGGCCGAAGCCCAGGGCCCGGCCATGGCGTTCGTAGCACCAGGCCGCCAGGACCGGCTCGATCAACTCCCAGCGGGCATCGGACAGATCACTTGGGTACGGAAGACGTTCGGTCATGACCTCGGCATACCGCCCGGGATCGAGTGCGCCCAGGCGTGCGCTCGCGACCGCGGAAGCACGGCCGCGGACCGGGCGTCATGGGATGAGACAGGCGCAAGCCGCCTGCTGCCCCCTGCGTCACACCATCCGGCTCTCACGGCTCAAAACCATGAGGCGCCACACCAGCACCGCATTCGAACACCTCGCAAACCCGAATGAATCAGGGTGCTAGAGATGAAAACGACCTCTCAGTAGGTGTTTCTCATCCTGCGCCGCTAATTCGTGGATGAAGAGCAGGGTCAGGTCTCGGCGGGCGAGGTCATCTGATGGCGCGGTCCGCTTGCCTGTCGCCTTCCTGGCTGACTTCCGGTTCGGCATACGCGAAGTCGTACACCGCCCAGTCGGTGAGCGTGCGATAGCCGAGGCGCTGGTAGAGGGCGTTGCTGGTGGGGTTGGACAGATCCGCGAACAGGACGACGTCCCTCGCGCCCGCGGCCAGCGCGGCCCTGCTCACCTCTGCCGTCACGGCGCCCGCGTAGCCGTGCCCGCGCAGGTGGGCGGGGGTGTAGACGATGTCCACCTGGATCTGGCCGCCGATCATCGGGTTCATGCCCGCGAAAGAGACAGGGGTACCGTCCGGGGTCTCCCAAATTGTGTAGCGCTTGTCGGCGAAGCGGGTGTCGGCCCACGTGTCGGCGTCGATGGAAACGTCCTCCCCGACGGCCTTGGCGAACTCGCCGCACCAGAAAATGACTTGCTCAAGGTCCTGCTCGCCCAGGACGCGGCCACGGCCCGTCGGCAGCGGCTCCGGTGGCGTGAGCGTGCCGAGGCGATACAGACGCAGTTGCGTGTCGCGGAGTTTCGACGTCGCCCCGGTGTGCCGCTGCCATGCCTCGGCGAAAGCGGTGGCCGTGCCGTGGTCCGCGCTGGCGCGGGAAAGGGAGTGCCCGAGGGTGGCCAGGCGGGCGGCGAGGGAGTCGGCCTGCTCAGGCGTGAGCGGGGAGAGGCCGAAACCATGGGGCGGGAGGCGGTAGAAGGTGGCGTGGACCTCGCCTGCTCGCTCCAGCACGCCGAAGACAGGAGCCTCAGTGCCGAACGCCTCCGCCCCACGCGCTCGCACTCTTTCGGCCCAGGTCAGCTGCATGACGTGCGGGCCGGGCCGGGAGCGCAGGAAGTCTCCGGCTCGGGCGAGAAAGTCGTCGACGTCTTCGGTGAGGTGCCAGTCATCTGGGCGCATACTTCATGATCCCCGCTGTGCCCGCTGCGGGGAATGCGTATGCCCGGAGACGTGATTCGTCGTCATGCCTGGTGCATCAGCTCAGTCGGTGCTGTGTCACATGTGCCTTGGCACACTATTGCAAGCACCTGCTTGCAATAGTTAGCACGCCTGGTGCACCATCAAGGCATGGCATCACTCAACGTCGGCAATCTCGGCGAGTACCTGCGCGAGCAGCGGCGCACCGCGCAGCTCTCGCTCCGGCAGCTCGCCGATGCCGCCGGGGTGTCCAATCCGTATCTGAGCCAGATCGAGCGCGGGCTGCGCAAGCCGAGCGCGGAAGTGCTGCAGCAGGTCGCCAAGGCCCTGCGGATCTCCGCCGAGACGCTGTACGTGCGGGCCGGGATTCTCGATGAGCGGGAGCGGGACGAGCTGGAGACGCGCGCCGTCATCCTCGCCGACCCCTCGATCAACGAGCGGCAGAAGCAAGTGCTGCTGCAGATCTACGAGTCCTTCCGCAAGGAGAACGGCATAGATGTGAGCGGCACGGATGCATCTGGAATGGGTGCCGACGACGACGGCCCCCGCACGGCCGACGGCAGTGACGCCGACCAACCCTCAGCCTGAACACCGACGTGCGATCCGGGAGGACCCACAGTCATGGCCATCACCGATGACCTGCGTAAGACCCTCACCGACCCGACCCCCCTCTACTTCGCGGCCGGCACGGCCGACCTCGCCGTCCAGCAGGCGAAGAAGGTTCCCGCGCTGATCGAGCAGCTCAAGGCCGAGGCCCCGAGCCGTATCGAGGCCGTACGCAACGCCGACCCCAAGGTCGTGCAGGAGAAGGTGACCATCCAGGCCAAGGAGGCCCAGGCCACCGTTCAGGCCAAGGTCACCGAGGTGCTCGAGACCTTCGACACCGACCTGAAGAAGCTGGGCGAGAGCGCTCAGGACTTCGCGCTGCGCGGTGTCGGCGTGGCCGCCGAGTATGCCGTCAAGGCTCGTGAGGCGTACGAGAAGGTCGCCGAGCACGGCGAGCAGACCGTGAGGTCGTGGCGTGGCGAGGCGGCCGACGAGATCGCCGAGATTGCCGTCGCCGTCGAGCCCCCGGCCGGGAAGGCGGCGCCGAAGGCCGAGGAGAAGCCGGCCGAGGCCAAGGCCGAGACGAAGAAGCCCGCTCCTCCGGCCGCCCGCAAGGCCACGCCGTCCACGTCGCCCCGCAAGCCCGTGGCGAAGAAGGTCACCCCCCCGGCCAAGTAGGCCGGGAGGCCAGTGCCAGGCAGGCCAGTGCCAGCAGGCCCGTGCCGAGCAGGCCAGTGCCAGGCAGGCCAGTGCCAGGCAGGCCGGTACCAGCAGGCCCGTGCCAAGCAGGCCCGTGCTGGGTAGGCCAGTACCGAGCGGACGGGCCGGGCACCTTTCGGGGTGCCCGGCGCGTTCTCCCGGTAGCTTGGCCGCGAGGCGCTACGAAACCACTTCTTAGGCGGTGCTCAGCATGTTGCGTGCGGGATTCGACCTCGGCCTATGGCTGGTGCTCGACCTGGTCTTCCTCGTCTCCTCCGTGGCCGCTTTCGTCATGGCCGCCCTGGCCCGCGAGGACGCCTACCGCGCCGCCGGCAAGCAGAAGAAGTCCTTCTGGCTGATCATCCTCGGCATCACGGTCGCGGTGAACCTGTTCGTATCGGTGCTGTTCCTGTCGATCGCGGGGCTGATCGCCACGATCGTCTTCTTCGTGGACGTGCGGCCCGCCATCAAGCAGGTCTCCGGCGGCGGCCGCAAGGGCGGCGGCTCCAGCAGTGACGGTCCTTACGGTCCGTACAACGGCGGCCGGTAGCCCGGCCCGGGTCCAGGTCCGGGCGCGTTAGCTCCGTGAATCGTTTCTGCTGAGCAGCAGCACGGCCACGTCGTCCGTCAGCTCCCCGCCGTTCAGCTCGCGCACCTCCGCGACCGCCGCCTCCAGCAGCGCCTCGCCGTCCAGCCCCGCGGCCAGCTGCCGATTGATCATCTCGACCATCCCGTCCTGGCCGAGGCGCTGCTTCTCGCCCGGCCCCTGACGGCCCTCGATCAGCCCGTCCGTGTACATCATCAGGCTCCACGCGCCGCCCAGCTCCACCTGGCGGCGCGGCCAGCGGGCCCGCTGCAGCAGGCCGAGCGCCGGGCCGCCGTCCTCGTACGGGAGCAGCCTCGCCGCCCGCCCGGGCCGGGCGATCAGCGGCGCGGGGTGGCCCGCCAGGCACAGCCCGGCCCGCCTGCCGTCCGGCGCGATGTCGACCGTGCAGAGCGTCGCGAAGATCTCCTCGCTCTCCCGTTCGTGCTCCAGGACCTGCTGGAGCGTGGAGAGCAGCTCGTCGCCGCACAGGCCCGCGAACGTCAGGGCCCGCCAGGCGATGCGCAGCTCGACGCCGAGTGCCGCCTCGTCCGGGCCGTGCCCGCAGACGTCGCCGATCATCGCGTGGACCGTGCCGTCCGGGGTGCGGACCGTGTCGTAGAAGTCGCCGCCGAGCAGCGCCCGCGACCGGCCCGGCCGGTAGCGCGCCGAGAACCGCAGATTCGAGCCCTCGAGCAGGGGGGTGGGCAGCAGCCCGCGCTCCAGGCGGGCGTTCTCCTGGGCGCGCAGCCGGGACTCGGCGAGTTTGACCTGGGTCACATCCGCGCGCTTGCGCTCGACGGCGTACCGGATGGCGCGGCTCAGCAGCCGTTCGTCGAGCTCGTCGCGGAACAGATGGTCCTGGGCTCCCAGCCGTACCGCCTCGGCGGCGCGCTCGGCGTCCCCCGATGTGGTCAGGGCGAGGACCGCATGGCGCGGCGCGAGCCGCAGCACGTGCTGGAGCGGGGCGAGCTCCTCATCGCCGGCGCCGGGCAGCGCCAGGTCCACGAGGATGCAGTGGATGTCGTCCGTGAGCAGCCGCTCCGCCTCGGTGAGATTGCGGGCGCTGCGGATACGGACCCGGGTCCCGGCGCCGTCGAGCAGCTCGGGGACGGTGAAGGTGCCCGCCGGGTCGTCCTCGATCACCAGGAGGGTGAGGTCGCCGCCGTTGGTGCTCCCATGGGCGGGGGCCGCGACGGAGGCTGTCCGCTGCCGCGGTACAGGTACGGGCATGTGACTGGTCTTCCTTCCCTCCCCCCGAGGGCAGTCGAGCGACGTTCGACGCCCCACCGGACGAGGACACTAGCGGTACCGGCAGCGGAGCGGAATGGCGTACGACACGGAGTACCGCAAAGAGTCGCTGTCATATGCCGCGCATGGGGAGGTACTTGCCCCATCAGCCCTGAAGGCGGCCATGACGAACGTCACTCGAGTCATCTGCGTCACTTGTCGGGGCGTACGACTCCGAGAATCGCCATCGAGCCCGCGCCCGTAATCGTCACATTCCGCCCCGGCCGGGGGGCGTGCACGATAGCGCCGTCGCCGATGTACATCCCCACATGGCTGGCGTCCGCGTGGTAGATGATCAAGTCGCCCGGCCGCATGTCCTTCACGGCGATCCGGGGCAGCAGCCGCCACTGCTCCTGCGAGGTGCGCGGGATGCCGCGTCCCGCGGCCGCCCATGCCTGTGACGTGAGCCCCGAGCAGTCGTAGGACCCCGGACCCTCCGCGCCCCACACATACGGCTTGCCGATCTGCTGCGTCGCGAACCGGATCGCCTTCTTGCCCTGCGCGCTCGCCTTGCTGTTGACGTCCTTGAGCGCGCCGGTGCTCAGCCACGCGGTCTGCGCGTTGTACTGCGCCTGCTGCTCGAGCTGGAGCAGCCGCTCGCGCTCCTGCTTCTCCAGCCGGTCCTCGATCTTCTTGGCCGCGGCGATCCGGTCGTTGATCTCCTTCTTGGCCTTGGCCTGCTTGAGGCGGTTGGCTTCCAGCTTCCGCCACTGGGCGCTCGCGTCCTTGGAGTACGCCGCCAAGTCGGCCTGTGTCCTGGTCAGTTCGCCCAGGAGATCCCTGGTCGCCTTCTGGCCCTGCTGGATCCTGCCGGCCCCGTCCAGGAAGAGCTGCGGGTCGTCGGTGAGTACCAACTGCGCCTCGGGCGGCAGCCCGCCGCCGCGGTACTGGGCGCGGGCGGTGGCGCCGACGCGGTTCTTGAGGTCGTCGATACGGGCCTGGCCCTTCACGATCTCCTGCGCCAGCCTGACGATCTCGGCCGACTGCTTGTCGGCCTGCTCCTCGGCGAGGTTGTACGCGTCGGTCGCGGAAGACGCCTTGCGGTAGAGCGAGTCGAGCTCCAGGCGCACCTGTTCCAGCGTCTTCTTCGGCACACCCTGGCCGGCCGGCGGCGGGGGCCCGGGGGCCGCGAAGGCCTGGCCGGGTGACGCCAGCACGGTCAGTGCGCAGACCAAAGTGATCGCGGCAGTGGCACAGCGACGTCGGTTCACGACTTCCCCTCCGGACTCCGCACTCCGTACGAGCGCCAGAACAGCTAAATATGATTTACCGTCAGTAACTTACGGATGACGTCGCGATGGTGCCACGACGTCCGCGAAAGTGACAGGGCCGCCCGGCAGGTCTCTGCCGATCGGCCGATCAATCCCACTCGTCAGGGACGAACAACGCGCCTTCCGCGTTCCCTCGTTCGCGCCTGTTCAGACGGAATTGGGTGCGAGTGCGGCCCAGTTCACCGTGACTTCCCCCTGCCGCCACCGCCGGCGGCAGTCCGTCACCGGCCAGTCGCCGGCCAGGTCCCCCGCTGCCTTGATCCAGCGCTGCCGGGCGCCCAGTGAGGCGTATGGAGCCGCCGCCGCCCACGCCCGGTCGAAGTCCCGCAGGAAGGCGTGCACCGGCTCGCCCGGCACATTGCGGTGGATCAGCGCCTTGGGTAGGCGTTCCGCCAGGTCGGAGGGTCGCTCCAGCGAACCGAGCCGGGTCGCGAAGGTGACCGTCCGCGGCCCTTCCGGGCCCAGCGCGACCCACACGTGCCGCCGCCCGATCTCGTCGCAGGTGCCCTCGACCAGCAGCCCGCCGGGTGCGAGGCGCGCGCGGAGCCGCGCCCAGACGGCGGCGACCTCGCGCTCGTCGTACTGCCGCAGCACATTGGCGGCCCGGATCAGCGTCGGCCGTGCCGGGAGTGGGACCTCGAAGCCGCCGTGCCGGAAGCCGAGTCCTTCGCGCTCGTACGGCTTCGCCGCGGTAACGCGCGCCGGGTCGATCTCGATGCCGACGACCTCGCAGCGGGGGTCGGCGGTGCGCAGTCGCTGGAGCAGTTCCAGGGCGGTCCAGGGGGCGGCGCCGTAGCCGAGATCGACGGCGACGGGCGCCTCGCTGCGGCGCAGTGCGGGCCCGTGGGTGGCCGCGATCCAGCGGTCCATGCGGCGCAGTCGGTTGGGGTTGGTCGTCCCGCGGGTCGCGGTGCCTACGGGGCGGTTCATGGAAGCGAGGGTATGCGCTCGCGACACGACGGCCGGAAGGCAATGATTTGGCAAAGCGGGAGGGCTCGGGAAATGGAAGGGAAGAGTCCGCTGTTGTCAGCTGTCGGAAGACTGCTTCCGCAGTTTGCCGTGCCCGGAACGAGGAGGACTCTCGACGTGAGCCAGTACGTCTCCCGCCTCGGCAGCGGTCTGGTGGCTCCACGCATCAGGTTCCCCGGCGGCCATCGCAAGCCGCGCCGAATCGCCATGCTCAGCGTCCACACCTCCCCGCTGCACCAGCCGGGGACGGGCGACGCGGGCGGCATGAACGTCTACATCGTCGAGCTCGCCAAGCGCCTCGCGGCCATCGACATCGAGGTCGAGATCTTCACGCGGGCGACCGAGGGCGGGCTGGCCCCGGTCGTGGAGCTGGCTCCCGGCGTACTCGTACGCCATGTCGAGGCCGGGCCCTACGAAGGCCTCGCCAAGGAAGAGCTCCCCGCCCAGCTGTGCGCCTTCACACACGGCGTGATGCGGGCATGGGCCGGCCACCGCCCCGGCCACTACGACCTGGTCCACTCCCACTACTGGCTCTCCGGCCATGTCGGCTGGCTCGCGGCCGAGCGGTGGGGCGTCCCGCTCGTGCACGCCATGCACACCATGGCCAAGGTCAAGAACGCCGCGCTCGCCGAGGGCGACACACCCGAGCCGGCGTCCCGCGTCATCGGCGAGACGCAGATAGTCAGGGCCGCGGACCGGCTGATCGCGAATACCGCGGAGGAGGCCGACGAGCTCGTCCGCTTCTACGACGCCGACCCGGCGAAGGTCGCGGTCGTGCACCCCGGCGTGAACCTGGACCGCTTCCGGCCGGCTGACGGGCGCGCCGCCGCGCGGGCCCGGCTCGGCGTGCCCCAGGACGCCTTCGTGCCACTCTTCGCGGGCCGCATCCAGCCCCTGAAGGCCCCCGACATCCTGCTCCGCGCGGTCGCCCTGCTGCTGGAGAAGGACCCCTCGCTGCGCTCGCGGCTCTTCGTGCCGATCGTCGGAGGCCCGAGCGGCAGCGGCCTCGCCAAGCCGGAGGGCCTGCAGAAGCTGGCCGCCCGCCTCGGCATCGCGGACCTCGTCCACTTCCAGCCGCCGGTCGGCCAGGACCGGCTCGCGGACTGGTTCCGGGCCGCGTCCACGCTGGTCATGCCCTCGTACAGCGAATCCTTCGGCCTGGTGGCGATCGAGGCCCAGGCGGTCGGCACGCCCGTGGTGGCGGCCGCCGTCGGAGGCCTTCCGGTGGCGGTGCGCGACGAGCTGACAGGCATCCTGGTCCAGGGTCACAACCCGGCGGACTACGCGGCCGCCCTGCAGCGGTTCCTCGCCGACCCGGCCCTCGCCGCCCGCATGGGCGCGGCGGCCGCCCGGCACGCCCAGTCCTTCGGCTGGGACACGGCGGCGTCGGCGACGGCGGACGTCTACACGGCGGCGATGTACGAACACCGGCGACAGGTACGCTCGCACCATGGCTGACGTACAGCAGACCGCGGTACAGCAGGCCGCGCAGGTCATCGAGCGCACCCTGAAGGACGCGGAGCTCGACTGGGAGAGCCCGGACCCCGGTTCGTACGTGGTCAAACTCCCCGGCACCCGCAAGCTGTCGACGACCTGCTCGCTGCTTGTCGGCAGGCACTCGCTGTCCATCAACGCCTTTGTGATCCGCCACCCGGACGAGAACGACGCGGCGGTCCACCGCTGGCTGCTCGAGCGCAACCTGCGTCTGTACGGGGTGAGTTACGCGATCGACCGGCTCGGCGACATCTACCTGGTCGGCAGGCTCCCGCTGTCCGTGGTCACCCCGGAAGAACTGGACCGTCTGCTGGGCACCGTCCTGGAGGCGGCGGACGGCTCCTTCAACACACTGCTGGAGCTGGGCTTCGCGAGCGCGATCCGCAAGGAGTACGCGTGGCGGGTGTCGCGGGGCGAATCGACGCGCAACCTGGATGCGTTCACAAATCTGACTCAGCACCCGCCCAACTGACCCGGCCAACTGCCCCGGACTCAGGCCCGGTTACCTTACGGCTCGCCGCTGCACGACCCCTTCCGTGCGCCGCGGGCTCGTGGCATGCTCGCCGCCGACGCACACCTGAACGCAGTTCACATCCATGGAAGGCGAGCTCATGGAGAACGGTCAACGCGCCATCAGCAGACGGAGTCTGCTCGGCAGTGCCACAGCCGTCGCGGCGGCCTGCGTCGCGGGCGGCATCACCGGCGCCAAAACCGCGGCCGCCGGTGAGCGGAAAGCCACCTCGCCCTTGTGGGCCGAGTTCCGCCGCGCGCCCTTCAGCCACCCCCAGATCCCGTACGTGGGACGGGCCGGACAGCGACGCGGTGCCAAGAGCTTCCCCCGCCGGCCCGTCGTCGCCAACGTCCTTGCGTACGGGGCGAAGCCGGACGGCTCCGCCGACGCCGCCCCCGCGATCAACCGTGCCGTCGCCGCTGCAGGCGAACGCGGCGGCGGCACGATCCTCATCCCCGCCGGCACCTACCGCGTCGACGACGTCATCCGGATCGGCCACAGCAACGTCGTCCTCCGCGGCGCAGGCAGCGCCCGCACCACGCTGTACGCCACAAAGAATCTCACCGAGCTCATCGGCCCGTACGGCAGCCGTTACGGCGGCGACAAGTCCTCCTGGTCCTGGGCCGGCGGCCTCATCTGGCTGTGCCCGCAGGCGCGTTGGAACAGCCTCACCGACGCCATCAAGGCCAAGGCATGGCCCTTCGAGGGCTGGACCGGCAACAAGCGCGACGAGTGGCGCACCCTGGCCACCGTCCGGCCCGCGAGCCGCGGTGACTGGTCCGTCACCGTCTCCGACGCCTCCCGGCTGCGCCCGGGACAGCTCGTCACGCTCCGCCTCGCGGACGACGCCGGCCACACTCTGCTCGAGCACATGGCGGGCGGCGGCGCGGGCCCCGAGGCGTACGTCTGGGACGACAAGACCAAGCTGACCTCGTACGTTCCCTACGAATGGCCCGTGCGCATCACAGCCGTGAAGCGGAACACGGTCACCTTCGAGCGGCCGCTGCCCCTCGACGTACGCCCCGAATGGGACCCGAGAATCACCACCCTCGTAACCCCGCTCACCGGCTCCGGCGTCGAAGGGCTCACCCTCGAAGCCGTCGAGACCCCGCAGTCCCAGCACCTCCTGGACAAGGGGTACAACGGCGTCACCTTCCAGTGCGCGTTTGACTGCTGGGCCGACGACATCACCGTCCGGCACGTCGACAACGGCTTCGGCCTGGTCGCCGCCTCCGCCTGCACCCTGCGCCGCACCCGCGTCGAGGGCCGTGGCTCGCACCACCCGTACTTCTGCCGCGAGGGCTCGCACGACAACCTCATCGAGGACTTCACCATCGCGCAGCGCACTGCCGAGGCGCCCGCGAACACGCAGCTCCACGGCATCAACGTGGAAGGCCTGTCCAGCTACAACGTCTGGTCGCGCGGCCGGATGGAGATGGGCACCTTCGACACCCACCGGGGGATGCCGTTCGCGGGCGTCCGCACCGAGATCACCGTGAACAACAACGGCCGCCACGGCGGCGACGCCTCCGCCGGCCCCCTCTACGGCGCTCGCTTCACCCACTGGAATGTCACCGTCACCAATGAGCGCGCCGGACTGATCAAGATCGACGAGATCGCGCCCTACAGCGCGACCGTGGCCATTTCCACGGTCCGCGAGTTCGACCAGATCGACGTCCCGGACTTCAAGGGGAGCCTCAGCTCCCGCCTGGAGGCATACGGCGCACCCGGCGCCGTACACCCCCGCAACCTGTACGAGGCCCAGCGGGCGCTGCGCATCACGCGGGTGCGGCAGGAGGCGGTGCCTACCGAACGGCAGCCGGCGGAGTGACCACGTCCCGTACCGGCTCACCCGGCACCCGGTCTTCCCATGCCGGCTCGTCCTCGGCCGCCACGTCCTTGCGCTCGGTCTCCGCGGGCAGCGCGCGCATCAGCAGCCAGTATCCGAGCCCGGCAACCGTCCCCAGCACCGCGCACACGCCCCACAGCCACTGCGCGCCGAACCGGTCGATGACAAAGCCGGCCAGCAGCGGGGCGACCAGAGCCGCAACCGACCAGGACATGGTGTGCATGCCCTGGTAGCGGCCCCGGGCGTGCAGCGGCGACAGCCGCACCACAAGTCCGGTCTGGGTGGGCGCGTTGACGATCTCGGCGAGCGTCCAGACGCAGACGGTCAGCGCGTACATGCCGATCGACCCGGCGAATGTGGTGAGCCAGAAGCCGTACCCGGCGAGCAGTGAGGAGATGATCAGCAGCCGGCGCGGGTCGCGGTGCTCGATGAAGCGGGTGACGGGGATCTGCAGGGCGACGATCAGTACGCCGTTGACGGCGATCGCCATGCCGAAGTCCGAGCTGGAGAAGCCGTCCGCGCCCATCGCCAGCGGCAGCCCGATGTACCCCTGCATAAAGATCAGCGCGATGAGGAACGAAAGCCCGACGACGCTCATGAACCGCCTGTCGCGCAGCACGGTCCCCATGCCGATCTCCGGCTCGGCAGGCCCGGCCGCCGTCGCCCGCTCGGGCCGCGACTCCGGAAGCTTGACGAAGACGACGACCGCGCAGATCAGCGTCATCGCGGCCTCGCCCAGAAAGCCCGCGAGATAGCTGTACTCGGCGATGAAGCCCGCGGCCACCGACGAGATGGCGAACCCCAGGTTGATCGCCCAGTAGTTGAGCGAGAAGGCCCGAACCCGGTCCTCGGGCCTGACGATGTCGGCCATCATCGCCTGCACGGCGGGCCGGGAGGCGTTGCTCGCCATGCCCACCACGAAGGCGACGGCCGCGATGGAGACCGGGTGGTGCATAAAGCCGAGGACGGCCACCGAGACGGCCGTCCAACTCTGCGCGATCAGGAGCGTCGGCCGCCGCCCGAGCCGGTCGGCCATCACGCCCCCGCCGAGGGAGGAGACGACACCGCCGAGCCCGTGCAGGGCGACCACCAGTCCCGCGTACGAGGCCGAATAGCCCCCGTCCAAGGTCAGATAAAGCACCATGAAGGTGGCGACGAAAGCCCCAAGTCGGTTGACCAGAGTGCTCGTCCACAGCCACCAGAACTCACGGGGGAGCCCCGAGACGCTCTCTCTCGCGGCACGCCTCAGACCGGCGACTGACATACGGATTCCCCCGGGGTGTAAGTGGCTTGGCAGGCATCCGCAAGTTACATACGCCGGGGTCCCGGCCGCCAGTCAATTGACGCGGCCGTCAACCGTCGGCGGCGTCTATTAGGCTCGGGCACATGGCCGACGCACCGTACAAGCTGATCCTCCTCCGCCACGGCGAGAGCGAATGGAACGCGAAGAATCTGTTCACCGGTTGGGTGGACGTCAACCTGACGGAGAAGGGCGAGAAGGAGGCAGTCCGCGGCGGTGAGCTGCTGAAGGACGCCGGCCTGCTCCCCGACGTACTGCACACCTCACTGCAGAGGCGCGCCATCCGCACGGCGCAGCTGGCACTTGAGGCCGCGGACCGTCTCTGGATCCCGGTCCACCGCTCCTGGCGGCTGAACGAGCGTCACTACGGCGCACTTCAGGGCAAGGACAAGGCGCAGACCCTGGCCGAGTTCGGCGAGGAGCAGTTCATGCTGTGGCGCCGTTCGTACGACGTCCCGCCGCCGCCCATCGAGGACGGCTCGGAGTTCTCGCAGAGCGACGACCCGCGCTACGCGACGATCCCCAGCGAACTGCGCCCGCGCACGGAGTGCCTCAAGGACGTCGTCGAGCGGATGCTGCCGTACTGGTACGACGGCATCGTCCCGGACCTGCTGACCGGCCGCACGGTCCTGGTCGCCGCCCACGGCAACAGCCTGCGCGGACTGGTCAAGCACCTCGACGGCATCTCGGACTCCGACATCACGGGCCTGAACATTCCCACCGGCATCCCGCTGTTCTACGAGCTCGACGGGGACTTCAACCCGATCAAGCCGGGCGGCACCTACCTCGACCCGGAGGCCGCGGCGGCGGCTATCGAGGCGGTCAAGAACCAGGGCAAGAAGAAGTAGCGCGGTACGTACGCGAGAGGGCCCCGTCCGTTGAGGACGGGGCCCTCTCGTATGCGTACGAAGCCATACGCAGTCATGCGAATGATCGGCTAGCCGCAGCAGCCACCGCACTGGCAGGGCGCGCCCGACTGGCAGCCGCAGCCACAGCCCGAGCCGCAGCCGCAGGCGCCGAGGACGGGCAGGAACACCACTTCAACAGGTGTGTCCCGCTGAGGTTCGGTCGTGGGGGATTCGGCCATGGTCCCTCCTCATGGGCGTACGAGATGTGCCGCCTCTGCCCATCCCATGCCCAATGCGGCGGGCGCATCAACAGCGCGCGGAGGCATGGCCCGCCGGCCGGCCCCCGCGCCGGTTACGCGCCCTCGACCTGTGTCGGCGGCTGGAGCTCGTCCGCGTGCTCGCCCGTGACCAAGTACACAACCCGCTTCGCCACCGACACCGCGTGGTCCGCGAAGCGCTCGTAGTAGCGGCCGAGCAGCGTCACGTCCACCGCCGTCTCGATGCCGTGCTTCCAGCGGTCGTCTATCAGGTGCTGGAAGAGCGTGCGGTGCAGCAGGTCCATCTCGTCGTCGTCCGTCTCCAGCTGCAGCGCCAGGTCGACGTCCTTGCTGATGATGACCTCGGCCGCCTTGGCCATCAGCCGCTGCGCCAGCTGCCCCATCTCCAGGATGGTGGCGTGCAGGTCGTGCGGCACGGCCGAGTCGGGGAAGCGGAGCCGGGCCAGCTTGGCCACATGCTGGGCCAGGTCGCCCGAGCGCTCCAGGTCGGCGCTCATCCGCAGCGAGGTCACCACGATCCGCAGATCCGTCGCGACCGGCTGCTGCCGGGCCAGCAGGGCGATCGCCCGTGCCTCCAGGTCATGCTGCAGATCGTCGACCTTCTGGTCGCCGGCGATCACACTCTCGGCGAGCTTGAGATCGGCGTCGAGCATGGCCGTGGTGGCGCGCCCGATCGCCGACCCGACCAGCCGGGCCATCTCGACCAGGCCCTCGCCGATCGAGTCCAGTTCCTCGTGGTACGCGTCCCGCATGGGGTGTCCCTCTCTAGATGTGACCGGGGTCCGGGTGGGGCTCGGACCCCCACGCTCCCACGTTCTGTCCGTTACGCGTCGAGAGCCTCCCTCGCAAATGAACCGGCACTATCCCCTCGGTGAACTCTGGGCGACGACTGTTCGAGGTGCCACCCGTTTGGCTGGGAGCATCTCGGCGACCACGCATAACCTGGGTGCATGGACGTGAACGCGGCGGTTGCCGCAGCGGCAGCGATCGCCGGGTTGTGCACCGGTGTCATCGCCATGCTGGCGTTCCGCTGGAGCGAACGCGACCAGGCGAGACCCACCCGCACTTCCCTGCACACCGACGCCGCGCTGCCGCCTGGCGTCGACACGGTTCTGTCCGTGCTGCGCTCCTCCGCTGTCGTACTCGACGAGAGCGACTCCGTAGTCAAGGCCAGCTCCGCGGCGTACGCCCTCGGTCTGGTCCGCGGCGGAAAGCTCGCCGTCGAGCCGATGCTGCACATGGCCCGCGACACCCGTCGAGACGGCGAGATACGGCAGGTCGAACTGGACCTGCCCAGGCGCGGCACCGGCCGCGGCGAGGCCCTGGCCGTCTCCGCCCGGGTGGCCCCCCTCGGCTCCCGGCTCGTCCTTCTGCTGGTCGAGGACCTCACCGAGGCCCGCCGGATCGAAGCGGTACGGCGGGACTTCGTCGCGAACGTCAGCCATGAGCTCAAGACCCCGGTCGGTGCGCTCTCCCTGCTCTCCGAGGCGGTCATGGACGCCTCGGACGACCCCGAGGCGGTCACCCGCTTCGCCGGCCGGATGCAGATCGAGGCGACCCGGCTCACCAATCTCGTACAGGAACTCATCGACCTCTCCCGGGTACAGAACGACAACCCGCTGGAGGACGCCGAACCCGTACGCGTGGACGAACTGGTCGCCGAGGCCATCGACCGCTCCCGGCAGCCCGCGTCCACCAAACAGATCACGATGGCCGTGGGGGGCTCCGGCCGGGGATCCACCGCCGATCTGCACATCTGGGGCAACCGCGGCCAGCTCGCCGCCGCCCTCGGTAACCTGGTCGAGAACGCCGTCAACTACTCGCCGGCCCGCACCCGTGTCGGCGTATCCGCGCGCCGTGTCTCCGCGCCCGGCGGGGATCTCATCGAGATCGCAGTCACCGACCAGGGCATCGGCATCTCCGAGAAGGACCGCGAGCGGGTCTTCGAGCGTTTCTACCGCGTCGACCCCGCCCGCTCCCGGGCCACCGGGGGCACCGGCCTGGGCCTGGCCATCGTCAAGCATGTGGCTGCCTCGCACGGCGGGGAAGTCACTGTTTGGAGCTCCGAGGGCCAGGGCTCCACATTCACCCTGCGGCTTCCCGAAGCGGGCGCCGTGCGGGACCGTTCAACAACCGGACCGGATCGCGTCGACGAGGACGACGACCGGCCTTACGACACCGATCCGAACGCCGAAATCCCTGCCCCGGAGGTCCTTCCGTGACCCGAGTGCTCGTCGTCGAGGATGAGGAATCCTTCAGCGACGCCCTGTCCTACATGCTCCGCAAGGAGGGCTTCGAGGTCGCGATCGCGACCACCGGGCCCGAGGGGCTGGACGAGTTCGAGCGCAATGGCGCCGACCTCGTTCTCCTCGACCTGATGCTGCCCGGACTGCCGGGCACCGAGGTGTGCCGCCAGCTGCGAGGCCGCTCGAATGTCCCGGTGATCATGGTGACCGCCAAGGACAGCGAGATCGACAAGGTCGTCGGGCTGGAAATAGGAGCCGATGACTACGTCACCAAGCCCTTCTCCTCGCGGGAGCTGGTCGCCCGCATCCGCGCGGTCCTGCGCCGCCGCGGAGAGCCGGAGGAGGTCGCCCCGGCGGCGCTGGAGGCCGGCCCGGTCCGGATGGACGTGGACCGCCACGTCGTCACGGTCTCGGGCGGCAAGGTCGATCTCCCGCTGAAGGAGTTCGACCTGCTCGAGATGCTGCTGCGCAACGCGGGCCGGGTGCTGACCCGTATGCAGCTGATCGACCGCGTCTGGGGCGCGGACTACGTGGGCGACACCAAGACGCTGGACGTCCACGTCAAGCGCCTCCGCGCCAAGATCGAACCGGATCCGGGCGCGCCGCGGTACCTGGTGACGGTGCGAGGTCTGGGCTACAAGTTCGAGCCGTAAACCGGCCCGGTCCCGGCGCTTCGTGACGCGCCCGCGGCGCCGAGCGGTTCGAGGTTCGAGGGGCGTGCGCGCCGTACGCATCCGTCCCCCGGGCGGGCAGCAGCGGACAACATACGAGGGCGCCCCGCCAGAACCTGGCGGGGCGCCCTCGTATGCGTACCGCTGTGTCAGTGGCCCGCGCCGTGGGACGCCGACGACGAGTCCGTCGGGGTGCCCGGCTCGCCCGATTCGCCGTTGCCCGGCTCGCCCGGCGCGCCCGCGTGGCCCGTGGCCGACTCGGACGGGGTGCCGGACGGCGTGGCCGAGGCCTCGCCCTCCGGCGTCGGCGGCTTCGGCACCGAGCTCGGGCCGTAGCCCGTGAAGTAGCTCTCCGCCGGCACCACGAGCGCCTGCAGCTTCACGTCGCCCGTCTCGCTGAAGCGGAAGACGACCTCCTGCACGCCGCCCGTGTTCTCCGACGCCTCCCGGCCGCCCTCGACCACCGCGGACGCGTTGCCCGCGCCGCCGAGGATCACCGAGCCCTGGGCCGGCACGGTGATCGGGCCGGAGCCCTGGGCCGGGGACAGCTTTACGGGCGTCTTCAGCCCCGGCAGCGTGATCGCGTCGAGCGTCTGCTGCGTGGAGCTGTTGTTGAAGACCGTCGCGGAGATGGCCGCGGGGCCTTCGGCGCCCGGCTCCGGCTGAGTGATCACTGTCGCGTTCTGGATCTTGATGGTGTCCACCGCTGTCGCGGCGTTGTCCGGCTTGACCTTGAGAGTCTCCGCGTTGTTGCCCGCACCGCAGGCGGCGAGCGAGGCGATCGAGAACACGATGGCAGTCGCGGCGAGGGCACCGCGTCGAAGGCTGCGGCTCACGGCGCGGCATCTCCTTGGATCTACGGACTGGCTGGGGACGAGCGGGTGAACTGGCGTGTCAACCGGCCCGCGGACCGCCAAGCCTGTGTCAGTTCGCGCTCAGGTTACCGATCGCCCGTGCCCGCCCCGCACCCGACCCGCCCCTTCGCCGGTCCCGGCCGCCCGCCGCCGCGCGCTCTCGCCGTTTCGGGCGCTGTTCACAAAACGGCGTTGATCAATTCCCCGGGGCACCACTCATTCCTTACCGAATAGCCGCCGGTGATCAATTCCGGATTCGACGCGGATCCGTCCGTACGGGTGACCGACCGCCGAACGGAGTACGGGAAGTTCACCACTGGGAACCAGGCAAATCGGGACGTTCATCCCTCCAGAGGGGGGTTGTGCCGTGTGTAGCGTGCGCGTTTCTCTCCGCCCGCACAGCGGCTCCGACCTGCGAATACCCCCTTCCGGAAGCCGTCCGCAGCACGTTCATGTTGCAGTTGTCAAGCCCCGAGATGTGCCCTGACCTGCGAAAACGCCATTCAGAAGAAGCGGTTCTCGTGTTACTCTGGATAGCCACGGAAGGGGTACCTGTCACATGACGTTCAAGGTTGGCGACACCGTGGTCTATCCCCATCACGGGGCCGCGCTGATTGAGGCCATCGAAACTCGCCAGATCAAAGGCGTGGACAAGACCTACTTGGTGCTCAAGGTCGCCCAGGGCGACTTGACGGTTCGTGTGCCGGCGGACAATGCGGAGTTCGTGGGCGTACGCGATGTGGTCGGTCAGGACGGGCTCGAGCGGGTCTTCGAGGTGCTGCGGGCACCGTATGCAGAAGAGCCGACGAACTGGTCCCGTCGATACAAGGCAAATCTCGAGAAGCTCGCCTCCGGCGATGTCATCAAGGTCGCCGAAGTGGTGCGTGACCTGTGGCGTCGCGAGCGTGAGCGTGGGCTCTCCGCAGGTGAGAAGCGGATGCTCGCCAAGGCGCGCCAGATCCTGGTGAGCGAGCTTGCTCTCGCGGAGAACACCAACGAAGACAAGGCCGAGGCTCTGCTCGACGAGGTACTCGCGTCCTGACGCACACAAAGCACAAAAAATGCCGCGGTGCCCGCTGACATGCTGTGACAACAGTTCTGTCGCCGGGCGCTGCGGCATGTCCGTCTCTACTTGTCTCCACTTGTTCGTCGCTGCTCACAGCAAGTCGCTGCTCACAGAATCACGACACCCCGGCCCTTGGCGTGCCGGGCCCGGGCGGCTGGCGCAGACCAGTTGTCACGGAAGGGTCCGGTCAAGGCGTCGCGCCCGGCACGCTGTGGCCATACCCATGTCGGCCGAGGAAACAAACCTGCCGGAGTGCAACCGATGTCAGACGAATCGCGCCCGTACCGCACCGCAGCGGTGATCCCGGCGGCCGGCCGGGGAGTACGGCTCGGCCCCGGTGCCCCCAAAGCGCTCCGTACGCTGAACGGCACGCCCATGCTCATCCACGCGGTGCGCGCCATGGCCGCATCCCGAGCCGTGTCGCTCGTCGTCGTGGTGGCCCCGCCCGAGGGCGCACCCGAGGTCAAGAACCTCCTCGACGAGCACGCCCTGCCGCAGAGGACCGACTACCTCGTCGTGCCGGGCGGTGACACCCGCCAGGAGTCCGTACGCCTCGG
Source organism: Streptomyces sp. ISL-1 (assembly GCF_018614585.1). GTDB lineage: Bacteria > Actinomycetota > Actinomycetes > Streptomycetales > Streptomycetaceae > Streptomyces > Streptomyces maoxianensis. Next base: position 215,363 of record NZ_JAGGOI010000023.1, on the reverse strand, counting down.
GCTCGACGCGCTCCCGGACGACATCGGCGTCGTCCTCGTTCATGACGCCGCCCGCCCGCTGGTGCCCGTCGACACCGTTGACGCCGTCATCGAGGCCGTACGGGACGGGGCCCCGGCCGTCGTGCCCGCGCTGCCGCTCGCGGACACCGTCAAGGAGGTCGAGCCGGGCGAGAAGGGCGCGCCCGAGCCGGTCGTCGCCACGCCCCAGCGGGCCCGGCTGCGCGCCGTACAGACCCCGCAGGGCTTCGACCGGGACACGCTCGTGCGCGCGCACGAGACGGTCGCGCTGAACGGCGAGGGTGCGACGGACGACGCCGGCATGGTCGAGCAGCTCGGCGAGCGCGTCGTGGTCGTGCCCGGCCATGAGGAGGCGTTCAAGGTGACCCGCCCCCTCGATCTCGTACTCGCCGAGGCGGTTCTCGCCCGCAGGAGGGCCAACGATGGTTTTTAAGCTGCCCCAGACCGGCATCGGGACCGACGTCCATGCTTTCGAGGCGGGGCGCGAGCTCTGGTGCGCCGGACTGCTGTGGGAGGGGGAGGACGGGCTCGCCGGGCACTCCGACGGCGATGTGGCCGCCCACGCCGCGTGCGACGCGCTCTTCTCCGCGGCCGGCGTCGGCGACCTCGGCGCCCACTTCGGCACGGATCGCCCCGAGTGGTCCGGTGCCTCCGGTGTCACGCTGCTCACCGAGGCGGCGCGGATCGTACGGGCCGAGGGCTTCGAGATCGGCAATGTCGCCGTGCAGGTCATCGGCGTACGCCCGAAGATCGGCAAGCGGCGTGACGAGGCCCAGAAGGCGCTGAGCGAGGCGGTCGGCGCGCCTGTCTCCGTGTCGGGCACCACGACGGACGGGCTGGGGCTGACCGGTCGCGCCGAGGGACTGGCCGCGATCGCGACGGCACTGGTCTTTCGTACCGCAGGCTGAAACTGGCGTGAAATGCCCGGTGCGAGGGGCGAGTTGTGGACGGGGCGAGTCGGGCCCCACTCGTATTCCGGTCGGGGACAGTCACAAAGTTGTCCCCGCGGCGCAGAAGGGGCGCGGGGCACTGGCATCGGGCCACTACCCTTGATGCGTGACTATTCGCCTGCACGACACCAGCGCCCGGCAGATCCGTGACTTCACCCCGCTGGTTCCGGGTTGTGTCTCGATCTACCTGTGCGGCGCCACGGTGCAGGCCGCTCCGCACATCGGACACGTCAGGTCCTACCTGAACTTCGACATCATGCGCCGCTGGTTCCAGTACCGCGGCTATGACGTGACCTTCATCCGCAATGTGACCGACATCGACGACAAGATCATCGCGAAGTCGGGGGAGCAGAATCGTCCCTGGTGGTCGATCGGGTACGAGAACGAGCGCGCCTTCAACGAAGGCTATGACGCTCTCGCCTGCCTGCCGCCCACATACGAACCCCGCGCCACCGGCCACATCCCCGAGATGGTCGAGATGATGCGCGGCCTCATCGAGCGCGGGCACGCCTACGAGGCCGACGGCAACGTCTACTTCGACGTGCGCTCCTTCGAGGGTTATCTGCAGTTGTCCAACCAGGAGCTGGACAACCTGCTGCAGCCCGAGGGCGAGGGCGAGACCGGCAAGCGCGACCAGCGCGACTTCGCCATGTGGAAGGCGGCCAAGCCCGGCGAGCCGAGCTGGGAGACCCCCTGGGGCCGCGGCCGTCCCGGCTGGCACCTCGAGTGCTCGGCGATGGCGCACAAGTACCTGGGCGAGGCCTTCGACATCCACGGCGGCGGGATCGACCTGATCTTCCCGCACCACGAGAACGAGATCGCCCAGGCCAAGGCCTTCGGCGACGAATTCGCGAAGTACTGGGTGCACAACGCCTGGGTCACGATGAGCGGCGAGAAGATGTCGAAGTCGCTCGGCAATTCCGTGCTCGTCTCCGAGATGGTCAAGCGCTGGCGGCCCATCGTCCTGCGCTACTACCTCGGTACGCCGCACTACCGCTCGATGATCGAGTACAGCGAGGAGGCCCTGCGCGAGGCCGAGTCCGCGTTCGCGCGGATCGAGGGCTTCATCCAGCGCGTCGTCGAGAAGGCCGGGGGGCCGGTCGACGCCGCGCCCGAGGTGCCGCCCGCCTTCGCCGAGGCGATGGACGACGACCTGGGCGTCCCGCAGGCGCTCGCCATCGTCCACACCACGGTCCGCCAGGGGAACTCCGCACTGGCCGCCGACGACAAGGAAGCCGCCGTCGCCCGGCTCGCCGAGGTGCGGGCCATGCTCGGCGTCCTCGGCCTGGACCCGCTGGACGAGCACTGGGCGGCCGAGGCCGACCGCGACGACGACCTCCACGGCGTCGTCGACACCCTGGTCCGGCTCGTGCTGCAGCAGCGCGAGGCGGCCCGCGCCCGCAAGGACTGGGCGACCGCCGACGCCATCCGCGACCAGCTCCAGCAGTCGGGCCTGGTCATCGAGGACGGTCCTGACGGTCCGCGCTGGACCCTCGGACCCCGCTGACCGGCGACAGCCGGGGGGTCCGGGGGCTCCCCGGGACGGCTAAGGGCCGCCCCCCGGCTCGCGGGAGGGCACACTTTCTTACATACATACGCATTCGAAGCTTCAGGAAACAGGTAGTCATGGCCGGGAACAGCCAGCGCAGGAACCGCCGCACGTCCAACAAGAAGGGCGCGCAGGTCGGCAGCGGTGGCCAGCGACGCCGTGGTCTCGAGGGCAAGGGCCCGACGCCGCCCGCTTCCGCCCGTAAGGGACACAAGAAGAACCGCGTCGCCAACGCCCAGGCCAAGCAGACCGCGCGCCGAACCGTGGCCCGGCGCGGCGGCAAGGGCACGTCCGAGATGGTCGTCGGCCGTAACCCCGTCTTCGAGGCGCTGCGCGACGGCGTGCCCGCCTCCATGCTCTACGTCCAGCAGTTCATCGACAACGACGAGCGGGTGCGCGAGGCGCTCCAGCTCGCCACCGGACGCGGCAACATCCACATCATGGAGGCGCCGCGCCCCGAGCTCGACCGGATGACGAACGGGCTCAACCACCAGGGCCTGGTGCTCCAGGTCCCGCCGTACGAGTACGCGCACCACGAGGACCTCGTGGCCGCGGCCTTCGACAACCACGAGGACCCGCTGATCGTCGCGCTCGACGGTGTGACCGACCCGCGCAATCTGGGTGCGGTCGTGCGGTCGGTGTCGGCCTTCGGCGGCCACGGCGTGGTCGTCCCCGAGCGCCGGGCGGCGGGCATGACGGCCGGCGCCTGGAAGAGCTCGGCCGGCACGGCGGCACGCACCCCGGTCGCCCGCGCGACCAATCTGACGCGGGCGCTGGAGTCGTACCAGAAGGCGGGCCTCACCGTGGTCGGCCTCGCGGCGGACGGCGACCACGAGGTCGGTGACCTCGAGGCGCTGGGCGGCCCGGTCGTGATCGTCGTCGGCAGTGAGGGCAAGGGCCTGTCCCGCCTGGTCGGCGAGACGTGCGACTACCTCGTCCGGATCCCCATGCGGGGCGGCGCGGAGTCCCTGAACGCGGGCGTCGCCGCAGGTGTCGTGCTGTACGAGGCGGCCAAGCGCCGGGTCTGAAATAGGCGCCTTGGGAGGGCTTGACGGGTCTCGGACAGATTGGGCCAGTCAGGGCAGTGTCCTAATCACAAGTCACTCGGTTAGATGAGTGTGGACACCAGAACGCCCCGGCCCGGGTTTGATGATCAGCCTGCGCTGAGCATGGTCAAGGTGGACTGCGATCCCGCGCAGGTCATCGTGAACCATGCCAGCTTCCGGGTGCAGCTCGCCCAAAGAGCGCGCCCCGCACGTGCCCTGGCGGACACCGCACGGATTCCTGTCCTCGGCGGAGCCGGGACGGGGATGAGGCGGCGGGCGCCCGTCGTGTGGAGCGGGAAGTCGGCGCCCGGTGACGCCGGGGCGACCGGCCTGCTGCAGGCCGTGCGCAACTCCACCGCGGAGCACGACCCCTACGACACCGGCGCCACGCAGGTCATCCCGCGGCTCGACCTGGACGCCGACACCGCGCAGACGCCGGGCGTCGGGGGGTACGACTCGCCAGGCTCGCACCGTGACCGGAACCGGCCGCTGCTGCCGCCGATGCGGAAGGCGGTCGGCGCGTACGACTCGTACCACTCCTACGGCCAGCAGCCGTACGAGGACGAGGAGTCGGAGCGGACCGCCGGCTTCGAGCGGACCGCGGCCTTCGAGCGGACCGACAGCTTTGAGCGGACCGGCAGTCCCGAGCGTGCCGACGGCGAGACGCACAGGCATCGGCGCGTCGCCGCGGGAGCATCAGCGGCTGACGCGGGGGGCGTGCGCCACGCCTACTACCCCGGGCGGCGGATGAACCTCGGAGTGGTGGTGCTGCCGCTGCGGGTGTTCCTCGGCTTCATCTCCATCTACGCCGGGATGGGCAAGCTCTGCGACCCCGTCTACTTCGACGGCGGCGAGCGCGGCTCGATGATGAAGTGGCTGAACTCCCTGCACCCGTGGGCGCTCGCCGAGCCGCTGCGTGACTTCGCGCTGTCCCACCCGGTGGGCGCCGGCCTCAGCGTCGCCTTCCTCCAGGTCGTCGTCGGTGTGCTCACGGTCCTCGGGCTCTGGCAGCGGGTGGCCGCGGTCATCGGCGCGCTGCTGTCGGCGGCGCTGATCCTCACGGTGAGCTGGAAGACCGTGCCGGCGTACGACGCGCCCGACATCATCTATCTCGCCGCCTGGTCCCCGCTGATCATCGCGGGCGCCCCGGTCTACTCGATCGACGGGCGGCTCGCCGGCGAGGCCTGGCGCAAGCTCGGGCCGCGTTCGGAGCTGTGGGATCTGCGGCGGCGCGTACTGCGGCGCGGCAGCGTCGTCGCCGCCGTCGTGGTCGGCCTCACGCTGCTGATCGGCTCGATGCTCGGCGGGGCGGTGCGCTCCACGGACATGGTGACCGTCCCCGGGCCGGACCAGGACCCGACCAACCACCTTCCCGGGTCGCCGCTGCCGCAGGAGCCCAGCGGCGAACGCAGCTCCTCGGGCACCCGCGGCGAGGACGACAGCCCGTCGCCGTCCGCGACCCGTTCCGACAGCCCGCGGGAGGAGGACCTTACGCCCTCCGAGGACACGGTCCGCGAGAGCGGCCAGGCCGGCGGACAGCCCAGCGAGACGCAGGGCACGGGCCAGCAGCCGCCCGGACAGTCGCAGCCGGTCCAGCCGCCGTCCAGCAGCTCCGGCCCCTCGTCAAGCGGCGGTACGGGCAGTGGTGGCGTCTCGGGCGGCACCTCGGGCGGTGGGTCGAGCGGTGGCTCGGGAGGCGGCTCGGGCGGTGGCTCGGGCGGCTCCGGCGGGGGTGCCAACGGCGGTTCGGGCGGCGGCCGGGTGATCGGCGGCCTGCTCGGCTGAGGCTGAGTAAGCAACGGGAAGGGGCGGTCACCGCGGTGTGCGGTGGCCGCCCCTTCGGCGTGCTCGCTGTGAGCCGGTGAAGCCGGTGAAGCCGTCAACCTGTCTGCGCGGCAAGCTCCTTGGCGGCCTCGGTGAGGTCCTTGGCGGTGTCGATCGCCCGCCAGTACGCGCCGTTCGGCAGCGGGAAGCCGGCCAGTCGGCGCTCGCGGGCGAGACGGGGGAAGGTGGTGCGCTCGTGGTCGCCCCGGTCGGGCAGCAGCGCGGCGAAGGCCGGGGAGAAGACGTACACACCCGCATTGATGAGATACGGCGACGGCGGGGACTCGATGAAGTCCGTGATGTGGCCGAAGGCGTCCGTCTCGACGGCTCCCCAGGGGATCCGGGGGCGGGCCATGGCGAGGGTGGCTATGGCGTCCCGCTCGGCGTGGAAGGCGGCCATGTCGCGCAGCGAGAAGCGGGTCCAGATGTCGCCGTTGGTGGCGTACCAGGGCTGGTCCGGGTGCGGGAGGCTGGTGGCGGCGTACTTGAGGCCGCCACCGCGGCCGAGCGGCTCCGTCTCGACGACGGTGGTGACCCGCAGCGGCAGGTCGGCGCTCTGGAGCCACTCCTGGAGGACCTCGGCGAGATGACCGCAGGAGACGACGGCGTCGGTCACGCCCTCGGCGGCCAGCCAGGCAAGCTGATGGCCGATGATCGGGGTCCCGGTCCCCGGGATCTCGACCATCGGCTTGGGGCGGTCGTCGGTGTACGGGCGCAGCCGCGAGCCCTGGCCGCCCGCCAGGACCACGGCCTGCGTCGGATACGTAGGCGTATGCATGCCGTGAACGATATGCCGCGCGGGCCGGGATCTGCCGGGCAGCTCCCCTGTCAGCTGCCCTGGGCCTGCTGGGAGACGCCGGAGGCGAAGGACGTGTCGCAGACGGGGCGGGAGAAGGTCTGGGCGCGGGTGGGGCCGTACCGGTCCACGGCGGCGCGTCCGAGCGCGCGGGCGATCGTGATGCAGTGCCTGGCGAGCGAGGGGCGCTCCTCGACCGCGCGCTGGAGGTGGGTGAGGGCGGTGCCCGCGTCCTTCTCCTGGAGTTCGGTGAGGAGCTGGTCGCGCAGAACGTCCTGCGGGGCGCGGGACTTGGCGCGGACGGAGACGTTCTCCGACGAGGCGGTGAGCATCTGCGACTCGGTGGTCCGCCCTGCCCACGGGACGCTGGTGACCGCGAGGGTTCCGGAGAGCACCAGGACGACGGGCAGAACGAGGGCGAGAGAGCGGCCGATTCGGCGGGCTGTGTGGGTCACGCGAGCGAGCGTAGCGGGCAGTAATGATTTGGCGACATTTAGTCACCCGGCCGGGGGATGGTTCGACAATGCTTTTCGAATCGGGTGTTGACGTACGGGATCGAAATGACCGCGAAATGACCGATCTGCCGGGGTATTTGTCGACATACGGAAAACGGCCCCGCAGGGAAGTGCGAGGCCGTTCCGTGGAATCGGGGAGTGTCAGTCGCTGAGGCGCTCGCCCGTCGAGGTCGCGAAGACGTGGATCTCGCCCGGCCGGGGCACGACGTGCAGCTCGGCGCCCTTGTCCGGGACGGAACGGCCGCCGACGCGGACGACGAGGTCCTTGTGCTCGCCGCCGACCTGGGCGGAGCCATACACGTAGCCGTCGGCGCCGAGCTCCTCCACGACGTTCACCGAGACGGCGAGGCCGGCCGGGGCGTCCTCGGAGTCCTTGACGAGGGACTTGGCGGCGGACCCGCCCAGCTCGACCACGTCGAAGTGCTCGGGGCGGACGCCGACCGTGACGGTGGAGTCGCCCCTGTCGGCGGCGGCGGTCAGGGCGGCGCGGGAGACCGGGACGACGCTGTTGCCGAACTTCACGCCGCCGTCGGTGATCGGGACCTCGACGAGGTTCATGGCCGGGGAGCCGATGAAGCCGGCGACGAAGAGGTTGGCCGGGCGGTCGTACATGTTGCGCGGCGAGTCGACCTGCTGGAGCAGCCCGTCCTTGAGGACGGCCACCCGGTCGCCCATGGTCATGGCCTCGACCTGGTCGTGCGTGACGTACACCGTGGTGATGCCGAGGCGGCGCTGCAGGCTCGCGATCTGCGTGCGGGTGGAGACGCGGAGCTTGGCGTCGAGGTTCGACAGCGGCTCGTCCATGAGGAAGACCTGCGGCTCACGCACGATGGCGCGGCCCATGGCGACGCGCTGGCGCTGACCGCCGGAGAGCGCCTTGGGCTTGCGGTCCAGGTACTCGCTGAGGTCGAGGATCTTCGCGGCCTCTTCGACCTTCTTGCGGATCTCGCTCTTGTTGATGCCGGCGATCTTGAGGGCGAAGCCCATGTTGTCGGCTACGGACATGTGCGGGTAGAGCGCGTAGTTCTGGAACACCATGGCGATGTCCCGGTCCTTGGGCGGCAGATGTGTGACGTCGCGGTCGCCGATGCGGATGGAGCCGGCGTTGACGTCCTCGAGACCGGCGAGCATGCGCAGGGAGGTCGACTTGCCGCAGCCGGAGGGGCCGACGAGGACGAGGAATTCGCCGTCCTCGGTCTCGATCTCGAGCTGATCGACGGCGGGCTTCTCGGAGCCCGGGTAGATGCGTGTCGCCTTGTCGAAGGTGACAGTGGCCATGGTGATCTTCTCCTTCACCGGCAGGAACGTGCCGGACGATCCGAGTAAGGGAGTGGTGTAGTCCACAGGTGTGAACCTGCCGTGACGCTACCTGGCGTTGTCCGGTCTGTCAGTAGGTGCGGGGCGACGAAATATTCGACCGGGGCGGTGCGGGGGTTGGTTACACTGCTACCGCTGCCTCCTTAGCTCAGCTGGCCAGAGCACCGCTCTTGTAAAGCGGGGGTCGTCGGTTCGAACCCGACAGGAGGCTCCACAGTGGATGTGATCCACGACGCAGTAAGGGCCAGCTCAGAGGAGTGATCCTCTCGGGCTGGCCCTTCGCCATTCTCCAGGACTTTGTTGCGGTCAGTCGGTGCCTTCGAACTGGCCCGACCTGCGGCTCTCCCGCCCAGTGCCCGACTTCGGAGTTGACTGGACTGCCCTCATGCCGGGGGGACGTTCGATGCTCGGTGCCAACATTCCTCTGCAACTGCACCCCGCTCGGATCGATGGCGGCCGGGCACTCGTCTCCATCCCCGACCAACGCCGCGCCGGCAGCTTCTTGGACCGACCGGGACGTGGCCTGCTCATTGGAGCCGCGGGCAACGACGATTCGCCCCAGTTCTATCTGCTCGACGGCCGAAACGCCCGAGGGCGCCTGAGCCGCACCGCAGGCATTCAAGAGGTCACTGCACCCCTTGCCTACGAGCTGGACGATCTGACCTACGGCATCCTCTGGGCTGTCTCCAACTACGACGACGCATTGCAGGCAGACGATCAGGACTTGGCCGAGACGCGGACCGATCTCGAACGCTACGACCGTCTGTCCTCGTCAGCCGTAAGCCGGGAAGCCGCGCCGGGACTCAACTCCGTTGCCCACATGTGGCTCGGATCGGACTTCTGCGCGCGCCACATCCTCAAGGCGTTGCCCGACCTGCCGGAGCTACCGGCGTTCTGGACCCGAGAGCAGCGCGGCGAAGAAGCCAGTGCGTGGCTGATCTTCGATCACAAGTACCCGTACCTTCAAGCGACGACCCAGACACTCGGAGGGCCGAGCACGCGAGCGTTCTGCGTGCCCGAGGCCATCGTTCAAGCTTCACCCCGACATGAGCGGATCTTGCTCTTCCTGGCTGTGGCGCTCATAGAGTCCCTCGGCATCCATGCGCAGTTCACCACGGACGCGTCATACGAAGCCGTCGAAGGGTTCGTCGTCTCGCCCAACAAGGAGGCGATCATCGCCAACTGGGTTCGAGGCGACGGCATGTGGCATGTCGACGTGACCGGACGGACATCGATCGTCCGCGCATTCACCAATGCCGCAGGCGATGTTGCAGCAGATTCGATCATCGAGGCGCCAACGGCAGCGGAACGTCTGCGCGCCCTGGCGCACTACCTCGATCTTCCTTGGGCCTGGCTGATCCATCGATGCGCCCAGCTCGGTAAGTACGGGACATCGGGCCTGATCCAGTCCCGAAGCCGACTCGTATCAGCAGCCGGCCTCGATGCGGCCTGTTCGTACGTCGGTGCACTGCCGATCGACAGCTAGCCTGCAAGCCGCAAACCAGAAAGGGGAAGGCTCAGATGACGGACACGCGTCGACGCGTTGCAGTGTTCTCACTCGGTGGCACCATCGCGATGACCTCGCAGGATGCGGGCGGTGCGACCCCGACGCTCTCAGCCGGTGATCTCGTGGCAGCCGTACCAGGTCTCGCCGAGACCGGTGTCGTGCTCGAGGTCCACGACTTCCGACGACTGCCCGGTGCATCACTGGCCTTCCACGACCTACTCGATCTCGTCGAGGAAATCGAAGCGCTCGATGTGGACGGCGTGGTGATCACGCAGGGCACGGACACCATCGAAGAGACCTCGTACCTGATCGACCTCGTGTACTCAGCCGAGATGCCGATCGTGGTCACAGGGGCGATGCGCAACGCGAGCATGGCGGGCGCAGACGGGCCGGCCAATGTGCTTGCTGCCGTCCGTGTCGCTGCCAGCATCGAGGCCCGGGGGACAGGGGCAGTGGTCGTGTTCGGCGAGGAGATCCACGCCGCCCGTTGGGTACGCAAGGCCCACGCCACCAGCCCTACGGCGTTCACGTCCTACCCGGGACCGATTGGCTACGTAGCCGAGGACCGAGTACGGATCTGGAGCCGGCCGACCGAAGAGCCGAAGATCCCGCGCCAGCAACTCAGCAACGATGCCCGGACCGCGGTGGCGCTGATCGGACTCGGAGATGATGGGGTCGTACTGCGTGCCATCGGAGCGCAGGTCGATGGCTTGGTTGTTGCGGCGTTCGGCGCCGGGCACGTTCCTATGGGGTGCGTCGATGCGCTGGCAGACCTTGCCAAGGAAATGCCGGTGATCCTGGCGACGCGCACCGGGGCCGGACCTGTCCTGACCGATACATACGGGTTCCCCGGATCGGAAGCCGATCTGCTTGCCCATGGGCTCCTCGCGGCCAACACTCTCGGGCCGATCAAGGCGCGGATTCTTCTCCAGCTCCTGTTGATGCACGGTGCCGATCGCAGCGAAATCGCAGAGCATCTCAGCCGCATCCACTGACCCAGGACCACATCCCGAGAGGACTGTCTTGCGCAGCTACGAGTTGACCACCGGCCGAACCTTCGGGGTGGCGTTCGACCACGGCGACGACTTCTTTCCCACGCTCGCCGAGTTCTGCCGCAGCAACGGCGTTCGGCACGGATACATCCCCATGTTCATCGCGGGCTTCGCCGAGGCCGAGATCGTCGGCGCGTGCGAGAAGTTGGAAGACCCAGAGGCCCCAGTGTGGAGCAAGGTCCACTTGGCCGGGGTCGAGGCGATGGGATGCGGAACTCTCGCGTACGACGCCGAGACGGACACCGCGCTGCCGCACATCCATACGTCACTCGGAGAGAAGGCCCGCTCAGCCAACGGGCACACGAGTCATCTGCTCAGCGCCCAGGTGCAATTCCTGGTCGAGATGCTCGTGGTCGAGGTGATCTCACCGGTCATGACCCGTCCGCAGAATCCGGACCTTTACAACGTCCCGCTGCTGACCTTCGGTGCATGAGCTGCACACGCTGCCGCAGCCTGTCTAGGTTCAGTTGAGCCTTGACGGTTCACGCAAGACCGTTGAGGGGGGCGCTGGGTTGCCAGGAAACGGGCAGAACGACGTCGACGCCGTCACGGCGGGCCAGGGGCAGCAGTCGGCTCATGGTGGTGTCGAGGTCGTCGAGCAGGTAGGGCATGGGGCGCAGTGGCCGGTCCAGGCCGAAGAAGAAGTCGTCCCAGTGCACCAGGATGACCCGCCTGGCCCCGGTCGCGGCCACGACCTCGTCCCAATAGGTGTGAAGGAACTCGGCGGGCTGTTTGCCCAGCATGCCGACGCCCAGGTAGATGACGTCGGCGTGGTGACCGCGCAGCGCGCCGGGCCGGTAGTTGGCGCTGGCTTGCAGCAGCACGCGGCCGTGGGGGTGGGTGACGAGCACGGAGTAGGCGGTGCCGGTCTTCCAGGCACCGGCGCGGGCCGGCGGGACCAAGGGCTGGTCGACGGTACCGGGGTAGTGGTCGCCCGGGCTGTGCACGGAGTCCAGGAAGGTCAGCGTGAAGCTGCCGTAGGTGACTGTGTCGCCGTCGCCGACCACCCGCAACGACGACTCGGGGACCCCCAGGCCGCGGCCGATGTTGGCGGTGGACTCCGACCCGACCAGTTCGGCGCCGGTCTCCAGCGCCCACACCGGTGCGTCGAGGGCGTGGTCGTAGTGGGAATGCGCGCACACCACAGCGGCGAGGGTGTCCACCCGCAGCCGCTCGATGGCGGCACGGACCAGCGCGCGGTTCGGGGCGATCTTGCCCACGCCCACTCGCAGCATCCCCGGGCGGGTGACGAACCCGTCGCTGAGCACCGAGGTCTGCCCGTCCGAGAGCAGTACTGAACTGGTGCCCAAGAAGTGAGCGCTCAGCCCCTCACGGTGCGCTGCAGTGCGCTGCTGGTAAGGCAGGTAGGGCCGCAGACTCGGGCGACCGATCGGCACCTTCATACGAGCATCCTCGGACCCCAGGGACAGGAGTGCCACCTCCGGACCTCGTGTGCCCTCTCACAAACGGTCCATTCTGCGAAGCCCGGTCAGCACGCGCTGGTGAGCCGCCGCGAGGCCCGGACTTCTTCTCAGAGCTCGTCCGCGGACAGAGTTTCCCTACGCCTATCAAGTGCTCGCTTCGCTCGCTGCCCGACCGGGGTTCGGTCAGCGAGTCAGATCATTGCCAGCCCAGCCGCCGTCACGCAGCACAGCTATAACGGGCCCGGCTCTGCCCTCGCCCGCCATACGCCCGAGTAGCCCCAGAAGGCTGCACAGACACCAGGCCCAGAGCATCGGAGAGCAGGCGGAAGCTCGGGAGAACACCACAGTTGACGCTTGGGGCGTCTGCGTTCCCGGCCTCCTGAACAGCGATGTTGTCTGACACGAGGTCAGAGGTGCCGCACGGAGTGCGGCGGCGCCGGCCGGACGCCGCCGCGCTTGCCCCTCCATGTCTACGCCACCGGGGCCGCACGTCGTCGCCCGCCCGCGCCCACAAGGGGGCGAAAAGAACCAGGCCGGGGGTGGGGACGGTCGACTCCACGGCTTTACCCACACTCCCCGATTCGGGTCCCGCGTCGAGCAAGACCAGGGGGCCACTCGGACACATTGCGGGCAGAGGTGAAGCCTGCCCGAGTAGCCGGCAAGCGTACGGCCCCCTGATCATGCCCGACCCCAAACCGGGCAGGACACCGGCCAAAGCCCCTCCGCCGACCTCACGAAGTTGGACGCTCAGCCCGATTGGCCGCCCGCCCCCGAGTGCGCATCAGTGAACGAAAGGCGCCCCATCTGAATGTGTCGATTACGCCGATCTGCTGACAATCAGCGCGTTCTTATCGAGCGGGAGGATCGACCGGCTGCACTTGGGTCAAGCTCACCCCTGGTTCGGACAAGTTGAGTGAAACAGGGAGTAAGTGCATGAGTCCTGACAACAGGACAAGGTCCCCGCTGGGACCTGTACCCCGTCGAGACAAGTGGAAGGCCCGCGGCACGATCGTCTCGCTCGCGCTGGTCCTGGCGGCCGGGGTGGCCAGTCCGGTCGCGGCCGCGGCTCAGAGCATGGGCGAACGCGTGAGCGCGTCGAGCGGCCCGGGCGGCGGAGACGATAAGTGCAAGGGCGTGTCGATCGTCGGCGACAGGGACCGTTGCAGAGGAGGGACGGGCCCGACCGGCGCGACGGGTGCCACCGGTCCCGCTGGTCCGACCGGCGCGACGGGTGCAACCGGCGCGACGGGGGCGACGGGGGCGACGGGGGCGACGGGGGCGACGGGGGCGACCGGGGCGACCGGGGCGACCGGGGCGACCGGGGCGACCGGGGCGACCGGGGCGACGGGGGCGACCGGGCCCACGGTCAATGTCGGCGCGAGTATCTTCGCCAGTAGCAGCCAGACCATCCCGACCGACGTCTCCACCCAAATCGCTTTCGACGGCGCCGACTACGACACGGACACGATGTTCGATGACGCGTCCGACACTCTGGTGGTCAACACTGCCGGGCGCTACCTCCTCAAGGGAAGGCTTCTCTGGAGCTACACTCCGACTGCGGAGGCGTTCCGTAGCCTACACATCGAGGTCAACGGCAGTCCCTTCGCCTACGACGAGCAGGACACCGCAGACATCAGTGACGCTTTTGGAAATTCGCAGGAGGTGTCCACGATTGTTCAGCTGAATGCCGGTGACGTGATCTCCCTCAGCGCCGCGCAGACCACCGGAAGCAACGCCTCGTCGCTCGCCGTGTTTGGAGGCAAAGTCGTTGCTCCGCAGCTCCAGGCGGAGTGGGTCGCGCCGTAGGCAGCGCCCACGGCCCGATGGACTCTGTGACGGCCTGCCGGTCTGTCGGCAGGCCGTCACACTGAGCCTCTCAACTCGGCAACTGATCGGGTGACTCAGCACCCGTGCCACAACCGCGCCAGATCAGGCGGGGAATCACGGGGAACTCCAGTGACCGGCAGGGGCAGCGGCCAGCATCCACCGAGATCGGCATCCCGCAGGTCACGCCCGTGATCGCCCCACCTCGCTTGTAAAGCGGGGGTCGTCGGTTCGAACCCGACAGGAGGCTCCAGCGAAAGGACCCCCAGCCAATCAAGGCTGGGGGTCTTTGACATCCGGATCCGACATCAACGGCTGTGGTCACGCAGGGCGCGGGCGGCGCTTGAGCAGCCGGTCCGTGTGACTGATGGCCTCGCGCTGTGTGTCCTGCACCACATGCGTGCAGACGTCCATGGCGAGACTGATCTGACTGTGCCCAAGGATCTCCATCACCACACGGGGAGCGATGCCGGCGGCCGTGAGCAGAGTCGCGCACCCGTGGCGGACATCGTGCAGCTGGACGACCCGAAGGCCGCCGCTTCGCTGACGCGGACGAAGGAGCGGTGCAGGTTGCGCGGTTCGATCGGTCGGTCGGTCCGCGTCGTGAAGACGTAGCCCGTGCCGATCCAGTCGATCCCGGCGCCCTCGTACACCGCGCTCTGCCGCATCCGGTGCCGGCGCAGGGAAGCGATAAACATGGCAGCGGTACGGCGCGGGCACGAAGCCCCTTGGTCTCGTCGCTGTAGAGGACACCGCGGCGGCTCGTTGAGGGCGCGGGCGAGGCCGTCGAGGTTCGTAGCGCGGTCGGTGCTTCGAGTGACGGCGACGAACTCTTCTCTGAACCAGACGAGTCGGTAGCCGAGAAGTGCTTGGGCCACGGCCAGGCAGACGAGTCCAAGTCTTTGGAGCAAGAAGGGGTCTGCCCGAGGCATCGCGTTCCCCCGATCCCGTCGTCGAACTTTACGTAAAATGCGGTCAAGAGGGTGTTCAGGTCTGTCATCACGCACGGATCCTGGACGCCCTCACCCCACTCTGGGTGCCAATCCACAGAGCTACGTGTCGAGCGTGGCCGCGCTTGGCGGGAGTGCGCAGCCCGCAGGATCGAGGTCGGTGCCCAGGTGGAGGCAGCAATGAAGTTCCCTGACATGTCGCACAGTGCGCGTCTCACCGCCCATGGCGCCGTTTCCACAGCCCTGGCCCTGCACAGCGATCGCACCCTCGGCCAACTCGTGGACGCAGCCGCGCCGATCGGTTCCGGCATCGGCGGAAAGTCGGCCCTGCTGGAGATCGCCGGAACCCCGGTTTTCGTGAAGCGGGTGCCCCTCACGGATCTGGAGAGGCAACCGGAGCACGTCCGGTCCACGGCGAACCTGTTCGACCTGCCGGTCTTGTGCCAGTACGGAATCGGCGGCATCGGCGGGCCGGGCTTCGGGGCCTGGAGAGAGCTCGCCGTGCACATCATGACGACGAACTGGGTGCTCGCCGGGCAGTACGCGGGCTTCCCTCTGATGTACCACTGGCGGGTGCTGCCGGACTCGACGCCCCTGCCCGAGGAACTGGCCGACGTGGAACGGGCCGTCGCCTACTGGGGAGGCGAATCGCAGGTGCGCACTCGCATCGAGGCTCTCCAGAAGTCCTCAGCGAGCGTCGCGCTGTTCCTGGAGTACATCCCGCGGAATCTGCACCAGTGGCTGGGCACTCAGGTCGAAGCGGGGGACGAGGCGGCCGACCGCGCATGCGCCATGGTGGAGAAGAACCTGGAAACCGGCACCTCGTTCATGAACAGCCGCGGGCTCCTGCACTTCGACGCGCACTTCGAGAACATCCTGACCGACGGCGAGCGCCTCTACTTCGCGGACTACGGCCTCGCCATCTCCTCCCGGTTCGAACTGTCGCAGGACGAGGCCGACTTCTTCGAGCGGCATCAGACCTACGACCGCTGCTACACCGTCACGTATCTGGTGAACTGGCTGGTCACTGCCCTGTACGGGTACCAGAGGGAGGACCAGGAGGGCCGCTACGCGCTGGTGCGCGCCTACGCGGAGGGCAAGCGCCCGACGGGAATCCCGGAGGAGGCCGCGGGGATCCTCGCCCGGTACGCACCGCTCGCCGCGGTGATGTCGGACTTCAACCGCAAGTTCCAACGCCAGAGCAGGCGGACCCCATACCCGCTGGAGGAGATCCGCCGAATCGGCCGTATGTACAGCTCGTCCGTCGGCTGACGGACCCCTGAGGGCCAGTCTCACACTGACCTGCGAAAACTCTTCCTTTAGTTCAGCCAACGGTTCGTCTCCACCGAGGCGGCCCGCAGTTCCGGTTCGGCCGCACCAGTTGGCGAGGGGGGCGGCCGTGCCGGTGAGGGCCGCGTCTCCGGCGGCGTGGCCGTGAGCATCGTTGAGGTTCTTGAAGTCGTTTTTCTGGACTGGGGAAATGTCGGACGGGCGCAGGTCCCCGAGCTGTCGGCCGCCCGCCGGATGATCGCGGCCAGGTAGGTTCTGGCCATGGTTGACGACTGGCGGATGGACCGGATCGGGAGTGCTCTGCGAGGTGAAAACCCCACTGTCGTGCGGCGCTTGGACGCGGGGTTCGCAGTGATCGGTGATGTGCAGTTCCTGCCGGGCTACTCGGTGCTCCTGGTGGATGATCCGGAGGTAGAGAGACTGTCGGATCTGCCCAGGGACAAGCGGCTGGCCTTCCTGTCCGATATGGACCGGCTTGGAGAAGCAGTCGAGCAGGCCTGCCGCCGTTTGGACACTGCCTTCCGCCGGGTCAATCTGGAAATCCTGGGCAACACCGACGGGTTCCTGCATGCGCACGTGTGGCCGCGATTCCAGTGGGAGCCGTCCGACCTGGTGAGTGGGCCGGTGTGGCTCTATCCCCGAGACAGATGGAGCGACGGGCAGTTCGCACTCGGCTCCCAGCACGACCTGCTGCGCGAGGCGATCGGCCGCGAATTGGACCAACTGCGCTCGGTGCACTGACGGCGGAGTGATCACGGGTTCTCGTGCCGTGTTCCCGCCCTACGACCATGATCCGTTCGTGGAACCGGGCCTGCCGCACGAAGTGGCGACGCGCGCGACGGAGTGATCACGTCGGCGAGGTATCTTCCTCCCGCGGCGCGTCGAGCGTCTCTCCGCGCCGCGTCAGGGAGGGAAGAAATGCGCGTATCACTGCTTCGGCGCCTGGCCACGATGGCCACGACGCTGGGGCTCACCTCGCTCGGGCTCCTCGGTGCGGGCGCGGCGCCCGCACAGGCCGCGATCAGCGACTGCCCGTCGGGCTATTTCTGTGCCTGGAAGACCGACAACGGCACGGGCACCATGTTCAAGACGAACGCGAACAAGGCGACGCTGGGGACCTGGGACAACACGTTCCAGTCCGTCGTGAACCGCACGTCCAAGTTCGCGTGCCTGCACGAAGACACGAACTACAGCCGGAACGGCGGCGTCTCCATCTGGGACCCCGACCCCGCGGGTACCGAGTGGGGCTACTCCCACCGCACCGTCAGCTCGGTGAGCTTCGTCGCCACCGAGCGGGAGTGCTTCCTCCCGGCCTACCCGGAGTGGTACGCCGCGACCGCGCCCCAGGCGGCGGGCTTCGGTGACCTGAACGCCGACCTCCGGGCCGACGTCCTCGTCCGGGACAAAGCGGGCCGGCTGTGGTTCCTTCGCGGCGACGGCACCGGGCAGCTGGTCGGCAACAGTGGCTGGAACGCCATGAACGTCCTCGTCCGCCACGGCGACTTCAGCGGTGACGGCCGCGAGGACGTGATCGCCCGCGAGGCGTCCACCGGGAAGCTGTGGCTGTACCCGGGCGCCGGCACCGGCAGCCTCGGTGCGCCCAAGCTCATGGGCAACGGCGGCTGGAACGCCATGAGCCGGATCGTCGCCTACGGTGACCTCTCCGGTGACGGCCGCTCGGACATGCTGGCCGTCGAGAAGGCCACGGGCAAGCTCTGGCTGTACCCCGGCACCGGCGTCGGCGCCCTCGGTGCCCGCAAGCTCATCGGCAGCAGCGGCTGGACCGGCATGAGCGCCCTGGTGGGGGCGGGCGACATGAACGGTGACGGCCGTGCGGACCTGATCGCCCGCAAGGCCTCCACCGGTGAGCTGTGGCTGTACCCGGGCAAGGCCGGGGCCCTCGGGTCCCGTGTGCTGATCGGCAACGGCGGCTGGAACGGCATGGACTCGTTCCTGGGCCTGGGCGATGTCACCGGCGATGGCCGTGCCGACCTCGTCACCACCACCAAGAGCAGCTATGTCGGCGAAGGCTGCCGAGGCGTCGGCTGCCAGCTCGTGTACCCGGGCCGCGGCAACGGCGCGCTGGACTCGCGCGAGGAGACGGCCACCGACTGGTGGAACCTGAACGGCTTCTTCTGATCGAGAGAAAGGGCCTCCGCTTCCGGGCGGAGGTCCTTTCGCATGTGTTGCCGCTTCTAGCTCCGCTGTCGCGGCAGCAGGCGCGGTTCCATGCGTTCTTCGACGGCCGAGTCGCCGTCGCGCGCAACGAGATAGGCACCCTTACCCGCCACTTCCGCGACAACTTCAACGAGTTCGGTTCCCCGGTAGACGAGGCCGACCCCGTCGTCGGTGCAGTGTGTGGTGGGCAAGGTGCCGTCCGCGACGAGCTGGTGCACCAGTGGACGCCGCCCCTTGTCGCTGTCGTAGTGGACACCGTTCCCGTAGGGCAGGAAGCCGAGTGCGTCGGTGAGCGGCCGTAGTTCGGGGCCGAAGGAGTCGGTGGTGCCGCCCTGGAACCAACAGATCGACCCCGCACTGACACCGCTGAGCACGACACCTGTCTCCCAAGCGCGACGGAAGATGGCGTCGAGCCCGTGGACCCGCCACACCGCCAACAGGTTCGCAACCGAGCCGCCCATCACCCAGACGACGTCCTGATCGAGCACGGCGCCCTCGACGTCCTCAAGGTTCGGCATGGGGAAGAGATGCAGCGGGGTCAGGTCGAATCCTGCGACTCGAGCGGCCTCGCTCATGCGTGCAGTGAAGTGCTCGGCGTCGCCGATTGCCGTACCGACGTACATAACCCGGGGCCGACGTCCATCAACCCCGGACAGGTCGACGGCATGGTGCACGAGAGCGTCGAAGGCCACCATTGTGCGGTCCCCGACGCGGTGACCACCCGAGGTGGCGAGGATGGTCGGCTCTGAGGCAGTCATGCCTCGGGACCCTACCCAGCCGAACCACACAGTGATCTCACTGGCACTCGCCCTCCCATGCGCCCCACCGGCACCGAGCCGGTCGATCTGCTGGGGCGCTACGGTCTGCGCGGGCGGCTTGGTGCGGGCACGGGAGCGTCGGTTCCGGACCCGCTGTCGGAGGCGGACGATGCCGGTGACTTCAACGTGCTGGGTATGACGTGGGCCGGCAGCGTGGCGATGGACGTGTGCGCGCTCGTCTGCCACGGCGGCCGGGTGCTCAGCGACGACCACTTCGTCTTCTTCAACAACACGCGTACGCCTGACGGTTCCGTGCGCGCGGTGACCGCCGCCAGTGGTGACAAGGCGGCGATCCGGGTCTCGTTCGACGCGCTGCCGGACCAGCAGGTAGGGCTTAGTGGCGGCCCGCGATTTTGTCCGCCACCCGCGCGATGCGGTCCGTCTCCACCGTGCGCGCGCCCGCCTCCCGGCGGTCCGCCGCGCGGTAGGCCGCGTACATGCCGTGCACGCCCAGCCAGCGCAGCGGCTCCGGCTCCCACTTGCGGACCTTGTGGTTCACCCAGGGCAGCGAGGTGAGTTCGGTGCCGCCCGCCTGGCCCGAGTCCTGCTGGATCAGGTCGCGCAGGGTCCGGGCCGCGAGGTTGGTGGTGGCCACGCCGGAGCCGACGTAGCCGCCCGCCCAGCCGAGGCCGGTGGAGCGGTCCAGGGTGACCGTGGCGCACCAGTCGCGGGGGACGCCGAGGACGCCCGACCAGGCGTGGTCGATGCGGACGCCCGCGGTGGTCGGGAAGAGGCGGATCAGGATCTCGCGCAGCGCTTCGATGGTGGCGGGCTGGGTGCGGCCGTCGTTGTCGGTCTTCGAGCCGAAGCGGTACGGGACGCCCCGGCCGCCCAGGGCGATGCGGTCGTCCGCGGTGCGCTGCGCGTACATGTAGGCGTGAGCCATGTCGCCGAGGGCCTCGCGACCGTCCCAGCCGATTGTGTCCCAGACGGACGGGGGGAGTGGTTCCGTCGCGATCATGGAGGAGTTCATGGGGAGCCAGTCGCGCTTTTGGCCCTTGAGGCTCGCGGTGAAGCCCTCGGTGCAGCGCAGGATGTACGGGGCGCGGACCGTGCCGTACGGCGTGATGGCGTGCTTGGGCTTGATCTCCGTGACGGGCGTCGACTCGTGGATGGTGACGCCCAGTGCTTCGACGGCCGCCGCCAGGCCCTTGACGAGCTTCACGGGGTGCAGGCGGGCGCCGTGCGGGGTCCAGGTGGAGGCGACGGCTCCGGTGACGCGTACGCGCTCGGCGGTCTCGCGGGCGCCGAGCAGTACGCGGTCCTTCTCGCCGAAGGCGATCTCGACGGCGTGGAAGGCCTTGAGGCGGGTCAACTGGGCCGGGGTATAGGCGACTTCGAGTACGCCGCCCTGGTGAATGTCGGCGTCGACGCCCTCTTCCGCGGCGACGCGCACCACCTCGTCGACGGTGTCGTTCATGGCCTGCTGGAGGCGCACGGCGGCGTCGTGGCCGTGGAGCCTGGCGTAGCGGTCGCGGCCGGCGACCCCGTTGTAGAGCCAGCCGCCGTTGCGGCCGGAGGCGCCGTAGCCGCAGAACTTGCCCTCGAGGACCGTGATGTTCAGGAAGGGCACGGCCTTCTTGAGGTAGTACGCCGTCCACAGACCGGTGTATCCGCCGCCGACGATGCAGATGTCCGCGGTGGCGTCACCGGGGAGGGGCTCCCGGGGAACGGGGGTGCCCTCCTGCGCGTACCAGAACGATATTCCGCCGTTGACGGTGCTCCTGCTCATGGGCGGGAGGCTACCGGCAGTGCCGCGATGCGACGACGGACGGCCCCCGCGTTCGGCCTCGTCAGCGCCGGGATCACCGGAAGAGCCGGCGGCCACGCAGTTCAAGTACGGGGGCGACGCGGGCCGGGAGTTCATCGCCGCGCTGCCGCAGCGGGCCGCCGACTTCCTGGAGCGCTGGGAGCTGCGGCAGACCGGTCGCCCCATGCACGGCTGGTGCGCGCTCGTCCTGCCGGCGGAGCGCCCGGACGGTACGCCCGCCGCCCTCAAACTCGCGGCGGAGCAGGTGTCCATCGGTCGGATACTGCTCGCACAGCGGGCGGGGCGGCAGGCAGGCTGACCGCATGATTCGTCACGCCACACCCGCTGATGTCCCCGAGATCCACCGCATGATCCGCGAACTCGCCGAGTACGAGAAGGCCCTGGAAGAGGCCAGAGCGAGCGAGGAGCAGCTGCACGAGGCGCTGTTCGGCGATCGGCCCGCCGCCTTCGCGCATATCGCGGAGACGGCGGACGGGGAGGTCGCGGGCTTCTCGCTCTGGTTCCTCAATTTCTCGACGTGGCGTGGGGTGCACGGCATCTTTTTGGAGGATCTGTACGTACGGCCGGGGCTGCGCGGCGGCGGATACGGCAAGGCGCTGCTGGTAGAGCTGGCGCGGATCTGTGTGGAGCGCGGCTACGAGCGCCTGGAGTGGTCCGTACTGAACTGGAACACCCCGTCGATCGACTTCTACCGCGCACTGGGAGCGAAGCCGCAGGACGAGTGGACGGTCTACCGGCTGACCGACGAGGTGCTCACCGAACTCGGTTCTCAGGCTCGCTCGGTTCTTGGGCCGCTTGGTTCTTAGGGCGCCGGTCGGTTCTTAGGGCCGGTCGGTCTTGCGCCGGTCGGTTCTCAGGCTCGCTCGGTTCTTGCGCCACTCGGTTCTTGGGCTCAGGGGACGAGGACGACCTTGCCCATCGTGCCCCGGCTCTCCAGTGCGCGGTGGGCCGCGGCCGCCTCGGCGAGCGGGAAGCGCTGCACGGCGGGGCGCAGCCGGCCCGATGCGGCCTCGGCGAGGGAGCGCTCTTCCAGTGCGCGTATGTCGCCGCCCGCCTTCTGGATCATCACCGGGCCGAGCACGCTCTCGGAGGTGATGCCGCGCTCCGCCAGCTCCTCGTCCGTGTAGGTCAGCGGCTCACCGTCGTGCAGGCCCGTGCCCGACCAGCCGAAGACGATGTGCTTGCCGCCCTTGCCGAGGAGGTCGACTGCGGCGCGGGCGGTCGCCCCGCCCACCGAGTCGAACACGACGGTCGCGCGCCGCTCGCCGAGGTGGGCGCGGACCTGGTCGGGCCAGCTCGGGCTGCCCGGGATCTCCCCGACGGATTCCTGGGAGTAGTCGACGGCCAGGTCGGCGCCGTTCTCGAGGACCCGGGAGACCTTGGCGGGGCCGCCCGCGAGGCCGATGACGAGGGCGCCGGCGTTCTTCGCGTACTGCACGAGCAGTGTGCCGATGCCGCCGGCCGCGGCCGGGACGATCGCGATGTCGTCGGGGCCGAGCTCGGTGAACTGCAGGATGCCCATCGTCGTACGGCCCGTCCCGATCATTGCGACGGCCTCGGCCTCGTCGAGGGTGCCCGGGATCTCGTGCAACTTGGCGGCCGCGGCGACGGCGAGCTCCGCGTAGCCTCCGGGCGCCATGCCGAGGTGGACCACGACCCGCTTGCCGAGCCAGCCCGGATCGGTGCCTTCGCCGAGCGACTCGACCACGCCCGCGACCTCGCGACCGGGAATGGTGGGCAGCTCGACGGGGGCCGGGTAGGGGCCGGTCATGCCTTCGCGCAGGGCGGTGTCGAGGAGATGGACGCCGGCCGCGGCGACGGCGATCCGCACCTGGCCGGGGCCGGGTAGCGGGGCATCGGTCCGCTCGTGGTGAAGGTTCTCGGCGGGGCCGAAGGTGTGGAGGCGGATGGCGTGCATGACGGGCTCCTCTGAGCTGACTCGTGGCTCTTCGGGAACACCCTCCAACCTCAAGCCCGCTTGAGGTCAACAGCCTCGGGACGCTGCGGGTCAATACACTTAGAGGCGCGGAAAACGGGCCTGGAGGTCCCATACGACTGGGTTGTCTTCGAGCCCCTCGTGCATGTCGGACAGATCCGCGATCAGATCGTGCAGGAAGTCGCGGGCCTCGCGGCGCAGCTCGGTGTGGCTGAAAGTCAGGGGTGGTTCGTCGCCCGGCATCCAGTCGGCCTCGACATCGACCCAGCCGAAGCGACGCTCGAAGAGCATCCGGTCGGCGGACTCGGTGAAGTCCAGCTCGGCGTGCTGGGGTTTGGCGGCGCGGCTGCCGAGCGGGTCGCGGTCGATCCGCTCGACGATGTCGCACAGCGCCCAGGCGAAGTCGAGCACCGGCACCCATCCCCAGGCTGTGGAGACCTCGCGGTCCTCTTTGGTGTCGGCGAGATAGACGTCCCCGCAGAACAGGTCGTGCCGCAGGGCCTGGACGTCCGCGCGGCGGTAGTCGGTCTGCGGGGGGTCGGGGAAGCGACGGGAGAGGGAGTAGCCGATGTCGAGCACGGGGTGATGGTGTCACGGGGGGCGCCCCACTCCGAGTCCGGCTGCCCCGCCGGGCATCGCCGGCCCTGGGCGCCGTAGATCCGTAGATCCGGGGATCGGCCGGATATGGGCCCGCGGCTCCGATACCCGCACCCATAGGATCAACTGTGTGGATCAGCGAACTCTCGTACGCAATCTGGCGCTACGCACCCTGACGCCCGCCGTCGCCCTGCTTCTCCTCGCGGGATGCACCGACGGCGGGGCGGCCGTGCACGGCAAGCCGGGCGCATCAGGCGTACGCGATCCGCTCTTCGGCGGTCTCGGCAACGGCGGTTACGACGTCCAGCACTACGCCCTCAATCTCGCCTACGAGCCGGAGACGGGCCGCATCGAGGGCACCGCCGAGATCACCGCCCGTGCCACCCAGGACCTGAGCGCCTTCAATCTCGACCTCCACAAGCTGACCGTCGACAGCGCCACCGTCGACGGCAAGAGGGCCGCCGCCAACCACGCGGGTGACGAGCTGACGCTGCGCCCGCACCGCGACATCGAGAAGGGCAAGACCTTCCGCACCGTCGTCCGCTACTCCGGGGAGCCGCAGGAGATCATCAACCAGGGCAGCGGCGGGGAGGTCGGCGACGAGGAGGAAGGCGACGTGGAGGGCTGGCTGAAGACCGCGGACGGCACGCTCGCGGTCGGCGAGCCCACCGGGTCGATGACCTGGTTCCCCAGCAACAACCACCCGAGTGACAAGGCCGCGTACGACATCACCGTCACCGTCCCCGAGCGGCTGAAGGCCATCTCCAACGGGGAGTTGAAGAGCGAGCACACCACCGGCGGCCGCACCACCTTCGCCTGGAAGTCGAAGGAGCCGATGGCCAGTTACCTCGCCACGCTCGCCATCGGCGAGTACAAGGTGGAGCGCTCTCGCACGTCCTCCGGCCTGGACGTCCACACCGCCGTCGACCCGGCTGTGGCCGGCGAGAGCGCGCAGCTGCTCGCCCGTATCCCCGAGATCATGAAGTGGGCGAAGGAGAACTTCGGCCCCTACCCCTTCTCCTCCATCGGCGCGATCGTCGTCCCGACGGACGAGGTCGGGTACGCCCTGGAGACCCAGACCAGGCCCGTCTTCCCGGCGGGAGAATTCGACGTCGAGACGCTTGTCCACGAGATCGCGCACCAGTGGTACGGCAACTCCGTGACGCCCGAGTCCTGGAAGGACATGTGGCTCAACGAGGGCCTCGCCACGTACGCGGAGTGGATCTGGGCCGAGGACTTCGAGGACACCCCGGCCCAGGAGAGCTTCGAGGAGGCCTTCGACAACGAGAAAAACTGGGCCTTCCCGCCTGCCGATCCGCCCTCCGCGGCCGAGGTCTCAGGCCAGCCGGTGTACGGGCGCGGAGCGATGGTCATCCACAAGATCCGCCAGGCGGTCGGCGAGGATTCCTTCTACAGGATCCTGGAGGGCTGGGCGAAGGCGCACCGGCACGGCAATGCCTCGACCGCCGACTTCACCGCGTACGTGGAGGAGCAGTCCGGCATGGACCTGGAGAAGCTGTGGGGCACCTGGCTGTACGGCGACAAGAAGCCGGCGCGGCCGTAGCGGAGCGGGCGGGCAGGCGGAGAGCGGGCGGAGAGCAGGGAGCCCCCGGCCGCGTGGCCGGGGGCTCCCTGAACACTGCGGTGAGCGTCAGAGGTTGACGCCGAAGTCACGGGCGATGCCCTCAAGACCCGAGGCGTAACCCTGGCCGACCGCGCGGAACTTCCACTCCGCGCCGTTGCGGTAGAGCTCGCCGAAGACCATCGCGGTCTCGGTGGCGGCGTCCTCGCTCAGGTCGTAGCGCGCGAGCTCGGCGCCGCCGGCCTGGTTGACGATGCGGATGTAGGCGTTGCGCACCTGGCCGAAGTTCTGGCTGCGGTTGACGGCGTCGTAGATCGAGACCGGGAAGACGATCTTGTCGACGTCGGCCGGCAGACCCGCCAGGTTGACGTTGATCTGCTCGTCGTCGCCGCCGCCCTCGCCGGTGCGGTTGTCACCGGTGTGGACGATGGTCTGGTCGGGCGTCGCCTTGTTGTTGAAGAAGACGAAGTGGGCGTCGGAGGCGACCTTGCCACCGGGGTTGACGCCGATCGCGGAGGCGTCGAGGTCGAAGTCCGTGCCGGTGGTGGTGCGGACGTCCCAGCCAAGGCCGACCGTGACGGCGGTCAGGCCCGGGGCCTCCTTGGTGAGCGAGACGTTGCCGCCCTTGGACAGGCTTACTGCCATTGGGAAGTCCCCTTCGTGGTCGAATGTGCGGTCTTCGAGCGCTCCCGAAGCTACCGTCACCCGTCATAACGCAGGCAGGGGACTGCCAAGTTCCACCCGCCATTCTTTATTTGCCGTACTCGGCTGCACTCGGCCGTGCTGGGTCGCGAAAGCGCGGCGGAAAGCGGCGGCGGGCAGTCACTGCGGACAGACGGCGCGGAAAGCGGGTGCGGAAAAGCGGGTGCGGAAAAGCGGGTGACGCGAACGGCGCGGCACGCGACCATGGGGGGCATGTCCGGTCCCTACATCATCCGCGGTTCGGTCTCCCTGCCGGAGGCCGAGCTCATGTGGCGTTTCTCGCGGTCGTCCGGGCCGGGTGGCCAGCACGTCAACACCAGCGACTCACAGGTGGAGCTCCGCTTCGACCTCGCCAAGACGGAGGCGCTGCCGCAGGTCTGGAAGGACCGCGCGATGGAGCGGCTCGCGGGCCGGATGGTCGGCGGGGTGATCGCCGTACGCTCATCGGAGCACCGCTCGCAGTGGCGCAACCGCGAAACGGCGGCGGTGCGCCTGGCGACGCTGCTCGCAGAGGCGACGGCGCCGCCACCGCGGCCCCGCCGGGCGACGAAGATCCCGCGCGGCATCAATGAACGCCGCCTGCGAGAGAAGAAGCAACGCGCGGACACAAAACGGGGCCGCACGGGCCGCGCCTGGGACTAGGTTCGCCCGGCAGTCGTCCCGGCCGCTGTCCCGCCGCGGAGCGTCAGCTCAACTGGCGGTATCGGCCGCGGAAATGCACCAGCGGCCCCCCGTCCCCGCTCGGCAGCCCCGCCGCCAGCACCCGGCCGATCACCAGTGTGTGGTCGCCCGTCTCGACGCGTTGTTCCGTACGGCATTCCAGCGTCGTCAGCGCGCCCCTGACCAGCAGCGATCCGCTCACCTCACCCCGCGTGTACGGGATGTCCTCGAACAGCAGGCGGTCGCTGACCCGCCCCTTCATCGCGAACCGCCCGGCGATGTGCCGCTGGCTCTCCGACAGCACCGACACCCCCCACAGCGGCTGCTCAGCGAGCAGGTCGTCCATGCGCGAGCCGTTGCGCAGGCTCACCAGCACCAGCGGGGGGTCCAGCGACACCGACATGAACGCGGTCGCGGTCATGCCGACGTCCTCGCCGCGCGGGCCGTCGTCGGGGTCGTGCGCGGTCACCAGCACCACACCGGCGGCCAGCCGGGACATGGCGGCGCGGAACTCCTCGTTGCTCACCCCCTCAGCATGGGGGATGGCATCTGCGGCGGAAGTGGGGGTCGTCTGCAACACACGAGAACGCTAGCCTCCGCCGTCCGGCGCCGCATCGGCCCGGGGGACCAGCCAGGTCCTAGGACCGGCGCAGGACCGATCCGGACCGGCGCACGACCGATCCGGACCGGCACGGGACCGATCCGGGCCCGCGCGGGACCAATCCGGACCGGCGCGCGGCTGCGGCGCAGGGCACCAGGACGGGGCGCAGGACCGGCGCACTACGGGGCGCAGAGCAGGCGCAGTGGATTTGCGTTCAGGAAAGCCACGAAGCGCTCCCACCCCGCGCCCGCAACCAATCACCCTCTTATGTGACTTGAGTCACAGAGTGCAGTAATTGTTGACCCTGTGTACCGAGTGGACAGCTCGCTGTGATTCAGTGGCCGTGATGCCGCACCAAGAATGCCGATGAGAAGCCTGGAGTTTGCTGTCGAGGTCTCGGGGAGAGCGAGCAATGGAGACCGAGTCGGAGCCCTACGTCCGTCTTGCGACCCTGCGGCAGCTGCACCAGGTCGTCGCAGACCTCAACACTGCCCGGAGCCTGGCCGACACCCTGCAGACCGTCGCCGACGGCATCGTCGCGGGACTCGGCTACGAACTGGCCTGCGTCAATCTCGTTCGCCCCGACGGTGACCTCGTCGTCGCCGCGTTCGCCGGCAGCGCCGCCGCGGAAGCCCTGATCACCGGACGGGTCGGCTCGCGCCCCTCCTGGGAGCGGCGGCTGTCCATGGGCGAGGCGTGGGGCGAGCTCCGCTTCATACCGCACACCGAGGGCTGGGTGCTCATCGAGGACGACGTCCCGCAGTGGCACACCGAAGGCCCCGATCCCCGCTTCGAGGACGAGTGGCACCCGCAGGACCGGCTCTACGCCCCCATGTACGCGTCGGGCGGCGGCCGTGAACTCCTCGGCGTCATCTCCGTCGACCGGCCGCGCAACGGACGCCGCCCCGGACCCTGGGGCCAGGAAGCACTCCAGATGTACGCCTCCCAGGCGGCCATTGCGATCAGCAACGCCCGGTTGCGAGCAAACATGCAGCGCGCCCTGGTCCGACTCGAGCGCGAGCAGCAGGCCCTGCGCGCCAGCGAGGAGTCCTTCCGGCAGGCCTTCGAGTACGCGCCGAGCGGCATGGCCATAGCCGAGATGGGCGGCGACCAGCACGGCCGGCTGCTGCGCACCAATGACGCCCTGTGCCGGCTGCTCGGCCGTCCGGCGGCCGCGATGCGCCGGTACTCCTTCGCCGATCTCGTCCACCCCGAGGACGTCGGCACCCTGCTGCGTACATCCGCGGAGGGAGGCCGGGCCGAGCTGCGTCTCGGCCGCCGGGACGGGACGTACCTCTGGGTCTCGCTGCGTAACTCCGTCGTCGCCGACACCGCGGACGGCCCCCGTTTTCTGCTGACCCATGTCGAGGACATCGAGGAGCGCAAGCGCCACGAGCTGCAGCTCGCCCACCGCGCCTCGCACGACTCGCTCACCGGCCTGCCCAACAGCGCCGAACTGCGCGCCCGGCTCAGCTCCCGGCTGTGCGAGCGGCCGCACGCGGCGCGGGAGACGGCAATCGAGGCGCTGGACGCCGCCTACGAGTCCGACACGGAGCGCATCCTCGGCGGTGACGGCTTCGATTTCGAGACGACGGGCGTGCCGTACGACCACCATGTGCACGCGGTCGCCCCCGACGGCGAGGTCGACGACGGGACGAAGGGGCTCGCGGTCCTCTTCTGCGACCTGGACGGCTTCAAGTCGATCAACGACCGGTTCGGGCATCAGACGGGTGACACGGTGCTTGTCGAGGTCGCGCGCCGGCTCACCACTCTCGTACGCGACAACGACACGGTCGCCCGGCTCGGCGGTGACGAGTTTGTCGTCCTCGCCGACGGCCTGGGCGCGGCGGACGCCGCCGACCTGGCCGTTCGCCTGCGGAACGCGATCATCCTGCCGATCAGGGTCGGCGGCAGAGGGGTCCGCGTCGGGGCGAGCTTCGGGATCGGCTGGGCGAGCTGCGGGATGTCGGTGGAAGAGGTCTTGCAATCTGCTGACCAGCGGATGTACATCGAGAAGCGGTCCCGGGCGAAAGTGCACCGGCGGGCCGGCTGAGGGCAACAACACCCTCTGGGTTACTCCGAACCGGGTAGGCTCGCCCGCGTCGGCGATGTGCTGACGACATGGTGAGGAGTGACTAGGGATGACGGCCGCGAACAACGGCGCGAGCACGCCCGAGAACGACGATCCGTTCGGCTACCTCTATGAGGACGGACGGGCAGCGGGCGCCACACCGCCCAGCCAGGGCCGCGGTTACGGCTACCCGGGTCCCGCCGCGCAGCCTGGGGTCCCCAGAACCTCGTACAACCAGGTACGGACGGTCGGCGAGCGCCAGTACGGCCAGGTGCCGCAGCAGGCCTACGCACCGCAGGGCCAGCCGACCGCGCAGTACGCGGCGCCCGAGACCCACCCCGGCGGCGCCCCCACCCGCCAGACCCTGCCCCAGCAGCAGGGCAACGGCCACGGCAATGGCCACGGCCATGGTGGCGGCCGCAGCGGCGGCCCCAACACCAAGGGCCTGCTGATCGGCGCGATCGCGGTGGTCGCGGTCGTGGTGATCGGCATCGGCGCGGCGCTGATGACGAGCGGCGGGGAGGACGACAAGGCGGGCGGCCAGCCGGCCGGGAACGGCGGCGCGACCTCGGGCGAGTCGGTGAAGCCCAGCGATGAGCCGTCGAATCAGGCGGAGCCGGTGGAGCTGCCGAAGCAGGACGCGGCGACGCTGCAGCTGGGCGCGCCGGCGGCGCTGGCGAAGGACATCAAGGGCGCGCAGGGTTCGGGCGGCGCGTTTGTGACCGGCTTCAACGCGGTGGGCGCATCGGTCACCTGGAAGGCGAAGATCACGGAGCCCGGCGCGTACAAGCTCTATGTGCGCTACGCCATCCCGGCCCAGGATGCCAACGCCACGCTGACCGTCAACGGCAAGGCGAACAGCAGCCCGCTGGGGCTGAAGAACTTCATCAAGTCCACCGACCCGGCCTGGGACAAGAACTGGCAGACCACCTGGGCGCCGGTCACTCTGAAGCAGGGCGAGAACGAGCTCAAGATCTCCTGCGAGCAGGGCAACCAGTGCAACGCCATTCTCGACTGGCTCGAGGTCAGGAACGGCTGATCACGCTCGGATCGTCCGCAGGAAACCCGCCACCGTCCCGGCCATCGCTTCGCGAGCCGGGGCGAGGTATTTCCGGGGGTCCACCGTCGACGGGTCGGCCTCCAGGAAGGCCTGGACCGCGCCCGTGAACGCCGTATTGAGCGCAGTACCGACGTTGATCTTGACCATGCCGGCGGCGACCGCGCGGCGGATCTCCTCGTCCGGGACGCCGGAGGAGCCGTGCAGGACGAGGGGGACCGGGACCGCGTGCCGCAGGTCGGCGATCAGGGTGTGGTCCAGCGACGCCGTGCGCCGCGTCATCGCGTGGGAGGAGCCGACCGCCACGGCCAGCGCGTCCACGCCCGTGTCGGCGACGTAGGCCGCGGCCTCGGACGGGGCGGTGCGGACACCGGGGGCGTGGGCGTCGAGCGGGGGCTCGCCGTCCTTGCCGCCGACCTTGCCGAGCTCCGCCTCGATCCAGAGGCCGCGCTCGTGGCACCGGCGCACCGCGTCCGCCGTGGCTTTGACGTTCTCGTCGTACGGCAGCTTCGAGGCGTCGAACATCACCGAGCTGAAGCCCTCGTCGGCCGCCGCCCGCAGCAGGTCCGCGGAGACGACATGGTCGAGGTGGAGGGCGAGCGGGGCGGTGGACGCGCGGGCGACCGCGGATGCGGCGGCGGCGATCGCGCAGAGCTTGCCGCCGTGGAACTTCACCGCGTTCTCGGATATCTGCAGGATCGCGGGCGCGCCTGCCCGCTCGGCCCCGGCGGCGATCGCCTCCGCGTGCTCCAGGGTGATGACGTTGAAGGCGGCGATGCCGCGGCTCTCGGCCGCGGCTGCCGAGACGAGTTCACCGGTGCTGACGAGTGGCATGGCGCCCCCCAATTCCCGGGCGGCTGGGCCCGATTGTGCGCTCGCTGTGGGGGCTCACGCCGCGGCCACGCGCTCGGTCACCGCTATGCGCGGCAGCAGGTCCTCGTACGCGACGGCGTCGAACTCGCCCGCCGCCGGGGCCAGTACGGTCGCCGCCGACAGGGCGACGGCGCGGGCCAGCCGTTCCGGCCACGGCAGCCGTTCCACGAGTCCGGAGAGCAGCCCGGCGACCGCCGAGTCGCCCGCGCCCGTCGGGTTGCCCTTTACCGGGGCGGGCGGGGTCGCCTGCCAGACGCCTTCGGGGGTGGCCGCGAGCACGCCGTCCGGGCCGAGCGAGGCGACCACTGTGTGCGCGCCGCGGCGGCGGGCGTCGCGGGCGGCGCGCAGCGGTTCGCGGGAGCCGGTGAGCCGGGCGAGTTCGTCGGCGTTCGGCTTGACCAGGTCGGGGCGGGCGGCGATGCCGCGGCGCAGCGGTTCGCCGCTGGTGTCGAGGAGTACGGGGACGTCCGCGGCGTGGGCCCGGCGGACCAGTTGGGCGTACGCGCCCACATGGATGCCCGGCGGCAGGCTGCCGCACAGGGCGACGGCCCGGGCCTCCCGCAGGAGGGAGTCGTAGGAGGAGAGGAACGCGGCCCATTCGGCGGGGCTGACCGTGGGGCCCGTCTCGTTCAGCTGGGTGGTGTCGCCGCTCGCGTCGTCCACGACGGCGAGCGTGCGGCGGCTGGTGCCGGCGATCGGGACGAGCGCGTCGTGCGGAGCGAGTGGGGCCAGCAGATCGCGCAGTACGGCTCCGACGGGCCCGCCGGCGAAACCGGTGACGACGCTCTCGTGGCCCAGTGCTGCCAGCACGCGGGCGACGTTGAGTCCCTTGCCGCCGGGGCGTTCGCGGACCTCGCGGACGCGGTGGCTGGCGTGCGGGGTCAATACGGGGACCGTGTACGTGATGTCCAGGGCGGCGTTGAGCGTGACCGTCAGGATCACCCGTTTCACCCCCCACAGAACGCGCTTGCCGTGCTCGTACGGGCCCTGATCATGCCAAACGCAAGGCGGTTGGCCCAGACCCCCGGGCCAACCGCCTTGCCGCAACTTGCATAGAAATCACCCCACTTGGGGCTCAACCACCCATTCGCCCTTGCGCATCACGCCCTTGAGCGTGAAGTCCGCGTCGAGTACCACCAGGTCGGCGTCCTTGCCCGGCTCCAGCGAGCCGACCTTGTCGTACACGCCGAGCAGTCTCGCGGGGTTGGCCGAGATGGCCTGGACGACCTCCTCCACCGGCAGCCTGTCGATGGTCGCCGCGCGCCTGAACGCGGTGTCCAAAGTGAGCGTCGAGCCGGCGATCGAGCCGCCGTCGACCAGCCGGGCGACCCCGTCCTTGACGTCGACCGCGAGCGGGCCGAGCTGGTAGCGGCCGTCGCCGAAGCCCGCCGCGTCCATGGCGTCCGTGATGAAGGCGACGCGGCCCGCGCCCGCGCGGTGGAAGGCGAGCTCCAGGGCGGCGGGGTGCAGATGCGTGCCGTCGTTGATCAGCTCGACCGTGATCCGCTCGTCCTCCAGGAGCGCGGCGATCGGGCCCGGCGCGCGGTGGCCGAGGGCGGGCATCGCGTTGAACAGGTGCGTCGCCACGGTCGCGCCCGCCTCGATCGCCTCGACGGTCTGCTCGTACGTCGCGTCCGTGTGGCCGATCGCGGCGATCACGCCCTGCTCGGCGAGCAGCCGTACGGAGTCGATGCCGCCGGGCAGCTCGGTGGCGAGCGTCATCATCCGCGCGGTGCCGCGCGCGGCGTCGATCAGCTTGCGCACCTCCGCCGGGTCGGGATGGCGCAGCAGCTTCTCGCTGTGGGCGCCCTTGCGGCACGGCGAGATGAAGGGGCCCTCGAAGTGGATGCCGGCGAGGTCCCCCTGCTCGACGAGCTCCGAGAGGAAGCCGGCGCGGTGGGTGAGGAAGTCCATCTCGCCGGTCACGGTGGACGCGACGAGCGTGGTCGTGCCGTGCTCGCGGTGGGTCCGCACGCCCTTCAGTACGTCCTCGGCGCTGCCGGAGGTGAAGGAGGCGCCGCCGCCGCCGTGGTTGTGGATGTCGACGAAGCCGGGGACGACCCAGTGGCCGGTCAGATCGAGGACGAGCGCGTCCGCGTGCGCGTTGTCGGGCGCGACGTCGGCGATCTTCGTGCCCTCGACGACGAGCCGTCCGTTCTCGACGGTCCCGGTCGGCAGGACGACCCGGGCGCCGGTGAGAACGGTGCTTTCGGCGCGTGCGGCGCGTGCGGCGCTTGTGGCGCGTACGGGGCGTGCGGCCATTAGGCGGTTACCTCCGAGTCGGTGGCGAGCAGATCCCAGGCGAGCAGTCCCGCGCCCAGACATCCAGCGGTGTCCCCGAGGGCAGCCGGGACGATGGCGGGCAGCTTCTGGAACGTCACTCGCTCCTCGACGGCGGCCCTCAGTGGTGTGAACAAGGTTTCTCCCGCCTCGGCGAGACCGCCACCGATGATCAGTGTGCGCGGGTCCAGCAAGGTGAGCGCGGTGACGAGGCCGGCGGCGAGGGCGTCGACTGCGTCGTGCCAGACGCGTACGGCCCGCCGGTCACCGGACTCGACAGCCTTCGCGCAGTGGGCGGCGTCCGCGTCCGGGTCGCCGCTCGCCTCGGCCCAGGCGCGGGTCACCGCGGCGGCGGAGGCGAGCGTCTCGAGGCAGCCGCGCTGGCCGCAGCCGCAATCGGGGCCGTCGGGGCGGACGACGATGTGGCCGATCTCGCCGGCGTATCCGTGGGCACCGGCCTCGATCCGCCCGGCGATGCCGATGGCACCGGCGATCCCGGTGCCGAGCGGCACGAACAGGAACCGGTCGGCGCCCTTGCCTGCCCCGATCCGTCCCTCGGCGAGCCCGCCGGTCCTGACGTCGTGCCCGAGCGCGACGGGGACGCCGCCGATGCGTTCGGCGACGAGGGCGCGCAGGGGTACGTCGCGCCAGCCGAGGTTGGCGGCGTAGACGGCGATGCCGCGGCCGGCGTCGACGATCCCGGGGACGGCGACGCCGGCGGCGAGGGCGCTGTGGCCGAGGTGCTCCTGGCCGTACGCGCGGAGCTCGCCGGCGAAGCGGAGGATGGACTCGACGACGGCGTCGGGCCCGCGCTCGCGGCCGGTGGGGCGACGGGCCTCGTGGAGGAGGGTGCCGTCCACCCCGACCAGGGCGGCTTTCATGCCGGTGCCGCCCACATCGAGGGCGATGACGTGTCTCACATGGACAGTCTGAAGGTTGGACCGGAGAAAGGTCTAGTCCACTACGCCGGATTGTTGCGGCACCATACAAACGGCGGAGTGTTCGAGGTGCGGGTCGCTGGGCGCGGCCGGTGCGGGCCCGGGGTTGCCCGGTGGCGTGGGGTGCGGGCGTTCCGCTGTGCGGGCCTGGGGGTTGCCCGGTGGCGTGGGGTGGGGGTTCTGGGGCCCCTCCGGGCTCGACTCCTCGGGGTCGGCGGCGGCAAGGGGTTCGTGTTGATCACTGGGTTCGGCCGCCGATCCCCTGCGGGGACGACGCTGCACGGCCCCTCCCCGGCGGCAGGCCACAGACCCGATCACCCGAGGGGTGGGGTGCGGGGGCCGCGGGCCTGGGGGTTGCCCGGTNNCCCTGCACGGCCCCTCCCCGGCGGCAGGCCACAGACCCGATCACCCGAGGGGTAGGCGCAGGGGTGCCCGCCCCGCCTCAGCTCAAGATCACGCTACGCGTCAAGTTCCTCGGCCGGTCCGGGTCGAAGCCCCGCGACTCCGCCAGCGTCACCGCAAGCCGCTGCGCGCGGATCAGGTCCGCCAGGGGGTCCGTCTCCTGGCGGGCCACCAGCGTGCCGCCGACCCGCGCGACGTCCAGGGACAGGCCCTCCGGGAGCGTGCCGAAGACCCATGCCACCCGGCCCGGGCCCGTGATCGAGATCGGGCCGTGGCGGTACTCCATCGCCGGGTACGACTCCGTCCACGCCCCCGCCGCCTCGCGCATCTTCAGGCCCGCCTCCAGCGCGAGCCCGTATGTCCAGCCCTGACCCAGGAACGTCCACTGCTCCGCCCCGACCACCGCGTCCGCAAGCGGCTCCGTGAGCGCGAGTTCCGCGTCGACCGCCGCCTCGGCGACCGACTTCACGCCGGGGATGTCACCCAGACCGGCCCGCAGAAAGGCCAGCGCGGTCGTGGCGAAACGGGTCTGGACCACCGATTCCTCGTCCGCCCAGTCCAGCACCGCCACCGCGTCCGCCGCGTCCATCACCGGCGTCTTCGGGTCCGCGGTCAGGGCCAGCGTCGGCACCCTGCCGCGCAGTTCGGCCAGCAGGTCCAGGACCTCCGTCGTCGTCCCCGAGCGGGTGATCGCGACGACCCGGTCGTACGTACGCCCCGACGGGAACTCCGATGACGCGAAGGCATCCGTCTCGCCCAGCCCCGCCGCCTCCCGCAGCGCCGCGTACGCGATCGCCATGAACCAGGACGTCCCGCAGCCGGTGACGGCGACCCGCTCGCCCGGCTCCGGCAGTCCCTCGAAGGCGGCGGCGGCTTCGGCCGCTCGGCGCCAGCAGGCGGGCTGGGTGGCTATCTCTGCTGCGGTACGGGACATGCGGCAAGGCTCCTAGCGACGTACTCGTTACTCGGGACCGGCACCGACCACTTCGTGCCGCCACGTGCTTAGCAGGCCGCGGCGCACCCGGGCAATGCCCGCCGGTCCAGGGACAGCGTTGTGGAAGCGATACGCAGTGGAGTAGACCTCATGCGTCCACATGGTGGACAATCGCAGCTCATCTCAGAGGACATCACGGGGGACCGACTGGGACGACACGGGCACGCAACGACAGAGGGTGGGGAAGAGCGGTGCAGCGTCGCTTCTTGGGTCTGACCGCGGCGATCGCCGCACTCGGCATGACGGTGGCCCTCTCGGGCTGTGGCAGCTCCTCGGGTTCCGGCGATGTCACCCTCAAGCTGGTGGCGGCCGACTACGACGTGGCCGGCGGCCAGAGCAGCAAGAAGTACTGGGCCGACCTCGCCAACGAGTTCGAGTCCAAGAACCCCGGCATCAAGATCGATGTCCAGATCGAGTCCTGGAACGACGTCGACCGCAAGGTCGCCGAGATGGTCAAGGCCGGCAACGCTCCCGACATCGCGCAGATCGGCGCGTACGCCGACTACGCCGCGGCAGGCAAGCTGTACTCCGCCGACCAGCTGCTCTCCATCCCCGAGCAGGCCAACTTCCTCACCCCGCTCACCGACGCCGGCGAGGTGAAGGGAGTGCAGTACGGTCTGCCGTTCGTCGCCTCCACCAGGCTGCTCTTCTACAACAAGAAGCTCTTCCAAGAGGCCGGGATCAAGGCAGGCCCGACGACCTGGGACGACCTCAGGAAAGACGCCGAGAAGCTGAAGGCGAGAACGGACGCGAAGTACCCGTTCGCCCTGCCGCTGGGGCCCGAGGAGGCCCAGGCCGAGACCATGATGTGGCTGCTCAGCGGCGGCGACGGATACACCGACCCGGTGGGCAACTACTCCATCGACTCCGCGCAGAACATAGCCACCTTCAAGTGGCTGAAGACGAACCTCGTCGACGCCGGGCTCACCGGCTCTGTCGCCCCCGCCAAACTGAACCGCAAGGACGCGTTCGCCGCCTTCACCCGCGGCGAGGTCGGCATGCTCAACGGTCACCCCTCCCTGATGCAGGCCGCGGAGAAGGCCAACGTCGAGGTCGGCAAGGTGGCCATGCCCGGCAGCGGCGGCAAGCCGAAGGCCACGATGGGCGTCGCCGACTGGATCATGGGCTTCAAGCAGAACGGCCACCAGGCCGAGGCCGGCAAGTTCCTGGACTTCGTCTTCAGCGACAAGAACGTCCTCGACTTCGCCGGCCAGAACGACCTGCTGCCGGTGACGATCTCCGCGTCCGAGGCGATGGAGAAGGATCCGGAGCACCAGGACCTCAAGAAGTTCCTGGAGGAGCTCCCCACCGCGGTGCTTCCACCGGTCGGCAAGACGTCCTGGGCGGCGGTCAGCGAGAACATCAAGAAGAACGTCGGCCGGGCCGTCGAGCCGGAGGGCGTCCCGTCATCCGTCCTCGGCAAGATCGGCCAGGAGGCCAACGCCGCGGAGAACGCGGAGTAGACAGACAGGCTGCCCGGTGTGCCGCGGCGCCGTTATGTTGGGTCGTATGTCCGACGACGAGGCGACCGAGGCGCTCCAGGCGAACCCGGCGCGCAATGTGCTCTCCGAGCGCGACCGTGCCGTACTGGCCGTGGAGCGCACCTCCTGGCCGGGGCCCGGTGCGAAGGAACGCGCCATCCGGGAGCAGCTCGGCATCTCCCCGGTCCGCTACTACCAGCTCCTCAACGCCCTGATCGACGACGAGCGCGCCCTCGCCCACGACCCGGTTACGGTCAACCGGCTCCGCCGTGTCAGGGACGAGCGGCGAAGTCGCCGATAGGGTCGGGGCATGGGCAGCTCCTCGAACGCGCATCCTTTGCCGACGCCGTCCACCCCCGCCGGCCGCGACGGCCTGGCCGCGCTTCTGGCCCGGCCGCGGAAGGCAGTCGTCGGCCTCGACTTCGACGGCACGCTCGCCGAGATCGTGTCCGACCCCGAACAGGCCCGGGCCCACCCCGGCACCGTCCCCGCCCTTGCCGCGCTCGCGCCACGGGTCGCCTCTGTCGCCGTGGTCACCGGACGGCCCGCGGGTGTAGCGGTCCGGTACGGCGGCTTCGCCGGAGTGCCGGGCCTGGACCACCTGGTCGTCCTCGGTCACTACGGCGCCGAGCGCTGGGACGCCGCCACCGGCACGGTCAAAACCCCTGCCCCGCACCCCGGGGTCGCGGCTGCCCGCGCCGAACTGCCCGGTGTCCTCGACGACGTCGGAGCCTGGCAGGGCACTTGGATCGAGGAGAAGGGCCAGGCGGTCGCGGTCCACACCCGCCGCGCGTCCGACCCACAGGCGGCGTTCGAGGCACTGCGGGACCCGCTCGCCGCGCTCGCCGCGCGCCACGGGCTGATCCTGGAGCCGGGCCGCATGGTCCTGGAGCTGCGGCCGCCCGGCATGGACAAGGGCGTGGCCTTGTCGGAGTACGTACGCGAGGTGGAAGCCGAGGCCGTGCTGTACGCCGGTGACGATCTCGGCGATCTGCCCGCCTTCGCGGCCGTCGAGAAACTCCGTTCGGACGGCATGCCCGGCCTGCTGGTGTGCAGCGGCAGCACCGAGGTCTCAGAAGTCGCGGACCGCGCGGACCTGCTGCTGCCGGGCCCG
Source organism: Streptomyces sp. ISL-1 (assembly GCF_018614585.1). GTDB lineage: Bacteria > Actinomycetota > Actinomycetes > Streptomycetales > Streptomycetaceae > Streptomyces > Streptomyces maoxianensis. Next base: position 177,246 of record NZ_JAGGOI010000023.1, on the reverse strand, counting down.
CCGGCGGTGGTGGATTTCTTGGCCTTGCTGGCCCGGCACCTGTAGCCGCGCCCGGGTCGCCGCCGACCAGGACGGCCGCCTTCCCGGGCTCGCCGCGCGGCGCCTTCAGCCGGACCGGGAAGCCGGTCGCGCTCGCCGATGCCGTGTTTGCTGTGTTCGCTGCGCGGTGCCTTCGGCTGACAGCCGGCTCTCGGGCTTGGCGAGCGCCCCGCGCGATGCCTTCTGCCGGCCCGGGCAGCAGCCGCTCGCCGGCCGCGGACTCGCCGGGCGGCCGCCCGCGTTCACCGGTCCAGGGGGGCGGCTACGGACCTGCCGCGCCCTCCGCGTAACCCGCGCCCCCCCCGCCTCCTACGCGCCCTCGCGCAGCGCCCGCAACTGGTCCAGGAACCACTTCTGCGGCGGCAGCGCCGTTGCCGCCGTCGCCAGCCGCTCGGTGTGCCGGGACCGTTCGTCGTCCGGCATCGTCAGTGCCGCGTGGAGCGCGTCCGCCGTGCCGCTCACGTCGTACGGATTCACCGTCACCGCGTCCTCGCCCAGTTCCTCGTGCGCCCCCGCCTCCCGCGAAAGCACCAGCGCGCAGCCCGCCTCCGAGACGAGGGGGATCTCCTTGGCGACCAGGTTCATGCCGTCCCGGATCGGGTTGACCAGAGCCACGTCCGCCAGCCGGTACGCGGCGAGCGAGCGTGCGAAGTCGTCCTTCACATGGAGCACGACAGGGGTCCAACTCTCCGTCCCGTACACCGAGTTGATCTCGTCCGCCAGGCGCTGGACCTCCGCCGTGTAGTCGCGGTAGACCGCCAGGTCCTGCCGGGACGGGTAGGCGAAGGCGACATGGACGACGCGCTCACGCCACTCGGGACGGGTTTCCAGCAGCTGCTGGTACGCCAGCAGCCCGCGCACGATGTTCTTGGACAGTTCGGTGCGGTCGACACGCACGATGGTCTTGCGCCCCGGGCCGATCTGCTCGCGCAGCGCCGCCAGCCGCTCGTCCACGTCCGGCCGGTGCGCCCGCTTACGCAAAAAGTCCGCGTCCGCGCCCAGCCCGTGCACCCCGATCGCCGTGCCGCCGGTGCCGCCCAGCAGCTCCGTACAGCAGGAGACGAAGGCGTCGGCCCACCGCCGGGTCAGGAAACAGGTGCGGTCCGCGCCGAGCAGGCCGCGCAGCAGCTGCTCCGCGATGTCGTCGGGCAGCATCCGGAAGTAGTCGACGGGCGCCCACGGCGTGTGCGAGAAGTGCCCGATCCGCAGATCGGGACGGAGCTCGCGGAGCATGCCGGGCACCAGCGCCAGGTGGTAGTCCTGCACCAGGACGGCCGCACCCTCGGCCGCCTGTGCCGCGAGCGCCTCCGCGAAGGCCCGGTTGTAGGTCTCGTACGACGCCCATTGCCGGCGGAACTCCTTGTCGAAGACCGGCTCCAGCGGCGTCTGGTACAGCATGTGGTGGACGAACCACAGCACGGAGTTGGCGATGCCGTTGTACGCGTCGGAGTGGACGGCCTCGTCGATGTCGAGCATCAGCACTCCGGGCTCGCCGACCCCGCGCCGCACCGCCTCGCGGTCGCCGTCGCCGAGCGCGGCGCACACCCACAGTGCTTCCGCCTCGGAGCCGATGGCAGACAGACCGGAGACCAGCCCGCCCCCGCCACGGCGCGCGTCGAGCGAACCGTCCTCGCTCAGTGTGTATGTGACAGGGCCGCGGTTCGACGCGACGAGGACCTGGGCAGCAGCGTGCTCGGAGACCATGTCGCGAAACCTAGCCCGTCCCACAAACGCTCAAACGTGTGTACGCGATTGGTCGTGGCGTCTTCGTGTGTTGTACGTCTCTCGAGCCCATAACTAGGAAATGTAGACAAAATGACCAGCGATCCACGCTTATGCCGCGCGACGCGCCGCGTACTCACCGATCTCGCGCATCGGCGGCCGCTCCTCCGTGTCCACCGCGTACGTCCGCGGTTCGAAGCCGTCTTCGCCCCGCTCGAACTGCGTAAGTGCGGGACGCACCAAATGGCCGCGGGAGAGCCGGAGTTGGGCCGTGCGGTAGATCGCCGCGGCCATCCGCCCCAGCGCCTGCCCGTCCTGGTGGCGGTGCTTGCGCAGGCCGACGTCCACCTGCGCCAGCGCGTCCAGGCCCACCATGTGCAGCGCATCGACGAGCAGGCCGAGCTCCACTCCGTAACCGACGGGGAAGGGCAGCGCCTCCAGCAGCGAGCGCCGTGCCGCGTACTCCCCGCCCAGCGGCTGGACGAACCCGGCCAGCTGCGGCCAGTGCAGATTCAGCAGCGGACGCGCCACCAGCTCGGTCACCCGGCCGCCCTGACCTGTGAGGTCGCCGAGCGGCCGGTCGTACATCGCCTTCACGAACTGCACATCGGGTTCGGTCAGCAGCGGGCCCACGATTCCGGAGACGAAGTCCGCGGAGAACTCACGCAGATCCGCGTCGATGAAGCAAACGATGTCGCCGCTGGTCACCAGCAGCGAGCGCCACAGCACCTCGCCCTTGCCGGGGACGGCGGGTATCCGGGGCAGGATCGCGTCCCGGTGCACCACGCGCGCGCCGGCCGCCGCGGCCACCTCGGTCGTACGGTCGCTCGAGCCCGAGTCGACGACGACCAGCTCATCGACGAGCGACACGGCCTCCATCAGCTCGCGGCGGATCACGGTGACGATCTCGCCGACCGTCGCCTCCTCGTTCAGAGCAGGGAGCACCACGCTGACCGTCGTCGACCGTTTGGCGGCAAGCAGCAGGTCAAGTGGGCGGTCGGCCGCGGCCCAGGACCGCCGGGCCAGCCAGCGCTCCACCTCATCGAGCACGTGCGCGTCTCCCTAGACTTCCGGTTGGGTGATCCATCTCGCGGTTCGGACGACTATCTCAACCATCCGGGCCTTCGGTTACAGTCTTGAACAACGCGGATGACCGTCGCATGCCGGGGGTCATCACGCTGACAATCGAATACCGCTCATCCAGAGGGGCAGAGGGAACGGCCCGTTGAAGCCCCGGCAACCCTCCCGCCGACCGCGAGGTCACGGTGGGGACGGTGCCAATTCCGTCTCGTGGCGAAATGCGCCACGGGGAAGATGAGGAGAAAGGGCCTCGCCTCCATGGCTGTGCAGACTGTCGCAAGCAACACCACCAGCCCCGTAGACCTGGGACCCGCCGCGGCGCTCTCGTGCCGCGAGTGCGGAGAGCGTTTCGGGCTCGGCCCGATCTTCGCCTGCGCCTCCTGTTTCGGGCCCCTCGAAGTGGCCTACGACCTCCCCGGTGACGACCCCGAGGCGCTGAAGAAGCGGATCGAAGCGGGTCCGAACAACATCTGGCGGTACGCCCCGCTGCTGCCCGTCCCCGCCGACGTGGCCGACAAGCCGAACATCAACCCCGGCTTCACCAAGCTCGTCAAGGCCGACAACCTCGCCCGTGAGCTGGGCGTCACCGGCGGCCTGTTCATCAAGGACGACTCCGGCAACCCGACGCACTCCTTCAAGGACCGCGTCGTCGCCATCGCCGTCGAGGCCGCGCGTGCCTTCGGCTTCACCACCCTGTCGTGCTCGTCCACCGGCAACCTGGCGGGCGCGGTCGGCGCCGCCGCCGCGCGGGCCGGCTTCCGCTCCTGCGTGTTCATCCCGCACGACCTGGAGCAGGGCAAGGTCGTCATGGCCGCGGTGTACGGCGGCGAGCTGGTCGGCATCGAGGGCAATTACGACGACGTGAACCGCTTCTGCTCCGAGCTCATCGGCGACCCGCTGGGCGAGGGCTGGGGCTTCGTCAACGTCAACCTCCGCCCGTACTACGGCGAGGGCTCCAAGACGCTGGCGTACGAGATCTGCGAGCAGCTCGGCTGGCGGCTGCCGGACCAGATCGTGGTTCCGATCGCCTCGGGCTCGCAGCTCACGAAGATCGACAAGGGGCTGCAGGAGCTGATCAAGCTCGGTCTGGTCGAGGACAAGCCGTACAAGATCTTCGGCGCCCAGGCGGAGGGCTGCTCGCCGGTGTCGACGGCCTTCAAGGCCGGGCACGAGGTCGTACGCCCGCAGAAGCCGAACACCATCGCCAAGTCCCTGGCGATCGGCAATCCGGCGGACGGTCCGTACGTGCTGGACATCGCGCGCCGCACGGGCGGGGCGGTCGACGACGTCAACGACGAGCAGATCGTCGACGCCATCAAGCTGCTCGCCCGTACGGAGGGCATCTTCGCGGAGACCGCGGGTGGCGTGACCGTGGGTGTCACGAAGAAGCTGATCGAGCAGGGCCTGCTCGACCCGGCGCTCACCACCGTCGTCCTCAACACCGGTGACGGCCTCAAGACGCTGGACGCGGTGGCGCCGACGACAGGCCCGAGCGCGACGATCCGCCCCAGCCTGGAGGCGTTCCGCGACGCCGGCCTGGCCGGCTGACCGACCACCCGAGACTCAAGGAAGGCACGCAGCATGAGCGTCAACGTCCGCATTCCCACCATTCTCCGCACGTATACGGGCGGCCGGGCCGAGGTGTCGGCTCAGGGCGAGACCCTCTCCGAGGTGATCGCCGACCTGGAGAAGAACCACACGGGCATCGCCGCGCGCGTCCTGGACGACCAGGGCAAGCTGCGCCGCTTCGTCAACGTGTACGTGAACGACGACGATGTCCGTTTCGAGCAGGGACTTGAGACCGCGACACCGGACGGTGCGGGCGTCTCGATCATTCCGGCTGTCGCAGGCGGCTGCTGACTTCGCAGAGTTACCCCTATTACCCCCTCCGCAAGAGAAGCGGAGGGGGTAATTCCATAGGGTTGAGCGCGGTAGAGTTTGGGAAGCCCCCTCCGCTGCTTGTGCCGGGCGCATATGAGAATGCGTCGCCGCGCGACAAGAAGCAGCCAAAGTGCTCGATCTAATTGCCGCATAGGCGCCTTTTGCCGGGCCCGAGTTGCCCCGGAATTCACATAATTCGCATGAATTACCCTTTCGGTCTTGCGCGGAATTCTCGTCCGATTGACCTGTTGCAGAGGGCAGTTGGACAGATACATTCAGCCGCGGTCGACGCGTTCCGGCGCACACCCTCCTCCTGTCGGGTGGGTGAGGTCTGACCCGGGTCCGCGAAGTGCGGTCCTGCGCAAGGGCCAGTAATAGGGGAGTTAGGCATGGCTCAGGGCACCGTCAAGTGGTTCAACGCGGAGAAGGGGTACGGCTTCATCGCGGTCGACGGTGGTGCGGATGTTTTCGTCCACTACAGCGCGATCCAGATGGACGGGTACCGCACCCTTGAAGAGGGTCAGCGAGTTGAATTCGAGATCTCGCAGGGCCAGAAGGGTCCGCAGGCGGACATGGTCAAGCTCGCCGTCTGATCTCGGCGCGATCGGCCACCGACGCACTCACGCCGAGGGGCCCGCATCCCTACCAGGGATGCGGGCCCCTCGTGCGTCCGCGCCCAGTTGGGTACCACGGGAGCCTGCTTGCGCCCTGCTTTCGAGGTCCCCTCGAAGCCGCTTGCGCCGTCCTCTCTCAACTCCCGCTGGGAGGTGCCCCCATCGGCCGCCGCCCCTCATCGAGGCTTGCTCGAAGCCGCTTGCGCCCTCCCGTTGCCCGGCCACCACCCCTCATCGACGCTTCTTCGAAGCGGCTTGCACTCTCGGGGGTCGAGTGCTAATCATTGCGTTAGCACTCTGACAGTGAGAGTGACAACGAGGACCGGGCCGGTGAGGTCCGCAGGCCAGGTGGGGCAAGGAACCACAAGGTTTGCAGGCCGTCCGTCGCGGGCGCCAGCGCGGTCCGGAGAATCCACCCCAGTCCGGGAGGACCACTTCACATGGCCAAGATCATCGCGTTCGACGAGGAGGCACGGCGCGGTCTCGAGCGCGGGATGAACCAGCTCGCCGACGCCGTCAAGGTCACCCTTGGCCCCAAGGGCCGGAACGTCGTCCTCGAGAAGAAGTGGGGCGCCCCCACGATCACCAACGATGGTGTTTCCATCGCCAAGGAGATCGAGCTCGAGGACCCGTACGAGAAGATCGGCGCCGAGCTGGTCAAGGAAGTCGCCAAGAAGACTGACGACGTCGCCGGTGACGGTACGACCACCGCGACCGTCCTCGCCCAGGCGCTCGTCCGCGAGGGCCTGCGCAACGTCGCCGCCGGCGCCAACCCGATGGCCCTCAAGCGCGGCATCGAGAAGGCCGTCGAGGCCGTCTCCGGTGCGCTGCTCGAGCAGGCCAAGGACGTGGAGACCAAGGAGCAGATCGCTTCGACCGCCTCCATCTCCGCCGCCGACACCCAGATCGGCGAGCTCATCGCCGAGGCGATGGACAAGGTCGGCAAGGAAGGCGTCATCACCGTCGAGGAGTCCCAGACCTTCGGTCTGGAGCTGGAACTCACCGAGGGTATGCGCTTCGACAAGGGCTACATCTCGGCGTACTTCGCGACCGACATGGAGCGTATGGAGTCGTCTCTCGACGACCCGTACATCCTGATCGTCAACTCGAAGATCGGCTCGGTCAAGGACCTGCTGCCGCTCCTCGAGAAGGTCATGCAGTCCGGCAAGCCGCTGCTGATCATCGCCGAGGACGTCGAGGGCGAGGCCCTGTCGACCTTGGTCGTCAACAAGATTCGTGGCACCTTCAAGTCCGTCGCTGTCAAGGCTCCGGGCTTCGGTGACCGCCGCAAGGCGATGCTCAACGACATCGCCATCCTCACCGGTGGCACCGTCATCTCCGAGGAGGTCGGCCTCAAGCTCGAGAACGCGAGCCTGGACCTGCTCGGCCGCGCCCGCAAGATCGTCGTCACCAAGGACGAGACGACGATCGTCGACGGTGGCGGTGACAGCGAGCAGGTTGCCGGTCGCGTCAAGCAGATCCGTGCCGAGATCGAGAACTCGGACTCGGACTACGACCGCGAGAAGCTCCAGGAGCGCCTCGCGAAGCTGGCCGGCGGCGTGGCCGTCATCAAGGCCGGCGCCGCGACCGAGGTCGAGCTCAAGGAGCGCAAGCACCGCATCGAGGACGCGGTGCGCAACGCCAAGGCCGCTGTGGAGGAGGGCATCGTCGCCGGTGGTGGCGTCGCGCTCATCCAGGCTTCCTCGGTCTTCGAGAAGCTCGAGCTCGAGGGCGATGAGGCGACCGGCGCCAACGCCGTGAAGCTGGCGCTGGAGGCCCCGCTGAAGCAGATCGCCATCAACGGTGGTCTCGAGGGCGGCGTCATCGTCGAGAAGGTGCGCAACCTGCCTATCGGTCACGGCCTGAACGCCGCGACCGGTGAGTACGTCGACATGATCGCCGAGGGCATCATCGACCCGGCGAAGGTCACGCGCTCCGCGCTGCAGAACGCCGCGTCGATCGCCGCGCTGTTCCTGACCACCGAGGCCGTCATCGCCGACAAGCCGGAGAAGGCCTCTGCGGGCGCTCCGGGCGGCATGCCGGGCGGTGACATGGACTTCTGATCGACCTTTGGTTGATCACCGTCCTGACCGAGGGCGGCACCCCTACTCCCAGGGGGTGCCGCCCTCGGGCCGTTTCCGCCACTGTTTCCGCCGCTGCTTCCGCCGCCGGGGTGGGGAGGGCCCCACCCTCAAGAGGCCGGGAAGCCCGGTAGGCGCCCGGCCGCGGTTCCGCGAGGGTCTTCCCATGCGAATCCTCGGCAGCCGGACATCCGGCTTCACCACAGCGGCTCTCAGCCTCCCCGTCCTCGCGACGACGCTTCTCGCCCTCCCGGCACCCGCTACCGCCGCGGCAACTCCACGACCGGACACGGCAGTTCGCTGGGAGAATTGCCCGGGCACCGGACTCGACCCGCGCCAGGAGTGCGCCACCCTCGCCGTCCCGCTCGACCACGCCGAGCCCGGCGGAGCCCGCATCACCCTCGCGATCTCCCGTATCCGCACCGAACACCCCGAAGCCCGGCGCGGCACGCTCCTGCTGATCCCCGGCGGGCCCGGCGGCTCCAGCATCAACGGCCCGTCCACCACCGGGAAGAAGCTGCCCCAGTCGGTGCGCGACGCCTACGACATCGTGGGCTTCGACCCGCGCGGTGTCGGCCGCAGCACGCCCGTCGGCTGCGGTCTGTCGCACGATGATCTGGCTCTGGTGAAGATACGGTCCTGGCCCGCGCCCGACGGCGGCATCGAGGAGAACACCGCCACCGCCCGCCGCCTCGCGGACGCCTGCGCCACCCACGGCGGCGATGTGCTGCGCAGCATCAGCACCCGCAACGAGGCCCGCGACATCGACCGTGTCCGGCAGGCCCTCGGCGAACGGAAGCTCTCCGCCTGGGGCGTCTCGTACGGGACTTACGCGGGAGCCGTGTACGCACAGATGTTCCCGCACCGCACCGACCGCTGGGTCATGGACAGCAGCGGCGACCCCGACCCGAAGCGGGTGGCGCGCGGCTGGCTCGCCAACTACCAATCCGGGGTCGAGGACGCCTTCCCCGACTTCGCGGCCTGGGCGGCCGAGCCCGGCAACCCCGACCGGCTGGCCGCCACCCCCGGTGAGGTCCGGCCGATGTTCCTCGCGCTCGCCGCACGGCTCGATCGCACGCCGATTCCCTGGCCCGGCGCCAACCCGGAGGAACTCAACGGCAATGTCCTGCGCCAGACCATGCTGGACAGCCTCTACTCCAAGGGGCGCTTCCCCGCGCTGGCCCGGCTGATCACCGCCGCCGGTGCCGGTTCTCAGCTGCCTGCCGCGAATACACCTCCCGACGAGGCCATGCAGAACACGGTCGCCGTCTCCGGCGCGACCATCTGCAACGACGTCGATGCCTGGCCGGACACGAACCCGGCCGCGTACGAGCGGGACATCGCCAAGAGCCGCAAGCGGTACCCGCTCACCGCGGGCATGCCGGTGAACATCTCGCTGTGCGCCTTCTGGCACGACTCGCCGCGCGAGCGCCCCGTGCGCATCACGCCGGACGGCGGCCCTTCGAACGTTCTGATGATCCAGAACCGGCGCGACCCCTCGACCCCGCTGGTCGGCGCACTGAAGATGCGCGCCGCGTTCGGCGACCGCGCCCGGCTGGTGACGGTCGACTCGGTCGGTCACGGCGCCTACCGCGCCAACGGCAACGCCTGTGGGGACGAGGCCGTGACCGACTTCCTGCTCACCGGCGAGCGCCCGGCCCGCGACACGTCCTGCTAGTCGCGCTTCAGGCCGGTGACGAAGGCGGACCAGACGGCGGCCCGGAACACGAGCTTCGGGCCGTCGGGGTTCTTGGAGTCGCGTACGGGCACGATGCCGGGGTGGATGTCGGTGACTTCAAGGCAGTCGCCGCCGCTTGCGCCGCTGTAGCTGGACTTGCGCCACATCGCCGTAGTGAGGTCGTGCTCAGGGCTGCTGATCTTCATGAGCGTAATCCTCCGCCACTGATGAGATCAGGGCCAAGGAAGTTTCTGGTGACAGTGCGCTGGCCCCGACCAGATCGTAAGCCAGTTCGTGGCGGGAGACTGTGGCCGGATCGTCCTGCAACTGGCCCGTTCCCAGACTCTGGACATAGGCGAGGGGAGGGGCGTCGGTGAAGGACATCAGCTTGAGCGAGCCTTCAAGTGCCATATGCGCCCCTGCCTCGAACGGCAGCACCTGAACAATGATCCGGTGCCTCCTGGCGAGCGCCGCCACATGCTCCAGCGCCTCCGTCATCACCCCCGCCCCGCCGACCTTCCTGCGTAACACCGCCTCATCCAGAACCGCCCACAACAAAGGCTTTGTTGGATCGCTCAGGAGGTGCGCGCGATCGAGACGGGCTTCGACCAGTTCATCGATGGCATCTTCTCTTGCCGTGGGCAGGCCTCCGCGGAACACCGCCCGCGCATACGCCTCCGTCTGCAACAGGCCCGGCACCAGCAGCGGCGCGTACTCCTTGATCGTCGTCGCGGCTGCCTCCGCCTCCGCCGCCTCGGCGAAGTGGTCGGGATAGCGCGACTTGTTGGACACCTCGCAGTTGCGGGCGAAGAAGCCGTTCGTACCGAGGATCTCGTCTATCTGGTGTGCGTACTCGGGCAGCATCCGGCGGGTGCCCGCCTCCATCTGGCCGATGTACGAGCCGCTGACGAACAGGGGCCGCCCCAACTCGTCCTGGGTGAGGTTCGCCTGATCGCGCGCGTGGCGCAGTTCCGCGCCCAGCAGGGCGCGAGGGGAGGTGGAGGGATCGAGGTCCTTGGGTCCGGGCAAGGCAACTCCCTGATTGACAGGACGGGTTGTTGGGCTGCCGCCACTGTTCAGGCTAGCCCGACCCGGACACGCTGGGTGAGGAAAGAGAACACTCAGTGTGGAGGTGCCTGGTCATGGTGGTGCGATCGGCGGAGCGGCTGCGGGCTGCCGAAGAGGTGGTGGCTCAACTCCGGGACGGGCTAGGCGTGGTGGCCGTGACGCTGCCGTCGTTGCGGGTCGACGTGGTGTCGCTCGCGAGCGAGGCGCCCTATCCGCTGGTGGACCTGGGGTGCTGCAACCTGGACACGGCGCTGCGGCTCGCGGCCGTGCTCCACGGACTGGACAGCGCGTGAGGCCCGGGACGTACGCCGTCGACGTACGCAGCGGACGGGTCGGGCAGGTCATGGGGCGCGAAGGCGGATACGTACAGCTGAGACCGCCGGGCGGGGGCAAGGAGTGGGACTGCCCAGCCGAGGACGTGCGGCCGGCTCCGCCGGGCGAAGTGCTGCGGGCAAAGGTGCGGGAGATCAACGCGGAGGGGCGATTGCCATGACGTGCGTCAGCTGCTGTTGATGGCTGGCGAGGGCGGACCTCGGCTGGGGTACAGCGTGGCCGATCCGGTGCGGTTTATGCGTAACGGCGTCACGCCGCCGGGTGGGCGGTGAAGGTGACCTCTTCGTGGTCGCTGTCGAGGGCGATGTTCAGCGAGGCGTCGAGCGCCTGAGCCAGGCGGCGCAGCAGGGGGAGCATAGGGATAGTGTCGGCGCCTTCGATGCGGGAGACTTTCGCCTGGGTGAGACCGGTGCGCTCGGCGACCTCGGCCTGGGACAGCCCGAGCTCTTTGCGGCGGTCGTACACGGCTTTGGCGAAGGCCATCGCCAGCCGGGCCTCCGCGCGCTCCGTCGTAACCTCCGGCGATTCGGCGTACCCCTCAGTGAGCGTCCGCTCGCGGGTCGGCCTCCAACGCGTGTGGCTCATTGTGTATCCCCTTTCTCGCAGCGGCTGTACGTGGTGTGGGCCGGTTTGTGCTCGATGTCGCACACCATACGGGCGCTCACCGCGGGCGACCTGAGCTGTCTCCCGCATCCTGGTCTTGCGGAAGACCGTCAGGAGCACGATGCGACCCTCTGGTGCGAACCAGTACGTGATCCTCGTGTCGTCTCCGTCCACCGCATGAACGACCTGCACGTCATCGAGCTGGAGCCTGAGGTGCGCATACCCGTCTTCGTCGCGGTGCGCCTCTTCGAGTGAAGTCGACCTGCCGGGTTGACCGCCTCACACTCGGGCCGCGTCGGGTTCTCATCCGGCTCTCACGGCGGCCTTAACCAGCCATCACATGGCGTGCCTACGTTCGCGCCATGTTCTTCACCTACCTCCGGCGCGAATTGCGCCGCCGCAGGAAAGCGGCGCTCGTCGTCGCCTCGGGGCTCGCCCTCGGGATTGCGCTGGTTATCGTCGTCAACTCGGTTTCGTCCGGGATGAATCGCGCCCAGGACAAGGTCCTGGAGTCGCTGTACGGGCTCGGCACCGACATGACCGTGACCAAGGCCGCCACGCCCCCCGGTGCGGGGGACACCTCGCGGCGGCCCCGATTCGAGTTCGACGCCAAGGACAGCGACGACGACTCCGAGCAGAGCAGCGACTTGGTGATGGTCGAGGGGTTCGAGACCCTCGCCTTCTCGACCGTCGCGCAGGTCGGCAAGCAGGACGGCGTCGCGGACGCGGTCGGCGGGCTGAGTGTGCGCGTGATGAAGGTCAACGGGCAGTTCAAGCAGGGGGAGATCGAGCCGGGGCAGAAGCCCGGGCAGGGCGGTCCCGGGGGCGGGACCGACGGGGGCGGTGCCGTGCGTGGCGGTGGGGCTGCCTTCGATGTCGACTCGTACACCGTGTACGGAACGGACGTCGCCCATCAAGGACTTGGGCCGCTGACCTCCTCGAAGATCACCTCGGGGCGCACCTTCAAGACGACCGAGACCAGCGCCAAGGTCGCCGTCGTCGACAGTGCCTACGCCAAGGAGAAGAGCCTCACCGTCGGCAAGACCCTCACCATCTCGGGCGCCAAGTACACCGTCGTCGGGGTCGCGACGGCCGACAGTGGGGACGCCGCCGCCAACGTCTATCTTCCGCTGGCCCAGGCGCAGACGCTCGCCGGCGCCAAGGACAAGGTCACCACCGTCTACGTCCAGGCAACCGATTCGCAGCGGATCGACGGCGTCAAGCAGGCCATTCAGAGGAACATCTCCGGCACTACCGTGACCACCTCCGCCGATCTCGCGGACACGGTCTCCGGTTCGCTGTCCACCGCCTCCGACCTCGCCGCGGGCGTTGGCAAGTGGCTTTCGTACGTGGTGCTCGCGGCCGCGTTCCTGGTTGCCGGGCTGCTTACGTCGGCCGCGGTGAGCCGGCGGGTACGGGAGTTCGGCACGCTCAAGGCGCTGGGGTGGCGCAGCGGCCGGGTGACCCGGCAGGTGGCCGGTGAGGCACTGGTCAACGGGCTGGTCGGCGGGGTGCTCGGGATCGGGATCGGGTTGGCCGGGGCGTGGGTCATCACCGCGTTCAGCCCCACGCTCACCGCCCAGTTGGGCGGGTCCGGTGGCGGTGCGGGTGGCGGCCGGGTGCTCGGCGCGGGCGGCGGCGAGGGCGGTCCCGCCCGGCAGGCCGCGTCCCGGGCGCTGGACATCGCGCTCACCGCGCCGGTCTCGCTGACCACCATCGGCCTGGCCGTGGCGCTCGCCGTGGCGGGCGGGCTCGTGGCGGGCGGCTTCGGTGGCTGGCGCGCGTCCCGGCTGCGGCCGGCCGACGCCCTGCGCCGTGTCGAGTAGTCGATAAGCCCGAACGCACCTACGCACAGGAGGAGTTGAACCATGTACCAGCTCAGTGGCGTCACCAAGCGCTACCGGCGCGGCAAGGACACCGTCCAGGCCCTCGACGGGGTGGACCTGACCATCGAGGACGGCGGGCGGCTGGTGATCCAGGGACCCACCGGTGGCGGCAAGTCCACACTGCTGCAGATGCTCGGCGGCCTGGACCGGCCGACGGAGGGCAGCGTGGTCCTCGACGGCACCGACCTCGCGACCCTGCCGGAGGCGAGGCTCACCCGGGTACGGGCCGAGGAGATCGGCTTCGTCTTCCAGAGCTTCAACCTCATCCCCACGCTCACCGCCCAGGAGAACGTGGAGACCGCGCTCGTACCGCTCGGCCTGAAGGCGGCCGAGCGCCGGGAGAGGGCCGCGGACGCGCTGGCCTCGGTCGGGCTCGGGGAGCGGCACGGCCATCTGCCCGGTGAGCTGTCCGGCGGACAGCAGCAGCGGGTGGCGATCGCGCGTGCGCTGGTGAAGCGGCCGGCGGTGCTGCTGGCCGACGAACCCACCGGCAATCTCGACGAGTCGATGCGTGACGAGATCATGGAGCTGCTGGAGGGTCTGTGGCAGGAGCACACTCTGACGTTTGTGATGGTCACGCACGATTCGGCGCTGGCGCGGCGGGCGCCGAGGTTGGCGGTGATCCGCAAGGGGCGGGTGACGATAACGGAGCGGGCGGCGGGGGCGGCGTAGGCGGAGGCGGTGCGGGGGGTTACGGCCTTCGGGCGTGTCCTCAATCTGGACGAAGTCCGGGGGAGATTGAGGCGCGGGGTCTCGGGCGGGGCCCCGGTTAGGGGGAGACCGGGGTCGGTTCCTTCGTCGGCGGGGTGGGGTCCTTCGCGGTCGCGGTCGCGTTGAGCTCCTCCAGCATCGGCTTCGTAAAGCCGAACCAGTACGTTGCGAGGAAGCCCGCTCCGTAACCGACCAGCAGACCGCCCGCATAGACAGCGATCGTCTCGCCCAAGCCCCTGTTCCCGTTGAGGAGCGGGAACAGGGCCCAGCCCGAAGGGCCGATGGCCGTCGAGCCGACCTTGTCGCCCAGCATGTTGAACAGGCCGACGAAGCCGCCGCCGAACGCCCCGCCGACGCAGGCCGTGACGAACGGGCGGCCCAGCGGGAGCGAGACGCCGTAGATCAGCGGCTCGCCCACACCCAGAAAACCGGCCGGGAGCGCGGACTTGATGGTGCTGCGGATCGAGGCGTTGTGCGGGAGCCGCAGATAGACCGCGGCCGCCGCGCCGACCTGGCCCGCGCCCGCCATCGCGAGGATCGGCAGCAGGACCGTGAATCCCTGCTGCTCGATCAGCGTGGTGTGGATCGGGATCAACGCCTGGTGCAGGCCGAGCATGACCAGCGGGAGGAAGAGGCCGCCGAGTACGAAGCCCGCGCCCGCGCCCCCGTTGGCCAGCAGCCAGTCGGCGAAGTCGCCGATCGCTGTGGAGACCGCACCGGCGACGAACATCAGGCCGAAGATGGTGACCAGGCCGGAGACGAGGACCGTGAGGGTGGGGGTGACAAGGACGTCCAATGACTGAGGCACCCTTCCCCAGCGCTTCGCCCGGGAGGTACCCCCACGGCACCACTTCTCCACGTACACCGCCAGCACCGCCGCGGCCAGCGCGCCGAGCACGCCGCCCTGGCCCGGGGAGAGCTTCTGGCCGAAGGCCTCGATGTTCGCGACTCCCGGGAAGACGATGATCGCGGCGACCGCGCCGCCCAGGATCGGCGTACCGCCGAACTCCTTCGCGGTGTTGTAGCCGACGAAGACGGCGATCAGCGACATGAAGCCGGACGCCATCGCGGTGAGCGCGGGGACCACGGTCGGCAGCATGCCGAGGTTGGTCAGCAGCCCGCCCAGACCGGCGATGATGCCGCAGCCGATGAGGGCCGGGATCAGCGGCACGAAGATGTTCGCGATACGGCGCAGGAAGAGTTTGAAGGGCGTTGAGTTCTTTGCCTTCCGGGCCGCCTTGATGGCGGCGCCGTGGGCCGCCAGTTCCTCGGCGGCCGCGGGCGAGGACCCGGGGGCGCTCCCGGCCGCCGCCACCAGCGCCTCGAACTCCGGGGTGACGCGGGCGACCGTGCCCGGACCCAGCACGATCTGGTACGTGTCGTCGTCGACCACGCCCATGACTGCCGGGAGGGCCTTGAGGGCCTCGTCCTGGACGAGGGATCGGTCGCGCAGTCCGAGGCGGAGGCGGGTCATGCAGTGGGCGACTGAGGAGATGTTCCCGGCGCCGCCCACCAGGGGCAGGATCGCGGCGGCGGTGGCGCTGTTCTTGTCTGCGGAGTCGGTTGCCATGGGTGGGGGGCGCCTTGCTGTGGGGGGAAGTTCAGGGGGAGTTCAATGCGTACGGGCCGATTGCAGCGCCGCGCGGAGGTGGCCGTGAGACTTGGTGAGGAGGTCGGCCGCCGTGGGGCCGTCGACCGAGCCGAGAATGGTCAGGATCGCGTTCTTCACCTCACCGCCGGTGGCGGCGAGAGCGGCTTCGATCTCCTCGTCCGACGCGCCGGTGGCGAGCGCGACGATCCGCCGCGAGCGGGCGCGCAGCTTCTCGTTGGAGGCGCGGACGTCGACCATCAGGTTTCCGTATGTCTTGCCGAGCCGGATCATCGTGATCGTCGAGATCATGTTGAGGACCAGCTTCTGCGCCGTACCGGCCTTCAACCGCGTTGATCCGGTGAGCAGTTCGGGTCCGACGACGACCTCGATGCCGTGGTCTGCGGCCGCGCCGAGCGCGCTGTCCGTGTTGCAGGACAGGCCGATGGTGAGCGCGCCCCGGGCGCGGGCGTGCTCGACCGCGCCGATGGCGTAGGGCGTGCGGCCCGACGCGGAGATCCCGACCACCGTGTCGTCCGCGGTCAGCTCCAGGGCGTCCAGGTCGGCGGCGGCCAGCTCCTTGCTGTCCTCCGCGCCCTCGACCGACTTGACCATGGCGGACGGGCCGCCCGCTATCAGGCCCACGACCTCGTCCGGATCGGTGTTGAAGGTGGGCGGGCACTCGCTCGCGTCCAGTACGCCGAGCCGCCCCGCCGTGCCCGCGCCGGCGTATATCAGCCGGCCGCCGCGGGACATCCGCTCGGCGGTGCCGTCGATCGCGGCGGCGATCCGCGGCAGCTGCGCGGCGACGGCGGCGGGGACGGTCTCGTCCTCGCCGTTCATGATCCGGGCGATCTCGAGGGTGGGGAACTGGTCGATCTCGGCGAGCTCGGGCCGGAACGCCTCGGTGGTGAGGGTGGCCAGCTGAGCGCGCAGCTCGGAAAGGTCATGGGTGGAGGTCATGAAAAGCGCTCTGCTTTCTCGGTCCGTGGGGGGTCGGGGCGCTTAGCGGGTGCGGGGGCTGTGCCGGTGGGCGAGGGCCTCGTACGAAGCGGCGAGGGCAGGGGCCGCCGTCTCGTACGTACGTTGCGCGATGCCTATGAACAGGCAGTCGACGACGAGGAGTTGGCTGGTGCGGGACGACATGGCGGCCGGGCGCAGCTCGCTCTCCCGTGCGGTGGAGGTGGTCAGCACATGGTCGGCGTACTGCGACACCGGGCCGCCCGGGCGGCCGGTGATCGCTATCGTCGTCGCGCCGCGGTCGAAGGCCACGCGCAGTGGCTCGATCACGTCGCCCGTCGAACCGGAGTGGGTGATGGCGATGGCCACGTCGCCGGAGCGGAGCTGCACCGCGTTGGTGACGGCGAGGTGGGGGTCGGCGTGGGCGTGTGCGATCAGGCCGATGCGCAGCAGCTTCTGGGCGAGGTCCATGCCGACGAGACAGGACGCGCCGACGCCGTAGATGTCGATGCGGCGGGCGGTCGAGGCGGCGGCGACGGCCGCGCCCAGCTGTATGGTGTCGAGCCCCGCGGCCGTGTCGGCCAGGGTCTGCTGCTCGTCGTACGCCAGCTTGGCGACCACGTCGGCGATGGGGTCGTCGACGGCGATGTCGGCGGTGACGGCCGGGGCCCGGCCGGACTGCTGGTGAGCGGCGAGCCCGGCGAGCGCGAGGCGCAGATCGCGGTAGCCGGGATAGCCGAGGAGTCGGGCGGTGCGGACCACGGTCGCCTCGCTGGTGCCGGTGAGCTCGGCCAGACCGGTGACCGTGAGGGCCGCGCAGCCGGCCGGATCGTCGGCGACGGCTTCGGCGACCCGCTGCATGGAGCGGGTCATGGACGGCGCGAGGGTGCGCACCTTGGCCGCGAGGGCGGCGGGGGCGGGCGGGGCGTCGCCGCTGAAAATTTCCTTCACTGGATTGGTCACCCTTGAAAGATATTTTCGCCCTTCGTTCATCGTCAACCCCCACAGGACCCAGCCCTGGCGCGTGGGGTGACAATTGCTCTATGGACGACGCGATTCCGCTGGAGCAGGCGCTGCACGCGGCGCGCGCCCTGGTCCTCGCCGATCTGGCCGCCCGCGATGTGGCGGACGCCGGGGTCGTGTCGCTGGTCGAGGAGGCGGTGGCGCACCGACGCTGGTGGGTCGAGCAGTGGCCGGAGGGCGTCGAGTACATCGCGGGCCTGGTCGCCCAGGACGTCCAGGACGCGCTGCTGGAGCGGTACGGCCGGTGGCCGCTGTGCCCGGTCTGCGACGCCGGCGACCCGCACGCCCTGGACGTCGAGCCGGAGCTGGGCCCGGACCCGCACTGGGTCTGTTCGAAGGCGGGCGTCGTGGTGGCCCGCGTCGGTGGCCTTTCGTGACTGTCTACATCGACCCGCCGACCTGGCCGGGCCATGGCCGGATGTGGTCGCACCTGGTCAGCGATGTCTCGTACGAGGAACTGCACGCGTTCGCGGCGTCGATCGGCTGCCCGCCGCGCGCCTTCGAGCGGGACCACTACGACGTGCCGTCACACCGGTACGCGGACGCGGTGGCGGCGGGTGCCGTGCAGGTGTCGAGCCGCGAGGTGGTCGAGCTGCTGACGAAGGCGGGGCTGCGCAGACGTAAAGGGGGGTCCGCCTAAGGCCCGTGCCGTCCCGCGTCCGGTCAGCCTGAGAGCAACTCCAGTTCCAGCGACATGTTCTGACGGGCGGCCGACTCCCACTCGCGCTCCCCGTACGGCGTGTGGAACAGCCGTGGCAGGTCGAGCAGTTGGCGCAGCACCGCCGCGCGGCCCTCGCGGAAGGCCGCGTCCGGGACGAAGTCGTACTCCGCCCGTACCGCCGCCGCGTACGCCGCATAACCCTCTGGGCCCGACGCCAGGATCGCCAGGTCCGCGTCGCAGAGGACCTGGCCGTTGGCGTCGTCCGGACCGGGTGCGTGGGTGGTCGTGAGGCGGACCAGGCGTGCGACTTCCGCGGTACGCGCGGGGGACAGGCCCGCCTCGGGGAGGGCGCGTTCGGCCAGGCGGGCGGAGCGTTCCTCGTTCTCGGAGCGGTCGGGTTGGTAGACCGCGTCGTGGAACCAGGCCGCGAGGCGGACCAGGTCCGGGGCGGTGGCGTACTCCCCCAGTACGTCGATGTGGGTCAGGACCGCCGCGAGGTGGTCGACCGTGTGGTAGCGGCGCTGCGGCTCCGACCAGCGGGCCAGCAGGTTCTCGGCGTACGGCAGCGGGTCCGGCCCGCTCGCGCCGTCACGGGCGGCGAGCAGCGCCTGGGACCAGCGGGAGCGCAGGTCCACGGAGTCGTCGGTCATGCGGCTGACTTTATGAGCTGCTCCGGGCGGAGGGCAGGGCGGGAGCGGTCGCACTGATGCCTTCGCGGTACATGCGTATTAGGCTGACTATTGGACTAGACCTGTAAGGCCGTAGTCGTCTTCCGGAAGGAATGGGGTCCCATGAGCAACCGTGCAGCCCTGGAGGTGATCGCTCTGGACGCGCAGGACGCGGTCGCGGCCGAGTCCGGAGGGGCGGACCGACTCGAGCTGGTCACCGACATGGCGGCGGACGGGCTGACACCGTCCAGGGAGACATTCGCCCGGATCCGGGAGGCCGTCGACATCCCGCTGCGCGTGATGCTGCGCCTGTCCGACGGGTTCGCGGCGGGGGACGCGGGCGACGTCGACGCGCTGGTGCGGGCGGCGGGGGAGCTGCGGGCGGAGGGTGCTGACGAATTCGTACTCGGCTTTCTGGACGAGGACGGGAACCCGGATCTGGTGACGGTGGAACGGGTCGTGGCGGCGCTCGGGGGATGCCGGTGGACGTTCCACCGGGCGATCGACCGGGCGGCGGACCGCGATGCGCTGCGCAAGGGGCTCGCGGACCTGCCGGGCCTGGACGCGTATCTGACCGCCGGTTCCGCACAGGGTGTGGACGACGGCCTGCCCACGTTGCTGGCCGAGGCCGCGCGGCGGGACGAGCCCGGCTACGGCCCGCGGATTCTGGTGGGTGGCGGACTCCGCCTCGACCACCTGCCGGTGCTCCGGGCCGCGGGCATCGACGGGTTCCACATCGGTGGGGCGGCCCGCCCGGACGGCTGGGACGGTCCGGTGGACCCGGCCGCGGTGGCGCAATGGCGCGAGGCGCTCGCCTGACGCGGCTGGTTGTCGGGCGGTCGGTCCGTCGCCCTGGCGACGACGATGGACGCCGGCCGCTCCTGGCTGCCGCGGCGCCCGGATCGCGAGTCCGCTCACGCTGACCCCCGACCCCCGTCCGGCTCAATCTTGGCGCGAGTACATCGGCCGACCAGGTGATATGTCGACATGAAAGATCAAGTCTCATCCCTCTCTGTCCGAATTGTCAGGATGTAGCGGATCGACCTCAACTGTCTCCGCCAAGGACTAAGGAGAGTTGCATGATTCCTGGTAACAGGAGCTCGCGCGCGTTTCTTCGTAAGAGGCGCGGGTTGGTGACGGGCAGCATGCTTGCGCTGCTGACCGCCACTCTGGGAGGGATCTCGTTCCCCGTCCACGCCGCCTCGCAGGCCACCGCCGAGTCCCACGTCGTTTCCTCGGCCGGCACGCTCGGGCCTCAGGGACTGGATGGGAGGGATGGAAGGAACGGCAAGGACGGCAAGGACGGCAAGAAGGGCAAGACCGGTGCGACGGGTGCCACCGGCGCGACCGGAGCCACCGGCGCGACGGGTGCCACCGGCGCGACCGGTGCGCCTGGAACGGGTGCGACCGGTGCGACGGGCGCCACGGGTGCGACCGGCGCCACGGGTGCGACCGGTGCCACCGGCGCGACGGGTGCCACCGGTGGTACCGGTAGCACCGGGCCGTGCAACAGCGTCGACTCCTGGATCTCGGGAAGTACGCAGTTCTTCGCAGTGGTCGAGGGCGGCGCGATCTTCGCCGGCATCAGGGGTCTCACGCCGTCGCCCGACGACACCGACTGGGACACCATCACCACACTCGGTGACCCGCCGGTCACGATCGTGGGTGCCTGTGATGCCACCATCGCCGACATGGGGAACACGGCATTTATCGAGGTCACCACAGTGACAGGGGACGTCTGGGAGACGACCTGTGACATCGACCGTGGAGACGAAGCCCTCGACCCGCCCGTTCCGCAGATCCCGGCGCTTGTCCCGGACCTCGACTGCGACGGCACCTGGACCTTGATCGACCCGCAGCCCACCCCCTGAGGCGCGAGATGAGCCGACGGCCGGGAAACCCTCTGCCGGAAGCCTGAAGTCGAGTGTCGTGCCCGGTACCGTCCAGGTGCCGGGCACGACCCTTGCGCGCCGCGCAACAGCACGCAGCGGGCGCATGCCCGGCCCCGCCGCCCGCGGAACGACTTGCCCTACCGGCCCAGTTGGGTGGGCAGCGGGGCGGCGTGCAGCAGAACCAGCCCTGATACGGCTCGGGTGAGGGCGACATAGAGCCGGCGCAGTCCAATCCGCTCGTCGGGCTCGCCGTCGACGACCGCGGCGGGCTCGTCCAGTACTACGTAGTCGTACTCCAGGCCCTTGGCGAGCGACGCCGGGACCAGGGTGAGGCGGGACTCGGCTGTCGTTTCCTCGCCGGGGGAGAGATACGAGAGGCCCGCCGACGTCAGGGCCTCGGCCAGCGACGGGATGCGGGCGTCCGCCGCGATCAGACCGATGGAGCCCTCGTTGGCCAGTGACTCGGCGCACGCGGCGACGACCGCCGCGTTCAGGTCCATGGCTTCGACCTCGCGGACCGACAGCGAGCCGGGCGACTCCCGCACCGACTTCACCTCAGCCAGGCCCGGTGACATGTGCGGCAGCAGCCGCGACGCATAGGCGATCACTTCGCGGGGGACCCGGAAGCCGGCTGTGAGTTCCTCGACCGCCGCGTCCGGCTTGCCCAGATGGGACAGGGCCTCCGCCCAGCTCGCCGTCGCCCATGGGGTCGTGCCCTGCGCCAGGTCGCCCAGGACGGTCGCCGAGCCGGTCGTGCAGCGGCGGCCCACCGCGCGGTACTGCATCGGGGACAGGTCCTGCGCCTCGTCCAGTACGACATGGCCCAGCGAGTGGGTGCGCTGCACCAGGTCGTTCGCCTCGTCGATCAACACCGCGTCCGCCAGGGA
Organism: Streptomyces sp. ISL-1; assembly: GCF_018614585.1. Taxonomy (GTDB): domain Bacteria; phylum Actinomycetota; class Actinomycetes; order Streptomycetales; family Streptomycetaceae; genus Streptomyces; species Streptomyces maoxianensis. The sequence continues at coordinate 155,871 of NZ_JAGGOI010000023.1, read as the reverse complement.
CCACTTGGCCGAGCGGACACCGCGCGCCGGCTTCGTCCACAGGATCCTCTTCTGCTCGTCCGGGCTCAGGACGCCCTCGGCGTGCGTGGCGAGGAAGTCGGGGTCGGACAGCAGGCGGAGCACCAGCTTCGCCGGCTCCACCTGTGGCCACAGGGCCTTCACCGCCGCCTTCACCGCGGGATTGCGTGCCACCGCGTCCTGCACCCGGTCGTCGGGCGCCTCGCCCGCCTGTTCCATCCGGACCAGCACCGCGTGCGCGATACGTTGCGGAAGGGCGGCGCGGGCCGCGCCGTAGCGGATGTCCCGGTCGAGCAACTCCCGTACGATCTCTTCGAGTTCGTACGCCGGAATCCGCCAGCGCCGCGAGCCCCGCACCACCATCAGCGGCTCCGCCGGCATCGTCACATGCGAACGCACCGCCCGCCGCAGTACCTCCGCCATCCTCGCGTCGCCCTTGACGACCGCCGCAGCAGCCTCGTCCGTGCCCCGGATCTCCACCCGCGCCGCCACCAGGTCGTCGACCGTGGCCTGCTTCACCTCCAACTCGCCGAGCGCGGGCAGCACTTGCTCGATGTAGTGCAGGAAGGACTTGTTCGGGCCGATGACCAGCGTGCCCGTCCTGGCAAGCCGATCGCGGTGCGCGTACAGCAGATACGCCACCCGGTGCAGGCCCACCGCCGTCTTTCCGGTGCCGGGGCCGCCCTGCACGCACACCGTTCCGGCGAGGCCCGACCGTACGATCTCGTCCTGCTCCGGCTGGATGGTGGCGACGATGTCCCGCATCGGGCCCACGCGCGGGCGCTCGATCTCCGCCTGGAGCAGCTTGCTGGTCCGCGACCCCCCGGCCGAGCCGGAGAATGTCTCGTCGGCGGGGTCGGTCAGACGCTCGTCCTCGTACGCCGTGAGGTCGCCGCCCGTGTAGCCGAAGCGCCGGCGCAGACCGATGTCCAGCGGGTCTTTCCTGGACGCCCGGTAGAAGGGTTGTGAGACGGGCGCGCGCCAGTCGATGACCATCGGGTCGCCGTCCGCGTCATGGACGTGCCGTCGGCCGATGTAGAAGCGCCGGCCTTCCTGGGTGGAGTGCAGATAGTCCAGGCGGCCGAAGAAGAGCGGGGTGTGGGAGAGATCGGCCAGCGCCTTGATGCGGCCCTCGATCTGCGCCTGCAGGACGGCGGCGTTGACCCAGTTCGCCGTGACGTCGCGGATGTCCAGGGCCTGGACGTCCTCGCGCATCGCGCGGAGCGCGGCACGCGAGGCGGTGAGGTGGGCGCGCTCACGCGCGAGGGGATCCGCGAGTGCATCAGGGACGGGTGGGACGGGGTCTGGGGCGTGCGCGGGCACGGGTTGCCTCCGGCGGACGGTGCTGGATCACGAAATGGCGGACCGGCCGGTTTCCGTCCGGACGGCGGCGCTCCTCGAGGGAGGCGGGCAAGACCGGCGATTCTAGTCAGCGGGCCGGTCGCGGGCGAATGATTTTTTGGGGCGAGCCCACCGGCGCGTCCTCCCCGTAGGGGACGGCGTATGCCTGGAGTCGTACGCGGGCGGGCGCACGGTTCAGTCCGCAGATCGATGTGCTCAGCGGGCTCTGAATCCACAATGGAGATATGAGTACAGCAACCTTTACCCCAGGCCCCCACATACCCCACCCCCACCACGGAGCGACCGCCACCGGCGCCACCCCGCACCACTCGTACCTCCTCGGCAACGCACTGCGCGCGGTCAAGGTCTTCGCGAGCGCCGGGTTCAGCGTCGCGGTCCTCGGGGAGTACGCCGAGGAGGCAGGCGTCCGCCGTCGCTGACCCAGAATCCACCGACCCCCTAGTAGGGTCGCGGCCGTGAAGTACCGGAACGTGACCCCGCGTTTACTCACCGCAGTATCCGCCCTCGCTCTCGCCCTCTCGTTCACCGCGCTCGCCGCACTCTGCGTCGCCCAGCGCATCCCGATGGCCGACACCCTCGTGTACCGGGCCGAGGGGGCAGCCGTCGCGAACGGCACCGATCTCTACGGATTCACCGTCACCCAGTGGCAACTGCCCGCCACGTACCCGCCCTTCGCCGCCATCCTCTTCGTACCGACCACCTGGCTGCCCGTTCCGGCGCTCAAGGTGGTCTTCGTCGTCGGGAACCTGGTTCTGCTGGCCCTGCTGGTGCGGCTCTCCTGCCGGTTCGCCGGACTGCCCGCGCGCCCGCCCCTGGTGATCGCGGCCGTCGCCGCCGGTCTCTGGTTCGAACCGGTCTTCCAGACGCTCCTCTTCGGACAGATCAACCTCGCCCTCGTCTGCCTCGTCCTGTGGGACCTGTCCCGCGACGAGGAAGCCATCGGCAAGGGCTTCGCGCTCGGCGTCGCGGCCGGCGTCAAGCTCACGCCCGCCGTGTTCATCCTCTATCTGCTGATCACCGGGCGGGTACGGGCCGGGCTGACCGCCCTCGCCTCCTTCACCGCAACCGTGCTGCTCGGCGCCCTCGTACTCCCGCACGCCAGCGTCGACTTCTGGACCCGGCGCATCTTCGAGACCGCCCGGGTCGGCAAGGCGTGGATCGTCGACAACCAGTCGCTGCAAGGACTGTTCGCCCGGGTACTGCACACCCCCGAGCCGGGAGCGGTGTGGGCAGTGGCCGCCGCCCTCACCGCCGTCGCCGGGCTGTGGCTCGCCCGCCGCGCCGCGAGCGGGGCCCGGGGGGTCCTGGTCACCGCGCTGACCGCGCTGCTCGTCTCGCCGATCAGCTGGTCGCACCACTGGGTGTGGTGCGTACCGCTGCTGGCGGTGCTGATCGCGGAGGGCTGTCGCCGCACCGCGGCGGCCGTCGCCGCGGTCTTCCTGGCCCGCACCCTGTGGCTGGTACCGCACCAGGGCGCCGCGGACCTCCAACTCCCCTGGTGGCAGCAGGCGTTTGCGTCGCCGTATCCGCTGCTGGGGCTGGCGCTGCTGGCACTGGCCGTGCGGCACGAGCAGGCGCCGCCGGAGCCGGTCCTCATGCCGGGCCCGCGCGTTACGGCCGCGAAAGAGTTGAGTACGCGCACGGGCGCACTCTGAGTACGTCCACGCAGGCCCCGGCCCGGCCCGCCCCCTTGGATGGGGAGCATGACGACGACGCCGGTACCCGACGCGCAGATCCAGGACGACCCCTTCGCTCCCTCCAGCCGCTCCGTCCGCTACGGCGCCGGCATCGGGCTCGTCCTGCTCTTCTTCGCCTTCGCGCTCTGTCTCGTATTCGCCCTGACCGACGCGGTCGAGGGCGACGGCCGCGCCGGAGTGCTCTTCAACGCCGGCATGTGGTCGCTCGCCCTGTCCGGCCTCACCGGCCTCGGGGGCGTATTCGTCCCGCAAAGTCAGATGACCCGCGCGGCCCGGGCCCACACCGTGAAGCTGCAGTACGCGCTGGCGGTGCTGGGCCCGGTGCTGGTCGGGCTCGACTAGCCCTGACCAGCTGGGACGGCGCCGGCGCTACCGGCGCTGCCCGCGCTACTTCGGGCTCAGGAACTCGTCCGCGTCCACGATCCGGTACGCGTACCCCTGCTCCGCCAGGAACCGCTGGCGGTGCGCCGCGAAGTCCTGGTCGATCGTGTCGCGCGCCACCACCGAGTAGAAGTGGGCCTGATGGCCGTCCGCCTTCGGGCGGAGCACCCGGCCGAGCCGCTGGGCCTCCTCCTGCCGGGAGCCGAAGGTGCCCGACACCTGGATGGCGACCGTCGCCTCCGGCAGGTCGATCGAGAAGTTCGCGACCTTGGAGACGACCAGAACGGAGATCTCGCCCTGCCGGAACGCCTCGAAGAGCTTCTCGCGCTGGGCGTTGGACGTCTCGCCCTTGATGACCGGCGCGTTCAGATGCTCGCCCAGCTCGTCGAGCTGGTCGATGTACTGGCCGATGACCAGGATCTGCTGGCCCGCGAACCTCTGTACCAGCGCCTCCGTCACCTTCCGCTTGGTCTCGGTCGTCGCGCAGTAGCGGTACTTCTCCTCCGTCTCGGCCGTCGCGTACGCGAGCCGCTCCGCGTCGGTGAGGTTGACCCGCACCTCCACACAGTCCGCGGGCGCGATGTACCCCTGCGCCTCGATCTCCTTCCAGGGCGCGTCGAAACGCTTCGGCCCGATGAGCGAGAAGACGTCCGACTCGCGGCCGTCCTCCCGTACGAGCGTGGCGGTCAGCCCCAGCCTCCGGCGGGCCTGCAGATCAGCGGTGAACTTGAAGACCGGCGCGGGCAGCAGGTGCACCTCGTCGTAGACGACCAGACCCCAGTCCCTCGAGTCGAAGAGCTCCAGGTGGGCATAGATCCCCTTCCGCTTCGTCGTCAGCACCTGGTACGTCGCGATGGTGACCGGGCGGATCTCTTTCCTCGTACCGCTGTACTCGCCGATCTCGTCCTCGGTCAGTGACGTCCGCTTCACCAGCTCGTGCTTCCACTGGCGGGCCGAGACGGTGTTGGTGACCAGGATCAGCGTCGTGGCCTTCGCCTGCGCCATCGCACCGGCCCCGACGAGCGTCTTGCCGGCGCCGCAGGGCAGCACGACCACGCCGGAGCCGCCGTGCCAAAAGCCCTCGACGGCCTGCTTCTGATACGGGCGCAGGGCCCAGCCGGTCTCGTCGAGCTCGATGTGGTGCGCCTCGCCGTCGACGTACCCGGCGAGGTCCTCGGCGGGCCAGCCCAGCTTCAGCAGCGTCTGCTTGATCTGCCCGCGCTCGGAGGGGTGCACCGCGACGGTGTCGGGGTCGAGCCGGGCCCCGACAAGCGGCTGGACCTTCCTGGACCGGAGGATCTCCTCCAGGACGGGACGGTCGGTGGTGGTGAGCACGAGCCCGTGAGTGGGGTGCTTGCTCAGGGTCAGCCGGCCGTAGCGGGCCATCGTCTCGGCGACGTCGACGAGGAGGGCGTGCGGGACGGGGTAGCGGGAGTACGCCACGAGCGCGTCGACGACCTGCTCGGCGTCGTGCCCGGCGGCCCGGGCGTTCCACAGGCCGAGCGGGGTGACCCGGTAGGTGTGGATGTGCTCCGGGGCGCGCTCCAGCTCCGCGAAGGGCGCGATGGCGCGACGGCACGCGTCCGCCTGCTCGTGGTCGACTTCGAGGAGGAGAGTTTTGTCGCTCTGGACGATGAGAGGTCCGTTCACACCTGCGCCCTTTCTATTAGGCCAAATCTCCAGTCTGCCGCATCGAGCGGTCTCGCATGCCAACGTACGGGCCTGACGCGGGGCGGCGGGGGTACCTGCATATCCATGACAACGGGAGCACAGCCCCGTACGCCATGGGGCACAACAGCATTGCGCCTATCCGCCATGGCGGTGGCGTTCGTGGCACTGGTCGCCTTCTCGGCCGTACTGGCCCGGCTGACCCTGGCCCCTTCCCACGCCTCCGCCGACATCGCCACGGCCAACCTCAGTCCGGGCTCGTCGCTGCGGCAGTATGCCGAGGATTACACCTTCCTCGCGGCGTGCAAGCAGGTCGGCGGCAATCTTCTGCTCGGCGTGCCCTTCGGGGTGCTGCTGCCCGTCTTCGTACCGCGGCCGCTGCGGATGGTGCGAGTGATCGCGCTCACCGTGGTGGTGATGGCGCTGGTGGAGCTGGCGCAGGGTGCGGTGGTGGAGGGCCGTGCCTTCGACGTCGACGACGTGATCCTCAACACGACGGGTGCGCTGCTCGGCTATCTGCTGCTCGGGCGCAGGCTCGCGCACGCGACAGCGATCAAGCCTGTAAAGGCCGAGAAGCCCGCGAAGTCCGAGAAGGCCACCAGGCCCGCGAAGTCCGCGAAGGCCGCCAGGTCTGCGAAGGCTGCGAAGGCCACCAGGGCCACCAGGGCCACCAAATCCGCGAAGGCCACCAGGTCTGCGAAGTCTGGGAAGTCCGCGAAGCTCGCGAACTTCATCAAGCTGGGTCGTCCGCGAGTTCGGCGACGCCGGTGATGCGGTGCAGAGGGTACGTGCGGACTTCGTCCGCCGTGTGGTCGTACGCCGTGACGAAGCCGCCCTCCACCCGCACCGGCGCGATGACGCGCTGGCTGGCCGCGCCGTCCGCGTTGACGTAGCCGATCCAGACGGCGGCTCCGGTCATCGCCGCGGCCTGCACGGTGGCCAGGGTCTCGGCGGACGTGGTGCGGGGCAGTTCGCCGTTCTTCGCGGGTTCCGGGACGGGCTTGCGTACGACCGTGGCGGCGAGGTCGCCCGCGCGGATCGCCTTCACGGCCGCGCCGAGCAGCGTCCCGTCCGGGACCGGCGGACCGTCAGGGACCGGGACGGGCGCGGTACGGGGCGGGGTGCGGCGGGCATGGGCGCGGGTGATCAGGACGTCGCCCTCCGCGGACTCGGCGGCGGGCGCGTACCCCATGGTGCGCAGCCCCTCCAGCAGCGTCGCCGGGTCGGCCTGGGCGGCCAGGACGGTGGGGGCGAGGCGGCGCAGCCGCAGGCCCTGGGACCTTTTGTCGGCGAGGATCTCGCCGAGCAGCGCGTCGTCGTCGCAGCGCACGTAGGCGGACGCGGCGCCGATACGCAGATGGCCGTGGCGGCGGGCCACGTCGTCGATGAGATAGCTGAGCGGCTGCGGCACGGGGGTGCGGGAGTGCGTGGCCAGGAAGGTGTGCAGGTCGGATGCGGACTTCCCGGCGTCGAGCGCGCGGCGCACGGAGGCGGGCGTGAAGCGGTAGACGGTGGCGCCGCCCTTGGACTCGATGTCCGCGAGCACCGCGAGGGTCTCGGCGAGAGGCCGCTGAAGGGGGCCGGGGGCGACGGCGGTGAGGTCGGCCTGGAGGAGGACGTGGTCGACGGGCTCGGGGAGTAGCGGCGCGAGCGCGTGGGCGGAAGCGGCTTGGGCCTCGGGACCGCCCGGTTGCCCCGCGGCCGGGCGGGCCGCGCCCGGCCAGGGCGCTGCCGTGAGTCCGGCGGCGGCCGCGCCCAGTCCGGGCGCAGCCGGGCCTGAGGCTGGTTCCGTCGCGCTCGGCGCTGTGAGTCCGGCGGTTGCTTCGGTCGCGCTCGGCGCCGCGATGGGGCCCGCGGCGAGCCTCCCGTCCCCCGTCGCGCCATCCCCGTACGCCGCGCGCCCCAGCAGCGCACGCCCGTGCGTCGACAGTGCCCCGCGGCCGGTCACGCCCAGGACCTCCGCCTCGGTCAGGGTCCAGGCCGCGACGCGGGAACGCAGGTCCGTCGGGACGCCCCTCGCCGCGCTCCGGGCAACGTTCCTGTCCAGGTCCGGCGTGCCGGTGCCGCGCAGGGGCCGTTCCCAGCGCAGGCGGGCCAGGAGCGATTCCGGGTCCGGGGCCGTGCCCGCGGGGAGCGCGGCGAGCAGGTGGAGTACGCGACGGCGGACCTCGACCGCGGCTGAGCGGTCCAGGTCGGGGCCGAGGGCCGAGAGCGTACGGCCCTTTGTGTCCTGGCCGCCGATCAGGCCCGCCGTGCGCGTCGCGGTGAGCCAGGCCGCGGCGAGCCGAGCCCACCGCTCGGACGCCGGGAGCGTCAGCCAGTCGTCGTACGCCGGCGTCGGTGCATACCGTTCGTCCGCCTCGCCGTCCGCCGCCAACAGGCCTGCCGCATACGTCAGTTCGAGCCAGAACCCGGCCATCTGCTCGGTCGTGTCCAGCGCGGCCGCGGTGCGTTTGAGGTCACGTACCGAAAGGCCGCCCGAGCGCAGCACCGCCGGGCCGCCTTCGTGCCAGTCCTTCAGCAGATCCTCGACCGTCGAGAGCGCGGTGTAGGCCTGGCCCGCCGCCGCATTGTCCACAAGCTGTGGACGGCCCTCGGTCATCGACGCCTTCGCGGCCGGCCTGACCGCGGGCGGCACCGGCTCCGGCGTGCGGTGGGCGCGGCCGCCGCGCAGATGCAGCGCCGCCTCGCGCGGCAGCACGACCGTCCGGGGCGACGCGGGCAGCAGCAGCCCGCGGTCGCGCAGCCACTGCACGGGCGGCGTGGGGTTCGCCGTGACCTCGCCGTACGGGGGGCCCCAGACCAGCCGGTCGAGCACAGTCAGCGCCTCGGACGGCGCGGTGTCGAGCAGCGCCGCCATCCGCGAGCGGTCGTTGAACAGGGAGGCCAGCGCGGCGACTGCGGAGACCGGATCGTGGGTTGTGGGCAGTCCGGCCGCCGTGAGGATCTCCTGCAGCCGGCCCGGCGACATCCCGGCCGTGGCCTCGGCGACGGTCGGGCCGAGGCCGGTCGGGGACGGACGGGTCGGTGAGGGGGCGAGCAGTTCGCGCGCGGTGCGCACCAGCCGCAGCCGGTCGTCGCCGCCCCACACCAGCGCCTGCCCGCGCAGCACGGCGACCGCCCGCGGCAGGACAGCCTCGATGTCCGGGTCGCCCTCGTCGCCGGTCAGCAGTGCGAGGAGGGTCTCGTACGAGGCGGCGTCGGGGGCCACCGCCAGTGCCTCGGCGGTCTGCAGCGTGAACCGGTCGAGCCGCTCCAGCGCGCGTACGACGGAGGCACGCGTGCCGGCCCGCGTGGCGAGCTGCGTCAGATCGGTCGGCACGGGGGTCAGCAGGTCGGGGCGGGCGCGCAGCAGTGCGGCCAGATCTTCGTCACCGCGGGCGCGCAGCGCTTCGGCCAGCGTGCGCGGACTGCTCGGACTGCGTCCTTCGGGCATGGTCCCCATCCGCCCCACGGTAGTCCCTGGAGCGCTACCGTCGGGGACAGGGCGGGCCCGGAGAGAGCGGGCGGCCGGGCAGGAACGTCAGGGGAAACGCTGGTGGGGATCGAGAGCGATCAACTCGTCTACGACTATCTGAGCCGGGTCGGCGACCTGGCCCAGCGGCATCAGCTGCCGTCCAACACCCGGATGCGGCTGGTGTCGTCGCTGCGGAACGAGATCGACCGGCAGCGGGCGAAGTTCGGCTCGGACAGTCCCGCGGCGGTACGCCGGATTCTCGGGCGGATCGGTACGCCGGACGAGATCGTGGCGGCCGCGTCGCAGGACGGACCTCCGGAAGGATCACAGGCACTGGCGGCGCCACGGACCGCCGTGCCCGAGCAGCGCGTACGCCGCCGGATCCCGCGCCCGCGCAAGTCCGCTGCTGCCGGGCAGCCCGACGCCCCCCAAGCCGCGACCGGCGCGTCGCCCCCGCACCTGGCGGGGATGGACGAACTCGGCCCCTCCGGCAGCGAGCCCGACTGGTGGCGCATTCAGCCGGGGCCGTTCGGGGCGGGCGAGAGCGTGGCCGGGTTCGTCGGCGGCGTGGAGATCCCCGAAATACTCAAACCCCCGCCGTCCACGAAGGACTTGGCCACCGCCGAGTCGGAGGATCAAGACGACAAGTACGAGTACGAGTACGGGTACGAGGCCGAGGCCGACGACGCGGTGGAGGCGGACGCCGCACCGCGCCGGTGGCGTCCGCGGCTTCGCCGCCGTACCGAAGCGGCCGCAGCGAGGCCCGCCCTCGCCAACCCCTTCCTGCTGCTCGCCGCCGGGCTGCTGGTCGTCGGCGCCGTGCTCGGCTCCTGGCTCGCCCTCGTCGGCGGCTGGCTCCTCGCCTACGCCTCGCGCAGGCTGTCCCGCGCCGAGGCGAAGTGGGCGGTTCTCGGCCTCCCCGGGGCGGTCGTGGCGGGCGCGCTCGTCTGGCTGTGGGGCCGGGTCAACGGGCGCTGGGGCGAGCCGGTCCCCCAGGACGGGATGCGCGACGCGCTCGCGGGCACCTGGCCGTGGGTGGTGAAGGGGGCGGCCGTCGCCTCCGCGCTGTTCCTGGTGTGGCGGGCCCGGCGGCGTACTGGCTGAAGGCTCAGGCGTGTTGCGCCTTGAGCAGGTCCCCTCGCAGCTCATCGAGGATCTTGCCGGCCGCGGTGTAGCCGATGCCCTGGATCCACAGCTGGTCGTCGACCTGGAAGGCCCTGCCGTTCCTGACGGCCGGCAGGTTCTTCCACAGACCGCTGCCGAGGGTCTGCGTCTGCTTCGCCTTCTTCGGGTCTCCGTACGTGGAGTGGAAGACGACGTCCGCGGCCGCGAGGTCGATCTTCTCCGGGCTCACGTCGTACGAGAAGCCGTCCTTGGCCTTGTCGGTGATGGCGGGGCGGCCGAGGCCCACGTCGGCGAGGATCGTCGCGATGTAGTTCCGCTTGCCGTAGATGCGGATGTCAGCGCCCTCGACGAAGCGCACCACGTTGACTTTGGTGGCCGCGGCCTTCTCCCTGCCGCCGAGGGCGTCGGTGACCTTCTTCGTGTGGGCGTCGTACGCGGAGACGATCTTCGCGGCCTCGTCCTTCTTGCCGAGCGCGTCGGCGTGCACCTGGAAGTTCTCCTTCCAGGGGTGGCCGGTGCTCTCGGTCATGACGGTCGGGGCGATCGCCTTGAGCTTGTCGTACTTGTCGCCGTCGCGGACCTTGCTGGTGAGGATGAGATCCGGCTTGAGCGCGGCGACGGCCTCCAGATTCGGCTGGGTGATCGCGCCGACGTCCTTGACGCCCGCTACCTGTTCCTTGGACAGGTAGTTGAGGAAGCCGGACTCGACGTCGGCGTGCGCGGCGCCGACCGGCTTCACGCCCAGCGTGATCGCGGAGTCCAGCTCGGCGGTGTCGAGCACGACGACCCGCCGCGGCGCGTCGGGGACCTGGACGTCGCCCATGGCCGTTTTGACGGTGTGGGTTCCGCCGGCGCCCCGCGACTTGTCGTTGCTGTCGTCGCCGTCGTTCCCGGAGCCGCACGCGGTCAGGGCGAGCGCCCCCGCGAGGACGACGGAGCCGGCGGCGAGGGTGCGGCGGCGGAGGTTTCGCGTCATGGGTGGCGGAGCCTTTCAGAGGTGGTGGCAGGGGCGGGGACATCGGCGAGACGGGAGGGCGAGTAGGGCGCGCCCGGCACGACCAGCGGCGACCCCGTCACCGGGTCCGGGACCACCACCGAGTCGAGGCCGAAGACCTCGCGTACGAGATCGGCGGTGACTATGTCCTTCGGGTGGCCTTCCGCGACGATCCGGCCGGACTTCATGGCGACCAGGTGGTCGGCGTACCGCGCGGCCTGGTTGAGGTCGTGCAGCACGGCGACCACGGTGCGCCCGCGCGAGCCAATAGGAGTCGGATGGGCCAACTGCCGTACGAGGTCAAGCACTTCCACCTGGTGGGCGATGTCGAGATACGTCGTCGGCTCGTCCAGGAGCAGCAGATCCGTCTCCTGCGCGAGCGCCATCGCGATCCAGACGCGCTGCCGCTGGCCTCCGGACAGCTCGTCCACCGGCCGCTCGGCCAGCGACTGGACGTCCGTACGCTCCATGGCGTCGGTGACCGCGCGCTCGTCCTCCCGCGACCACTGCTGCCACCAGTGCTGGTGGGGCTGTCGGCCGCGGGAGACGAGGTCGGCGACGGTGATCGCCTCGGGGGCGACGGGGGACTGCGGCAGCAGCCCGATCGATTGCGCGATCCTCTTCGTGGGGATCTTCGCCAGCTCCTGGCCGTCCAGCAGCACGGCGCCGCCCCGGGGCTTCAGCAGTCGCCCGAGGGCGCGCAGGGTCGTCGACTTGCCGCAGGCGTTCGGGCCGACGATCACCGTCACCTGCCCGTCCGGGACGGCCAGTTCGAGCTCGTGCACGACCGTGCGGTCCTCGTAGGCGAGCGTCAGCTCGCGCGCGGTGAGCCTGCTCACGCCTTGCCTCCAGCGGTACGACTACGGACGATCAGCCAGATCAGATACGGGGCGCCGACGGCGGCCGTCAGCACGCCCACCGGCAGCTCGGTGGGCGCCAGGAGCTTTCGCGCGAGCAGATCGGCGAGTACGACGACGACCGCGCCCATCAGCGCGGAACCCAGCAGCGGGATCTGCGCGGTTCGTGTCGTCCGGCGGGCGATCTGCGGTGCGAGCAGCGCCACGAAGTCGACGGGTCCGGCCGCGCCGGTCGCCACGGACGCCAGGACGACCCCGAGGAGCACGAGCCCGAGCCGTACGCGCCCGAGCCGCACGCCGAGCGCGGTCGCCGTGTCGTCGTCCATGCTCACGGTCCGCTGTGCGCGGGCGGCCCACAGCATGGCGGGCACGAGCACGAGCAGCGTCCAGCCGAGAGGTGCCGCCTCCTCCCAGCCGCGGCCGTTGAGCGAGCCGGTCATCCAGATCTGGGCCTGCTGGGCGACGAGATAGTCGCCCTTGGTCATGAAGAGGGAGGTGACCGAACGGAGCGCGATCGCGAAGCCGATGCCGATGAGCACGAACCGGGTGGCGTGCAGCCCGCCGCGCCAGGCGAAGACGTACACGAGCGCGGCGGCGACGATGCCGCCGGCGACGGAGAGGTAGGGCAGCACCGTGTACGAGGTGACCCCGAAGGTCATCGCTCCGACCGTGACGGCGCTCGCGCCCTGGCTGATCCCGATGATGTCGGGGCTGGCGAGGGCGTTGCGCGCGACGGTCTGGATGAGCGCCCCCGCGACACCGAAGGCGGCGCCGACGAGGAGGCCGGTGACCAGGCGGGGCAGCCGCAGGGTGCCGACGACGAGCTCGTCGGGCGAGTCCTGCCCCGCGAGGACCTTCAGCACTTCCGCGGGCGCGACGAAGCTCTCGCCGACGCAGAGGTACGCGACGCAGACGGCGGCGAGTACGACGCCGAGGACCGCGGCGACGACGGCAGCCCGTCGATGGACGAGGAAGCTCCCGCGTCCGGCCCGCAGGAGTGAGTACCCCGCCGGGAGCCGCACGGGCACGGTGTCAGCGCTCATGCGGCCCTCCTGATGCGATGGCCGCAGCGACCGCCGCGCCGGGCAGTTCCCCGCCCGCCCCGTCCCCGTGACCATCGGGCTCCGCACCCTGGACCCCCGTACGGCCTTGGGCCGTGTAGGGCGCGGAGCCCCGAAACCCAGCCTCGCTCATGCCGGGACCGCCTTCCGCCGGACCAGGGTGACCAGGAACGGCACCCCGATCAGCGCCGTCATCACGCCCGCCGGGATCTCGCTCGGCGGGAAGATCACCCGGCCGATCACATCCGACACCAGGAGCATCACCGGGCCGATGAGCGCCGCCATCGGCAGCACCCAGCGGTGGTCGCCGCCCACGATCGCGCGGGCGATGTGCGGGACGGCCAGGCCGATGAAGGCGATCGGGCCCGCGGCCGCGACCCCCACACCGGTCAGCACTGTCGCCCCCACGCCGCCCACGATCCGTACCGTCGCGACCTTCTGGCCCAGCCCCTTCGCCATGTCCTCGCCCAGCGCAAGCGCGTCCAGGCCGCGCGCGACCGACAGCACCAGCACCATGCCCAACAGCAGGAAAGGCCATATCTGGCCGACCACCTCGGCGTCACGCCCGGCCACCGAGCCCACCTGCCAGAACCGGAACTCGTCCAGCGCCGCGGCCTTGGTCGTCAGCACCGCCATCGTCACCGACACCAGCAGCGCGTTGATCGCCGCGCCGCCCAGCGCCAGCTTCACGGGGGTCGCGCCGCCGCGGCCGCTCGACGCGATCGCGTACACCGCCACCGACGCGAAAGCCGCGCCGGTGAAGGCGAACCACACGTACCCCGTCAGCGTGTGGATCCCGGCGAAGGCGATGGCGAGCACCACCCCCACCGAAGCGCCCTGGCTGATGCCCAGGATCCCGGGATCGGCGATCGGATTGCGGGTGATGCCCTGCAGGACCGTGCCGGCGAGGGCCAGCGCCGCCCCGACCATCACGCCGATCAGCGTGCGCGGCACCCGCAACTGCCGTACGACTTCGGCGTCGCCGTGCCCGCCGTGCAGCAGGGCGTCGAGTACGGCGGAGGGCGCGATGGCGCGCGCCCCGACTGCGAGGCTGAGCAGGACCGCGAGCAGCAGGGCCATGACGGCTGCCGCCGTCCAGCCGATGCGGCGGACCGCGATCGCGCGTCTGGCTGACATGAAGACCAATCGGAAGAACAGGAAGGGCCGGACAATAAGGGCAAGTTGGACAAGGTGAGGTCGAGGTTGGTAAGGCTTGGCTAAGTCTAAACGTGGGGTCGTAGAGCTCGATGGGCACAATGGCCCCTATGGCTACGCACCCGCTCACCATCGGCTTCGACCTCGACATGACGCTCATCGACTCCCGCCCCGGCATCCACGCCGCCTACCGGGCGCTGGCCGCCGAGACCGGTGTCCGGATCGACGCCGACCTGGCCATCACCAGGCTCGGGCCGCCCCTGGAGGAGGAGTTGGCGCACTGGTTCCCGGACGAGCGGATCCAGGAGATGGGCGACCGGTACCGCGAGATCTATCCCGCCTACGCCATCGAGCCGACCCTCGCTCTGCCCGGCGCCCGCGAGGCGGTGGCCGCCGTACAGGAGCTCGGCGGCCGCGCGATCGTCGTCACCGCCAAGCACGAGCCGAACGCCAAGCTGCACCTCGCCCATCTCGGGATAGCCCCGGACGAGGTCATCGGCTGGCTGTGGGCGGAGGCCAAGGCGGAGGCGCTGCGTGAACACGGCGCGAGTGTGTACGTCGGCGACCACACCGGGGACGTACGGGGCGCGCACACGGCCGAGGCGCTCTCGGTCGCCGTGCCGACCGGGCCGTGCGACGCGGCGGAGCTGCGCGCGGCCGGCGCGGACGTGATCATCGACGACCTGACGGCGTTTCCCGCCTGGCTACGCGCCTACAGTGCGGATTTGGCCTGACGGCGCTGCGCCGCGATCGAGCGCAGTACCCCCGCCGCGGCGATCAGGAAACCGACGCCCATCAGCATGGACACCGCGTACGCGACCGTTGGGAACGGCTCGGTCCCCAGGAACAGTGGGGCCACGGTGACCAGAGTGGCCACGGCGCCGACGATGAAGACGATCGCGCCGACGCGCACCAGCCCGTCACCGGGCGCGGGAGGAGTAGCAGTCATTCGGCCAGGGTAGTTCCTTGCGCGTAGGAACCGTCCGGCGACGTCTTGTCACCAGCCCCTGGACCATTAGCCTTGGGGGTGGCGGGTCAGGCGACCCGCTGTAGTGCTATCCAGGACCGTTTTTCGGTGCCCCAGTTCCGGTGCCCCAGCGCCCCAACGAGTACGAGGACGAGGACAGACGTGCCTACCGGCAAGGTCAAGTGGTTCAACAGCGAGAAGGGCTTCGGCTTTCTCTCCCGCGACGACGGCGGCGACGTCTTCGTTCACTCGTCGGTGCTCCCGGAAGGGGTCGAGTCGCTAAAGCCGGGCCAGCGCGTCGAGTTCGGCGTAGTGGCGGGCCAGCGCGGCGACCAGGCGCTTTCGGTGACTGTTCTTGACCCGACGCCTTCGGTGGCGGCGGCCCAGCGGCGCAAGCCGGACGAACTGGCGTCCATCGTGCAGGACCTGACGACCCTGCTGGAGAACATCACCCCGATGCTGGAGCGCGGCCGTTACCCCGACAAGGTGCAGGGCGCGAAGATCGCGGGCCTGCTACGGGCGGTGGCGGACCAGCTGGACGTCTAGCTGCCGGCGGAAACTGAGCGCATCGCGGCCGAGGGGCGGTACGAGCCCCTCGGCCGCGGCGCGAGTCAGCCGAAGCTGAGCGCGTCCGGGCCGAGCGGGGGTACCAGTCCCTCGGCCGCGGCGCGGGTCAACAGTCCCCGGACCGCCGCGTACCCGTCGGCGCCAAGGTCCGCGGTGAACTCATTGACGTAGAGCCCGATGTGCTGGTCGGCCACGGCCGGGTCCATTTCCTGGGCGTGCTCGAGTACGTAGGGGCGGGAGGCCTCCGGGTCGTCCCACGCCATGCGCACCGACGTACGGGCGGATTCGGCCAGCAGCTTCAGCGTCTCGGCGCCCAGCGACCGCTTCGCGATGATCGCGCCGAGCGGGATCGGGAGCCCGGTCGTCGACTCCCAGTGCTCGCCCATGTCGGCGAGGCAGTGCAGCCCGTACCGCTGATAGGTGAACCGCGCCTCGTGGATGACGAGTCCGGCGTCGACCTTGCCGTCCCGCACCGCCGGCATGATCTCGTGGAACGGCATCACGACGACCTCGCCGACACCGCCCGGGACGGCCTCCGCGGCCCAGAGCCGGAACAGCAGATACGCCGTCGAGCGCTCGCTCGGCACGGCGACGGTCAGCCCCGTGAGTCCCCCAGAGCCTCCGGCGGCGAAGCCAGGGGGAGTACCACCGGTCGCCGGCTCCTTCGTCAGTACGAGCGGACCGCAGCCGCGGCCCAGCGCGCCGCCGCAGGGCAGCAGCGCGTACTCGTCGAGGACCCAGGGCAGTACGGCGTACGACACCTTCAGCACATCGAGCTCGCCGCGCTCCGCCATGCCGTTGGTGATGTCGATGTCCGCGAACGTCACATCCAGGGCGGGCGCGCCGGGCACCCGGCCGTGCGCCCACGCGTCGAAGACGAAGGTGTCGTTCGGGCAGGGCGAGTACGCGATCTGCAAGGCGTCACTCATGGGCCGGCTTCTCCTCGAGGACTGGGGCGAGCTGCTGGAAGGCGTACCGCAGCGAGTCCAGCGCCTGGCCGATGCGCCAGGCGGCGCGGTCGCGCGGGCCGACGGGGTTGGAGATCGCGCGGATCTCGACGACCGGCACGGCGTGCGCGGCGGCGGCCTCCGCCACCCCGAATCCTTCCATCGCCTCGGCGGCGGCGCGCGGATGACGCCGGGTCAGCTCGGCGGCGCGGGCGGCGGTGCCGGTGACGGTGGAGACGGTGAGGACGGGAGCGTGCACGGCGTCGAGGGTCTTGGCGATGCGGGCGGCGAGCTCGGCGGGAGGCAGGTGCGCGGAGCGGCCGAAGCCGAGTTCGTCGAGGGGGAGATAGCCGTCGGGCGTCTCGGCGCCGAGGTCGGCGGCGATGATCGCGTCGGCGACGACGAGGGCGCCGACGGGGGCGTGGGCCGGGAAGCCGCCGCCGATCCCGGCGGAGACGACGAGGTCGTACGCACCGGTGGCGAGGGCGGTTGCGGTGCCCGCGGCGGCGGCCGCGGGACCGACGCCGGCGGTGAGCACATCGACGCCGGCGTGGCGGGACAGCGGATACCCGCCGGGCAGCTGCCGGACATCAGGCCCGGGACCGGTGAGCCCCGCGGCGACGGAGTCGGCCTCCGCCGCCACTGCGGTCACCACCAGTACGCGCACGGCACGATCCTCCGGATCAGGAGGCCTTCTCGAACTGGAAGTGCCAGATGCCGATGACCTTCTTGCCCTTGGTCTCCATGATGCTGACCGTGGTCTTGCTGGTGGGCTCGCCGGTCTGCGAGGAGAAGAAGGCGTTGCCGGGGATGGTCCGGTACGAGTTCTTGTACGGCTCCTGCTCGACGGGCTGGCCACCGAAGAGCAGGGTCCAGCCGTTTTCCGCGATCTCCGGGTCGACGCCCATGCGGACCTTGTCGTCCATGGCGACCTTGACGGTCTTCGCGGGCTTCTGGGTCAGGCAGCGCTGGAGCAGCGATTCCTTGATCGGCTCGCCGTCGTTGTAGCAGGCCGCCTCGGTGTGGACCGACTCCGTCCCGACGGTCACGGTCGCGAGCGGGGTCGGCTTGTCGCAGGCGGAAAGGACGAGGAGCCCGGCGGAGACGGCACCGAGAGCGGCAGCGGCCCGGCGGCGCTTGCCCGAGAAGAACGCAACGGTCATGGCCCGAAGGCTATCGGGCGCGTCCACTCCTGCCACGCGGGGGTACGGCGCGCCGCGCACGAGGGGCCGTCGCCGCCCGCCCCACGGTGTCTCCCGGCGCAGGACCGCGGTGCGTCCGGCGGGCCGGGGTCGCGACGCGCGTCTCCGTGGCGCGCGGAACTTGCCGAGGTGCGGCCGGCCGGGTCCGGCCCGTCCGTCCACGGTGGCTCGAGGTAACCGGCCGAGGCCCCCGACCAACACCGCGCCGCCCGCGTCACGGTTGCCCGCGAAGCAGGCCGAGGCCGCCCGCAGGGATACGCGCCCGCGCTGCCTACGCCACCCCCGCAGGGATACGCCCGCGCTGCCTACGCCACCCGCGCTCGCGGTGTGCTGCTCCTTCGGGCCGCGTCCAGCAGGCCGCGGATCGTCGTCAGGAATCCCAGTGCCACGATCCCCGCCGCCACCGACATGCCGAGCGTGCCGTTCAGCGGCAGTGCGATGCCGATCGCGCCGCCCACCACCCAGGCCATCTGGAGCAGGGTCTCCGAGCGTGCGAACGCCGACGTGCGGACCTCTTCGGGGACGTCCCGCTGGATCAGCGCGTCCAGGGACAGCTTCGCCAGGGCCTGGCACAGGCCCGCCGTCGCGCCCAGGACCGCCACCATGCCCGCGCCGAAGAACGCCGCCGTCGTGATCGCCGCGGTCAGCACCACCGCCTGCACCGTCGCGATGATCACCTCCGGGCCGCGAGCCTTCAGCCACGCCCCCACCGCCGTGCCGAGCGCGTTGCCCACGCCCGCCGCGACACCCACTATCCCCAGCGAGACCGCCGCGCTCTGCCCCGGCAGCGGATGCTCCCTCAGCAGGAAGGCCAGGAAGAAGATCAGGAACCCGGACAGCGCCCGGAACGCCGCGTTCGCCTGCAGCCCGTGCAGTACGGACGGCCCGACCGTACGCAGACTGGGCTTCTTCTCCCCGTGCGTGAGCATGTGCGCCTTGCGCTCACCCTTCGCCGAGTCCACCTTGGGCGGCATCGTGAACGCCCAGTACCCGCCGAGGATGAACAGCGCGCACGCCCCGTACAGCGGCCACTGAGGCCCGACCTGCTGCAGCCCGATCCCGATCGGCGCCGCGACGCCCGTCGCCAGCAGCCCCGCCAGCGTCACCCGCGAGTTCGCCTTGACCAGCGAGAAGCCCGGCGGCAGCAGCCGTGGTACGACCGCGCTGCGCACCACTCCGTACGCCTTCGACGCCACGAGCACGCCCAGCGCCGCCGGATACAGCTCGAGCCCGCCCGTCGCCACCGCCCCCGACATGGTCAGCGCGAGCAGCGCGCGAGTGAGCATCGCGCCCGCCATCGCCGCGCGGCGGCCGTGCGGGATGCGGTCCAGAAGCGGGCCGATGACCGGGGCCAGCAGAGTGAAGGGCGCCATCGTGACGGCGAGGTAGAGCGCGACCCGGCCGCGTGCCTCGTCCGTCGGCACGGAAAAGAAAACCGTGGACGCGAGCGCGACGGTGATCATGACATCGCCCGCGCCGTTCACCGCGTGCAGTTCGATCAGCTTGCCCAGGCCGGACTCGCCCGCGCCGTGGGCATGGGTAGCCTTGCGGATGCCGCGCGCCGTGCCGGTGAACGGAAGATGCAGGGCACGGCCGACCGCCCGGCCTGCTCTTCCGAGCCGGCCGGGTTCTTCGGACGAACTCGCGGCTGCCACCCCGTCATAGTGCCCCAACCCCCGCCCAGCCGAACCGAGGTGCCGGGTTGTTCGCCCCTTGTTGGGGCGGGCAGGTGGGCGGGGAGCGGCAGAGGGGGTAGCGTGCGTAGCGCGCCACCGGCGGTTGTTCTCGGCCGCGCGCCTCGTCGGCATCCCGCAGAATGGATGACGATAGGTGTGCCCGAGACAGGTTGGTCTGGGCGCGGACGTCGATGCGGCCCCCCGGTCCGCTCCGCTCGCGGCCCGTCCCTCACGAATCGGCCGGCGCACCCGTGAGACGGCGTAGGAGAGAAGCGAGACCTGTGAGTGCTGCGACGCGAAGCCGTACCCCTGACCGCCTGTGCGCCGAGGCGGTAGACCTTGCCCGGTCGGCGGCCGAGGATGCCGCCGCCCCGGGAGTGGTCGGCGAGCATGTATCCCTTGTCTCGGAGGGTGACCGAGTCGTCACGCATTACTTCGAGGCCAAGGAACCCGGATACCGCGGCTGGCGCTGGGCGGTGACCGTCATGCGGGCCTCCCGCGCCAAGAACGTCACGCTGGCCGAAACCGTCCTGCTCCCCGGCCCCGATTCGCTGCTCGCGCCCGAGTGGGTGCCGTGGAGCGAGCGGCTGCGGCCCGGCGACATGGGCCCCGGTGATCTGCTGCCCACCGAGGCGGAGGATCTGCGGCTGGAGCCCGGCTTCACGGGCGAGGACGTGCCCCCGCCGAATTCCGTGGTCGCGGAGACCGTGCCGCCGTCCCACGACCTGGCCGAGCGCGTCGAGGCGGAGGACGCGGAACTCACCGAGCGCAGGCCCGTCGACGCCACCATCGCCAACGGCCGCGGTGCGATCGCGTCGCTCGCGGAGGAACTCGGCATGCGCCGGGCCCGCGTGCTGTCCCGGTACGGGCTGCACGCCGCCGCGGACCGCTGGGACGAGTCCTTCGGCGCGCAGACCCCCATGGCGCAGGCGGCCCCCGCGACCTGCGCGACCTGCGGTTTCCTCGTTCCGCTGGCGGGCTCCCTACGGCAGGCCTTCGGCATCTGCGCGAACGAGTTCTCACCGGCGGACGGGCACGTCGTGTCCCTGACGTACGGCTGCGGCGCGCACTCCGAGGCGGCCGTGATGCCGAAGACGCCGAAGGCGGCGCCGCATGTCTTCGACTCGATGGGCACGGACGAGTTCCTGCTGCGTCCGGCCCGCGACGACGGTTCGGTCGACTCGGAGCCGGACGGCACGGAGGATCTCGGCCACTCCTAGCTCTCTCTGTGGGCTCTGTGTCCTCGAACGCCGGACGGGCTTGGCCTCAAGCCCGTCCGGCGTTTCCAGGACGAGGCCGGGCCGCTTCCCGGTTCATCCGCGAGACGGGACCGGACAGTAACCACCGACGTCCCCCGGCCCACGTTCACCACGACCCGCCGCACCGGGGTACCTTCGGCCGCACAGGCACATACGCGGGTCAACCGGAAGAGCGGAGTCACAGCGTGGGCGTCAGGACGACCGAGTGGGCCGACCCGTTCGGGACGGCGCGGCTGCGGCGCGGGGTGCTCGACGCGTGGGGGGCCAGTCCCGCCCGCTTCCGGGAGGACGCCAACGCCGAGGAGGACCTGGCGCTCGGCGGCTACCGGGACCGCCTCGTCGTGGAGCTGGCGCAGAACGCCGCCGACGCGGCCGCGCGTGCGGGCGTGCGGGGCCGGCTCCGGCTGACCCTGCGGCCCGGCACCGCCACCGACCCTGCCGTCCTCGTCGCCGCGAACACCGGCGCCCCCCTGGACGCGACCGGCGTCGAGTCCCTGAGCACCCTGCGCGCCTCGGCCAAACGCGAGGACAACGAGTCCGCAGTCGGCCGCTTCGGCGTCGGCTTCGCGGCCGTACTCGCGGTGAGCGACGAGCCCGCCGTCATCGGCCGGCACGGCGGTGTGCGCTGGTCGCTCGCGGAGGCCCGGGAACTGACCCAGCAGGCAGCCCAGGCGAGCCCGGGGCTCGGCGACGAGCTGCGCCGACGCGACGGGCACGTACCGCTGCTGCGGCTGCCGCTGCCCGCCGAGGGCACGGCTCCCGAGGGGTACGACACCGTGGTCGTCCTGCCGCTGCGGGACGGCGCCGCCATCGACATGGTGGAGCGGCTGCTCGCCGGGATCGACGACGCGCTGCTGCTCACGCTGCCCGGACTCGCCGAGATCGTGATCGAAACCTCCTCCGGCGTACGGGAGTTGAGGCGCTCCGTGCACGGGGCGTACGTACACATCCAGGACAGCACCCAGGGCGACCGGCGCTGGCGGGTCGTCAGTCACGGCGGCTCCCTCGAGCCCGCGCTGCTCGCGGACCGGCCCGTCGAGGAGCGGCTGCGGCCGTACTGGAGCGTCACCTGGGCCGTGCCCGTGGACGACGAGGGCGCGCCCGCCCGGCCGCGCACCGCCCCGGTGGTGCACGCGCCGACGCCGACCGACGAACCCCTCGGTGTACCCGCGCTGTTGATCGCCTCGCTGCCGCTGGACCCCACCCGCCGGCATCCCGCACCCGGGCCGCTCACCGACTTCTTGGTGCGGCGTGCCGCGGACTCGTACGCCGAACTGCTCGGCGACTGGCAGCCGGTGAGCGTCGGCACCATCGACCTGGTGCCGGGACCGCTCGGCAAGGGCGAGCTGGACGGCGCGCTGCGGGCGGCGATCCTTCAGCTGCTGCCGCGCACGGCGTTCCTGGAGGCGGCCGCCCCGCGCGACAAGTCCCGCGAGGACACCGGTCTGCCCGAGCGCGAGAGCCCCGCCGGCCTGCGGCCGATCGAGGCGGAAGTCCTGGAGGGCGCGGGCGCGGAGACCGTACGCGTACTGGCCGAGGTGATGCAGAGTCTGCTGCCCGCGGGCCTTGAGCGCCGGGTCGAGCTGCGTACGCTCGGCGTCGCGCGGGTGCCGCTGACCGAGGCGATCGACCGGCTGGCGGGTCTTGAGCGCGAGCCCGGCTGGTGGCAGCGGCTGTACGACAGCCTCGCCGGTGTCGATCCGGACCGGCTGTCCGGGCTGCCCGTGCCGCTGGCCGACGGCCGCACGACGATCGGGCCGCGCCAGACGCTGCTGCCGCTGGCCGATACGCCACCGCACCTGGCCCGGCTGGGCCTGAAGGTCGTCCATCCCGAGGCCGCCCACCCGATCCTCGAGAAGCTGGGCGCGCTGCCCGCGACGCCGCGCGCCGTGCTGACGACGCCGCAGGTCCGGGTCGCCGTCGCGGGCTCGCTGGACGCGGGCGAGGTCTGGTACGACGGAGACGGGGACGGCCCGCCGGACGCGGAGGAGCTCGCCGAGACGGTGCTCGCCCTGGTACGGGACGCGGGCCTGGAGCCCGGCGACGAGCCGTGGCTGGGCGCGCTGGCGCTGCCGGACGAGGACGGGGAGCTCGCGCCCGCGGGTGAACTGGTGCTGCCCGGCAGCCCGTTCGCCTCCGTGATGCGCGAGGACGAACTGGCGCTGTGCGACGCCGAACTGGCCGAGCGGTGGGGCGAGCAGCCGCTCGCCGCGTGCGGTGTGCTGGCGAACTTCGCGCTCGTACGGGCCACGGACGTCGTCCTCGACCCGGACGAACTGGAGCCCCGCGACGGGGACTTCGCGGAGCCCGACGACGCGGGGCTGCTGGACGCGGTCGACGTCTGGTGCGAGGACGTGCTCGACCGGCTGCCGGACACTCCGGTGCCGCCGGTCGCCACGGAGCTCGTCGCGGTGCGTGACCTGGACCTGGTGGACGACGACTGCTGGCCCCGCGCGCTGGCCCTGCTGGCGCAGCCGCCGCTGCGGGACGCGGTGACCCAGTCCGTACGGATCCTGCTGCCGGACGGTACGACCGAGACTGTGCGCCCGTACACGGCGTGGTGGCTGCGGGACCATCCGGTCCTGAACGGCCGCCGCCCGGCGGGCCTGCGGGCGGCGGGCGGCGACCCGCTGCTGGCCGGGCTCTACGAGGCCGTGGACGCGACGGGCTTCGACGACGCGCAGGTGCTGCGGGCGTTGGGTGTACGCACCTCGGTCGCAGCGCTCCTCGACGAGCCGGGCGGCGCGGCGGAACTGCTCGGCCGCCTCGCGGACCCGGACCGCCCGGTGCGCCCGGCCCAACTCCACGCCCTGTACACCGCCCTGGCCGACCTCGACCCGGAACAGGTCACGCTCCCCGACGACCTGCGCGCGGTCGTGGACGGCGAGGTCCGCGTGGTCGACGCGGCGGACGCGGTGATCGCGGACGCGCCGGATCTGCTCCCGCTGACCGCGGGCCTGTCGCTGCTTCCGGTGAGCCCCTCGCGCGCGGCGGAACTGGCGGAACTGCTCCAGGTCCGCCGCCTGAGCGAGACGGTCGCGGCGGAGGTGACGACCGAGGGCGAGGAGCACGAGGTCCCCGAATCGGTCCACGTCCTCCTCGGCCCGGCCACGCCGGCGACGTACGTCGAACACGAGGAACTGATCGCGGGCGGCACGGAACTGGAGTGGCGCCGCACCCCGGAAGGCGTGATCCACGCGTCCACGGTGGAGGGCGTGGCGGCGGGCCTGGCGTGGTCGGCGGGCCAGTGGCCACGCCGCTTCGAGGTGGCGGCGCTACTGGAGGACCCGTCCCGCACGGAGGAACTGGCCACGGCACGCTGGTTCGACGAGACGCGGTAGCCGGACGCTGCGGCGCGGGTGCGGGGCGTTCTCCCGTGGCGCCCGGACGGCAGGTGGACGGTGGCCGTGAGATGTCGACCGTGGCTACAGCACGGATCCCGGGCTCTCGTCGCGGACATCCGCAATAACCTGGGCACCCGGCGCCAAGTAGTCGTCATCAGGCGGGCTGCCGTGGGCCGGCTCGTCTGTTGAGGTCGGCGATCAGTCCGGCACGGGTGAGTTGAGCGGCGGTGCCGTCAGCGCGGCAGCCCGCCGTCACGGCCACGTGCGCTCAAGGCGGTCATGCCGTACGGCATAGGCGGCGGGACCGCCCTTCTCAATGGCCCGGTACATCGCGTTGCGGTGTGCGTCGAGCCGTTCGACCATCTCGATGCTGCGCAACTGTTGGTTGTCGAGGTAGAAGAGCACCGCCGCACGGTCTGATACGTGCTGGATCTCCAGGTCCCGTGTCTTGATCCGGCCTCCTTCGACAGTGGGACCCAGGACTGGTCGAGGCCGTGAGCGATCCATTCCTCGTCGGGGATGTCCTGTGCGTCTGCCGGGAAGACGTCGACGATGCAATGAACCGCCCAGCCGCGTGCCCTCAACTCCTCCGCGACGCGCCGCCCGAGGTTGCGGTCGAGGAAGAACTCAGGCGGCAAGTCGCACCACTGCGTGGCACAGCAAGTCAACCTGCTCAGGGGCCATGTCGAACTCGTAGGCGATGTCCTCGACGGTCTCTCCGGCTTCCCAGAGGTCCGTGACGGACTTGACCGGGACGCGGTGGCCGCGATGACAGGCAGACCGCGGCCGAACCTCGGGTCAATCACTACCGGAACGGAATCCGGGTACTGCCTCAGCCGCAGACTCGAAGGGAAATCGTCGTCAGCCTCCCAGGTCAGGTAGCGGAGGTACTTGGACACCACCCCGTGGATAGGGGCCTGTCCGTCCCGGGCTCTGCGCAGATCTCCGAAACCGTGCTCGCCGAAGATGTCCACGCCGTCGGTGGCGATCCGCTTCGAGACGAGGCCGTAAGGCGTGTCGAAGGCGTCCCGCACCGTGGCTGCCGCTTCCCTGATCTCGCTCATCCGCAGACCGAGGGAGCGCAGCGAGCGCAGGACATGGGCTTCGGCCACGGCGATGAACAGCACCGAGGGCTGGCCTTTACGCACGGGCTCCACGGCCGTGTTCTCGTATAGCTGGCCGCCACCCGTCATGTAGCGCTGAGTAGCTACGCGGGCCTGCGGTCGCGCTGCTGGAGGGCGGCGAAGTCGGCGTGCGCCGTCTCGATGGCCTCCGGGTACGCCTGGGTCTTCTCGTGCTCGGCCAGCGCCCGGTAGATGCTGGAGAGGCTGGGGCTCTGTCCTTTGCGGCGGCCGGTGGGGATGAGCAGGTCGGGCTGGATGTCCTCGACGGTCTCGCCGTTCGCGCGGCGGCGGAGCACGGTGTGCAGCATGTCGTCGGTGATGACCGGGGGCCGGCCGCCGTGGTTGCCCTTGCGGGCCGCGGTGTCGAGTCCTTCGAGGGTGGCCTCGCGGATGTTCTCGCGTTCGGTCTCGGCCATCGCGGCGAAGAACCCGAACAGCAAGCGTCCTGGACCGCTGGGGTCGTACATCCCCTGGAGGGGTCCGGCGAGCATCTCCAGCACCAGGCCGTGGGCGGTGAGGTGATCGGCCAGGGCTGTCAGCTCTGCGGCATCGCGCCCCAGGCGTTTCATCTCGTACACCGTGAAGATGACCCGGCAGTGCGGGGCGTGGGCCTTGATCTCCCGGGCGGCAGTGAGTGCGGCCTCGAACTGCGGGCGGACCCGGACCCGGGTGCTGATCTTCTCGGCGAAGATCTTGTCGCGGGGAATGCGTTTGGCCGCGAGCGCGTCGAGCTGTGTCTGGAGTTCCTGGGTGAGGGTCGAGCATCGGGCGTATCCGATGCGGATGTCGGCGCTCGGGGTGTCGGGGTCGACGGGCGCGGGCGCCGGGGTGCCGGGCCGCCACGGCTGGCCGGGCCCGCGGTCGGCGGGGGTGGGCATGCGCAGGAGTTTCACGAGCCGGGGCACCTTGGTGAAGCGGCCGGTGTGATAAGGTCCCGGCGACCGCGCCGGAGCGCGAGCGGCAGGGTGAGCCTGGCGACGCGTTACAGCGTGGGCAGGGGTGGCGCTCGACGTCGTCCGCTTCGGACGTGGGTGCGGTTTGAGGGTCCGTCATGACCCCGGATGCTGTCACAAACATTTCTCAGAACGTGCCTGGTTCCACTTTTTGAGTGAGAACGAGTTGTGACAGTAAATCCGCGATCCGGACCGCTCCCGCCGATCATTTTCGATCTTGCTCCGGGAAAGGGTCGTTTGTGAAGTCCACGACTGACTGAGGACCAAGCTCCACCGTAGCTGTACCTACTAGTATGTACAATCGTTGCATGAGTACTGCGGAACGTCTCATCGAAAGCACCCGGGAACTGCTGTGGGAGCGCGGCTACGCCGCTACCAGCCCCAAGGCCATCCAGCAGCGGGCCGGAGCCGGACAAGGCAGTATGTACCACCACTTCGCGGGCAAGCCTGATCTGGCACTCGCCGCGATCAGCCGTACCGCTGAGGAAATGCGCGCCAAGGCTGAAGCGCAGTTCTCCGCTCCTGGTACCGCCGCGGAACGGATCACCGCGTATCTGCTCCGCGAGCGGGAGGTCCTCAAGGGCTGCCCGATCGGAGGTCTCACCCAGGATCCGGACCTCATGGCCGACCCGGCCCTGCGGGCACCCGTTGAGGAGACCCTTGCCTGGCTGCGCGGACGTCTCGCCGAGGTCGTGGCCGAGGGACGTGGAGGCGGCGAGCTGGACGCCGCGCTGGACCCGCAGGCCACCGCAGCGACGATCGTCGCGGTTCTGCAGGGCGGCTATGTGCTGGCCCGCGCCGCCGACTCCGTGGCCCCGTTCGACCAAGCGATCACGGGGGTGCTGGGGCTGCTGGCCGCGCATACCTCGATCGCCGACAAGTAGAGGGAGTTTCGCCCTTATGCATGTTTCTCGCCTTCCACCGGTCAGTGCCGCCGCACCGCCTCAGTGGGTCGTCGGAGCCGCCTGGGTCGAGGAGATCGCCGTACCTGAAGGTCCTTCGCGCGTGCGGGTCGACAGCGTCCACTTCGCCCCCGGAGCCCGGACCGTGTGGCACCGCCACCCCCTGGGGCAGTTGCTGCACGTCATCCAGGGAGCCGGACTCGTCCAACGTCGCGGCGGAGCGCTGGAAACCATCCGCGTCGGCGACAGCGTGCGCATCGCCCCGGGCGAGTGGCACTGGCACGGGGCCGCTCCCACCACCTTCATGACCCACCTGGCCATCCAGGAGGTTGCCGGGGACGGCACCGAAGCCGAACGCGGCGCAACCGTGACCGACACCGAATACCTCGCCGGACCGCCGACCGTCTGACCATCAAGAAAGGCAGCACCTTTCATGTACGCCAAGCAGTACGAGATCACCCTGCCCGCCGACTACGACATGGAGATCATCCGCAAGCGGGTGGCCGCCGGCGGCCACGTCCTCGACGACCGCGCCGGACTGGGCCTGAAGGCGTACGTCATCCGCGAGCGCGGCATCGACGGCTCGCCGGTCAATCAGTACGCGCCCTTCTACCTGTGGAACGACACCAGCGCGATGGCCCACTTCCTCGTCGGCAAGGGTGGATTCCAGAACATTGTCCGCGACTTCGGGCGCCCTGCCGCACGCCACTGGGCCGGCATCGCCTGCCATGCCGGCCCCGCCCGTACGGCATTCCCCTGGGCAGCCTCGCGTCGCCTCACCTCGATCCCTGCCGACTCTGATCCCGACGCGACCGGCCTCGGCCTGGCAACGCTGATCGAACGGGAGGTCGAGGAGCTTCCCGGGATCGCCCGCCGCGAAGACGTACACACCGTCGCCCTGGCCTTTGACCCCGGGTCCTGGCAGCTGATGCGGTTCGTCCTGTGGGAGGACGCTGTGGCACCGGACGAGGCAGCCACCGAATGCTACGAGGTACTGCACCTGTCCGCTCCCGGCATGGCCCGCCTCCCGGAAGGACAAGCCTGGTAAGGCTTGACGCCCGCAGAGCGGTGACGGTGTGACATCGGTGCGGCCTTCGGGCCGATGTCACACCGTCACTGCTGCGGCCTCGCCCTGCGAACCGCGCGGACCGGGCACCGTCATGGCGGCCAGGTCCAGGTCCAGGCGGCTGTTCATGTCCAGCTCGAACCGGCCGTACGGATTCACATGGGTCCAGAACAGCGGGGAGAGCGCCCGGCGGTCCGCGTCGGTGAGCTTGTCCGCCCACTTCGGATCGGCCAGGACCTCCTGCATCAGCAGCGTGTTGACGTGCACCAGCGCGGACTGGAGCAGGTGCAGCGCGAGCATACTGACCTCCTGGGATTCCTTGTCCGCACCGGCCAGGTCGCCGTCCTTGCCGTAGAAGAGGTCCTTGTTCGCAGAGTTCCAGTTCTCCACCACCTGCAACCCCTCGTGAATCTCCTGGCGCATCCCAACGTCGGCGAGGTAGTCGCAGACGAATGAAGTAGGCCGTGTTCTCGTATAGCTGCCGCCACCCGTCATGTAGCGCTGAGTAGCTACGCGGGCCTGCGGTCGCGCTGCTCCACCTGGTGCACGAGAGGGGCTCCGGCGGCCCTGCCCTTCAGCCAGGAGGTGAGAGTCGACGACGGAATCTCAAGGTAGGAGGACGTTTCCGTAGGCGTGAGGAGCCCGTCCGTGAACCTGTCGACCATGATCCACCTCCCGTTGCTGTCAGGTTCCGCATCGTCACACAACCAGGCTCCCACGGAGGAAGCGGCGACACACGCCTCGCTCAGCACGCCGCCGGCAGGCGATCGGCGCGGGTGATCGCCGGGTCCGGCGTGGGCACATCGTCCGGCGGGCAGTCACGGCAGCGACCGGGTTCGGCGGCGCGGAAGGCGCGTTCGCAGCCGCCGTCGCAGGTCTGCCAGGGCAGGACGGGAGGTGTGTCGGGTGCGGCGGCCTGGGCGGGTGCGGCGACGGGCAGGTCGCGGAGTCGGAAGGCCAGGATGCGGGCCGGTCGCGCGCTCAATCGGGCCGGGAGTCCGGTGGTGAGCAGGTCGGTGATCTCCTCGGGTCCGGCGCCTTGGGCGAGCCACTGGGCGACGGCCGGGGCGAGCTGGGCGACCTCCCGTCGGGACAGGATCAGCCGGCGGTCGCGGATGCGCAGCGAGGCGAGGATGACAACGGCCTTCGGGTCGGGCTCCGTCAGCGGGGGAAGAAGCGCGGCTTCGGGGTCGGGTGACGGTGGGATGGGCGGTGCGCCCGCGGCTTCGGGTGACGGTGGGGGGACCGGACCTCGTGCGGGCGCGGTCGCCTCGGGCTTCGCGTCCGATGCGGCATCGGGTCGGGGCCCCGGCGCGGGTGGCTGCTCCCGCGTGGGCCTCCGGGGCCGTGGCGGCACCGGAGGCGTCGGCGTGGGGTCGCCCTGTCCCGGCACGTCGTAGAAGTACGTTCTCGTACGAAGCACGCCGCCGGGACCGCGCTCTCGCCGCCGCTCCAGATAGCCGTCGGCCTCCAGCTCCCTGAGCGCCCGGGAGATGAGGATCTCGCCCTCGGTGAAGTGCTCGCACAGCGCGTCGATGCGGACGGGTGCGCCGTCCGGCAGCGAGAGGATGTAGGCCGCGACGCCGACCGTGACCGCGCTTCCGCGCCGCTGCGCAAGGGCGTTGGCGATCACGGTGAAGTCGGCGGTGAGGCGGGTGCGGACGTGGATCACGCCGGAGGTCGGTGCTCCGGTGGGGGCGCGCAGGGGCGCGTTAGACTGCGGTTCAGCCATCGGGAAGTGGATCTCTTCCTGATCGGTGAGGCCCTCGATCAGGATTGCCGTCCTGGCCGGGGGCCGTCATATGTCTGGGGTTGTTGCGGCGAACGTAACCGCCCGCTTCCCGCCCCCGCAAGCCGGTCACCCTTCCGGGTGACGAGGGGGAGGGGAGGGAGGGCAGGTGGTTCTTTACTCCAGGTTCTTTGGGGGAGTTCGTGGCTCGCCGGACCCCCGCGCGCGAGGTTCCGGCGGCTCGGGAAGGCCGCTTCGCGAGCCGGTTCCCGGCCCACTCAGTCCCGGTGGCCGGGCTTCAACTGGCCTATGAATGAAGCCCAGCAGGCTGCCGAGAGGAACAGCGCGGGACCGTGCGGGGCCTTGCTGTCACGGACGTGCACGACGCCGGGGAATCCGTCCGCCACCTCCACGCAGTCGCCCCCCTCCTGATTGCTGTAGCTGCTCTTGCGCCAGGCGGCGCCGTTCAGATCGGGACGGGACATTCGCGCCACGGTGGTTGCCCTCCATCACGGATCGGATCATGCCGAGCGACATGAGCGGGGGCAGCGCTGCCGCCCGAAGCCGATCGTAGGACACCGTGAAGCGCCTGACCTCGGCTGGATCCTCGACGAGTTGGCCGTAGTGCGCGCCCTCCGTGTAGGCGACCTCGGAGCCATCCGGCTGCGTCAGAACGGTCAGGGAGCCACCCAACGCGTCGTGCTCGCCCTGGTCGAAGGGGAGCACCTGCACGGTGATGTGGGGCTCGGTAGTCGCTTCCAGCAGCCGGGCCAACTGGCCGTGCATGGTGTCCCGCCCGCCGACCGGACGACGCAGTACGGCCTCGTCCAGGACCACCCACAGGTCCGGGCGGTCGGGCGAACCGAGCCGTTCCTGTCGCGCGAGCCGGGCGGCAACGCGCTCCTCCAACTGCTCCTCGCCGGTGAGCGAGCGGCCGACGCTCAGGACGGCCCGCGCGTAGTCCTCGGTCTGCAACAGGCCCGGCACTACGTGCGCCGCGTACTGCCCGATGGACACGGCTTTCGCCGAGTGCGCCATGAACGCCCGCGACCAGTCGGGGAATGCCTCCCGGTAGACATAGGGCCACAGGTCGACCAGCAGGTTGTCCGCAGCCAGGGCCGCGTCGAGCGCCCGAGCCAGATCCAGCGTCGGTTTCGCCCCCGACGAGCGCTCGATCTGCGTGATCCGGGTGCTCACCACATGCGTCTTCGCGCCCAGTTCGGCCTGCGTCAGCCCGGCGGCCGTACGGAGTCTGCGGACACGTGAGCCGAAGAGCGCGGCCATCGACTCCTCGGGCTGAATTCCTTTGGCCATGGGCTCACTTCCGTTCCTTACAGCTTGTGACGTAAGGCCTCGTCACCTTCCGAGCGTAGGGGCGCCGGTCGATGCTTGAGTACGGAACGTCACGATCCGTACACGCTGTGGGTCGTGCGAAATCGACGGACTGGGATGGACGGCACGTGCTGAAGACCATGGCCATGCCGGGCGACGGCCCGGAGCGCGAGACGGAAGAAGCAGCGGTACTGCCGCTCGGCGGGGAAACGTGCGACCCAGGGGAGAAAAACGGGTCCGCGCCCGAGGAGTTCGCCGCGCAGTTCACCTCGACAGCCCGAGGCGCGCAGCTCGCCCGGCGGCTCGTAGTGCGGCGTCTGGAGGAGTGGGGGCATCCGCCCGCCTCGGACGTCGCCTGCACCGTCGCGCTGTTGGTCGCGGAACTCACCACCAACTCGGTACGCCACGGGCGAGTGCCAGGGCGCGATTTCCAGCTTCGCGTGGGCTGGGATGTGCCGCGCCGTCTGATCCGTATCGAGGTGTCGGACGCGTCATCGGACCGGCCCCCCACCCATGCGCCTGTGCCGTCCAGCGACGATGAGTCGGGGCGCGGCCTGCTTCTCGTGGACGTGCTGGCCGCCCGCTGGGGTGTGGCCCCGCGTGTTCCCATCGGCAAGGTCGTCTGGGCGGAAGTCGCGACGGAGCCCTGGGGGCCTTCGGGCGAATTCAACCTCGTTCTGTCCAAGTCAGCTCCCGACAGCCCTGGTCATCGGTGACCGGGGCGCCGCCTTTGCCTCCGCGCCGCACTGGGAACTGCGGTCTCCGACGCGCCGCTCGCTGCGACGTCCGCAATCGGGGCCATGCCCACGCGAGCGAAGCTCCGCTGCCTGGGCTGCCGCTACCGCCACTACGAGATCGGCCCTACCGCAAGCCAGTTGGAGCTCTGGCAGGCGGAAGTAAAGCTCATGTCGCCCGATTGGGCAATTGATCACTCTTTGCCCACTGAATTCTGCTAATCCTATGACCGGGGTTCCTGGCGCCAGCCCGTAGCAGCGCCGGTGCGCTGTCTGGAGGGGATACACGTGAGCACGACATCACGGGAAGCGGTCGTCGCCGGCGAGCAGAAGGCCGTGGACCGAGCCTACGACTGTTACGAGGCCCGCCTCGCGGAGATGGCCGAACATCCGCCCGCCTCTGCGGCGGCCAGTGGCAAGGACTCCATCGCCGCCCGCAAGGAAGCCGAGGCCAGGGCCGAGGAGTACGGCGGCCTGGATGGGGAGGCCCTGGTCGTCAGCAGGGTGGATGTGCAGGAACCGGGCGAGATGAAGCCCGAGACCTTCTATGTCGGGCGGCGGAGCGTGTTCGACGTCGAGACCCGTGACCAGATGGTGGTTCTCTGGACGAACCCGTTGGCCAGGAAGTGGTACAACGCGCTGCCGGAAGCGCCCGGGGAGGTGCTCCTGCGGCGGCAGTTACGCTGCGTGCAGCGCACGGTCGAGGACTACCTGGACGAGATCGCCCCGGCTTCAGTGCCCGGTGATCAGGGCGCGGCAGCGCCCGACACCTGCGATGACACAGTGGTTCTGCCGAGTATCGCCGACGACGACGTTCCGGAGACCGCCCCCGCCGAGGACCCCGCGCCCTCTCGAGTGCCGTCACCTCGGGGAATCGTTCGCAGGCGTAGGAAGAAGCCGCAACAGGTGGACGAGTTCCTGCTGCGGGAACTCCACCGGTCCCGCAGCGGACGGATGCGGGACATCGTCGAGACGATCCGACGGGACCAGATGGCGCTGGTCACCGGCTCACCCGCGGACGTGCTCGTGATCCAGGGTGGTCCGGGCACCGGAAAGTCCGCGGTGGGCCTGCACCGCGTGACCTGGCTGGTGAACAACGACCACTTCCGCGCGCAGGACATCTTGGTCGTGGGACCGCATCAGACCTTCCTGGAGTACGTGGGGAGGGTGCTGCCCACCCTCGGCACCCGCAATGTCAACGCGGTTCAGCTCTCCCGCCTCTGGCAGGGAGACATCCGCGGCACGGACTCCCCCAAGGCGCGGCTCGTCAAGTCCGACGACCGGATGGCTACCGTCCTGCGACGGCGAGTCGAGAGCGAGTGCAGACCGGAAGCGCTGGATGCCCTCACCACCGCCCCCGCGCACGACAAGGACGAGGCGGACTTCACCGTCCCCATCGGCAGCACAACGCTGCGCCTGCCTCGTTCGGAGGTGCTCGGCCTTCTCCGCGAGGCGCGCGAGGGAACTGGGGCCTACCGCGCACGCCGGGACCGCTTCCGGACACTGGTGGTCGACCGTCTGCTGAGCGCACTGGTCGAGCTGGCGCCGCGGCGTGGCCGGGATACGACGGTGCGTCGGGATCTCGAGCGCAACCGTCAGGTCACGGCGCTTGTCGACCGGACGTGGCCGGCGCTGAGTCCCGAGGAAGCTCTGCGGAGTCTGCTCAACTCGCCCGACAAGCTGCGGGAGTGCGCGTCGCAGATCCTCGGCGACAGTGAACAGGCCGCGTTGCAGAGGCCGAAGGCCGAAAGCGCGGCGGAGGACGCCTGGACGCTCGACGATCTGGTGTGTCTGGAGGAGCTGCGCTTCCTCATCGCCGGTGAGACCCCGCAGCGGTACCGGCACATCGTCGTCGATGAGGCTCAGGACCTGACACCGATGCAGGCGAGGTCGTTGCGGAGGCGTTGCCCGACCGGCTCGATGACCGTACTCGGCGATTTGGCGCAGGCCACCGGTCCACACACGTACGCTGACTGGGACCGGTTGGGCGGGCTCCTTTCCGGCGAGGGCGACTGGCGTGTGGCGGAGCTGAACACCAGTTACCGAGTACCCGCTCAGATCATGGAGTTCGTGGCTCCCCTGGCCCGGGCGGTTGCCCCTTCGCTTCCGTACCCGGTCGCTGTGCGCCGGGCCGACGGGGAAGCGGTACGGCAGGTTCCGACGACGCCGTGGGAGCTGCTGGACGACACCGTGACCCGCGCGACCCGCCTCGTCGGTACCCACGACGGCCGCTCCCCGAGGTCGGTCGCCGTCATCGTGCCCGACGACTCCCACTGGCGGGAAGAGGTCCGCCGGGGGGTCGACCAGGCGGACGGCATGACGCCGGAGAGGCGTCAGAACGTGTCCGTACTGGCCACGACCCAGGCCAAAGGCATGGAGTTCGACCACGTTCTGGTTCTGGACCCGACCGCCATCGCCGACCGCGGACCCGCCGGTCTGCGCCAGCTGTACGTGGCCCTGACCCGCAGCACGCAGAGCCTGACCGTCCTTCACACGTCACCGCTGCCGAAGGCCCTCATCTCAGGCAGCGATGATGCGGTTGACGCCCCGTCCGTTCCCGAGGTGGCCGGTGAATCCCCCGGGACGGGAAGCGGCGGCACATCCGGCGCGGGCGACCTGGCGGTCGGCGACAGCGTCCGGGTCCGGGTACTCGGCCCCGGCCCCGGCTCCCACTGGAGGGTCCAGGCCCTCTTTCCCGACACGGAGCGCACCCTCCTCCTCGTCCTTCGCCACGGCTCCCCGGCTCCCGCCGTCGGATCCGAGCTGGACGGTTGGGTGATCCGTAACGAAGCACGGGTAAGCATGGTCTCGACCAGCGACTTCGGCCGCAAGCCCATCTCGGCCGGCATGGCAGCGCGCTACGAGGCGGCGCTCGATGTTCTGGGCGACATGGCTCGCGGGGACACGGTCCCGGCCGATGCCACAGCTCGGCTGTCGGAGCTGAAGGGTATGGCGAACCGCTGCCTGCGCCGGGACCAGGCCGACTGGCTGAGTGTCTGGCGGCTGCTCGGATCCCCTGACGCGGTCCGATTGGGTGCCCTGCGGGACCTTGCTCAGCGGACACGCGACGCGGTCTCTTCGGAGGATCCCGTTCTGAGGACGACACTCCTGACCGATTTCGCGCGAAGCGGCTGGGCGGATCCTTTGTCCGAAGCCCGCGAAAACCTGCGGCGCCGCCCCGGCACCGCGCCTGAACCCGAACTCGACAACCGGCCCGAACACGGCAACCGGCCCGAACACGGCAGCTCACCGAACGAAGAACCCCAGGAGGAGCACGAGTTGAACCACACCGACACCTTGCAGGACGACGAAGTGGCAGCCGGCCCACGTCCGATTGCGAGCCAGGCCCTTCAGCACGAGCTGGCGGTCGCAGCGGAGTCCGACCGGAAGTGCAACACGCATGAAGCAGTGCGGTACGAGTTGAAGGCGGCCCTGCTGAGGGCGGGACTGCGGCCGTCCGATTCGTCCGTCGTCGACGTCAGCCGGGTAGGCCAGGACGGTCACTTCCTCTATGAAGTCCTCGGCTCCGGATGTTCGACGTACGCGGACCTCCGTGCCGGAGCAGCACGTTTGCTGGAGGTGAACCACACTCTGCCGCGGTCCGCCGACCGCCTGTACCTGGTGCTCTCCGAGTCGCCCGCTGAGGAGTGGGCAGCGGAGACCGTGCGAGCGGTGTTCGGTGTACACGTCCTGTGGCGGACGCTGGATGGCTGGGACGGTGACGAGAAAGAGACCGGGCTCGGTGCCCGCGTCGATCTGGCGGCGCATGTTTCCTGAGGCGGCGCTGCTGGAGGACCCGTCCCGCACGGAGGAACTGGCGCGGGACCGCTGGTTCGACGCGACGCCGTAGCCCCCGGGTGCCTGGGTGCCCGGCTGTCGGAGGGCGCCGCTACGATCGCGGCTCGACAGCGGACAACCTGGGGAGTGGGCGTGCAGGAAACGAGCGCAGTGGAGTTGGCCTACCTGCCGACGACCGCGGACTCGGTGGGGGCGCTCCGCGCGCGGATGCGGGCCACTCCGGCCGGGCGGCTGCAGAACGGGGTGCTCCTGGCCGGCGCGGTCGTTGTGCTGGGCGCTCTTGTGCTGAACTTCGCGGCGCCGGGGGAGCCCAGTCTCAGGTCGACGGTGGTCTGCCTCGCGGCGCTGGCCGTGCTCGTCGGTCTGTACGGGCTGATTCCCACCCTCCAGGGGCGGCAGGTGCACCGGATGCTCGCCCCGCAGGGGAAGTTCCAGGCCTCGTGGACGACGGCGGGGTGCGGGTGACCTCGCGTGACAGCGAGACGACGTACCGGTGGCCGATGCTCACCCGGTACGCGGAGACGGACGAACTGTTCGTCCTGCTGACGCCCGACAAGTACGGCGTCGGCCTGGTCGTCCTCCCCAAGCGCGGCGCCGCGGAACCGGCCGACGCCGACCGGTTGCGGGCCGTCCTCGACCGGAACGCCACCCGGATCTGACCCGAGGGAATCCGCCCTGAAGGAAAGGGCCCGCAACGATACCGGTGCGGGCCCTTTCCCGTATCTCGGCGCATGCCGCCGAGGAGGTGCTGCACTGCTGGCAAGAGCCCTCCTACGCGGCGAACCGCCGGTCCACCACCCGCCACGCCACCTCCAGCAGCACCGCCCCCGTCGCCGCGATCCCCACCGCGCCCCACGGCATCGTCGTCCCCACCAGCTTCAGCGCGAAGAAGTGCTGCAGCCACGGCACCATCAGCACGATCAGGAAGCAGGCCCCCATCGCCGCCACCAGGCACACCCGCCACCACGTGTACGGGCGGGCGATGATCGCCAGGACCCACATCGAGACCAGGAACAGCGTCAGCGTCGCCGCGCTCGTCTCCGCGTCCAGTGCGCCCGGGCCGCTGTAGTGCGAGCGGGCCAGCAGATACGTGGCGAAGGTGGCCGCCGCCGCGATCACGCCCGCGGGGATCGCGTACCGCATCACCCTGCGTACGAAGTGCGGCTTCGCGCGCTCCTTGTTCGGGGCCAGCGCCAGGAAGAACGCCGGTACGCCGATGGTCAGCGTCGACAACAGCGTCAAGTGCCTTGGCAGGAAGGGGTATTCGACCTGGCTGCACACAACCAGGATCGCCAGCAGCACGGAGTACACCGTCTTGGTCAAAAAGAGCGTGGCGACCCGGGTGATGTTGCCGATGACCCGGCGCCCCTCCGCCACCACCGAAGGCAGCGTGGCGAAGCTGTTGTTGAGCAGCACGATCTGGGCCACCGCGCGCGTCGCCTCCGAGCCGGAGCCCATCGAGACGCCGATGTCCGCGTCCTTCAGTGCCAGGACGTCGTTGACGCCGTCGCCCGTCATCGCGACGGTGTGGCCGTGGGACTGCAGCGCGCCCACCATGTCGCGCTTCTGCTGCGGGGTGACCCGGCCGAAGACCGAGTTGGCGTCCAGGGCAGTGGCCATCCCTGCCCGCTCCGTGGGGAGTCGGCGCGCGTCCACGGTGTTCCGCGCGCCGGCCAGACCCAGCTTTCCGGCCACCGCGCTCACCGACACCGCGTTGTCGCCCGAGATGACCTTCGCCGCGACGTTCTGGTCGTCGAAGTAACGCAGCGTGTCGGAGGCGTCGGGCCGCAGCCGCTGCTCCAGCACCACCAGCGCGGTCGGCTCGGCCCCAGCCGTGACGGCCGGCGCGTCCAGCTCGCCCGCGGCCCGGGCGAGCAGCAGCACCCGTAGGCCCTGCTCGTTGAGCTGGTCGATCTCGGCCAGCGCCGGATCACCCGTCGGCAGCAGCACATCGGGCGCGCCCAGCAGCCACGTGGAGCTCTCGCCGTTGCCCTCGCTGAAGCTCGCACCGCTGTACTTGCGCGCCGAGGAGAAGGGCATCGACTCCGTGCAGCGCCAGTCCTTGCTGTCGGGATACGCGTCGATGATCGCCTGGAGGGACGCGTTGGGCCGGGGGTCGGACTCGCCGAGCGCCCCCAGGACTTTGTGGATGTACGTCTCGTCCGAGCCGCTCAGCTGCCGCAGCTCGGCGACGTCCATGCCCGCTTCCGTCAGCGTGCCCGTCTTGTCGAGGCAGACGACGTCCACCCGCGCGAGCCCCTCGATCGCGGGCAGTTCCTGCACCAGGCACTGCTTGCGGCCGAGCCGGATGACGCCGATCGCGAAGGCGACCGAGGTCAGCAGCACAAGCCCCTCGGGGATCATCGGCACGATGCCGCCGACGGTCCTGGCCACCGAGTCCTTGAAGTTGGTGTTCTTGACGACCAGCTGGCTGATGATGAGCCCGATCGAGGTCGGGATCATCATCCAGGTCACGTACTTGAGGATCGTCGAGATGCCGCTGCGCAGTTCGGAGTGGACGAGCGTGAACCGGGACGCCTCCTCCGCGAGCTGAGCCGCGTATGCCTCGCGCCCCACCTTCGTCGCCTTGAACGCCCCGCTGCCCGCGACCACGAAGCTCCCCGACATCACCTGGTCGCCCGGCTGCTTGACGACCGGGTCGGCCTCACCCGTCAGCAGCGACTCGTCGATCTCCAGGCTGTCCGCCTCCGCCACCTTGCCGTCCACGACGACCTTGTCGCCGGGCCCGAGTTCGACGAGATCGCCGAGGACGATCTCGGAGGTGGAGATTTCCGCGGCCATGCCGTCGCGTCGCACCGTCGGTCTGGCCTCGCCGATGAGCGCGAGCCCGTCCAGCGTCTTCTTGGCGCGCAGCTCCTGGATGATGCCGATGCCGGTGTTGGCGATGATCACAAAGCCGAAGAGGCTGTCCTGGATGGGCGCGACGAAGAGCATGATCACCCACAGCACGCCGATGATGGCGTTGAAGCGGGTGAACACATTGGCGCGGATGATGTCGACGGTGGAGCGCGAGGAGCGGACCGGTACGTCGTTGACCTCGCCCCGCGCGACCCGCTCGGCGACCTCCGCCGTCGTCAGCCCGCGCGGCGCGATCGCTGACAGGGGGAGCTTCATCGGGTGTACGGGGTCGAGCTCGGCTCCCGCGTCGATGAGGGGTCGGCGCGGCTCCGGGCCGTTCGTGTCGATCCTCGCCCGCTGCGTCATGGTTTCGACGGTACGGCCGGAAGGACCGGTTCACCCGCCGAGTGCGCCGAAGTCAG
Source organism: Streptomyces sp. ISL-1 (assembly GCF_018614585.1). Taxonomy (GTDB): domain Bacteria; phylum Actinomycetota; class Actinomycetes; order Streptomycetales; family Streptomycetaceae; genus Streptomyces; species Streptomyces maoxianensis. The sequence continues at coordinate 117,215 of NZ_JAGGOI010000023.1, read as the reverse complement.
ACCCCGGTCGGACGCGAATCGTCCCCTGGCACTACAAGCGCCGTACGGGTCACTTGCCTTCGTCGGTCGCGGCGCCCCCGCCGTTGTCCCCCGCTGCCCCGCCGTTGTCCGCTGTCGCGCCGCTGTCAGCTGCCGCGCCGCCGTCCGCTGCCGGGGTCGCCTCGGCGGCCGCCGTGCGCTTGATCGCAGCCTCCCGCCCCCGCACGTACCAGATGCCGATCAGCCCGAGACCGGCGCCGGCCAGGCATGTCCACACCCACCACATCAGGTCGCGGTCTTCGAACCAGCTGTAGAAAGGGATCTGCGCGACGAAGAGGACGAACCAGAGGATCGTGCCGCCGACGACGGTGGCGACGACGGGCCCCTCCAGGGGCTCGGGTGCCTCGTGCTTGGGGGTCCACTTCGCCATGCGCACAGTGTAGGCGGCGCCCGACCAGCCGTTCGGGTGGCTGGGTCACCCAGGAGGTCTACGCGCGGAGATAGCGGTCTTCGCTTTATGTGTTCATACTGAAACGGTTTGCCGTTGGCCTGAATTATTCGTGCAAACATCCAAGTCCACCCCCTGTACGACTGAGGTTCCGCATGTCTCCCATGGCCACCGTCTCGGTCGAAGGCCCGCAGCCGCCGGCTTCCGGTCAGCAGCCGCAGAACCACCTGGACCGCTTCTTCAAGATCTCGGAGCGCGGCTCCACGGTCGCCCGCGAGGTGCGCGGCGGATTCGCCACCTTCTTTGCGATGGCCTACATCATCGTGCTGAACCCGATCATCCTCGGCAGCGCGAAGGACATGTACGGGCACCAGCTGGACACCGGCCAGCTGGTCACCGCCACCGTGCTCACCGCGGCCTTCTCCACGCTGCTCATGGGCGTCATCGGCAATGTCCCGATCGCTCTTGCCGCCGGACTCGGCGTGAACACCGTCGTGGCTCTCCAGCTCGCGCCCCGGATGTCCTGGCCGGACGCGATGGGCATGGTCGTACTCGCGGGCTTCATCGTGATGCTGCTGGTCGCCACCGGTCTGCGCGAGCGCGTGATGAACGCCGTGCCGCGCAGCCTGCGCAAGGGCATCGCGATCGGCATCGGCCTCTTCATCATGCTGATCGGCCTGGTGGACTCGGGCTTCGTCTCCCGTATCCCGGACATCGCCAAGACCACCGTCCCGCTTCAGCTGGGCATGGGCGGCCACCTGGACGGCTGGCCGGTCCTCGTCTTCGTCCTCGGTACGCTGCTCACGCTCGCGCTGATCATCCGTAAGGTGCCGGGCGCGATCCTCATCTCGATCGTCGCGATGACGATCGTCGCCATGGTCATCGACGCGGTGGCGACGGTCCCGTCCTGGGGCCTGACCACGCCGCAGTGGCCGGGCAACCCGGTCGCGTCGCCGGACTTCGGGCTGGTGGGCGAGGTCAGCCTGTTCGGCGGCTTCGGGAAGGTCGGCTATCTGACGGGCGTGCTGTTCGTCTTCACCGTGCTGCTGTCGTGCTTCTTCGACGCGATGGGCACGATCCTCGGCGTCGGCGACGAGGCCAAGCTGATGGACAAGGACGGCAACCTCCCCGGCATCAACAAGGTGCTGTTCGTCGACGGCATCGCGGTGGCCGCGGGCGGCTCGACCTCGTCGTCAGCCGCGACATGCTTCGTCGAGTCCACTGCGGGCGTCGGTGAGGGGGCCCGTACCGGTCTGGCGTCCGTCGTCACCGGTGCGCTCTTCTCGGCGGCGCTGTTCCTCACGCCGATCGCCACCATGGTCCCGTCCCAGGCGGCGACGCCCGCGCTGGTGGCGGTGGGCTTCCTGATCCTGGCGGGGTCGGTACGGGACATCGACTGGAACGACTTCACCGTCGCCGTCCCGGCGTTCCTGGCGATGGTGATGATGCCGTTCACGTACTCCATCACCAACGGCATCGGCATCGGCTTCATCGCCTTCAGCGTGCTGCGGCTGGCGGCCGGCAGGGGCCGCGAGGTGCCCGTCGCCATGTATGTGGTGTCCGCGGTCTTCGTCTTCTACTACGCGATGCCGGCACTGGGTCTCGCGTAAGGCGCTTCACGCGGCGCGGCGCTGCACGCGCGGCGCCTCACGTAAGCCCGTAGAACTTCTCCGTCTCGTCGACCGCCGCCTTGAAGCGTTCGTCGAAATCATCGCGAATGAGCGTCCGGACCACATAGTCCTGGACGCTCATTCCGCGTCTGGCGGCGTGGTGCCTGAGACGGTCGAGCAGCTCACCGTCTATCCGGAGGCTGAGCACTGTCGATCCCATGTCAGTCAGGGTTGCCGGATCACTGTGGCCGGTGCGTCACTTTCCGGATCTCTCTCACTCATATGGGTGACACAGTCATCTTTCGGCCGACGCGCATACCGGCTGGTCTTTAGAGAGGGTAATGAGTTACGCTAATGAACATGCCCGACCTGTCCCCCGGCAGCGACGCTGACGTCGCCGCCGTGAACGCTCTCCGCTCGGCCGTGATGCGGCTGGGCCGACGCCTGAAGCATCAGCGCGTCGACGAATCGCTGAGCCCCACCGAGATGTCGGTGCTCGGCACCCTCGCCCGTTGCGGCTCCGCCACCCCGGGCGAGCTGGCCCGCAAGGAGCATGTCCAACCGCCGTCCATGACCCGGATAGTGGCGTTGCTCGAGGCCAAGGGGCTGGTACGGCAGGAGCCGCACCCCGACGACCGCCGGCAGAAAGTGGTCAGCCAGACCGAGGAGGCGGAAGCCATGCTCGAGGAGAGCCGCCGCAAGCGGAACGCCTGGCTGGCCACGCTCGCCGAAGGACTGGACGAGGACGAGTGGGCGAAGCTGCGCGCAGCCGCCCCCGTGCTGGAAAAGCTCGCACACCTGTAACCGAGCACCTTTGAGGAGGCGAACGCTTTTGAGTACGGGACCCGGAGCAGACTCCGCACCCGCACCAGCCCCTACAACCATGTTCAGCTCGCTGAAGATCCGTAACTACCGGCTCTTCGCCACCGGGCAAGTGGTCTCCAACACCGGCACCTGGATGCAGCGCATCGCCCAGGACTGGCTGGTGCTGACGCTGACCGGATCCGCGTCCGCCGTCGGCATCACCATCGCGCTGCAGTTCCTGCCCATGCTTCTGTTCGGCCTGTACGGCGGCGTGCTCGCGGACCGGCTTCCCAAGCGGCCGTTGCTGCTGGCCACCCAGGTCGCGATGGGGCTCACCGGCCTGGCGCTCGCCGTTCTCACCCTCAGCGGCCATGTCCAGGTGTGGCACGTCTACCTCACGGCCTTCCTGCTCGGTCTCGTCACCGTCGTCGACAACCCGGCGCGCCAGTCGTTCGTCGTGGAGATGGTCGGCCCGGAGCAACTGGGCAACGCGGTGAGCCTCAACTCCGCCAACTTCCAGTCCGCGCGGCTGGTCGGCCCGGCCGTCGCCGGTGTGCTGATCACGGCCGTGGGCAGCGGTTACGCCTTCCTGCTGAACGGTCTGTCCTTCGTCGCGCCCATCGCGGGCCTGCTGCTGATGCGCAACAGCGAGCTGCACAAGGTCAAGCGCGCACCCCGCGCCAAGGGACAGCTGCGGGAAGGGCTGCAGTACGTCGCGGGCCGGCCCGAGCTGATCTGGCCGATCGTCCTCGTCGGCTTCATCGGCACCTTCGGCTTCAACTTCCCGATCTGGCTGTCGGCCTTCGTCAACAACGTCTACCACTCGGGCGCGAGTACGTACGGCCTGCTCAACACGCTGCTGGCGGTCGGTTCCCTGTCGGGCGCGCTGCTCGCCGCCCGGCGCGGCACCTCGCGACTGCGGGTGCTGGTGGGCGCGGCGGTGATGTTCGGCGTCCTGGAGATCGTGACGGCGTTCGCGCCGAGGTTCTGGATCTTCGCGTTGCTGATGGTGCCGATCGGGATGTTCGGCCTGACGGTCAACGTCACGGCCAACTCCAGCATTCAGATGGCGACGGAACCGGCCATGCGGGGCCGTGTGATGAGCCTGTTCATGATGGTCTTCGTGGGCGGTACGCCAGTGGGCGCGCCCCTCGTCGGCTGGATCACCGACACGTACGGACCGCGGATCGGCCTCGCGGCGGGCGGCACGGTGGCGCTGGTCGCGGCGATCGGAGTCGGCGTGATGCTCGCCCGTGTGGGCGGGCTGCGCCTCAAAATAGATCTGCGGCGGGGACGCACGCATGTGGAGTTCGTCTCGAAGGAAGAGCTGGCGACGGCGGCGTGAGCGGCGCCGCCCGTCGCGGGCGGGCGCGCGGTCCGTACGGCCGCCTCGGGCGACCGCGGTGCCCCTGCCCCGGGCGACCGGGGTGCGACCGCCCGTGCCGTCGTCTGTACGGGGCGGGCCCCGCGATCGGTACGGCTCGGGCCCGAGGCCCTCAGGACATCGGCTTCACCCGTCCCGTACCGCCCCCGTTTGGGTCAGACTCGGGGGATGAGACTCTTCGCTGCCGTACTGCCGCCGGCCTCGGCCGTAGGTGAACTCGCCCGCGCCGTCGACCGGTTGAGGAACCTGCCCGGCGCGGACAGCCTGCGCTGGACCGGCCGGGACGGCTGGCACTTCACACTCGCCTTCATGGGCGAGGTCGACGACGTCCTGCTCCCCGAGCTGCACGAGCGGCTCGGGCGGGCCGCCCACCGGACCGCGGCCTTCCCGCTGCGCCTCCATCGCGGCGGACGGTTCGGCCGACGTGCGCTGTGGGCGGGCGCGGCGGGCGGCCTGGAGGAGATGCGCCTGCTCGCGGAACGCGCGGACGCGGCGGCCCGGCGGGCCGGGGTCGGCATGGAGGAGCACCGCCGCTACCACCCGCATCTCACGATCGCCCGCAGCCGCGACGATGCGGATCTGCGCCCGTACGTCGAGGAGCTCGACACCTTCGAGGGCACGCCCTGGGAGGTGACCGAGGTCGCGCTCGTACGCAGCAATCTGCCGGTGAGCGGGGTGCTGGGCGAGCAGCCGCGGTACGAGACGGTCGGGTCCTGGCCACTCGAACGGGCGAGTTAACCTCGTAGCGTGAATCCAAAGACCAGAAACCAGATCATGGCCGGCGTGCTCGTGCTGATGTTCGTGATCGTCGCCGTGGCGGCCGTGGTCGGCCAGTAACCCTGACCGACCACCGGCCGCCGCAGCGCTTCGGAGCCCTGGCCGGGCCCCGGCCCTACCAGGCGAAGGCCTCCGGGGACGGCCCCGGCCCCGGGAAGATCTCGTCCAGCGCGGACAGCACCTCGTCGCTCAGCTCCAGCTCGACGGCGCGCAGCGCCGAGGCGAGCTGGTCCGCCGTGCGCGGTCCGACGATGGGCCCGGTGATCCCCGGCCGGGTGAGCAGCCAGGCCAGCGCGACCTCGCCCGGCTCCAGGCCGTGCTTCTCGAGCAGGTCCTCGTACGCCTGGATCTGCGCACGGGTCCCGGCATTGGCGAGCGCATCCGCGGCCCGGCCGGAGGCACGCCGTCCGCCCCGGGTCTCCTTCTTGATGACTCCCCCGAGCAGCCCGCCCTGCAGCGGCGACCACGGGATCACGCCGAGGCCGTACTCCTGCGCGGCCGGGATGACCTCCATCTCGGCGCGGCGTTCGGCGAGGTTGTACAGGCACTGCTCGCTGACCAGGCCGAACGAGCCGAGGCGGCGGGCGGTCTCATTGGCCTGCGCGATCTTCCAGCCGGCGAAGTTGCTGGAGCCCGCGTAAAGGATCTTGCCCTGCTGGATGAGGACGTCGATCGCCTGCCAGATCTCCTCGACGGGCGTGTCCCGGTCGATGTGGTGGAACTGGTAGAGGTCGATGTAGTCGGTCCGCAGCCGCTTGAGGCTGGCGTCGACGGCACGGCGGATGTTCAGTGCTGACAGCTTGTCGTGGTTGGGCCAGGCGTCGCCCTCGGCGGCCATGTTGGCGTAGACCTTGGTGGCGAGGACGACCTTGTCGCGACGTTCGCCGCCCTTGGCGAACCAGCTGCCGACGATCTCCTCGGTGCGGCCCTTGTTCTCCCCCCAGCCGTAGACATTGGCGGTGTCGAAGAAGTTGATCCCCGCGCCGAGCGCGGTGTCCATGATGGTGTGACTGTCGGCCTCATCGGTGAGAGGCCCGAAGTTCATCGTCCCGAGGACGAGTCGGCTGACCTTGAGTCCGGTGCGTCCGAGCTGCGTGTACTTCATAACAACCAAGCCAACGCCTTCGAGCGCGCTCGAGGCAAGGGCGGGCGGGGTCAGTCGCGGGGAAATTCACCGGTGGTGAGGGTGAGGCCGAGGGGCGTGCTGGTGAGGTCGAGCGGCTGCCCGAAGGCGACCTTCGTCTCGGTCGTGTAGTCCCCGTCCTTTGGCTGGGTGTGGAGGAGGCACTTGCCGGTGTACGGGTCGACGATCAAGAAGACGGGGACTTCGGCGACGGCGTAGGCGATCTTCTTCGGGCCGTAGTCGTTGAGTGCGGTGCCCTTGGAAATCACCTCGGCGATGAACTCCACGTCCTCGAAGCGCCAGCGGCCCCGGCTGTCCTGCACCGCTCCGTCGCGGAGCTTGGTCACGTCCGGGCAGAAGCCGTTCTCCGGGCCGGGGAAATCGATGCGCACGTCCGACAGCACCTCGACATCCATGCCGAACTTGTCTTCCAGCGCTCTGACGATCCTGCGGATGATCTGCCAATGGACGGTCCGCTGTGGCGACATGAAGACGCTTCCCCCGACGATCTCAACCTTCATTCCCTCGGGGACGGGCATCTGCTCAAGCCTCTCGAACCACTCGTCCAAGCGCTCGGCGTTGTCGTCGGCCATGTCGATCCTGTCGGTGTCCACGACGGTCATCGTGGCGCTCCTCCCCGCTGCCGCTCGATCGCATGCAGCCGCGCAGTACAACGATACGCACGGTGACATGACACGCCGTGGCGAGAACTGGTCACGCGCCGCCGAACCAGCCCGCCGCGTCGAGCCGGAAGGCGCCGACAGGGACGACCGTACGCAGGGACTCCTCGATCTCGCGTACGCGCCCCGCGCCGAGCGCGGCCGCCCACTCGGCGCGCAGTTCGTCGAAGATCGCGGCCGAGCGGGCGAGGACGTCCATGCCGCGCCCGGTCAGCCGGATCAGCTTCCGGCGCGCGTCGGCCGGGTCGTCGGCGCGCTCGGCGTAGCCCAGGGCGACGAGGCGGTCGACCGTCTTGCCGGCGGCCTGTTTGGAGACCCCGAGCCGCCGCCCGATCTCGCTGGCGGTCGCGCCGTGCGCGCCGATGGCCTGCATGGCGAAGCCGTGTGCGGGCCGTACGTCCGGGTGGCTCTGCGCGGCCAGCTCCGCGTGGAGCCGGTCGATGAGGGAGCGGAACCCGGCGAAGAGCAGCAGGGGCAGCTCGTAACCCGGTGTGTCGGCAGGGGTGTTGCGCATTTCGACAACCTGGTTTACCTTTTTATCGTCAACCATGTTGTCGATTATAGGAGCTGCCGTATGTTCGCCGAACACACCCTGGATACGGCGCCCGCCGCCTCGCGCCGTGCCATGGAGTCGACGATGAAGCGCCTGGGGCATCTGCCGCCGGCCGTCGCCAGACTCGCCTCTTCACCCCACCTGCTGGACGGCTTTCTGAAGCTCAGCGCGATGTTCGAGCAGACGACTCTGGACCCGGTCGCCCGCGAGGTGGTCGTGATGACTGTCGCGGCGCGGAACGAGTGCCATGTGTGCGTGGCGATGCACACCGGCAAGCTGCGCGCGCTGGGCGCGGAGGAAGGGCTGATCGCCGCGCTGTGCGAGCAGCAGCCGTTGGCCGACGAACGCCTCGAAGCTGTACGGCAGTTCACGCTGGAGGTGGTGCGTACGGCGGGGGGTGTGGGTGAGGAGGAGCTGGGGGCGTTTCTGGCGTACGGCTACACCGAGCAGAACGCGCTGGAGGTGGTGATGGGCATCGGGACGTACACGATGTCGACGCTGGCGAACCGGCTGACACGCGCTCCGCTCCGGTAGCGGCCGAATTTGGTCGGTGCATGCCAAAATTGATGGCGAACGTCCTTGCCTTCTCGGGGCGCCCGTGCCCCAATGCAACTGTCACTGACTGCCCATCAGACCCAGAGCGGTCGGCGCGGGGATCGAGCCCCTGGGGCAGCCCCACTCTCCCCACCCCACGGATCCCGTGAGCCCGTTCAGCGGCAGTCGGCGACGCCAGCCCGCAAACCCCCACATGAAGGCGGCACCCATGAGGCACGGCAGACTCGGAATCGGCGCATTACTGGGCATCGGCGTGATGGCGGCAGGTTCGCTCGCCATGGCGCCCACCGCGAACGCGGTGACGCCGGAGACGGCCACCATCTCCTTCGACTGCGGTTCGTTCGGCTCGGGGACGGCGACGCTCACGGCCACCCAGGACGGCACGGCCGCGACCATCAGCGTGTCCACATCGGCCATCACGGCTCCCATCCCCATCTCGGCGAACTCGGTCAAATCGACCCTCACTCTGACCAAGAACGGCTCCGACACCGCGACCTTCACCGGTAACGCCAACCCGGCGATCCCGGCCGGGGGCGCGGTCTCCACCGGGCTGCTCGACGGAACGGTCGCCGCGGGCGACAGCCTGGAGGCGAAGTCGCTGGTGGTCGTGGTCTTCGGCATCACCGCCACCTGCAACGCGACGTCCCCGCAGAACCCGGGCCCGTTCGTGTTCTGACAGCCGGACGAGCGACCCGGGGCGGCGTCACACGTGCTCGCGTGGCGCCGCCCCGTACCGCCCGCCAAGCCCCCACGCCTGGTGCATCGCCCCCGCGAACGCCGCCGCCAGTTTGTGTTCGCCCGACGGGCCCGGGTGCGTCCCGTCGTATGTGTCCCTGTCGATCGCGTACGACTCCGGGCGCGACGCCAGCAGCAGAGGCGAGGACGGCTCGTCCAAGTCCGCCACCGACTTCGCCAGCAGTTCGTTGAAGCGGTCGCACTCCGCCGCGAAGGGGGCGTCCGACCGGGCCCGTATGTTCGGGATGACGGGCAGCAGGACGATGCGTACACCCGGGTTGGCCGCGCGGGCTTCGGCCATGAACGTGCGGGCGTTCAGGGCGGTCTGGGTGCTGTCCGTGTAGAACCCGAGGTCTATCAGGCCGAGCGAGACCAGCAGGATGTCGGCCTTTTCCGCGGCGACCGTCTCCCGGATCACCGGGGCCATGTGCAGCCAGCCCTCGCCCCAGCCCGCGAGGTGCCTGCGGGCGTCGGCGGGGAAGGCGGGATCACCGTACGCGGAGGACACCGGCGTGTTCGCCGGCGTGTCGTACAGCTCGGTGCGCGGGCCGACGATCTCGTACGGGCCGTCGAAGGACGCGGCCAGGTGCTGCCACATGCGGTAGCGCCAGGTGAAGTCGCCGGCGCGTCCGATGGTCATGGAGTCGCCGACGAACATAAAACGCATGGGCGCAATCATGGCCGATCATGCCGCGCACCTGCGATGTGAGGCTGGACACGGCCCGTCTGTCCGTCAGGACTGATCATGGCGGCGCGAGGTGGCAGGCTGGGGGCATGCGTTCGCTTCCGTACGTCACCGTTGCCGCTGCCGCCGTCGTGCTGCTAGCCGCGGGCCCCGTCGCCGCCGACGACTCCGGATTCACGATCCAGGACCCGCGGATAACGGAGTCCAGCGGGCTCGCCGCCAGCCGCGTGCACCCCGGGATCTACTGGACGCACAACGACCAGGACGAGCCGCGCGTCTTCGCCGTCGACTCCAAGACCGGCGAGACCGTCGCGACGATCACCCTGAGCGGGGTCGGGAAGCCCCGGGACATGGAGGCCATCTCGGTCGGCACGGACGGGAACGTCTATGTCGGGGACATCGGCGACAACCTCAACGGCGGCTGGGACCACGTCTGGATCTACCGCTTCGCGGAGCCGAAGGCGCTCAAGGACATGACCGTCCCCGCGACGCAGTACACCGTGAGGTACGCGGACGGCGCGCGGAACGCCGAGGCGATGATGGTCCACCCAAAGACCGGCCGGGTGTACATCGCGTCGAAGAACGAGGAAGGCGGCGGGCTGTACGAAGGGCCCGCGACCCTCAGCCCCACCCGGACCAATGTCTTCCGGCGGATGGGTGAGGTGCCGTGGGTGACGGACGGGGCCTTCTCGCCGGACGGGAAGGAGCTGGTGCTGCGCTCGTACTTCAGCGCCCGCGGGTACGAATGGAAGGACGGCAGACTCGGGGCCGACCACGGGGTGAGCGCGCCGATTCAGGGGCAGGCCGAGTCCGTGACGTACACCGCTGACGGCACGGCGCTGATGTTCGGGACGGAGGGGGAGCAGAGCGAGGTGAAGCGGGTACCGCTCGGCAAGGAATCCGTCTCGGACGGGGGCAGCAGGACGCCGTCCCAGGGCGGGAGTTCGGCCGCCGAGGACAGCGGCGAGACCAGCAGCTTCATGTATGGGCTGATCGTCCTGGTCGGCGCCGGCGCGCTCGTCCTCGGGGTGAAGCGGCTGCTGCGCCGCGGCTGAGGCGCCATTCGGCGCGTCGCATGCGCCGGCCGGCGACCTCAGCCGCCGCGGCCCGAGTGCGCAGTGGTCGAAGTCCGCGCCGAACGCGCCCCCGTACGCGGGGAGGGGCCCGGCAGCGTCATGCCGCCGGCCCCCTCACTCGTAGACGTGGACGAAACCCGTAACCCTCAGAGCTTCTCGATCACGTAGTCGATGCACGCCGTCAGCGCCTGCACGTCCGCCGGATCGATCGCCGGGAACATCGCCACTCGCAGCTGGTTGCGCCCCAGCTTGCGGTACGGCTCCGTGTCGACGATGCCGTTCGCGCGCAGCGCCTTGGCCACTGCCGTCGCGTCGATCTCGTCCGCGAAGTCGATCGTGCCGATGACCTGCGAGCGCTTCGCCGGGTCCACCACGAACGGCGTCGCGTACTTGGACGCCTCGGCCCATCCGTACAGGTTCCGCGACGATGTCGCTGTGCGGCCGACCGACCAGTCCAGGCCGCCCTGGGTGTTCAACCAGGTCAGCTGCTCGTTCAGGAGGAAGAGCGTGGCCAGCGCCGGGGTGTTGTACGTCTGGTTCTTCAGGGAGTTGTCGATCGCGGTCGGCAGCGAGAAGAACTCCGGTACGTGGCGGCCCGAGCCGTGGATACGCGCGGCGCGCTCCAGCGCGGCCGGCGAGAAGACGCCGATCCACAGGCCGCCGTCCGAGGCGAAGGACTTCTGCGGGGCGAAGTAGTAGACGTCCGTCTCGGTGATGTCGACCGGCAGGCCGCCGGCGCCCGACGTCGCGTCGACGAGGACCAGCGCGCCCTCGTCCGCGCCCGCGACCCGCTTGATGGGGGCCGCGACGCCCGTGGAGGTCTCGTTGTGGGTGAAGGCGTAGACGTCGATGCCCGCCTCAGCCTCGGGGTCCGGGTGCGTGCCCGGGTCGGAGGCGATGACCGTCGGCTCGGCCAGCCACGGCGCGAGCTTCGACGCCTTCGCGAACTTGGACGAGAACTCGCCGAAGGACAGGTGCTGGGACTTGTTCTCGATCAGGCCGTGCGTCGCGATGTCCCAGAAGGCGGTGGAGCCGCCGTTGCCCAGGATCACTTCGTAGCCCTCGGGGAGCTGGAAGAGGTCGCGTACGCCGTCACGCACCGCGCCGACCAGGTTCTTGACCGGGGCCTGGCGGTGGGACGTGCCGAGGAGGGATGTGCCGGTCGCGGCCAGGGCGTCCAGCGCCTCCGTACGCACCTTGGAGGGGCCCGCGCCGAAACGGCCGTCGGCGGGCTTGATGTCAGCGGGAATCTGGATCTCAGCCACGTTCCGGAGCGTATCCGGTCAGAGGACGCGGCGGGGATACGGTCCGGCGGATGAGACGGGCCCTCGGGGCCTGACCTGCGTGTCAGCCCTCCTTGTGGCCCTCCTCGCCGGACGAGAGCGCTTGCAGATGCTCGACCAGCGCGATCAGTACGAACTTGCTGGAGGAGTGATCGCGGGCGTCGAACTCCACCAGCGGCACCTCCGGCCCCAGCGCCAGCGCATCACGGATCTGCTCCTCGCTGTGCAGCGGGCCGCCGAAGTCGTTGACGGCGACGATGAAGGGCATGCCGTGGTGTTCCAGGCGGTCGAGCGCGTACCAGGCGTCGGGCAGCGAGCGGGTGTCGACGAGGACAACGGCGCCGAGGGTGCCCGCGAAGAGGCGGTCCCACAGGAACCAGAAACGTTCCTGGCCGGGGGCGCCGAAGAGGTACAGGACGCCGCGCTCGTCGAGCGTGATCCGGCCGAAGTCCAGGGCGACGGTGCTCGAGCTCTTGGCGTGGACGCGGCTGGTTTCGTCGGGCGCGCCGTCCGCGCGGCCGGTTTCGTCGAGCGTGTCGCCCGCGCGGCTCACTGCCTCCTCCGTGTGCAGCGGGCGGATCTCACTGACAGAGCGGACCATCGTGGTCTTGCCGACTCCGAAGCCGCCCACGACGACGATCTTCAGGGCTTTGACGGTCGTCCCGGGGAGCGAGGGGTGGGGCTGCGCCGGGGGGACCGCCCGCGTGAAGCGGGTCATGGTTTGTGAAGGGTGCCGGTCATCGAGTGTTGCCTTCCGGGATGGCGAGGGCGTAACTGGAGCCGCTTGTTCCTGACCAAGTGGTCGTCACTATAGGAGAGTTGGAGATCGCATTGGGAAGTTCTTCCGGACTGTCCGGCGGGCGCCGCGGTCCGGCCGGTGAAAGCGTCACGTCTCCTGCCGGTGGGACGTGAGTGACAGGGGCATCCTGAGACACATGGCTGAACAGCGACAGGCGGGGCGAGGCGGGCCGGGCCGGCGCGAGACGGGCGAGCTGGCGCGGGAGCTCGCGAAGGCGGTTCGCGGCGACGTGGACTTCACCACGGCCGCCCGGGCCCTGATGACCATGGACGCGTCCAACTACCGGCGCGTCCCGGTCGGCGTGGTGGCGCCACGCGACGCCGAGGACGTGGCAGCCGCGCTGGAGGTGTGCAGGCGGCACGGGGCGCCGGTGGTGCCGCGCGGCGGCGGTACGTCGATCGCCGGGCAGGCCACCGGCGTCGGTGTGGTGCTGGACTTCACCCGCCATATGAACGCGCTGGTGGAGGTGGACACGGCTGCCCGTACGGCGGTGGTGCAGCCCGGCCTCGTACTGGACACGCTGCGCGATGCCGTACGGCCCGCAGGGCTGACGTTCGGGCCCGATCCCTCCACGCACAACCGCTGCACGCTCGGCGGGATGATCGGCAACAACTCCTGCGGCGCGCACTCGGTGGCGTGGGGGACGACCGCCGACAACCTCCGCGGTCTGTCGGTCATGACGTACGGGGGAGCCGAACTCCGCCTGGGCCAGGGCTGGGAGGGCGCACCCGGGGGCCTGCGCGAGCTGGTGGACCGGAATCTGGCGCTGCTGCGGACCGGGTACCCGGACGGGCTGCCGCGCCGTATCTCCGGATACGCGCTGGATGCCCTGCTGCCCGAGAGGGGCGTCGATCTGGCGCGGGCGTTCTGCGGCAGCGAGGGCACGCTGGGGGTGGTGACGGAGGCGTCCGTACGGCTCGTCGACGCGCCACGCGCGCGGGCGCTCGCCGTGCTCGGTTACGCGGACGAGAGCGCGGCGGCCGAGGCCGCGCCCGGTCTGCTGGCGCACAGGCCGCTGACCGTCGAGGGCATGGCCGAGGATCTGGTGCGCGGCGAGCGGGGGCTGCCGCGCGGCGGAGCCTGGCTGTTCGTGGAGACGGGCGGCGACACGGCCGCCGAGGCGCGGGCCGCGGCGGCCGGCATCGTCCGGGCGGCGGACGCGCTGGACGGCACGGTGGTGGACGACGTGGCGGGCATGCGGGCGCTGTGGCGGGTGCGGGAGGACGCGGCGGGGACGGCGACGCGGACCTCCGAAGGAGGCGAGGCCTGGCCGGGGTGGGAGGACTGCGCGGTTCCGCCGGCCCGGCTGGGGGCGTATCTGCGGGACTTCCGGGCGCTGCTCGCCGAGCACGGTCTGAGCGGGACGCCGTACGGACACTTCGGGGACGGCTGCATTCACGTCCGTATCGATTTCGACCTGATCAGCGAGGAGGGCGTGGCCCGGTTCCGGACCTTCTCCGTCGATGTCGCGGAACTCGTCGTCGCGCACGGCGGCTCGCTGTCGGGCGAGCACGGCGACGGGCAGGCGCGCGCGGAACTGCTGCCGAAGATGTACGGAGACGAACTGGTCGCCCTCTTCGGCCGGTTCAAGGACGTGTGGGACCCGGCGGGCGCCATGAACCCGGGGATGCTCGCCCGCCCCGACCGGCTCGACTCCAATCTCCGCTTCTCCGTCCTGCCGAGGGAGCCGGTGGACGTGGAATTCGGCTATCCGCACGACGGCGGGGACTTCGCGGTGGCGGTACGCAGGTGTGTCGGCGTCGCCAAATGCCGTACGACTGACGCTGGTTCGGGCGGCGGTGTGATGTGCCCGTCGTTCCGGGCGACGGGCGAGGAGCAGCACTCCACGCGCGGGCGGGCCCGGCTGCTGCACGAGATGCTGGCGGGCGAGGTCGTACGGGACGGCTGGCGCTCGACGGAGGTGCGCGACGCGCTCGACCTGTGCCTGTCCTGCAAGGGCTGCCGCAGCGACTGCCCGGTGGGCGTCGACATGGCCACGTACAAGGCGGAGTTCCTGCACCACCACTACGCGGGCCGGGTACGGCCCGCCTCGCACTACGCGATGGGCCGGCTGCCGGTCTGGCTGCGGGCGGCGGCGCCGTTCGCCCGCGTGGTCAACGCGGCAGGTCGGGTGGGCCCGTTGGCGGCGCTCGCGAAGCGTCTGGGAGGCATCGCCCCCGAGCGTTCCCTTCCCACGCTCGCACCGGTGACCTTCCGGCGCTGGCTGCGGGAGCACATGGGCGAGCGGACGGAGGTCCTGGCGAGGAACCGCACTGCGGTGCTGTGGCCGGACACCTTCACCGACCATCTGTCCCCGTCCGTCGGCCGGGCGGCCGTGAAGGTCATGGAGGTGGCGGGCATCGGCATCGTGCTGCCGCCGGGCCGGGTCTGCTGCGGCCTGACGTACGTCTCGACGGGCCAGCTCGACCGCGCGCGTGCCGTGATGCGCCGGACGCTGGACACGATGGAGCCGCTGCTGGACCTGGGCGTCCCGGTGGTGGTCCTCGAGCCGAGCTGCGCGGCGGCCCTGAAGACGGACCTGCCGGAACTGCTGGGCGACGACCCGCGGGCGGCGCGCTTGGCGGCATCGGTCCGGACCTTCGCCCAAGCACTGGAGGAGTGCGCCCCGGACTGGTCCCCGCCGCGCCTGGACCGGGCGGTGGCCGGCCAGACGCACTGCCACCAGCATGCGGTGCTGGGGGACGCGGCGGAGCGCCGTCTGCGTGAACGGGCTGGACTGGTAGGGGAGTTGAGCGGCGGCTGCTGCGGCCTGGCGGGGAACTTCGGCTTCGAGAAGGGCCACTACGGGGTGTCGGTGGCGTGCGCGGAGGACCAGCTGCTTCCGGCGGTGCGGGCGGCGGGGGAGGGGGTGGAGATCCTGGCGGACGGCTTCTCGTGCCGTACGCAGCTGGAACAGCTGGAGGGGCGGAGGGCGAGGCATCTGGCGGAGGTGCTGGCGGAGGGACTGGGAGTCACTCCGTCGTGAGCTCTGCGACGGTGAGCTCTTCGATCAGCGGAGGGTCCTGGGTGAAGTCGCTGTACCGCACCCAGGTCGGACGCACCCGCACATGGGTGATGCCGGGCCAGGTGAGCCGGTCGCGGCCGTCCGGATACGCGGCGAAGTAGCACTGCTGAATGCGCTCGAGCTCCGGGCCGGCCGGGAAGTCCGCGACGCCCTCGATCTGCGCGGTGACCGCGTCGTCCCAGCCGACCACGAGCGAGATGCGGGGGTCGGCGTGCAGGTTGAGGCACTTGCGCGTCGTCTCGACGGTGTCGAAGATGATCTCGAGCTCGTCACTGACCGCGAATCCGACGACGGCGGCCTGGGGTGCGCCGTCCGGCGCCACGGACGCCTGGACGGCGAGCTTGTACCTGCGAAGGAACCAGATGAGCTCGTCGCGCTTCATGGGCCCTCTCTACCACGGGCGGGACGGCGCAGTGGGCAGCCCGGATCGGGCGCGGTGCGGTTCGGTGAGCAGGTCACCAGGGCCAGGGACATGAACGTCGGGCGTTCGAGGTAGAAGCCGAGCGATACGTCGCCGCCGCAGCTGAGTGTCCCGGCCGTGGAGTCGACCAGCGCGGCCAGGCGCGCGCGGTCCCGGTCCGTGTCGGAGCCGAAGCGCGGCGCGCACTCGGCCAGTCGCTCGATTCGGGCAGTCGTCGTCACAGTTCGGTCCGTTTAGCTTGCCGGTGAGCCTGGTCAGTTGCTCTCGTGGCATGGTGGCCCCTCTGCTTCGGCCCTGGCGGGACCGCCTGAGATCGACGCTACGGAGCGTGTTTCCCCACGTCCATGCCGACTTGGGATTATTCCCGTTCCGGCATAGATGATCTCGAAGAGGCAGCTGTCGCCACCTCCCGGGCCAGCGCCGCCAGTTGAGGAATCGCCGGATGCGCCGCCGACTCGCGCCACGCCAGCACTACCGCTACCGGTGGCGCGTCCGACAGTGGGCGGTAGGAGACCCCTGGGTGCGGGTGCATCTCCGCCGTGGAGGCCACCGACGCGCCCGCGCCCCGGCCCGCCGCGATCGCCGTCAGCCAGTCGTCCGTGTTCGCCACTGTGAGCACCCTCGTGGGGCGGGACTCCGCAGGCCACAGGTCCAGCGTCGTCAGGCCCGAGACCGTGTTCAGGATCACCGGTCCCGTCGTCAGGTCCGCGAGTGTCAGGGAGGCACGCGCCGCCAGGGGGCCGTCCGACGTCACCGCCGCCACCCGGGGTTCGGTGAAGAGGAGCTCGGTGATCAGGCCGGGGGTGTCCACCGGGCCGCGCAGGACCGCCGCGTCGACCTCGCCGCGGGCGAGGCCTGCCGTGCGGTCGTCGATGCGGAGGAGTTCGAGCGGGGTGTCCGGGTGCTCCCGGTGCCAGCGGCGCAGCAGCGGGGTGGTGTACGGGCCGAGGGCGGACCAGGCGTGGCCGAGCCGCAGCGGCCAGTGGCGCAGCCGGGTCGCGTCGAGGGCCTCGTCGAAGGCGGCGACCGCTGTCGCCGCCTTGTCGCGGAAGACCAGGCCCTCCGCGGTGAGGGCGAGATGATGGGTGGAGCGGTCCACCAGCCGGGTGCCGAGGTGTTTTTCCAGCGCGGCCAGCGACCGGGAGACCGCGGGCTGGGTGAGGTGCAGCCGGGCCGCCGCCCTGGTCACGCTGGACTCCTCCGCGATGGCCAGG
Organism: Streptomyces sp. ISL-1; assembly: GCF_018614585.1. Lineage (GTDB taxonomy): Bacteria > Actinomycetota > Actinomycetes > Streptomycetales > Streptomycetaceae > Streptomyces > Streptomyces maoxianensis. The sequence goes on along the minus strand of NZ_JAGGOI010000023.1, from coordinate 100,064 downwards.
AAGCAGCGGAGGTGGCGTAGCTCGATGCTCATGCACGTGGAGCATAACGGCAGCCCAGTACGCATTTCACGCAGCGCTCCAAGGCCCGTAGCGTAGGGGCGTCGGCCGAAAAGCATCAGGGAGGTTTCCGGTGGACGAGCCTCGCCGCACCGTCGTGGCCAATGAGCCGGAAGCCGCCGTCGCGCTGGAGGGCGCCACCCGTGCACCGGGTTCCCGCGGCAGCCTCGGGCCCGTCGCGCTCGTCGTGGCCGGTGCGCTCTCCGTACAGTTCGGCGCGGCCATCGCCGTGCTGCTCATGCCGCGCGCCGGAGCCCTCGGCGTCGTCACCCTCCGGCTCGTCCTCGCCGCGCTCGTCCTGCTCGTCGTCTGCCGGCCGAGCCTTCGCGGGCACTCGCGCGCCGACTGGGGCACCGTCGTCGCCTTCGGCGCCGCCATGGCCGCGATGAACGTTCTCTTCTACCAGGCCGTCGACCGCATCCCGCTCGGCGCGGCGGTCACCTTCGAGGTCCTCGGGCCGCTCGCGCTCTCGGTGATCGTCTCGCGGCGGCCGGTCAACCTCGTCTGGGCGGGCCTCGCCCTCGCGGGCGTGGTCCTGCTCAGCGGCGGCGGCTTCGACCGGCTCGACCCCGTGGGCGCGCTCTTCGCGCTCTCCGCGGGTGCGATGTGGGCCACGTACATCGTCTTCAGCGCCCGCACCGGGCGGCGGTTCCCGCAGGCCGACGGACTTGCGCTGGCCATGGCCGTCGGGGCCGTGCTGAGCCTGCCGCTCGGCATCGCCGAGGCCGGGTCGAAGCTGATCGTGCCGTCCACGCTCGGGCTCGGTCTCGCCGTCGCGGTGATGTCGTCCGTCCTCCCGTACACCCTGGAGCTGCTCGCGCTGCGCCGGCTGCCCGCCCCGACCTTCGCGGTGCTGATGAGCCTGGAGCCGGCGATCGCTGCGACGGCCGGGTTCCTCGTACTGCATCAAGCCCTCTCCGCGCTGGACGCCTTGGCGATCGCGCTGGTCATCGCGGCGAGCATGGGTGCGGTACGGACCCAGATGGCCGGAAAGACCGCCTGAAGGGCTGCCTCGAAGGCGTAGAAGTCAAAGCAAGCATGCTTGCTTGTTTTGCTGGGCGCTGCCATGCTCCGGGACACACAACGTCGTGTCCTCAAGGGAGCGCACCGTGGCCGACCCGGCAGTCGTACTCGACGACTTGCGTAGCGAAAGTGACGAACTCGACCGGCTGGTCGGCGAGTTGGACGACGAAGGGTGGGCGCGCGCGACGCCCGCGCCCGGCTGGACCGTCGCCCATCAGATCGCCCACCTCGCCTGGACGGACACCGCCGCGCTGCTCGCGGTCACCGATCCCGGGGCCTTCGCCGCCGAGGTCGACAAAGCCATCGCCGCGCCTGACTCCTTCGTCGACGAGGGCACGGAGGCCGGTGCCGCACTGCCGCCCGCCGAGCTGCTGGCCCACTGGCGCGACGGCCGCGAGCGACTGCAGCAGGCACTGAGAGAGACCCCGCCCGGCGCGCGTTTCCCCTGGTACGGGCCGCCGATGAGCGCCACATCGATGGCGACCGCGCGGCTGATGGAGACCTGGGCGCACGGCCAGGACGTCGCGGACGCGCTCGGAGCCGTACGCGAACCGACCGCGCGCCTGCGGCACATCGCGCACATCGGGGTGCGGGCGCGCGACTTCGCCTACCAGGTTCACGGGCTGACGCCGCCCGCCGAGCCGTTCCGGGTGGAGCTCACCGCACCGGGCGGGGAGCTGTGGACGTACGGCCCCGAGGACGCCGGGCAGCGCGTGACCGGGCCCGCCCTCGACTTCTGTCTGCTGGTGACGCGGCGGGCGCACCGCGCCGACCTCGCCGTACGGGCCGAGGGCCCAGACGCAGACCGGTGGCTGGACATCGCGCAGGCCTTCGCCGGTCCCCCGGGATCCGGCCGCGCGCCGAAGGGGGACCGCTCGTGACCGAGCCGCTGCGCGTCGGGAACGCCTCCGGCTTCTACGGCGACCGCTTCGACGCCGTACGCGAGATGCTCACCCGCGGCCCCCTCGATGTCCTGACCGGGGACTACCTCGCCGAGCTGACCATGCTCATCCTCGGCCGGGACCGGCTCAAGGACCCCCGCCTCGGCTACGCCAAGACCTTTCTGCGGCAGCTGGAGGAGTGCCTCGGGCTCGCCCACGAGCGCGGCGTGAAGATCGTCGCCAACGCGGGCGGGCTCAACCCGGCGGGCCTCGCCGAAGCCGTGCGGGAGCTCGCGGACCGCGTCGGCGTGCCCGTCGAGGTCGCCCATGTCGAGGGCGACGACCTCGCCGCCCGCTTCCCGGACGCCCTCACCGCCAACGCCTACCTGGGCGGCGCCGGCATCGCCGAGTGCCTGCGGGCCGGCGCCGATGTCGTCGTCACCGGCCGGGTCACGGACGCGGCCCTGCTGACCGGCCCCGCGGTCGCGCACTTCGGGTGGGGAGCCGAGGACTACGACGCGCTCGCCGGGGCGGTCGTGGCGGGACATGTGCTGGAGTGCGGCACCCAGGCCACCGGCGGCAACTACGCCTTCTTCAGCGGACACGACGTACGCCGCCCCGGCTTCCCCCTCGCCGAGATCCACGCCGACGGGACGTCCGTCATCACCAAGCACGACGGCACCGGCGGCGTGGTCGACATCGGCACGATCACCGCGCAGCTGCTGTACGAGACCGGGGGCGCGCGGTACGCGGGACCCGACGTCACCGCGCGCCTGGACACCGTACGGCTGGCGCAGGACGGCCACGACCGGGTGCGGATCTCCGGCGTACGCGGCGAAGCCCCGCCGCCCACCCTGAAAGTCGGCCTCAACCGAATCGGCGGCTGGCGCAACGAGGTCGTGTTCGTGCTGACCGGACTCGACATCGAGGCCAAGGCCCGCCTGGTGCGTGACCAGTTGGAGGACACCCTCGGCAAGCACCGCCCGGCCGACGTGCGGTGGGAGCTGGCACGCACCGAGCGGCCCGACGGCGACACCGAGGAGCGGGCGAGCGCGTATCTGCGCCTCGTCGTGCGCGACAGAGACCCGGACAAGGTCGGGCGTGCGGTGAGCGGCGCGGCGATCGAGCTGGCGCTCGGCAGCTATCCGGGCTTCCATGTGACGGCCCCGCCGGGGAAGGGCGCGCCGTACGGGGTCTTCGATGCCGAGTACGTCGACGCCGCCGAGGTTCCCCATACGGCCGTGCTGCCCGACGGGCGGAAGTTCGCGGTGCCGGCTGCCGTACGTACGCAGGAAGTCGAACCGGTCGACATCGGGTCCGAGCTGCCGGACGCGCTGCCGGACGGGCCCCGTCGCGCCGCGCCCCTCGGTCTGGTCGCCGGCGCCCGCAGCGGTGACAAGGGCGGCGACGCCAACGTCGGGGTGTGGGCGCGTTCCGACGACGCCTGGCGCTGGCTCGCGCACGAGCTGACCGTGGACCGTCTGCGCGCGCTGCTCCCGGAGACTGCCGGGCTGAGAGTCCAGCGCCATGTCCTGCCGAACCTGCGCGCCCTGAACTTCGTCGTCGAAGGCATCCTCGGCGAAGGCGTCGCCGCGCAGGCCAGGTTCGACCCGCAGGCCAAGGCGCTCGGCGAGTGGCTCCGTTCGCGCTACGTCGACATCCCGGAGGTTCTGCTGTGACCGTGTTCGCCTCGGCCGTCGACCCCGCCGGTCCCGAATTCGCCGCTCGCCGCGACACCATGCTCGGCAAGCTCGCCGAGCTGGACGCCGAGCACGCCAAGGCGCTCGCGGGCGGCGGCGAGAAGTACGTCGCCCGGCACCGGGGGCGCAAAAAGCTCCTCGCTCGCGAGCGAATCGAGCTGCTCCTCGACCCGGACACGCCCTTCCTGGAACTGTCCCCGCTCGCCGCGTGGGGCAGCGACTATCCGGTCGGCGCTTCGATGGTCACCGGCATCGGGGTGGTGGAGGGCGTCGAGTGCCTGATCACGGCCAACGACCCGACCGTGCGGGGCGGGGCGTCCAACCCCTGGACGCTGAAGAAGGCCCTGCGCGCGAATGAGATCGCGTACGCCAACCGGCTGCCCTGTATCTCCCTCGTCGAGTCCGGCGGCGCGGATCTGCCGTCCCAGAAGGAGATCTTCATCCCCGGCGGTGCGCTCTTCCGGGACCTCACCCGGCTGTCGGCGGCCGGTATTCCGACGATCGCGGTGGTCTTCGGGAACTCGACGGCGGGCGGGGCGTACGTACCCGGGATGTCCGACCACACCATCATGATCAAGGAGCGGTCGAAGGTCTTCCTCGGCGGACCGCCGCTGGTGAAGATGGCGACGGGGGAGGAGAGCGACGACGAGTCGCTCGGCGGCGCGGAGATGCACGCGCGTACGTCGGGGCTCGCCGACTACTTCGCTCTCGACGAGGCGGATGCGCTGCGGCAGGCGCGGCGGGTGGTCGCCCGCCTCAACTGGCGCAAGGCGCACGCCGATCCATCGCCCGGCGAGCCCCCCAAGTACGACGAGGAGGAACTCCTCGGAATCGTGCCCGAGGATCTGCGCACGCCCTTCGACCCGCGCGAGGTCGTGGCGCGGATCGTCGACGGTTCGGACTTCGACGAGTTCAAGCCGCTGTACGGGCCGAGCCTGGTGACCGGGTGGGCGCGGCTGCAGGGCTATCCGGTGGGGGTGCTGGCCAACGCACAGGGCGTGCTGTTCAGCGAGGAGTCCCAGAAGGCCGCGCAGTTCATCCAGCTCGCCAACCAGCGCGATGTGCCGCTGCTCTTCCTGCACAACACCACCGGCTACATGGTCGGCAAGGAGTACGAGCAGGGCGGCATCATCAAGCACGGCGCGATGATGATCAACGCGGTGTCGAATTCGAAGGTCCCGCATCTGTCGGTGCTGATGGGGGCTTCGTACGGGGCGGGGCACTACGGCATGTGCGGTCGGGCGTACGACCCGCGGTTCCTCTTCGCCTGGCCGAGCGCCAAGTCCGCGGTGATGGGACCGCAGCAGCTGGCGGGCGTGCTGTCGATCGTCGCGCGCGCGTCTGCGGCGGCGAAGGGGCAGCCGTACGACGACGAGGCGGACGCGGGGCTGCGCGCCATGGTCGAGCAGCAGATCGAGTCCGAATCCCTGCCGATGTTCCTCTCGGGGCGGCTGTACGACGACGGGGTCATCGACCCGCGCGATACGCGGACGGTGCTGGGGCTGTGCCTGTCCGCGATCCACACGGCACCGGTCGAGGGCGCGCGCGGCGGCTTCGGCGTCTTCCGGATGTGAGGGCTTGACGATGATCACTTCTGTCCTTGTCGCGAACCGGGGCGAGATCGCGTGCCGGGTCTTTCGAACCTGCCGTGAGCTGGGCGTCTCGACGGTCGCGGTGTACTCCGACGCGGACGCCTCCGCGCTGCACGTCCGGGAGGCGGACGCGGCAGTGCGGCTGCCGGGGGCGGCGCCGGCGGACACGTATCTGCGCGGCGACCTGATCGTGAAGGCAGCGCTCGCGGCGGGCGCGGACGCGGTGCATCCGGGGTACGGCTTCCTGTCCGAGAACGCGGAGTTCGCGCGCGGGGTGATGGACGCGGGGCTGGTGTGGATCGGCCCTCCGCCTTCCGCCATCGAGGCGATGGCGTCCAAGACACGGGCGAAGCAACTGATGGGCGGCGCGCCGCTGGACCCCTCGACGGTGACGGACGCGGACCTGCCGCTGCTGGTGAAGGCGGCGGCGGGGGGTGGCGGGCGTGGCATGCGAGTCGTACGCGAACTGGCGTCCCTGGCAGCCGAGTTGGAGGCGGCAGGGTCCGAAGCGGCGTCGGCCTTCGGCGACGGTGAGGTGTTCCTGGAGCCGTACATCGAGCGAGGCCGCCATGTGGAGGTGCAGGTGCTGGCGGACGCGTACGGCACGGTGTGGGCGCTGGGCACCCGCGACTGCTCGCTCCAGCGCCGCCACCAGAAGGTGATCGAGGAGTCCCCGGCACCGGGCCTGCCCGACGCGCTGGTCGCGACGCTGCAAGATTCGGCGGTGACCGCGGCGCGGGCGGTGGGCTACCGGGGCGCGGGAACGGTGGAGTTCCTGATCTCCCCGGAGGGCCGGGCCCACTTCCTGGAGATGAACACCCGTCTCCAGGTGGAACACCCGGTCACGGAGGCGGTGTTCGGCATCGACCTGGTGGCGCAGCAACTGCGCGTGGCGGAGGGCGAGGCGCTGCCGCCGGGCCCGCCGCCGGGGCGGGGGCATGCGGTGGAGGCGAGGCTGTACGCGGAGGATCCGTCGAAGGGGTGGCGGCCGCAGACGGGGATGCTGCATGCGCTCGAGGTGCCGGGGTGCTTGCCCACCCACCCGCCCATGAGTGCGGGGGGCGGAACCCCCCACGCCCCCGATGGCGCGGCGCTGCGCGCGGGCGGGGAGGCCGTTCACGGCGTCCCCTGGGTGCGCGTCGACACTGGTTACGCAGCGGGCGACTCCATCGGCGTGCACTACGACCCCATGATCGCCAAGGTCATCGCCTGGGCTCCCACCCGGGACCAAGCTGTCCGGCGGCTCGCCCACGCGTTGCGGCGGGCCCGTGTGCACGGGCCGGTCACCAATCGGGCGTTGCTCGTACGGTCCCTGGAGCACCCCGAGTTCACCGGCGCTCAGCTCGACACCGGGTTCTACGAGCGGAACCTGGACGCGCTCACCGCGCCCGGCGACGGGGAGCGGTACGCGGCCATCGCGGCCGCGCTCGCCGACGCCGCCGCACGCCGTGGCGCGTGGCGGAACCTCCACTCACAGCCGCAGGTCAAGGCCTACGGCGCGCACGAAGTCCGCTACCGCCTCACCCGGGACGGCTTCCCTCTCGTCGACGACCCGGGCGTGCGCGTCGTCCACGTCACCCCCCACCGCGTCCGGCTCGAGATCGACGGCGTCGTGCGGCCCTTCGACGTCACCGGCCACGGCGACGGGTTCGTCCACGTCGACGGCCCCGCCGGCGCGTACGCCCTGCCCGTTCGGCCGCGGTTCACCGAACCCCGGGAGAGGACGCGGCCCGGGTCGTTGCTCGCGCCCATGCCCGGGACCGTCGTACGGGTCGGGGAAGGGCTGGCCGAAGGGGTCCGGGTGACCCAGGGGCAGCCGCTCGTATGGCTGGAGGCCATGAAGATGGAGCACCGCATCCTCTCGCCCTCCTCCGGCACCCTCACCGCGCTCCACGCCGTGCCCGGCCGTCAGGTCGAGGTCGGCACTCTGCTCGCCGTCGTACAGAACGCAGACGTACACAACGCAGACGTACAGGAGGAACGGGAAGCATGAGCACCGTAGAGACCCAGGAACTCACCGCACTGCGCGCCGCCGTATCCGCGCTCGGGCAGCGGCACGGGCGTGGATACGTACGCGAAGAGCTGTGGGCCGACGCCGCCAAGCTCGGCTATCTCGGGGTGAACCTTCCCGAGGAGCACGGCGGCGGAGGCGGCGGCATGCAGGAACTGTCCATCGTGCTGGAGGAGTTGGGGGCGGCCGGCTGCCCCCTCCTCATGATGATCGTCTCGCCCGCCATCTGCGGCACCGTCATCGCCCGCTTCGGCACCGAGGCGCAGAAGCAGCAATGGCTGCCCGGTCTCGCCGACGGCAGCCTCACCATGGCCTTCGGCATCACCGAGCCGGACGCCGGGTCGAACTCCCACAGGATCACCACGACCGCCTGCCGGACCGACGACGGCTGGGTACTCAACGGGCGCAAGGTCTTCGTCTCCGGCGTCGACATCGCCGACGCCACCCTCATCGTCGGACGGACGGAGGATGCCAGGTCCGGCAAGCTCAAGCCCTGCCTCTTCATCGTCCCCCGTGACGCGGAGGGTTTCCGGCGCTCGCAGATCGACATGGAACTGGCGGCCCAGGAGAAGCAGTTCGAGCTCGTCATTGACGACGTCCGCCTCCCCGAGGACGCCCTCGTCGGGGAAGAGGACGCCGGCCTCCTCCAGCTCTTCGCCGGGCTCAACCCCGAACGCATCATGACCGCCGCCTTCGCCATCGGCATGGGGCGCTATGCCCTCGCGCGGGCGATCGAGTACGCCAAGACCCGCCAGGTCTGGAAAGACCCCATCGGCGCCCACCAGGCCATCGCCCACCCCCTCGCCCAGGCCCACATCGAGCTCGAACTCGCCCGCCTCATGATGCAGAAGGCCGCCGCCCTCTACGACGCGGGCGACGACATCGGCGCGGGCGAGGCCGCCAACATGGCCAAGTACGCCGCCGGCGAGGCCTGCGTCCGGGCCGTCGACCAGGCCGTCCACACCCTCGGCGGCAACGGACTCACCCGCGAGTACGGCCTCGCCCAGCTCGTCACCGCCTCCCGCGTCGCCAGGATCGCCCCGGTCAGCCGCGAGATGATCCTCAATTACGTATCCCACCAGTCCCTGGGTCTCCCCAAGTCGTACTGACACAGGCGATTCTGGCCGTCCACACAGCGAGGGGGCCGTCATGGTGTTTCAGAGTGTGTTTCGCAGCGAGTACGCGGATGTCCCGGCCGTCACCGAGCCGATCCACGACGCGGTGCTCGGCCGCGCCGCCGAGTTCGGCGACACGAACGCCCTGGTCGACGGCGTGAACGGCACCACCGTCACATACGCGCAGCTCGACCTGTTCCACCGGCGGATCGCCGCCTCGCTCGCAGCCGCGGGACTGCGCAAGGGCGACGTCCTCGCCCTGCACAGCCCCAACACCGTGGCGTACCCCGCCGTCTTCTACGGCGCCACCCGCGCCGGCGCCACCGTCACCACCGTCCATCCGCTCGCCACCGCGGAGGAGTTCGCGAAGCAGCTCCGCGACTCCTCCGCCCGCTGGATCGTCACCGTCTCACCGCTGCTCGAATTCGCCCGCAGGGCCGCCGAGCTGGTCGCGGGCATCGAGGAGATCTTCGTCTGCGACCGCGCCGACGGGCATGTGAGCATCCTCGACATGCTCGGCCGGGACGCACCCGAGCCGGACGTCGCCATCGACCCGTCCAAGGACATAGCGGCCCTGCCCTACTCCTCCGGCACCACCGGCGTCCCCAAGGGCGTGATGCTCACGCACCGCTCCATCGCCACCAACCTCGCCCAGCTCCGCCCGCTGATACCGATGGGCCCGGGCGACCGCATCCTGGCGGTGCTGCCGTTCTTCCACATATACGGCCTCACCGCCCTGATGAACGCTCCGCTGCGGCACGGCGCCACCGTCGTCGTGCTGCCCCGCTTCGAGCTCGACACCTTCCTCGCGGCGATCGAGAAGCACCGCATCAACTGCCTGTACGTCGCGCCGCCGATCGTCCTCGCCCTGGCCAAGCACCCGGCCGTCGCGCGGTACGACCTGTCCTCGCTGGAGCACATCATCTGCTCGGCCGCCCCGCTGGACGCCGAACTGGCCGCGGCCTGCTCCCAGCGGCTCGGGCTCCCGCCCATAGGCCAGGCGTACGGCATGACCGAACTCTCGCCCGGCACCCATGTCGTGCCGCTGGGCGCCCAGAACCCGCCGCCGGGCACCGTCGGCAAGCTCATCGCCTCGACCGAGATGCGGCTCGTCTCCCTCGACGACCCCGGCAAGGACGTCGGCGTCGGCGAGGTCGGCGAGATCGCGATCCGCGGCCCGCAGGTGATGAAGGGCTACCTCGGCCGGCCCGACGCGACCGCCGACATGATCGACGCCGACGGCTGGGTGCACACCGGCGATGTCGGGCGCGTCGACGCCGACGGCTGGCTGTTCGTGGTCGACCGGGTCAAGGAGCTGATCAAGTACAAGGGTTTCCAGGTCGCCCCTGCCGAGCTGGAGGCGTTGCTGCTCACGCACGAAGGCATCGCGGACGCGGCGGTGATCGGCGTGTACGACGCGGACGGGAACGAGATACCGAAGGCGTACGTCGTACGGCAGCCGGCCGCCGAGGACCTCACCGAGGACGACGTCATAGCCTTTGCCGCGGGGCGCGTGGCGCCGTACAAGAAGATCCGGCGCGTCGAATTCATCGGCGGGGTGCCGCGTGCCGCCTCGGGGAAGATCCTCAGGCGTGAACTGAGGGACCGGGACAGGGAGACCACGTGACGAAACGCCCGACGCTGCTGGCCACCGCGCACGAGCGCGGCATCACCACTTTGACGCTGGACTCGCCGGCGAACCGCAACGCCCTGTCGGCGCGGCTCGTCGGCGAGCTCGGCGAGGCGCTGGCGGCCTGCGCCAAGGACGAGTCCGTACGGGCCGTCGTCCTCACCCACACCGGGTCCACGTTCAGCGCGGGCGCGGATCTGAAGGCCCCGCCCAATCCGTACACCTTCGTCGGCCTGCTGCGGCAGATCGTCACGCTCCCCAAACCGGTGGTGGCCCGCGTGAGCGGACATGTACGGGCCGGTGGCCTCGGCCTGCTCGGCGCCTGCGACATCGCGGCCGCGTCCACGGGGGCCGACTTCGCGTTCACGGAGGTACGCATCGGGGTCGCGCCGGCCGTCATCTCGCTGCCCCTGCTGCCGCGGATGGACCCCCGCGCGGCCGAGCGCTACTACCTCACCGGGGAGCGCTTCGACGCGGCGGAGGCGGTACGGGCCGGGCTGCTCACGCTCGCCGCGGACGATGTGGACGAGGCGCTCGCCCCGGTGCTCGCCGGGCTGCGGGGGGCGTCGCCGCAGGGGCTGGCGGCGGCGAAGGAGCTGCTCGCGGCCCGGGTCATCGAGGCATTCGACCGGGACGCCGAGGACCTGGTGCAGCGCTCGGCGTCGCTCTTCGCGTCCGCGGAGGCGCGCGAGGGGATGACGGCCTTCGTCGAACGGCGGGACCCCGCGTGGGTGTTGTGACCGCTCCGAAGCAGGACCGCAGCCGGGCGACCCGGCAGCGGCTGCTGGCAGCCGCAGTGGCCTGCCTCGCCGAGCAAGGCTGGGCGGGCTCCACCGTCTCGGCGGTCGCCGAGCGGGCCGGAGTCTCGCGGGGTGCGGCGCAGCACCACTTCCCGACCAGGGAGGACCTGTTCACGGCGGCCGTGGAGTACGTCGCGGAGGAGCGCTCACAGGCGCTGCGCGCGCTCCCGACGCAGGACCGCACGGCGGTCGTGGCGGCGCTGGTGGACCTCTACACGGGGCCGCTGTTCCGGGCGGCGCTGCAGCTGTGGGTGGCCGCGTCCAACGAGGAGCAACTGCGGTCGCGGGTGACGGAGCTGGAGGCGAGGGTGGGCCGCGACACCCACCGGATCGCGGTCCAGCTGCTGAACGCGGACGAGTCACGGCCAGGCGTACGGGAGACGGTCCAGGGACTGCTGGACATGGCCCGCGGCCTGGGCCTGGCCAACCTCCTCACGGACGACGCCGCGCGCCGGGACAGGGTGGTGGCCCAATGGGCAGGGCTGCTGGACGAGGCGCTGGGCTGACCAGAAGCTGCATACCTGCAGTATGCTTGCCGCATGGCCGAGACGACGCGTATCACGGTGACCCTCCCCACCGCTGACGTGGAGGAGCTGAAGAAGCTGACGGACAACGTGTCCGCCTACGTGGCCGAAGCAGTGGCCCGCCGGATAAGGCACCAGCTGCGCGATGCGGAGTTCCGGCGCTACGAGGAGGAGCGCGGCGCCTTTACCGAGGAGGAGCTGGCGGAAGCGCGCGCCAGGATTGCCGAGGCGCTTGGTCCCGACAGCACGGCGGAGAGGGCAGCTTGAGTCTCCCCGAGACCCTTGTCCTGGACTCCGAGGGGTTGTCTGCCTGGATTGCACAGGACCGAAAAATCATGGCGATCCTCAGAGCAATCGATAAGGGCGGCACCGAGTTCGTCGTCTGCGCCAACACCATCGTCGAGGTGATGCACGCCCGCGTGAACCTGCCTCGGCTTCAGTGGGCTCTGTCGCAGGTGCAGGTGGAGCCCGTCACCGAGGAGTCCGCGAAGGCGGCGGTCCGGCTGCTCAAGGACACCGGACTGCACGGACACAAGTACGCCATTGACGCCACCGTCGCGGAGATGGCGTTGCGCCAGCCCGGGCCGGTGGTGATGCTGACGTCCGACCTCGATGACATGGCCAGGCTGTGCGGCGGACGAGTCCGGCTCGTGGGTGTCTGAACTGCCGCCCGAGCCGCCTGTGACCCGGGCCATCCGTATCCCGCGCGCCCCGCAGTACTCTGGGCGCATGCTTCTGCTCGTACGCCGCCGTCACGTGGACTTCGTCCGCGTCACGAGCATGGGCTGTCGGCCTTCCGCCTGACCCAGCCCCCCTCTCCATCCCACCCGGTCCCCCGGTCCCGCCCCACCCCGGCGGCAGCCGGCGGTACGCGTACCCGGTCATCATCGGGCGCGGCGACCGGGGCTCACCACAGCGGACGTACACATGTCGTACTTGCAGCTCCCCGTCATCGACCTCGCCGCAGCCGACAGCGGCCCCCAGGCCCGCGCGCTGCTGCATGCGCAGCTCCACAGCGCCGCCCATGACGTCGGCTTCTTCCAGCTCACCGGCCACGGCGTCAGCGAGGCCGAGACCGCCGCCCTCACCGGTGCCATGCGGGCTTTCTTCGCGCTTCCCGAGGCCGACCGGCTCGCCGTGTCCAACCTCAACTCGCCCCACTTCCGCGGCTACACCCGCACCGGCGACGAACGCACCGGTGGCAGCCGCGACTGGCGCGACCAGCTCGACATCGGCGCCGAGCGCCCCGCCCACGTGCCCGCGCCGGACGAGCCCGGCTACTGGTGGCTGGAGGGCCCCAATCAGTGGCCCGCCGCCCTGCCCGCCCTGCGTACCGCCGCACTCGGCTGGATCGACCGGCTCAGCGGTGTCGCGGACAAGCTGCTGCACGAGCTGCTCGCCGCCATCGGCGCGCCACGGGACTTCTACGACGAGATCTTCGCCGACCGCCCCCATCTGCACCTCAAGCTGGTCCGCTACCCGGGCAGCGCCGGCGACGGCAGTGACCAGGGCGTCGGCGCCCACAAGGACTACGGCTTCCTCACCCTGCTCCACCAGGACGAGATAGGCGGCCTCCAGGTCCAGCGCGCCGACGGGCTCTTCCACGAGGTGCCGCCGATTCCCGGAGCCTTCGTCGTCAACCTCGGCGAGCTCCTCGAAGTCGCCACCAACGGCTATCTGCTGGCCACCAACCACCGTGTGGTCAGCCCGCCCGGGGCCACCGAGCGCTACTCCATGCCGTTCTTCTACAACCCGCGGCTCGACGCCCGGATAGCACCGCTGCCCTTCCCGCACGCGGCGGGCGCCCCCGGTGTCACCACCGACCCGGCCAACCCGCTCTTCGCCGAGTACGGCCGCAACGAGCTCAAGGGCTGGCTGCGGGCCCACCCCCAGGTCGCCGCCCGCCACCACCGGGACCTGCTCATCGCCGCGTGACACGCGTACGGCGCCGCACCCTCGCCCGGATCCGCCCGAGCAGGGGTATGGCGCCGTAACGGATGGAACGGCTCAGTCGGCGATGTCCTCGTAGCCCACGATCTCGCGCGGGTTGCGCGTACCGGGACCGATGTATCGCGCGGACGGCCGCACCAGCCGGCCCGTCCGCTTCTGCTCCAGGATGTGCGCCGACCAGCCCGCCGTACGGGCGCAGGTGAACATCGAGGTGAACATGTGCGCCGGGACCTCGGCGAAGTCCAGCATGATCGCTGCCCAGAACTCCACGTTCGTCGCCAGCACCCGGTCCGGGCGACGGTTGTGCAGCTCCTCGAGCGCGGCCTTCTCCAGCGCCTCCGCGACCTCGAAGCGCGGCGCGTCCAGCTCCTTGGCCGTACGCCGAAGGACGCGCGCCCGCGGGTCCTCGGCGCGGTAGACCCGGTGCCCGAAGCCCATCAGCCGCTCGCCGTTGTCGAGGGCCCGCTTGACGTACGCCGTCGCGTCCCCGGTCCGCTCGATCTCCTCGATCATGCCGAGGACGCGGGAGGGCGCCCCGCCGTGCAGCGGCCCCGACATCGCGCCGACCGCGCCGGACAGCGCGGCGGCGACATCCGCGCCGGTGGACGCGATGACGCGCGCGGTGAACGTGGAGGCGTTCATGCCGTGCTCGGCGGCCGAGGTCCAGTACGCGTCGACGGCCTTGACGTGCCGCGGGTCAGGCTCCCCGCGCCAGCGGATCATGAATCGCTCGACGACGGACTGCGCCTTGTCGATCTCCTTCTGCGGGACCATCGGCAACCCCTGGCCGCGCGCACTCTGCGCCACGTACGAAAGCGCCATGACGGCCGCCCGCGCAAGATCGTCGCGGGCTTCCGCCTCGTCGATGTCCAGCAACGGTTTCAGACCCCACACCGGCGCGAGCATCGCCAGCGCGGACTGCACATCGACGCGGATGTCGCCGGAGTGCACGGGAATCGGGAAGGGCTCGGCGGCCGGCAGGCCGGGATTGAAGGCGCCGTCGACCAGCAGCCCCCATACGTTCCCGAAGGAGACGTGCCCCACCAGATCCTCGATGTCGACGCCTCGGTAACGGAGCGACCCGCCTTCCTTGTCGGGTTCGGCGATCTCCGTTTCGAACGCGACGACTCCTTCGAGTCCAGGTACGAAGTCGGACATCAGGCGGCTCCTCGAGATGTGTGCGACAGGCGTGGGTCGGCCTGGGGGTCGGCGTGGGTCTGTGCGGGTCGGTGTCGGGCGGTCGGTGCGGATCGGCCACCCCGGTGATGCCCCGTGCGGCTGGTGGTCACCCGACCGCCGGGAGGCAGGCACGATATCCCCTGCTGTAGGGAGGGCACAGAGCCCCGACCCAAGATTTTGGCCGGTCCGGCTGATGCGGGGAAGCGTGACATCCGGCACACTGCCCCATTTCGGGCCGGCAGGATTAACGGCACTCCGTGCCGGGCAAACTCGGCCTCTGCGGCAGGATGGCCCCGTGACCGACCACGATCTCGCCGCGCTGGGACGCGTCGTCCCGGACCCCGCCGCCGTCCCCGACCCGGCTGCCCCCGCCGGCCCCGTCCCGGATCCCGCCGCCTCCGGAGCCGCTGTCCCGGACCTCGAAGCCGGCGCGGAAGCCGCTGTTCCGGACCCGGAAGCTGCCATCCCGGATCCTGAAGCCGCCTCGCACGACCCTGCCGTCATGCGGGAGCAGTACCGCTCCACCCCCCTCCTGGAGACGGATCTGGCCGCCGACCCCATGGACCAGTTCGCCCGCTGGTTCAGGGACGCCGCGTCCGGCGGTCTGCACGAGCCGAACGCCATGATCGTCTCCACCGCCACTCCCGAAGGACGCCCGTCCTCGCGCACCGTGCTGCTGAAGCAGTTCGACGCGCGCGGCTTCGTCTTCTACACCAACTACGACTCCCGCAAGGGCCGCGAGCTCGCCGCCAATCCGTACATCTCGCTGCTCTTCCCCTGGCATCCGCTGGCCCGCCAGGTCATCGTGACGGGCGTCGCGTCCCGTATCGGACGGGACGAGACCGCCGCGTACTTCCGCAGCCGTCCGCATGGGTCGCAGCTCGGCGCATGGGCGAGCGAGCAGTCGGCGGTGATCGCTTCGCGCGACGAACTGCTGTGCAGATACGAGGAGTTGGCGACCCGCTACCCGGAGGGGGAGCAGGTCCCCGCGCCGCCGGAGTGGGGCGGCTACCGGATCGATCCGCAGACGATGGAGTTCTGGCAGGGCCACGAGAACCGGCTGCACGACCGGCTCCGGTATGTCCGTACGGAGTCGGGCTGGCTGGTCGAGCGCCTCTCACCCTGAGAGCTGCCGTCCCGCTTCGGCCGTAGCGCCTGCCAGGCGGGAAACGCCTGGCGGGGAAACGCCTGGCGGGGAAACGCCTGGTGGGGAAACGCCCGGTGGGACCTCTGGCCGGGGAGGTCCGGGCTCGCAAACGCAGAAACCCGCGGGCTCTGGTTCCTCCGGAGAGGAGCCGGCCGGATGTGCCGGCGAGCCCGCGGGTCGGTGACTGCTTGGAATTTCGGCCGACGGTCAGTCGGCTGCACACAGAGTGCGACGACGGGCCGTCAGCCCGCAGTCACCTCACGCATCCGAAATGACTTCACTTCCGGATCACCTCCTTTCACCGTGTGGCCCACACCTTAGGAACCGGCAGACCGAGGATCAACCGGATTATTCGCGGGTACAAAGATTTTGCGGAAACTTATGTGTCCTGCGTCACGTTCCAGTTGAATGATCTGACGTGCATCAGCGTGCGCGGAGGCGTCCTGCAGGGGGTCCGGGATGAGTGCTTCCAGGAGTGAGACCACCAATGCGCTCGGGCCTGACGAGCCCGCGCCCGGGGGCAAGGGTGCGGTGGGGCCCGTGACGGTTCCGGGGTCGGAGCTGCTTGCCGCGTTGCTGGACGGGATGGACGCCGCGCTCTGTGCGTTCGACGCCGACGGCAGGATCACGCACTGGAACCGCGAGGCCGAGCGGATTCTCGGGTGGTCGTCCGAGGAGGCCGTGGGGCGGCGCGGGTTCGCCGGGTGGGCGGTGCGGACCGCCGACGCCGAGGATGTGCAGGGGCGGCTGATGGCCGCGATGGACGCGCCGGGGCGTCAGGTCCACGAGTTCGCCCTGCTGCGCAAGGACGGCGGGCGGGTTCTCGTACGGACCCAGTCGGCGCGGGTGCTCGGCGCGGACGGCGAGCCGGCGGGGGTGTACTGCGCCTTCAGCGAGGTGCATGCCCAGATCGACCTCGAGCGGTCGATCGCGCTCAGCGAGGCGCTGTTCGAGGACGCGTCCTGGGGTGTTGTCCTGGTCGACGTGGACCTGCGGCCGACCGTCGTCAACAGCTATGCGTCGCGCGCGCTCGGCGCGGGGCGTACGTCTCCGCTGGGGCGGCCGCTCGGTGAGCTGGTCGTCCAGGGCGTCGAGGAACTGGAGGGCGCGCTCCACCATGTGCTGGCGGAGGGTGCGCCGCGGGGGCTCGTGGAGTTGTGGGTGACGCTGAGCACGGCCGAGGGAGAGCGGCGGCGATGCTGGCGCAGCGGGTTCCTGCGGCTGGCCTCACCGCTGGCGGAGGAGCCGGTGCCGCTCGGGGTGGGGTGGCTGTTCCACGACGTGACCGAGTCGAAGCTGGCCGAACAGGAGGCGGACCGGCTGCGCTTCCGGTCGAGCCAGCTGCACCGGGCGGGGCGGGCCGCCGCGGAGTGCGAGGACTCGATGGAGGCGGCGGCGGCGTATCTGGACTTCGCGCTGGCGGGCTTCGCGGACCATGCGCTGATCGACCTGGCGGAACCGGACGGCATACGCCTGATCCGCGCGGCGTCGACACCGTCGGGCGCGCCGGGGCCGTGCGTCCCGGTGGCGGGCGGCGGCATCCCGGCGCGCTACCCATCGGGCCACCCGGCGCTCCAGGCCGCCGACCGCAACGGCTCGGTGCGCGCGAGCGCGCCCAAGAATGCGCCGGCCGGCGACTGGGCGGCGGAGCGTCAGTGGCCCCGGGACGCGGTGCACGCGCTGTGCACGGTGCTGCGGAGCAGGGGCCGGACGCTGGGCGTGGTGACATTCCTGCGCGGAGCAAGCCGCCCACCGTTCGAACGCCCGGACGCGATATACGCGGAGAGCATGGCGGTTCTGACGGCGTCGGCGCTTGACCTGGCGGCGGTGACGCGGAGGGAGTGAGGGCCTGCGGGGCGGGTCGCTGCCGCGTGGGGGGGTGCGGGTTGTTGGTTGCCCGGTGGCGTGGGGTGCGGGCGGTCCGCGGTGCGGGCCTGGGGTTGCCCGGTGGCGTGGGGTGCGGGTTCCGGGGCCCCTCCGGGCTTGACTCCTCGGGGTCGGCGGCGAAACGGGGTTCGTGTTGATCACTGGGTTCGGCCGCCGATCCCCTGCGGGGACGGCCCTGCACGGCCCCTCCCCGGGGGCATGCCTTGGACCCGGTCACCCCGAGTCCTGAGGTGCGGGGGTTCCGGGCCCCTCCGGGCTTGACTCCTCGCGGTCGGCGGCGAAACGGGGTTCGTATTGGTCACTGGGTCCGGCCGCCGATCCCCTGCGGGGACGACCCTGCACGGCCCCTCCCCGAAGCGATGCCACAGACCCGGTCACCCCGAGGCGTGGGTGGTGGTGCAGTGGGAGGGGTCCGCCCCCTCCCACGCGGCGGAGCCGCAAATCGATACAGCCGGGCAGGGGCGGGGTGGGGAACTAGTGGTGGAAGAAGATCCGGTCCCCGTACTCACTCATCACACGCCCATTCCACTCGTGCCCCCCATCCACATTCCCCGACCTCAGCAGGGGCGGCTCGATTCCCCGCTCCACCAACCGCTCCGCCGCCGCCGCCACCGTCGCCTGCATCAGCGCGCTCGTCACGACCGTCGACGCCGGCGCGAACGGCGCCTCGATCCCCTCGTGCGTCAGCTCAGCGTCCCCCACCGCGATCTTCGAATCGAGCACGATGTCGCAGTGGTCCTTGAGGAACGTGCCGGACACATGCCGGGACTTCGTCTCCTGGGCGTACGCCACCGACGTCACGCCGATGACCTTGAGCCCGAGCGCCCGCGCGTTCATCGCCATCTCCACCGGCAGCGCGTTCCGCCCCGACAGCGAGATGATCACCAGTACGTCGCCGGACCTGGCCGGGCTGGAGTCGAGGACCGCCCCCGCGAGCCCGTTCACCCGCTCCAGCGCGGAGCCGAGCGTGGCCGGCCTGACGTCGACGCCCACGACGCCGGGGACGGCTAGCAGGTTCATCAGGGCGAGGCCGCCGGCCCGGTAGACGACGTCCTGCGCGGCGAGCGATGAGTGCCCGGCGCCGAAGGCGAAGAGCCGCCCGCCCGCCGCGACGGCGTCGGCGATCGTGGCCCCGGCGGCCGCGATGTTCGCCGACTCCTCGTCCCGTACGCGCTGCAGCAGACCGATCGCGGCGTCGAAGAACTGACCGGCCAGCTTGCTCTCGCTCATCGCCGAGCCCTTCTGGAGGATGGATGGATGCGTACGCGGGCAACGCGGGGAACGACAACCTGGCACTCGGCGGGAATACCCGTGTCGCGGATCACGTTGCGGTCTGGACCATTGCCCTGTCAATACAGGCTCTCCGACAGGCTTTCCCCGGCACGGCACGCTTGTCAGTGGGATGCGTCAGAATTGAGTCGGGGCCGCAGCGCACGATCTCATCGAGGGGCACGTATGTCCGGACTGATCGACACGACGGAGATGTATCTCCGCACCATCCTCGAGCTGGAAGAGGAAGGTGTGGTGCCCATGCGGGCCCGAATCGCCGAGCGACTCGACCAGAGCGGCCCGACGGTCAGCCAGACCGTGGCCCGTATGGAACGGGACGGCTTGGTGACGGTCGCAGGCGACCGCCACCTGGAGCTGACCGACGAGGGCCGGCGGCTGGCGACGCGCGTGATGCGCAAGCACCGCCTCGCCGAGTGTCTGCTCGTCGACGTGATCGGCCTGGAGTGGGAGCAGGTCCACGCGGAGGCATGTCGCTGGGAGCATGTGATGAGCGAGGCGGTGGAGCGGCGCGTGCTGGAACTGCTGCGCCACCCCACGGAGTCGCCGTACGGCAACCCGATCCCGGGCCTGGAAGAGCTGGGCGAGAAGGCGGAGGCCGACCCGTTCCTGGACGACGGCATGGTGTCGCTGGCGGACCTGGATCCGGGCGTGGACGGCAAGACCGTGGTCGTAAGGCGTATCGGAGAGCCGATCCAGACGGACGCCCAGCTGATGTACACACTGCGGCGGGCGGGCGTGCAGCCCGGCTCGGTGGTGAGCGTGACGGAGTCGGCGGGCGGGGTGCTGGTGGGCAGCAGCGGCGAGGCGGCGGAGTTGCAGGCGGATGTGGCGTCTCATGTCTTCGTGGCCAAGCAGTAGCCGGGTAACCGCCACCTCGCTTTCTGTCAGCCGGTAGTCGATTTCTGTCCGGAATGGCAGCGCCCGGGCGAATCGCGTGCCACGCTGTGGCTGAGGTATGACCCGACGGCCGGGGAGGGAACAGGGTGATGCGCCCGTCGTACGCTCCGCGCGCAGCGAACCGCGCCCAGCGCATTCCGTACGCCCAGCGTGCTCCCTACGCCCAATGGGTCCCGCGCGCCTGGTGTGCCCTGCATGCCCTTCACGCCCGGCGGGTCCCGTACGCCCGGCGGGCCGCCTCGCATGCCGAGCAAGCTCCGTATGCCCAGGGCATGCACGGCGCCCCGTGCACACAGGAGGGCCCCGGCGCCCAACGGCGCCGGGGCCTGTCCTCCCCTGTGCTGACCCGGAGCCCCGAGCTCCCAGGGTCAATCCCCACGGACCGTCTTCCCCGAGCGGCCCGCCTCCCGCTGAAAATCTCCCCCCGGCCACGGTTGTCAATCCTTGGACGTGGTCACTCGAACGAGGGGTGTTCCGCGCCAGAAGCGCATTTTCGAATAAAGGTTCGATAGTCTGGCGGTACTCGACACGAGCTCGACAGGGGCTCGGCGCGGTCTCGATCACCGGGGGAGAGAAGGGGGTGCCAGGCCACATGGTGCGGCGCATCGACGTAACCGGAGCCGACGGCGTACGCCTGGCTGCCTGGGAGTTCGCAGATCCACCCAAGGGGCCGGGCGAAGCTGTACACGCCCCCGCGCCCGGGGTCTTATTGCTTCATGGACTGATGGGCCGTGCCTCGCACTGGGCGTCCACAGCCCGCTGGCTGGCGGAGCGTCACCGGGCGGTCGCCCTTGACCAGCGCGGTCACGGCCGCAGCGACAAGCCGGCCGAGGGTCCGTTCACCCGCGAGGCGTACGTAGCCGACGCCGAGGCCGCGATCGAGCAGCTGGGCCTCGCCCCGGTGACCCTGATCGGCCACTCGATGGGCGCGCTCACCGCATGGCAACTGGCCGCCAAGCGCCCGGACCTGGTCCAGGCCCTGATCATCTGCGATATGCGCGCCTCGGCTCTGGGGGCGGCCTCGCAGCGCGAGTGGGAGGACTGGTTCCGCTCCTGGCCGGTCCCGTTTGCGACGCTGGCCGATGTTCGGAAGTGGTTCGGCGAGGACGATCCGTGGGTCGAGCGCCCCAGCCCATCCCGTGGCGAATTCTTCGCAGAAGCAATGGCTGAACGGGCCGACGGCTGGCGCCCGGTGTTCTCCCGTCGCCAGATGCTGACCTCCCGCCAGACGTGGGTTCACGACCCCCACTGGGAGGAACTGGCCCAAGTCCAGTGCCCGACCCTAGTGGTGCGAGGCCTGGACGGGGAGTTGGGCCGCGCCGAGGCTCAGGAGATGGTCAGGGTCCTGCCGCGGGGCGAGTACGCGGAGGTGGCGGACGCGGGCCATCTGGTGCACTACGACCAGCCGGAGGGGTGGCGAACAGCGATCGAGCCATTTCTGGACGGCGTGCTGACACCCTGACTTCGGCGCCGAATAGGCGCTTGAGCTGATCGCGCGGGGCACCAGCGGCCCTCGGACCACCCCGGCAGCCCCGTCGTTTTGAGCCGGCCGCGGTGAGGTCGGCGGAGAACCGCGGCTCGCGCCGCGGCGCATCGCGCATGTCGCCTGTGCCGGGGGTGGGTTCGTGCTCGGAGCGGGGGAGTGATCGCCTTCAGCCGCGGCGGCAACGGCTGGGCGATCAGCGAGGACGGCAACCCGGCCGACCGGCTATTGCCCGGACCTCGACTCCTGGCCGGCTGTCGCCGGGGCGCTGGATCGGGTGGGGCTCGGTCGTCCTGACGGTTTCACGAACGAGGTCGCCTTCCGGCTTTGCGCTGGATGCGGGGAGGCCAACGTCGTGTGGGAGGGCGACTTCGTGTGCGTCTTCTGCGGGGGTGCGCTACCGGCCTCGTGGAACGTTGAGTTATGCGTCAGGCGTGATGCAGGGCGGGCTCAGAAGGCGAAGACCGCGCCCTGGGCCAGGCGGCCTTCCATCTCGCACTCGTTGCCGAACGTGGCCGACCATGCGACCCGCTTGCCCTGCCACACGCCCTGGGCGGTGACCACGACGGGGGCCCACTGGCGGGTGCAGGTCTTCGTCGACGACGTATCGGCAAGCGCGGCGAACTCGCCGTCGACGATCCGCAGTTCCATACACGCGGCCGCGGGCATGGGGTGGGTGCCGTCGGGGCGGGGAGCGCAGTTCAGGGTTACGGCGCGGTCGACAGTGGCGGTCGCGGCGTCTTCGCCCTTGCCGATGGTGAGTACGAGGGCGGAGGGGGAGTACAGGCTCTTCGCCTGGGCGGGCTGGGTGGCTTGCGTGGGCTGGGCCTGCGCGGCGCCCGCGGCGGCGGTGCCGGTCAGCAGGAGGGCGGCGGCCGTGGCGGTCGCGGCGACTGTGTTGAGGATGTAACGCATGTGTGAAACTCCTTCACTCGGGGGGTGATTGCGGTCGGGAGTCTTGCGTATGCGGACAGTGAGTGCACATTGATCACCACTTTCCGGCCGCGCACGTTGCAGTGATGTCTACCGAATGGTCGTTCGGGCAGCTCGGAGCGGGTGTGGGGAGGGGTCCAGCATGTGGACGATCACCGGTTGTGCAATAGAAAACTATCGTCTGAGCTGCATGAATGCCCGGACGGTAGTGCGTTCGGGTGAGCAGCTTCGACTGGAAAGCATCGCTCGACGAGGGGTGTGGGCGGCGCGGTGCGATACGTCTGTGAGAACGGAACGTATACGCGTGCTAATCAATGGAAGTCGCCTCGATGGCTGCCCTGAGGGCGCGGAGTTGTGTGGAGGCGGTGATGAGTGCTGCGGAGGGGGCGTCGCTCTCGCGGACGCGGATGCCGACGAGGCTTGCGCGGGCCGCCAACTGGAAACGCACCCGCATGCCGTCGTACGCGGGCGATCACGACTACTGGCCAGGGCATGAGGACGTATGGTCCGTCAGCATGCCCTGACCTGACGCAGGCCGTCAGTTGATGGGCTTACGCGTCTCCTCGCGGACCTTCAGCGTCGCCTCCGCGACCGCCTTGAGGTCGACTTCCTCCGGGGTCTGCTTCGCGATCCGGGCGTTGGTCAGGGCGACCGCCGCGTTCGTGTTGTCGTCGGCCCAGGCGCACATCGGGAGGGTGGTCGTTCCGCCGCCGGTCTGCTCCGTCGTCAGCACCTGGCAGGAGATGGTCACTTCCGATCCGGCCGGAGTGAAGTCCTTGGCGGGTACGGCGATGGTTGACCCGTCCGACTCCCCGGCGCCCTTCAGGATCTTGGTGCGGGCCTCGTCCGGGTCCTTGATGCGGCCGTACCCGCCCGAGATGACCAGGGCCCCGGTCTCCGACTGGGAGGTGTACTGCGCCACGACGGCCTTGGCATCGCGCATGTTGGCCTCGCTCGTGCCGGCCAGCCCGTCCTGGCCCTTGTCGGACAGGTCCCCGGTCAGCTTGTACTTTCCGTCGAGCAGCGACTGGGGCAGCGTCAGTTGGTACTCCGCCGCAGGGAAGCTCCCACTGCTGCTGCTGCCTCCGCCTCCGCCACCGACGACGTTGTTCCCGAACCAGGACAATGCGAATACACCCGCTATGCACGCCAGCGTGATGAGCGCGATCTTCGGACCCTGGTTCTTCTGCGGCGGCGGGGGCGGCGGCGCGCCCCACCCGTACGCAGGGCCGCCCTGGCCGCCCCGACCTGGGTACGGCTGCTGGTACTGGGGCTGAGGCGCGTATCCCTGCTGCGGGTACTGCGGGTACTGCGGGTACTGCGGGTGCTGCTGTTGCGGATACTGCGGCTGCGTATACGGGTTCGGGGGCGGCGTCGACATGGCGATCACGCTACTTCACGGCCGCGGCCGGGGGTTGCGGCGCAGTCACCCCCGCCACCAGCCCTACCCCTTGCTGACCGCCGCCAGAATCTCCGGCAGCCTTTCCGCCGTCTGCGGCGCCGCCACCCGTACCCCCGCCCATCCGATCAGCACGCCGTACGCAGCGCCCACCGGCAGCAGCAGCCACAGCGCCGACTGGGAGTTGGAGGCATGCAGCCAGATCGTCAGGACGATCACGGGGGCGCACAGCGCCGCCGCCGACACCATCCCGCCGAAGATCGAGATCCAGGCGAGCCCACCCTGCCCCGGGGCGACGTTCTTGTACGCGCTGTCCTGCGGGATCGAGTACGGGAATCGGGCCGACGCCACTGCCCCCGTCGCCAGCATCGCGCCCAACAGCGCGAAGGAGAGGCCGAGCACCTCCGGCAGAGCTTTCCAGTCGCCGAGCACGGCCGCGGTGAGGGAGCAGACCAGGGCCGTGTACGGGAGCGTGATCACCAGCAACGCCAGGGCACGGGCGCGCAGTTCCGTGTACGCGTCCTTCGTGGACGAGATCGTCAGCGCCACCATCCAGAACGCGGAGGTGTCCTGGCCGAACTGGTTGTACATCTGGATGCCGAGCATCCCCGCCGCGAAGCAGGCGAAGTAGACCGAGCCCGTGCCCTGCAGCGCGTTGAACAGCGGCACGATCAGGCCGATCGCCAGCGCTGTCACCCACGCCGCCTTCGTCTTCGGGTCGCGCCACACATAGCGCAGGCTCCGCCGCATCACCGTGCCCGTACGCCCCTCGGGCAGCAGCTGGTGGAAGCGGGACGACAGAGAGGACTCCTTGCGGGTCGGCTCCGACGCCGCGGCCAGGGTCGAGCCGTCCGGGGTCGTCATCAGCTTCGTCAGACTGCGCTGCCAGGACCACAGCAGAGCGAACAGGGCCACGGCCGACAGGGCCAACTGCCCTGCCGCGACCCCGTACGAGCCCTCGCTCGCCGAGTCCACCGCGCCGATCGCGGACGCCGGCGGCAGCCACCGTACGATCCCCGCCACCGGGTCCAGCGCCGAGAGGCCGCCCGCGTCCCCGATCCTCTGTGCGCCGAAGTTGACCACCTGGATGCCCACCGCGATCACCAGACCGCTGAGCACCGCCAGGTCGCGGCCCTTGCGCGAGGTCAGCAGGCGGATGTTCGCCGCCGCGACCGCCCGCGCCAGTGCCACGCACACCAGCAGGGTGAGCGCGACGGCGAGGACGGAGACCAGAGCCCCGGCCGTCCCGTGCGCCAGCGCGATCGCCGAGCCCACCGCCAGGCACAGCGTGAACAGCGGGCCGATGCCCACGAGGGATGCGGCGAGCAGCGCCCGTACAAGAGGCTCGGGCCGCAGCGGCAGCATCACCAGACGGGTCGGATCCAGCGTCTCGTCACCGCTGGGGAAGAACAGCGGCATCACCGCCCAGCCGAGTGCCAGCACCGCCGTCAGCAACACCACCACCGACGCCGCGTGATCGTTGCCGCGCAGCGCGATCAGACCGATGAGCTGGAGCGCCGCGAAGAGCAGCGCAACGACGACGGACGAGATGTATGCGGCTCTGCGGCCGGACGACTGCCGCAGTCCGTTGCGCAGCAGCGACAGCTTGAGCGTGATGAAAATAGGGGCCAGGGAAGCGGTGTTCACCGTGCTCCACCGCCGCCGAGCCAGTCCAGCGAATGACCGGCATCCCGGCCGTTGGCCCCCACCAGCTCCAGGAACGCGCTCTGCAGCGACGGCGCGTCGCCCCGTACGTCCGCCAGCGGGCCCTGCGCGCGGATGCGGCCCGCGGCCATCACCGCCACCCAGTCGCACAACGACTCCACCAGTTCCATCACATGGCTGGAGAAGACGACCGTCGCGCCCGATGCGGTGTACCGCTCGAGGACGCCGCGGATCGTCTGCGCCGACACCGGGTCGACTCCCTCGAACGGCTCGTCCAGGAACAGCACTTCGGGGTTGTGCAGCAGAGCGGCCGCAAGGCCGATCTTCTTCCGCATACCCGTCGAGTAGTCGACGACCAGCTTGTGCTGCGCGCCCGCCAGGTCCAGTACGTCCAGAAGCTGCGCGGCGCGCATGTCGACCTCGGCGCCCGGCAGGCCCCGCAGCCGCCCGCTGTATGCGAGCAGTTCGCGGCCGGAGAGGCGCTCGAAGAGGCGCAGACCCTCAGGCAGCACGCCTATCCGGGACTTCACCTCGACCGGGTCGCGCCACACATCCTGGCCCGACACCTCCACCCGCCCCTGATCCGGGCGGAGCAGGCCCGTCACCATCGACAACGTCGTCGTCTTGCCCGCGCCGTTCGGCCCGACCAGGCCGATGAACTTGCCGGCGGGGAGGGTCAGATCGATGCCGGCGACCGCTATCTGATCGCCGAACCGCTTCCACAGCCCCTCGACGCGAACGGCGGGCGGCGCTGTGCGCGCTCCGCCCGCCTCTGTGGCTCCAATTGCCTGGTCCGGCATGGTGCCCCCTGCCTTTCGGTGTCCCCGTGTCTGTACGGGTCCACCTTATGTAGGCACGCCCTATCTACGGCGTGCTCGTTCGGCTGCCGCCTCCCGCCCGCATGCGTATGCCAGCGGGCTGATCAACTCGTCCGCGTCCGGCAGCCACCGGTTGGCGGTGGTGGGGCGGCGTGCCCACTGCACCGCGCCGTTTCCGCCGATGCGGGTCGGCGGGGCCGCGACGTAGTGGCCCTGGCCGCGCGCGATCAGATCGATGGAGCTCGGCGCCCAGCCCAGGGTGCGGATCAGATCGGGGACCTTGAGGGCGGCTCCCGGCAGTACGAAGAAGAGCATCCGCCGATCGGGGGTGCAGGTGACCGGACCGAGAGGGAGGTTCATCCGCTCCATCCGCGCCAACGCCAGGAAGCCCGCGGACTCGGGGACGTCGATGGCGTCGAAGGTACGGCCGGTCGGCAGCAGGATCGACGCCTTCGGCTGCTTCGACCAGAGCCTGCGGGCCGCGGTCGCGCTCCCGGTCGCCTGGTTCGCCCAGTCCGGCCTGGCCGGGTGGGCGCCGGGCGAGGCGCACGCGATGTCGCCGCACGAGCAGCGTTCTTGGCCGTCCACCGCCTCCAGCCAGGTGCCGGGGAACACGTCCCAGTGCCGCTCCTCCGCGTACCGCACGGCATGGTCCAGCTGCTGCTCACCTCGCTGCTGGGGGATCTGGGCGGCTTCCATGAGTCCGGTCGTCTCTTCCACGACACACTCAACTACCGCCGTCACCTTGGGTTACGGGGCGTCTCGTGGCGGGGCTCGAAGCATCGATCCTGCACGCGGGGCGCACGGGTGCACGGGTGGGGGCGCGCATGGGGCCGGACGGCGGCGGGCGGGTAGCCACTCGCAGGGGGTCACGCCGATTCCCGGGAAAAACCGACGAACTCGCTCCAAGTCTGCATTCTCCGTATATCAGCCGGGCAGTGATCACTTCATGGATCACCGCGGCCTCAGGGGGTAGTCATGGCAGCCAGGCCTCTCGTCGCCCGACAACCGAACGAACGGTTGCAGGCGCTCATCCAGGAAGCCGGGTGTTCCAACGCCGGCCTCGCCCGTCGAGTCAACATGGTCGGCGCGGAACGGGGGTTGGACCTGCGCTACGACAAGACATCGGTGGCGCGCTGGCTGCGCGGGCAGCAGCCGCGCGGCCGGGCGCCGGGAATCATCGCGGAGGCGCTCGGCCGCAAACTCGGCCGTACGGTCACGATCGACGAAATCGGCATGGCGAACGGCAAGAACCTGGCGTCGGGCGTCGGCCTGCAGTTCTCGCCGACCGTGCTCGGCGCGATCGAGCAGGTCTGCGAGCTGTGGCGCAGCGATGTGGGCCGACGCGACTTCCTTTCCGGGTCGGCGGTCGCCGCGTCCGCGCTGGTCGAGCCGAGCCGCGACTGGCTGATCACCGGCGCGGACACGCAGGTGGCGCGTACGGCAGGGGCGCGGGTCGGCGTCTCGGACGTCGAAGCCGTACGGGCGATGACGACGGCCCTGACCGAGCTGGACCACCGCTTCGGCAGCGGGCACGTCCGTCCGGTCGTCGTCCACTACCTGAACAGCGTGGTGTCGGGCCTCCTTTCGGGTTCGTACCGCGAATCGGTCGGCCGCGAACTGTTCGCGGCGGTCGCCCGGCTGACGGAACTCGCCGGGTATATGGCGGTCGACACCGGTCAGCCCGGGCTCGCCCAGCGCTACTACATCCAGGCGCTGCGGCTGGCCCAGGCGGCGGGCGACCGCGGTTACGGCGGGTATGTGCTGGCGGCCTCCATGAGCCACCTCGCGGCGCAGCTGGGGAACCCCCGGGAGATCGCCCAGCTGGCGCGCGCCGCCCAGGAAGGAGCGCGGGGACAGGTCACCCCGCGTGCCGAGGCGATGTTCTTAGCGGCGGAGGCGCGCGGGCACGCCCTGCTCGGAGACTCCCGCACCTGCAACGAGGTGGCCGGCAAGGCGGTCGCCGCGCTGGAGCGGGCCGAGCCGTCGGCGGGGGACGACCCGGTGTGGATCGCCCACTTCGACCACGCTTATCTGGCGGACGAGCTGGCGCACTGCTACCGGGACCTCGGTCAGGCGGAGGCGGCGGCGCACCACGCGTCGCACGCGCTGGACGGCCACCCGGAGTCGAGGGCCAGGCGCCGGGCGATCGGTCTCGTCCTGCTGGCCACCGCCCAGGTCCAGCAGCGCGAGGTGGAACAGGCCTGCCACACGGGCACGCGCGCGGTGGAACTGCTGGGGACGCTGCGCTCGAGCCGGGGCGCGGAGTATCTGGAAGACCTTCAGCAGCGGCTCGAGCCGTACGGGGAGGAGTCGGCGGTGCGGGAATTCGGGGCGCGGCTGGAGCTCCAGGCGGCATAGAGGGCGGCTCGGGGGCTGCGGCCGGGAGGCTTCGGCCCCGAACCTCTTTCGTCGCTCATCTTCTTGTACGCGGTCCTCGTACGCGGACCACCAGCCCGAACCGGCCCGGACCATTGACGCGGACCATTTGACGCGGACCAGTAAACAGCGTCGCAGGGGGGCTTCTTGTTACTGCTACCACACGTGTGTGCGGAGCCCCTGACGTACCCGGTAGCGTGGGCCGACGATTCCATAGGTCCACACGTAGGAGTCCCGGTGACGCAAAGCGGACAGGGTGACGAGCAGCAGCAGCCTGCTGCGCGGCCCGCGCACGAAGGCGTCGTGCTGCCCGCCGACGGAAGCGAGCCCTGGATTCCAGGCGTCTCCGACGCCCAGGTGGCTCCGGCGGGCGGGCAGCCGTGGGGTGAGCCGTGGGGACCGGAGCAGCAGCCGGGCCGGCCCGGGCCGCCGGCTGACGGTGGGCCGGTCGCGCAGCGCGGCTGGGGTGAGGCCCCGCAGGCTGGGTACGGCGGCCAGCCGCTGCCGCCGCAGGGCGGGTACGGCGCGCTGCCGCCGGCTCCGGGCGGGTACGGCGCGCTGCCGCCGGCGCAGTCGGGATATGACGCGCAGTCGGGGTACGGGCAGCAGCAGGGACAGGCGCCGCAGGACGCCTATGACGCGCCGCAGGGCGGGTACGGCTCTCAGCCGCTTCCCCCGCAAGGGCGGGGGAACCACGCCGCCTACGACGGGCAGTCGCAGGGACAGGTCCCGCAGGACGCCTATGACGCGCCGCGGCAGGGACAGGCGCCGCAGGGCGGGTACGGCTCGCAGCCGCTTCCCCCGCAAGGGCGGGCGTCCCACGCCGCCTACGACGGGCACTCGCAGGGACAGGCCCCGCAGGACGCCTATGGCGGGCAGTCGCAGGGACAGGCGTCTCAGAGCGGGTACGGCTCGCAGCCGCTGCCTCAGGCCCTGCCCCCTCAGGCCCTGCCCCCGCAGGCCGTCCCCATGGGGGACTCCGACGCCACGCAGTACATCCCTCCCGTCGCGCCCGGAGCGATGCCGCCCGAGACTCCCGCCGAGTCGACGCAGTTCCTCGGGGCCGTTCCCGCGCAGGCGTCCGTCCCGGGGCCCGACGCCGACGCCACGCAGTACATCGCGCCCGTGCCGCCCGCGCCCGCCGCCGCGCCCTTCGGGATCCGGCCGGGGGCTCCCGAAGACCGGCAGCCGCCCGCGGAGTTCGACAGCCTCTTCCGTACGGACGCGCCCGCCGCCCAAGCCCCGGGCGCCACGCAGCAGTTGCCCCAGTTCGAGGCCCCGCACGCGGGCGGCCGGCCGCCGCGTCAGCAGCAGTATCAGCAACAGCAGTATCAGCAACAGCAGTACCAGCAACAGCAGTACCAGCAGCCGCAGGCGCCGCAGGGGCCCGAGCGCGAGTCCCGGCGGCGTAAGTCCTCGCATGTGCCCGTCATCGCGGCCGTCGTCGTCGGCTGTGCCGTCCTCGGGCTCGGCGTCAGCGCCGTCATGTTCGGCGGGGACGAGAAGAGCGACCCCGGCGCCGGCAAGAACGTGGCCGCCACCTCCGACGCCCCCAGCAGCGACCCCAAGGCCGCCGACGACCCCGCCAAGTCGCAGGCCGAGGCGCTCGACAAGCTTCTCGCCGACAGCAACAACAGCCGCGCCGCGGTCATCCGCTCGGTGGAGAACATCAAGCGGTGCCAGAACCTGGACCAGGCGGCCACTGATCTGAGCGGGGCAGCGCAGCAGCGTCGCGGTCTGGTGACCCGCCTGGGTGGGCTCACCGTGGACAAGCTGCCCAGCCACGCCCAGCTGACCGCGTCGCTCACCAAGGCCTGGCAGGCGTCCGCATCGGCGGACGACCATTACGCGGCCTGGGCCCAGCAGGTCAAGGGCAAGAAGGGCTGCAAGGACGGCCGGGCGCGCAGTACGGGACAGACCGCCCAGGCCGAGCGCGCCAGCGGCGATGCGACCAAGGCGAAGAAGGAAGCCTCCGGGCTGTGGAACTCCATCGCCGGAAAGTACGGCCTCACCGAGCGGCGCAGCGAGCAGCTTTAGGGGGCCCCGGCTGGTACCCGTGCCCGGAAGCCGGAAGCCGGAAGCCGGAAGCCGGAAGCGCGGGGTCGGCCGGACGCGATCCCGGGCGCCGGAAGCGCGGCGTCAGCCGGACGCGATCCCGGAGGACGCCAGCGTCTTGCTGACGTCCACGAAGCCCTGCTTCTGGGCCACCAGCCGCCCGTCGCGCACCACTTGGAACGTCACGCTGCGGTTCACGATCCGCGGGAAGCCGGGCGTGCCGAGCATGTCCTCGTACTCCCAGCGCAGGGCGGGAGTCAGCCCGCCGGTGGGCACCCGTACCCCGCTGTCCAGGGCGTGCGCGATCTTCCCCGCCGTGATGACGTCCGAGTCGATCGACTGGATGACTGTCCGCAGCACGGTGTACGCGATCCAGGTGGTCTGCACGCCCGCGTCGGCCGGGTCGATGCGGTTGTCGCCGAACGCGTGGGCGCGGATCACCCGCTCCATCTCGCCCCAGCGCTCGTCGCCGGCGTCCGGGTACCAGCCTGTGACGTAGGCGCCCTCGAACGGGCCTTTTCGGCCGCCGGTGCGGTCGATAAGGGGCTGGCCGACGGAGCCCATGACCGAGGAGACCCGGATCTTCCGGCCGTCCTCCGGCAGCCGCCGGAAGGAGTCGAAGAAGGTCTCGGTACGGTCGCCGAGCGCGGCGGTGACGCATCCCGGGCGGTCGTCCGACCCGGACCCCGAACCGGAACCCGAACCAGACCCGGAACCCGAGCTGGATCCAAACGCTGCCCCGGAGCCCGACCCGGTCCCCGCCTTCCTGCGGGCCTGCTCGGCCTGCGCCGTGTAGTCCGTCGCGTCCTCCGCCGCCACGATGTCCGCGGACTTGCGCCGACTGCCCTCCGCGAGGCCGGCGTTGAGCAGCACCGGCAGTTCGTCGCCCGCGAGGGTGTTGGGCCGCACCAGCGAGACCCGGTCACAGGTGTCCGCGAGCTGCCTGCCGTTGCCGGCCAGGAGCGCTGCCTGGCCGCCGTTGACGGGGTAGGAGAGGTAGCTGGTGAACTCCTCCTCGGTTATCCCGTAGCCGCCGATGAAGGGGATGCCCGCGGCTTCCAGCGGCGCCATGAAGGCGTCGCCGTGCTGGCTGTACGAGCCGACGACCGCGGCCACGCCCTCCTTGACCGCCCGCCGGGCGCACGCGGCGGCGCCGGTCGAGGTGTTCTGCTCGTTGCAGGAGATGATGCGCAGCTCGTGCCCGTCGAGGCCGCCGTTCGCCTTGGCCCAGCGGGCGTACGCCTTCGCCATCGCCGGCATGCCGGGCATGTTCGTCGCCCGGGATTCCTCGGGGGCGAAGGTCATCACCTTGACGGGTTCCCTGGAGCCCCCCGGGCCCCCAGGGAAGACGCCACAGCCGGTGACCAGCGACGCACCGGCCGCGACGGCCGCCGTCGCCATACATGCGGCACGAAGTCGAGCGGTCCTTGAGGGGCGGGGGGAGGAGGAACGTCGCCAACCGGTCATGCACAGTCACATTTCCGCTTCCGGGGTAACGGAGTAGTGTCCATTGTTCAACAAAGGGTGACGGCAAGGTGAATTCCGGGGGGACGTCCGGCCGCGCGATTGGGGAACGTACGATCGACGGCGTGCAGCAAGGTTCGGACACCTCTTCCCGGCGCGGCCGTCGCTCCTCCACCATGGGCGGCATGCCGCTAAATGACATGCCCTGGTGGCGCTGGCGCTGCAATGTGCGCTCGGCGCTGCACATGCTTTCCGACCCGGTCTTCCACCAGGAGTGCTGGCTGGCCGGTCGCGAGGAGTACGGCGACGTCACCGACGCCGTGTACCGCCTGGTCGAGGACACCTGGCTGGACAACTGGTCCGCCGAGAAGTACGTCGGGACGATCTTCCGCGACTCGGGCGAGGCCGCCCTCGTCGATGTAGCCGTCCTGCGCGTCCTGCGGATCATGCACCAGGTCGGCGCGGACGCTCCTGTGTCCGCCTATCTGGAACACCATGGCTGGCCGGAAGCGGTACGGGCCGCCCGCGAGGCGCACGTACGCCTTGCGGTGAGCGACGGCGAGGATCCGGACGCGGCGCCGCGCTCGCTCGATGTGCTGCGCATCATGACGCGGTCCGCCTGAGGATCCGGCCCCGACGGCCGCCTGAGGATCCGGCCCCGACGGTCCGCCTGACGGACCGGGACCCGCCGGGACCGGCGGATATGGCACCCTACGGAGATGACCGACCAGTACGTCCTGACGCTCTCCTGCCCGGATAAACAGGGCATTGTGCACGCCGTGTCGAGCTATCTCTTCATCACCGGCTGCAACATCGAGGACAGTCAGCAGTTCGGGGACCGGGACACGGGACTGTTCTTCATGCGGGTCCACTTCTCGGCCGAGACGCCGGTGACCGTGGACAAGCTGCGGGCAAGCTTCGCCGCCGTCGGGGACGCTTTCCAGATGGACTGGCAGATCCATCTCGCCGACGAGCGGATGCGGATCGTGCTGATGGTCAGCAAGTTCGGTCACTGCCTCAACGACCTGCTCTTCCGCTCCAGGACCGGCGCGCTGCCGGTCGAGATCGCGGCGGTCGTCTCCAATCACACGGACTTCGCCGAGCTGGTCGCCTCGTACGACGTCCCCTTCCACCACATTGCGGTCACCAAGGACAACAAGGACGACGCCGAGGCGCAGCTGCTGGAGCTGGTGCGCGGCGAGAACATCGAGCTGGTGGTGCTCGCCCGCTATATGCAGGTGCTCTCGGACGATCTGTGCAAGCAGCTGAGCGGCCGGATCATCAACATCCACCACTCCTTCCTACCGAGCTTCAAGGGCGCGAAGCCGTACCACCAGGCGCACGCGCGCGGCGTGAAGCTGATCGGCGCGACCGCGCACTATGTGACGGCCGACCTCGACGAGGGCCCGATCATCGAGCAGGAGGTCGAGCGGGTCGGCCACGGGGTCACCCCCGAGCAGCTGGTGGCGATCGGCCGCGATGTGGAGTGCCAGGCGCTGGCGCGCGCGGTGAAGTGGCACGCGGAGCACCGGATCCTGCTCAACGGCCGCCGTACGGTTGTGTTCGCGTAACCGCGCGCATTCCTCACGGGCTGCCGGACGGCTTCGGCACGTCCTCGCAGAGATCGTCCAGTACGAACGCCCCCTCCGACTCCTGCAGGTTCCGTTCCGCCTCCAGCCCTTCGAGCAGCCGGTCGAGCAGCCTCGCGTCCCGCGGGTTGCCCAGGAACTCCAGTACAGCGCGGTAGAAGGCGTCCCGCAGTGTCGGAGGCATGGCGTCCGAGGCGTCCAGACATATCTTGTCGGCCTTGTCGAACAGGTCCTGGACGGCGCGGGTGTTCTCCGACGGCGGTACGGTGCCGAACGCGCCGCCGGGGAAGTACGGCCGCTCCCCGGGCCGCGCCGCCTTCGCCCAGTCCTCGCGGGCCTGGCGGGAGGTCAGCCGGTCGAGCAGGTCCCAGGCGGCGGCGCTGGGCTTGAAGACCGCGGCCATGTCGCCGGAGACCTCGAAGACATTGTCCGAGCTCTGCCCGTCGCTCTGCCCGCGGGCCCGCCCAGCGGTCTTCTCCGCGCGGAGGAAGGCGGCTGTGGATGTGGGCCGCACGTCGTCGCCGTAGTGGCGGCGGATGAAAGAACCCTGGTGCTCATGGGTACAGCGGCCGCTGTTCAGCAGCCCGTACCGGCCGTCGTCGAGCTGCTCGAAGGACGATGTGAGCGCCTCCGCGCCGATGTCCCCGCCGTTCGCGGCGAGCAGCTCGCCCCACTCCTCCCAGACCGCCCTGGTCTGCGGCCAGGGGGTCGCGCCGGTCGCCCACCTCTCGTACGCGTCCGGTCCCCGCCGTTGCAGCAGCAGGTCCTCCACCCAGTCCGTGCCGGGCCAGCCGGAGGTGGCGCCGGAGCCCATGCCCAGGCACCAGTCCGGCTTCTTCCCGGTGCTCTTCGCGCGGCTGAAGACGAGCGACTTCAGGTCGACCCGCACCGGCGCCCAGTAGGCGTTCGTACGGGTCTCGCCGTGCTCGTTCCTGACCGTCACCGCGGGCGCCCACGGGGGGACCGCGGCCCCGGCCACCTGCTGCGGGAGCGGCTGTGCGTCTCCGGCCCTGGCGTACTCGGCGAGTTCGCCCGGGCTGCTCAGGATCGCCAGGTCCGGCGGCGCGCCCGCCTGGAGCTGGGCCACCAGCGTTTCGCGCAGGGAGCGGGTGCCCTTGTAGACGTAACTGCGTCCGGTCCGCTCGCCGAT
Organism: Streptomyces sp. ISL-1; assembly: GCF_018614585.1. Classification (GTDB taxonomy): domain Bacteria; phylum Actinomycetota; class Actinomycetes; order Streptomycetales; family Streptomycetaceae; genus Streptomyces; species Streptomyces maoxianensis. The sequence continues at coordinate 65,446 of NZ_JAGGOI010000023.1, read as the reverse complement.
GCGCCGCAGCACCGCGACGAACGGCTTCTCCTCGCCGTCGGTCCACGGGCCGAGGACGACCAGGGTGCGCTCCTCGGCCGCGTCCGAGCAGCCGCCCGCCGTCACCGCTGACGCGGCGAGCAGACAGCAGGCCAGCAGTGCCCTCAAGCGCTTCATGCGTCTGTGTACTTCCGTCGGGGGCGGACGGCCGGATAGGGCCGGCCGTAGAGGAAGAGCGTGACGCCGCAGGCGAGCGCGCCCACGCCGGCGGCGGGAACGACGATGCCCGCGGTCAGCGACCAGCCCTCGGGGTGCGCCTCGCGCATCACGGCGGCCGCATCCCGAGCGATGGACTCGATGCTGCGGGGTGCCTCGCGGTCCGCGCCCAGCTTCTCCAGGTCGCCGACGGTCGTACGCACCCGTTCCTGCGCGGCGTGCTCCTCGGCGCCCCCGAAGGCCAGCAGCACGGGTGTGAGCAGCACCGGCACCGCGGCGACCGTCAGTTGCACGCTGATCAGCCGCAGCCGGTCCCGCAGGAAGACCGAGGTGCCGACGAGGACGAAGGCGAAGAGCGCGGCGGACAATGCGGCGGCGGCCGCCGCGGCGAGGGTGAGTGGGCTCCAGGCCGCCAAGTCATGGTTCTCCTCGTGCAGTTGGCGCTCCAGCTCCGCGATCCGGTCGAGGATGGAGACGGGCTCCTGGCGGGTGGTCCGGGCGACGGTGTGGTGCTTGCCGCTCAGCATGTCGTCGGCGTATTCGACCCCGGCTTTGCGCAGCACATCGCTCTTACCGTTCCGGTCGGCCCAGGCGATCTTGTCGCCGTACGCGACCACCAGGCCCGAGACGACCCGCAGTTCCTGCTCCTGGCCCTTGTGCAGGGCCCTGGACTGTGCGACCCGGTTGAGGCTCTGCGAGGCCTCGGTGAGCAGGGAGCGGTAGGTCTCGCCGAGCTCGACGGCTTCGGCCTGCTCAGGGGTTCTGAGGCGGGACTCGGCCTGTCCCTGGGCCAGTTCGAGGGAGATCCGGGCCTGTGCCAGATCCACGAGTGCGGGCGCGCAACGATCCCGCAGCCGCTCCGTACGGTCGTGTACATCGCCGTAGGCGGCCGCGGAGAGGGCGAGGGCGACCAGGGCGAGCGCGGGCAGCACCAGCATCCGGCGGCGCAGGAACGCGGCGGTGGGGCGGTTGCCCTCGGGGGTGCGGCCCGCGGCGCGCAGCCACAGGGCGGGGAAGAACCCGCGCAGGGCGGTCGGGACGCGGGCGGCGGCCGGGCGCAGCCGCGTGCGGGCGGGGCGGAGCCGGCTGAGGTGCGGGCGGAGCAGCTTGCGGCCGGTCATGCGCCCTCCAGTGGATCGCGGTGCCGTGCCGGGGCGGAGTCGAGGCTTCAGGCCGTTCATGCGTCATCGCCCGGCTCGCGCAGGCGCAGGCGCGGGCGGCGCGGCAGCCACGCGGTCAGCGGTCGCGGCGCCCGGTCGCGGTCCTGGTTACGGTCCCGGTAGTGCTTCAGGCCCAGCGGCCGGGTCCGGTACGCGCTGTCGAGCAGCGCCTCCGCGAGAGCCGCGTCCTCCGCGCGGTCGGTACGCGGCACCTGCTTGGCCAGCCTGCGGTAGCTGGCGGAAAGCTGCTCGCGCAGCTCCCGTTCGGTGGCCGGGACGGACATCCCTGGCGGCAGCGAGGCGCGCAGATCGGCCAGCGGGTCGGTCTTCGCCCGCGCGGCGCCGACCAGTTCGAGGAGCAGTTCGAGGAGCTCTGTCGTGAGCCGTTCGTACGCCTGCCGGTCGGTGAGCCCCTCATGGCTGACCAGCCGGCGCAGCGCGGCGTACGCCCGCACCGCCGACGCCACCGTCGGCGCGCTCCCGTTCGCGGGCGGGCTGGCGTGGATGCGGACCATCGCCGTACGCGCCGCGGTGCGGTGCCGGGAGTCCGGGGGCACACCGTCCAGGAACGCCAGGGCCAGATCGGGGCTGCGCCGGGCGAGATGGATGCGGGCGAGTCCGAAGGCGGCGCTGCCGAGCGCGTGGTTGCGCCGCCACACCGCGTCGTAGAACCGCATGGCCTGCTGCTCGCGTTCCTCGCGGGCCGTGGCCCCGGGGGCGGCGTCGTCCGCGCCGGAGCGCCCTTCGTCCGCCAGCCTTTCGTGGCAGTAGCCGAGGGCGAGCTTGGGCGCGTACTCGCCGGGAATGGCGTAGTACACCTCGTCGAAGCAGTTCAGGGCCCGGCTCGGGCGGCCGTGGGCGAGTTCGGCGAGCCCTTGGTGCCAGTCGAGCCGCCAGTCGTAGTCCGCGCGCTCGCCGAGCAGCGCGCGGGCCCGGTCGAGTTCCATCGCGGCAGCGACCAGTTGCTGGTCCCTGCCCCGGCTGCCTCCGTCGGCAGCCGCTGGGGGTGCCCCCTGAGGTGCCCCAAGACGCGCCTGGTCGCGGGCGAGCTCCAGATGGAGCCGGCAGCGCAGCAGATGCAGCTCGGGGGAGGCCAGCCACTCGTCGCTGAGCTGCAGCAGACCTGCCGGGTCGGCGTACGAAGTGCGCTGCAGCTCCTTCCAGTTGGGGTCCCGCCGGTCCGGCTTGGGCACCGGCAGGGCCACCGCCACCTCGGCCGGGTCGGGCACCCCCGCGCCGAGGAGGTAGCCGCCGGCGCCGCCCGTCCGCCAGCGGCCCAGCGGCGGGGCCTTGCCGAGCTGACCGTCCAGGGCGGTGGCGGCCCGGTCGAAGAGCGGGGACGGCTCGAAGGTCTCCTCGCCGAGCCGCAGGGAGCGCAGTTCGCGCAGTACACCGCGCAGTTGGAGGGCCATCTCCTGGGCGGACGCGTAACGCCGCTTGGGATCGCGGGCCATGGCGCGCGCCAGCGCACGCTCCAGGGACTCGGTGCCGAGGTCGGCGGGCGGTGCGGGCGCCTTGGCGAGCAGCGCGCCGAGGACCGCGCCGACGCTGTAGAGGTCGCCCGCGGTCGTCATCTCGCCCGCGGGACCGGTCTCCGGGGGCCGGTGGCTGACCGGTCCTTGCGTGCCGGGCTTGCGGACGCCCGCGACGTCTATGAGTTTGATGCCGTTGCCGCAGTGCAGGACGTTGGTGAGGGACAGATCGCCGTAGACCAGGCCCTCCTGGTCGTGCAGATAGCTGAGCGCGTCCAGGATGAGCAGCCCGTACACGACGATGAACTCACGCACCCGGGGCCCGGAGAACGGCGGACGGTGCTGGGCTATCCGGGCCGCGACCCACTCCAGCGGCGCCCCGTCGGCGAACTCCATCACTATGAACTCCGCCGAAGTCGACGGATGACGCGCGTAGTTGACCACCCGGATGACGGACGGATGATTGAGACTCACCAGCCGAAGCCGCTCCTGATGCGCCTGGAGAACGGCTGCGGGGTTTCCCGGGTCGAGGATCCCCTTGAGGGCCACCGGACGGTTGTCGAGCAGCAGATCGCGGGCGAGATACACCTGCCCGTGGCTGCCCTGGCCGATCGGGCCCACGACCTCGTACTGCTGGTGCAGCCGGTCGCCGCCGGCCAGATGGGGCCCGGCCGGTGCCGTGACGAGCGCGTCCGGGTCGCGCACGGCGACGACCGGCAGATCGGTGAGCCCGTCGCCGGGCGGGTCCACGACGAACTCGTGCGGGCCCAGCGGCCCGGCCAGGGCCAGCTCGGCCGCCTCGGCATCCAGCAGCGCAGTCTCGATGTCGACGGCGAGCCGGAACAGCTCGTGCGGCAGGGCGGGCGTGTCGTACAACAAGCCGCCGCGGGACAGCCGTTGCAGCTGCTCACGAAGTCGTGGGGACCGGTCGTCGGGGCGGCGCGGTGCCGGCCGGCCCGCCGTGGCCGGATACCCGGGCAGCTGCCGTAATCGCTGTTCGGTCTCGGCGAGCTTGGTGACACGCGCCGCGAGCCGGTCCGCGCGCCGGTCGGCCCATTCGGGCTCCAGGAGCTCGGCGCGTACCCGGGCGAGCAGCGGCGAGCGGGGGTCGCTGAAGACGAGCAGCAGCCGGCTGTCGCCGCGGGCGAGCAGCGCGCGCAGCAGCGCCACGATCTCCGCGTCCGGCGACGCGGACCGGTCGATGGCGAGGAAGGCGCCGGTGAGCGGAGGACTCGCCTCGGTGATCTGGCCGAGCAGCTCGGCGTGGGGTGTACGGGACGGGGGCGGGTCGTCCAGGCCGATCCGGTCGGCCGCGTGGACGGTGAGCTCCTCGGCGGTGCGGTTGGTGGCGTCGACGGCGATGTCGATGCTCCCCACCTGTGGCTCGCCCGCCGAACTCGCGGACGCGGACGGCGGGCTCTGCTCCCGGTCGGCGAGGGTGAGGGCGGAGCGGACGGTGTGCAGCAGCGCGTGCTCCCCCTCACCGGCGAAGGCCAGCTCGACGGCGTCGGTGTCCGCGGCGCCGTCCAGCCAGCGGGTCAGCCTGCGATGCAGGCCCGGGACCCGGCCGGAGGCGGTCCTGTCGGGGGCGACCGCGACGTCGCGGGAGACGGCAGGGGGTCCGGTGACCGTCAGCCCCAGTCGTTCCAGCGGCAGATACCTCAGCACTGTCTCAGTCGGGATCATGTACGCGTGCTCACGGCGCACGGGTGCCTGCGGAGTTCCGAACTGGTGGGCCACAATGCCGATGAGCCGGCGTGAGCGGCTGTGGACGACCCCGCTGCCGCTGTAGCCGTGCCGGACGACGTACGCGGAGCCCTCGGTGTCGAGCTGTTCCCATTCGGGCTTGGGAGCGGGCCCGCCGCGCCCCATCAGCCGGGCGTCGAGATGCTCGCCGCCCGGAAGGTCCTCCGGGTAGCCGGTGAAGTGCACCGGCTCATTGCGCGCCGGGATCTGGCGGTGCAGCACGGCATGTGGCACGGACGGCTCGTGGTCCAGCTTGAGCAGGGCGAGGTCGCCGCTGAAGTGCGGGGTGGGCAGCACCAGATACTCCCGCAGCAGCCGGGCGCGCAGCGGGCCCGGCCGGTCGCCCGACAGGGCGGCGCCGGGCCCGTCCACGTACACGGTGTCGAAGGGGGTTCGGGTGCCGTCCTGGCCGGGGCGCGAGAGCACCGTATGGGCGCAGGTGAGCACCAGACCCCCGGGGAGCAGCACCCCGGCGCCCAGGGGGCGGCCCGCCCGGTCTTGCGTACGCAGCAGACTGACCCGCCAACTCTCCTCATGCGAAACGGAGTTGGACGCACGCAACGGCTCCCTCATAATGCTCAACGATAACTACAGGAGACGGGGGACGCGATGGCTGTGCGTGACGATGCTGCGGTGGCCGGGCTCGCCGAGGTGATCGGACAGGTCCGGGACGAGCTGGAGCGGGCGCAGCGGGCCGGTGAGGGGCGCGATCTCAAGTTCAGCGTGGAGAGGGTGAATCTGGAGTTCGCGGTGCAGGTGCGGCGCGAGGGCAGCGGGCGGGCCGAGTTGCGGATCGGGGTGGTCACGGCGGGCGCCGGCGGGACGGCGGCGCGGGACACGACGCACACGATTCAGATCGAGCTGAAGCCGCAGGGGCGCGACGGGGACCCGAACGTGCGAGTGGGCGGGGAGTGAGCGATGGGTGACCGGGGCCGTCCGGTTGCCGGTCGGTCCCCGATCGCCGGACAGGCTCTTTCAAGCCTGTCCGGCGATCGGGGACAGCTCGGCGATCGAGGACAGCTACAGCCTGCTCAGTGACGCCGCCGCGAACAGCACGTCCCGGATCGCCTCGCGGTCCCCGTCCTGGCCCGCCGCGGCCTCCTCCGGTGAGATGTGGCCCGCCACCAGGCGGCAGAACTCCACGCCCTCCAGCGCCACTTGGGCCACCGCCCGGTCCGCGGAGCCGACGGCAGCCGGGGAGTCCAGCGCGATGTACCAGTTCCCGCCGCCCGAGCCCTCGACCTCCAGATGCAGCGAACGGCCCGGCGCACCCGCCGCGACCAGTTGTCTCGCGGGTCCGGCGAGGCCCGCGCGTCTGCGGTCGGCGAGCGCCGCGGGCAGCAGCCGCGCCGCCAGGTCGATCATCCGGTGCAGATGGGAGCCGCTCGGCGGCTCGTACGGATAGTCCACCGCGTCCGCGATGTCGCCCGCGTGGATCCAGCACTCGAAGGCGCGGTCCAGCAGGGAGTCCCGCAGTGGCAGGGCGAAGTCTCCGTAGGAGACGGACAGTTCGGCTACGCCACGGCCCGCGAAGGACACCGTGCGGACGAGGGTGTGGCTCTGGTCGCGCCACGGCTCGCGGATGGTCCGGGTGGGCGGCTCCTCGGCCCCGCGCCAGAACGCCTGGGTGCGCTCGGTCGGAATTGCCGGCGCCGCCGGCCCGAGCGGATCGTCCAGACCGAGGGCGCCGGCGACCAGACCGTCGACGGTCATCAGATGCCCGATCACCCCGGCCACGGTGGTCCGGCGGCTCACCTGCCGTTCGCCCTCGAACCACTTGAGGCGCACGGGCGCATGCCACTCCGACTCGCCGATGTCCCGCAGCAGGGCGTCGAGCCGCGCGGTCTCCGCGTCGTACGGATTCGCCCAGGTGGGCACCGGGATACGGGCGGGCCTGCGCCCCAGGCAGTTCTCCAGGACCCGGAAGCGCAGCAGCGGGTCGAGGTCCAGGTCCCGGTCGGTGTGCAGCAGCGCGACGGCGTCACGCAGCCGCAGGGCCTCTTCCGCGCAGGGCGCGCAGTCGCCGAGGTGCTCCTCGACGGCCGCGGTCTCCTCGGTGGAGCAGGCGGACAGCGCCCATGCGCCGAGCAGGGACTTCAGCACGCTGTGGGACGGGCGTTCGACCCTGCCCGGTCCGCCGCTCGATCCGCCACCCGGTCCGCCGAGTGTCCCGCCGCCTGTCCTGGGCGGCAATTCGGGCTCTGGGGCGGCCGGTCCGAACAGCGGGCGCGCGGGGGCGTCCAGATCGTCCGCCGCCGACCGCGGGCCCGGTATACGCGGCGCGCCCCGCATCTCGTCGCGGCCGTCGTCGTCGCCATGGCCGCCGCCCAGCGGGCCGTTCACAAGGAGCGTCCGTATCCGGGCGGGGACGAGCCCTCCAGCGGGCGGGTGTTGGCGGTGGACAGCAGTTGCAGCCCGAGCCGCAGCCGACGCCTGGCCTCGTCCTCGGTGACCCCGAGGTCGGCCGCGGTCTGGCGGTAGTCCCTGCGCTGGAAGTACGCCAGTTCCAGCGCGGCCCGCAGCGGCGCCGGCATGGAGGTGACGATGTAGTCGGCGCGGGCCGCGACCGCCGCCCTGCGCACCTTCTGCTCCAGCTCCTCCGTCGTGCCCTCGCCGCTGTCCGCGAGCGCGGCGGCTTCGGTCTGCCGCAGCCGGGACACCGCCTGGCTGTTGGTGACCCTCGCCACCCAGGAACGCATCGAGCCCTGCTTGGGGTCGTACGCGTCGGGGTGCTCCCAGATGTAGCCGAAGACCTCGCGGGTGACCTGGTCGGCGGCCTGGTCGTCGTCGAGCACCCGGTGGGCGAGCATGTGCACGAGCGACGCGAACCTGTCGTACAGCTCCCCGAGCGCGGCGGCCTCGCCGCGCGAGAGCCGCTGCTGCATCTTGCGGTCCCAGCGCGGTGCTGTGTCCTTAGCCATACGGCCCCCAAGCCTTGCCCCTGTTGCCTCTCGCCTCTTCGAATGTAGTGCGCGCGGCCGCGGGCGCACGACCCTTTGCGGCAAGAGCGCCCCTCGATGCGGACCGGAATGATAGGAGCCTGACGGGTCCCGGTCAGCCCGGCCCGCACCGTTGTGTTTCGCTGTGTTTCGCGCGAGAGCGGCTGGGCAGCTGCGACAGGAAGCGCGGATTCCGGTACGAGGAGAGGTCGGGTCGTGATGCTCGAGGTCGATGAGACCCGGCAGGGCGCATGGACGGTGCTGCACGTCTGCGGCGAGCTCGATCTCGTCTCCTCGCCGGTGATCCGCCAGCATGTCCATGACGCGGTCGCAGTCGGCCGCCGGGATCTGGTGCTCGACCTCTCCGAGGTGCTCTTCTGCGACTCCAGCGGTGTCGGCGTACTGATCGCCGCCCGCCGCCTGCTGCGCTCCTGCCAGGGCAGACTCCGGCTGATCCTGCCCGCCCGCGGCGCCGAGGAAGGATCGCACGTCAACCGGGTGCTGGCGGCCCTCGGGGTGCGCCGCCTCTTCGAGGTGTACGCGGACGTCGTGTCGGCCATCGACGAGGGGGCCGAACCGCTCTCCGCCTGAACGTAGTCACCGGGTGACTGTCTGTCCGTCACCGGGGCGCCGCCCGGATGTCGCCGTCACGTAATTGGCTGGGTATGTGCACGCGTCAGCTTCCGGGGCCGTACCCTCGCGGCATGGACAGCGCAGAGTATGAGCGCAAGATCGCTTCTCGCTTCGCCGCCTTCGACCAGGACGGCAACGGCTACATCGACCGTGAGGACTTCAGCGGGGCCGCAGCGGCCCTGCTGGCGGAGTTCGGCACGACCGCACGCTCCGACAAGGGCCAGTACCTGTACAGCGGCGCGGAGGCGTTCTGGCAGGGCATGGCTGGGATCGCGGATGTGGACGGCGACCAGCGGGTCACCCGCCAGGAGTTCATCACGGGTGCGGCGAAGAGGCTGCGCGACAACCCCCAGCGGTTCGCGGAGATCGCCCGGCCCTTCCTCCACGCAGTGATCGCCATCGCGGACGAGGACGGCAGCGGGGTGACCCCCTCGGCCGCGGAGCGCGTGCTGCGGGTGCTGGGAGTGCAGCCTGGCGTCGCCAAGCAAGTGGCGGCGGCGCTGGACGCGGACGGGGACGGCCGGATCAGCGAGGAGGAGATCCTCTCCGCGTTCGCCGCGTACTACGTCACGCCCGAGCCGTAGGCCTGACCGGGGCTCCGGCCCGGACCCTCCCCCTACGCCCTGGCGGGCGTGGTGGGACCCCCACCCCCTCAATCGCCGACGGGCCTTGAATTTCCCGCCGGTCGGCCTGAATTCTCAGGCCGACCGGCGAAAATCAAGCCCGTTGGCGGCCCCCCGGACGAAGTCTGGGGGAGATTGAGGACAAGGCGTACCTCAGGCGTACCGCTCCCTCAGCTTGTACTTCAGTACCTTCCGCAGCGTCTCGTTCCGCGGCAACCCATCCGTGATCTCCAGCTGCTCCGGCAGCTTGTGCACCGAAAGCCCCCGCCCCCGCAGATACGCCGTGACCGCGCCGAGGCTCAACTCCTCAGCGCCGTCCCGCTGTTCCACCACCGCGCACACCCGCTCGCCGCGCTCCGGGTCCGGCAGTCCGATCACCGCCACGTCCGCGATCGCCGGGTGTTCGTGCAGCAGGTCCTCGATCTCCTTCGCGGAGATGTTCTCGCCCTTGCGGATGATGACGTCCTTGAGCCGGCCGGTGAGGACCAGATGTCCGGACTCGGTGAGGTGCCCCAGGTCGCCGGTGATGAAGAAACCCTCGCCGTCGAAGGCCGCGGCGCTCTGCACCGGATCCAGATACCCCCGGCAGACCGCCTCGCCGCGCAGTCGCACCTCGCCGTCGACGATCCGTATCTCCATGCCCGCCGGCGGTCGCCCCTCCGTCGTGGCGAGGTTGTGCGCGGTGTCGTCGGGCGCGCCCATGGTGATCATGGGGACTTCGGTCATGCCGTAGCCGTGGGTGAGCCCGCAGCCCATCTCGCGTACGACGGCGTGGTAGATCTCCGGCGGCTTGGGGGCCCCGCCCCCGGCCAGCAGCCGCAGCGTGGGGATCAGCTTGCGCTCGGGCTGTTTGCGCTGCTCGGCGAGGAACATCGAGTAGAAGGCGGTGGAGCCGCCCGCGACGGTGACGCCGTGGCTGCGGTAGCCCTCCAGCGCTTCGGGCAGCGCGAAGTGCTCGAACATCACCGCGGGGAAGCCGTACAGCAGCAGCATCACCGTGTAGTCGGGCCCGGCGATGTGCGCGAAGGGAAAGGCCATCGAGCCGACGTCGTCGGACGACAGGTGCAGCGCGTGCGCGAGGCAGGAGCCGCCCGCGATCAGCGAACGGTCGGTGTGCAGCACGCCCTTGGGGTCCGATGTGGTGCCCGAGGTCCAGTAGATCCACCGCACGTCCGTCCCGGAGGCGGGCGGTGGCGGCAGCACGGCGGGGTCGGCGTCGGGCAGGGTGTCGTACGCCTCGAAGACCAGCGGCGGTTCGGGGAGTTCCAGCGCGAGACGGCGTGCCATGCCGGTGTGGTCGAAGCCGCGCCAGGTGCCGGGAACGGCAAAGAAGGCGGCCTTCGACTCCCGTAGCGCGAAGCCGACCTCCCGTTCCCGGTAGAAGGGGATGACCGGCGACTGTACGGCTCCGAGACGGGCGAGCGCGAAGGAGAGCAGCGCTGTCCCGATCCGGGTGGGCAGCTGCCAGGCGACCACGCTGCCGGGCCGTACGCCCAGCTCCCACAGCCCGGCCGCGACCCGCTCGGAGCGGTCCCGCAGGGCGCCGAAGGTGAGGATGCGGTCGTCCTGGAGGAGCACCGGCCGGTCCGGGGTGAGGTCTGCCCTGCGCTGGACGAGTTCCCAGAGTGTGCGCGATTCGCCCAGTGCGTGTGGGGTCTCGGTCATGCCCGTGTCCCTCCGTGGCAGGCACCTAGCTGACGGTTAGTCAGATGTTGCGGCGAGCGTAGGGCTCACCGCCTTGTCGGTCCAGGGGTGCGGGGCTAGCCTGATTTCTGACGGGCCATCAGAAACTGCTGGATCCATCAGAAACTGTCGGAGGGGACACCATGACCGAACTGCCTCGGATCATCAGCGTCGACGACCATGTGATCGAGCCGGCCCACCTCTTCGAGACCTGGCTGCCCGCCAAGTACCGGGACCGCGGGCCCAAGCCGCTGACCGCCGGCATCGGCGATCTCGCGTACGTCGCGGGCAAGTACCGGATCACGATGGATCCCGATGGACCGCCGACCGACTGGTGGATCTACGAGGACCTCAAGTTCCCGTACAAGCGAAATATCGCCGCCGTCGGCTTCGACCGCGACGAGATGACCCTCGAAGGCATCACCCGCGCGCAGATGCGGCCCGGCTGCTGGGACCCGAAGGAACGCCTCAAGGACATGGACCTCAACCATGTCGAGGCCTCACTCTGCTTCCCGACCTTCCCGCGCTTTTGCGGGCAGACCTTCGCGGAGGCGCACGACAAGGAGGTCGCGCTCGCCTGCGTACGCGCCTACAACGACTGGATGGTCGAGGAGTGGTGCGGGGACAGCGGTGGCCGGCTCATCCCGCTGTGCATCATCCCGCTCTGGAACATCGACCTGGCGGTGGCGGAGATCGAGCGCAACGCCGCGCGCGGGGTGAAGGCCGTGACCTTCTCCGAGATCCCGACCCATCTCGGGCTGCCGTCGATCCACTGCGGCTACTGGGACCCGTTCTTCGCGATCTGCCAGGAAACCGGCACGGTCGTGAACATGCACATCGGCTCGTCCTCCCAGATGCCCGCCGCGTCGCCGGACGCGCCGCCCGCCGTGCAGGCGTCCCTCAGCTTCAACAACGCCATGGCCTCGATGATGGACTTCCTCTTCAGCGGCGTGCTGGTGAAGTACCCGCGGCTGAAGCTGGCGTACAGCGAGGGCCAGATGGGCTGGATTCCCTATGCCCTTGAGCGCGCCGACGATGTGTGGGAGGAGCACCGGGCGTGGGGTGGGGTGCGCGACCTCATCCCCGAGCCGCCCTCCACGTACTACTACCGGCAGATGTTCTGCTGCTTCTTCCGGGACAAGCACGGGATCGCCTCGCTGGACGTCGTCGGCCGCGACAACGCCACCTTCGAGACCGACTATCCCCATGTCGACTCGACCTTCCCGCACACCAAGGAAGTCGCTCTCGACCACGTGAAGGGCCTGGACGACGAGACGGTCTACAAGCTGATGCGCGGCAACGCGATCCGCATGCTCGACCTCGACCTGGACCGGTAGTGGACCTCACGTACACCGCGGAGGAGGAGGGCTTTCGGGCGCGGCTGCGCGAATGGCTGGCCGTTTCGCTGCCGAAGCTGCCCGTGAAGCCCGGCCCGCTGGACTGGCCGGGTCGGCGTGCGTACGACACCACCTGGCAGCGGATGCTGTACGACGCCGGCTACGGCGAAGTGCACTGGGACGCGCCCCCGACCCAGCGGCTGATCTTCCTGGAGGAGACGGAGCTGGCCGGCGCGCCCTATGTCGGCGCGAACTTCGTGGGGCTGCTGCACGCGGGCCCCACCATCGCCGCTGAGGGCGCGGCCGAGCAGCGCGCCCGCTGGCTGCCGCCCGTGCTGCGTGGCGACGAGGTCTGGTGCCAGGGCTTCAGCGAGCCCGAAGCCGGCTCCGACCTGGCGTCGCTGCGTACGAGAGCCGTCCGGGACGGCGACTCCTACGTCGTCACCGGATCCAAGATCTGGACCTCGCACGCCGAGGTGGCCGACTGGTGCGAGCTGCTCGTACGCACCGATCCACAAGCGTCCAGGCACCGCGGCATCACCTGGCTCGCCATGCCGATGGACGCGCCCGGGGTCACCGTCCGACCGCTGCGGACACTGGCCGGGGCGGCGGAGTTCGCGGAGATGTTCCTCGACGAGGTCCGGGTGCCGGTCGAAAACCGGGTCGGCCGGGAGAACGACGGCTGGCGCGTCACCATGGTCACCCTCTCCTTCGAGCGCGGCACCGCCTTCGTCGGCGAGGTCGTCGCCTGCCGCCGCACGCTGGGCGAACTGGCCGCCGCCGCCCGCGCGAACGGCACCTGGGACGACCCGGTGCTGCGCCGCTCGCTCGGCCGGCTGAATGCAGAGTTCCGCGCCCTGTGGCGGCTCACCCAGTGGAACGTCAGCGAGTCCCAGAGGACGGGCGGCGTACCCGGCATCGGCGGCTCGGTCTTCAAGCTCCGCTACTCGCACGCACGCCAGGAGCTGTACGACACGGCCGCCGAGGTGCTCGGACCCGACGCCTTCGACCTCGACCGGGAGTGGACCGCGGACCGGCTCTCCTCCCTCTCGTACACCATCGCGGCGGGCACCTCCCAGATCCAGCGGAACATCGTCGCCGAGCGGATCCTCGGCCTCCCGAAGGGACGCCGGTGGACTTCCAGTTGACGGACGACCAGCGTGCGCTGCGCAGAGGTGTACGGGAGCTGCTGGCCCGCCGCTTCGGGCGCGATGCCCTCAGGGCGGCCGTGGACCGCGAGGGCACCGTCGACCGGAAGCTGTGGCGGGAGCTCGGCGCGGCCGGATTCTTCTCGCTGCGCCTGCCGGAGGCGGAGGGCGGGGCGGGGCTCGGCCTGCCCGAGGCGGTCCTGGTCTTCGAGGAGGCGGGCCGGGCGCTGCTCAATGGGCCGCTGGTGGCGACCCATCTGGCCGCGTGCGGCGGGCTGCCGGGTGCCACGGACGGCACACGGATGATCACATGTGTAACCCAACTGAGCTCCCTCGTACCGCATTTCGCCGACGCGGACGCGGCCGTCGTCATCCATGGCGGCTCGATGCGGGTCCGGTACCCGAAGGAGCTGCCGTCGGCCAGGGCTGTACGGTCCATGGACCCGCTCACGCCGCTGCACCGGATCCAGGGCGGGGCTCCGAAGGCCCCGCCGCGTCCCGACGCCGTGCTCCTCACGGCGGCCGAGCAGCTCGGCAGCGCCGCCCGCACCACCGAGGCAGCCGTGCAATACGCCAAGGAGCGCGAACAGTTCGGGCAGCCCATCGGCGGTTTCCAGGCAGTCAAGCACCTGTGTGCCCAGATGCTCGTACGCACGGAGGTGGCCCGCGCCGCCGTCTACGCGGCTGCCGTCACCGAGGACTTCACCGAGATCGCCGGCGCCAAACTGCTCGCCGACGAGGCCGCGGTCCAGGGCGCGCGCGACTGCCTCCAGGTATACGGCGGAATGGGCTTCACCTGGGAGGCGGACGTGCATCTGCACCTCAAGCGGGCCTGGCTGCGCGCACAGATGTGGCTGACGGCGGCGGAGGCGGAGGAGATCCAGGCGGAGGCATTGGCCTCAGCACTCTGAAGCGTCACCGAGAGTTGCCGATACGCCGGGAATGGGCGTCGATACCGGGTTGTGTCCTTCGAGTGACTCGTCACGGCCCGGAGTCGGGTACCTGCTCCGGTACCCTCCGTGGGATGCGAGTGGTTCCGAGGCGGGGTTGTCACGGTGTTGCCGGTGCGGCGGCTCCGAGCCCGGGAATGCGTGCCGTTCACCCCGTGCGCGCGGGTGCTGCGAGCCTCAGTTCGACTCCCCGCAACGTGCGTCGCACAGTATGCACCACGGGTACTCCTTCGCGCTGGAATATGCCCGAAGCGCTTGTTGCGGTGACTGTACGTCAACCATGCTGTCTTGCAAGGGAGTCACGTTCAGTGACCTGGTTCAGGACCTTGTCGAGGCGCGAGGCGATGTGTCCGCCGGTTCGGATGGTGTGAGCGGTGCAGGTGCTTCTGGTTCAGTTGGAAGTCGGGCCCGACCCCGCGGAGGTGGGACGCGCCCGGAGGTGGGCCCGTTCGCGCCTCGCCGGATCCGGCATAGGGGACGACGAGCCACTGGCCGACACGCTGATCCTGCTGATCTCGGAGCTGGTGACCAACGCGGTCGTGCACACCGGCTGTCCGGCGGTGCTGCGGATGCTCTTCGGCGCGGGCGCGGCGGAGGCCGGGACCGTTCGGGTGGAGGTCGCCGACATCAGCGCCTGCCCGCCGCGGCCGCGCCACGCCGACGGTGACGACACCAACGGCCGCGGGCTCGAGCTGGTCGATGGCCTCGCCGACAGGTGGGGCTGGCAGCCGGAGGGCGCGGGCAAGTCCATCTGGTGCGAGGTGGACAGGGGCGCGCGGCAGGTCGCGTACGAGCCGGCGGTGCGGGGCTTCGTCGCCGCGCCGTAGGGCGGGGCCTCCCACGACGGCGGTCCCTCCCACGACGGCGGGGCCTCACAGGATCGCGACCGGGGCGACGGGGGTTCCGGTGCCGCCGACGAAGGGCTCGGGCATCGCGGAGAGCAGGAACGCGTACCGCCGCGCTTCGGCACAGGCTGTGGACAGGTTCTCCAGATTCCAGTTCTGCCCCTGGAGCATGCCCATCTCGACGAGGTCGAGGGCGTGCACGGGCAGCCAGAGGTTCTCGATCTCCGGCGGGAAGATCTCGAAGGTGAGGGTGTCGTTCGCCACCGCGGCGACATCGTGTGCGTGGAACCACTCGGGGGTGCGTACGGACAGGCCCGGGGACGGATATCCGTAGCCGTGCTTGTCGCCGGCGAGAGCGACCTGCAGCTGTCCGGTCCGTACGAGAACGATGTCACCGGGCTTGACGGTCAGGCCCGCGAACGCGGCGGCCTCGTCCAGGTCCTCGGGCGTGACGGCGTGATCGCCGGGCAGCCGGTCGAGCCCCTTGGTGCGGGCGACGTCGAGCAGCACGCCGCGCGAGACGATGTGTTTCGCCTTGTCGATTCCGCTGTACCGGGCCCGGGTGTGCGGGGTGATGGTGCCGGCGGGGCGGCCGTTGTAGATCTTCCCCGAGTGGGAGACATGGGTCAGGGCGTCCCAGTGGGTGGCGGCCTGAAGTCCCATGGTCACGACGTCGTCGCTGGTGGCGACGGTGCCGGGGCCGAAGAGCTCCTGGTTGATCTGGACCATGGTGTGCAGGGGGTTCACCCGGCCGGGGATCATGCCGGTCTGGATGCCGTCCTGCTGGAGGGGGAGCGCGAGGGCGACACGGCGGCCGCTGCGGACGGTGGCGGCGGCGTCCTTGACGACCTCGTCGGTGATCAGGTTGAGCGTCCCGATTTCGTCGTCCTGGCCCCAACGCCCCCAGTTGTTCACCCGCTTGGCGATCTCGTGGAACTCGGCCGGGAGTGACATCGGGCCTCCTGGGTCTTGTGCTCATGTATCTGACTGCCCGTAGAATCTAACGGTCCGTCAGAAACTGCGGGAAGGGGCCGGACGTGGGGAACTTCTTGGCAGGCAAGGTCGTCGCCGTGACGGGTGCCGGGCGCGGCATCGGCCGGGCGGTGGCACTGGCCGCGGCGGCGGAGGGGGCACGGGTCGTCGTAAACGACTACGGCGTCTCGATCGAAGGCGGCGAGCCGACGTCGGAGGTCGCGTCGGCGGTCGTCAAGGAGATCGCCGCGGCGGGTGGCGAGGCGGTCGCGGTGGCCGACGACATCGCGACGATGGCCGGGGGGCAGCGACTGATCGACGTTGCGCTCGCGGAGTACGGCCGTATCGACGGGGTCGTATGCGTGGCCGGGATTCTGCGTGAGCGGATGCTCTTCAACATGTCGGAGGAGGAGTGGGACCCGGTCGTGGCGACCCACCTGAAGGGGACCTTCACGGTCTTCCGCGCGGCGTCCGCGGTGATGCGCAAACAGGGCATGGGCACGCTGATCGGCTTCACCAGCGGCAACCACCAGGGCAGCGTGGCGCAGGCGAACTACTCCGCCGCGAAGGGCGGAGTCATCTCCCTGGTCCGCAGCGCGGCGCTGGGCCTGAACAAGTACGGCGTGACGGCGAACGCGATCGCCCCGGTGGCCCGTACGCGCATGTCCGCGAACGTCCCGATGGAGCTGAAGGAGATCGGCGAGCCTGAGGACGTGGCGGCGTTGGTGGTCTACCTGCTCTCCGAACGGGCCCGGGAGGAGCGGATCACGGGCCAGGTCTACACGATCGCCGGCCCGAAGATCGCGGTGTGGGCCCAGCCGAGGGAACTGCGCGCGGGATACGCGGAGGGCTCCTGGACCCCGGAGAAGATCGCGGACTTCCTGCCGGGAACGGTGGGCGTGGACCCGATGCCGATGCTGGCGCGACTGGAGGAGATGGCGCGGGCGGCGGCGTCCGGGGACCGCCCGAACGCGTGAGGGGGCCGCGCCTCGATCGCCGGCGGGGCTGGATGTGCGGCTCGGCCGCAAATTTCAGCCCGTCCGGTGTTTGAGGACATGCGGCCGAAGGTTGCATCCGGGGTCCGGGGCGAAGCCCCGTCGGGGGTCTGGGGGCTTGCCCCCCAGGTCGGGCAGGGGCGGGGTGGGGGAAACACAACTCCTGGGAGACGATGTGGACTTCGAGTTCGGCCCGGCGGACGACGCCTTCCGCGCAGACGCCCGCGCCTGGCTCAACGCGCACGTGACCCGCGCCATCACCCCCCGCACCTGGGAGCGCCGGCTCGGCCGCGACGGCTGGATCGGGATCGGCTGGGCCGAAGCCGGTTACGGCAACAGGCAGGCCGGCCTTACCCAGCAGGTCGTCTGGGCCGAGGAGTACGCCCGTGCCGCCGCCCCCGCCCGCGTCGGCCACATCGGCGAGAACCTGCTCGCGCCGACGCTCATCGCGCACGGCACCGCCGAGCAGAAGGCGCGCTTCCTGCCCGCGATCGCCCGCGGCGAGGAGCTCTGGTGCCAGGGGTACAGCGAGCCGAACGCGGGGTCCGACCTCGCCGCGGTCCGGACCATGGCCGTACGCGACGGGAACGTCTACCGGATCAGCGGGCAGAAGATCTGGACCTCCCTGGCGCGGGACGCCGACTGGTGCTTCGTACTGGCACGGACCGACGAGGGATCCCGGCGCCATCACGGGCTGTCGTTCCTGCTCGTGCCGATGGACCAGCCGGGCCGTATCGACGTACGGCCCATCCGGCAGATGACCGGGACCAGCGAGTTCAACGAGGTCTTCCTCGACGCCGCCGAAGCCCGCGCCGAGCATCTCGTCGGCGGCGAGGGCAACGGCTGGGGTGTCGCCATGGGGCTGCTCGAATTCGAGCGCGGGGTCTCCACGCTCGTCCAGCAGATCGGCTTCGCCGAGGAGCTGGGGCGCGTGATCCGTCTGGCCGTGGAGAGCGGGGCCGCCGACGACCCCGTGCTGCGCGACCGGCTCGTGCGGCAGTGGGCCGAGCTGCGCACCATGCGGTGGAACGCCCTGCGGACCCTGGGCAGTTCGGGTGACCCCGGCGCCCCAAGCGTCGCCAAGCTGCTCTGGGGCGGCTGGCACCAGCGTCTGGGCGAGCTCGCCATGACCGTGCGGGGCGCGAGCGCGGCAGCGGGCCCGTACGACTGGAGCGGCGAGAGTCCGTATGAACTCGACGCCCTCCAGCGCCTGTTCCTCTTCAGCCGCGCCGACACCATCTACGGCGGCTCGGACGAAATCCAGCGCAACATCATCGCCGAGCGGGTGCTCGGTCTACCGAGGGAGCCCCGATGAGAGGCGTCGTCTTCGACGGCACGCAGGCCCAGGTGGTCGACGATCTGGAGATACGGAGCCCGGACCCCGGCGAGGTGCTGGTCGCCGTCGCCGCCGCCGGGCTGTGCCACAGTGATCTGTCCGTGATCGACGGCACGATCCCCTTCCCCGCGCCGGTCGTGCTCGGGCACGAGGGCGCGGGCGTCGTCGAGGCGGTCGGCGCGGGTGTCGGCCATGTCCTGCCCGGCGACCATGTCTCGCTGTCCACCCTCGCCAACTGCGGCGCGTGCGCGGACTGCGATCGCGGCCGTCCCACGATGTGCCGCAAGGCGATCGGCCGCCCCGGCCGGCCCTTCTCCCGCGGCGGTGAGCCGGTCTTCCAGTTCGCCTCCAACTCGGCCTTCGCGGAACGCACGATCGTCAAGGCCGTCCAGGCGGTGAAGATCCCCGCTGATCTGCCCCTCACCTCGGCCGCGCTGATCGGCTGCGGGGTGCTGACGGGGGTGGGAGCCGTACTGAACCGCGCGAAGGTCGACCGCGGTGACACCGTCGTGGTCATCGGCACGGGCGGCATCGGCCTGAACGTCATCCAGGGCGCCCGGATCGCGGGCGCCGCGGCGATCGTCGCCGTCGACTCGAACCCGGCGAAGGAGGCGGTGGCCCGGCAGTTCGGGGCGAGCGACTTCCTCGCGTCGGTGCAGGGCGTACGGGACATCCTGCCGACCGGCGCCGACCATGTCTTCGAGTGCGTCGGGCATGTGGGGCTGATCCGGCAGGCGATCGAGCTGCTCGACCGGCACGGCCAGGCGATCCTCCTCGGCATGCCCGCGGCGACGGCGGAGGCGAGCTTCGTGCCGGCGGCGATGTTCCTGGACAAGTCCATCCTGGGCTGTCGTTACGGCTCCTCGCGCCCGCAGCACGACATCGCTCTGTACGCCGAGCTGTACCGGCAGGGCAGGCTGCTGCTGGACGAACTGGTCACCGAGACCTACCCGATCGAGGACTTCGCGAAGGCGGCGGACGACGCGCACCACGGGCGGGTGGCGCGCGGCGTTCTGACCTTCTGAGCCCTCGCGGCCCCGCGGCCCTCAGTTTTCCGCTCCGGCGCGGAAAGCACGCCGGTAGGCGGTCGGCGGCACCCCGAGCGACGCCTGCATGTGCTGGCGCATCGACTGCGCCGTGCCGAAGCCCGCGTCCCGTGCCACCTGGTCGACGGAGAGATCCGTGGATTCGAGCAGATGCCGGGCCCGCTCCACGCGCTGCCGCGTCAGCCACTGCCCGGGGCTGACCGCGCTGTGCGCGGCCGCGGCGCTGATGGCACTGGTGATCCGGCGCAGACCACTGGCAACGCCGGCGCCGGTGCCTCGGTGAAGTCGGCCGACCCGGTCGGGTGAGCCGCACTTCGCTGCCGTACGGCGTGACCGGCATGTGTGCTCCTCGGCGAGAGCAGGATGATCCGACGCCCGCTCCGCCGTGCTGAACGCCTCTCGTTCACCCGATCGTGAGTCGGGCATGCGTAAGGGTGGGGGGCGACACGCACCGGGCGCGGGTCAGTCCGCCAAGCGCCCGAATTTCCCCCGGTGGAAGAGCAGCGGCGCGCCCTCGTCCTCCGCGCCGAGCGCCGCCACCCGGCCGACGACGATCAGGTGGTCGCCCCCTGTATGCACGGCCTGGATCGTGCAGTCGATCCAGGCCGGTACGGCGTCGAGGAGCGGCGACCCGGTCGCGGGTGACGCGGTGTGGGCGACCCCGGCGAACTTGTCCGCGCCGCTGACGGCGAACCCCCTGCACAGCTCGCCCTGGTGCGCCCCGAGGACGTTGACGCAGAAGGCCCCGGCGCGGGCGATACGCGGCCAGGTCGTGGACGTACGGGCGACCATGAAAGCGATCAGCGGTGGGTCGAGCGACAGGGACGCGAAGGACTGACAGGCGAACCCGGCGGGACCGTCCTCGTCGTACGCCGTGACGACGGTGACGCCGGTCGCGAAATGCCCCAGCACGCGCCGGAATTCGGCCGGTTCGACGGGCAGCCGCTCGTCATCGCCGACAGCCCGCAGATCGGGGCGCGGCAGCACGTCGAACGGCTCGCCGGCCGGGTCGGCGGCCGTGGGAGCCCCCACGGACCTGAGGTATCGGACGGCGGTGGCCGCCATCCCTGCGTGTCCCATCACATTTCTCATTGAACCTGACGATGCGTCAGATTGGAAGAGCGTCCGCGCAGCACGAGCGGCGGTCCGTGCTCAGCGGTGCTCAGCGGTGCTCAAGGTGCTTGCATTTCGTCCCCCTGTCACATCGCATTGGTTTCTTCGGTCATCGCTGTGACACGACGCGACGGAGGTATGTGGCCGATGGACGAGCACGAGCGGCTGGCTGAGCGGTTCGAGGCGCACCGGAGCCATCTGCGGGCCGTGGCCTACCGCATGCTCGGCTCGGTGAGTGAGGCGGACGACGCCCTTCAGGAAGCCTGGCTGCGGATCAGCCGGTCCGACACCAGCGAGGTCCGGAACCTGGGCGGCTGGCTGACGACAGTGGTCGGCCGGGTGTCGCTCAACATGCTGCGGTCGCGGACGTCACGGCGTGAGGACCCGCTGGACGCGCAGGCGCCCGAGCCTGTCGTGAGCCGCGCGGATGGCGCCGAGGGGATCGACCCCGAGCGGGAGGCAGTGCTGGCCGACTCGGTCGGGCTCGCGCTGCTCGTCGTACTCGACACGCTGGCGCCTGCGGAGCGGCTCGCTTTCGTACTGCATGACATGTTCGCCGTGCCCTTCGACGAGATCGCCCCCATCGTGGAGCGCTCTCCGGCCGCGGCGCGGCAGCTCGCCAGCCGCGCACGCCGCCGGGTGCAGGGGGCGGCCCTGGTTCCCGAGGTCGACCTCGGTCGCAAGCGTGCGGTCGTCGACGCCTTCCTCGCCGCCTCGCGCGGCGGCGACTTCGGCGCGCTGCTCGCCGTGCTCGATCCGGACGTCGTGCTCCGCGCCGACCGCGCCGCGGTTTCCGCGGGCGCGGCGGAGCAGGTCCGAGGTGCGCAGGCGGTGGCCGACACATTCTCGGGGCGGGCCCGGATGGCGCAGCCGGCGCTGGTGGACGGGGCGGCGGGTGCCCTGTGGGCTCCGGGCGGGAAGCCGCGGATCGTATTCGACTTCACGATCAGGGACGGGAAGATCGTCGGGATCGACATCCTCGCCGACCCCGGGCTGATCGGCGAACTCGAGCTGGCGGTCGTCGACGACTGAGCTCAGGCGACCGGTGAGCTGGTGAGCTGGTGAGCGCTTGAGCCGGCGCGCCAACGGCCCCTGTGGCCGGGCATTCAGTCCGGCCGCAGGGGCCGTCACAGCGAGCGCCTCAGAGAGAGGGCTGCGAGCGGAGGGTGGGACGAGGTCTCAAAACCCCTGGACGTAGTACGGCTCGAGGGTCATCCGGCCGTTCGCGCGGGCGCCGTTGCGGCGGCCGGTGTCGTTCTTGGCCAGGGTGTACCAGGAGTCGACGTAGTCCGGGTCGTCGGTCCACCAGTCGTCGGGAATGGCGTCCAGGACCGCGTTCACCAAGGGGATGTAGACGCCCTGGTCGGCGATGGTGAGCAGGATGCCGGCGATGGCCTTGGCGAGGTCGCGGTAGTTGGTGCTGCCGTCCTCCTCCATCATCACGGCGTCGGCGAGGTTGTACTTGTAGTTGGACCAGTTCACCAGGATCTGGTTGGGGTGGTAGACGACTCCGTCTTTGTCCAGATAGGGCATCTCGACCGGGTCGACGCGCACCTTGCCGTCCAGACCGAAGCCGGTGACGAGCGAGTAGATCTCGGCGTCGCCCTTGACCCAGGGCTCCTCGTCGTCCGAGAGCTCCACGCCGGTGATACGCGTGGTCCAGAAGCCCGCAGCGGCGGTGCTCGCCTGCGGCACGTTCAGGCCGTGCTTGCTGAACTCCTGGCGCATGACCGTCATGCCCGCCGCAAGGGCCTTGGACTCGTCGATGTCGAGCACATAGACGGGCCGGTCGGGCGCATTGCGCGCGTCCAGGGTGTGGGCGGCCCCACGGCTGTCGTACGCGGTGATCGTCTTGGCGTGGTCGTCGGCCGTGGCGGCGGCGACGAGCGGGGCGGCGCCCGCCTTGAGGTCCTTGCGCATCGAGTCTGCGCCCAGGCGCAGTCGCAGCAGGGAGCCGGTGTCCGCGCCGAGGCCCTTGGCGGCGGCGATCTGCCGGTCGGCCGAGGCCAGCGAGGATGTGAGGCGCTTGCCGGCCTGCGCCGCGGCTGCCCGGCCGGTCAGCGCGCGCAGATCCAATTGCTTGTCGGTCACGGCAGCGTCCCGCACCTGCGAGCGCCAGCCCGCGTCGGCGAGGGAAACGGCGACCGCCCGGGCGGTACGGTCCTCGATGCGGCTGACCGCGGCCGAGGTTGCCGCGCGGGACGACGGGGCCGATGCGGTCGCCCGGTCACCCGCCGCGGTGTCGTCCGGGGCAGCTGCCGCGGGGAACGCGGCAAGCTGGACGGTGGCCAGGCAAGTGACGGAAATGATGGCACCGGCAAGGAGTTTGGGCCGTGCACGTCTACTGCTCAAGAGGTCCTCCTGAAGCGAGTGGGGGATTCTGGTCGCATTCGGATGGAGCGTGAGAGCGGTGGTACAGAGCGATCTACACGAGTAGACCTACTCGCGGGTACAGCATGGCGGGGCCATGTCAGAAATGCAACGGGTCTGTGCCCAACTCGGTTTTGCCCAGGGCGCGTTGGCTGCCTATTCGAGGAAGCCGACTGGGGCGCTGGTGCTGTGACCAAGGTGGTTCGCCGGGTTGCGGGTGGAGCCGAAAGTGCCTGCGCCGGTCGGATATGAGGGCACATCAAACGCGGTGCGGGAGGGGCGTGGTGGCACAACCGGTCAAGGAATGCGGGCTGACTGATCAAGAGGGGCAGAAGCTGCAGCAGTTCGTGCGTCGGGGCAGCACCGGCACCGTGCGCTACCGGCGGGCAGACACCGCGAACGCGCCCGAATCGGCGCCCGAATCGGCAGCGAGAAAGGCGTCTGCCGGGGCGGACGACCCCGGCCGACCGCAGCCTGAACAGGCGTCCCGGCGAACTTCACGGTCACAGCACTACAGAGGCGCCCCTCCGTACCCGATCTCGTTGCCGTCGGGATCGCGGTACAGCACCTTGCGCATGCCGTTGGGATAAGTCTCCCGCTTCACGGGTTCGATCCCGCGATCGGCGATCCGATCGACGCGGGCGTCGAGATCGTCGACGAGAATCGTCTGGACGGCGTGACCGGCGTGCTCGGCGTTCTGCTGGATGTACAGATATCGGTGCTCGGCGAGCTCCCACACCGCTTCCGTGTCGGATGGGAGGAAGGCCGGCTCGGAGCCCAGCACACGCACGTACCAGGCCTTCGCAGCCTCGTAGTCACTGACGTAGATCCCGGCGAACAAGTCGATCGGCATCTGACCAGGCTAGTGGCGCGGCCTGAGCCGACCCGGCGAACCTATTGCGGTCACAGCATTAGAGCCCGCGGTACTGGGGCGTGCGGCGTTCCACGAAGCTCGCCACGCCCTCGTTCGCGTCCCGCGTCGTCATATTGATCTCCTGCGCGGCCGCCTCCGCGGCGAAGGCCGCGGTCCGGTCGGCGTCGAGTGAGGCGTTCACCAGCTGCTTGGTGAGCGCGATCGCCCTCGTCGGCCCGGCCGCCAGCCGCAGCGCCCACTCACGCGCCGTCTTCGCCAACTCCTGCGCCGGCAGGACGTGGTTGACCAGCCCAATCCGCTCGGCCTCCGCCGCGGGCAGCGAGTCGCCGAAGAACATCAGCTCTTTGGCCCGTTGCGGACCGACCAGCCGCGCCAGCAGATACGCCCCGCCGCCGTCCGGGACGAGCCCGCGCCGCACGAACACCTCGATGAACTTGGCCTCTTCCGCGGCCAGTACGAGATCACAGGCGAAGGCAAGATGCGCGCCGATGCCCGCGGCGGTGCCGTTGACCGCCGCGATCACGGGCTTCTCGCAGTCCAGTACGGCCCCGATGAGGCGCTGCGCGCCGAGCCGGATCGTCCGCGCGACGTCCCCGGGGATCCGCTCGCGGCCGTCCGTCGGCGTCCCGCGCAGGTCCGCGCCCGCGCAGAAGCCCTTGCCGGTTGCGGTGATGACGACGGCCCGTACTTCGGGGTCGGCGGAGGCGGCGGCGAGCAGCGCGATGAGCTTCTCCCGCTGGTCCCAGGTGACGGCGTTCATGGCTTGGGGGCGGTTGAGGGTGATCCATGAGACTGCGTTGTCAGTGCTGTGCAGTATCAATGAGTCAGTGGATTCTTCGGGGGAGGAAGTCATGGGGGAGCAGCTCCGATTCGTACGGTCGACGTCACCGGCACACTCACCGGCACACGGCCAGCGCGTCCAGCGCCACCGCGCCCTGCCCGCGCGGCAGCACCATCAGCGGATTGATGTCCAGCTCCGACAGCTGCTCGCCCAGCTCCAGCGCCATCCGCTCGACCCGCAGCATCACCTCCACCAGTGCGTCCACATCCACCGGCGGGCCGCCCCTGACACCGTCCAGCAGCGCGCGGCCGCGCAGTTCGCCGAGCATCGCGCGCGCCTGGCCCTCGCCGAAGGGCGGTACGCGTACGGCAGCGTCGTGCAGCACCTCCACCAGCACCCCGCCGAGGCCGACCGTCACCGTCGCGCCGAACAGCGCGTCGTGGGTGACGCCGACGACCATCTCGACACCCCGCTCGACCATCTGGCAGACCAGGATCCCGTCGAGGTCGACGCCCTCGTAGTGGGCGATGTCGGTCAGTTCGCGATAGGCGTCGCGGACCTGGCTGGCCGACGTCAACCCCACCTTGACCAGGCCGAGTTCGGTCTTGTGGGCGAGCTGAGTCCCGGACGCCTTCATGACGACCGGGTAGCCGACCAGGCCCGCTGCCCGTACCGCCGCCGCCGCGCTGGTCACCAGCTGCTCGCGCGGCACGCGGATGCCGTACGCCCGAAGGAGCTGCTTCGCCGCGTGCTCGCTCAGTTGCTTGCCCGGGCGCATCAGTGCCTGCGCCTTGCGGAAGGAGGGGGACGAGGTGCGCGGCGCGTCGTCGAAGGGGGAGCGGTAGCCGGCCCTGAAGCGGTGGTGGTCCAGGTAGGCGCTGACGGCGCGGATGCAGTTGGCGAAGGTACGGAAGGTGGCGACCCGCGAGGACCCGAGCAGCGTCTCGCGGTACGCCGCCTCCGTGCCCACCGGCGACCCCCACACCACGCACACCAGCTTGTCCGTGGCCTCCGCCGCGTCCACCAGGTCCTGCGCCAGCTTGTCGCTCATCGGCGGGAAGGGGCCGGTGATCGGACAGATCAGGACCCCGACCGCCGGGTCGGCCAGGATCGCGTCGATGATCTTGCGCCCGCGCCAGTCGCCGACGGGATGGCCGCCGTTGTCGACGGGGTTCGCGACGCTCAGATAAGGGGGTATCCACTCGTGCAGCTCAGCCTGCTTGGCCTCGGAGAGCCGCGGCAGTCGCAGCCCCGCCGCGGTCGCCAGGTCCGAGAAGTGCGCGCCCGTGCCGCCCGAGATCGAATAGACGACGATGCCCTCGGCCACGGGCCTGCGCGCTCGCGCCAGCAGCGCTGAGGTGTCCTGGAGTTCGTCGAGCCCGTCCACCCGGATCACGCCGAACTGCCGCATCGCCGCGTCCACCACTTGGTCCGCGCCGGTCAGCTTGCCGGTGTGCGAGGCGGCCATCCGTGCCCCGGTCTCGGTCCGCCCGACCTTGACCGCGACTACCGGCACCCCGCGCCGGGCGGCCCGGTCGGCGGCGAGCAGGAAGGAGCGTCCGTCCTTGAGCCCCTCCACGTAGCAGGCGATGGCCCCGACCTCGGGCCGCTCGGCGAAGTACGAGATGAAGTCGGCGGTCTCCAGGTCGGCCTCGTTGCCGGTGGGTGCCCAGTGGGACAGCCGTACGCCGAGTTCCTGCATGGTGAAGACGGGCCGCCCCTGGTGTCCGGACTGGGTGATCAGCGCGATCGCGGGCCCGTCCAGGTCGTCCCGGAACTTCTCAAAGGCGTTGAGGTTGGTGTTGGGGCCAAGGAGCCGTAGCCCGGAGCGTTCCGCCGCTGCCGCCAGCCGCCGCTGAGCCACCGCGCCCTGCTCGCCGGTCTCGGCGTACCCGGAGGCGAAGGCCACGGCGAACTTCACCTTGGCCTGGGCGAGTTCCTCGATCACCGGCAGCGGGTCGCCTACCAGCAGCACGGCGAGGTCGACCTGCTCGGGCAGCTCTCCGACGGACGGCACGCAGCGCAGCCCGAAGACGCTCTCCCGGGTCGGGTGCACGGGATGGATCCGCGCCCCGACGCGCTCTGCCCAGTCGACGAGCTGACGGGTGATCCCGGTATTGGGCCGCCCGTCGCCGTCGGACGCCCCGACGACGGCGACGGACTCGGGCCGGAAGAACCGGTCCAGATCGGGCACGGGCGCGTACAGCGGCCGCCCGCTGACATCCAGATCACCGTCGGTGGCGGTGCCGTGCACAACGGTGTGCGGTGATTCGCCGCAGGCCACAACGCGGGCGCGGAGGTCGGTGGTGAAGGTGCCGTGAGTCGATCCAAGCATCGCCGAGCCCCGCTCCTGCTCGTCGGACAGTTAACTGACGCATAGTCAGATTACAGAGCTGACGGCCAGTCAGGAACAGTCCTGCGGGCAAAGGCTCCCGACGGGAACGGATTTGCAGGTCCCGGGACCGGGCGCGCTCAGTTCTCGCGGATGGCGCCGAGCGCCCGCCGAAGGGGCCCTGTCCCACTCGTACTCGTACCCATGCCTGTGAGCCCGCACCCTCCACAGCGGGCGAGCGGGCGAGCGGGCGAGCGGGTCGGGGGCGGGGCGGGTTCTTGGACCGCGGCGGGTGGCCGGGCGCCCCGCCCGCTAGCGCGCCAGCGCCTTCGCGATCTTTCGCGCGTCGATCGCCATCTCGCGGAACATCCCGCTGATCGGGTTGGTGAACCCGGTGAAATACAGCCCCGGCGCCTGAGCGGCGGCGCGGCCGCCGTGCGTCACCGGCCGCCCCCGTTCGTCCAGTACGCCGAGATGGCCGACCAGGCCTTCAAGCGCCCGTCGGTAGCCCGTCGCCGCGATCACCGTGTCCGGGGAGATGCGAGTGCCGTCCGCCAGGACCGCCTTGCTGTCCTCGAAGGAGTCCACTGCCGCGACCGGCTCGACCTTTCCGGACCGTACCGCGTCGATCAGACCGACGTCCTGGACCGGGATAGCGCCCTCGCGCACCCGGGAGTACAGGCCTGTCTCGGGGCGTGGCAGGCCGTGTTCGGTGAGGTCGGGGACGGAGATCTTGCCCATGATCCCGCCCGCCCGGTCCACGAGGCGGACCGGGAGGCGACGGACCAGGATGCCGGTGCGCTGGGCCGGCCAGCCCGCAGTCGAGCGGCGGACGATGTGCGGGGTCGTCCGCACGGCGAGGCGGACCCGGGCGCCGCCGCCTTCCATCAGGTCGACGGCTATCTCGGCGCCGGTGTTGCCGACCCCGACGACCAGTACGTCCTTGCCCGCGTACGGGGCGGCGTTGCGGTACTCGCCCGCGTGAAGCACTTCACCGGTGTACGAATCGCGGCCCGGCCAGTCCGGCAGGCGCGGGGTGTGGTTGTAGCCGGTGGCCACCACGACGGCGCGTCCGGTCAGCAGCCGCCCGCCCGTCGCGTGCAGCAGCCAGTCGGAGCCCGACGGCTCGATCCGGGAGACCTCGACCCCCGTCACGATCTCCAGCTCGTGGAACTCCGCGTACTTCTCCAGGTAGCGGACCACGTTGTCGCGCGAGACCCAGCGTCCGAAGGACCTGGGCATCGCGAGGCCGGGCAGGCCGGACAACCGCCGGGTGGTGTGCAGATGCAGCCGGTCGTAGTGGCGGCGCCAGGACGCGCCCACGGATTCGGACTTCTCCAGCACCACGGCCCGTACGCCCTGCTCCCGCAGCGCCGCGGCAGCCGCGAGACCGCCCGGGCCGCCGCCGATGACGTAGACGGGCCGGTCGTTTGTGAGGTCGATGTCCATTTCGTCGGGCATGAATCGTGAGCGTAATCGCCCGATTACTTGATGGGTCTCAGTCAAGAGGGGAATCGGTTGCGAATTGATCACGCGCGCACACCACTTGTTCACAAGCTGCCGGATCTCTTGCGCGCGGGCCGCCCCATCCGCTGAACTGACGTACCGTCAGAAACTGGGAAAGGGGTCCCGGATGGAGACCGTCTGGCTCACCGGTGCCGAGTGGCTCGCCGTCCTTCGCATCGGTCTCGGCCTGTGGTGGCTGGAGAGCTGGCGTCACAAGGACAAGAAGGGCTGGTTCGAGCGCGGCACCGGCATCGCCTGGGCCGCCGACGTCGCCGGCAGGCACAAGTGGCCCGTAGTGAAGACCGGCTTCGAGGCGGTGGTCCAGCCCCGCCCCAAAATGATGGCCTACATCGTCGTCTACGCCGAACTCGCCCTCGGGCTCGGTCTGGTCGTCGGCTTCCTGACCCCGATCGCCCTCGCCGGCGGCCTGCTCCTCAACCTGCTCTACCTCATCCTGATGATCCACGACTGGGCGGAACAGGGGCAGAACGCCATGATGGCTCTCATATCCTTCGTCGCGCTCTTCGCCATGTCCTGGCAGACCTGGTCCCTCGACAGCGCGATCGGACTCTTCTGATGACGACCGGACCGCGGTTCGATCTGCCCGAAATCGACGACTTCACCCGCCCCTTCTGGGACGCCGCCGCCGACGGGCGACTGCTGATCCGCCGTTGCCGCGCGTGCGGGAGGGCCCACCACTATCCGCGCGAGTTCTGCCCGTACTGCTGGAGCGAGGACGTCGACTGGGAGCGGGCGAGCGGCCGCGCGACGCTTTACACGTGGTCCGTCGTGCACCGCAACGACCTGCCGCCCTTCGGTGCCCGCGTCCCGTACACCGCCGCCGTCGTCGATCTCGTCGAGGGGCCGCGCATGATGACCGAGATCGTTCAGTGCCCGCGGAGCGGGCTGAGCATCGGCATGGCGCTGGAGGTCACCTTCCGCCGGGAGGACGGAGAGCAGGAGGACGGAAAGCGAGAGGACTGCGAGCAAGAGGACGCCGAGCGAGCCGTGCCCGTCTTCCGGCCGGCATGATCACGGCCAGAGCAGCTCCGTCGCCCAGTCGCTGTCCTCGCGGCGGTAGCGCAGCCGTACGTGCCGCCGCCGCTCGTCACCCTGGAAGAACTCCACCTCGTAGGGGTCGAGCACATAGCGCGTCCAGGTCGGCACGGGCGCGTCAGGCTCGGCCTGCGCCCGCTCCCACGCCGCCTGTGAGGCGTCCGCCAACTCGCCCGGCGAGCTGAGGACTTCACTCTGGCGGCCGGTGAGCGCCGCGGCCAGCGCTCCCGTTGAGCGGGCGTGCAGATCGGCCTGGCTCTCGGTGGAGCCGCCCGCGCTCACCCGGCCCCGGATCCGGATCTGGCGGCCCTGCGCCGCCCAGTAGAAGCCCAGCGCGGCATCGGGGTGCGTGGCCAGTTGGCGGCCCTTCGCGCTGGTGGCGTGCGAGGCGAAGTGCCAGCCCCGCTCGTCCGCGTCGTGCAGCATCAGTGTCCGTACGTCAGGACGCCCCTGGTCGTCCACGGTGGCAAGGGTCATGGTGTGCGGCTCGGTCTGACCCGCTGCCACGGCCTCGGCGAACCACTGGTGGAACAGCGGCAGCGGCGCGCGCGGTGCCGCGGCGGGGTCGAAGCCGGGGAGTGTGGTGTCCCAGACCCGCTGTGCGCGCAGGAGGCTGCGGAACGTTTCCTGCTGATCGTTGTCCATGCCGTTATTACTACACTCGCAGTGGTGTCAGGGGGCAGCGACCAGGGGGCCGTGAGAGGAACACGCATGAGGCAGAACCTCGCCCGGCGCGCCGCGCTGATCGACGCGGCCATCGAGGTGCTCGCCCGCGAGGGGGCGCGCGGTCTGACGTTCCGGGCCGTGGACGCCGAGGCCGAGGTGCCCAACGGCACCGCGTCCAACTACTTCGCCAACCGCGATGATCTGCTCACCCAGGCCGGCGGCCGGATCTACGAGCGGATGCGCCCGGACGAGGCGACCATGGCGGCCATGTTCGAGGGGCCGCCCACCCGCGAGCGGACGGCCGAGCTGGTTCGCGATGTGGTGGAGCGCGTCACCGCGTTCCGCACCGGCTATCTCGCGCTGCTGGAGCTGCGCCTGGAGGCCACCCGCCGCCCCGCCCTGCGCGCGGTGCTCACCGAGCGCGTCCGCGAGGACATCGAGAACAATGTCACCAGCCACCTCGCCGCCGGTCTGCCCGGCGACGCCGACGCGGTCAAGATGATTTACCTCGCCGCCAATTGGCTGGTGGTGGAGCGCCTCACGCTTCCCGGCGTCTTCGCCCAGGAGGAGGCCGGCGACCTCATCGCGGCGCTGGTCGAACGCCTCCTCCCGGAGTAGCCCGAGCGTCACGACTCCCGGGTCGCGTCGTGGGCGGCGATGCGCCTACGCGGCTGCCGGGGGCCCGGCTGACGGATGTGCGGATCCCCTCGGCTTCCCCTCGGCTTCCTCTCAGTCCCGGCCCAGCACCACCGTCCCGGACGAGCAGAACCAGCCGCCCGTACCGGATGCCACGGCCAGTCGCGGCGGCCCGCCGTCCGCCTTGCGCACCTGGTGGCCGGCCGCCTCGCCGCGCAGCTGCCGTACCGCCTCGACCAGCAGAAACAGCCCGCGCATCCCGGGATGGCAGGCGGAAAGACCGCCGCCGTCGGTGTTCACCGGCAACTCGCCGTCGAGCCTCAGCCGTCCCTTCTCGACGAAGGGGCCGCCCTCGCCCTTGGCGCAGAAGCCCAGATCCTCCAGTGTCACCAGCGTCATGTAGGTGAAGGCGTCGTAGATCTCGGCGATGTCGATGTCGGCGGGGGTGACGCCCGCGCGCCCGAAGGCGAGCCGGCCGCTCACCGCCGCCGGGGAGAGCGTGAAGTCCTCCCACTCCGACATGGTGGTGTGGGAGACGTATTCGCCGGTGCCCAGAATCCACACCGGCTCCTTCGCGCAGTCGCGTACGTACTCCTCCGCGGCGATCAGCACCGCGCAGCCGCCGTCGCTGCGAACGCAGCAGTGCAGTTTGGTGAACGGGTCCGCGATCACCGGCCCGTCCAGCACCTCGTCGACGGTGATCGGGTCGCGGAACATCGCGTCCGGGTTGGCGGCGGCGTTCGCCCGCGCCTGGACCGCCACCGAGGCGAGCTGTTCCAGCGTCGTGCCGTACTCATGCATATGGCGGCGGGCTGCCATCGCGTACTTGGCGATGAGGGTGTGGCCGTAGGGGACCTCGAACTGGAGCGGTCCGCGGCCGCCGAAGGAGAGATTGGAGGTGCGCCGGCGCGCCTTGATGTCGGCGCGCGAGGTCGATCCGTAGACGAGGAGCACGGCATTGGCGTGACCGGCGGCGATCGCGTCCGCCGCATGGGCCGCCATCACCTCCCAGGTGGCGCCGCCGACGGCGGTCGAGTCCACCCAGCTCGGCCTCAGGCCCAGATACTCGGCGACCTCGGCCGGGGCGAGCATGCCGAGGCCGGCCGAGCCGAATCCGTCGATGACGGACCGGTCGAGGCCGCTGTCGGCGAGTGCGCGGCGGGCGGCCTGGGCATGGAGGGCGTAGGGCGTGGGGCCGTCGACGCGGCCGCAGTCCGAGAGGGATATACCGAGGATGGCGACTCTGCGCTGTGGGGTAGCCATGAATCTGACGGTACATCAGATAGCGTGGAGCGTATGGCTGGAAGCAATGCCGAAGATGTCGACACCTATCTCGCCGAGGTGCAGGAGCCGGACCGGCTCACGGCGCTTGTCCGGATCCGGGAGCTGTGCCGTACGGAGCTCGCGGGGTACGAGGAGGTGATGGCCTGGGGCATGCCCTGCTACCGCCGCAAGGA
Organism: Streptomyces sp. ISL-1; assembly: GCF_018614585.1. Lineage (GTDB taxonomy): Bacteria > Actinomycetota > Actinomycetes > Streptomycetales > Streptomycetaceae > Streptomyces > Streptomyces maoxianensis. The sequence goes on along the minus strand of NZ_JAGGOI010000023.1, from coordinate 33,575 downwards.
CGGTGAGCCGGAGATCGCCTTTGCCAATCAGAAGCAGTACGTCTCCTTCTATCTGATGCGGCCGGACATCCGGGAGGGGTTCGAGGACCGGCTGGCGGACCAGGACATGGGTAAGGGGTGCCTGCGGTTCCGGCGTACCGAGAAGGTCGACTACGACCTGGTGCGGGATCTGCTGCGGGCCACCGCGGCTGCGCCGGGCGAGGCCTGCTGAGTGCCCCGTGGCGGCTGAACGCCCGCGCGCATGCCTCTGTGCATCTGGGGCCACCGGCTCTAGCATGACGGCCCGTCAGATACGGAGGGCTCCCATGGACACCGCCTTCACCGCGGAGCAGGACGAGATCCGCCGCACCCTGCGCGAACTGCTGACCAAACGGTCCGGCCCGGACGAGGTCAGGGCCGCCGTCCGCACCGCCGCCGGGTACGACCCGCAGCTGTGGGCGCAGCTGTCCGAGCAGCTGGGCCTGCCGGGTCTCGCGCTGCCCGAGTCGTACGGCGGAGTGGGGTGCGGCCTCGCGGAGCTCGCGCTCGCCTGCGAGGAGACCGGGCGGGCACTCCTGCCCTCGCCGCTGCTGGCCACCGCGGGGCTCGCGGCGCCGTTGATCACCGCGCTCGGAACCCCCGGGCAGCAGGGCGAGCTACTGCCGCGCATCGCGGACGGCTCGCTGACCTGCGCACTCGCCGTGCCGGGAGGTGCCCTCGCGCCGGCTCTTGGGCTGACCGATGACAACGTGGGCGGAGAGTGGGCGGGCGGCGGGCGGGCCGGCGGCGTGCAGGCGCGGCCCGGCGACGGCGGGGAGTGGCTGCTCTTCGGCGAGGCAGGGCAGGTCCTCGACGGGCACAGCGCGGGACTGCTCGTGGTCGCGGCGCATACGGGGGGCTTCGCCCGTAGCCGTACGCTCCTGTTCCTGGTCCGGGCGGACGCGGCGGGCCTTACCCGGGTCCGGCAGGCGACGCTGGACGAGACCCGGCCGCAGGCCCGCATCGAACTGCGCGACTGCGCAGGGTGGTTGCTGGGGGCGGACGACGCGGCGGACGTGCCGGGGGCGCTGGCCGCTACGGGGGCGCGGGCGGCGGCCCTGCTGGCGGCAGAGGCGGTCGGGGCGGCCGGGAGTGCGCTGGACCGGACGGTTCAGTACGTCCGCGCCCGCGAGCAGTTCGGCCGGGCGATCGGCTCCTTCCAGGCGGTGAAACACCGGCTGGCGGATCTGTACGTACAGGTCCAGGCGGCCCGCTCGGCGGCGTACTACGCGGCGTGGGACCCGGCGGAGGGCGGCCTGGCCCTGGCCCAGTGCCTGGAGGCGCTGCGGGTGGTCACCGGGGAGGCCGTGCAGTTGCACGGCGGGATCGGCTTCACCTGGGAACACGAGGCGCACCTCTACTTCAAACGGGCGACGGCGGACGAGCTGCTCTTCGGCCCGGTCCACCGGCTGCGCGCCCATGCGGCCGAACGGGCGGGACTCTTCGCCGCGCGGCCGGCGGTGGCGGTCTGATGCCTCCCGGTGTGCGACTGGTCCAGAAGGTCTCCTCGACCCGTGCCTTCGCGAAGATCGCGCCCCACGTCATCCCGGCGTTGGACCGAGCGGTGCACCGCCTGACACGCGGCAAGGTGCTGCTCAGCGCACAGATGCTGCCGGGCGTCATTCTCACGGCCCGCGGCGCGAAGAGCGGCCTGCCGAGGGTCACCCCGCTGGCCTGTATGCCACAGGACTCGGGCGACTGGCTTCTGATCGGCTCGAACTTCGGCCGCCCGGGCCACCCGTCCTGGACGGCGAACCTGCTGAAGAACCCGGACGCGGAGGTGAGCTGGAAGGGCGAGGACATCCAGGTCCATGCCCGCCTGCTGGAGGGCGAGGAAAGGGAAAGGGCCTGGCAGGCGGCCCTGGACTTCTGGCCGCCATACGCGACGTACCAGTCAAGGGTGGACCGGCAGATCCGCCTCTTTCGCCTCACGCGGCGGTAGGGGTCGCGGGTTGCGGTGCCCTGGCCCATGTCCGCGGGTTGCGATGCCCTGGCCCACGCCGACCACGGACCAGGAAGACCAAAGCCGACGGCGGTCACCCGGGAAGGGACCGCTGTCGGCGTGACAGGACTTGGAGAAGACGAGCCGCAGCCGCCTACTTGATCGGCTTCTTTTCCGTGATGCCCAAGTGCACCAACAGCGCCAGATTCGGCTTCAGTTCCGCCTGCTTCACACCCCAGGTCGTGAATCCCTTCTGATGCGCCGCCACCGCCGCCAGCATCGCTACCAGCGAGCCTGCCACCGCCGCCGGGCTGACGTCCTTGTCGACCTTGCCCTTGGACTGCAGGTCTTTCACCGCGTCCGCAAGGGAGTTTGTGACCGAGGTAAGGATTTTCATGCGGATCTTGTAGAACCGCTTGTCCCCCTCCGCGGCCCCCAGATCCACCACTCGCAAAATCGCGTCGTGGCGGCGCCAGAAGTCGAGGAAGCCCTCGACCAGTTGCACCGACGTCTGCCAGGCGGCCTTGCCGACCCAGGAGCGGCCGGAGACGAGTTCGGTCAACTCCGCGCCCTCCTTGGCCATTTCCTCCGCCAGCTCGAGGACCGCGCCCTCGACGTCCGGGAAGTACTGGTAGAAGGTCGCGGGTGAAGTGCCCGCCTTCCGGGCCACGTCGATGACTTTGACGTCCCGGTACGGCGAGGAGCTGAGCATCTCGCTGAGGCAGTCGAGCAGCTTCTGCCGCGTCGCCTGTCCGCGTCGTCCGGCCACTCGGCCGTCGACGGTACGTACTTGTCCTGTCATGCCGTCAGCTTACCGAGGGGTGATCGGCGCGCGATTCGGCCGACTGCAAATGGGGTGCGGCAGGGGCGCGGCCGGCTTGCTGCCCCGCTGCTGCCAGGGGCGCGACCGGTGTACGCCAATAGTGTTATCAACAGCCTGTGGACAACTTCCGTGGACAACTCAACAAATCCGGGCTTCGTCCCGGCCCGCTGTAGGCCTTATATGGCGATAATTGGTCAAACGTTCGATTCGATTCTCTGCGCCGCGCGGGCCGCGACGCTAGCTTGAGTGTGACGGGCACCACACTCGCCGCATCCCGCACCAGGGAAGGAACCAGGTCCATGGCCGAATTCCCACAGGGCGCGCCGTGCTGGGTGGACGCGGCGCTCCCCGACGTCGAGGCGGGCAAGCGCTTCTACGGCGAGCTGTTCGGCTGGACATTCGGACAGGGCGAGGGACCGTACTTGGACGCCTTCAGCGACGGAAAGCTGGTCGCCGCCCTGGTGCCCAAGCGTGACGGCCGGATGCCCACCGTCTGGGGCGTCCACTTCGCCACCGCCGACGCCGCCGCGCTGAGCAGGGAGATCCGGGATGCCGGCGGCCAGGTGATCACGGCCCCTGTGGAGGTCGGCACGGCCGGGACGATGGCGCTCGCCACGGACCCCGGCGGCGCGGTCTTCGGACTCTGGCAGGCGGGCGAGAGGGCCGGCTTCGAGAAGCAGGGCGAGCCGGGCTCCTTCTGCTGGACCGAGGTGTACACGCGGGACAAGGAGCGGGCCGACCCCTTCTACGAACGGGTTTTCGGCTTCAAGGGCACGGATCTGCCCGACGACTCCATCGACTTCCGGATGTGGTCCCCGGCCGGTACGGAACCGGGGGAGGACACCGCCATCGGTGGCCGCAGCGTCATCACCGACGCCTTCCCGGCCGAGATGCCCGACCACTTCCTCATCTACTTCTGCGTCGAGGACTGCGACGAGACCGCCGCGGCCGCAACCCGCCTCGGCGGCCGCATCCAGGCGTTGCCCTTCGATATTCCGTACGGGCGCATCGCCGTGCTCGCCGACAACCAGGGCGCCTCGTTCGCAGTACTCGCCGAACCGAAGGCGGCCTGAGGGCAACTCGAGGTGGCCGGACCGCGTCAGGACGCATGGGGGGCGCGCGGCTGAACCATTCCGCCCCCCGGTCCGTGCCCGAAACCGGGTGAGACACCCCGATCCGCCCCCGGGTTCGCAACCGTCGCCTCCGACAGGAAGAATCAGGGTGCGCACCGCTGAGGGTCTCGGTGGTGAGACTCTGCACGGGGCTGTAGTTGACGGGCTCCATATCTTCTGGGGCCCGTACGGGGAGGTGGCAGGCAAGTGATCGAGCAGCTGACGCAGCATGACCCGAGACGGATCGGTCCGTTCGAGGTGCTGGGCCGGCTCGGTGCAGGCGGCATGGGACTGGTCTATCTCGCCCGGTCGGCGTCCGGCCGACGGGTGGCGATCAAGACGGTGCGCACCGAGCTCGCCGAGGACCAGCTGTTCCGCGTCCGCTTCACGCGTGAGGTGGAGGCCGCCAGGGCCGTCAGCGGTTTCTACACGGCGGCGGTTGTCGACGCCGACCCGCGGGCGGCCGTGCCGTGGCTCGCCACCGCGTACGTTCCGGCCCCCTCCCTCGAAGAAATAGTGAATGAGTGCGGGCCGATGCCCGCTCAGGCGGTGCGCTGGCTGGCGGCCGGCGTAGCGGAGGCGCTGCAGTCCATCCATGGCGCCGGCCTCGTCCACCGCGACCTCAAGCCGTCGAACGTCCTGGTCGTGGAGGACGGGCCGCGCGTCATCGACTTCGGCATCGCGTCCGGCGTCTCCAACACCCGGCTGACCATGACCAATGTCGCCGTGGGCACGCCCGCGTACATGTCACCGGAGCAGGCGCGCGACTCCCGCAGCGTGACCGGCGCGAGCGATGTGTTCTCGCTCGGCTCCACATTGGTCTTCGCGGCGACCGGCCACGCCCCCTTCCACGGCGCGAACCCGGTCGAGACCGTCTTCATGCTGCTGCGCGAGGGCCCGGACCTTCAGGGGCTGCCGGACGAGCTCCGGCCGCTGATCGAGTCCTGTATGCAGATGGAGGCCGTGCGGCGGCCCTCGCCGGAGGATCTGCAGGCGCAACTCGCCCCGCATCTGTTCTCCTCCGGCAGCGACGACAGCGGGACCGCGTCCGCATGGCTGCCGGCGCGGGCCACCGCGATGATCGAGCAGCGTCGCGGCGGCAGGCCCGCCGCCCCGGCCCCGGTCGCCGCACCCCGCCCCGCGGAGCCCGCCCCGCCCGTTCCCCAGGCACCGCCGCAGCCGCCCCGGCAGGGCGCCGACTGGGACTCCGCCTGGCGCGGCGGCAGCGATCCGCGTACGGGACAGGCCTCGCCCGCACCCGTAGCGGCGACCTCTCCCGCCGCCGCGGGACCCGTGCGGCTGCCCGGTTCCAAGGTGCCGATCGGCCCCGGCCCGCGCGTCGCCGACGCCGGGCGCGGCGGGGTGGTCGAGACCGGCCCCGCGACCGGCTGGATCCGCCCGCCCGGCGCCCTGAACGGCGCCGAGGCCGCGACGAGCGCCGTCCCGGCACCCGGACCGGTCCCCGTCCAGGCCCCCGTGCCGCCGCCCGCCTTGCCCCCGGACTCACCCTCCGGGCACTGGCGCCCGTGGCGTTTTCGGATGTCGAACGACGTCTGGGGCACGCCGGTGGTCGCCGGGGACCTCCTCTACGTCACCTCCTTCGAGGTGCACGCGCTGGACGTGGGCAGTGGCCGCCGCCAGTTCAAGACCCGTGACGTGGCCTGGGCGATGGCCGTGTCGGGCGGCCGTATCCATGCCTCCGACGGGCCTTCGCTGTACGCCCTGGACGCGACCAGCGGCCAGGAGCGCTGGCGGCTCCAGACCGACGCCTGGGTGTACTCCCTCAAGGTCGACCGCGGCACCGTCCTCACCGGGACGCGCGGCGGCGGCGTACAGGCCTGGGAGGCGTCCAACGGCGAGAAGCTGTGGGAGACGACCGGCGCGCAGACGGACTTCGAGACCCAGGAGGCAGGGCCCGCGATCTTCGGCGACACGGTGTACGTGTGGCAGAACGCGAGGCTGCGCGCGCTGGAGGCCCGTACGGGTGTAGAGCGCTGGTCCTACCCCGTCGGTGACGCGGCGTCCTGCGGCAATGTGCCCGTACGGGTGCATCCCGCGGCCGACGGGTATGCGTATGTCGCTGCCGGCACCCGCGTCCTCGCCGTCGACATCGCGAACGGCCTGGTCCGCTGGCACTTCGAGGCCCCCGCGGTGTTCCTCTCGCCGCCGGTCTTCGCACCCGGCCCGGCGGTGACGGGCGGCGGCGTCTATCTGGCCGACTACCTCGGCACGGTGTACGCCCTGGACGCCACGACCGGCAAGGACCGCTGGCGTATCGCCACCGAGGCGCGCCAGTCCGTCGAGCCCGTCCTCGTGGCCGGCGGCAACATCCATGTCGGCAGCGGCAGTGCGCTGTACACGCTGGACGCGGTGACCGGCACCCCGATGTGGCGGTTCGCCGCGGGCGGCGAGGTCATCGGCGCGCCGGTCGTCGCGGACGGCCGGGTGCACTTCGGCTCCGCGGACCATGTGCTCTACACGCTGGACGCGAGCGGCGGCCAGCTGCGCTGGAAGCTCGCGACGGGCGGCGAGATCACCGGGTCGCCGGTGGCGCAGGGCGGTGTGGTGTACGCGTGCAGCAAGGACCGGTGTGTGTACGCGCTGGACGCGGTCAAGGGGACGGCGACGGGGCGGAGCGGGGCGCGGTAGTCGTTGCCGGGGCCGCCCCGCGCCCGGTGGTGGGGGGCATTCCCCGGGCGTCCTGGGGCCAATCCCCGCCCGGCCGCGCCTGATTCGCGACTGCTACGGTGTCGCGCGGTTGTCAGGTACATCAAGTACCTCGGTTCCAGGGGGAGAATGGCCATGGTGCGTCGACGTCTCAAGCTCGCGGCGGTACTTGTAGTCGTAGTGCTCGCGCTGACCGGATTCTCGAGTTCGTCGGGCGGCAAGGGTGGCAAGGGCGGAAAGAGCGGGTCGAAAGGCAGCAGTGGCGGCGGAGGCGGCTGTTCCAGCTCCAAGAAGTCGAACAGCGGCTACCGCGACTACGACGATGACGACTACGGCTCCTCTTCCGGCTCGGACTCGTACACCGGCGACCCCACCCCCACCGCGACGGACAGCGGCCCGGCCGAGGCATATGTCGTCGACTGTGTGAAGAAGGGCCGCGGCTCGCGCAGGGCCGATACGGCGGCCACGGTGAAGGTCGTCTCGGGCTCCACGGTGGCGCATCTGTACGAGGTCGACGTGGTGTTCCTGGACGCCGTGGGTGAGGTTGTCGACCGCGGTTACACCAAGGTCAGCCTGGACGCCGGGGAGACCGAGACCGTCAAGGTCAGGATGCAGAGCCCCAAGAAGGTGTCGCGCGTGAAGAAGTGCGAAGCGGACGCCCTGCTCGACGACTGAGCCGCCTGCGCCAGGCCGCCCGGGCCCCGGGGACGGGTTGAGGTGGCGGGGGGCTGAGGCAGCAGGCTGCTCAGGGCCTCGGGACTGGCCTGAGGTGGCAGCCGCCCTGGCCCGCCAAGAGGGCTCTGATGGAGACTCGCCGGCGTTCGAGGCGTGGGGGTCCCCCCCACGCCCGCAGGGCGAGGGGGAGGGTCCGGGGCGGAGTCCCGGCTACCGCGCCCGGTAACTCCCCCTGCCCCGCCCGTCCTCGAAGAGCTCCGCCTGCCGCTCCGGTGGCAGATTCCCGAGCGCAATCAGGTGCGGGGCGTGGGCGAGTGCCTGCGTCCTCGCCGCCTCGCGCGCAGACCACACCGCCCGTACCGTCCCCTGCACCGCCTCGGCCGGATGCGACGCCACCACCGCCGCGGCGCGCAGCGCGGCCGCCGCCGCCTCGCCCGGTTCGGTCAACTCCGAGACCAGGCCCGTCTCGTAGGCCCGCCGGGCCGATATCCGTTCCGCCGTCCCCATCAGCGCCATCCGCGCCACCTCACCGAACGGCATCCGCTGCGCCAGATAGATCGTCTCGTACGCGCTGACCATGCCGTACGTCGTATGCGGGTCGAAGAACGTCGCCTCCCGCGACGCCACCACGAACTCGCTCTCGCCGATCAGATAGAACGCCCCGCCGCAGGCCATCCCCTCCACGGCCGCGATCACCGGCTTCCACAGGTCGTTCGCCTTCGGCCCGATCGCGATCAGCGGATCGTCGATCGAGTACGGGGAGGAGGGCTGTGGCACCCGCACCGAGCGGTCGATGCCGGTGCAGAACGCCTTGCTGCCCGCGCCGGTCACCACCACGGCCCGTACGGCGTCGTCGCGCCGGAACTCCCGCCAGACAGCGGTCAGTTCGGTTGCGGTCTCCAGATCGATCGCGTTGTGCTTCTCGGGCCGGTCGAGCGTGACCAGCGCCACGCCCGTCTCCTTGTCGCTGTCGATACGCACGCTCATGAGCGCTCCAGCAGCCAGCGCGGCACAGTGAGGTCACCGAGCCGGGTGAACGCCACCTTCACCCCCGCGCCGATGCGCAGCCGCGCCGGGTCAACCGAGTTCAGCGAAGCGTCCGGCGCTGCGACCACATTGCCGACGAGCCGGACGTGGGGGGCGTCCAGGAGCTCGACGACGACCGCGTTGTAGGGGGCCTGGGCGGCGTAGTCGGGCAGCAGCGGCGGATGGGGAACGACGTACGACCAGATGCGCCCGCGCCCGCTCATCCTGTGCCACTCGTTGTCGAAGGACCGGCAGTGCGGGCAGCAGGGCCGGGGCGGGAAGCGCAGCTCGCCGCAGGGCGCGCAGGCCTGAACGCGGAGCTCGCCCCGGGCGGCGTACTCCCAGAAGGGCGCGCCGTCCTCGTCGACGACCGGTGTGAGCATCTCAACTCCTCAGCAGAACAGCCGAAGTGGGCACACCCTCGCCCGCGGTGACCAGGCAGGTCGCGGCGTCCGGGACCTGCGCGGTGGAGATGCCGCGCAACTGCTTCACGCCCTCGTTGATGAGGTTGAAGCCGTGTACGTACGCCTCGCTCAGTCCGCCGCCCCCCGTGTTGAGGGGCAGCCGGCCGCCGATCTCCAGCGCGCCGCCCTCGGTGAAGGCCGCGCCCTCACCCCTGCCGCAGAAGCCGTAGCCCTCCAGGGAGAGCGGTACGAGCGGGGTGAACGCATCGTAGATCTGCGCCACATCGACGTCCTGCGGCCCGAAGTCGGCGGTCTTCCACAGCTGGCGGGCCGCTGTCCAGGCGGGTCCGGTGAGCGGGTCGTCGTTCCAGTAGTTGACCATTCCGTGGTGCTGGGCGGGCAGGCCCTGGGCGGCGGAGTGGATGTACACCGGCCGGTGGCGGCAGTCGCGGGCGCGCTCGGCGCTCACGATCACACAGGCCAGCGCGCCATCCGTTTCCAGGCAGTTGTCGAAGAGGCAGAGCGGCTCACTGATCCATCGCGAGTTCATATACATGTCGCGGGTCAGCGGCCGTTCGTACATCATCGCGGCGGGGTTCTGGTTGGCGCGGTTGCGGCAGGCGAGGGCGACGTTGAAGAGATGGTCGCGGGTGGCGCCGTACTCGTGCATATAGCGCCTCGCCAGCATGCCGATCTCGTCGGCGGGCCGCAGCAGCCCGAACGGCCGGGTCCACTGGCCGGGGGTGGGCAGCTGAACGGCGGTGTTCTTCCAGGGCCTTGGGCCCGATCCGCGTTTGCGTGAGCGCCAGGCGACCCCCACGCTCGCCTGGCCCGTCGCGATCGACCCGGCGAGATGGGCGACGGTGGCGCAGGAACCGCCGCCGCCGTAGCCGACCTTGGAGAAGAAGGTCACGTCTCCGGCACCGATGGACTTCGCGATCTCGACCTCGTCCGTTTCCTCCATCGTGTACGAGGCGAAGCCGTCGACCTCGGACGGGTCGATGCCGGCGTCGTCGAGCGCGGCGACGATGGCCCGGCAGGCCAGGGTCTTCTCGGATTCGGGAAGGTGTTTCGCGAAGGCCGTCTGCCCGATTCCGGCTATCGCGGCTGCGTCCTTGAGGCTCGCCATGAGGGGGAGAGTACAGCTAATCTGACGGACAGTCAGCTACTGCGGTGGGAGGGCTTACGATGCGCGGCGACCTGGAGTGGGGCACCATCCCGAAGCTGGTACGGAGCGCTGCGGGACGTTACGGGCAGCGGGAGGCCGTCGTCGATGGCCGCACCCGCGTCTCGTACGCCGAACTGGGCGAGCGCGTCGAACGGGCGGCCGCCGGCTGTATGGCTTCGGGCATCGAACCGGGCGACCGGGTCGCCATCTGGGCACCGAACACCCTCGACTGGATCGTCTCGGCGCTCGGCGCGGTCACGGCCGGCGCGGTGCTGGTGCCGCTGAACACCCGCTTCAAGGGAACGGAGGCCGCGTACGTACTCCAGCGCAGCCGGGCCAGACTGCTCTTCGTCACCGGCACCTTCCTCGGCACCTCGTACGTCGCGTCCCTGCGCCGCGCCGAGGTGAACCTGCCGCACCTGGAACAGGTCGTGGTCCTCGCCGACAGTGCGCCCGAGGACTTCCGCACCTGGAAGGACTTCCTGGCGGGCGGCGACGCGGTGACATCGGCGGAAGTCCGCACCCGCGCCGACTCGATCGACTCCTCGGCCCCCTCCGACATCATCTTCACCTCGGGCACCACCGGCCGCCCCAAGGGCGCTGTCATCACCCATGCGCAGACGCTGCGCTGCTACGACGTGTGGAGCGAACTCGCCGGGCTGCGCGAGGGCGACCGCTATCTGATCGTGAACCCCTTTTTCCACACCTTCGGCTACAAGGCGGGCATCATCGCCTGTCTGACCCGGGGCGCGACGATGGTTCCGCAGCCGGTCTTCAATGTGGACACGGTCTTGGCCAACATCGCCTCCGAACGCATCTCGGTGCTGCCCGGCCCGCCGACCCTGCACCAGTCGCTGCTCGACCACCCGGCCCGCGACCAGCACGACCTGTCCGCGCTGCGCCTTGTGGTCACCGGCGCGGCGGTGGTCCCGCTCCGGCTGGTGGAGCGGCTGCGCAGCGAACTGCGCATCGCCACGGTGCTGACCGCGTACGGCCTCTCCGAGGCGAGCGGCATCGTCACCATGTGCCGCCGCGGCGACGCCCCGGAGACGATCGCCACCACCTCGGGCCGCGCGATCCCCGGCACCGAGGTCCGCGTGTCGGCCGCCGCCGGGCAACCGGGCGAGGTGCTGGTACGTGGTCACCATGTGATGCGGGGGTACTTCGAGGACCCGGAGGAGACGGCGCAGGCGATCACCGAGGACGGCTGGCTGCGCACGGGAGACGTCGGCGTACTGGACGAGAGCGGCAATCTCCGTATCACCGACCGGATCAAGGACATGTTCATCGTCGGCGGCTTCAACGCCTACCCGGCGGAGATCGAGCAACTGCTGGGCCTGCACCCGGATGTGGCGGATGTGGCAGTCATCGGCGTCCCCGACCCGCGGCTCGGCGAGGTGGGCAAGGCGTATGCGGTACGGCACCGGGGCTCGACGCTCACGGCGGACGATCTGATCGCCTGGTCGCGGCGGGAGATGGCGAACTACAAGGTCCCGAGGGAGGTCGAGTTCGTCAGCGAACTGCCCAGGAACGCGAGCGGGAAGGTTCTGAAGACGGAGCTGCGGTCGCGGCAGCGGGCCTGACGGCATCGGACGGGCGGCGTACCGTCCGGTCGCGGGCGCGCGCCTGACCGGCCCGGACATACGCGGGCGCCGGGACGCAGGCGGCGTCCCGGCGCCGTACATGCCGCGGCCGCGACGGCTCCCCCTCCGCGCCGCCGCGGCCGCACTCCGTCCGAGTGGAGTCCGGATCAGCCCTTGGGCGGGGCCGGGGCGTGGTGGTCCATGGTGGTGAGGGTGCCGTCGGTCGGCGGTGCGGGCGCGTGGTGGGCGCCCAACGTGGTGATCTTTTCCTGGTTCTGCTCGTTGCTGCTCATGGTGTCCCCCATGGGATTGCTTCGTCATGACCGAAGGCGGCCTTCTGCCCGGAGACTCCCCCGAGGGTCGCCGGACAGAAGGCCAGTGGACCTGCCGCCCCTGCTGAGGTGACGGTCCCAGCGATCCGCTTGCCCCCCGACGCGACGGATCGAATGCTGTTGAGCATGTCGGACGAGCATAAACAATCGATGAACGCCCTGGCCCGGAGTTCTCAGGCCGCCCCACTGAGGGGGGTGAGCAACTCCCGTACTTCCTCGGCCTCCGGGGCGCCCGACTGCTCGTGCAGCAACAGCGCCTCTCGCCAGCAGGCACGCGCCCGGTCCGCCTGACCGAGGCTGTCCAGCGCCTTGCCCAGCGTGACCAGCACATTCGCCCGGATCCGGTCGCCGCCGATGCATCCGATGGCCAGCGCCTGCTCGGCGTGCTGGGCTGCCCGCGCGGCGCCGCGGGCCGCGAGATGGGCCTGCGCGATGCGGAAGTGCGTGGTCCCCTCCCACAGGCGCTGCCGGTTCGCCTCGAACCGGTCAAGTGCCTCGGCCAGTTGCTCCAGCGCCTCGGTGTGACGCCCGGCCTGGGTGAGCGCGACCCCCAGGGCGTAGCGCGCATTGGCCAGCCGGAGCGGGTGTCCGATCCGGTGGTACATCGCGATGCCCTGCTCGGCGAGCGCGATGCCCTTCGCGGTGCGGCCCGTGGCGACGTGGATGCGCGAGAGGTTGCACAGGGCGCTGGCCTCTCCGGGAAGGTTCCCGTCGGCGCGTGATCCCTCCCTCGCCCGGCGCAGGTGTGCTTCGGCCTCCTCGTTGCGCCCCTGTATGAAGGCGATGATGCCGCGGTCGTTGTCGGACCAGTACACGGGCGCCGGGTCGTGCGCGTCTCTCGCGAGCACGGCCACCTGCTTGGCCTCCTCGTCCGCCTCCTCGTAACGGCCCGCCACCAGATGGACGTTGGTCACGGAAGTCCGCGCGCGCCCCTCGGTGCGGGTGTCGCCGACGGCGCGTGCCGCTTCGAGCGCCGTGAAGGCGACGGCCTCGTACACCTTGGAGTTCGCGCCGGACTCCGCCAGATCCTGTGCCGCCCACAGCAGATCGACGGCCGCCCGGAGCCGGCCCGTCCCACCGGCAGCCTGTCGCGCACAGGCCAGAAGGCAATGCGCCTCCGCGTAGAACCAGTCCTGCGCGTCCTGCCGGTCGGTGAACTCGAGCCCCGGGTGGCCGGTCGGCTCCAGGTGGGCAACCAGCCGGTCGCCCGGCCGTTCTATGGCGAACACCTTCGACGTCGTCGCCAGATAGAAGTCGAGCAGCCGCGTCAGAGCCAACTCCGTCTCCTGCGGCGGCTGTTCGTCGCGCTCCGCGCAGGCACGCGCGTAGAGCCGTACGAGATCGTGATACCGGTAGCGCCCCGGCGCCGCCGACTCCACCAGCGACGTGTCGACCAGCGCCTCCAGCAGGTCCTCCGTCTCCTGGGGCGGCAGATCGAGCACCGCGGCGGCCGCGGCGAGCGAGATGTCGGGGCCGTCGGCGAGGCCGAGGAGGCGGAAGGCGCGCGCCTGTCCCGGCTCCAGCTGGCCGTAGCCCAGTTCGAAGGTGGCCTTGACCGCGAGGTCCCCGGCCTGGAGTTCGTCCAGCCGGCGGCGCTCGTCCGCGAGCTTCGCGGCCAGGACCGAGACCGTCCAGGTGCGGCGCGCGGCCAGCCGGGATGCGGCGATACGGATCGCGAGCGGCAGGAACCCGCACGCCGCGACCACATCGAGCGCCGCCTCGCGCTCGGAGGTGACCCGCTCCTCGCCCACGATCCGGGTGAACAGCTGGAGCGCCTCCTCCGGCGACATCACATCGATGTCGACGAGGTGCGCGCCGGCCAGGTCGACCATCCGGACGCGGCTGGTGACCAGGGCCGCGCATCCCGCCGTACCGGGCAGCAGGGGGCGGATCTGCGCGGCATCGCGCGCGTTGTCGAGGAGGACCAGGATGCGGCGGCCGTCCAGCGTCGAGCGGTAGAGCGCCGCCCGCTCGTCGAGGGTGTCCGGAATCGCGGAGTCCGGGGTGCCGAGCGCGCGCAGGAAGGCCCCGAGCACCGTTTCCGCCTCGGCGGCGCGGCTGCCCGCGCCCTGGAGGTCGACGTACAGCTGGCCGTCCGGGAACTGCGGCCGCGCCTCGTGCGCCACATGGACCGCGAGAGTCGTCTTACCGACGCCACCGATGCCCGCAAGCGCCGAAACGGCCATCACCGTGCCCTCAGCGGTCGCCAGCTGGCCGACCAGTTCGCGTACGAAGGAGGCGCGTCCGGTGAAGTCCGGGACCGTGGCCGGGAGTTGGGCGGGCCGGGTGACGTGCGGGGCAGGGGCGGGCTCCTCGCTGGGGCGGGCCAGTTCCTCGTCGGCCTGCAGAATGCGCTGCTGCAGCCGGGCGAGTTCGGGCCGCGGGTCGACGCCCAGCTCCTCGGCGAGCAGCCGTCGGGTGTCGGCGTACACGGCGAGCGCCTCGGCCTGCCGCCCGCTGCGGTACAGGGCCAGCATCAGCAGCTCGCGCAGCCGCTCCCGCAGTGGATGGGCGGCGGTGAGCGCGGTCAGTTCCGAGACCGCCTCGGCGTGGCTGCCGACCTCCAGGTCGAGGTCGAGCCGGGTCTCCAGGAGCTGGAGCCGCCACTCGTCGAGGCGGGCCCGGTGGTTCTCGGCGTACGGCCCCGGCACATTGGCCAGCGGCTCGCCGTCCCACAGGCCGAGCGACTTGTTGATGAGTACGCGGGCCTGGCCGCGGTCCCCGGCGGCACGGGACTTCTCCGCCTCGGCGGCCAACTCCTGTGCCACCGACAGGTCGAGGGCATCGCGCCTGACCCGTATGGCATAGCCGCCCGACTCGCTGACCAGGGCGTTCGCGGAGAGTACCTTGCGCAGCCGGGAGGCGTAGGTGCGGACCGCGGCGAGCGCCTGCGAGGGCGGGTCCTCGCCCCAGATCGCGTCGATCAGTTCGGAGGCGGTGGCGGTACGGCCGTCGCGCAGCAGCAGCGCGGCCAGCAGGGCGCGTTGCTGCGGTGATCCGGACGGCAGGCTCTCGCCGCCGCGCCAGGCGCGTACCGGGCCGAGCACGCTGAAGCGCAGTTCGCTGACGCCGCTCTGCGCCGGAGCGCGCTGCTCCGGTACGCGTGGCCCGCTGTCACGGTCCATAGCTGCCCCCTGCCCCGTACTGCCGGAATCGCCCTCGACAGTCTGCCCTGTGCATGGTGGCCCCGTCAGCAGCGGGGCACTTCCTCCTCGGCCCTGCCCTGGTACGGCTGTTGGCTAACCCGCGCGAGGTGAGCATGGTGTGTGATCTTTGTCAGGAGGTGGTGATCAGGGGCAGTGGTCGGGGCCGGTTGGTCAGCGCCAGATAGCTGACGGATCGTCAGGTAAGCGCTACCGTGGAACGCATGGAGACCTTCCCGAAGATCATCTCGGTGGACGACCACACGGTGGAGCCCCCCAACGTCTGGCGGGACCGGCTCCCGTCGAAGTACCAGGACACCGGCCCGCGGATCGTCCGGGCCCCGCTGAAAGAAATGACCTTCATGGGTGGCAGGTTCGCCCCGGTGATGGGCGTACAGGGGGACGACGGGCCGATAGGCGACTGGTGGGTCTACGAGGATTTGCACCGGCCGCTGACCCGGCTGGACACGGCGGTCGGCTGCGACCGCGACGAGATCAAGCTCGAGATCATCACGTACGAGCAGATGCGGGCGGGGTCGTACAGCGTCCCGGAGCGCCTCGCCGACATGGACGTCAACCACGTCCAGTCGGCGCTCTGCTTCCCGACGTTCCCGCGCTTTTGCGGTCAGACCTTCACCGAGGCGAAGGACCGCGAGCTGGGGCTGCTGGGGGTGCGCGCGTACAACGACTGGATGGTGGAGGAGTGGTGCGGCCCCGAGGCGCACGGCCGTCTCATCCCGCTCACGCTCATCCCGCTGTGGGACGCGGAGTTGGCGGCGGCGGAGGTCCGCCGCAACGCGGCGCGGGGCGTACGGGCGGTGGCCTTCTCCGAGATACCCCCGCACCTCGGCCTCCCGTCCATCCACACGGACGAGTGGGACCCCTTCCTGCGGGCCTGCGACGAGACGGGCACCGTGATCGCGATGCACATCGGCTCGTCCTCGAAGATGCCCTCGACATCGGCCGACGCCCCGCCGGCCGTCGGCTCGACGATCACCTTCGCCAACTGCTGCTTCTCGATGGTCGACTGGCTGATGAGCGGCAAGTTCGAGCGCTTCCCCGGCTTGAAGATCATGTACGCGGAGGGCCAGATCGGGTGGATCCCGTACATCCTGGAGCGCGCGGACGTGGTCTGGGAGGAGAACCGCGGCTGGGGCGGCGTCGCGGACAAGGTCCTTCGGCCGCCCTCCGAGCTGTTCGCCGGGCATGTCTACGGCTGCTTCTTCGACGACGCGTTCGGACTGCGGAACCTGGACGCGATCGGTGTGGGGAATGTGCTGTACGAGACGGACTACCCGCACTCGGACTCGACGTGGCCGAAGTCGAAGGAGGTCGGGGAGAGCCAGATGGGCCACCTGGCGTCGGATGTGGTGGAGCGGATCGTCCGCCGGAACGCGATCGAGCTGCTCGGCCTGACGGACGACGGGCTCTGGGCGGGGCCGGGGGCGGGATCCGGAACCTGACGGCTGCGGTTCGGGCGGGGGCGGGCTCGCGGGCCCCCGCCGGGGGCCGCCCTCGGGCGCCCCACCCGAAGTCGGCACGCCTGGGCGACACCACCCCGTAGCGCGCTACCCGGAAGCGGTTTTCCGGTGCACCATCAGGGCATGACGCTGCCTCTCGCCGAAGCCGAGAAGATCCTCGCCGACAACTTCGCGCCCTGGGTGCTCGATCTCAAACTCGCCGTCGTCGAGACCGGCGAGCGCCACGCCGTCCTGCGGCTGCCCTGGTCCGACCGGCTCGCCCGTGAAGGCGGCGCGCTGTCGGGGCAGGCGCTCATGGCCGCCGCGGACACCGCCACCGTGATCGCCGTCGCGTCGGCACGCGGTGAGTACGGGCCGATGACCACCGTCCAGCAGTCGACCACCTTCCAGCGCGCGATTCTCGGTGCCGACGTGCTGCTCGACGCCCGGATCACCAAGCTCGGGCGCCGTATGGCCTTCGCGGACATCACCATGACGGCCGACGGCTCCGAGGACGTCGCCGCCCGCGCCTCCACTGTGTACGCCCTGCTCGGCTGAGGCTGCCGGCCGACGGCCGATGTCAGTGCCGGGGTGTTCAATCGGAAGCATGTCCAGCAAACGCGAGCGTGCCAATGCCGACCCCTCCTCGCACCGGCCCCCCGTCCCCGACGAAGGGCTCGTCATCAGGGGCGAGGACTGGTACGGACGGGATCTGTCCGGGCAGAGGTTCGCCCGCCACACCTTCTACGACACGGACTGGACCGAGGTCGTCAACGACGGCGGCATCTTCGACGAGTGCACCTTCTCCGGCGTACGGTTCAACGCCTCCCGGCACACCAATGCCGCCTTCACCAACTGCACCTTCAAGAGCTGCACCTTCTTCGACACCCGATTCGAGCAGTGCAAGGCCATCGGCAGCCTCTTCCAGCAGTCCACCTTCAATCTCTTCTCGGTGACCGGCGGGGACTGGTCCTTCGTCGGGCTGCCCGCTGCCGATCTGCGCAAGGCGGTCTTCGAAGGGGTGCGGATGCGGGAGGCCGACCTCACCGCCGCCCGGCTGGAAGGGGCGACCATCGCGGGCGTGGATCTGTCCGGGGCCATGCTGCACGGCTCGAAGCTCACCGGTGCGGATCTCCGCGGCAGCGACCTGTCCGCCCTTGATCCCCTCACCGTCGAACTCGCGGGCGCGAAGATCGATCTGGAGCAGGCCGCCGTCATCGCCACCTCGCTGGGGTTCGACGTGTGCTGAGACCGGCTGCCGTCCGCGCGACCCCTTGTCTGATGGGGCGTCAGGTACGACGATGGCTCCGCTTGGCTAGTTGACGGCACGTCAGGTCAGGGCGGAGGAGGCGGCACGGTGCATGTGCAAGTACTGCCCAAAGGGCGGCTGTCGTACGGGATGCAGCTCCCGGTCCAGTCGCAGAGCACCATCTACGCCGAGCCCTGGGAGGCCGGAGCCGGCGCCGAGGACCTCGCCGAGATCGCCAGGGCCGCCGACCGCGCCGGTTTCGCGTATCTCGCGAGCTGCGACCATGTCGCGATCCCGCGGCGGCTCGCCGGGGCCATGTCCACCGTCTGGTACGACCCCGTCGCCACGCTCTCCTTTCTCGCCGGGATCACCGAGCGCGTCCTGCTGCTCAGCCATGTCGCCGTCGTCGGGCTGCGGCACCCCCTCGCGACCGCCAAGCAGTACGCCACCTTGGACCATCTCTCCGGCGGCCGGCTGATCCTCGGGGTCGGTGCCGGACATGTGGCGGAGGAGTTCCAGGCGCTGGGCGTCGACTTCGCCCGGCGCGGGGCTGTGCTCGACGAGACGATCGACGCGCTGAGGGCGGCGCTCGGCACGGAGGAGTACCCCGAGTTCGCCGGGCAACGGTTCTCCTTCAGTGGGCTCGGGCAGCGGCCCAGGCCCGCCCAGCCGCAGATCCCGCTCTGGGTCGGAGGCTCCTCGCCCGCCGCCGTGCGCAGGGCCGCCGTGCGGGGCGACGGCTGGCTGCCCCAAGGGGATCCGCGCACCGAACTTCCGGCGCAAATAGCGAAATTGAGGGCGTACAGGCAAGAGGCGGGAATCACCGAACCCATTGAGATCGGGGCCATCACCGAGCCCCTCTATGTGGGAGACGCGACGTGGGAGGTCGGCCGGCGGACCCTGTCCGGCAAGCCCGACGTCATCGCCGAATCGCTGCGCGCCTACGCCGCGATGGGCGTGCACCAGATCCAGGTCCGGTTCCGCAGCCGGAGCCGCGCCGAACTCATCGACCAGATGGCGGCGTTCGGCGCCGACGTGGCTTCGCACCTCAACACTTAGGGAGTACGGACATGGGCAAGCTCGACGGGCGCGTCATCCTCATCACCGGCGCGGCGCGCGGACAGGGCGAGCAGGAGGCGCGGCTCTTCGCGGCGGAGGGCGCCAAGGTGGTGCTGGCCGATGTGCTCGACGACCAGGGCGAGGCGCTCGCGAAGGAGCTGTGCGAGGAGCTGGGTGAGACCGCGGCCGCGTATGTCCATCTCGATGTGAGCCGGGAGCCCGACTGGATCGCCGCCGTGGCCGCCGCGAAGGAGGCGTTCGGGAAGATCGACGGGCTGGTCAGCAATGCGGGGATCCTGCGCTTCAACGAGCTGGTGTCCACGCCGCTGGACGAGTTCCAGCAGGTCGTCCAGGTCAATCAGGTCGGCTGCTTCCTCGGCATTCGTAATGTCGCGCCCGAGATCGAGGCCGCCGGCGGCGGGACGATCGTCAACACGGCTTCGTACACGGCTCTCACGGGCATGGCGGGCGTGGGCGCGTACGCCGCGACCAAGCACGCCGTGCTCGGTCTGACCCGGGTGGCGGCCGTCGAGCTGGCTGCCGGGAACATCCGGGTCAACGCCGTCTGCCCGGGCGCGGTGGACACCCCAATGAGCAACCCGGACGGCGTGGACCCGGCGGCGGTGGGTGAGCTGTACCACAAGCTCGTGCCGCTCGGCCGGATCGGGCGGCCGGAGGAGGTCGCGAAGCTCGCACTCTTCCTGACCAGCGAGGACTCCTCGTACATAACCGGACAGCCCTTCGTCATCGACGGCGGCTGGCTGGCCGGAGTGAGTCTTTTCTGACTGGGCGTCAGGGGAATCTATTGACGCTTCATCCGCGCGGTGGAACAGTCGGGGCCATCCAGATCTGACGATCCGTCAGAAATATAGGACGGCGGTGAACCCCCGTGGAATTCGGGCTCTTTGTACAGGGATACGTCGGCAAGCGCGCCGAGACCGATCCGCTCGCCGAGCACAAGGCGCTGATGGAGGAGACCGAGTACGTCATCCAGGCGGACAAGTCCGGATTCAAGTACGCCTGGGCCTCCGAGCACCACTTCCTGGAGGAGTACTCGCACCTCTCGGCGAGCGACGTGTTCCTCGGCTATCTCGCGCACGCGACGGACCGGATCCATCTGGGCTCGGGCATCTTCAACCCGCTGGCGCCCGTGAATCACCCCGTGAAGGTCGCCGAGAAGGTCGCCATGCTCGACCATCTCTCCGAAGGCCGCTTCGAGTTCGGGTCGGGCCGCGGTGCGGGCAGCCACGAGATCCTCGGCTTCCTGCCGGGCATCACCGACATGAACCACACCAAGGAACTCTGGGAAGAGACGATCACGGAGTTCCCCAAGATGTGGCTCCAGGAGGAGTACGCCGGCTTCCAGGGCAAGCACTGGTCGCTGCCGCCGCGCAAGGTGCTGCCGAAGCCGTACGGGAAGTCCCACCCGGCGATGTGGTACGCGGCCGGGTCACCGCCGTCGTACGCCATGGCGGCGAAGAAGGGGCTCGGGGTACTGGGCTTCAGCGTGCAGAAGGTCTCCGACATGGAGTGGGTGCTGGAGCAGTACAAGACGGCGATCATCGAGGCGGAGCCGGTCGGGGACTTCGTCAACGACAACGTGATGGTGACGTCGACGGCGATCTGCGCGCCCACGCACGATGAGGCGGTGCGCATAGCCGCGGGCGGCGGCCTGCACTACCTGCAGTCGCTGGTCTTCCGTTACCACGACACTTTCCCGCGGCCGGAGGGTTTCCCGGTGTGGCCGGAGACGCTGCCCGAGTTCAATGAGGAGATCATCGAACTCCTCATCGCCGAGGAGCTGTTGATCTGCGGCGATCCGGACGAGGTGCTGACCCAGTGCAAGCGCTGGGAGCAGGCGGGGGCGGACCAGCTGAGCTTCGGGCTTCCGATCGGGATCTCCCGCGAGGACACGCTCCAGTCGATACGGCTGGTCGGCGAGCATGTAATCCCGAAGATCGACACGGATCCGGTGCACCGGACGACGCGCTTCCGCCGGGCGGCGAGCTGAGGAGGCCCGTGCGGGCCGCCCGACTGGGGCTCCGCCCCAGACCCTCCCCCTACGCCCTGGCGGGCGTGGTGGGACCCCCACGCCTCAATCGCCGGCGGGGCTTGAGTTGGCGTCCGGGACCGCGCCTCAATCCGGCGGGGCTTGAGTTTCCGCCGGGCGGGCTGAATTTCGGGGCTCTGCCCCGGGCTCCGCGCCTCAATCTCCCCCAGACTTCGTCCGGGGGGACCCCCAAGGGGCTCAATTTCAGCCGGTCCGGCGATTGAGGACAACGCCCGAAGGGCGTACTGGGGGTCCCCCCACGCCCGCAGGGCGTAGGGGGCGGTCCGGGGACTTGCCCCCAGTACGGGATGGGGGTCCCTCCCACGGCCGCCAGGCCGTAGGGGGAGGGCGGGGTGGGGAAAACGCCCCCGCCCACAGAACGGCGGCGGCCTCCCGGACCGCTGCCCCCGCGCTCCGGCCGGGGCGGCGTGCACCCGGCAGCGGCCTGCCGCGCCGCCGCCCCGGCCGGAGCCACGAATCACCGACGTACGGAAGGGACTTCACGTCATGCTCGACCACCTCATTCGCTCCGCGACCGTCGTGGACGGGACGGGCGCCCCCGCGTACGTCGCCGACGTCGGGATACGGGACGGGCGCATCGCCGTCATTGCCGCCCCGGGGACCGTCGAGGAAGCCAGGACGAGCGAGGACGCGTCCGGGCTCGTCCTCACCCCCGGTTTCGTCGACCCGCACACGCACTACGACGCGCAGCTGTTCTGGGACCCGTACGCCACGCCCTCCATGAACCACGGCGTGACCACCGTCGCGGGCGGCAACTGCGGCTTCACCCTCGCCCCGCTCAACCCCGACCGTCCCGAGGACGCCGACTACACGCGCCGCATGATGTCCAGGGTCGAGGGCATGTCGCTGGTCGCCCTGGAGGATGGCGCGCCGTGGAACTGGCACACCTTCGGTGAGTATCTGGACGCCCTGGAGGGCCGGATCGCCGTCAACGCGGGCTTCATGGTGGGCCATTGCGCGCTGCGCCGGCATGTCATGGGGCCCGACGCGGTCGGCGGGCAGCCCACGCCCGAGCAGCTGGACGCGATGCTCAGGCTCTTCCACGACGCGATGGACGCGGGCGCGTGGGGGCTTTCCACCACCCAGTCATCCACCCACTCCGACGGAGACGGCGAACCGGTCGCGTCCCGGCACGCCGAGCCGGAAGAACTCCTCGCCCTGTCCAGGGCAGTCGCCGAGCACGAGGGCACGCAGCTGGAAGCGATCGTCGCGGGCTGTCTGGACCAGTTCGCCGACGAGGAGATCGATCTGTTCGTCGCGATGACCGCGGCCGCCGGACGGCCGCTGAACTGGAACGTTCTCACCATCGACGCGTCCGTGCCCGAGCGCGTACCGCGCCAGCTGATACCGAGCGAGCGCGCCCGCGGGGCCGGCGGCCGCATCGTCGCCCTGACCATGCCGATCCTCACCCCGATGAACATGTCGCTGGGGACCTTCTGCGCGCTCAATCTCATCCCCGGCTGGGGCGAGATCCTCTCCCTCCCCGTCCCCGAACGGATCGAGAGACTCCGCGACCCCGGCGTACGCGCGGACATGCTGCGCCGCGCCGACAGCAAGGAGGCCGGAGTCTTCCGCCGCCTCGCGAATTTCGGCCGCTACGTCATCGGCGACACGTACTCCAAGGAGAACGAGGGTCTGAGCGGGCGGGTGGTGAAGGACATCGCGGCCGAGCGCGGCCAGGACTCCTTCCACTGCCTCGTCGACATCTGCGCCAACGACGAGCTGCGTACGGTCCTGTGGCCGATGCCCACCGACAACGACCCGGCGAGCTGGGAACTGCGCCGGCAGACCTGGCAGCACGAGGACGTCATGCTCGGCGGCTCCGACGCGGGCGCGCACCTGGACCGGATGTGCGGTGCGCCGTACACCACGCGCTTCATCGGCGACTGTCTGCGCGGCCGGGGGCTCGTCGGCCTGGAGGAGGCCGTGAAGATGCTGACCGACGACCCGGCGCGCCTCTTCGGCCTGCGCCAACGCGGCCGCGTCCAGGAGGGCTGGCACGCCGACCTCGTCCTCTTCGACCCGCAGCGGATCGAGGCGGGCCCGGCGACCCTCGTACACGATCTGCCGGGTGACAGCCCGCGGCTGGACGCGAAGGCGATCGGCATCGTGTCGGTGCGGGTCAACGGCGTGGAGACGATACGGGACGACCAGGTCACCGGGGCGGTGCCGGGCACGGTCCTCAGGTCCGGCCGCGACACGCAGACGGTGAGCACCAAGTGACGCACCCGCAGCGGCTGTTCATCGGTGGCGAGTGGGTCGAGCCCGACGGCGGACACTACGAAGTGCTCAACCCGGCCACCGAGGAGGTAGTCGGCCTCGCGCCCGAGGCGAGCCGCGACCAGGTGTACGCGGCGGCGTACGCCGCCCGCGAGGCCTTCACCACCTGGTCCCGTACCACCCCCGAGGAGCGCGCCCGGATCCTGGACGCGGCCGCCGACGTCATCCAGCGCGAGGCCGAGCCGTACGCTCTGCTGGCCCGCGCCGAGTCCGGCGCGACCACGGCGACCGCGCGCGGGATGCAGGTCGCGGTGGCCGCGGCCCGCTTCAGGCGGTACGCGAAGGGCGCGCTGGAACCGGTGGAGCAGGGGCTGCCGCCGCAGATCAACGCCGCGGGCCCGATGGGCAGGGCCGGTGTGTTCGGGGCGCTCGCCGTACGCCGCCCGGTCGGCGTCGTCACCTGCATCACCTCGTACAACAACCCCTGGGCCAACCCGGCGGGCAAGGTGGCGCCCGCGCTCGCCATGGGCAACACGGTCGTCGTGAAGCCCGCCCCGCAGGACCCCCTCTCCGTCTACCGGATGGCCGAGGCTCTCGCGGAGGCGGGCGTGCCGCCCGGCGTCGTGAATGTCGTGACCGGCTCCTCGCCGGCCGTCGGCGAGGCCGCCGTCGACTCCCCGGACATCGAGATGGTCAGCTTCACCGGCTCGACGGCGGTCGGACAGCGCATCGCGGAGGTCTGCGGCCGGGGGATGAAACGCCAGCTGATGGAGCTGGGCGGCAAGGGCGCGGCGCTGGTCTTCGACGACGCGGATGCGGACTCCGCGGTGGCGGGCATCGGCACCACGTTCTCCTTCTACAGCGGCCAGATCTGTACGGCGCCGACGCGGGTGATCGCGCAACGCGGCATCTACGACCTGCTGATCGAGAAGCTGTCGGGCTACCTCACGCATATGAAGGTGGGCGACCCGGCGGAGCGGGGCACGGTGGTCGGCCCGGTGATCTCCGCGGCTCACCGTGACCGGGTCGAGTCGTACATCGAACTGGGGAAGAAGGAGGGCGCGCGGCCGGTCGCGGGCGGCGAGCGCCCGGC
Organism: Streptomyces sp. ISL-1; assembly: GCF_018614585.1. GTDB lineage: Bacteria > Actinomycetota > Actinomycetes > Streptomycetales > Streptomycetaceae > Streptomyces > Streptomyces maoxianensis. Next base: position 9,530 of record NZ_JAGGOI010000023.1, on the reverse strand, counting down.
GTCACTGGACCGGGGCTTCTATGTCGCGCCGACGCTCTTCGCCGACTGCACGAACGACATGCGGGTGGTCAGGGAGGAGATCTTCGGTCCGGTGCTCGTGGTGGTGCCCTTCGACGACGAGGAGGAGGGCGTCGCGCTGGCGAACGACAGCGACTACGGCCTCATTGACTACGTCTGGTCGGGGGATGTGGCCCGGGCGTTCCGGGTGGCGGGACAGCTGCGGGCGGGCGGGGTGGGCGTCAACACCATCGGCCGGAATATGGAGGCGCCGTTCGGCGGGTTCAAGAAGAGCGGAGTGGGGCGGGACGTGGGTTCGTACGCGCTGCATGCGTACAGCGAGCTGCAGTCGATCGTCTGGCCCGGCTGAAGCCTCGAGAAACCCGTACGGGAAAGGTCGTCAACGACTGGAAATGCGAAGGGCCCCTCTCCCGAATCAGTGGGGGAGGGGCCCTTGTGCATGGAACTCAACTTGCTTGACCTCGGCCGGTCATGGGCCGTGGGGTGGTCTCAGTTCACGTCTGCGCCGCGTCCCTGCGTCGCTTCCACCACACGAGGGCTGCACCGGCGGCCGCCAGGGCCGCGGCAATGCCGGCGATCAGGCCGATGGGCGTGTCGGAGCCGGTGTCGGCGAGGTCGCCGTCCGGGTCCTTGGGGTCTACCGGCTTGGATGGTTCACCACCCGGGGAGGGGCTGTTGCCCGGGTCCGGGCTGTGCGACGGCGTCGTCGGGTCGGTGGGCTCCGGGTCCGACGGGGTCGGATCCGGGGTCGGGTCTCCTCCGGTGGACTTCCCGGAGGTGTTGCCGCCGAGGTAAAGGGTGTCCTTGCTCTCGGCGTCGTCCGTCATCGCCTTGACGGAGGTGTCCTTCGTCCTCGGCAGGTGTCGGTGTTCGGCAACGAAGCGCTGGCTGGTGATGTTGCGCTTGGGTGCCTTGGAGAGGTCGACGCCGCCGACGATGTAGGTGTAGACGGTTCCGCGTGCCGGGATTTCGTAGCGGAACTCGCCTTCCTTGAAGATCTTCACGTACTTGCGGTAGACGTCGTTCTTGTCCCACTTGGCCCCGCGGATCGGCCACTTCGACACATCGTCACTGTTGATGATCTTGTGGTAGTCCGTGGGGTTCTTCGCGTCCTGCTGGCGAATCCACTCCGCGGCGACCCGGGAGGTGTAGACGCGGCGCAGGTCGGCGTACTGCGGGGCGGTGTTGATCTCCTTCTCCACCTCGGGGACGATCATCCGGTCCACGACGACCTGAGCTGCCCTGGCCTCGGCGTCGCTCGGGTTGCAGATGGGCTCACCCGGGCCGCCGGTGCTGGTCTGCTGCGGGGTGGAGTTGAGCTTCAGCGGGGCATCCAGGATGTAGATGCCGCCGTCCTGCTCGCGCACCTGCGCGGGCTTGGGCTCGATCCAGTTGCGGATGCCGTGCAGGCACGGCATGCCGTTCTGCTTGGGCAGTGACTCCCAGAACCGCTTGCCGAGGTCGGTCTTGGGGTCCATCGCCTCGTAGAAGTCGTGCTTCATCCGGAGGTCGGCTTCCAGCAGGATCCGGCCCGCGTCGGTCCTGCCGAACGCGCTGTCCATGATCTTGTCCGGCTGGTCCGGGTTCAGATTGACCCAGAACTTCTCCGGCGTGAGGGCGAGCCAGGTGAGGAAGGAGTCGGAGACGAGCTGGGCCTTCTCCTTGCCGCCCCAGCCCGGGTTGGTGTCCTCGTCCGTCTTCCTTGCGGAGAAGGAGTAGTCCAGGCCCTTGCCCTTGACCGGCTTGCCGACGTACCGCAGCTCGAGCGTGCTGAAGTCGACGCCGCCAGGACCGCGCACACCCATGCCGCCCCGGTTGAGCTGACGGGCACGCTCCATCTGCTTACGGGCGTCCTCGGGGTTCGGCGCGGAGCGGTTGACAACGTCGTTTCCGCCCCCGGTGGAGCCCTGGTTGGGCTTGGGGGTGGCGTTCATCCAGGTGTCGTACTTGCTGTAGACGCTCTGACGCCACCGGGGCGCCGCGGTGGAGCGGTGCTCGTAGGTGGACACCCGCCGGCCGGCGTCGGTGCCGCCGACGGCCCTGTTCAGGTTGCCCAGCGCGGTGCGGGTGTTCTTCTTCTGCTCCTGGCCGAAGACGTAGCGGAGCTTGTGCTCCTTGAAGTCCTGGTGGTTCAGGATCTTGCGGTCCTTCGGCGTCTGTCCGCCGTCGTGCTCGCCGCCGGACTTGAACTCCAGGAACTCCTTGGTGCGCTTGTTGTACGCGTCGTACGTCCGCTTGATGGTCTTCTTGGGGTCGTCAGGGTCAGGGATCTCGACGGTGTACTGGCACAGCCAGTCCGGCCCGCCGAGCTGCAAGTCCTTGACGACCTTCGCCTCGTACTTCAGACCACGCCGGTTACGGGCCTGGTTCTCGATGTACTGCTCGTTCAGCCACTCCTCGAAGGTGCCGGTCCACTTCTGCTTGCCGTTCTCCTGGTTGTTGAAGAACGTGGAGAAGACCCGGCGCGGATCGCCTTCGGGGTACTTCTTGTAGTCCGTACCGATCCGCTTCTGGAACTCTTCGCGCTCCTTGGGATCGGTGGGCAGGGTCAGGCCGTCCATGGCCTTGCGGTCGTTGTCGAAGTCGTACTCGTCCCAGTCGGCCTCGGGGCGGACGTCGTAGGGCAGCTCCTCGGGGGACTGCCCCGGCGGCGGGGGCCGTTTGGGAATCTTGTACTTCTGGTCGCATCGCTGCGGCGGCTTGGGCGCAGCGTCAGCGTCATGCTGCAGACCGCCAGGGAGACCGCTGGTCAGCACGCCTGCGCAGGCGAGCGCGACCGCGATCCTCCCCCACATGCGGCTACGCCGCCGCACGGGTATCTCAAGGCTCACGTGAGTGTCTTTCATCCGCGGTGGGGGCACGCGTGATGTCCTGGCGGTGTGTGTGACCCCCGTGACATGACTCCGCCAACAACGAACCCTAGAGCCTCAACTGTTCGTTGGCGCAGGCTTATTGGGGGAATGGCGTGTCAACCGGTCCACCGGGGTGTCCCGTTCGGGCGTTGTCACCGGCGTGCTCTACCCTCGGGTCGCATGCCCAAGGAGACGCAAGAGCGGGACGACTGGCGGGACAACACCCACCTGAACACCTGGCTCACCGAACGGAAAGAGTCCTTCCCCACATGGGCCGCTGAGGCCGGCGGCGGGTGGGACTTCTCCCTCGCCTCTCTCACCCAGCTCGTGAACCTGGTACTCGGCGTGTACCGCAGCTACGAGGAGATGCAGGACGCGGCACAGAAAGCAGATCCGTTCCTCGCCGGAGCCGTCTGGTACCTGGGTGAGGTTCAGATCCGCAGCTCCGGGGCGGCCTGGCACTGCCGACCGGAACCCGACCACACTCCCCTCCAGGTCGGCGACCCGTTCATCCGGATGCCCGAGGACCCCGAGCACGAGTGCGACGACGAGTGCGACGAGTACGACGACGACCACTACGTCCCCTCAGCCACCCCGTTCGACCAGCTCGCCAGGCTCCTGCTGCTCGGCCCCGACCACCGTCTGCAGGACGACCTCCTGACCGGCCCCTAAGCGGTCTTGGGTAAGTGCGTTGTGGTTGGCGCCACTGCCGCGGCTCGTCTCATGGCGCGTGTGCATGCCCTGCAGCGGTGATGTCCCTCAGCACGCCGACCGGGGTTGCTTACCAAACGGGTCGACCCGTATCGTAAATCGCTATGAGCTCCTTTCCGTCCTCCAGGGGACGTCCCAGGGATCCCCGCTCGCACGAGGCGATCGTCAGCGCGGCCACAGAGCTGGTGATCGAGGTCGGCTACGCCGCGACATCGATCGGGGCGGTGGCTGCCCGTGCCGGTGTCGGCAAGGACACGGTCTACCGGCGGTGGCGGGGCAAGCCGGAGTTGGTCTTCGAGGCCGTGTTCACGACCACCGACCATGCTCCGGTCCCAGACACCGGAACGCTGGCCGGGGACCTGACCGCACTGCTGCGGGGCCTGGTCGACGAGTTCCACGCACCTGCCGCCGCAGCGGCGCTCCCGGGGCTGCTCGCCGACTTCGCCGCCGATCCGGTGCTGAAGGCGCGCATCCGCAGCGACTTCCTGGCCCCGTCGAAGGAGCGGCTGCTGATCGTCTTCGAGCGTGCCGTGACGCGCGGAGAGATCGCGGCCGCCACGCCCGTGGATCTGGTCCTGGACACGCTGGCCGGAGCCGTGTTCTTCCACGTCGGTCTGGTCGGGGAACATCCCGACCGTCAGCTGGCCGACCGGCTCGCTGCTGTCATAGCCAAAGGAATCGAGATCCGATGAACGGCTGGCTTCTCGCAGCGGGCATCACCGCGTTCGGTGTGGCCGCAGCGCACATCGTCGGCGGGCACCGGGATGTGGTCCGCCCGCTGCTGTCCTGCGGACTCGCTGACGAACCCAAGCGCGTCCTTCATGCCGTGTGGCACATGGTGAGCGTCGACCTGGTGCTCTCCGCAGCCGCCTTGGTCTACCTCGCGCTGGCGGACGATACGTCAGCGACCGGCCTGATGGCGTGGTTCGTGGCTGCGCACTTCGTCGCGTACACAGTCGCCTTCCTGGTCGTCACACTGTCGGTCGGCTGGCCGAAGCCACTGCTCCGGCTGCCGCAGTGGATTCTGCTCCTGCCGGTCGCGGTCCTGACAGTGGCGGGCGCCGCGTAGCGACAGCCCCGGAGAGATACAGCAGAGGTGCCCACGGAGCTGATCCGATACCGCACAGGCAGCGCCCGCTGAACGCCATGTCCGTTTCCCGCCGGAACTAGGACGCCCCGCGCGCCACGCTGAAGTCATGACATCGACTCTCTGGACCGCCCGCCCCATCGAGCCCACCGCTCTCAAGCAGCTCCGCGACACCGACGACGCGGGCCGCCCCTGCCTCCCGTACACCGACACCGAGGGCGGCGAAGTGCTGCGCTGCTGTCTGCGGCGGAGCGGGACCGGGGAGCGGATCGCTCTCGTCTCGTACGCGCCGCTGCGGCGCTGGGCCGCCCAGACATGGGCCAAGCCCGGTGCGTACGACGAGCAGGGGCCCGTCTTCATCCATGCCGATGAGTGCGAGGGGCCGGTGGAGCAGGACGGGTACCCCTTCGCCCGCCCCGGGGCCCTGCGGACGTTGCGGCGCTACGACGCCGAAGGCCGCATCAGCGGTGGCCGCCTCCTGGAGATTCCGGAGGCGGCCACCGAAGGGTTCGACGCGGCGCTGGCGGAAGCCTTTGCCGACCCCGAGGTGGTCCTCGTACATGTCAGGGCCGTGGAGTACGGCTGCTTCCAGTTCGAGGTGCGCCGGCCATAGGCGAGCCTCGTCCCCTTATCCCTCAGCTGCCGACATCCCTCAGCTTCCGAGGAAGACCGGGTTCGTGAACGCCGCCAACGGGCCCGGCAGCCCCGGCACCACCGGCGCGTGCCGCACCTCCGCCCGTACATAGGCCGCGTACGACGCCGTCGTGCCCCACTCCACCGTGCCCGTCCCCGACGCCGGCAGCGCCGCCGTGTGCAGCACGCCCTGGTCGGTGACGATGCGGGCCGAGCAGTTCGGCGCGCCGCTGACCTCCAGACGTACCGTCACCGGGTCGTCGGCGTCGACGCGCAGCCGTTCGCCGATGCCCGCGTGTCGGCCTCGCCCGCCCGCCGCCGAGAAGGACAGCGGCACCGCGGAGGACTCGGCGACATACGAACGTCCCGCCCGGATGCCGTCCAGGATCGCCTCGCGGGACAGCTCGTCGGCCAGGACCACGGTCTGCGGTGTGCCGACCGGGTCCGGGTGGCGGTGCGCGTCGCTGTTGCCCATCGCCGGGGTCCAGCGCTTTCCGGAGCGCACGGAGGCGACCAGCGTGTTGTCCCACGACTGGAGCGAGACCTCGTCGTCGGGGGTGTACGCGCCGTTCCACACCTCCACCGCGTCCGCCTCGCCGAAGCCGAACTTCCAGTTGCAGCCGATGCAGGTGGCGTGCGGGTGAGCCGGGACGACCAGGCCGCCGGAGCGCCTGATCTCGCGGGCGAAGTGGCCGAAACGGTTGTCGCGGGCCCGGTAACGCCAGTCGATGAAGGTCCCCGGGTCGGTGCCGAGCGCGACGACGTGCCCGTTGCGGGTCGTCACCTCCTCGCCGGTCAGGACCAGCAGGTCGTCGCCCCACTGCCCTTCCCACGCCCGGTGCGCCGCATGGGTGTTGTGCTCGGAGCTGTTGATGAAGTCGAGCCCCGCGCCACGGGCCAGCGCGGCGATCTCGGCCGGGGTGCGCTTGCCGTCCGAGTACCAGGAGTGCAGATGGCAGTCGCCGCGGTACCAGGCGCGGCCACGGCCCTTGGCCCGCTCGGGCGGGTAGACCGGCTTCGATGTCCGGCCGGGCGCGCCGTACCGGAGCGTGATGGTGACTTCGTACGCGAGACCCTGCGGCGAGACCGTGTACGGACCCAGCGCGATGGACCAGGTGCCGGCCCGCACCGGGCCGGGGATGTAGCCCGGCGTCGCCTCGTCCGCGCGGATGAAGAACTCGGTGCGCGCGCCGCCCGACCAGCCGCGGAAGCCCTCGCCGCCGAGCTCCGTGCCGCGCTCGTCGAAGATGCCGATGTCGAGGGCGTTGCCCTGGGTGCCGGCCGGGACGGCGGGGCGCTCGTAGGTGTACGCGACGTGGATCTCGCGTACGCCTCGCGGGACTTCGACCGGCAGATACACGAAGTCGGGGGAGCCGGGCGGCAGCGTGCCTCGCACGACCTCGGTCTGGCCGTCGCTCTGGCCGGTCTGTGCGTCGCTGTTCGGCGCGGCGTGCGCGAAGCTCACAGTTCCCAACGTAAGCGCGGCGGCCGCTCCCGTCACGAACAGTCCGCGTCTGTCCATCGCGTGTTTTGCGTGGTCGTCATTGCACATGCCGTCGGCTCCCCAGGATGGTGAGAGGGACAGAAGGGGTGTACTCAAACCCTCGTATTGAGCCGTGAACTGCCGCGCAAGGGAAGGGGGGCGGCAGGGGGCGGGGCGATGGCCGGACAGTGGCGTGCGGCCGGCCTGCGGCAGGGCGTGCGCTCGGCCTGGACTCGACGGCGCTTTTGGCCTGCTCCCGGCGTGCGCTCTTGCTCTGCACCGGGCCTGGACCCGGCCTGCACCCGGCGTGCCCTCGGCATCTGGCGCGGGACGGCGTACCTTTGGCCCGCCACCAGCGCCGACGACGACGGAGGAGCCTCATGAGGATCTCGACGACGATCTTCCTCACGGACGAGACGATCACGCCCGTGCGGCTGGCGCGCGAGTTGGAGGAGCGCGGCTTCGGCGGGCTCTACCTGCCGGAACACACCCATATCCCGGTGGAGCGCACGACCCCGTACCCCGCGGGCGGCGAGCTGCCCCCCGAGTACGGCCGCACCCTCGACCCCTTCGTCGCGCTGGGCCAGGCCGCCGCGGTCACTTCGCGCCTCGGCCTCGGCACCGGCATCACGCTCGTCGCCCAGCACGACCCGATCGACCTGGCCAAGCAGATCGCGACCCTCGACCATCTCTCCGGCGGCCGGTTCACACTCGGCATCGGCTTCGGCTGGAACAAGGAGGAGGCCGCGGACCACGGCGTGGATTGGGCGACGCGGCGCGAGCTGGGGCGGGACCGGATGGCGCTGATGCGGGCGCTGTGGGCGGCCGAACCGACCGCGTACAAGGGCGAGTTCGGGGCGGTGCGGGCGTCGCACGCGTACCCGAAGCCCGCGGGCGGCGCGCCGCGGACGCTGATCGGCGGGGCGGCCGGCCCGAAGCTCTTCTCGCAGATCGCGGAGTACGCGGACGGCTGGCTCCCGATCGGCGGGCGTGGCTTGACGGAGTCGGTCCCGGTCCTGCGCGAGACGTGGGAGAAGGCGGGGCGGGACCCGGGCGCCTTGCAGGTGGTCCCGTACGCGGTCCTGCCGTCGCCGGGAAAGCTCGCGCACTACGCCGAACTGGGCGTGGAGGAGGTCGTGCTGCAGCTGCCGCCGGCGGGGGAGGCGGAGGTCCTGGGCGTGCTGGACGAGTACGCGCAGTACGTGTGACCCCCGGCCGCCGGTCCGGGTGCCTGCACGGTGGGCGCCCGGGAGGCGGCGGCGCTGGTGGCGGCGAGCAGTACGGCAGCGGGGAGCGCGGCGGCGGCCAGCGCGGCGACGGCGATCAGGCGTGATGTCTTCATGGACCCGAGCCTGCCGACCAGGCCCGACAGGGTGCCGAAGACACGCACGGGCCTCAGCCGGTCGGGTGCCGCCGGGCATAGGAGACGAAGGCGGACCAGCTGGCGGGGGTGACGGCGAGCCGGGGGCCGTGGCTGACTTTGGAGTCGCGGATGTGGATGGCGGCGGGGCAGGTGGCGACCTCGACGCAGTCGCCGCCTTCGTCGCTGCTGCGTCTGGACTTGCGCCGGGCGACGGCGACTTCGAGGCGCTCGCCACGAAGTGGGGCACGGCCGACCGTGTCATCGGCAAGACGGTCTGGGCCGAACTGCCGCTGCTGCCACTTGGTTCGGGCGCGGTTGTCAGACCCCTCCGCTACGTTGCCGCCATGACTGAATTCGTACTGGTTGCAGGCGCGTCGCTCGGATCGTGGGCGTGGGACGAGGTGGCGCCGCAGCTGCGTGCGGCCGGCCACGGAGCCCATGCGTTGACACTGTCCGGCCTCGCGGAGAAGCAGGGCGTGCCGGCCGGGCAGCAGACCCACGTCCAGGACATCGTTGACGAGGTGGAACGCCTGGATCTGCGCGACGTCGTCCTGGTCGGGCACAGCTACTCGGGCATCCCGGTCGGCCAGGCCGCCGAGCGGATCGGCGACCGGCTGGCCCGGGTGGTCTTCGTGGACTCCGATGTTCCGACACACGGAGAGTCGTTTGTCTCCGGCTGGTGGGAGGGGTCGGCGAAGCTGGAGGCTTCGATCGCAGGGAACGGCGGCTTCTGGGCACCGCTGACCGCGGCCGACTGCGACGGCCAGGGCCTGACCGATGAGCAGATCGCACGGATCGTCGGCGGCTCGACGCCGCACCCGGGCGCCTCTCTGGCCGAGCCGGCCGTGCTGACACGGCCACTTGGCGAGCTGCCGGCGACGTACATCAAGTGCCTGCTCGACGGCGCCGAGCCGAGCGACGACGTGGCCGAGCTGCTGACCAGCAAGCACTGGCGGCTGGTCGAGATGGACACCGGTCACTGGCCGATGTTCTCCCAACCGACCGAACTGGCACGGATCTTCCTCGACGCGGCGGGGGAGTGACCGCAGTTCCACGCCGAGGGGCCGCGCAGCTCAACGCGCTCGGCGCCTGGAAGGCGGGCTACGAGGGCCACGGCGTCAAGGTGGCGGTCCTCGACACCGGTGTCGACGCGAACCACCCCGACCTGGCCGACCGCATCGCGGGGGGCGAGGACTTCTTCGGCAGCGAGGGCACGCACGACGCCTTCCGGGCCCAGTGACGCAATTTGGACGAGTCGAACAGGCCGGCAGCCATGGTGGGTTCGTGGGACGAGCCTCCGTCACCAGGCTGTGAAGGTTCGACGGGAGGCGTGTGCGGCCACCGCCTCCATCGCGGCCCACTGAGCCTTTTCAGCGTTGCCGC
>NZ_JAGGOI010000022.1 GCF_018614585.1 Streptomyces sp. ISL-1 | reverse complement strand
CACGGTCGAGGCCGAGCCCGTGGCGGAGGTCGCGACCAAGCCGCGCCGCCGTACGCGCGCTGCCAAGCCCGTCGTCGAGGTGGCCGTCGAGACGGTTGTCGAAACGACCGAGCCGGAAACGAAGCCGCGCCGCCGTACGCGGGCCGCCAAGCCCGTCGTCGAGGTAGCCGTCGACACGCCCGAGCCCGAGACGAAGCCCCGCCGGCGCACCCGCACGGTGAAGGCGACCCAGCCCGAGAGCTGACCGTCCCCAAATGGCCCGGCCCCACAATGGGGCCGGGCCATTGGCTTTTCCCCCACCCTCCCCCACAGTTCGGGAAGGGCGGGGTGGGAGAAATCCCCGCCCCCGTTAGCCTCGTCGCATGAGTCGCCCGCCCACCTTCACCCCGCCCCCCTCTGCCCGCTCCCGCGAACTCCACACCCCCCGCGGCACCTTCGCCGTGCTCGACGCGCAGCCCGAGCCCGGCCACGGCGCCGGCCACCGCACCGCCCTCCTCCTCCCCGGGTACACCGGGAGCAAGGAGGACTTCATCGCCCTGCTGCAGCCCCTCGCCGAGGCCGGCTACCGCGCCGTCGCCGTCGACGGGCGCGGGCAGTACGAGACCGCCGGGCCGGACGACCAACAGGCGTACGCGCAGGAGGAGTTGGCCCGCGACGTACTCGCGCAGGCCGAGGCGATCGGCGGGCGCGTGCATCTCCTCGGACACTCCCTCGGCGGGCAGATCGCCCGCGCCGCCGTCCTCATCGACCCCGCCCCCTTCCGCACGCTCACCCTCCTGGCCTCCGGGCCCGCCCAGATCTCCCCCGCCCAGCGGCAGAAGGTCAAGCTGCTCAGCGACGCGCTCGCGGTCATGACGTTGGATCAGGTCTGGGGGGCCATGAGGGCGTTCGACCCGCCCGAGGACGCCGACACCGGCCCCGGCAACGGCGAGGACCTCCGTCGCCGCTGGCTCTGCCACAATCCCGCCCAGCTGATCGCCACCGGCCGCCAGTTGACCGTGGAGCCGGACCGGGTCGACGAACTCGCCGCCGTACAGCCGCTGCCCAAGCATGTGATCTCCGGGGAGCGGGACGACACCTGGCCGGTGCCGCTGCTCGACGCGATGGCGCAGCGGCTGGACGCCCACCGCACCGTGATCACCGGCGCCGAGCACTCACCGAACACCGACCGCCCCCGCGAGACCGCCGCAGCCATCGCCGCGTTCTGGGATCAGCACTGAGTGAGTCGGTACTGACCGAGTGAGTCAGTACCGATCGAGTCGGAATGAGGCGGTCGGGATGGGTGAGTCAGGACCGAATCAGTACTGGCCCTGCAGGTGCTGCCAGAAGCCGTCCCGCAGCGCCCGCCTCAGCACCGCATGCCCCCGCAGCGACCGCTGCAGCAGCCTCTCCGCCTCGATCAGCAGGTCCTGGTCCACCGGCCCCGGCAGATACGGATGCCCCGGCAACAGGTCCACCATGGCCTTCCGCCCCCGCTCCCCCAGCCAGGTCGCCGCGATCTGCGCGCCCACGAAGCGCACCTCGTCCCGCGACGGCGGCGGCGCGCCCTCGTTCTCGTACGTCGTGACCGGGCGGCGGGTGATGTAGGGCCGGCAGAAGTCCAGGTCGAACGTCCGCTGACTGTCGACTTCCCACAACAGCGGCTCCGCCTGATTGCGCCCCTCCGCCGCCTCTATGCCCCACAGGTGGACCCGCGCGCCGTAGCCCTGCGCGGCCTCGACCGCCGAGACCAGGTCCTCGTCGCCGCCCACCAGCGCCGCGTCGCTGATCGCGCGGTGCCGGGCGAGTGACTCCAGGTCCGTACGGATGAGTGAGTCGACGCCCTTCTGCTGGTTGTTCGCGTTCAGGTTGCCCAGACGCACCTTGACGTCCGGCAGCTCGGCGATGGACTGCTGCTCGGGCGTGTGGATACGGCGCCGGGCGCCGTCGTACCAGTACACGCGCAGCAGTCTGCTGTCCGCGAAGATCGTGCGGGCCTTGTCGATGAAGGCCTCGATCAGCCCCTCCGCGTCCAGGTCGAAGGAGCGCCGGTCCTCCGTGCCTGTGACAAGCAACCCGCCCGCAGCGTAGACGTAACCCGCGTCGACGAAGATGGCGTGGGTAGAAGGAGTCTTGGCGACCTCGGCGAGCATGCGATGGAGCAGCTCATTGGTCCGCTCCAGGCGGGCGCCGATCTCGTTGGCTTCTGCGTCGTCCATAGGGTGCTCATTCATACGCTGCTCATTCTCCGTGGTCACGCCAGAGCCTGCCAGTAGTTAGGCATCCAAAAAATTTCCTTAGCGTAGGGAATGTTTGCAGGGTGCATCTCGTTGAACACACACAGAACGCAGACGGACATCCGTCGCCCACAGTTCTCCAGCAGGAGGATCAGACGAAGGGAGAAGCCTTGCGCTTCGAGATCATGCGACTGGACGACGTCGACGGCACCGCCGTTGACAGCACCGTCGTAGACGCCGCCTCCGTCAACCGGATCGTGCAGCAGGCCGCCTCGGTCGGCCAGCGCATCTATATCCGACCTACCGAACCCATGGCTTCGTAACGCTTTACGACGTAGTGACGCCGTGATGTAACGCACTCGCCCCCGTACGGACGATCCGTACGGGGGCGCAGTGCGTTCGGCATGTCGTTCGGCATGTCGAGCTCAGGCCCCCTGGATGACCTGGGTGACGCCGTTGATGATCTGCTGCACGGCGATCGCGGAGAGCATCATCCCCGCGAGCCGGGTCACCAGCACCACACCGCCGTCCTTGATCAGCCGGATGATCAGCAGCGAGTAGCGCATGGTCAGCCAGAGCACGACGTGCATCGCGACGATCGCCGCCCAGACCGAGATCTGCTGGGACGCACCGTCCGCGTGCTGCACGGCCAGGATCACCGAGACGATCGCGCCGGGTCCGGCGAGCAGCGGCATGCCGAGCGGTACGAGCGCGACATTGACGTCCTTCGTCTGCTGGGGCTCGTCCGTCTTGCCGGTCAGCAGGTCGAGCGCGATGAGCAGCAGGAGCAGGCCGCCCGCGATCATCAGCGCCGGTACGGAGACATGGAGGTAGTCCAGGATCTGCTGGCCCAGCAGGCCGAAGACGGTGATCACGCCGAAGGCGACGGCCACCGCCTGCCAGGCCATCCGGCGCTGCACTTTGGCGGGCCGCCCGGAGGTCAGTGCGAGGAAGATCGGAGTGATCCCGGGGGGATCCATGATCACAAAAAGGGTGAGGAACAGGGAGCCGAAAACGGCGGCGTCGAACACAGTGAGGACCTAGCGGAAGAGGGGTCGAACAGAGGTGGCGGGGCGTCAGGTGGGGCGTCCGCCCGTGCCCGGCACGGGGAAAGCACCGGTCGCGCGCCGCGTGATCTCGCCGTAGATCTCCGGGTCGGTGGTGTAGTCGCCGAGCCGGCAGGTCTTGCGGCTGCCGTGGTAGTCGCTGGATCCGGTGGCCAGCAGCCCGAGGTCGGCTGCGAGGCCGCGCAAGTGGGCCCGGGTTGCCTCGTCGTGGTCCATGTGGTCGACCTCGATGCCGTCGAGGCCGTACGCGGCGAGGTCGGCCATGGCGGCCTCGGGCACCGTGTTGCCGCGCTTGACGGCGAGCGGGTGCGCGAAGACGGTGACCCCGCCTGCGGCCTTGACCAGGCGGATCGCCTTGAAGGGGTCGAGCTCGTGCTTGGTGATGTGCGCACGGCCGCCGTCGGCGATCCACTGCGGCGTGAAAGCGTCCGAGACACTCGGCACGACGCCGAGCTCGACGAGCGCGGTCGCGATGTGCGGTCGGCCGACCGAGCCCTCCCCGGCGATACGGGCGACCTGGTGCCACTCGATCGGGACGCCGAGTTCCTGGAGCTTGGCCACCATCGCCTGGGCGCGCGGCACCCGGTCGTCGCGTACGAGCTCGCGCTCGCGCAGCAGCTCCGGCTCGTCCTCGTCGAAGAGATACGCCAGCAGATGCAGGCTCACCCCGTCGATACGGCAGGACAGCTCGGCGCCCGTGACCAGGGTCAGGCCCTCGGGAAGCGCGGCGATCGCCTCGGCGTGGCCGCGGGTGGTGTCGTGGTCGGTCAGCGCCACGACGTCCAGTCCGGCCGCGGCGGCGCCCAGTACCAGCTCAGCGGGGGTGTCCGTACCGTCCGAAGCCGTGGAGTGGGTGTGCAGATCGATGCGCACGACGCGTAACTCCAGGGACGGCAGACGAACAAGGGGACAGTTCAGTGTATCGGGGGTTCGAACAGCCCCGGTTCAACCCGGTTCAGCCGGGTTCAGCCCCCCTTTCAGGACAGCAGGCGGGGTGACAGCGCCCCGCAGGGCAGCAGTTCCACCTCGGCGCCCGCGTCCCGCAGATCCGTCAGCACCAGCTCGTCGTACATCAGCAACCCGGACTGCTCCGGCCAGACGATGGCCCACAGCCACAGCCCGCGCGCCTCGCCCGCGAAGACCGCGCGATCGTCGGGTGCGTCGCTGACATGCCACAGCGGGGTGGGCCGTCCCGCGGCGAGCACCTTGGTCTGCGGTGGCTTGTCGACGCAGATGTGCGGGCCGGGATCGAGTCCGTCCGTCCCCGCGTAACGCGCACCGAGCCCGACGCCCAGCTCCTCGGCGATCAGCAGCAGTTCACCTATGCCTCCGAGCGGGCCGGGTCCCGAGCAGGCAACTGCGGTCGCACGTCCGCCACTTCGGTCGTCCCCCGCATAGGCGACACCGGTGAAGAGCCAGCCGACCGGCAGCGGCCAGGGCATCCAGACAGGGACTTTCGCGCGGTGCACGACCACACTCAGGGCCTCGACGCTGGGCGGGATCACCGGCTGCAGCGGGTGCACCGCGCCGTGCACGTCGCACTGCCAGGAATCGGCAAAGAGACCGGGCGCCCTGACCCGGCCACCGCACTTCGGGCAACTGGGTTCGCCCCTCATAGCCTCCAACGGTCCTCCCCGGCCGTCGTCGCGTCAAGGACGATCACCCGTCCGGCGCGCGCCCTCACCGCGCAAAACTAGATGCATGACGCATGCATTAGGGTGTCTGGCTTGCTGTGCCGCTCTTCACCAACTGACCTGAAATCAGTCGAGAGTTACGGACCTGCGCAGCGGATCGCGCAGGTCCGTGCCGTGCGTCAGCCACCGCTCCTGGAGCTCCTGCGCGCCGTGCACGCGCTTCCAGGCCGCCTCGTTCGACGTCATAGGCAGCAGCGGCAGGAAGCGCACCGGATCCATCGGCGCGTCCAGTTCCAGGTCCTCGACAAGCCCGCCCGGCTCGGCCACGAGCACCGAGCTGAACGGCGCGGCCGGCCACAGCGGACCGCCGACGTCCAGCGAGGCCCCCGGCGCCACGACCACGCCCTCGACCTGCGGGGACGCGGCCAGTACGGCGAGCGGACGCAGCACCTTGTCAGTGTCGGCGAGCCCGGCCCGTACGGAAAGAACCAGCTCCGCGCGCGGCCCCTTCACGGGGTCGGCGAGGGCCGCGGTGGGGTCCGTCATCGGGTGGGCGGACATGCCGAGAGTGGCGTATCGCACGATGTCTCCGTCGCCGCCCCGGTCAAGAAACCGGAGCACCTCGATACGGTCCGTACCTAGGAAGGTAACCGCGGCGCGCGCGTCCGGATCACCCAGTGCCGACCGCAATCGGGCCTCGACAAAAGCAAGAACATCTTCCATGTCGCGAGCATAAATGGCGTAAGGAACGGGCAAACGAAGGGATTGGCCCTCAGTCGGCTGATAGTCTTGGCCGCTGGTCGGGATGGCACGCAGAAGCGTTGCTCTCGAGTCCCGACGACACGTCATCCCCTACGGGGGACCGGCCGGAGGAGGTGGGGCTGCGGTGGATCGAAGTCGACCGTGCAGTACCAACCGCTCTTCCGCACGGCACCTTTCCTCTGTGATCTGAGGCCTTCCCGCACGGGGCCCATGGCATTTCGCACGACGGAAGAGCACTTCGTTTTTGCCTGTCTGTAGCGAACGCCGTCACCGCGATTTCCGCGGTGCCGCCCGCTTTGCGGACGTATGCATCACGTCCCCATTCCGGGCTGTGCCACGCCACTCGTACGACGGCCTCTCCGTGAAGGAGCCTGCCATGTCGATGATCCGTGACCTGCGTGAAGCGGTCCGTCCGTCCCTGCGCAAGAGCAACGCCCCCTACAGCACGTACGACGCCACCCGCGATCCGTCCGCCTCCAGCGCGGTCGTCGACTGCGCGGTCTACCGCGACGGAAAGCGGCTGGACAGCGGGACCTGTCAGACGCCGCACGAGGCGATGCTGCGGGTTCGCGAGGGCGGCGGGTTCGCGTGGATCGGTCTGCACGAGCCGACAGAGGCCGAATTCGCCGGTATCGCGGCGGAGTTCGGGTTGCACCCACTGGCCGTCGAGGACGCGGTGCACGCCCATCAGCGCCCCAAACTGGAGCGGTACGACGACACGCTCTTCACCGTCTTCAAGACGATCCACTACGTCGAGCACGCCGAGCTCACCGCGACCAGCGAGGTCGTCGAGACCGGCGAGGTGATGTGCTTCACCGGCCGGAACTTCGTCATCACGGTGCGGCACGGCGGCAAGGGCTCGCTGCGGGCTCTGCGGCACGGGCTGCAGAAGGACGCCGAGCTGCTCGCCAAAGGGCCTTCGGCCGTGCTGCACGCCATCGCCGACCATGTCGTCGACGGGTACATCGCGGTGGCGGCGGCCGTGCAGGACGACATCGACGAGGTCGAGATCGATGTCTTCTCCGCGCCCTCGAAGGGCAGCCCGCGCGGCGGCGACGCGGGGCGGATCTACCAGCTCAAGCGTGAGGTACTGGAGTTCAAGCGGGCCGTGTCGCCGCTGCTGCGGCCGATGCAGCTGCTGAGCGAGCGGCCGATGCGGCTGGTCGACCCGGACATCCAGAAGTACTTCCGCGATGTCGCCGACCACCTCGCCCGGGTGCATGAGGAGGTCATCGGCTTCGACGAGCTGCTGAACTCGATCCTCCAGGCCAATCTGGCGCAGGCGACGGTCGCGCAGAACGAGGACATGCGCAAGATCACGTCCTGGGCGGCGATCATCGCCGTGCCGACGGCGGTCTGCGGGGTGTACGGCATGAACTTCGACCACATGCCGGAGCTGCACTGGAGGTACGGCTACCCCATGGTGCTCACCGGCATCGTCGGCATCTGCCTCGCGATCCACCGCACCCTCAAGCGCAACGGCTGGCTGTAGCCCTGGGGGCTGTCGTTAAGCTGCGGGCATGACAGACATGCTGCTCGGCCGGGCCCTCGTCGAGGAGGCCACCAAGAAGTCCGGCCTCATCTGGGTGCGCGGCGAGGGACCCGCGAGGGCGCTGTGGCACGTGTGGCACGACGGCGGTGCGTACGTCGTGGGCGACTGTCCCGGCGAGCAGCCACTGCCGGGGCTGGTGGACGGCGGTACGGCGGAGGTCACCGTACGCAGCAAGGACAAGGGCGGCCGGCTGGTCGCCTGGACGGCGGCGGTGAGCGAGCTGGAGCCGCACTCCGAAGCGTGGGAGTCGGCGGTCGCGGAGCTGAAGGGCAAGCGCCTGAACGCGCCGGACGCGGAGCAGATGACGGAGCGGTGGGCACGGGAGTGCCGGGTGCTGCGGCTGGAGCCGAAGTCCGTGATCACGGAGTTTCCGGACGACTCGGGAGCGGCCCCGCCGCTCCCGACGCCGGCGACGACGCGGGAGCCTGCCCCGCCGTCTCTGCACAGGCTGCTGCTGAGGCGCAAGAAGAGGCGCGGCTGAGCCCGCCGTCTCAAGCCCGTTGGGGGTCCCCACGGGCGTCTGGGGAGATTGAGCGCCTGGGTGCTGGGCAGCGCCCGGGAAGATGTGCGGCCAGGCAGGCGTTTCAAGCCCGTTGGGGGTCCCCAGGACGAAGCCTGGGGGAGACTTTGAGGACCGGGGTCCGGGGGCAGAACCCCGTCGGGTCCGGGGGCAGAGCCTCCTCTGGTCCGGGCCGGGCCCCGTCGGGTCGGCCGAGCCCCGGGGAGCGGCTAGTCGCTGGTCTTCGGCAGCTGGCGGCCGTAGTCGACCGTTTCGTCCTTCTCCGGCGCCGCAAGCGCGAAGTCCTTGTCCCAGTCCCCCAGCGTCAGCACCCCCGCGCCGCCCGCCCTCGCGAACTGAAGCGGATACGGCCTGCCTTCGAGCGAGACGTCGAGCGTGCCGCCCGCGCCCTCGCCCGCCATGACCTTGATCGTACGGACGCCGCCCACCTGCGTGCGGTCGCCCTTGCTGAGGCCGCCCTGCATGCCGAGCAGCCCCTCCAGCAGCACATCCATGTCCGTGAAGCCACGGAACTGGTTGTACGCCGGGTCTCCCTCCGGCACCTTCACATACTTGTCGTCGAGCTTGCCCGCCGCTTCCGCGTCCGTCTTGCTCGGCTCCTCCTCGCCCTTGCCGCCCGCGCCGCTCCAGAAACCGGCGTCGGCCTTCAGATAGAGCGCCTTCCCCACCCGCAGCAGCTCGAAGGTGTTGTCCTTCGAGGTGACGGAGCCGGTGCCGCCGTCGTGCTTGAGGCGCATGTTCAGCTTGTAGGTGCCGCCCTTGCTGACCAGCGTCCCGGAGAGCCTTACCGACACCGCCGCGTCCGCCGCCGCGCGTGCCTTCGTCTCGATCTGGGCGGCGGAGAGCTTGCCGACGCCATTGGTCCCCGCGTCCGGATCCTCGCTGCCGCATGCCGTGAGTGTCACGGTCAGTCCGGCACACAGCGCCAAGGGAAGCGCGGTCCGGCGGGCTCGGGAAGCCGGAGGGAGGGGAGTCACAACCGCACTGCCTCTCATCTGCGTGTCGTGGGTGGCAGACCGCAGCGTACCTGTGCGGAGGCCACCGGTCCGCAGAGAGCCGTACGGACGACAGCCAGGGCGGCCCAGAAGGGTACGGGCTAGCCTGAAGCCCTCAAACACTGGTATTTCACGGCAGATGTCCCGGCGAGAAGGAGGCGCGGAGCATGCCCGCAGGCGCCCCCCGGATCTTCGTCTCCCACCTCGCGGGCGTGCCTGTCTTCGACCCCCAGGGAGACCAGGTGGGACGCGTCCGCGACCTGGTCGCGATGCTGCGGGTCGGCCGCCGCCCGCCGCGGCTGCTCGGCCTGGTCGTCGAGGTGCTCAGCCGCCGCCGGATCTTTCTGCCCATGACGCGGGTGACCGGCGTGGAGTCGGGTCAGGTCATCACCACCGGCGTGCTCAATATGCGCCGCTTCGAACAGCGCCCCACCGAGCGGCTGGTGCTCGGCGAACTGCTCGACCGGCGGGTACGGCTCGTGGAAACCGGCGAGGAGGTCACCGTGCTCGACGTCTCGATCCAGCAGTTGCCGGCCCGCCGCGACTGGGAGATCGACAAGGCCTTCGTGCGCAAGGGCAAGCCCGGGGCGCTGCGCCGCAAGGGCGAGACGCTGACCGTCGAGTGGTCCGCTGTCACCGGCTTCTCGCTGGAGGAGCACGGACAGGGCGCCGAGAGCCTGCTGGCGACCTTCGAGCAGCTGCGCCCGGCCGACCTCGCCAATGTGCTGCACCACCTCTCCCCCAAGCGGCGCGCCGAGGTCGCCGCGGCCCTCGACGACGACAGGCTCGCGGACGTACTGGAAGAGCTGCCGGACGACGACCAGGTGGAGATCCTGGGCAAGCTCAAGGATGAGCGCGCGGCGGACGTACTGGAGGCGATGGATCCGGACGACGCGGCCGACCTGCTCTCCGAGTTGCCCGAGGACGACAAGGAGCGGTTGCTCGCGCTGATGCGCCCGGACGACGCGGCCGATGTACGGCGACTGCTGGCTTACGAGGAGCGGACTGCGGGCGGTCTGATGACCACCGAGCCGATCGTGCTGCGACCGGACGCGACGGTCGCGGACGCGCTGGCGCGAGTGCGCCAGCAGGACCTCTCCCCCGCGCTCGCCGCGCAGGTGTACGTATGCCGGCCGCCGGACGAGACGCCGACCGGCAAGTATCTGGGCATGGTGCACTTCCAGCGGCTGCTGCGGGACCCCCCGTTCACGCTGGTCAGCTCGATCGTGGACAGCGATCTTCCGCCGCTTGCGCCGGGCACGTCGCTGCCCGCGGTCACCAGCTATCTCGCGACGTACAACATGGTGGCGGCACCGGTCGTGGACGAGAGTGGTTCGCTGCTGGGCGCGGTGACCGTCGACGACGTACTCGACCATCTGCTGCCGGACGACTGGCGCGAGACGGAGTTCGACGAGAGCCCCGAGGAGCCCTCCCACGAGGAGGCCGCCCATGGGTAGCGAGTACGGGCTCACCGATCGCGGCGAGCCGAAGGAGCGACCCCCGGCCGGGGCAAGCGCTCTGCCGCGCCACCGGGCCCGGCTCGACCAGCCGCGCGCGCCGCGTCGCAGGCTGCTGCCGCAGTACGACCCCGAGGCCTTCGGCAGGTTCTCCGAGCGGTTCGCCCGCTTCCTGGGGACCGGACGGTTCATCGTCTGGATGACGGTGACCATCATCGTGTGGCTCCTGTGGAACGTCTTCGCGCCCACGGATCTGCGCTTCGACGAGTTCCCATTCATCTTTCTGACGCTGATGCTGTCGCTTCAGGCGTCCTACGCCGCCCCGCTCATCCTTCTCGCGCAGAACCGGCAGGACGACCGGGACCGGGTCACGTACGAGCAGGACCGCAAGCAGAACGAGCGCTCCATCGCGGACACGGAGTATCTGACGCGGGAGATCGCGGCGCTGCGGATGGGGCTCGGCGAGGTCGCCACCCGGGACTGGATCCGCTCCGAGTTCCAGGATCTGATGAAGGAGATGGACGAACGGCGTCTATTCCCGGAGGCGTCCGACAACCGGAGTGATGAAGCCGACCGCTGACCGCCCTTACCGGGGGTGGGTGTCAGCGCCGTACCATCGTCCGTATGGCTACGGAAGACGCGGTGCTTGAAGCGCTGGCGACGGTGAACGACCCCGAGATCAACCGACCGATCACCGACCTCGGCATGGTCAAATCGGTCGAAATCGGTGCGGATGGTGCGGTCGCCGTCACGGTGTATCTCACCGTCTCCGGCTGCCCCATGCGCGAGACGATCACCAAGAACGTGACCGACGCTGTCGCGCGCCTCGACGGTGTCACGCGCGTCGACGTCACGCTGGACGTGATGGGCGACGAGCAGCGGCGCGCACTGACGGCCTCACTGCGCGGCGGGACCGCCGAACGCGAGGTGCCGTTCGCCCAGCCGGGCTCGCTGACCAGGGTGTACGCGGTGGCCTCGGGCAAGGGCGGCGTCGGCAAGTCCTCCGTCACCGTGAACCTGGCGGCGGCGATGGCGGCCGACGGGCTGAAGGTCGGCGTCGTCGACGCGGACATCTACGGGCACAGCGTGCCGCGGATGCTGGGCGCGGACGGCCGCCCGACCCAGGTCGAGAACATGATCATGCCGCCGTCGGCGCACGGCGTGAAGGTCATCTCGATCGGGATGTTCACCCCGGGCAACGCCCCCGTGGTGTGGCGCGGGCCGATGCTGCACCGCGCGCTCCAGCAGTTCCTCGCGGATGTGTACTGGGGGGACCTCGACGTACTGCTGCTCGATCTGCCGCCGGGCACCGGCGACATCGCGATCTCGGTGGCTCAGCTGGTGCCGAACGCCGAGATCCTGGTGGTCACCACCCCGCAGCAGGCCGCTGCCGAGGTCGCCGAACGGGCCGGCTCCATCGCCGTGCAGACGCACCAGAAGATCGTCGGCGTCGTCGAGAACATGTCGGGCCTGCCGTGCCCGCACTGCGACGAGATGGTCGACGTCTTTGGCTCGGGCGGCGGCCAGCGGGTCGCCGAGGGGCTGACGAAGACGACCGGCGCGAACGTGCCGGTGCTGGGCTCCATCCCGATCGACGTACGGCTGCGCGAAGGCAGCGACGAGGGCAAGCCGGTCGTCCTGACCGACCCGGACTCACCGGCGGGCGCGGCGCTGCGGGCGATCGCGGGCAAGCTGGGCGGCCGCCAGCGCGGCCTGTCGGGCATGTCGCTGGGAATCACCCCGCGCAACAAGTTCTAAAAGGCGGCTTGCCGCCAGTCGCCGGACAGGCGGGAAAGCCCGTCCGGCGACTGAGGACGAACCGGCTGCCGGACGTTCCCGGGAGCCGGCGCGGTCACCGCACCGGACGGTCACCCCGCTGGACGTACGCGCTAGACGTACGCGCCGATGTCCTGGACCGCCGAGAAGCCCAGCCCGTACGCGCTCATCCCACGCCCGTACGCGCCGATGTGCACCCCGGCCCGGGTCGAGGCCGCCAGCACCCAGCCGAACTCCGACTCGCGGTAGTGGAAGGTCGTCGGCACACCGTCCACCGGCAGCGAGAGCATCGACCAGGCGGGTCCGGCCAGGTCGTCGGCCAGCTCGAACGCGGTCTCGGTCTGCTGGTCCAGCCAGTCGTCGCGCAGCGTGTGGTCCAGCTGGGCGGGCCAGGTGTAGGCCAGCAGCCCCGAGCCGGCCAGCCAGGCCGCGGAGGAGACCGTGGTGGCGTCCAGGACGCCGGTGCCGTCGCCGCTGCGCCGCACCGGGCTGGCCGCCACGGTGATGACCGCGGCAAAACGCTCCTTCTCGGCGCCGGCGGCCTCCGGCCGTATCGACGGCTCGTCGCCGTGGCCCAACGCGCCGTGCTGGACCGTCCCGTCCGCCGCGGCGCCGACCTGCATCAGCCAGCGCGGGCCCGAGAATGCCTCGTCCAGCCCATACCAGGGGAAGGACGCACGCCGATAGTCGTCGACCGCGCGCTGGGCCCCCATTCCCGCAGGTGCCGCCGCGAGCGGGGCAAGGGGATCGCCGACCGTGCCTTGCGCTTCTAGCCGACTTGTCGTCTCCATCTACCCGGCCGCCTCCTCTGTGTCCGAGGCCCGGAGCGGACCCGCCCCCCTCGGGCGTCCTCGCTTCCGGACAGATGGAGAATAGCCACCCTGTCGCGGCCAGCAGGGATTGACGTGCTCAGGTGGCGTCTGCGTCGAAGGGCGGGCGCTCGTCCTGAACGGGCTTTTCGCGCTTCTTGAGCAGGTCGGGCGTGCCCGGCGAGCCGTTGACGGCGGCGGGGACCGACGTGTCGGATTCGTTGCCGTTCACCGCGTCGGCGACCTCGTTGATTTCCTTCTTGAGGTCGAAGCTGCTGCGGAGGCCCTTGAGCTCCTTCAGGTCCTCGTTCTCGTTCAGCTGCTTGCGGATGAACGTCTTCGGGTTGAGGTCCTCGAAATCGAAGTCCTTGAACTCCGGTCCCAGTTCGCTGCGGATGTCATGCTTCGCGCTCTCGGAGAATTCCCGGATCTTCCGGATGAAGCGGCTGGCGTCCTGGATGACTTTCGGCAGCTTGTCCGGGCCGAAGATGAGCACGGCGAGCACCACGAGCGCCACCAGCTCCAGTGCGCCTATGTCATTGAACACCCTGCTGCTCCTCGTGTTCTCTGCGGCCCGCAGGTCGGATGGGGTCCGGGCCCGATCCACGGTACCCGCCGGAACTGTCCGCACGGTACCTTCCGACGGCCGGTGCCAGGACCGGCCCCGTCGGCGTTCCGCTGGGTGTCATGTGCCGTCCGCGGAGCCGAGCGTGAGCGTCATCGTCCGTTCATTGCCGGCGCGGACCAGGGTGAGCTCCAGCCGGTCGCCGGGGCGGTGCGAGCGGATCTTGACGATCAGCTCCTCGCCGCTGTGCACCCGCTGACCGTCGACCTTGGTGATGATGTCGCCCGGCTTGATCCCCGCCTTGGCGCCAGGGCCGCCCGAAGTGACGGACGGGCTGCCGTCCTTGCCCTCCTCGCCGACACGTGCGCCGTCGCCGGTGTACTTCATGTCCAGGCTTACGCCGATCACCGGGTGTGTGGCCTTGCCGGTGTTGATCAGCTCTTCTGCGACGCGCTTGCCCTGGTTGATGGGGATCGCGAAGCCGAGTCCGATGGAGCCTGCCTGACCGCCCTCCGGGCCCGCACCGGAGTCCGCCGCGCGGATCGCGCTGTTGATGCCGATGACCCGGGCCTTGGTGTCAACCAGCGGACCGCCCGAATTGCCGGGGTTTATCGGGGCGTCGGTCTGCAGCGCGTCGACATAGCTGACATCGCTGCCGTCACCCTTCTCACCGCCCGCGGTGATGGGGCGCTCCTTGGCGCTGATGATGCCGGAGGTCACGGTGTTCTGGAGGTCGAAGGGTGCGCCGATGGCCACGACCGGGTCGCCCACCTGGACGCTGTCGGAGTTCCCCAGGGGCAGCGGCTTGAGGCCGGAGACGCCGGAGACCTTGACGACGGCGAGGTCGTAGCCGCTGTCCTTGCCGACGAGCTTCGCCTTGGCGGTCTCGCCGCCGCTGAAGGTGACTGAGATGTCGCCGGCCGAGCCCGCCGGGTCGACGACATGATTGTTGGTCAGGATGTGGCCCTGCTGGTCGAGCACGAAGCCGGTGCCGGTGCCCTGTTCGCCGCCGCCGCTGACATGGAGTGTGACGACGCTCGGCAGCGCGCTTGCGGCGATGCCCGCGACGCTGTCGGGCGGGCGGTTGCCGTTGTCCTTGGGCACCTGCGGGAGTTCGACCTGGGTGATGCCTCCGTTGCGTTCGATGTACGCGCCGATGCCGCCGCCGATGCCGCCCGCGACGAGCGCCAGCAGGACCGCCCCGACCAGCAGCGATCCGCCTCGGCGCTTCTTCCCGGCGGGCTCACCGGGGTGGGTCAGCGGCTGACCGGGCGCGCTCCAGGGGTCGTACTGCAGCCATTGGGAGGCCGGGGACTGCGGCGGCTGCGGCTGCGGCTGGGCGTGGATGTGGGGCTGCTGGACGTGCGCCTGCGGGGGCTGGGGCGCGTGGGGGTGGGGCGCGTGGGGCTGGGGCGGCGGGGCGTACCCGCCGCCGGTGCCCGGCGCGGTGCCGTCCGGCGTCGGGGAGTGCTGCGGCTGGATGGGAGTGCCCTGCGCCGGAGTCGGCATCGGCCGCTGTACGGGAGGTGCGGGCGCCCACGGCCCGGGCCCGCCGTACGGCGGGGTGCTGTAATCGTCGGGCTCGTGCAGAGGCTGCGGCCTGCCCGGCGCCTGCGTGGGCGGCAGCGCCGCCGTCACCTCAGTGTCCGCGGCGTCCTCGGGCACCGGAACCGGCACACGTGCCGGCACTGGCTCCGAGACCGGCACCGGCTCCTGCGCCTCCGGCAGGGTCACACGTCCCGCGCTGGGACGGCTCCACCACTTCGCCTTGGGTCCGGTGGGCTTCCCGTCGTCCATGCTCTCCCCGCAACTGCCGGTCACTGCGCACCCCCACGGGGCACCCTCCGAAGATTCAACCAGGTTTGCGAATCTCCGCGCAGGGTCCTGCTCAGCGCCGGGACGACAGGCGCTGAGCGGACTCGGTCGGGGCAGCGAGATGCGTGGGGACAGGTGAGGCGCTCGGGGTGAGCCCGGGGGCGGTGGCGAGGTGGAATGCCGAGCCCGTCGGACGTATCAGCGGCGGGGAGTACGAGGCGTCGGTCAGCATCGGGGCCGTAAGGGGGTGGTTCAGCGGCGCCGGGGCCGGCAGGGCGGGCGCCCCGGCGATGACTGGACGGTTGTCCGACCTGGCCATGCCGTTGCCCCCGGTGCGGCGGCGCTCGGTCTCGGTGCCGGTGCTCCTGGGGGTGCCCGCCGCGGTCGTCGTGCCGGTGCTCGGGGTCGCGGACCGCAGCGGCGTGACATTGCGACCCGTGCCCTCGCCTCTGGGCCCTGCCTGGACGGAGGCGTCGAGCGGCAGTGCCCCACCGAGGGCCATCGCCGCGAAGGACACGGCGCTGGCCGCCGCGAAGGCGAACCTCCGCCCGCGCCAGGGCGAGCGCTCCGCTTCCGCACGCCCCACGTCATGGATTCGGAAGCCGCTGCCGGAACCGCCGGGAAGCAGGGCGTGTGCGCCCGTGGGAACGTATCCGAACGTCCCCGTACGGGGGTCGTGGGAGCCCGGGCCCCGTCCCGACGATGGGTTCAGCGCTCCGAACACCCCGTCGCCGCCGAGCCGCCCCCCGTCGAACGGTCCACCCCGGTCGTCGTCACCTCCGGGCCCCGCGGGCAGCCCCTGGAGCCGCGCGAGCAGCCCCTCGGAGGGCGGCGGCGGCGCGGTGTGGGCGAAGACGTTCTTCAGGCGGCGCTGAGCGTCGGCCTCGGCCTTGCACCTGGGACAGGTCGCCAGATGTGCCAGCACCCGGTCCCGGACATCGTGTTTGAGCTCACCGTCGACAAGCGCGGCAAGCCGGTCCCCCAGGTGCTGCTCCGCAGGTGTGGGGCTGGTGCCGCTCACGCCGGTCCTACCTCCCCTGCCAGGCCGACCGCCCCAGCCAGCGAGCGCTGCTCGGCGCGCGCCTCGGGGGAACGGTGCTGCAGAGCCTTGCGCAGATGGGACCGGCCGCGGTGGATCCGGCTGCGGACCGTGCCGAGCTTGACGCCCAGAGTCGCGGCGATCTCCTCGTACGAAAGCCCCTCGATGTCACAGAGCACCACGGCGGCGCGGAACTCCGGGGCGAGGGTGTCCAGCGCCTGCTGCACATCGGCGTCGAAGTGGGTGTCGTTGAAGACCTGCTGCGGGGACGGCTCGCGGCTGGGGAGCCGCTCGGCGGCGTCGTCGGCGAGCGCGTCGAAGCGGATCCGCTGCTTGCGGCGGACCATGTCCAGGAAGAGGTTGGTGGTGATGCGGTGCAGCCAGCCCTCGAAGGTGCCCGGCGTGTACGTCGACAACGAGCGGAAGACCCTCACGAAGACCTCCTGGGTGAGGTCCTCGGCGTCATGCTGGTTGCCCGTCAGGCGGTAGGCGAGGCGGTAGACCCGGCCGCTGTGCGTGCTGACGATTTCCTCCCAGGTGGGAGGCGTCCACGCCTGCGATTCCGCATCCGATGCGAAGGTCGCCGTAGCTGCGGAGTCAGTGGAGCGAGAACGGTCAGCAATGTCGGTCACGGATCTCGGCTCACCCGCCGACCTGAGGAAGCGCCTCAGCACTCCTCTCCGATCCGCAGGTGCAGCCGCACCTCCCCTGTCGGCTCTGGTGGTGTCCAGCGGAGCCCCTACCATAGCCACCTCGCCCGTTAGCTCCGGATAAGAATCTTTACGCGAATTTGGGTCCTGCTTCTGGCCCTGATCCATGCGTTTCCCTCTGTCCCTCCATAACGCCTGGTCCCATCCGCGGGTTCCCGGGCGCAGCGGATACAGTCAGCGTCGCGCCACTACGGGGACAGGAGAGGGTCATTACCGCCAACCGGCAGACGAGCTGGGCGTTCGCCGACGCCTTTGTCGCCGAGGACGACACGCTGCGCTGGGCCCGTGACCGGGCCCGGGAGTCAGGGCTCCCCTCGGTGTCGCCAGGCACCGGCGCCGCGCTGCGACTGCTGGCTGCCACCGCTGACGCGAAAGCGGTGGCCGAAATCGGTACCGGGACGGGTGTCTCCGGGATCTATCTGCTGCACGGGATGCGGTCCGACGGCGTACTGACCACGGTGGACCCGGAGCCGGACCGGCAGCAGTTCGCCAAGGAGGCGTTCCGCGCGGCGGGCTTCGCCGCGAACCGGGCGCGTTTCATCCCCGGCCACGCGCTCGACGTGCTTCCGCGGCTGGCGGACGGCGGTTACGACCTCGTCTTCTGCGACGGCGACCGGACGGAGTCGCTGGACTATCTCGCTGAATCGTTGCGCCTGCTGCGACCTGGCGGTCTGGTCTGCTTCGAGGGCGTATTCGCGGACGGCCGCACGGTCGACTCGGCGGCCCAGCCGGCGGAGGTGCTGCGTCTGCGGGAGCTGCTGCGCGCGGTGCGGGAGAGCCAGGAACTGCTGCCGTCTCTGCTGCCGGTGGGCGACGGCCTGCTCTGCGCGGTCCGCCGCGGCTGACCGCGTCAGCCACCTCTGTTGACGCGGTCCCGCCGCGGCTGAGCCCGTCGCCCCGGCGAACGCGTACCCCTACCGCCCGAAGCGGGCAGGGGCCGCCGGCCGGGACAGGACGAGATCCGGGAGCTGAGCCCTCGCCGTGGCGAGACGCGGTCCCGCCAACGGCCCGCCCGAACCGGGGCCCTGCGTGGGCGGCACGGACTGCCCCGGTCGGCCGCCACACCCGATACGCGTCCGATCCGGAAAACAGCACTGCCCCGACACCGAGGTGCCGGGGCAGTGAAATTTGTGTGCGCTTCCGCGTCAGCCGACGACCTTCTTCAGAGCGTCGCCGAGGGCATCGGCTTCGTCCGGAGTCAGCTCGACCACAAGCCGACCGCCGCCTTCGAGCGGAACGCGCATGACGATGCCCCGCCCCTCCTTGGTCACCTCGAGCGGGCCGTCGCCCGTCCGCGGCTTCATGGCCGCCATGCTCGTTCCCCTTCCTGAAACCAGCTCATCGCAGCCGACAACCCAGGTGTCACCGGCATCGAACACATTGCTTCCAGGTCATTATCCCGCATGGCGGGACCCGATGACCAACATCAGTCGGCATCGCTTGTGCAACGCGCTCTCTCAAAACCACTCAATTCGGCGATCCGCCTGCGATACTTCGCCACCGCGCGCCGGGCAGGGCCGGAAGATTGTTTGACGCAGGTCACATGTTCGCCTTCGGCGATCTCCGCCATGCTGGGCTCTGAACACGCCTGAACATCAACGTCAGAGCCGCAAAGGGGACCCAGCCATGGCCGACTCCGTGCTGTACGAAGTGAGCGACGGACTCGCGACGATCACGATCAACCGGCCCGAGGCCATGAACGCGATGAACACCGACGCCAAAGTCGCTCTGCGCGACTCGGCCCGGGCAGCCGCCGCCGACCCTGCCGTACGGGCGGTACTGCTCACCGCGTCCGGGCGCGCCTTCTGCGTCGGCCAGGACCTCAAGGAGCACATCGGGACCCTCGTCGCCGCCCGCGAGTCGGGCAGCGGCGACACCATGAACACCGTGCGGGAGCACTACAACCCCATCGTGCGTGCCCTGACCGAGATGCCGAAGCCGGTCGTGGCCGGGGTCAACGGGGTAGCCGCGGGCGCGGGCCTCGGCTTCGCGCTCGCCGCGGACTACCGGGTCGTCGCGGACACAGCCAAATTCACGACGTCGTTCGCGGGCGTCGCGCTGAGCGCCGACTCCGGGGTGTCGTGGACGCTGCCCCGGCTGATCGGCCAGAGCCGGGCGGCCGATCTGCTGCTCTTCCCGCGCTCGTTCTCGGCGCAGGAGGCGTACGAGTGGGGCATCGCGAACAAGCTGGTCCCCGCCGACGACCTGGCCGCTGAGGCCGCCGCTGTGGCCCGCGCGCTGGCCGACGGCCCGACCGTGGCGTACGCGGCGATCAAGGAGTCCATGGCCTACGGCGCCGGTCACACGCTGAGCGAGACGCTCGGCAAGGAGGACGAGCTGCAGGCGAGGGCCGGCGCGTCCGAGGACCATGCGATCGCGGTCCAAGCGTTCATCGCCAAGGAGAAGCCGAAGTACCTCGGCCGCTAGCCGAGGCCAGGAGCGGCTGGGCGCGGCGGGCGACGCACTCGCTCAGGTGGTCGTCGACAAGGCCGCACGCCTGCATGAGTGCGTACGCCGTCGTCGGTCCGATGAAGCGCAGCCCGCGCTTCTTGAGGTCCTTGGCCAGCGCGGTGGACTCGTCCGTCACGGCCGGGACGTCGGCGATCGTGCGGGGAGCCGGCCGCGCCGCCGGGTCGGGGGCGTACGACCAGATCAGCGCGTCGAGCTCGCCGGCCGGCCAGTCGGCGAGCACGCGTGCGTTGGCGACCGTCGCCTTGATCTTGGCGCGGTTGCGGATGATCCCGGGGTCGGCGAGGAGGCGCTCCTCGTCGGCGTCGGTGAACTCCGCGACGGACGCGATCTTGAAGCCGTCGAAGGCGAGGCGGAAGCCCTCCCGCCGGCGCAGGATGGTGATCCAGGACAGGCCGGACTGGAAGGCCTCCAGGCACAGGCGCTCGAACAGCGCGTCGTCGCCGTGGACGGGGCGGCCCCACTCCTCGTCGTGGTACCTGACGTAGTCCTCCGTGGACAGGCCCCAGGGACAGCGCGGCTTCCCGTCGGGGCCCGGTACGACACCGCCGGTCACTGCTCGCGCTCCTCGCCGGGTTTGGCGAACAGGTTGGCCCTGCCCACCGCGGTGGCCTGCGCGCCGGCCAGCGCGGACTCCAGCTCGGCGATGCGGGCGTCCCGCTCGGCGAGTTCGGCGCCGAGGCGGCCGAGCACATCGTCCACGTCCGCCATCCGATAGCCCCGCGGCCCGACCGGCAGCCGCAGCGCCTCCACGTCCGCGCGGCCGACCGGGCGGGTGGCCGGCAGCGGATCGACCAGATGCTCGGGCGCCGCCTCGGGCAGGGCCGCGCTGTCGCCGCCGCCGACCACGGCGAGGGTGACCGCGGCGACGACCACGACCATCGCGATCAGCAAGAACAAGAACACGAGCGAGCCTCTCCCCAAGCGAAAAACTGTCCGGTGCTGATCGTGCCACGGGACTCTGACAGTTAGGGTCGCAGGCGAACGACCTGAGGAGGAAACAGCGGATGCTGCGGCTGGGACCGCGCGAATTCGACGCGCACGAGCCGGTGATCATGGCGATCGTGAACCGTACGCCTGATTCCTTCTACGACCAGGGCGCGACCTTCCACGACGAGCCGGCCCTCGCCCGCGTCGAGCAGGCGGTGTCAGAGGGTGCTGCCATCATCGACATCGGTGGGGTGAAGGCCGGTCCTGGGGAGGAGGTGACGGCCGAGGAGGAGGCACGCCGAACGGTCGGCTTCGTGGCGGAGGTGCGCAGGCGCCATCCGGACGTGGTGATCAGCGTCGACACCTGGCGGCACGACGTGGGCGAGGCGGTCTGCGAGGCGGGCGCGGATCTGCTCAATGACGCGTGGGGCGGGGTGGACCCCAAGCTGGCGGAGGTCGCCGCGCGGTACGGCGCGGGCCTGGTGTGCACGCACGCGGGCGGCACGGAGCCAAGGACGCGGCCGCACCGGATCGCGTACGACGACGTGGTGGCGGACATTTTGCGGGTGACGCTCTCGCTGGCGGAGCGGGCGGTGGAGCTGGGAGTCCGGCGGGACGGGATCATGATCGATCCCGGTCATGACTTCGGGAAGAACACGCGCCATTCGCTGGAGGCGACGCGTCGCCTCGGGGAGCTGACGGCGACGGACTGGCCGGTGCTGGTCTCGCTGTCGAACAAGGACTTCGTCGGCGAGACGCTCGACAGGCCGGTGAAAGAACGCGTGGTCGGGACGCTGGCGACGACGGCGGTCTCGGCGTGGCTGGGGGCGCAGGTGTATCGCGTCCACGAGGTGGCGGAGACAAAGCAGGTGCTCGACATGGTGTCGGCGATCGCGGGCCACCGGGCGCCGGCGGTGGCGCGGCGGGGGCTGGCGTAACGGCGGGTGCGGTGGCCTGCGGCGCGGGCGCGGGTGCGGTGGCCTACGGCGCTGGCGCGGTCCGCCTGCGGCGCGGTTGCCGTGGGCACGAAGGCGCTGGCGCGGGTGCGGTGGCTCTGCGGTGCGCCTGCGGCAAGAGGCCGGTCGCGCGCCAACGCACATAGCACCCGGCCCGCCGCCCGCCCCGGGTTCGCGTGCGGCGCGGGTGCGGTGGACCTGCGGCACCGGTGCGGGTGCGGTCCGCCTGCGGCACCGGTGCGGGTGCGGTCCGCCTGCGGCACCAGTGCAGGTGCGGTCCGCCTGCGGCACCAGTGCAGGTGCGGTCCGCCTGCGGCACCAGTGCAGGTGCGGTCCGCCTGCGGCACCAGTGCAGGTGCGGTCCGCCTGCGGCACCAGTGCAGGTGCGGTCCGCCTGCGGCACCAGTGCAGGTGCGGTCCCGCTGCGGCGCGGTTGCCGCGGGCACGAAGGCGCTGGCGCGCCTGCAGTGGCTCTGCGGTGCGCCTGCGGCAAGCCGCCGGTCGCGCGCCATCGCGCACAGCACCCGGCCCCCGCCGCCTGCCCCGGGTTCGCCTGCGGCGGGCGGGCCTGTTCCCCTACCGGCCCTCCCCCTACGGCCTGGCGGCCGTGGGAGGTACCCCCATCCCGAACCGGGGGCAAGCCCCCAGACCCCCGCACGCCCTTCGGGCGAGTCCTCAATCTCCCCCAGCCGGCGGCAATGGAGACCCGCCGGCGAATGAGGGGTGGGGCCCACGCCGGCAAGGGCGTAGGCGAAGGGTCCGGGGCGGAGCCCCGGCAGGTTACTGGTCGTGGCCCGTCTCCTTCGTCACCAGCGCCACCGCCTCCTCCACGTCGTCCGTGATGTGGAAGAGCAGCAGGTCGTGCTCCGACGCCTTCCCCTGCGCCACCACCGTGTTCCGGAGCCAGTCCACCAGCCCGCTCCAGTACTCCGTACCGAACAGCACGATCGGGAAGCGCGTGACCTTGCGGGTCTGGACCAGCGTCAGCGCCTCGAACAGCTCGTCCAGCGTGCCCAGGCCACCCGGCAGCACCACGAAGCCCTGCGCGTACTTCACGAACATCGTCTTGCGGACGAAGAAGTAGCGGAAGTTCACGCCGATGTCGACGTGCGGGTTGAGGCCCTGCTCGAAGGGGAGCTCGATGCCCAGGCCGACCGAGATGCCCTCCGCGTCCCGCGCCCCCTTGTTCGCCGCCTCCATCGAGCCCGGGCCGCCGCCCGTGATCACCGCGAAGCCGGCCTCGACCAGCGCCTTGCCGATGCTGACGCCCGTTTCGTACTCAGGGGTCCCGGGCCCCGTGCGGGCGGAGCCGAAGACGCTGATCGCGCTGGGCAGTTCGGCCAGCGCGCCGAAGCCCTCCACGAACTCCGACTGGATGCGCATGACCCGCCAGGGGTCGGTGTGCACCCACTGGGAATCGCCCTCGGTGTCCAGCAGCCGCTGGTCGGTGGTGCCGGGCTGCACCTGTTGCCTACGGCGCAGCACCGGTCCGAGTCGCTGCTCCTCCAGCGCCCGCAAACCCTCGGGGTTGCCCATGACCTGCTCCCTCCGCCGAACATCGTTGCTTTGAGTCAGGGTAGGTCGGCGAACGTTACGACATGTGAAATCGCGGTGGTCAGGCAGTGAGCCAGTCGCCGAGCCGTTCCTCGCAGTGCGTGATCTTGTCGACCGCGACATGCTCGTCCCGCTTGTGGGCGAAGAGCGCGTCGCCGGGTCCGTAGTTCACCGCGGGCACGCCCAGCGCGCTGAAACGTGACACGTCCGTCCAGCCGAATTTGGGCTGCGCCGTGCCGCCGACCGCCGCCATGAACGCGGCCGCCGCCGGGTGCGAGAGCCCGGGCAGCGCCCCGCCCGTGTGGTCGTCCACCACGAACTCCGCGACCCCGCAGTCCGCGAAGACCTCGTGGACGTGCGCCAGGGCCTCCTCCTCGCTGCGGTCGGGCGCGTAGCGGTAGTTGACCGCCACGGTGCACTCGTCGGGGATGACGTTGTTGGCGACGCCGGCCTCGATCCGTACGGCGTTGAGCCCCTCCCGGTACTCGAGACCGTCGATCACCGGCCGTCGCGGCTCGTACGCGGCGAGCTTGGCCAGGATCGGCGCCGCGGCGTGAATGGCGTTGGACCCCATCCAGCTGCGCGCGGAGTGTGCCCGCTCGCCGTTCGTACGGAGATGGACCCGCAGCGTGCCCTGGCAGCCCCCCTCGACCTGGGCGTCGGACGGTTCGAGGAGGATGGCGAAGTCGCCCTTCAGCCAGTCGGCATGGGCCTCGGCCACATGTCCCAGACCGTTGAGGTGTGCAGCGACCTCTTCGTTGTCGTAGAAGACGAAGGTGAGGTCGCGGTTGGGCTCGGGGACGGTCGCGGCGATGCGCAGCTGCACCGCGACGCCCGACTTCATGTCGCTTGTCCCGCAGCCCCACAGCACGCCGTTCTCGTCCAGCCGGGACGGCACGTTGTCGGCGATCGGAACCGTGTCGATGTGCCCGGCCAGGATGACCCGCTCCGCGCGCCCCAGGTTCGTACGGGCCACGACGTTGTTGCCGTGCCGGTCGACGGTGAGGTGCGGCAGGGCGCGCAGCGCCTGCTCGATCGCGTCGGCCAGGGGCTTCTCCTCGCCGCTGACCGACCGGAAGTCGACCAGCCGGGCGGTGAGCGCCGGAGCATCAAGAGTGAGGTCAAGCACGGTGTCGGGCATGGCTCCGACCTTAACGCGGGCTCCAGTACGGTGGGCAGCGTGTCCGAGACCGCCTCCCCCGTCCGGCGCGGCCGCCTGCGTATCGCGGCCGCGCTCGCCGTGCTACTGGCACTCGTCGGCTACGTCGTGGTGCAGTACGTGACCGGCGGCGGCGCCCCGCGCTGCACCGTCCGTACGGCCGACGGCGAGGGCCCCACGTACGAACTCAGCACCGAGCAGGCGGGGAACGCCGCGACGATCTCCGCGGTAGGCAGCACCCGCGGCCTGTCGGAGCGCGCGGTCACCATCGCGCTGGCGACGGCCCTCCAGGAATCGGGGCTGCGCAACATCAAGCACGGCGACCGGGACTCGCTCGGCCTGTTCCAGCAACGTCCTTCCAAGGGGTGGGGCACGACCCAGCAGATCCTCGACCCGGTCTACTCCGCCGGGAAGTTCTACGAGCGTCTCGCCGAGGTCCCGGGATACTCGCGGCTGCCGCTGACCGTCGCGGCGCAGCGCGTCCAGCGCAGCGGTTTCCCGCAGGCGTACGCGAAGCACGAGCCGGACGCGACGCTGCTGGCCGCCGCCCTGACCGGTCGCGCGACCGGGGCCCTGACCTGCGAATCGGGCAACGGCGAGGAGCCGGGAGACCCGGCGAAGGTGCGCCGGGAGCTGGTGCGCGCGTTCGGCCCCGAGGTGCTGCCGAAGGCGACGACCTCGGGCAGGTCGGGAGCGCCCGGCTCGCGCGAGGTGTCCGTACCGGTGCCGTCGACGGTCGGGACCGACGGCGGCGGGGCCCCGCGGCGCGGCTGGGAGCTGGCGCACTGGGCGGTGGCGCGGGCGGAGGGGCTGCGCATCGACGAGGTCTCGTACGGGGGCCGGGTGTGGAGCGCGCAGAAGTCCGACGAGGGCTGGCGTTCCGCGGGCGCCGCGTCGGGTTCCGAGGCGTCCGAACCGGATTCCGCATCGAGTTCCGAAGCGGCCCACGTCCGAATTCGCATCGCACAGTAATCCGGGCGCTCCCTCGAAAGAGGCGCTCGAGTCACTTTCGGACAAGAAGTCGGGCGGCTATTCGCACGACTTGCCCTTGATCCATCAAATCCCTTGCGAGCAAAGGGAAGTGACGGTTCGGCAGACCCCTGCGCAATGGAATGTTTGTCCATTTTTATCCAGGGCTGATAATGCGACGCATTACCAACTCTTTACCTTGA
Source organism: Streptomyces sp. ISL-1 (assembly GCF_018614585.1). Lineage (GTDB taxonomy): Bacteria > Actinomycetota > Actinomycetes > Streptomycetales > Streptomycetaceae > Streptomyces > Streptomyces maoxianensis. Next base: position 117,574 of record NZ_JAGGOI010000022.1, on the reverse strand, counting down.
TGTACCGCAACTTCCCCCTCCCTTCCTGCGGTTGTCACTGCGTCCGAACCAACGTCCTTCTCGTCTCAAGGAGCATCATGTCCCTCCCCCTGACCCGTCGGATCGCCCGTGCCGCGCTGCTCATCGCGGCGGGTGCAGCCCCCGTGGTCGGTGCGGCCGGCTCCGCAAGCGCCGTGGAACTTCCCCAGAGCCCGCTCGGCGGCCTGACCGCCCTCGACACGGACAACCTCGGCGACACTGTCGACAGTGCCTCGAAGAAGACCACCGGCACCGCGGGCGCCACCGGCAGCGAAGCGGTCAAGAAGGCCGTCCCGGCCGCGGGCAAGACCGTCGGCAAGGTCGGCAAGTCGGCGCCCGGCACCGCCAAGGGGGTCGCCGGTGACACCGCGGGCAACGCCACCGACGTCGTCGGCGAGACCGCCGGCACGGCGACCGGGTCGCTCGGCGGTGAGACTGCCGGCACCGCGACCCAGTCGCTCGGCGGCCTGCCCATCGGCGGCGGCCTTCCCACCGAGCAGCTGCCGGTGAAGTCCCCGCTCTAGTCCGCGGAGATACGCCGAGGCAGACAAAGCCAGGCGGCGGTACGCCGAGGGGCCCCGGGAGCGCGAACTCCCGGGGCCCTCTCCGTGTTTCGTTGGTTCGTTGGTTCGTTGGTTCGTTGGTTCGTTGGTTCGTTGTGCGGTTCCGCGGCGCTCTACCGGCGTCGGCCCAGGCGCTTGACGGCGGCCTCGACGCGTTCGTCGGTCGCGGTGAACGCCACCCGTACGAAACTCTCCCCGGCCGTTCCGTAGAAGTCGCCGGGCGCCACCAGAATGCCGAGTTCCGCCAGGTGCGCGACCGTTTCCCAGCACGGCTCGTCGCGCGTGGCCCACAGATAGAGGCTGGCCTCGCTGTGCTCGATACGGAAGCCGTGCCCCTCCAGCGCCGTGCGCAGGGCGGCTCGCCGGGCGGCGTACCGCGCCCGTTGCTCCGTGACATGCGTGTCGTCGCCGAGCGCCGCGACGGTGGCGGCCTGAACCGGCGCGGGGGTCATCATCCCGCCGTGCTTGCGAAGCTGCAGCAGCTCGCCCAGCACGGCCTCGTCACCGGCGACGAAGGCGGCGCGGTAGCCGGCCAGATTGGAACGCTTGGACAGGGAGTGGACAGCCACGACGCCTTCGTAGGTACCGCCGCAGACGTCCGGGTGCAGGACGGAGACCGGCTCCGCCTCCCATCCGAGCTCCACGTAGCACTCGTCGCTGAAGACCAGCACGCCGTGCTCGCGCGCCCACGCGACGATGCGGATCAGCTCGTCCTTGGCCAGCACCCCGCCGGTGGGGTTGGAGGGCGAGTTGAGCCAGAGCAGCTTCAGACCGGAGGGGTCGAGGTCCGCGCCCGCGGGGTCAGCCGCAAATGTCTCAGTGTCGTAGGCGACGGCCTCCGCGCGGGCCAGGCGTGCGCCGACCTCGTACGTCGGGTAGGCGAGCCGGGGGTAGGCGACCTTGTCGCCGGGGCCGAGACCGAGCTGGGTCGGCAGCCACGCCACCAGCTCCTTGGAGCCGACGACCGGCAGGACGTTCGTGTGCGCGACGTCGACGGCGCCGAGCCGCCGCTCCACCCATCCGGCGAGCGCGTTCCGCAGCTCGGCCGTCCCCCACACCGTCGGATAGCCGGGCGAGTCGGCGGCCGCGACGAGGGCCTTCTGGATCAGCTCGGGGACGGGGTCGACGGGCGTGCCGACGGAGAGGTCCACGATGCCGTCCGGGTGGGCCGCGGCCGTCGCCTTGTACGGCTCGAGCTTGTCCCAGGGGAAGGCGGGAAGTCGCGAAGAGACTGCTGGCACTGGCTTCTCTTTCTTGTACGTCAGCCAAAGGCCTCCGGTCCCGTACGGACGACGAACCGTACGGGACCGGGAGCGGCACTGCTGTGGGCCGTCTACAGCGGGGAACTACTGGTTCTGCGGCGGCAGTGCAGCAATGAAGGGGTGGTCGCGCTCGATCAGGCCGAGCTTGGAAGCACCACCGGGCGAGCCGAGCTCGTCGAAGAACTCGACGTTCGCCTTGTAGTAGTCCTTCCACTCCTCGGGGGTGTCGTCCTCATAGAAGATCGCCTCAACCGGGCAGACCGGCTCACAAGCACCACAGTCGACGCATTCGTCCGGGTGGATGTACAAGGACCTGGAGCCCTCGTAGATGCAGTCGACGGGGCACTCCTCGATGCACGCCTTGTCCTTGACGTCGACACAAGGCTGCGCGATGACGTAGGTCACGCTGTCGTTCCTCCTCGGTAGGGCTGGCATTGCGCGGGAGCGCGGCGTCGTCGATGCCCGCCCCTAGTATCTCCGTTCTTGGGGACGATCCGAACAGGAGGGGCTCGCAGACCTGTGGAATTCACTCGCGGCGGACGGCTCGAGGTCCGTATTACACCCGCTGACGTGGGCAAACGTGTATCAGTCAGGCAGCTGACCAGCTCCGGCGGGGCGCCCGCGAAGTTCACCGACACAGTAGGCGTTCTCACATCCTGGAACGAGGGTGTGCTGCTGATCACACGCCGGACCGGCGAGGGCGTCCATATCCCGGAATCCTCGCTGGTCGCGGGCAAGGTGGTGCCCGCCGCGCCGGCCCGGCGACGGGGCCCCGCGGCGGATTTCATCGAGCTCGCGAGGGTGACCGCACGCGCCTGGCAGCCGGTGGAGAGCGAGCGGCTCGGCGAGTGGGAGCTGCGGGCGTCGTCCGGGTTCACCCGGCGGGCCAACTCCGTGCTGCCGCTCGGAGACCCGGGGCTGCCGCTCGACGAGGCGCTGACCAGGGTGCGTACGTGGTACGAGGACCGGGGCCTGCCGGCGTATGTGCAGGCCGCGACCGGGGCGGCCGGCACGCAGGAGGAGCTCTGCGCGGAGCTGGAGGCGCGCGACTGGCGGCGTGAGGTCTCGGCGGAGGTGCGGATCGGGGCGCTGGCCCCGATCGGCGACCTGGACGCGGAGGTGGAGCGGGTGCGGCTCTCGCGCTCCCTCGACGAGGCGTGGCTACAGCGCTACCAGCGGATCGGTGTGCCCGGGCCATATGTGCTGACGGTATTGGGCAGCGGCCCGTCGGTGTGGTTCGCATCCGTACCCGGAGTCACCGGCGGTCCACCGGCGGCGATCGGGCGATGTGTGGTCGACGGCCGGTGGGCGGGCTTCATGGCTGTGGAGGTGGACCCGGCCCACCGGCGCCGACGCCTCGCGACCTCGGTGATGACCGCGCTCGCCCGGCGCGCTCTGGAGGAGGGCGCGTCTGCGGCCTGGCTGCAGGTGGAGTCCGAGAACGACGGGGCGCGTGCGCTCTACGACGGGATGGGCTTCGCGACCCATCACCACTACCACCACTTCCGATCTGCATAAGTGGGTACGAATCGCATATGCACGGCGAATTTCCCGACCTGTCCGCCGACGGGCCCGCCGACCGGCGGCGGCTGTTCGCCGAGGAGGCCCGCTCCGAGCGGCCCGACCTCGCGATGCTGTGCCTGCTCGTGGGCGCGGAGGCGGACCCCGCCGTTGACGAGGCGGCCCTGGACGCGGCCCAGATCGAACTGGACCGCCTCGCCGGCCTGCTCCCCTTCGGTCCGACCGGCCCCCACGCATGGGCATGTGCCCTGGCCGACCTCCTCGGCGGCCGCTGCGACTTCAGAGGCACCCCCGGTGACTACCAGCGCCTGGAGTCCTCCCTGCTGCACAAGGTCCTGCGGCGCCGCCGGGGCCTGCCGATCCTCCTCTCTGTCGTCTGGATCGAGGTGGCCCGCCGCGCGGGAGCGCCGGTGTACGGGGTCGCCCTGCCCGGCCACTTCGTGGTGGGTTTCGGCGACCCCCACGAGCAGGTCCTGGTGGACCCCTTCGCGGGCGGCCGCCTGCTGACGGGTCCGGACGCGGAGCTGATGGTCGCGGGCGCGACGGGAGCGCCGCTCGATCCGTCGATGCTGGCCCCGGCGGACCCGCTCGAAGTGGTGGTGCGCATCCTGAACAACATCCGCGCCTGGGCGTCGACCCGCCCGGAACAGTCGGATGTCGCGCTGTGGGCGCTCGACCTGTCCCTGCTGGTGCCCTCCCACCCGGCACGCCTGCGCTACGAACGGGCCCAGCTGCTCGTACAGCGCGGGGAGTTCGCGACGGGGGCGGCGGAGCTGGACGCGTACGCGGATGTGGTGGCGGCGGTGGATCAGGGCGCGGCGGAGGCGATCAAGGGGAAAGCGCGGGCGGCGCGGGCGATGCTGAACTGAGTCCCCGTGTCACACTCGCGCGCCGACACGACTTCACGCCGCACGAGCTACGGTCGAGGGCGCCGGCCTCGACCGCCGTGACGAAGGATTGTCCAGGCGGCGGGGGCGAAGACCACGGCGGCAATGGGGGTTCTCGGTGTCGCGGACGGAGCCCGCGACAGCGGACGCTCCGGGGCCCCAAGCCACCTGCATGCCCGGCCGCGGCCCCGTGCCGCAGCCAGTTCAACGGTCCACTTCCCGCCATGCGGCGCTCCCGCTGCCTACCGCCTGTGCAGAGTTCAGGGCCATGAGGAGGGGCCGCTAGTCGGACAGGTCGTTCGTCACCTCAGCGAGGGTGTCCAGGATCGGCTGCCCGTACTTCGCCAGCTTGTTCTCGCCGACCCCGTTCACCGTGCCGAGCTCCGCGAGGGTCGATGGAGAGGTGACCGCGATCTCGCGGAGCGTCGCGTCGTGGAAGACGACGTAGGCGGGCACGCCCTGCTCTTTCGCAGTTGCGGCCCGCCAGGCGCGGAGCGCCTCGAAGACGGGCAGGGTCCCTTCGGGCAGATCGACGGCGGCTCGCTGCCTGGGCGTCTTCTCGGTCCGCGCCGCCGGCTTCTTCTCGGGCTCGCGCCGCAGCGAGACGGCGCGCTGCCCGCCCAACACCTCACCACTCGTCTCGGTGAGTACGAGCGTCCCGTAGTCGCCCTCGACCGCGATGAGACCCTGCGCCAGCAACTGCCGTACGACACCGCGCCATTCGGCCTCGCGTAGCTCCGCACCGATACCGAAGACACTCAGCGCGTCGTGATCGAACTGGATGACCTTGGCCGTCTTACGGCCCAGCAGAATGTCCGTGACCTGACCCGCGCCGAACTTCTGGCCGCGTTCGCGCTTGAGCCGGACGACCGTCGACAGGAGCTTCTGCGCGACGACGGTGCCGTCCCAGGACTCCGGGGGCGTCAGGCACGTATCGCAGTTGCCGCACTTGGTGCTCTCCTCCCCGAAGTAGGCGAGGAGTTGTACGCGCCGGCATTCGACCGTCTCGCACAGCGCGAGCATGGCGTCTACGTGCGCGGAGAGCCGTCGCCGATGCGCCTCGTCCCCCTCGGAGCCCTCGATCATCTTCCGCTGCTGCACCACGTCCTGCAGCCCGTACGCCAGCCAGGCCGTGGACGGCATCCCGTCGCGCCCGGCCCGCCCGGTTTCCTGGTAGTACCCCTCCAGGGACTTGGGCAGGTCGAGATGGCAGACGAAGCGCACATCGGGCTTGTCGATCCCCATCCCGAAGGCGATGGTCGCCACCATCACCAGCCCGTCCTCCCGGAGAAAGCGCGCCTGGTTCTCGGCTCTCACACGGCTGTCGAGCCCGGCGTGGTACGGCAGCGCCTCGATCCCGTTCTTCACCAGGAACTCGGCGGTCTTCTCCACGGAAGCGCGGGACAGGCAGTAGACAATCCCCGCGTCGCCGCCGTGCTCGGCACGCAGGAGCGTGAGCAACTGCCGCTTGGGGTCGTCCTTCGACACGATCCGGTACTGAATATTCGGCCGGTCGAAGCTGGCCACGAAGTGCCGGGCATCCTGCAGCTTCAGCCGGGACGCGATCTCGGCGTGGGTGGCCTCTGTGGCGGTAGCGGTCAGCGCGATCCGCGGCACATCCGGCCAGCGCTCGTGCAGCGCGGACAGAGCAAGGTAGTCGGGCCGGAAGTCGTGCCCCCACTGGGCCACACAGTGCGCCTCGTCGATGGCGAACAGCGAGATGGTGCCGCGCTCCAACAACCGCACGGTCGACTCGACGCGCAGCCGCTCCGGCGCGAGATAGAGCAGATCCAGCTCCCCGGCCAGAAACTCGGCCTCCACGAGCCGGCGCTCGTCGAAATCCTGCGTGGAATTGAGAAATCCCGCCCGCACGCCGAGCGCCCTCAGCGCGTCGACCTGGTCCTGCATGAGCGCGATGAGCGGCGAAACGACGACTCCGACGCCCTTTCGCACAAGCGCGGGGATCTGGTAGCAGAGCGACTTGCCGCCACCGGTCGGCATCAGCACGAGCCCGTCGCCACCTGCGACGACATGCTCGATGATCTCCTGCTGACTTCCCCGGAAGGAGTCATAGCCGAAGACGCGATGCAGCACCCGCAGCGCGTCACTCGCCTCGGGCGGGGTGTCGAGGTCGGGAGCGCTCATCCGGCGATTGTATGAGGCTGACGAGGCGAGGTCAGACCGATGGACAGACCGGTGGACAGGCCAGTGGGCGGACCGGTGGACAGACCGGTGGGCAGACCCGCTTCGCAGCCCCCGGCGTGACAGAGCCCCTGCCCGGTCCCGGGCAGGGGCTCTGTCAGAGACGACGGCGGTCGGCCGTGCCGCTAGCTCGGGTTGAGCTCGATCGTGGCGGTGCGCTCAGCCGCTGTCTTGCCGCGCAGCGCCGTGCCCATGGCCTGGGCGACGTCGTCCGCGGTGAGCTGGTGCTGCTTGCCGTCGCCCTTGGTGATCAGGACGCCCTCGAAGACACCGTCCAGCAGCTCTTCGATCGCCTTCTTGTCGTAGACCTCGACAAGCTTGCCGTCGATCGCCTTCATGGAAAGGATCTTCGGCAGCGACCTGGCAGGGCCGAACTGGATCTGCTTGCCGCCCGCCTTGATCGTGACCAGGTCGGACATCGCGGGCTCGGCGAACTCCTTCATCGCGCGATCGAGCTCGCTCTGGCTGATGGTCGGCCCGCGGGTGGCGACGGGCAGCTCGACGATGTTCGGCCTGCCCGTCTCGACCTGGGCACGGTAGGCGTCCTTCACCGAGATCATGGAGCGGCCGACGTCCAGCGCCAGGCCCGCCTTGCCCGGTACGGCGACGGGCTTGCCCGGCTCGAACTTGATCGTGCCCTCGGTGGCCGAACCCGAGACGCCGGCGAGGTCGGTGAGCGCGACGCCCAGCTTCTCCTCGTCGACCAGGATCACCGGTTCGGAGACGCGTTCGGCACCGAAGAGGGAGCCGATCACCGAAACGGGGTTGTAGTCGCTGCCCGAGGCCTTGCGGACGGTCTCCTGACTGTCCAGGGAGAGTCCGGCCTTGTCCGGGGCGAGCTGCTCCTTCTTGCCGCCGACCGTGAGCTGGAGAGGAGTGGCGGCGCGCTTGCCGAGGGCGCCGTCGAGCTTGCTGACCGCGTCCTCCTTGGTGCCGCCGCCGATGTCGACGCCGAGGACGGTGGTGCTCTTCGGTACGTCGGAGTGGTTCATCAGCAGTCCCGCGCCGTACGCGATGCCGAGCAGGGCGACCACTCCGGCGCCGGCGAGCACCAGCTTGGAGCGGCCCTTCTTGGCGGGCGCGGAGCGGGGCGCGGGGGCCGGGGCCGGCCTGGCCGCGGCGGGGCGAGGGGCGGGCACCACGGGGCCGCCGGGACCGCCGCCCGGGCCGCCGGGGAACTCCGGTGCGGAGAAGTCGCCCTCGTCCTGCGGGCCGGGGAACTGCAGGAGGGGGTTCGGTCCGGTGCCGGGGCCGTGCTGCGGGGCGCCGAGCGGCGGGAACGGCGAGGGCGCGCGGTGCTCCGGGGGCACGACGGGGATGCCGCTGGTGAGCGTGTCACCGGAGACATGGCCGACCGCGGGATCGGGCGCGGGACCGGCGGGCTGCTGCGGAGTCAGCACGGCGGTGTCGTCGGACATCCGGGGTCCGCCGGAGCCAGGTCCCTGACCAGGGAAACCGGCAGCGCCGAGGCCCGGACGCGCGGGTGCCTGTCCGGGACCGGCGGGGCCGCCCTGGCCGCGCCCTGGCGCGCCGGGACCACCCGGACCGGATCCTCCCGGACGCGGGCGGAACGGCATGCTGCCGGTCACCGGTCCCGCCGTCGGCCCGCCGGGCGGCCGTACGCCCAGCGGAGGGGTTTCGTTGCCGGGAGCGAATCCGCTCGTACCGGATGCCGTGCCGCCGATGTCCGCCGCGAGGTCGCTCAGCGAGCTGGTGGGACGGGGCGCACCCGGTCCGCCCTGGGCGGGGCCGGACTGCTGCGGGCTGTCCGAGAGGTACGGGAGACCGGACCCGGGACCGCCGCCGCTCGCGGCCCCCGGACGCGGGCCCGAAGCCGTCGGCGGCGCAGAAGGACCGGCAGGCGCGGAGGGACCCGCGGGGCCGGCCGAAGCCGACAGACCCGCCCCGTTCGTGCCGGACGACTTGCGCGGCGCGAACCAGTCGCTCGTCGGCGGCTTCTCCTCGGCCTGCGGCTCCGCCGCCGCGGCGTCCTGTGCCATGTCGGGCCGCGGTGTGCTGCCCGTACGCTCGCTGTCCCGCCCGCCCGAGGGCCCGCCCGTGGAGCCGCTCGAAGACGCGCCCGTGGAGCCGCCGGACGAAGCCGCGTCCACCTCACTCATCGGCGTACGCATGACGACCGGCGGAATCGGCCGCGAACCCGGGATGTTGATCCGGATGCGGGTGGTCAACGTGGTCTCGGTCCTGGGCTCGTCCGGCTGCGGCTCGGGAGCCGCGCCGGTCTCGTCCGGAGCGTCCTGCGTCGGATGCAGCGACGGATACTGGCGGGATCCGTACGGCGGTGTTCCCGAGGGGTACGCGGCTCCACCGCCCGCCTGGGGGCCGGAGGACGAACTGTCAGTTTCACGACTCAAAGCAGGTTCTCCCGGTTGGCTTCGCCGCCCGTTTCTTACTGGATAGCAACTGCTGCGGGCGGCTCGGCGGCGCGCACCACCATACTGGCCGCCGAAGACAGACGCCCCGGGACTGTGGAAAGCGACATTCCGCCGACCGTACGGGCATGGTCAGTTCAGTTGCTTCCCACCCCCTAGGGGCGACCCACCATAGGGCCCGTCCTGCCTGCTGCCTACCGGGGGGTCCCCCACGGCCCTACTTGCCAAGTCGGCCGGGCCCACCGCCCGGTTGCGGCGGCCGCGTCATGGTGGCGCACATCACAGCCACCGCCATCCCGCCGAGCATGTAGACAAGGGGTCCGATCCCGGCGGAGAACGCCCCGTCGCCCTCGGGGCGTCCGATGCTCAGCAGCACGATCGCGGCCAGCCAGCCCACGGCGGGCGCGACGACGCCGAGCTGTGTCCCGGTCGCCCGCAGGGAGCCGTAGAACAGCCCCGCCGCGGCGAGCAGCGCGAGCACCAACCCGCCCGGGAACCAGGCACCTTGGACCAGGGAGCCCGCGAAGCCGACGAGCGCGCCGAGCACGGCGAGACCGAGGTAGGCGGCGATCCTGCCGGGCTTCGGCGACTGGGTGAGCCAGTAGCCGGGTACGTCGTGTCCACTCATGCCGCAACTCCTGACATCCCGCAACTCCCGCTCATGCCGCGACTGCCGCTCACGCCGCAACTCCCGCGAAGAGATCGTGTTCACGCTCTCCGGGCGGCGCGCCCGGCTCGCCCCGCACCAACTGGTAGTACTCCGTCGCGAAGATCGGCTGCCCCAGATGGTTGGAGAGTGCGAAGAAGGGGCCGTCCACGTCGATTTGGGTCGCATGGGCGCGCATCGCCGCCGTCTTCCGCTGCGCGTACGCCGTGCCGTCGATCTCCGTAGTGATCTCGGAAGCGTCCACTACACCCGGGATGTCGTCGATCTCGGCGATGCCCGGGAAGTCCGCTCCGCCCGCAGCGCGCAGCCGGGCGAAGCCCTCCTCGGCCACGGAGCGCGGCATCCGGTTCCAGTAGATCTTGGCGATGGCGTGCGGAGCGCCCAGGTCGCGCCGGAAGGCGCGCTCGGCGGCCAGCTCGGCGGCGCGCATAGCGACCCGATGGGCCTGGATGTGGTCGGGATGTCCGTAACCGCCACCCGGGTCGTACGTCACGAGCACCTGGGGACACACGGAACGGATGATCTCGACAAGGTAGGGGACGGCGTCGTCCACGTCGGTGTTCCAGAACGCGCGCCGGCGGCGGTTCTGCGGGACGCCCATCATCCCGGAGTCCCTGAACCGGCCCGGGCCGCCCAGGAAGCGGTGATCGGTGACGCCCAGCTCCTTCATCGCGGCGGCCAGTTCGCCGACCCGATGGGGCCCCAGACGGTCCTCTCGGTCGGGCGCGAGGTGGGCGAGGTCCGGCGGAATGACCTCGCCCTCCTCCCCGAGGGTGCAGGTCACCAGGGTGACCTGGGCGCCGGAGGCCGCGTACAGGGCCATCGTCGCGCCGTTGTTGATCGACTCGTCGTCCGGGTGCGCATGCACCAGGAGCAGACGACGGGCGGGGAGATCCTTCATGCGGACACCCTACGAGTCCGGGCCCGCGGCGCTAGAACTTGATGCCCCCGATCATCCCGGCCACGTTGGTGGTCAGTTCGTTGATCGTGGGGGCGATGGACGAGCTTGCGAGATAGAACCCGAGCAACACGCAGACCGCCGCATGCCCACCTTTCAGCCCGGATTTCCGGACCAGCAGGAAGACGACGATCGCCAGCAGCACCACCGCCGAAATCGAGAGTGCCACGGCGGTTCACCTCCACAGATATTCGGTCGGGACGGGCAGGTTGCATGTGCCAGGGTGGTCATACCCACCTTGCGCTACGGATCATAACTATCCGTACCAACGCATCGATCGGTGCACAGCAGCACATGGGGGCGCACGAGCGCTAGGTTCGGTCGCATGACCATGAGGCTGCAGCTCTCCTTCCCGCGTCAGTTCGCCAGGACCCAGCGCTTCACGCTCGGCGCCCCACGCGCCTTCACTGTGTCGCCGGACGGATCCCGGGTGGTGTTCCTCAGGTCGGCCTCCGGGACCGACCGGGCGGGACGGCTCTGGGTGCTCGATCTCGACAGCGAGGCACGCCGGCCGCAGGAGCGGCTGGCCGCGGATCCGGGCGCGCTGACGGGCGGGGCGGAGGAGACGCTGTCCGCGCAGGAGCGGGCCCGGCGGGAGCGCAGCCGTGAGGGGTCTGCGGGCATCGTCGGCTATGCGGTGGACCAGGCCGTCGAGTTGGCGGCGTTCACGCTCTCCGGGCGGCTTTTCGCGGCGGAGCTGCGGGCCGGGACCGCGCGCGAACTGCCCGTGCCCGGCCCGGTGATCGACCCGCGGCCCTCCCCCGACGGCCGGCACATCGCGTATGTGGCGCGGGGCGCGCTGCGGGTGACCGGTGCGGAGGGCGAGGAGGACCGGGCGCTGGCCGAGCCGGACGACGAGCACACCACGTACGGGCTCGCGGAGTTCATCGCGGCCGAGGAGATGGACCGCTCGCGGGGCTTTTGGTGGTCGCCGGAGTCGGACCGCCTGCTGGTCGCCCGGGTCGACGAGCGGGAGGTGCGGCGCTGGTGGATCTCCGATCCCGCGCATCCGGACCGGGAGCCGGAGCAGGTCGCCTATCCGGCGGCCGGGACACCCAACGCGCAGGTGCGGCTGTATCTGGTCACCCTGGACGGGGAGCGCAGGGAAGTGGGCTGGGACCGGTCCCGGTACCCGTATCTGGCCCGGGTGCACTGGTCGGCGGCGGGCGCCCCGCTGCTGCTCGTACAGTCTCGTGACCAGCGCACGCAGCTCTATCTCGCGGTGGACACAGAGACGGGCGTGACCCGGACGGTGCATGTCGACGAGGATCGGGTATGGCTCGATCTTTTCCCCGGGGTGCCGGCCTGGGCGCCGGACGGGCGGCTTGTACGGATCGCGGACGAGGGCGGCGCGCGGGTGCTCGCGGTGGGCGACCGGGCGCTGACCGGGGGCCAGTTGCAGCTGCGGGCGGTGCTGGACATCGGCGAGAGCGATGTGCTGGTGTCCGCGGCGGCGGGCGAGGAGGCGACGGATCCGGAGATCGGCGAAATCCATGTGTACCGGGTCAACGAGCTGGGGATCGAGCGCGTCTCGGAGGGCCCCGGGGTGCACTCGGCCGTGCGCTCCGGCCGGGTCACGGTGCTGGCCTCGTCGCGCACGGAGGTCAGCGGCGCGTCCGTGCAGGTGCTGCGGGAAGGCAAGCCGGTCGCGACCGTCGCCTCGTACGCGGAGCGGCCGGTGCTGACTGCCCGGGTGCGGCTCTGCGAGGCGGGCGCTCTGCGGATTCCGTGCGGCGTGCTGCTTCCCGAGGGCTACCAGGAGTCCGACGGACCGCTGCCGGTGCTGATGGATCCCTACGGGGGTCCGCACGGCCAGCGTGTGTTCGCCGCGCAGAATCCATACCTCACCTCGCAGTGGTTCGCCGACCAGGGCTTCGCGGTGATCGTGGCGGACGGCCGGGGCACGCCCGGCCGCTCCCCCGGCTGGGAGAAGGCGATCAAGGACAACTTCCCGCTCACCCTCGACGACCAGATCGAGGCACTGCACGCGCTGGCCGGAGCGTTCCCGCTGGACCTCGGCCGGGTGGGGATCCGCGGCTGGTCGTACGGCGGTTACCTGGCGGCGATGGCGGTGCTGCGCCGCCCGGACGTCTTCCACGCGGCGGTCGCGGGCGCGCCGGTCTCGGATCTCCGGATGTACGACACGCACTACACGGAGCGGTACCTGGGCGATCCGGCTGAGCGGCCCGAGGCGTACGCGGCCAACTCGCTTGTCACGGAAGACGGGTTGACCGCGCTGGAGAATCCGGCCAGGCCGCTGATGATCATCCATGGTCTGGCGGACGACAATGTGGTGGCGGCACATACGCTGCGGCTCTCGTCAGCGTTGCTGGCGGCAGGGCGGGCGCATGAGGTGCTGCCGCTGAGCGGGGTGACGCATATGACGCCGCAGGAGCAGATCGCGGAGAATCTGCTGCTGCTTCAGGTGGACTTCCTGAAGCGGTCGTTGCCGAGGCGGTAGGGGGGTCGGGGGTTGGATGACCGGCCCGCCCGGCAGCCGGTTCGTTCTCAATCGCCGGACTTCAGATCCTCCATCACGCGTACGGCGGTGAATACTCCGACGACTTCTCGCTGCCCGGCTGCGGCGACTGGAATATCGCGCACCAGGAGACGGACCTCAAGAGCGCCCGCGCCGCGGCGCGGGCGCGATCGCGCCCGATCCGCCAGGACGGCATACCCAGCGGCCACGCACCATCGCGACTCCCCCCAGACTTCGTCCGGGGGGACCCCCAACGGGCTTGACTGCCCCCTGCCCGGCCGTCGGCGAGGCTGGGTTCGGGGCTCCGCCCCGGCCCCTCCGCGCCTCACTCTCCCCGGACGTCATCCCGGGCCCCCACGGGGCTGAAATGGAGTTCAGGCGGTGACGTTGCTCACCGGTCAGTCGGGGGACGGCGATGCACGCGGCTCCGGCGAGGCCTGAGCCTCACTGACGCCGCTGGCCAAGGACACAGAACTCGTTGCCTTCGGGGTCTGCCAATACAACCCACGATTGATCACCCTGGCCGATATCAACACGCTGTGCGCCGTGAGCCACCAGACGAGCCACCTCGGCGTCCTGGTCATCAGGCCTGAAGTCGAGATGCAGCCGGCTCTTGACCTTCTTGCTCTCATCAAGCCGGACGAAGTCCAACCCCGGCAGGCGATCCGGCTCCGGGCGGATCTCGAACTCCTCATCGGAGGAGTGGACCACAACCCAACCAAGAGCCGTGGCCCACCACTGCCCCAAGGCCACCGGATCTACCGAGTGAACAATTACCTGTTCCCATTCCAAGGTCATCCGCCGAGCTTAGACCTGCCAGGGCTTCGAAAAACAGGCACTCAGGCCTCCCTCATCGGGCTGAACCCGAGCACCATTCCCTCGCGGAGCCACCGCCACCCGCAGGTTCGGCACACACCAGCGTTCAGATTCGCGAACCCGCTGGTTTCAACATTCGGCCCTGACCGTGGCTCCGCCCCGCTCCCCAATCGCCGGAAGCTGGAGGGGACTTCGTCCGGGGGACCCCCACGGGGCTTGAGTTTCCGCCGGACGGGCAGAACTTTTCAGCATGTCCGGCGATCAGGACACGTCCGAAGGGCGTACGGGACTCCGGGGCGGAGCACCGGTGTACGGGGTGGGGGAAAGCCCCGTCACCAGCCCGGCGGCGGTGACATCGGCGGAGGCGGCCCCCCGCCCTGCGGATAGTCGTAGGCCGGCCGCCGCCCCCGCCACGCCTCCGCGTCGCTCTCGCCCCGCCGGGCCAGTGCCATCAGCAGCACCACCCCAGCCGCCAGCTCGAACAGCCAGGACAGGACGAGCAGTTGATCCCGGACCGGCAGATCACCGAGCCGCGAGACGAATTCGTTCCGGACCGCGATGTCGACGCCCCGCCCGCCCGTGCCCAGCAGGAACACCGCCACCACCAACCCCAGCGGCCGCGAGAACACCGCATGGAAGAGCGCGCCGAACGCCGCCACCAGCGCGAGCACCACGATCACCGCGGCCAGCCAGCCGGGCGGGGTGCCGAGCAGCGGCAGCAGGACCGTATCGCCGCCGGTGAAGCGGTCGAGATAGCGCGAGCCGCATATCTCCGTCGCCGTGTAGACCTCCCAGGCCGCCAGGACCCCCGCCGCCGCGCCGAGCAGCAGAAAGGCGAGCATGGACACGCCCTGGCCGGGCCGGGTCGGCGTCAACTCGTGGGCGGCGTAGGCCTCGTGCCTGAGGTACGGGTCGTGGCCGCCGGGCGTGCGGCGGCCCGCGACCGCCGTGATGATCAGGCCGAGGCCGAGCCCGAGGGCCGCGAAGGCGCAGTACAGCGCCCGGGTGCGCAGTTCGTCGGTGGCCCGCAGACCCATCCAGGAGGTGCTGAGGACCCACAGGCCCGGCAATCGCAGGGCGAGGGTGATCACTGCGGCGGCCACCAGCGCGGTGGCCGCGACGGCCGAACGCAGGGCCGCGACGGCCACGTTGACGTAGACCACGAAGAGCAGCAGGTCTTCCAGGGACGTCGTCAGCGGGGCCGGAGCTCCCGCGCTGCCGTTCCCGGTCCAGTACCTCCAGAGGTCCGGCGGAGCGTCCACGGTGGTGAGATCCCGGCCGATCCAGCCGCCCACGATGAGGGCAAGCGCGGCGCAGAGCACCGCGCCCGTGATCCGAGCCCCCGGGTAAGAGTCACATGTGCGATGTTGCATCGCTGTACAGCGTTGAACAAGGGCCCATGCGCGGTGGGCGACCGGCCGGGGCCACATGGCGAGCCCCAGCCGGCCTACGGCACCCGCACGGCCGTACGTTGTTCAGCGTGGCGCGTTCGTATATCGGTGTTGCGACGGTCAAGTTGCCTGCGTGTTAACGAAATTGATGGCTATTTGTTTACTTTGTCCGCCGCGAGCAAGCCGCGAATACGGACTGCCGGGAGACCGGGAGAGGCATCACTCCGCCTCGGGTCCGGGCGGGACCACGCGTTTCTCTTCCGCGAAGTGGCACGCCGACGGATGCTGCGCCGGCCCTTCCTGCAGCCGGAACTCCGCCGGAACCGCCAGCAGCGGCACCTCCAGCGCGCAGCGCTCCTGCGCCTTCCAGCAGCGCGTGCGGAACCGGCAGCCCGAGGGGATGTTCGCGGGCGACGGGACATCCCCGCGCAGGATGATCCGTTCGCGGCGCTCACGGGCCTCCGGGTCCGGCACCGGGACGGCCGACAGCAGCGCCTGGGTGTACGGATGCGTCGGGTGGTCGTAGATCTCCTCGTCCCTGCCGATCTCCACGATCCGGCCCAGGTACATGACGCCCACCCGGTCGGAGATGTGCCGCACGATCGACAGATCGTGCGCGATGAACACATAGCTCAGGTTGAACTCGCTCTGGAGCTTGTCCAGCAGATTGATCACCTGCGCCTGGACGGAGACGTCGAGCGCCGAAACCGGCTCGTCCGCCACGATCACCTCGGGCCGGAGGGCGAGCCCGCGCGCGATGCCGATGCGCTGCCGCTGGCCGCCGCTGAACTGGTGCGGATAGCGGTTGATGTACTCCGGGTTGAGCCCGACCACGTCCAGCAGGTCCTGGACCTTCTTGCGGCGCGAGCCCTTCGGGGCAACCTCGGGGTGGATCTCGTACGGCTCACCGACGATGTCGCCGACCGTCATCCGTGGGTTCAAGGAGGTGTACGGGTCCTGGAACACCATCTGGATGTTCCGGCGCACGGCTTTGAGCGCACGCCCCGACAACTTGGTGATGTCGTCGCCCTTGTAGCGGATCACCCCGGCCGTCGGCCGCTCCAGATGGACCAGCATCTTGGCCAGGGTGGACTTGCCGCAGCCCGACTCCCCCACGATGCCGAGCGTCTCGCCCGGCGCCAGGTCCAGGTCGACGCCGTCGACCGCCTTCACCGAGCCGACCTGCTTCTTGAAGAGAATGCCGCGGGTGAGCGGATAGTGCTTGTACAGGTCACGCACTTCCAAAATCGCCTCTGCGGGCCAGTCTCGCCCGGCCTGCCCAGCGCGCCCGGCCTGCCCTGCCCGCCCGGCCTGCCCAGCGCGCCCGGCCTGCCCTGCCCGTCCGGCCTGCCCAGCGTGTCCGGCCCGCTCATCCCGTCCGGCCCGCTCATCCCGTCCGGCCCGCTCAGCCATTGAGTGCCTCCGGCCAGAAGTGGCACGCGCTCCCGCGCTCCCCCGACACCTCGTACAGCGGCGGCACATCGGTCCGGCACACGTCCTGGGCCAATGGGCAGCGCGGGTTGAAGGCGCAGCCGGGCGGAATGTTCATCAGGTTCGGCGGCAGACCCTTGATCGCGTACAGCTCCTGGCCCTTCTGGTCCAGGCGCGGGATCGATTCGAGCAGCCCCTTGGTGTACGGATGCGCGGGGGCCTTGTAGATGTCGTGCACCGGGGCCGTCTCCACGATCCGCCCCGCATACATCACCGCGATCTTGTCCGCGACGTCGGCGACCACACCGAGGTCATGGGTGATCAGGATCAGCCCCATGTTCAGCTCGCTCTGGAGCTTGGCCAGCAGATCCATCACCTGGGCCTGGACGGTGACGTCCAGCGCGGTTGTCGGCTCGTCCGCGATGATCAGCGAAGGCTCAAGGGCCATCGCCATGGCGATCATGATGCGCTGGCGCATACCCCCGCTGAACTGGTGCGGATACTGCCCGACCCGCTCCTTCGCCGCCGGAATGCCCACCCGCTCCATCAGCTCGACGGCCTTGGCACGCGCGTCCCTCCGCGACATCTTGCGGTGGACGACGAACATCTCGCCGAGCTGGTCGCCCACGCTCAGCACCGGGTTCAGGGACGAGAGCGCGTCCTGGAAGATCATGGCCATCCCCGCTCCGCGGATCTTCCGCCGCTCCTCCTCCTTGAGCTTCAGCAGATCCTGCCCCTGGAAGAGGACCTCGCCGCCGGCGATCTTCCCCGGGGGCACATCCAGAATGCCCATGACCGCCTGCGCCGTGACGGACTTGCCGGAGCCGGACTCGCCCAGCACCGCGAGCGTCTCGCCCTCGTCCACCGTGTAGTTGACACCGTTGACGGCCTTGGCCACCCCGTCCCTCGTACGGAACTCCACGTGCAGATCACGCACTTCGAGCAACATGGCGGGCTCCTCAGCGCAGCTTGGGGTCGAGGGCGTCGCGCACCGCGTCGCCGAGCATGATGAACGCGAGCACGGTGATCGCCAGCGCGCCGGCCGGCCAGAGCAGCATGTGCGGGGCGTTGCGGATGTACGGCGAGGCTGAGGAGATGTCGATGCCCCACGACACGGTCGGTGGCTTGAGGCCGACACCGAGGAACGAGAGGGTCGCCTCCAGGGAGATGTAGGTGCCGAGCGCGATGGTCGCCACGACGATCACGGGAGCGACGGCGTTGGGGGTGATGTGCCGCAGCAGAATCCGGGAGTTGGACGCGCCGAGCGCCCGAGCCGCCTGGACGTAGTCGTTCTGCTTCGCGGTGATGACCGAGCCGCGCGCGATACGGGAGAGCTGGGGCCAGCCGAGCAGCACCATGAAGCCGATGACCGGCCAGACGGTGGAACTGGTGACGACGGACAGCAGGACCAGACCGCCGAGGACGACCGGGATGCCGAAGAAGATGTCCGTGACGCGGGACAGGATCGCGTCCGACGCACCGCCGAAGAAGCCGGCGAGACCGCCGAAGACGGAACCGATCAGGGCGACTCCGAGCGTGGCACAGACGCCGACGGTGACCGAGGTGCGGGCGCCGTAGACCGTACGCGTGTACACGTCGCAGCCCTGCCCGTTGAAGCCGAAGGGGTAGCCGGGCTGCGAGCCCTCCTGGGCCTTGGCGAGATCGCACTGGAGCGGATTGCCGGAGGCGATCAGCGAGGGCCAGATGGAGATGACGACCAGGAAGAGGATGACCAGGCCGGAGACGATGAAGATCGGGTTGCGCCGCAGATCGCGCCAGGCGTCGGACCACAGACTGCGGGCCCGTTCGCCGGAGGGGGCTGATGGATCCAGCTCGGCGGGCCCGGTGCCCTTGGGGCCACCGGGGAGCTTCTCGAGTGTCTCCCCCTCGCTGGTCGCGAGGTCCATCACGCCGCCCGCTCCCGTCGGAGCGACGGCTTCGTCCGGATCGTATCGCTCAGGCATACCGGATCCTCGGGTCGAGAACGGCGTACAGAAGGTCGACCAGGAGGTTCGCCACCAGGAAGACGATGACGAGCACGGTCACGAAGCCGACGACCGTCTGGGTGTTCTGGCGCAGAATCCCCTGGTAGAGCTGGTATCCGACGCCGTGGATGTTGAAGATGCGCTCGGTGACGATCGCGCCGCCCATCAGGGCGCCGATGTCGGTGCCGATGAAGGTGACCACCGGGATCAGCGAGTTCCGCAGCAGATGACGGCTGATCACCCGCCTTCTGGGGAGCCCCTTCGCCTTCGCGGTGCGGACGTAGTCGGAGCGGGCGTTCTCGGCGATCGAGGTCCGGGTGAGCCGGGTGACGTACGCGAGAGAGACCGAGGCGAGCACAAGTCCGGGGATGAGCAGCTCGTTGAAGGGTGCCTCGGGCGAGACCGCGGGCTTGATGACGCCCCAGTCGACGCCCAGCAGCAGCTGGAGGATGAGACCGGTGACGAAGGTCGGGACCGAGATGACGACCAGTGTGAGCAGCAGCACGCCGGTGTCGACGGGACGGCCGCGCCGCAGGCCCGTGATCACACCGAGCGTGATGCCGATGACGATCTCGAAGACGATCGCGACGATGGTGAGCCGGATGGTGACCGGGAAGGCCTCGGCCATCAGCTCGGTGACCTCCTGCCCGTTGAAGGCGGTGCCGAAGTCGCCGGTGAAGACGTTCCCCATGTACGTCAGGTATTGCTGCCACACCGGCTTGTCGAGTCCGAACTCCTTGCGCAGCTGGGCGGCAGTCGCCGGATCGCACTGCCGCTCGCCGCACAGGCCCGCGATGGGGTCGCCCATCACATTCACCATGAGGAAGATCAGCAGCGTGGCGCCGAAGAAGACCGGGATCATCTGCAGCAGACGCCGGATCACATAACGTCCCATGAGGGCTCCGGGGGTCGTGGGAAGGACGACGGCCCGGCGCGCAGGGAACGCCGGGCCGGTCGCCTCCCGCCGTCAGTTGACCTTGATCTCGTTGTAGACGGGGACGCTGAAGGGGTTCAGCGAGACATTGGAGACCCGGTCCGAGTAGCCGGCGCTGCCGTTCTGGTACCAGAGCGGGATGGCGGCCATCTGGTCGCGTACGACCCCTTCGGCCTTCTGGAAGGTCTCGACGGCTTTCTTGTTGTCGCTCTCGGCGTTGGCATCGTCGACGAGCTTGTCGAACTCCGGGTTGCTCCACTTGCCGTCGTTGGACGAGGCGTTGGTGTAGTAGAGCGGCTGCAGGAAGTTCTGGATGAGCGGGTAGTCCATCTGCCAGCCGGCCCGGAAGGGGCCGGGCATCTTGTGCTGCCCGATCTGGTTGCGGAAGTCCGCGAAGGTGCCGACCGGGTTGCCGACGCACGCCCTGTCGTTGCCCAGCACATTGTTGATGCTGTTGCAGACGGCGTCGACCCACTCCTTGTGCGAGCCGCTGTCCGCGTTGTACGAGAGTTTCAGCCGGCCGCCGGGGATGCCGCCGCCCTCTGTGATCAGTTTCTTCGCCTCGGCGGCGTTGTACTCGCAGGAGTCACCGCACAGCGAGTCGTCGAAGCCACCGTCCACGCCGAGCACGGGCGAGGTCCAGTCCTTTGCGGGCGTACGCGTCTTGTGGAAGATCGTGTCGGTGATCTGCTGTCGGTTGATCGCCATGGACAGCCCCGTGCGGACCTTCGCGCCCCCTGGGGTGTTCCAGGCCTTGTCGTAGAACGGGAAGGCGATGGTCTGGATGATGCCGGCGGGGGTGTTGATGTACCGGCCGGCGAGGTCCGCCTGCACATTCTTCAGCTGCGAGGCCGGCACATCGTCGACGAGGTCGAGGTTGCCCGCCGTCAGATCGGTGTAGGCGGTGTTGTTGTCCGTGTACACATTCAGGTCGACGCCGCCGTTCTGCGCCTTGTCGCTGCCCGGGTAGCCGTCCCACTTGCGCATCGACATCTTCGAGCCCTTGGCGTACGACTCGACGACATACGGGCCGTTGCCGACGGGCTTGGACAGCCAGGCCGCGTGGTTGGAGAAGAACGCGCTGGGCAGTGGGGAGAAGGCGGCGTAGCCGAGGGTGTCGGGCCAGGTGGAGAACTTCTGGGAGAGCTTGACCGTGAAGGTCTTCGCATCGACGACCTTGAGCCCGGAGAGGGTCTCGGCGGTGGGCCGGCCCTGCTCCGGGTGGACCTGGTCGTAGCCCTCGATGTAGCCGAAGAAGTAAGCGTTCTTCTGGTTGTTCTTGAGGTTGGCGCCGTAGTTCCAGGCGTCCACGAAGGACTTGGCCGTGACCTTCTCGCCGTCGCTGAAGGTCCAGCCGTCCTTGACGGTGACCGTGAAGTTCGTGGAATCCGTCGTGTCGATCTCCTCGGCGAGCATGTCCTTCGCCTCGCCGGTCTTCGGGTCGTACTGCTTGAGACCACGAAAGAGCATGTCGAGGACTTTGCCGCCCTGCACCTCGTTGGTGTTCGCGGGCTCCAGCGGGTTCTGCGGGTCGCCCCACGACGAGCTCACGATCCCGTCGGCACCACCGCCACCGCTGCCACCGCCGCCGCAGGCCGTGGCGGTGAGAGCGACAGCCACGGCGCATGCCGCCCATCTGGCGTGCGCGGCTCCACGCATGAGGTGCCTCCCGAGTCATGAGTCCGACTTAGGCCCAAATATCACCTCCTGCGCCATGGCGCGCATATTCTCATCGCCCGTCCGGCCCAGCGGCCGTGCCGGTCGGGACAGTAACCACCCACGTGTCCACGGCGAAGTGGAAGGCCATGCCGTGCGCCTCGTACAACCGCAACGCGCCCGTCTCGTTCCCGCCGTCCACAGCCGGTCCGATGGTGTCCCGGCCGCGGGCGGCGTATACGCCGCAGGCGTGGCGCAGCAGGCGTGGCGCAGCAAGTCGCTGCCGATTCCACGGGCCCGGGCCTTGAGGGGCCGGAAATGAGAATGCCCCGGCCGCCACAATGGCGGCCGGGGCATTCCCCGTGCTCTCGCGTCAGTCGTCGGAGCCGTTCTTCCCCTCCTCGAGCGCGGCGAGCGCCGGGTCCAGGATCACGTCCTCGGCTCGCTCGGTCGTCGGCTCCTCCGGGAAGTGGCAGGCCGTCAGGTGACCCTCACGGTTCCCGGAGATCTGCACCAGTGGCGGCTCCTCGGTCGCGCACTTGTCCTGCGCCTTCCAGCAGCGGGTGCGGAAGCGGCAGCCGGACGGCGGCATGATCGGGGAGGGAACGTCGCCGGAGAGGCGGATCCGCTCCTTCTTCGCGGCGTCGACGTCCGCCTCGGGCACGGCCGAGAGCAGGGCGTGCGTGTACGGGTGACGAGGCCTGTTGTAGAGGGAGTCGCGGTCGGCGACCTCTACCACCTTGCCCAGGTACATCACGGCCACGCGGTGCGAGAAGTGCCGCACGATCGCCAGGTCGTGGGCGATGAACAGGAAAGCGATACCCAGCTCGTCCTGGACCTTCTGCAGCAGGTTGACGACCTGTGCCTGGATCGACACGTCCAGCGCGGAGACCGGCTCGTCGGCGACGATCAGCTTCGGCTGGAGCGCGAGGGCCCGCGCCACACCGATGCGCTGGCGCTGGCCGCCGGAGAACTCGTGCGGGAAGCGGTTGTAGTGCTCCGGGTTGAGACCCACGGTCTCCAGGAGCTCTTGCACCCGCTTCTCGCGCCCGCCGGCCGGGTTGATGCCGTTGACCTCCATCGGGCTCTTGATGATGGTGCCGACGGTCTGCCGCGGGTTCAGCGACGAGTACGGGTCCTGGAAGATCATCTGGATCTCGGACCTGACCGGCGCCAACTGCTTGCGGCCGGCGCGGGTGATGTCCTGCCCGGCGTAGGTGATCTTGCCGCCGGTCGGTTCCATCAGCCGCGTGATCAGCCGGCCGGTGGTGGACTTGCCGCAGCCGGACTCGCCGACGAGGCCGAGGCTCTCACCGGCGTGCACGGACAGGTCGATCCCGTCCACCGCCTTGACGGCACCGACCTGGCGCTTGAAGGGGAAGCCGCCGTAGATCGGGAAATGCTTGGTCAGGCCCTCGACGGTGAGCAGTGGCTCGCCCCGGTCGGTTGCCCCATCGGATGTTCCCTGCTGCTTAGGCAGAGTGACGTTCTCGCTCATGTCTCTGCGTCTCCCTAGCCAAGCCGGGGCTTGATCTGATCAATGAAGATGGTCTGCTTCTGCTGCGACGTGAGATGGCAGGCAGCGGCCCGCCCCTCAGCCAGCTGCGGCCGCTCACCGGAGCACCGCGAGTCCTCCACCTTGCCGGTGAAGGTGCAACGCGGGTGGAAGGGGCAGCCGGAGGGCGGGTTGAGCAGGCTCGGCGGGGAGCCGGGGATCGGCGTGAGCGCCTCGTCGATGTCGCCCCCGAGGCGCGGCATCGAGCTCAACAGCCCCCACGTGTACGGGTGCTGGGGTGCCGTGAGCACCTCGCGGACGCTGCCGCGCTCCACCGCCCGCCCCGCGTACATCACGAGCAGGTCATCGGCCATGTTGGCGATGACACCGAGGTCGTGGGTGATGAAGATGATCGCCGACCCGAACTCCTGCTGGAGGTCCTTGAGCAGGTCGAGGATCTGCGCCTGGACGGTCACGTCGAGCGCGGTTGTCGGCTCGTCGGCAATCAGCAGGTCGGGGTTGCAGATCAGCGCCATGGCGATCATCGCGCGCTGGCGCATACCGCCGGAGAACTGGTGCGGATAGTCGTTGAAGCGCAGCGCGGGCTGCGGAATGCCGACCTTGTCCAGCATCTCGATGGCCCGTGCCTTCGCCTGCTTCTTGGAGGCGCCGGTGTGCTTCATGAACGGCTCGGCGATCTGCCGGCCCACCGTGTAGTACGGCGAGAGCGCCGTCAGCGGGTCCTGGAAGATCATCGCGACCTTGTTGCCGCGGAGCTTCTCCAGCTCCTTCTCGGGCGCGTCGGTCAGCTCCTGGCCGTCGAGGCGGATCGATCCGTCGACAGCGCTGGTCTTGGGGTTGTGCAGACCGAGGACGGTCAGGTTGGTCACGGACTTGCCGGAGCCCGATTCGCCCACGATGCCCAGCGTCTTGCCACGCTCGACGTCGAAGGAGAGGCCGTCGACCGCGTTGACGATGCCGTCCTCGGTGGAGAACCGCACCCGCAGGTCGCGGACCGAGAGGAAGGCCTCCGGCCCGGTCGGGGCCGGTGTGTCTTCGGTCTTGGTCATTGTGGTCACGGTCGTTCTCCTAGGCGAGGCGCACGCGCGGGTCGATGTAGGCGTAGGCGAGGTCCACGATGATGTTCAGGATCAGGATGAAGAAGGCCCCGAACAGCATCACGCCCATCGTCAGCGGCAGGTCCTTGGTCAGTGACGACTCCACCGCCAGGCGGCCGATGCCCGCCAGGTCGAAGGTGAACTCGGTGACCACCGCGCCCGCGAGGAGTCCGCTGAGGTCCATGCCGAGGATGGTGACGATGGGGGTGAGAGAGCCGCGCCAGGCGTAGCGGAAGAAGACGTACCGCTGTCGCATGCCCTTGGCCCGCGCGGTCCGGACATGCTCTTCCTGAAGCTGCTCGATCATGGTGGAGCGGGCCATACGTGTGTACTGGGCGGTGAAGATGGTCGCCATGACGGCCCAGGGGATCAGCATGCCGACGGCCCAGCCGACCGGATCGTCCGTGAACGGAACGTACTTGGGGTTCTCCATCCAGCCGGTGCTGTAGACGAAGATGCCAAGAACGATCGGCCCCAGGAAGTAGATCTGGAACGAGCTGAGCACCATCGAGGCGCCACTGACGACCTTGTCGACCACAGTGCCGCGCTTCCAGGCGGCGAGCATGCCCGAGCCGAGTCCCAGCACCAGGAAGATGACCAGACCGCCGACGGTCAGCGACAGCGTCAGCGGGAAGCGGTCCATGATCGAGTCCCAGACGAAGTTGCCGGAGTCGAAGGAGAGCCCCAGACACGGCGCTGCGCAGTGTCCGACAGCGAAGTCGCGGCCGGCCACGATGCCGACCATGAAGTCCCAGAACTGAGCCGTGATGGGCTTGTCGAGGCCAAGGTTCTCGCGGATGACCGCGATGTTCTCCGGCGTGCAGTTCTTGCCGCAGGAGAGCTCGGCGAAGTCCTGGGGGATCGTATAGAACAGGAAGAACGTGAAGGCGCCGATCAGGAACATGATGACGACGGCGCCGGTCAACCTGCGGATGAGGAACTGAAGCATCGCGGAAGGCTGCTCTCTTCGGAAGCGGCGGGGTTGTGAGGGGTGAGGGTCCGTGGGGGTGCGCTCCGCCTGGCGCACACCCCCACGGATCAGCCGTGCTTCGGTGTTACGGCTGGATCAGGTACAGGTCGTTGATGTCGATGTAGCTCGACTCGGTGCTGTACTTGACGCCGCCGACGTTCGAGCCGGACAGCTGGATCTGCTTGGAGTAGTAGACCGGGGCAGCCGGGTTGATCTCCTCCACGATGCGGTGGTGGATCTCCTCCCACTTCTTGGCGGCAGCCGCGGGCTCCAGCGTCAGTGCCTCGTTGATGCCCTGGGTGACCTTCTCGTCCTTGATGTGCGAGTAGTTCGGGGCGCCGTCGGCGACCAGGTCACCGTCGTAGACCGGGGTGACAACCGTGCCCGGGGACGGCCAGTCCTGGCCCCAGCCGGTCATGTACAGGTCGAACGGGTTGTTGAGCTTGCCGACCTGCTCGTAGAAGGTGGCGCGCTCGATCTCCTTGGCCTGGACGTCGAAGCCGATCTTGTTGAGCGCGTCCTTGATGATGACCATCTGCTTCTGGCCACGCGGCGTGTTGGAGTAGGCGTAGGAGAGCTTCGTGCCCTGCTTGACGCCCGCTTCCTTCAGCAGCTCCTTGGCCTTGGCCGGGTCGCCGTTGGGCTTCTTCAGCTTGCCGAACGGGTCGTACTTCGCGTCGAAGCCCGGCAGGGTCGGCGCGAACAGACCGCCGGCGAGCTCGCCGCCGTACTTACCGCCGTCAGCCTGGATCATGGACTGGCTCGGGATCGCGTGGGTGATCGCGTCGCGGATCTTCTTGTCCTTCAGACGGTCCAGGTTGAAGGACATCTGCCAGACGTAGGGCTGGTAGCCCTTGATGGCGCGCTTGTTGACCGCCGCGTTGCCCACCACGGACTGCATCTGGGCCGGGTCGACCGAGTCCGTGAACTGGATGGCGTTCTTGGCTTCGCCCTGGTCGGCAATCAGACGCTTGGTCTGGCTGGCCTGGTCGATGGTCGTGGTGAAGTTGTAGCCGTCGACGTACTGGTGGCGCACCGAGTCCGTCTTCGGGTCCCAGTTCGTGTTCTTCACCAGCTTCAGGGACTTGCCGGTCTTGTACTCGGCGACCTTGTACGGGCCCAGCGACTTCGGGGCCTTGTCGTACTTCTCCTTCGTGTCCGCCTTCTGGGGAACGATGGCGTAACCCGCCATGGCCAGCGCCTGCGGGAGGTCGGGCTGCGGGGCCTTGAAGTTGAAGACGACCGTCTTCGCGTCCGGGGTCGCAAGGACGCTGTCCGGCAGGTGCTTGCCCTTGTACGGACCGTCCGGCAGCGCCTCGCGGTACTTGCCGCCGGAGAGCCAGTCCTGGACGTAGGTCGGACCGTCGAAGATGACCTTCGAGTACATGCGCTCGATGGTGTGACGGACATCGGCGGACGTGATGACGTTGCCGTCCTGGTCCTTGATGCCGTCCTTGAGCGTGTACGTCCAGGTCTTGCCGCCGTTGGACGACTTGCCGGAGTCGGTGGCAACGTCACCGACGACGGTCAGGTTGCCCTTGTCGTCCTCCTGGAAGTTGGTCAGACCACGGTGGACCAGGTTGGCGAACTGGCCCGCGTCACTGACGTAGATCTGGCCCGGGTCCATGTGGGACAGGTCCGACTGCATGTAGACGTTGATGCTGCCGCCGGGCTTGGCGCCCGGAACCGCTGCCGCGGGGCCGTTCGAAGCGGCGGTGTCGCCGTAGACGACAGGCTTCGACTGCGACGAGGCGTCCTGCTTGGACTTGGACTCGTCCTTGGCGTTCTTACCGCTGTCCTTGGAGCAGCCGGTAAGCGCCAGCGAGCCGGCCGCGACCGCGACGACTATGGCGCGGGCGGAGCGCGATTGAGTGGGCTTCATGATGCTCGTTGCACCTACCTGTCCGTTGTTATCCAGAAGAGCTGCCTGGCCGTCCGGTTGCCCGGCGCGAGGGCGGCAGCCACCCCCGCCCATGGACGTCACCGTCCGGTCTTGGGGTCGAACGCGTCCCGGACCGAGTCGCCAAGAAGGTTGAAGGCGAGCACGAAAACCACCATGGCGATGCCCGGGAAGAACATGAACGCCGGGTCCTGCTCGTAGATGTTGGCGCCGATCGCGAACATCCGGCCCCAGTCAGGGGTCGGCTCCACGAAGCCGACACCGACGAACGAGAGGAAGGCGATGCTCAGGATGGAGCTGGGCAGTGTGTAGGTGCCCTGCACCAGGATCGGGGTGACGATGTTCGGCAGGATCTCCTTGCGCACGATCCGCCACCGCGAGGCGCCCGAGACCTTGGCCGCCTCCACGAACTCCCGCTCACGCAGAGACAGGACGGAGCTCCTGACCAGACGGGCCATGCCCATCCAACCGAGGAACCACATCACCAGGATGATCGCGACTGCGCGCAGGTAGGTGGGGGTCTCGTCCGACGGAGACACGAACAGCGCGGTCACGACGGGCATGAAGGCGATGAAGAACAGCTGGTTCGGGAAGGCCAGGAAGAAGTCGGTCACCCGGCCCAGCCAGTAGTCGACCCTGCCGCCGAAGTAGCCACCCACCATGCCGATGATCACGCCCGTGAGCACGCTGAGCAGCGTCAGGACGAGTGCCATGAACAGCGAGGTGCGCATGCCGTAGAGCAGCATGGTGAACACGTCGCGGCCCAGGTTCGGTTCGACACCGAACCAGAAGTCTCCGGAGATGCCACCCAAGCTCCCGGTGGGCATCGCGAAGTCGTCGAGCAGGAACGGATAGTCCGGTTCCTGGGCGTAGAGCGTGTAGGGATTCTTGCCGTACAAGGCGGAGATCACCGGGGCCAGCGCCGCGATGGCGAAGAAGAAGAGCACCACCAAGGCGGAGATCACGCCCGTGCGGTCGCGCTTGAAGCGCGTCCACATCAGCTGGCCGGGTGAGCGGCCGGCAAGGGTCTTGCTCTCCGCGGCATCGGTCTTGGTCGCGGTCTCTTTGTCCAAGGTGACAGAGGAGTCGGTGTCCTCGGTCTCAATTGGACTGGTCATGATGTGTCCATTCACGGGTGTCGGGTGACCCGCGTTTCCTGCGCGCTGCGGCGGCCGAGCGATTTGCACTCGAACCGGCGTGAGCGCTGCATGACGATCCCTGAGTTGCCATCCGTCACCCTGTACGGGTGCGGCCGCGTCACCCCTTGCCCAGGGGAGCACCCGCAGGCAAGAAGGTTGGAAGGAGCGTCGATCGGGGTGGGTTCCACCCCCAGGAGCGCGAGCCGAGCGGTTGACCGGGTCTCAGAATCGCCGGCCGCTGCCAGCGACCTGGCCGGATGATTTGCGCTGGAAAAGACCGGCCGTACGAGCCGTCTGCGACGACCCGACCCCACTGGCGCTCATGGCACCGCGCATGGGTTCCTCCTCAGGAGTCCACGTGTTCACTGCGAGACTGGGCACATGACACCCGCCGACACCCCTGACGGCGAAGAGCAGTACCCCGTGTGCTCGTGAGTCGGCGCTCCCCACAGCGCGTGACCCGTTGACCCGAGCTCAATGAAGCCAACTATTGGGTAAGTTCAGGCGGTAAACCACACCTAAAGCATCTCGTTTTGGCAACATCACCCCACGCCAGAGGCTCAGAATTCGGACAAAGGGATCGCAGACAGACACCCGCGAAACGGACTGTTAATACAGGTTTCCGGTGAGCAACGTCCGATAGTCGATCGTGCGGGGTAGGAAATCCTGTTGACGGAGGACCTCCGGGCCGTGCTCCGTTCCGGCGGTTTCGCAGGACGTCGACAGACGCAAACGGCCCGGACGCCCCCACTGGTGGGGGCGTCCGGGCCGCTTCCGGTCACCGGGTCGCCATCGGCCGCTGGGCCGGCTTCCGGCCAGACGGGCGGGCGCCCGCGGGGCGTCAGTTGCGCTTGGCGCGGGAGGCCGTGCGGCCGCGCTCCTTCTGGTCCAGGACGACCTTGCGGATACGAACCGTCTCCGGGGTCACCTCGATGCACTCGTCGTCGCGGCAGAACTCCAGCGACTGCTCCAGGGAGAGCTTGCGCGGCGGGACGACGTTCTCCGTCGTGTCCGCGGAAGCCGCACGCATGTTGGTGAGCTTCTTCTCCTTGGTGATGTTCACGTCCATGTCGTCGGAGCGCGAGTTCTCGCCGATGATCATGCCCTCGTACACCTCGGTGCCGGGCTCGGTGAAGATGACACCGCGCTCCTGGAGGTTGATCATCGCGAACGGTGTCACCGAGCCCGAACGGTCCGCCACCAGCGAGCCGTTGTTACGGGTGCGCAGCTCGCCGAACCAGGGCTCGTGGCCCTCGAAGATGGAGTGCGCGATGCCCGTGCCGCGGGTCTGGGTCAGGAACTCCGTACGGAAGCCGATCAGGCCGCGGGACGGCACGATCCACTCCATGCGGATCCAGCCCGAGCCATGGTTGGTCATCGTCTCCATACGGCCCTTGCGGGTCGCCATCAGCTGCGTGATGGCGCCGAGGTGCTCCTCGGGAGAGTCGATCGTCATGCGCTCGATCGGCTCGTACGTCTTGCCGTCGACCTGCTTGGTGACGACCTCGGGCTTGCCGACGGTCAGCTCGAAGCCCTCACGGCGCATCTGCTCGACCAGGATGGCCAGCGCGAGCTCACCACGGCCCTGGACCTCCCAGGTGTCGGGGCGCTCGGTCTCCAGGACGCGGAGCGAGACGTTGCCGACCAGCTCCCTGTCCAGGCGGTCCTTCACCTGGCGGGCCGTGACCTTGTGGCCCTTGCCGCCCTTGCCGACCAGCGGCGAGGTGTTCGTACCGATGGTCATCGAGATCGCGGGCTCGTCGACCGTGATCAGCGGGAGCGCGATCGGGTTCTCGGGGTCGGCCAGCGTCTCGCCGATCATGATGTCCGGGAATCCGGCGACCGCGCAGATGTCGCCCGGGCCCGCCTTCTCGGCGGCCTTGCGGGTGAGCGCCTCGGTCATCAGCAGCTCGGTGATGCGGACGTTGGACATCGAGCCGTCACGCTTGATCCAGGTGACGGTCTGGCCCTTCTTCAGCTCACCCTGCTCGACGCGGCAGAGCGCGATACGGCCGAGGAAGTTGTCGGCGTCCAGGTTGGTGACATGGGCCTGGAGCGGCGCGGCCTCGTCGTACTCCGGGGCCGGGACGTGCTCGAGGATCGTGTTGAAGAACGGCTCCAGGTTCTCGCTGTCGGGCGGGACGGTGCCGTCCTCCGGCTTGGTCAGCGAGGCAACGCCGTCACGGGCGCAGGCGTAGACGATCGGGAACTCGATCTGCTCCTCGTCCGCGTCCAGGTCCAGGAACAGGTCGTAGGTCTCATTGACGACCTCGTCGATCCGGGAGTCCGGGCGGTCCGTCTTGTTGATGCAGAGAATGACGGGCATCCGGGCCTGGAGGGCCTTGCGGAGCACGAAGCGGGTCTGCGGGAGCGGGCCCTCGGAGGCGTCCACGAGCAGAACGACCGCGTCCACCATGGACAGACCGCGCTCCACCTCGCCGCCGAAGTCGGCGTGGCCGGGGGTGTCGATGATGTTGATGGTGATCGGATCCCCGCCGGCCTTGGGGTGGTACTTCACGGCGGTGTTCTTCGCCAGGATCGTGATGCCCTTCTCACGCTCCAGGTCGTTCGAGTCCATCATGCGGTCGTCGAGGTGCTCGGCGGCATGTGCGGCGAAGGCGCCAGCCTGCTTCAGCATGGCGTCGACCAGGGTGGTCTTGCCATGGTCGACGTGGGCGACGATGGCAACGTTACGGATGTCGTGGCGCGTGGGCATGCTGACTAGCGCTTCTCTCGATCGTGGGATCAGGCGTCTGACGGTCGTAGCCTCGTCCGCCCGCCGGGCGGACACGCCACGGCTAGTCCTATGGTACGGGGCCGCCGCGTCCGGGGCTTCCCGGCCCGATCGGGTGATAGATCGTGGAGCACTTGGTGGAGCGCTGGGGGTGTGCTGAAACGTGCGGTGGAGCGGGGTCAACAGCCCGGGTCAAGGGTCGTCACGATCTTGCCCGCCGGTGTGGCCGGCGGGCAAGGGACTTGAGCCAGTTCTGAGGTTCTGACCTGCTACTTCTTGGTAGTTTTGGGCTTCTTGAAGCCGATGTCCTGGTACCGGGGAGCGGCGAAGCCGAAGGCGCCGGCGTTGACCACCGCGGGCCTGGCCGCGATCAGCTCGGGGCGCTGGTAGAGCGGAATGGATCCGGCCGCGGCCCAGATCCGGGCGTCGGCCTTGCGCACCAGGTCACGGGCGGCCTCCTCGTCCAGCTCGGCGGCCGCCTGGTCGAAGAGCTGGTCGATGTGGTCGGAGCCGACGCGGGTGTAGTTCTGCTCCACCAGCAGCGAGCCGTCGCTCGCGGGCACGGGCTTCGCGAAGATCGGGCGGGCGTCGGTCGCCGGGTAGGCGGTGGCGGGCCAGGAGTACAGGGCCAGGTCGTAGTCGCCCGATGCGATGTGGTCCTTGAAGTAGCTCTCGTCGGCGACCTTGGTGATCTCGGTGCGCACGCCGATGCGGCCCAGCATCCGCGCGATCTTGTCGCCCACACTGCGCAGCCCCTCGGAGCCATGGCCCGAGGGGAGGACGAAGCGCAGGGTGAGCGGCTTGCCGTCCTTGCCGATCGTGCGGGCCGCCCGGACGGGGGCGGCCGTACCGCGCGGGGCGTACGCTCCGGCCATCCCGCCCCGCTTCTCCGCGGCGTTCGTCCGGGGCCTGGTCGCGGGGTCGTCGTCGAGGGACTCGGCCTGCCGTTGCAGGCTCATGCCCTGGGCAGCCGCGGCGGGGGCGGGCGCGAGGACATGGGTACCGCTGCTGCCGGTGTCGGGGCCGTGGGCCTGGCCGGCGGGCTTGTCGTCACCGACGATGTAGAGCCCGTCGGAGGAAGGCTTGTCGTCCTGCTTCACCGGCTCGGTCGTGCTGGGCGACGGCTTCTCATCGCCCTTGGCCTCGCCGCCCGCCTTGGCCGGGGCGGTCTTCCTGCGCGCTCCGGCCGGCGTCCAGCCGGCGTCGGCCAGCAGTGCCTTTGCCTCCTTGGTGCTCTGCTCGCCGAGCGCTGCGCTGTTGTCGGCGTACGCCCGCTGGCCGGCCAGTGCCAGATGGCTTCCGGGCGGGGCGGCCGGCAGGCCGAGCGGGGCCAGTACGGTCTCCGCCAGCTCCTTGCGGTTCAGCGCGCGGGCCACAGCACGGCGCACCCGGTCGTCGGCCAGCGGTCCCTTCTCGCCGTTCAGCGCGAGCTGGGTGTACACGGGCTCCAGCGACTTGCGGATCACATAGCCGCGCAGTGCGGTCTGTTCGCTGGCGTACTGCCTGATCGCCTCGAAGGGCTGTTCACCGACCTGCTGCGAAATCGCCTCCCCTTTGTCGTCCGCGCCTTCCGGGCCGTCGGCGAGCGGCTGGCCGCCGGCGCCCTTCTTCTCCCGCGGCGCGAGGGCGATCCGGTCCGCGGTCCGCCAGTCGACCTCGGCGAGGTCGACGCTGCCCGCGGCGACAGCGGCGGAGCGCTCGTCGCGCGGCACGGCGGTCAGCACCAGCCGCTCCAGCTTGGCCCGCTCCCCCCACCAGCGGGGATTGCGTACGAGAGTGGTCGTGCCCGTCGCGTGGTCGACGGACTTCAGCTGGAAGGGGCCGGCCATCGCCTTGAGCGTGGTGCGGGCCCCGTCGTTGAAGGAGGACGGGGTGCCGGTGATGTCCCTCGGGTAGAGCGGGGTGAAGAGGGACTGCCAGTCCGCGTACGGCTTCTTGAAGGTGATCTTGACCTCGAGGTCGTTGGCACCGCGCTCGATCTTCTCGATCCGCTCGTAGCCGGCGTTCCTCGCGGTCCAGTACGCGGAGTCCTTGCCGCTCAGCGCGCGCCACTGGGAGACGAAGTCGGCCGCACCGATCTCCCGGCCGTCGCTCCACACCGCTTCCTGGTTGAGCTTGTAGAGGACGACCTGCTTGGGCTCGCGTTTGACGATCTCGGCGGACTCGACGTAGTCGGGGTTGCGCTGCGGACGGCCGCTCGGGTCGAGAGTGAAGAGGGAGGGGAGCACGGCCCCGGCGATACGCGTCGTGGCGGCGTCCGCGTCGGCCTGGAAGGCGTTGAGCGTGGTGGGCAAGGCGTCGATCGCCCAGCGCAGGGTTCCTCCGTCGGCGACCGAGTCGCGCCCGGCGGGCGCGATGTCCTGGGCCGGGGCCTTGCCGGTGTCGGCCTCGTCCGAGCTGCAGCCCGCCAGTGCGGGCAGAGCGAGTACCCCGCTGGTGAGCAGCGCGACAGAGCGGAGCGTACGGGAGCATGTCCTCCCGCGTGGCGCGTCGACTTTGGACATGGCTTGTACCTCTTCGTCCACTTTTGCGGAATTTGGAGATGATCACACCGATTGCTGTCCACTGAAGGCGAAGGGGCGCGACAGGTGGCGGCGACACGGCGTGGCCGGCGCCCAAGGTCACCCGTGTAGCCCAACGTAGAACCGGGCATACCGTGCCAGAAAGGTAGAAAATGAGGGTCGTGATATCCGAACCACGAGGGGCGCGCTGAAAGCGCATGCGCCGGGAATCCCTGCACGTCCCTTCACAAGGGGGGACGTGACGCGCGACACTCGCAGGCGCATGAGCCATGCCACCGCACCCTGCGGAAGTGAGGGCAAGTCATGTCCCAGCAGGAAGATCTGATGGCGATCCAGCGGCGCCTCGACGAACTGGTCCAGCGTGTCGGAGAGCTGGAGCGGACCGTCGATCAGCTGCGTGGCGCCGGCCCGGCCACGACTGCCGAGCCGATCACACCGGGCACGAAGACACCGAGCCGCCCCGAACTGGTCACCATTCCCGACGTCCCGTACAACAACGCGCTGTGGACGGATTCGGACGACGAGGGCCTGGGCGTCCGAGACCGGCACGCTCCCTAGGAGACCTCGTTGGCCACAGGTACTGAACCACCACAAGTCAATACAGGCGTGCACGGTGCCGCGCGCGCCGCCATCGGCCCGCGGCATCTGCGCACCGACCGCTGGTGGCTGGCGCCCGCCCTGACCGCCGGCGGGTTGCTCGCCTTCGTCGTCTACTCGACCTGGCGGGCATTCGCCAACGCCGACTACTACGCGGCGCCGTATGTCTCGCCGTTCTACTCGCCCTGCCTCGCGGAGAACTGCGAGCCGATGCGGGGCGGCCCCAACTGGGAGATCTTCGGCAGCTGGTGGGGCCTGTCCCCCGCCCTGCTGATCCTGATCTTCCCGCTCGGCTTCCGGCTGACCTGCTACTACTACCGCAAGGCCTACTACCGGGGCTTCTGGGCCTCGCCCCCGGCCTGCGCGGTCGCCGAGCCGCACAAGAAGTACTCCGGCGAGACCCGCTTCCCGCTGATCCTGCAGAACATCCACCGGTACTTCTTCTACACGGCGATCCCGGTCGCCGGAATCCTCACGTACGACACCGTGCTCGCCTTCCGCGACGAGCACTACGAGTGGGGCCATATGGGCCTCGGCACCCTCGTTCTCCTGGTCAACATCGTGCTGATCTGGGCGTACACCGTCTCCTGCCACTCCTGCCGGCACATCATCGGCGGCCGGCTGAAGCACTTCTCCAAACACCCGGTGCGCTACCGCCTGTGGAGCTGGGTCGGCAAGCTGAATGAGCGTCACACGGTGCTCGCATGGGCCTCGCTGATCAGCGTCGCGCTCGCCGACTTCTACGTCTATCTCGTCGCGTCCGGTGCCTTCGACGATCCGAGGTTGTTCTGACATGACGCAACTCGAACGACAGCAGTGGGACGTCGTGGTGGTGGGCGCGGGCGGCGCGGGCCTGCGGGCCGCCATCGAAGCGCGCGAGCGGGGCGCTCGTACGGCGGTCATCTGCAAGTCCCTCTTCGGCAAGGCCCACACCGTGATGGCCGAGGGCGGCATCGCCGCCTCCATGGGCAATGTGAACGCCGGGGACAACTGGCAGGTGCACTTCCGCGACACCATGCGCGGCGGAAAGTTCCTCAACCAGTGGCGGATGGCGGAACTGCACGCGCGTGAGGCGCCCGACCGGGTCTGGGAGCTGGAGACCTGGGGCGCGCTCTTCGACCGGACGGCCGACGGGAAGATCTCCCAGCGGAACTTCGGCGGACACGAGTACCCACGGCTCGCGCACGTCGGCGACCGGACCGGCCTGGAGCTGATCCGTACGCTCCAGCAGAAGATCGTCTCGCTGCAGCAGGAGGACAAGGAAGAGTTCGGCGACTACGAAGCCCGGTTGAAGATCTTCCAGGAGTGCACGGTCACTCGCGTCCTGAAAGAGCACAGTCTCAAGGACGGCGAAAGGGTTGCCGGGGCCTTCTGTTACGAGCGGGAGTCCGGGCGCTTCTTCGTGCTGGAGGCCCCGTCCGTGGTGCTGGCCACCGGCGGTATCGGCAAGTCCTTCAAGGTGACGTCGAACTCCTGGGAGTACACCGGCGACGGGCACGCTCTGGCGCTGCTCGCGGGGGCTCCGCTGCTCAATATGGAGTTCGTGCAGTTCCATCCGACCGGGATGGTCTGGCCGCCGTCGGTGAAGGGGATCCTCGTCACCGAGTCGGTGCGCGGCGACGGCGGAGTGCTGCGCAACTCCGAGGGCAAGCGGTTCATGTTCGACTACATCCCGGATGTCTTCAAGGAGAAGTACGCGCAGTCGGAGGAGGAGGGCGACCGCTGGTACGAGGACCCGGACAACAACCGGCGTCCTCCTGAGCTGCTGCCGCGCGACGAGGTGGCCCGCGCCATCAACTCCGAGGTCAAGGCCGGTCGCGGCTCCCCGCACGGCGGCGTCTTCCTGGATGTCTCCACCCGGATGCCGGCGGAGGTGATCCGGCGCCGGCTGCCGTCGATGTACCACCAGTTCAAGGAGCTGGCGGATGTCGACATCACGGCGGAGCCGATGGAGGTCGGACCGACCTGTCACTACGTGATGGGGGGTATCGCCGTCGAGTCCGACACCGCGGCCGCGGTCGGGGTTCCCGGCCTGTTCGCGGCGGGCGAGGTCGCGGGCGGGATGCACGGCTCCAACCGGCTCGGCGGGAATTCGCTGTCCGACCTGCTGGTCTTCGGCCGGCGGGCGGGTCTGCACGCGGCCGAGTACGCGGAAGGGGTCCGCGAGCGCCCCACGGTGCAGGACGGGCAGATCGACGAGGCCGCGGCGGAGGCGCTGCGTCCGTTCAGCGCCGAGGGGCCACAGCCGGGCGAGGAGAACGGAAAGCCTCCGGAGAATCCGTACACCCTCCATCAGGAGCTCCAGCAGACGATGAACGACCTGGTCGGCATCATCCGGCGCGGAGCGGAGATGGAGCAGGCGCTGGACAGGCTGGCGGGCCTGCGGGTACGGGCGCGGCGCGCCGGGGTCGAGGGGCACCGGCAGTTCAACCCCGGCTGGCACCTCGCGCTGGACCTGCGGAACATGCTGCTGGTCAGCGAGTGCATCGCGCGGGCCGCGCTGGAGCGCACGGAGAGCCGGGGCGGGCACACCCGCGAGGACTGCCCGGCCATGGAGCGCGAGTGGCGGCGGGCCAATCTGCTGTGCCAACTCGTCGACCCCACCGGCGGTTTGGCGGCCACCGATCCGGTGCGCGGCCAGATCGCGCTCGTACGGAAGACGACCGAACCCATCCGTCCCGACCTGCTCGCTCTCTTCGACAAGGAGGAGCTGGTCAAGTACCTCGCCGAAGAGGAGCTCTACGAGTGAGCAGCTACACAGCGGCCTTCAAGGTCTGGCGCGGTGATGCGGACGGCGGGGAGCTCAGGGACTTCGCCGTCGAGGTCAACGACGGGGAGGTCGTCCTCGACATCATCCACCGCCTCCAGGCCACCCAGGCCTCCGATCTGGCGGTCCGCTGGAACTGCAAGGCGGGCAAGTGCGGTTCGTGCAGCGCGGAGATCAACGGCCGGCCGCGGCTGTTGTGCATGACCCGGATGTCGGTCTTCTCGCGCGAGGAGACGATCACGGTGACGCCGCTGCGGGCGTTCCCGGTGGTGCGGGACCTGGTGACGGATGTGTCCTTCAACTACGCGAAGGCGCGCGAGGTGCCCTCGTTCGTGCCGCCGCCGGGGGTGCGGGCGGGTGAGTACCGGATGCAGCAGATGGATGTGGAACGCTCGCAGGAGTTCCGCAAGTGCATCGAGTGCTTCTTGTGCCAGGACACCTGCCATGTGGTGCGCGACCACGAGGAGAACAAGGCCGCGTTCGCCGGTCCGCGCTTCCTGATGCGGGTGGCGGAGCTGGACATGCACCCGCTGGACGCGGCCGGCGAGGCGGGCCTGGACCGCAAGAAGGCCGCCCATGACGAGCACGGTCTGGGCTATTGCAACATCACGAAGTGCTGCACGGAGGTGTGCCCCGAGGGCATCAAGATCACCGACAATGCGCTGATCCCGCTGAAGGAGCGCGCGGTGGACCGGAAGTACGACCCGCTGGTGTGGCTGGGCAACAAGATCAGGCGGCGGGGCGCGGAGGACTAGGGGCTCCGGAGGGACCGCCGGGGGCCGCTGAGCCGAGATGCGGTCCCCAGCGCGGCGTGGTCGCGCCGGTCGGCCCGGGCCTTCCGGCCCGGGCCGTCGGCCTTCCTGGGGGCGTCAGAACATGCTGAGCAGTTGCTCGACGGTGGGCTCGGACGTCGAGTCACCGTCGGGCAGGGGGAGTTCGAACCAGACCGTCTTGCCGCGCGGGGTCCGGCGCGAGCCCCAGGCCGCGCTCAGCAGGCCGACCAGTTGCAGTCCGCGGCCGCCCTCGTCGGTGTCGCGCGCCCGTCGTCGTCTTGGCTGGACCAGGCCCGCGTCCCACACCTCGCAGACCAGGGTGCGGTCGCGCAGCAGGCGCAGCCGGATCTCGCCCTCGCCGTACCGCAACGCGTTGGTGACCAGCTCGCTGACAAGCAGCTCGACCGTGTCGACGAGGGCCTCGAGGTCC
Source organism: Streptomyces sp. ISL-1 (assembly GCF_018614585.1). Taxonomy (GTDB): domain Bacteria; phylum Actinomycetota; class Actinomycetes; order Streptomycetales; family Streptomycetaceae; genus Streptomyces; species Streptomyces maoxianensis. The sequence goes on along the minus strand of NZ_JAGGOI010000022.1, from coordinate 79,969 downwards.
CAGGCGACCAGCTGGGCGCGGGCCAGTTCGCGAGCGCGGCCGACCGAGCGCGGCTCGCGCGGCAGCCGCCAGTCGCCGACGGCATCGACGGGCAGCCCCTGGATGCGGGCCATCAGGAGCGCGATGTCGTCCTCGCCGTGCCGGGTGTCGAGAGTGTTCAGCACATGGTCACAGACGTCTTCGAGGGGATGTACGGGATCGGTGAGCGCCGTGCGGAAGGCGCGCAGCCCCTCGTCGAGGGGGTGGTCACGGGATTCGACGAGCCCGTCGGTGTAGAGCGCGAGCAGCGCGCCTTCCGGGAGCTCGACCTCGACCTCCTCGAAGGGCTCGCCGCCCACTCCGAGCGGCATCCCCGGCGGCACGTCGAGCAGCAGCGCCTCCTCGCCCGGTTCGACGAGCACAGGCGGCAGATGGCCGGCGTTGGCGAAGGTGCAGCGCCGGGTGACCGGGTCGTAGACGGCGTAGACACAGGTGGCGAGATAGACCTCGGAGAGGTCGGCCTCGCGGGATTTGTGGGCGACGCGCGAGGCCTGCTGGGCGCCGCTGGGGGTGCCGAGGCCGCGGGCGATCTCGTCGAGCGCCGAGAGCACTTCGGCCGGTTCCAGGTCCAGCAGCGCCAATGTCCGTACGGCCGTGCGCAGTTCACCCATGGCGACCGCGGCACGCAGCCCCCGCCCCATCACATCGCCCACCACCAGCGCGGTGCGGTGGCCCGGCAGTTCGATGACGTCGAACCAGTCTCCGCCCACTTCGGTGGCCGTGTTGCCCGGGAGATAGCGACAGGCGATGTCCAGGCCGGCTGCCTCGGGGTCTCCGGGCGGGAGCAGGCTGCGCTGAAGGATCAGCGCCCGCTCGTGTTCCCTGCGGTAGAGCCGGGCGTTGTCGATGCAGACGGCCGCGCGGGCGGCGAGCTCGACGGCGAGCGCCCGGTCCCGTTCCCCGAAGGGCTCGCTGCCCTTCGTACGGGAGAACTGCACCAGGCCGACGACGGTGTCGTGCGCGACCATCGGCACCGCGAACGTGGACTGGACGAGGGTGCCTTCCTCGCCCGGGATCGACTGGACCCGGGCGGTGCGCAGGGCGCTGGCGCACGGCGAGTTGAACGGATAGTGGTGCACCTCGCCGACCGCGGTGGGGGTGCGTTCGTCCTGGCCGCAGCCGGGGGTGGCGACCAGCGGCGCGTCGGAGACGGCGCTGGCGAAGGCGACCCGGCGCAGCTCGGCGCTGCCGTCCGCGCTACCGGGGGGAGCCTCGTCACCGGTGAGGAGTCCTTGATAGAGGTCGACCGATGCCAGGTCGCAGAAGCCGGGGACCGCGACGTCGAGGAGTTCGCGGGCGGTGGTCTCCAGATCGAGGGAGTTGCCGATGCGGGCGCTCGCCTCATTGAGGAGAGCGAGGTTGCGTCGGGCGCTGGCGGCCTCGCGGGCCGCGTTGTTGCGGCGGGTCACATCGGTGCCGATTCCGGCCACGCCGATGGGGTGGCCGGATCCGCTGTGCACCCGGTAGAGGTTGATCGACCAGTGCCTGCGTTCCGTGCTGCCCGGCACCGCCCCGACGATCTGGAGGTCGATGGCGGATTCGCCGGTCTCCAGGACCCGGCGCAGCGACGCGTTCATCCGCTCGGCCTCGGGGCGGGAGAGATAGTCGTGGACGGTGCGTCCTCGGTGGTCCTCGGCGGCGCCCCCGAAGACGGTGGCGAAGCGCTGGTTGGCGCGCTGCACGGTGAGGTCCGTGCCGAACAGGAGGAAGCCGAAAGGAGATTGGCCGAAAATAGCCTCCGAAGCGGCGAGATCACTCTCGATCCGGCGCAGTGCGCGGACATCAACGACGATACAGAGCGCAGCCTTGTCGCCGCTCTCCGTCTCACTCGGCATCACATAGACCTCGGCGACGCCGTGCGCGCCGCGCTGCCTGGGCATGCGGAAGGGGACCAGGCCGGTCCACTCCTTGCCGTCCAGGATCTCGGCCACCTGGCGGCGGCCGCGCGGGCGCAGCTCGGCGGGCATGAAGACCTCGACCGGGTCCTTGCCCCTGACCTCGTCTGCAGTGATACCGAAGAGATCTACGGCACGCCGACTCCACTGGTCGACCAGCCCGTCCGGGCCGATCGAGAAAGAGGCGACTTTGATGTAGTCATAGATCGAGCCAGGCGGGCTGCTCTGCCATATGACACCGCTCGCCGTCTCAGGTATTTCGCTCACGCGACCGTCCCCTCCAGCTCACCGCACCGGACCGGCCATGACCGCAGTATTCAGCACTACGGCCCTGACCAACACGGCGTTCACGATCACAGCACGGTCTCGTTCATTTTGAGCCGGGCCTAACAGTGATCATTGTCCCTTCACACTTCTAACCAGTGAGGGGCAGCTCGAACCACACGGTCTTGCCGGTTCTGCCGCGCCGGGTACCCCACCGACTGGCAGTACAAGCCACCAGTTGCAGCCCGCGTCCACTCTCGTCATCGGGCTTCGCGGGGCGTTCGACGGGCGGAACCGGGAGCGGGTCGGAGACTTCGACAAGCAGGCTGGGGGCACTCTCGCCGGGCTCGGGGCGGACCAGCCGGACCCCGATCGGACCCGATGCGTACCGTAGAGAATTGGTCACCAGCTCGCTGACCAGGAGCACAGTGACATCACCTATGACCTGGTTCAGCCCCCAGGCGCGCAGGGTGTCGCGCACGACATGCCGGGCGGTGCGCACGGCGTCGGGCTCGGCAGGGAAGGTCCACTCGGCGACCTCGCCTTCGGTGTCGATCACACCGCTCACTTCCCAGACGGGCAGGAGATCCACGCCCCATTTAGGACGTTTAATCAGCACATACCCGATATTTGGGGCGAGGTATCGCGGCGAGGGCGGCAATGGGCGCACCGTGGCACGAACGGCGTATGCGTCAGTCGCGCGCGCCGTCCCGCTCGCTTTCCCGCAGCAGTCGCGCGGCCTCGGCCACGGCGGGCCGGTCCTGATCCAGCCAGTCGACGGCATCGGTCTCGTGCGGCGCCAGCCAGCGCAGCGCGTCGTGGTCCTCGAGCGGCTGCGGCTCCCCGGAGAGCAGCCGGGCAGTCCACACCTGGAGTACATAGCCGGGTTTGAGCACCCACTCGCCGGGGATCCGCGCCAGCGGCTCCGTCTCGACGCCCAGCTCCTCGCGCAGCTCGCGCACGAGCGCCTGCTCGGGGCTCTCCCCCGGCTCCAGCTTGCCGCCCGGCAGCTCCCAGCGGCCGGCGAGGTCCTCGGGAGCGCTGCGGCGAGCGGCAAGCAGCCGCCCCCGGTCGAACACGGCCCCGGCCACCACCACTACGCGACGCTCGTTCATGCGCCGGAGCGTACTTCGGAGCGCAATCCGCGCCGGCTCACGGGCCGGCCGATGCGGGTCGGCTGCCTGCCGCCCGCCCGGCGCCGGGCGGCTAGTGTGTCGTCTGCCCGATGCGCTCGACCGAGTACAGCTGCTTGTGTCCGCGGCCGTCGAGCGTGTCCGCGATCTGCTGCGCCTCGTCCCTGGTGGCGTATCTGCCGACGCGATAGCGGTTGCCGTTGTCGTCCTGCCGTACGACGATCCAGGGCAGCACAGCGCCACCGTCGTTCATCGCGCCCCTCCCTCGGCCGGCCTGCAGGTCTGTAACGATCGCCAGGAAACCGCACTACGCATATGCCCGAGCCTACGCCTGACCTTTACTCAGCGGATACGGGTTTTCACAAAGAGATAAGAAAGAGGGGCGCACCCGTCTGGATGCACCCCTTCTGGCTGGTTCCGGCCCCTAGGCGCCGGGCGACGGCGCCTCCGGTTCGACCTTCGGTGCGGCTTCCAGCACCACCACCGGCCCGGCCTTCGCCTCGACCACCGGCCCGGCCTTCGGCACCGCCACCGCCACGGCCTTCGGCATCGTCGGCACCGGCATCAGCACCGGGCCCGCCGCCGGGTCCTTGCGGCAGACGTCTCCGCACTCGGAGTCGAGCGAGCAGCACAGCGAGCAGATCGGGCCCGACTGGACCGGACAGTCCGCGATGTCGGGAAGCTCGTACGCCGTCTCGCACACCGCGCACTCATGGGTGGCGGCGATGTCCTCGATCCCGGCGTCCGGGCCTCCTTCAAAGCCGTCGGCCCGGGAGTATCCCCATACCGGGTTCGGCCTGGCCAGGTAGTACTTGCCCTTCGTCGCCCAGGCGATCAACGGGCAGAGCACCAGGGCCAGTCCGGCCGCGATGAAGGTCGAGAAGGCTTCCGCGTACCGGCCGAAGAGACCGAAGAAGGCGAGGATCGAGACCGTCGACGCGATCACCATCGCACCGAAGCCGGCCGGGTTCACGGCGTACAGATACGCCCGTTTGAACTCGATGTACTTCGGGCTGAGCCCGATCCGCTTGTTGATGACCAGGTCGGCGGCGACCGCCGCGATCCAGGCGATGCCCACGTTCGAGTAGAAGCCCAGCAGCTTGCCCAGGGCCGCGAACATGTTCATCTCCATCAGCGTCAGCGCGATGGCGAGGTTGAGGAAGATGTACCAGACCCGTCCCGGGTGCCTGTGGGTGATCCGGGAGAAGAAGTTCGACCAGGACAGCGAGCCGCTGTAGGCGTTGGTCACATTGATCTTGACCTGCGAGACGATCACGAACAGCGCGGCGGCGGGCAGGGCGACCGAGCCGAGCCACGGCTTGAGCGCCTCGATCTGCGGGGCGATCGGCTCCAGGGCGTGCGTCTTGCCGACGGCCTCCAGCGCGACGAAGGCGAGGAACGCGCCCCCGAGCTGCTTGGCCGCGCCGATGATGACCCAGCCCGGTCCCGCGGCGAGCACAGCAAGGTTCCAGCGGCGCCTGTTCTCCTCCGTCTTGGCAGGCATGAAGCGCAGATAGTCGGCCTGTTCGCCGATCTGCGCGATGAGGGAGAGCGCAATGCCGGTGCCCAGCCCGAAGCCGATCCAAGAGAAGCCCGCGCCAGCCCCCTCTGTACCGCCGAAGGAGCCGAACGCCCCCCAGGCGTCCGGGGCTTCGAAGGCCAGCACCACGAAGGGCAGCACCATGCCGATGATCCAGACCGGCTGCGTCCATGCCTGCACCTTCGCCAGCGCGCCCATGCCCTTGAAGACGATCGGGATGACGACCAGCGTGGTGAGCAAGTAGCCGATCTCGACGGGCAGTCCGACGGCCTGGTGCATGGCCTGCGCCATGATCGAGCCTTCGAGCGCGAAGAAGATGAAGGTGAACGACGCGTAGATGAGGGAGGTGAGCGTGGAGCCGAAGTAGCCGAAGCCGGCGCCGCGAGTGACCAGGTCCATGTCCAGGCCGTATTTTGCGCAGGCCCGGGCGATCGGTATCCCGGTGAGGAAGATGATCACCGCGGCGGTGAGGATCGAGGCGAGCCCGCTGGTGAAGCCGTAGGTGAAGACGATCGAGGCGCCGATGGCGAAGTCCGCGAGATAGGCGATGCCGCCGAGCGCGGTGCCGGCGACCATCGAGGGCGACCAGCGCCGGAAGGACTGCGGCGCATAGCGCAGCGAGTAGTCCTCGCGGCTCTCGTCGGCGGCGAGCTTGGCGTAACTTCGCTTGGGTGGCGGCGACTGCCGCTCGATGTCCGGGGTGTTGGCCGGCGTCGTGGCGACAGAAGTGGCGGTGTCCGTCATCGGTGACTTCCCGTTCGTCGGTCCGTGCGCGGGGCGGGGCGCGTACGGACGGGAAGGTAGGAGCCGGACATGACAGCGCGTCGCAGCGGGCGATTGCCCGGGCGTTACGGGACGCGAGCGGGCGTTAACTCGTGATCACGGGGGCCGGACGCGCTGTTCGCGTACCGGTCACTTCACCGGCAGGTGGTATGCGATCCGGAAGCGGTCCGCCGGGACGACGACGTCCGCCGTCTCGACCGGGCGCCCCGACGCGTAGTAGGTCCGCTCGACGACCATCACCACATGGCCCGGTACGCCGCCGAGTGCCAAGAGCTCCTCCGCAAGTCCTGGCCGGGCGCCGACCTCCTCCGCGACGTTGTCCACGACGACGTCGATGGCCGCCATCCGCTCGACGACGCCGCAGCCGCCCAGCGGGCCCTCCTCCGGCAGCATCACGGGGGTGCGCCCGGTGACTTCGATCGGCTCCCAGGAGGTGGAGAGCATCATCGGCTCGCCGGCGTCGCGGTACACATAGCGCGTACGCATCACCCGGTCGCCGAGCTGGATGCCGAGCCGGGCCGCGATCTCCGGGCTCGCGCCCTCCTGCTCGCTGCTCGACTCCCAGGTGCCCCGGGCCCCGTCCTCGGCCTGCTCCTGACGAAAGGGGTTGGCGCCGGCCGGCGGCCGGTAACCGGAGCGGGAGATGCGGCGCGGGACCGGCCGCTCGCGGACGTACGTACCAGAGCCGGAGCGGCCCTCGACCAAGCCCTCTGCCATCAGTACCTTGCGGGCTTCCAGGGCGACGGTGTCCGAGACTCCGTACTCCTCGCGGATGCGGGCCTGCGAGGGAAGTCGGGTGTGCGGCGGCAGCGAGCCATTGACGATCTGCTGCCGGAGATCGCTCGCAACGCGCAGATAGGCGGGCTGCTCACCGAATGTCACGGGCCACTCCCCAACAGGTTGACAGACAGCAACAGACTGGCAACCGTGGGTTGTTGGCCGCAAGCGTGGGCCAAAGTTTCACTCGAAGTGATGACTTGCGTTTACGCAGGCACTTACCGCAGGTACGGCCATCGATCCGAGCCAAAGATCCGCGGGTGCCGCGCGCCCACGCCTCGTACATCCGTGAACGAGGCCTCGGCGGCGGACTCCTACGGCGTGGACTCGTCGGCGGGCGGGGCGGTTTCCAGGCCGAGCGCGCGGCGGACCGCGATCTCGGTGCTCTGCGCGAGCGCGTCCTCACCCTCGTAGCCGTGGTCCCAGAAGGCGTCCTCGTCCTGCGCGAGGGCGGCCTTGTCCCAGTAGGCGCGTGCCCGGTCGTACTCCTTCGCCCGCGCCTTCGCCCCTTCCGCCGCGGCCGCCGGCCAGGGGTGCTCGCGCAGGTTCTTCGCCTGTACGGCGAGTGCGAGGGAGGTCTCGTGGGCCCAGGCCCGGTACCCCTCGGGGTCGTCGGTAAATCCCCCGGCCGGGTCTGCCTCATGGACGGCCGACTCCGCCTTGAGATAGGCGAGTTGGTGCGGGCCGAGCGTGGTCGCGTCGCGCCGTACCGAGCCGCGGATCTTTGCGCCATCCGTGGCGAAGGCACAGGTCACGGCATCGTCACCGAGCCGCCAGCTCCGCTTCGTCGGCAGGTAGTAGTACATCTCGGTCCCCTTCGGCAGCGCCCACGGGTCCAGTGCGTACGCGTCGTTGATCTCCTGGCACCGCCTGTCGGCGAGGTCGTCGAGGCGGCCCTCGCCCGGATAGGAGTCGTAGCCGCTGACCTTGAATCCGCCGGTGACCTCCGCCTCGTGCTCGCCCTCGCAGTCCACCACGCCGACGTCCGTGGTCTCCTGATCCTGGACGCCGCTGCCGGGGAGGTTGAAGCAGTCGCCCTTGCGCAGATCCAGCGCGCTGCGCGAACGGGACGCCTCGTCCATGCCCTTGCGGAACCCGTCCCAGGCCTCGCCGAACCCGCCGCCGGCAAGCGCGACGAGCACCAGCGCCGTACTGATCGAGGAGAGAACGACGCCCGCGATCGCCATGCCCTTCCCGCGCTCACCCCTCTTCTTGATCTGCGAGAGGGATATCAGCCCGAGAACGAGGCCGAGCGGCGGCACGCAGCAGACGATCCCGACGACGAGGGAGGCGATGGACAGGCCGTTCACGGACGGCCTGGGGGCGTACTGCGGATATGGCTGCCAGCCCTGGGTGGATGGGTCCACAGCTACGGCACTCCTCGTCGGGGACGGATCCTGATCACACGAACAGGCGCGCGGATCATACGCCGAAGGGGGCGGCCGCCGTAGCGACCGCCCCCTCCCTCTCACTCAGAACTCAGTACCGCAGCACAGCTCAGAACTGAAGCGCCCAGGAGTCGATCTTGCCGACGTCCTGCGCCGCGTTGTCGCTGACCCGCAGCTTCCACGTGCCGTTCGCGACCTCGGACGAGGCGTTGACCGTGTACGTGGTGTTGATGTTGTCCAAGCTGCCGCCGGCGCCGTACGCCTTCAGCGTGTACGCGGTGCCGTCCGGAGCGATCAACTGGACCTGGAGGTCACCGATGTACGTGTGCTGGATGGCGACGGGCACCTGCAGGGCGGCCGGAGCGTTCCCGGTGACTCCGCTGACGGTGATCGGAGACTCGGCGGTGGCGAAGTCGCTGATCGTGAAGTCCGCGGTGTTCTCGAACCTCGGACCGGGCGGCGGGGTGTCACCGCTGCCGACGAACAGCAGGCGGTTCGGCGAGCCGGTGCCCGGGTTGCCGACCGCGCCGCTCGTGGCGGCGGTGGTCAGGGCCGTGGCGACCTGGGCCGGAGTCGCGGTCTTGTTGGCCGCGAGGTAGAGGGCCGCGGCGCCCGCGACGTGCGGGGTCGCCATCGACGTGCCGGAGATCGTGTTCGTCGCCGAGTCGCTGGTGTTCCAGGACGAGGTGATCGACGAGCCCGGGGCGAAGATGTCCAGCGCGCTGCCGAAGTTGGAGAAGCTGGAGCGGGCGTCGGTGCTGGTCGTGGAGCCCACGGTGATGGCCTCCGCGACGCGCGCGGGCGAGTAGTTGGAGGCGTTGGCGCCGTCGTTGCCCGCCGCGACCGCGTAGGTGATGCCGGAGGCGATGGAGTTGCGCACCGCCGTGTCGAGGGCGGTGTCGATGCCGCCGCCCAGGCTCATGTTGGCGACGGCCGGCTTGACGGCGTTCTGCGTCACCCAGTCGATGCCGGCGACGACCTGCGCGGTCGTGCCCGAGCCCTGGTTGTTGAGCACGCGAACGCCGACGATCTTGGCCTTCTTGGCCACGCCGTAGGACGATCCGGCGACGGTGCCGGCCACATGCGTGCCGTGGCCGTTGCCGTCCTGCGCGGTGTTGTCGTTGTCGATGGCGTCATAGCCGTACGACGCCCGGCCGCCGAAGTTGGTGTGGGTGATCCGTACACCGGTGTCGATGATGTACGCGGTCACACCCTCGCCGGCGGTGTCCGGGTAGGTGTAACTCTGGTTCAGCGGGAGGGTCCTCTGGTCGATCCGGTCCAGGCCCCAGGACGGCGGGTTCGGCTGGGTGGCCGTCGCCTTGAAGACACGGTTCTGCACGACGGAAGCGACGTCCGGGTCCGCGGCGAACTTCTTCGCCTGCTTCTCGGAGAGCTCCACGGCGTAGCCGTTCAGCGCGGCTTCGTACGTCGTCTTGATCTTCGCACCGTACTCGGCCGCGAGCGCCTTGCCTGCCTTGGAGTCCGCTTCGGGCGCCGACTCGTCGAGGGTGACGATGTAGCTGCCCTTGATGACTCCGGGTGCTCCGGCGTTCTGGATAACGCCTTCAGGAGCCGTCTCGGCCGCGTTGGCCGTGAGGGCGGAAACCGCGCCGAGCGAGAGCGCGGTGGCGGCTATCGCGCTGGCCGCGGCAAGTCTTCGACGCGAATTACGCATCACTGACATGTGAGGGGTCCTCCTCATAGGTGGTGCGCTGCTGTGGGGGAAACCGGCAGGCCCATGACAATGTCCGACAGTTGAATCCGTCGTGCCCTCGTCCTGCCTGCCGAGCGAAAGATTGGCGGATCCACAGGAATCACACAAGAGTCCGGAGAGTGGTGTAACACATGCGCCACGCAACTGCCATGCTGACGACCCATGAGCTCGTACTACTGCCTGGACTGCGCCACCCGCACCCCCGTCGAGTCGGCATCCTGGTGCTGTCCTGACTGCCGCGGCCCCTGGGATCTGGAGTTCGCCGCCGCTCCCGTCGACCTCAAGTCCCTGTCCGGCAGGGTCAATTCAATGTGGCGTTACGAAGAGGCGCTTCCGCTCCGCGCACCCGCCGTCTCGCTCGGCGAGGGCCGCACCCCGCTCGTACCGCTCACCGAAACTGTCTCCGTCAAGCTCGACTTCCTGATGCCGACGCTCTCCTTCAAGGACCGCGGCGCGGTGCTGCTCGCGGAGCTGGCCCGGCGGCTCGCGCCGCGGCGGGTGATCGCCGACAGCAGTGGCAACGCGGGCACGGCGATCGCCGCGTACTGCGCACGCGCGGGTCTCGACTGCACGGTGTACGTCCCCGAGGCGACCTCCGCCAAGAAGGTGGAACAGATCCGGGCGCACGGCGCGCACCTGGAACTCGTCCCCGGCGACCGCGAGGCCACCGCTGAGGCGGCCCGCGCTGCCGCCGCCGTCCCCGGCACCTTCTATGCGAGCCATGTCTACAACCCGTACTTCCTGCACGGCACGAAAACGTACGTCTACGAACTGTGGGAGGACCTGGGCGGCACGCTCCCCGAGGCGATCGTCGTCCCCGTCGGCAACGGAACCCTGCTCCTCGGCGCCGCCATCGGCATCGGCGAGCTCCACGCCCACGGCCTGATCGCGGAGCGTCCCGCGCTGATCGCGGTCCAGGCCGAAACTGTCTCGCCGCTCGCGGCGGCTTTCCACGCCGGCGCCGAGGATTTGCTCGACGACAACGCGCCGCCGCGGCCGACGCTCGCCGAAGGGATCGCGATCCCGCGTCCTGCGCGCGCACGGCAGATCCTGCGGGCCGTACGCGAATCCGGCGGCACCTTCCTTACGGTGACGGAAGATCAGATCCGGGCCGCTCAGATGGATCTGGCGGCCCGTGGACTGTTCGTCGAGTCCACAGGCGTCGCGTGCTGGGCGGCGGCGGGCGGCTGGACCGACCGCGCGGCCGTGGTCCCGCTCTGCGGGGCGGGCCTGAAGACAGGTGTGGCGCCCGGGCCGTAGCCTCACTCGGTCCAGTAGGTGTCGTGCTTGATGAAGAACTCCGCCTGTTCCTCGGGCGACCACTCGGTGGCGACCTCCGCGACTTTCTCGAAGTACTCCTCGCGCGGCGCTCCCGGCGTGAAGAGCAGCAGCATCGACGCCGGGTCGTCCGAGTCATTGCGGAAGGCGTGCAGCCCGCCCTGCGGCACATACAGGAAGTCGCCCGCCGTCCCGTCGATCCAGCTCTCGCCGTTGTAGAGCCGCACCGTTCCCTCGATGATGAAGAAGGACTCCGAGATCGACTTGTGGAAGTGCGTCCTTGGGCCGCCGGCCTTCGGGGCCATGTCCATCCGGTAGAGCCCGAACTCCCCGCGCGTGGACGCATCGGTGGCCAGATAGTGCGTACGGCTCCCGGTCCCCGACCGCAGATCGGCGGGCGTGTCCGCCGGCCGGAACTCCGCGGTGATCTCGCCCCTGCCCTCGACGTACTTCGGGTCCGGGTACGACATGTCCCACTCCTCTGCATTCGCCGTCAGGCTTCACCACGCGCGTCCCGCGCCACCAGGCCGGGCCTGATCAATACGGGCCTGATCAATACCGGCCTGAGCCTCTCGGGCAAGCCTCCCGGAGAGGGCTCTCCTCTCACCACATCTCGCCCGGCGCCCTGCGCGGCAGCCGTCCCCAACCCTCCGCCTCCCGGGGCCTTCACCACCCGTACCGCTTGGTGAACGGCTCGGTCCGTACCTCCAGCCACTCCATGCTCCCCCACCCCACCCCGGCCAGCAGGAGCACAACCACGACCGCGGCCACCCAGTCCGGCGCCCGCAGCGCCCCGCCCACCAGCGCCCAGGCCGCGAGCGCCAGGGCGGGGATCCCGAACACCATCAGCGGCCCCTCGACAAAGAGCAGGCTCCAGTCCCGCTCCCCTTCGAAACCGCCGCGCAGCCCGGGCCCGGCGCCCGACTGCCAGACGAAGAGCCCGGTGCAGAACCCGGCCACCACAGCCAGACATACGGCCCACCCACGCGCACGTTCAATGCCCATTCCCATACCCGCCCCGGACGAACAGGCGGCTGGGCCGGTTCCGGAACATGCGGGGTCGGTTGCGGATCCAAACGTTCGTCGGCTGCGGATCCAAACGGTCTGGGAAAGCGCGACCGGGGCCGGCTCGGGTTGTCAGCGGCCTCGCAGTGCGCCCGTCGTATTGCCGGTGCGCTCGCGCAGCAGGACCCGCAGAGTGTTCGCGTGCTCGTAGCCGACCTTGCGGGCGATGGAGTCCAGCGAGAGGTCGGTGGTCCGCAGCAGGTGAGAGGCCTGCTCGACCCGCAGGTCCTGGACGAATCGCACCGGGGACGTGCCGAGCACGCGGCGTACGGTCCGCTGAAGGGTGCGTTCGCTGACGCCCAGCGAGCGCGCGGCTTCGACGACGCTGATCGGCTCATCCAGATGCAGCCGGGCCCAGCGTTCGAAGGCGGCCACGACCGGATCGCTCTGCGCCAGCGCGCTCGGAATGGTGTACGAGGACTGCGAAGGGCGCTCGTCGACGACCAGGTAGCGGGCGACGAGGTCGGCCACGGCCGGACTGCTCATACGGACGATGGCGAGCGCCAGATCGACGTGTCCGAAGGCCGCTCCGGCCGTCGTCACACCGTCCGATGTGGTGACCATCCTGGTCTCGTCGATGGTGACGGCCGGGTAGCGCTGACGGAAGACGGGCGCCAGCCACCAGCTCGTCGTCGCCTTCCGTCCGTCGAGCACACCCGACTCGGCGAGCAGGAAGGTTCCCGTACAGGCCGAGGCCACGGGTATGCCCTGCTCACGGGTGTCGGCCACCAGCGTCCGTACCGACGCCGACGCGGGACCGGAGACATGGCCGAGCAACGCGTCGGGCCGCCGCTCGGCGAGCGCCGGCACCAGCAGCAGGTCGGCTCGCCGGGCCTCGGTGGCCGGCTGGGTGGTAACGACGTGTCCCGCGCCGGTGCGGACGCGGCGGCGGAAACCGACGGTGGTGACCTGCCAGGCGGGCGGCGCCTGCGGAATCTCACCGCGCATGGCGTTCGCCGCGTCCAGCACGTCGAGGATCGCCGAGAGTCCGGAGTCGAACACTCCGTCGTAGACCAGCACCGCCACGTCCATGTCGGAAACCATATTCGACGCGTCGTTTCCGACACTGGGAAGGTGCTGATCACCACTCTAGGTTTGCTGATGTCCCCAACGACGGGGACGGGGGAACACGAACGCCGACCTACGGAGTGACTGACCATGAACATCGGTCTGCTGGCCCGCATCGAGGCCAAGCCCGAGTACGCCGACAGGGTGGAGGCCATGCTGCGCGACGCACTGCAGCTGGCCCGCGAGGAGGAGCACACGGTCACCTGGTTCGCGTTCCGCGAGAGCGCCACCACCTTCGGCGTCTTCGACACGTTCGAGGACGAGGAGGGGCGGTCCGCTCATCTGCAGGGCCGGATCGCCGCGGCGCTGATGGAGGCGGCGGAGACGATGTTGAGCTCGGCGCCGGACATCCGCCCCGTGGATCTCCTGGCGGCCAAGCTTCCCTGACCGCTCGGGGACGGGTCCCGCGGGCCGCGAGTTGCGGCCCGCGGAACGGGGAACGAGCACGGCCCGCGAAGAAGGGGAGCGAGGCGCAGCCCGCCGGGCCGGGTGCGAGGCGCAGCCCGCCGGGTCCGGGGAGCGACGCAGTCCGCCGGGCCGGAAGCGAGGTGCAGCCCACGAAACACGGCGGGCGAGACGCGGCCCGCGAAAACCCGGGGTCCAGAAAACCCGGGGTCCAGTTTCGTCGCCCGCGAAGACCCCGGCAGCGACGTGCGGCCCGCCGGCCCCCGGGGGCGAGAGTGCCCCTCGCAACCACACATCAGCAGGAACCACCCATGGAGACGACTCAATGACGCTGCCCACGAGCCCGCCCGCCGCAGGCGACACCACATCGACCCGCTCGCGCACCCACACCTGGGAGTTGCCGACGAGCTACGCCGACGCCGGCAGCCGATCCGGTCTGGAACTGCTCCGTCTCGGCCTGGAAGGCCATTTCCCGCAGGCGCCGATCTGCGGCACGCTCGGCTTCCGGCTCGTGGAGGCCGACAAGGGCCGGGCGGTCTTCGAGGGCGAGCCCGGGGAACACCTGCTCAACCCGATGGGCACCGTCCACGGCGGCTTCCTGGCCACGCTGCTCGACTCCGCGCTCGGCAGCGCGGTGATGACGACCCTCCCGCCGGGCCACGCATACGCCACGATCCAGCTGGGGGTGAACCTGGTCCGCCCCGTATACGCCGACACTCAGTCGCTGCGCAGCGAAGGCACCGTCATACACGCGGGCCGTACGACCGCGACCGCCGAGGCGCGCGTGGTCGGCGCGATCGACGGCAAGCTGTACGCGCACGCCACGACGACCTGCGCGGTCTTCACGTTGCCGGGCGCGGCCTGAGGCCGGAGGATCCAGTACATGGACAGGACGACAGTCGTCAACCTCAAGGGCCATCGCGACGATCCCGAGTACGCGGACGTCGTCTACGTGGGCCGCGCCATGCACCGCGGCGGCTGGCACCTCGACGCCTCTCCCCTGGCCAGCCCATTTCGCCCGGGCCGCGACGGCACCCGCGAAGAGGTCATCGAAAAGTACCGCGCGTACCTACTGGCCCGCCCCGACCTCCTCGCCCAGCTCCCGTCCCTGCGCGGCCGCCGGCTCGGCTGCTGGTGCGTCCCGGAACTCTGCCACGCGCAGGTACTCGCGGAACTGGCGGACGCGGCCGAGCCGCGCACAGCAAAGGCCCGCTGACCTCTCGGTGCTTTCCAGGGGGCAGCGGGCCTTCCAGGGGACGGATCAGACGTTGAACCTGAACTCGACCACGTCGCCGTCCTGCATAACGTAGTCCTTGCCCTCCATGCGCGCCTTGCCCTTCGCGCGGGCCTCCGCGACCGAGCCCGTCTCCACCAGCTCGGCGAAGGAGATGACCTCGGCCTTGATGAAGCCCTTCTGGAAGTCGGTGTGGATCACACCGGCCGCCTCGGGGGCCGTCGCGCCCTTCTTGATGGTCCAGGCGCGGGTTTCCTTCGGGCCCGCCGTCAGGTAGGTCTGCAGGCCGAGCGTGTCGAAGCCGACGCGGCCCAGCGTCGCCAGGCCCGGCTCCTCCTGGCCCATCGACTGCAGGAGCTCCAGCGCCTCGTCGTCGTCGAGCTCGATCAGCTCGGACTCGATCTTCGCGTTCAGGAAGATCGCCTCGGCCGGGGCGACCAGGGCGCGCTGCTCGTTCTTGAAGTCCTCGTCGACCAGTTCGTCCTCGTCCACGTTGAAGACGTAGAGGAAGGGCTTGGTGGTGAGCAGGTGCAGCTCGTGCAGGAGACGGCCCTTCTCCGTACCGGCGGTGATGCCCGCGGCGAAGAGCGTCGTGCCGGCCTCGAGGATCTTCTGCGCCTCCTCGACCGCCGCCAGGACCGCGACCTTGGCCTTCTGGAGGCGGGACTCCTTCGTCAGGCGCGGGACCGCCTTCTCGATGGACTGCAGGTCGGCGAGGATCAGCTCGGTGTTGATCGTCTCGATGTCGTCCTTCGGCGAGACCTTGCCGTCGACATGGACGACGTTCTCGTCCTTGAAGGCGCGAATGACCTGGCAGATCGCGTCGGACTCACGGATGTTCGCCAGGAACTTGTTGCCCAGGCCCTCGCCCTCGCTCGCGCCGCGCACGATGCCCGCGATGTCGACGAAGTCGACCGTCGCCGGGAGGATCCGCTGCGAGCCGAAGATCTCGGCGAGCGTGGCGAGGCGGGTGTCGGGGACGCCGACCACGCCGACGTTCGGCTCGATGGTGGCGAACGGGTAGTTGGCCGCCAGCACGTCGTTCTTGGTCAGGGCGTTGAACAGGGTCGACTTGCCGACATTCGGCAGGCCGACGATTCCGATCGTGAGCGACACGTTGGCGACTTCCTGGAGTGAGGTCTGGCTGATGGCCGTACGGCCCGGAGGTGGGCCGATCCCCCAGTTTACGGGCGGGCCGAGCCGGGCATCGACGGCAGCCGTGAGTCGAACTCAACGCCAAGGTCAGCCAAAGGGCGTGTCCCATGCCGGATTCCTCCCCACCCGCGACCTACTTTGTTCGGGTGGAGCAGCCCAGGACAAGTCAATCTCAGCGCCGGCAGCGGCCGCAGCCCCCTCTCTCCCCCCAGGTCCCCCTTTCCCCGCAGAGCGCGCTCGTCGAAGGCACGCTGGCGGAAGGCACCCCGGTGTACCGGGTCGCGGCCCGGCCCGCCCGCGCCGTGCCGCCGGTGGTGCTCGCGCTGCGCAGACTCCCCAACCCCCGGCTGACCGGCCTCGGCGGCGGACTGTTCGGAGCCGCGACCATGTTCGCGCTCGGCTGCCTGGACTGGCTGCTGTTCGACGGCTCCCCGGTGGTGTACGGGCTGCTGTTCCTGCCTGTGAGCGCACTGACGGCGCTGTGGGTGCGGGGGGCGGATCTGGTCACCGCGCCGATCAGCGTCCCGATCGCGTTCGCGGTCGGGATCGTGCCGATCTCCGGCGGCACGGGTGGCTTCGGCGGCCAGACGATGGCGGTGATCACCGCACTCGCGGTGCACGCCGGCTGGCTGTACGGCGGCACGCTGATCGCGGGGCTCATCACCTGCGTCCGAAAGATCCGCATGATGACGCGCCGCCAACGCCGCGCCCGCCCAGGCCCCCCGGCGCGCCGCGGCTGAGGGCGTGCTTCTCCAGTCCCGCGACGCCGTCCCCCGTACGTAGCTGCCCCCCCCCACACACGTACCGCGCGCTCAGCGCCCCACGCCCGCCGCCGCCCTCCTACTTCCCCGCCGCCGCCATCGCGGCGCCCACAATTCCCGCGTTGTTCCGGAGCTCCGCCGGGATGATCTCCGCCCTGATCCCCTCGATCAGCGGCACGAACCTGTCCGCCTTGCGGCTCACCCCGCCGCCGATGATGAAGAGCTCCGGCGAGAACAGCATCTCCACGTGCGCCAGATACTTCTGCACCCGGTGCGCCCACTGCTCCCAGCTCATGTCATGGTCATCCTTGACCTTCGTCGACGCACGCTTCTCCGCCTCGTGGCCATGCAGCTCGAGGTGGCCGAGCTCGGTGTTCGGCACCAGGCGGCCGTCGCTGAAGACCGCGCTGCCGATGCCCGTGCCGAACGTCAGCAGTATCACCGTGCCCTCACGGCCGCGGCCCGCGCCGAACGTCATCTCCGCGACACCCGCCGCGTCCGCGTCGTTCAGGACCGTCACCGGCAGGCCCCCGAGGCGGTCACCCAGCAGTTTCGCTGCGTCCATGCCCACCCAGCGCTTGTCCACATTCGCCGCCGTGCGCGTAACGCCGCCCGTGACGACGCCGGGAAAGGTGATGCCGACCGGGCCCGACCAGTCGAAATTGCCGACCACCTCGGCCACCCCGTCCGCCACCGCTTCGGGCGTCGCAGGGTGCGGGGTCAGGACTTTGTAGCGCTCATGCGTCAGTTGGCCGGGCTCAAGGTCCACAGGTGCGCCCTTGATGCCGGATCCGCCGATGTCCACTCCGAACACGTTCATGGACACAACGTTACGGGCAGCCCCTGACAGTTACTTCCCCGACAGGTCCGCGGCCTCCGCGCGCAGGTCGCGCCGGAGCTCCTTGGGCAGCGAGAAGGTGATCGACTCCTCCGCCGCCTTCACGATCTCGACGTCCTCGAAGCCGCGCTGTGAAAGCCACTCCAGTACGCCCTCGACCAGCACCTCGGGCACGGACGCGCCCGATGTGACGCCGACCGTCGAAACGCCGTCGAGCCACGCCTCGTCGATCTCGTCGGCGGAGTCCACCAGATGGGCGTCGCCCGCTCCCGCGCCCAGCGCCACCTCGACCAGCCGCACCGAGTTCGAGGAGTTCTTGGAGCCGACCACGATGACCAGGTCCGCGTCCGCGCCCATCTGCTTCACCGCGATCTGGCGGTTCTGCGTGGCGTAGCAGATGTCGTCGCTCGGCGGCGAGATCAGCTGCGGGAACTTCTCCTTCAGCTTGTCCACCGTCTCCATCGTCTCGTCGACCGACAGCGTGGTCTGCGAGAGCCAGACGACCTTCGACTCGTCCCGTACGGACACATTCGCGACGTCCTCGGGGCCGTCCACGAGCGTGATGTGGTCGGGGGCCTCGCCGGACGTGCCGATGACTTCCTCGTGGCCGTCGTGGCCGATCAGCAGGATGTCGTAGTCCTCGTCCGCGAACCGGACGGCTTCCTTGTGGACCTTGGTGACCAGCGGGCACGTCGCGTCGATCGTCGCCAGCTTGCGCTGCGCCGCCTCCTCGTGGACGACCGGCGCCACGCCGTGGGCGGAGAACATGACGATCGACCCCTCGGGAACCTCCGCCGTCTCGTCGACGAAGATCGCGCCCTTCTTCTCCAGGGTCTGCACCACGTACTTGTTGTGGACGATCTCGTGGCGCACATAGATCGGCGACCCGTACTGCTCCAGGGCCTTCTCCACGGCGATAACGGCACGGTCCACGCCCGCGCAGTAGCCACGGGGAGCGGCGAGCAGGACGCGTCGGGCAGGAGTCGTAGCAGTCATGCCCCCCATCGTAAGGCCGCCCGGACGGGGCGAGAGATCGCCCTCCGGGGTGCGGACGGACGGCGACTCACGACGGGCGGAGGGCAGGCACCGTCCCGGCCGCCGCCTGCGCGGGCCGCGTTGTCGCACCCGGCCGATACGCTCGCCGGTATGGCTCTCAATACGTCCGCGGAAGCCCCGCTGCCGGTCGGCGAGGTGTCACGGCTCATCGGAGGGTGGATCGACCGGCTCGGCGCCGTCTGGGTGGAGGGGCAGATCACCCAGCTCTCGCGGCGGCCGGGCGCCGGGGTGGTCTTCATGACCCTGCGCGATCCCTCGTACGACATCTCCGTGAGCGTCACCTGCTTCCGGCAGGTCTTCGACGCGGTCGCGGACATCGTGGCGGAGGGCGCGCGCGTGGTGGTGTACGCCAAGCCGGAGTGGTACGCACCGCGGGGGCAGCTGTCGCTGCGGGCCGTGGAGATAAGGCCGGTGGGGATCGGCGAGCTGCTGGCGCGCCTGGAGCAGCTGAAGCGGACCCTGGGCGCTGAGGGACTGTTCGCCGTCGAGCGCAAGAAGTCGCTGCCGTTCCTGCCGCACCGGGTCGGGCTGGTGTGCGGGCGGGCATCGGCGGCCGAGCGCGACGTACTGGAGAACGCCCGGCGGCGGTGGCCGGCCGTCCGCTTCGAGGTGCGCAATGTGGCCGTGCAGGGGGTTCACGCGGTGACCCAGGTCGTCCAGGCGGTCAAGGAGTTGGACGAGCTCACGGATGTGGACGTGATCATCGTGGCGCGCGGCGGCGGCAGCGTGGAGGATCTGCTGCCGTTCTCGGACGAGCAGCTGGTCCGCGCGGTGTCCGAGTGCCGTACACCCGTGGTGTCGGCGATCGGGCACGAGCCGGACTCGCCGCTGCTCGACCTGGTGGCCGATCTGCGGGCGTCGACGCCGACGGACGCGGCGAAGAAGGTCGTGCCGGACGTCGGAGAGGAGCTGGACCGGGTGCGGCAGTTGCGCGACCGTGCGCTGCGCAGTGTCCAGGGGCTGCTCGACCGCGAGGAGCGGGGCCTTGCCCATGCGCTGGCCCGCCCGTCGATGGAGCATCCGCACCGGATGGTGGACGAGCGGGAGGCGGAGGTGGACGCACTGGTGGCCCGAAGCCGGCGGGTGCTCGGCCATCACCTCGACCGCGCGGACTCGGAGCTGGCGCACACCCGGGCCCGGGTGGTCTCGCTGTCGCCGGCGGCGACCCTGGAGCGGGGGTACGCGGTGCTGCAGCGGGCGGACGGGGCGGTCGTCCGCTCGCCGGAGGAGGTCGCGGCGGGCGACGAACTGCGCGCGCGGGTCTCTGAGGGCGAGCTGAACGTCGTTGTCGGACCTCACACATAGGGTGGATCGCATGGCTGCCAACACGGACGAGGCCGCGCTCGGCTACGAACAGGCGCGGGACGAGCTGATCGAGGTCGTACGCCGCCTGGAGGCGGGGGGCACGACGCTCGAGGAGTCGCTGGCCCTGTGGGAGCGCGGTGAGGAGCTGGCGAAGGTCTGCCGCCGCTGGCTGGAGGGCGCCCGCGCCCGGCTGGACGCGGCGCTGTCCGAGGGCGATCGGGAGACCGGGACTGCCGGGACTGCCGAGGACTGAGCAGGTCAGAGGGCTCTTCCGCTGTGAGGCGGGTCACTCCGGGCATGTAGTTGAAATTTAATCTACAGGGGTGCGGTTAGACGCGTCGTAAGGATTCACCCATGCCCGGAAGGTATGTCAGCAATGACCCTCGCCCTTGACCCCACCGCCCAGGACCTCCTCTTCCGCGAGGCCCGCACCGCCAACACGTTCACCGACGAGCCGGTGACCGATGAGCAGGTCCAGGCGATCTACGACCTCGTCAAGTACGGACCCACCGCCTTCAACCAGAGCCCCCTGCGCGTCGTCCTCGTCCGCTCCGCCGAGGCCCGCGAGCGCCTGGTCGGCCACATGGCGGAGGGCAACCAGGCGAAGACCGCGTCCGCGCCGCTGGTCGCGATCCTTGCCGCCGACAACGAGTTCCACGAGGAGCTTCCCGCCCTGTTCCCGCACTTCCCGCAGGCCAAGGACATGTTCTTCGCCGAGCGGCCGGCCCGCGAGCAGGCCGCCGGCCTCAACGCCGCGCTGCAGGCCGCGTACTTCATCGTCGGTATCCGCGCCGCCGGTCTGGCCGCGGGCCCGATGTCCGGCTTCGACTTCGCGGGCGTCCAGAAGGAGTTCCTGGACGACGACCACACGCCGCTGATGGTTGTCAACATCGGCAAGCCGGGCGAGGACGCCGCGTTCCCGCGTTCCCCGCGCCTGGCGTACGACGAGGTCATCACGACCGTCTGAGCCGTCACGCCATCACACGAAGGCCGCCGCACCCCTCCGGGTGCGGCGGCCTTCGCCATGCGTCATGACGTACGCAGTGCGGCCGCCATCTCCGCGAGCCGCTGCGCCGACGCCGTACCCGTGACGACCGTCGTCACGCCCTTGTCCTGGTGCACCAGGGCGTCGTACTTCGGCCCCTCCCAGCGCTCCCAGGCAGCGCCCGCGACCTGCTGCGTGCGGTCCGTCTTCGCCGCCTGCTGGCTGACCTGCGGGATGTACTTGCGGGACGGGGCCGTGGACTGCTCGACGGCGACGTACTCGCCGTCCGGATCCAGGAAGCCGAGGTGCCAGGCGTGACCGTCCGTTCCCTTGTACGAGACGGACGTCGGCTTCCACCCCTTCGCGAGACCCTCCGGCGCCGCCACCGGGTACGGCGCCGCCCGCCGTGCCGTCACCAACTCCACCCGGTAGTCGACCGCCTTGATCGGGTCGGCCTTGTCGTCGTGCGGAATGAACACATAGATCACTGCGACGACGGCCCCAATGACCGCCATCGACAGCAACATGTCGCGCACCGTCTGTCTGCCTCGCATACCTGCCACGCCCCCCATATTCGCATTAAGGTGGCGTGCTCAAACGTGGCCCCCTCTGCTCATTTTGTCGGCGTGCGGATAGAGTCGGATCACCCTCTTTTCCGGCCGTCGCCGTACAGAAAGGTGCGCTCCGATGACCGAGCACAATTTGCCGTCCCAGCTGGAGGTCTCCCCCGAGGCCCCCGACCGCAACCTGGCCCTGGAGCTCGTCCGGGTCACCGAGGCCGCCGCCATGGCCGCGGGCCGGTGGGTCGGCCGCGGCGACAAGATCGGCGCGGACGGTGCGGCCGTCAAGGCCATGCGGACCCTCGTCTCCACCGTCTCGATGAACGGCATCGTCGTCATCGGCGAGGGCGAGAAGGACGAAGCCCCGATGCTGTTCAACGGCGAGCGGATCGGGGACGGCACCGGCCCCGAGGTCGACATCGCCGTGGACCCGATCGACGGCACCACGCTCAACGCCAAGGGCATGCCGAACGCCATCGCCGTGCTCGCCGCCGCCGACCGCGGCACCATGTTCGACCCGTCCGCGGTCTTCTACATGGACAAACTGGTCACCGGCCCCGAGGCGGCCGACTTCGTCGACATCAACGCCCCCGTCTCGGTCAACATCCGCCGGGTCGCCAAGGCCAAGAACTCCTCGCCCGAGGACGTCACCGTGGTCATCCTGGACCGCCCCCGCCACGAGGGCATCGTCAAGGAGATCCGCGAGACCGGCGCGCGCATCAAGTTCATCACGGACGGCGATGTCGCGGGCTCGGTCATGGCCGTGCGCGAAGGCACCGGCGTCGACATGCTGATGGGCATCGGAGGTACGCCGGAGGGCATCATCTCCGCCTGCGCCATAAAGTGTCTCGGCGGCACGATCCAGGGCAAGCTCTGGCCCAAGGACGACGCCGAGCGGCAGCGCGCGCTCGACGCCGGGCACGACCTGGACCGGGTGCTCCACACGAACGACCTGGTAAGTGGCGACAACGTATTCTTCGTCGCCACCGGCATCACGGACGGCGAGCTGCTGCGCGGTGTCCACTACCGCGCCGAGACCGCCACCACCTCGTCGCTGGTGATGCGCTCCAAGTCCGGCACAATCCGCAAGATCGACTCGGTCCATCGCCTGTCGAAGCTGCGCGCTTACAGCGCCGTCGACTTCGACCGCGCGAAGTAGGAACCGGCCGTAGGCACGGGAAGGGGCGCCCCCATGTGCGGTGGGGCGCCCCTTCCCGTGTGATACGTGTATCTGCGCGGCCGACGCCTCGTCGAGCGTCAGGCCGCCGACGCCGACTTCTTGAGCTCGACCTCGCGCCGCCTGCGCCGGGCGAGCACCACGCGGCGCTCGGCCGCGGTGAGACCGCCCCACACGCCGTACGGCTCGGGCTGGAGCAGGGCATGCTCCCGGCACTCGACCATCACCGGGCAGCGGGCGCAGACCCGCTTGGCGGCCTCCTCGCGCGAAAGCCGCGCGGCCGTTGGCTCCTTGGACGGGGCGAAGAACAGTCCGGCTTCGTCCCGGCGGCACACCGCCTCCGCGTGCCAGGGTCCGGCCTGATCTTCCCGAGCGGGAATTCGCTGGGGCGGAACGGCGGCGACCTGCAAGGACTGATGAGGCAGTTGCAGCACGGTCTACTCCTGACGACGGCTTCGCGAGCGAGAGACGATGCAGCAGTCCCTACCCGCTGTGCGCACTCCTATTCACTGAGTGGCACTCAGTTCCGACGTACGGAATTGCGCACCGGCGCTCGCGGCCGGAAAACGCTCCGGAGTAGAGCCGTCAGCCGAAGTGTTCGCGCAGGCGGTCATGGAGGTCGGAGATGCGGCGGCCGCGCTTGGGCTTGGCCTCGACATTGCCGAAAAGCGAGTAGCCGTTCACGACGACGACCGGGGCCTCGGGGTCCTCGGCCTCCAGCGTGAGGACCTCGAAGTTGCCGAAGAAGCCGGTGCCGCTGCCGCGCAGCGAGATGTTCTCCGGGACCCGGACCTCGACATTGCCGAAGATGGAGGTCGCGTTGATCACGGTCAGCCGCTGCCCGAAGAGCGCCTCGGTGAGGTCGATCTCGATGTTGCCGAACAGCGAGAAGGCGTTGGTGCGGCGGCCGACGCGCCAGCGGCCCTTGCGGGTGGAGCTGGAGAAGACGGCGATCAGGTTGTCGGCGGGTCCGGCGGGCTCTTCGGGCCCGTACGCGTACGAGGTGGCGTCCGGGCGCCTGCGGGTCGCCGGCAGGTCCTGGACGATCGGTTCGAGCTCGCCGACGGTCTTGGCGCGGTAGACGGCCTCGATCCGCTCGGAGTGCTCCTCGGCGTCCAGCCGGCCCTCGGCCAGGGCGTCCCTGAGGATGTCCGCGATCCGGTCGCGGTCGGCATCGGAGGCACGGATGGCAACGCCGGGTTCCGCGTGGGCGACCGGCTTCTGGGGGTGCTTGTCGAGGTCCACGTAGCCAGCGTAGCGAAACGCGATAGATCGCGACTAGTGGCCCACGCCGCTTGAGTCCCCAATCTCCCGCGGACTACGTCCCGGGGGAGCCCCCAAGGGCTGATTCGGGTGAGCCCTACCTCACAAGCTCGGCTCCCGCACGGCGTTCTACGCTGGGGTGCGCGTTGCCAATGGAGGCACGCCGTCTGCCGAGTGAGGAATGGCCGTAATGTCCCCTGTCTCCCGCCCGCCCAGCCCTGCGTATGCGTACTCCGAGCTGCTCCCGCTGGGAGAGGACACAACGCCGTACCGGCTGGTGACCGCCGAGGGAGTCTCCACCTTCGAAGCCGACGGGCGTACGTTCCTCAAGGTCGAGCCGGAGGCCCTGCGCAAGCTCTCCGCCGAGGCCATGCATGACATCTCGCACTACCTGCGGCCCGCCCACCTCGCGCAGCTGCGCCGGATCGTCGACGACCCCGAGGCCTCCTCCAACGACAAGTTCGTCGCGCTCGACCTGCTCAAGAACGCGAACATCGCCGCCGCCGGTGTTCTGCCCATGTGCCAGGACACCGGCACCGCGATCGTGATGGGCAAGCGCGGCCAGAACGTGCTGACGGCGGGCGGCGACGAGGAAGCCCTCTCGCACGGCATCTACGACGCGTACACCAAACTCAACCTGCGCTACTCGCAGATGGCTCCGCTCACCATGTGGGAGGAGAAGAACACCGGCTCCAACCTCCCCGCCCAGATCGAGCTGTACGCCACCGACGGCGGCGCGTACAAGTTCCTGTTCATGGCCAAGGGCGGCGGCTCGGCCAACAAGTCGTTCCTCTACCAGGAGACCAAGGCGGTCCTCAACGAGACCTCCATGATGAAGTTCCTGGAGGAGAAGATCCGCTCGCTCGGTACGGCGGCGTGCCCGCCGTACCACCTCGCCATCGTCGTCGGCGGCACGTCCGCCGAGTTCGCGCTGAAGACCGCGAAGTACGCCTCTGCGCACTACCTCGACGAGCTGCCCGCCGAGGGCTCCCCGACCGGCCACGGCTTCCGTGACAAGGAGCTGGAGGAGAAAGTCTTCGAGCTCACCCAGAAGATCGGCATCGGCGCGCAGTTCGGCGGCAAGTACTTCTGCCACGACGTCCGCGTGGTCCGGCTGCCGCGGCACGGCGCCTCGCTGCCCGTCGCGATCGCCGTGTCCTGCTCGGCCGACCGCCAGGCGACCGCGAAGATCACCGCGGAGGGCGTGTTCCTGGAGCAGCTGGAGACCGACCCGGCACGGTTCCTGCCGGAGACGACCGACGAGCACCTCGACGAGGCGGGCAACGTCGTGAAGATCGACCTGAACCGGCCGATGGACGACGTACTCGCGGAGCTCACCAAGTACCCGGTGAAGACCCGGCTGTCCCTCACCGGCCCACTCGTCGTCGCCCGCGACATCGCGCACGCCAAGATCAAGGAGCGGCTCGACGCGGGCGAGGAAATGCCGCAGTACCTGAAGGACCACCCGGTCTACTACGCGGGCCCGGCCAAGACGCCACAGGGCTACGCGTCCGGCTCGTTCGGTCCGACCACGGCCGGCCGGATGGACTCGTACGTCGAGCAGTTCCAGGCGGCGGGCGGCTCCAAGGTCATGCTGGCCAAGGGCAACCGGAGCAAGCAGGTGACCGACGCGTGCGGCTCGCACGGCGGCTTCTACCTGGGCTCGATCGGCGGTCCGGCGGCGCGGCTCGCGCAGGAGTGCATCAAGAAGGTCGAGGTCGTCGAGTACGAGGAGCTCGGGATGGAGGCGGTGTGGAGGATCGAGGTCGAGGACTTCCCCGCGTTCATCGTCGTTGACGACAAGGGCAACGACTTCTTCACGGAGCCGGCACCGGCGCCGACGTTCACGTCGATCCCGGTGCGGGGTCCTGGGCCGGCGTAACACCTGCGGCGAGCCTGTTCCCCCACCCGCCCCTTCCCGGCTGTGACATTTGCGGCTCCGCCGCATGGGGGCGCCCCAGACCTCCCCCTGCGCCCTGGCGGGCGTGGGGCGGGGGGTCCGGGGGCTGAGCC
Source organism: Streptomyces sp. ISL-1 (assembly GCF_018614585.1). Lineage (GTDB taxonomy): Bacteria > Actinomycetota > Actinomycetes > Streptomycetales > Streptomycetaceae > Streptomyces > Streptomyces maoxianensis. The sequence goes on along the minus strand of NZ_JAGGOI010000022.1, from coordinate 54,273 downwards.
CCCGATTCGTTCAGGCGAAGCGCTGGTTCGCCGCGCCCGCGCGCCCCCGAAACCGCACCGCGTCCCACTCTCCCGCGTACGGCTCGGGCTTCCCACCCGACGCCACCACTGTTTGTGGTTGTCGCCGGTATTTACTGGCGGCCAGCGCGCACTTGGGAACAGATGGAACAAGACGAGTGCTCACCTTTTCTGGGAGGTACGAGGACGATGACCGACACGAGCGAGTACCGGATCGAGCACGACTCCATGGGTGAGGTGCGGGTGCCCGCACACGCCAAGTGGCGGGCCCAGACGCAGCGGGCCGTGGAGAACTTCCCGGTCTCGGGACAGCGTCTCGAGCGCTCCCACATCGAGGCCCTGGCCCGGATCAAGGCGGCCGCTGCGCAGGTCAACGCCGAACTGGGCGTGCTCGACAAGGACATCGCCGGCGCCATCGCCGACGCCGCCGCGGAGGTGGCGGAGGGCCGCTGGGACGAGCACTTCCCGGTGGACGTGTTCCAGACGGGCTCCGGCACCTCGTCGAACATGAACACCAATGAGGTCATCGCGACGCTGGCCACCGAGCGCCTCGGCCGCGAGGTGCACCCCAACGACCATGTGAACGCCTCCCAGTCGTCCAACGACGTCTTCCCCTCCTCCATCCACATCGCGGCGACGGCGGCCGTGACTGGCGATCTGATCCCGGCGCTGGAGCATCTGGCGGCCTCGCTGGAACGCAAGTCCGCCGAGTTCGCGGACGTGGTCAAGTCCGGTCGTACACATCTGATGGACGCGACTCCCGTCACGCTGGGCCAGGAGTTCGGCGGCTATGCCACGCAGATCCGGTACGGCGTGGAGCGGCTGACGGCCTCGCTGCCCCGGCTCGCCGAACTCCCCCTGGGCGGAACGGCGGTGGGCACCGGCATCAACACCCCGCCCGGCTTCTCGGCCGCGGTCATCGCCGAGGTGGCGCGCGCGACCGGGCTGCCGCTGACCGAGGCCCGCAACCACTTCGAGGCGCAGGGCGCGCGCGACGGCGTGGTGGAGACGAGCGGTCAGCTCCGCACCATCGCGGTCTCGCTCACCAAGATCTCCAACGATCTGCGCTGGATGGCGTCGGGCCCGCGTACCGGTCTGGCCGAGATCAACCTCCCCGACCTCCAGCCCGGCTCCTCGATCATGCCGGGCAAGGTCAACCCGGTGATCCCTGAGGCCGTGCTGATGGTCGCGGCGCAGGTGACCGGCAACGACGCCACTGTCGCGGCCGCGGGCGCCGCCGGGAACTTCGAGCTGAACGTCATGCTCCCGGTCATCGCCAGGAACCTGCTGGAGTCGGTCAGGCTCCTCGCCAACGTCTCGCGGCTGCTGGCGGACCGCACCGTCGACGGCATCACGGCGAACGCGGAGCGGGCCAGGAAGTACGCCGAGTCCTCACCGTCCGTCGTCACGCCGCTGAACAAGTACATCGGCTACGAGGAAGCGGCGAAGGTCGCCAAGAAGTCACTGGCCGAACGCAAGACGATCCGCGAGGTCGTCCTCGAGTCCGGGTACGTGGAGCGTGGCGCGCTGACCCTGGAACAGCTCGACGAGGCGCTAGACGTGCTGCGTATGACGCATCCGTGACGCGACGTGCCGTGATCTGCGTCGCAGCAGCTCCCCGGCCGTACTCCTAAGATCTGCTCATGACAGGCACAGAACGCATCGCACGCTGGACGCGCGGGGACCACATCCTCTGGCGCTATCGCGGCCATGCCCCGGACCTGTCGGGCGGCGCTGTCCACATCTGCCGCCCCGTGACCGTCGTACAGGACACCGAAGAGCTTCTCGCGGTGTGGATGGCGCCGGGCACGGAGTGCGTGAGGCCGGTGCTCGCGGACGGCACGCCTGTCCATGAGGAGCCGCTGGCGACCCGCTACACGGCCCCGCGCACCACCGCCGTCTCCCGCTGGTTCGGCACGGGCGTCCTGAAGCTGGCACGGCCCGGCGAGCCGTGGTCGGTCTGGCTGTTCTGGGAGCGCGGCTGGCGGTTCAAGAACTGGTACGTGAACCTCGAGGAGCCGCACACCCGCTGGGCGGGCGGCGTCGACTCCGAGGATCACTTCCTGGACATCGCGGTCCGGCCCGACCGGAGCTGGAGCTGGCTGGACGAGGACGAGTTCGACCAGGCCCAGCGGGTCGGCCTGATGAACTCCGAGAAGGCGCGCGGGGTACGGGAGGCGGGAGAGGCGGCCGTCGAGGTGATCCGGGCCTGGGGAGCCCCGTTCCGCGACGGCTGGGAGCACTGGCGGCCGGACCCCGCGTGGCTGGTTCCTCAACTGCCGTCGGACTGGGGACGGACGGCCGCGGAGCTGGCCTCCTGAGCGTCCCGCGGGGGCGATCGGCGAAGTGACCGATTCCGGCCCGGGAACCCGCTCCGTCGCATACGACCTCGTGAGACTCTTGATGTGCCCCCTGGGGGCAAACGTAGGATCGTCGTCCGCAAGGCTGCGCCGTTTGAGCAACCATTGAGCGCAGCACACGACCTGACCGTAAGTCATCTCGAGTCACCACTAGGGGGTGGAGCTGTGCCGGATGCCTGCCACCCTGTCAGCGGCACCCTCACAGCGGGTATACCGCCTCACAAGGCGATTGCATCGCACAACCGGCCCGGACGGACGGAATCCAACGCGTGACGGAGCAGCCCACCTCCCACGAAGGCCGGCAGCCCCTGGCTGCCCGGCCGCAGGAACGCACCCGGCCGCGGGCGGAGGCGACCGGGCCATCGGCCGTGCCCGGGCCCCCCGGACCCACGCAGGAACTGACGGGCACCGCGCGGCGGGAGGGGGACCGGCTGCGGTTCGTGGGGGCCGCGACGCGTCGGATCGCGCGCGGCATAGACCTGGACGAGATCGTGCTGGGGCTGTGCCGGGCGACCGTGCCGACCTTCTCGGACGCGATCCTCGTCTATCTGCGTGACCCGCTGCCGGTGGGCGACGAGCGGCCGGTGTCGCCGTTCGTGCTACGGCTGCGCCGCACCGACCGGCTGCGTTTAGCCGGTGAGGACGCCGACCTCGGTGCCACCGTCCCGATCCCGGTCATCGACCCGCCGAACGACCTCACGCCGGCCGCCGAGCTGTGCGAGGTGCGTTCCGGCGGTGCGCTCTCCGAGGTGCTGCGCGGCGTGCGGCCGGTCTTCGGCGACTCCGCCGCGGCCCGGGCAGCGCTGCCCGAGCTGCTCGGTGACGGCCGGACCGTGCCGGGCGGCCATCGGGCGATACTGGCCCCGCTCCGGGGCCGGCGGCGCGTGATCGGCGCTGCCGTCTTCCTGCGCCGGCCCGACCGGCCCGCGTTCGAGCCCAACGACCTGCTGGTGGCAGCCCAGTTGGCGACGCACACCGCGCTCGGCATCGACAAGGCCGTGCTGTACGGCCGCGAGGCGTACATCGCCGACGAGCTGCAGCGCACCATGCTGCCGGACTCGCTGCCCCAGCCGACCGGCGTCCGGCTCGCCAGCCGGTACCTCCCTGCCGCCGAGACCGCACGGGTCGGCGGCGACTGGTACGACGCGATCCCGCTGCCCGGCAGCCGCGTGGCGCTCGTCGTCGGCGACGTCATGGGCCACTCCATGACGTCCGCCGCGATCATGGGCCAGCTGCGGACGACCGCGCAGACCCTCGCCGGGCTGGATCTGCCGCCGCAGGAGGTCCTGCACCATCTGGACGAGCAGGCCCAGCGGCTCGGCACCGACCGGATGGCGACCTGCCTGTACGCCGTGTACGACCCGGTCGCGCACCGGATCACCATCGCCAACGCGGGCCACCCGCCGCCCATCCTGCTGCACCTGGGCGGCCGGGCCGAAGTGCTGCGCGTACCGCCGGGCGCGCCCATCGGGGTCGGCGGCGTGGACTTCGAGGCCGTCGAGCTGGACGCCCCCGCCGGCGCCACCCTGCTGCTGTACACCGACGGCCTGGTCGAGTCCCGGCTGCGGGACGTATGGACCGGCATCGAGCAGCTGCGGGAGCGCCTGGCCGCCACCGCCCAGCTGACCGGTCCCGACCACTCGCCGCCGCTGGAGGCGCTCTGCGACGACGTGCTGGACATGCTCGGACCGGGCGACCGGGACGACGACATCGCGCTGCTCGCGGCCCGTTTCGACGGAATCGCGCCGAGTGATGTCGCGTACTGGTTCCTGGACCCGGAGGACGCGGCCCCCGGCCGGGCCCGCAGACTGGCCCGCCGGGCGCTCGCCCGCTGGGGCCTGGAGGAGCTGAGCGACTCGGTGGAGCTGCTGGTCAGCGAGGTGGTGACCAATGCCGTGCGGTACGCCGAGCGGCCGGTGACCCTGCGGCTGCTGCGTACGGACGTACTGCGCTGCGAAGTCGGCGACGACTCTCCGCAGCTGCCGAGGCAGCGCCGGGCCCGGGACACCGACGAGGGCGGACGAGGGCTGTTCCTGGTGAACCGGCTGGCCAGACGGTGGGGAGCGACCCGCCTGTCGACCGGCAAGGTGGTGTGGTTCGAGCTGCCTACTCCCGGTTAGAACGGCATAGCTCGTACCAGGGCCAGATCATGGTCCGCCAAGTCCTCGACGACGCCGCGCCTCACCGGCTGGTGTCGAACGTGAACGGCGGCCGACAGCGCATACGACTGTGCCCGCGGACCCGGAAGCCGGGCGTCGCGGGCACAGTCGTGTCATGACGGCCATGGCCTGACGGCTACCGGCCTACGGTTCGACGGCGCCCTGGGCGCTGTTCGGCCTGCCCGGGTCGCCGTCGATCGGATCGGTCGGCGGCGTGAAGGTCGGCTCACCCGTCGGCGTCCTGGTCGGGGTCGGCGTCGGATCGTCCGTCGGCGTCTCGGTGGGCGTCTGCGTCGGGGTCGGCGTCGGCGTCTCCTCCGGCTCCCGGGTCGGCGTCGGCGTCGGCGCCTCGGTCGGTGTGTCCGTCGGCGTCGGATCCGGGTCCGCGGTCGCGGTCTCGTCGACCTCAAGGCTGAACGCGGCGTCCGAGCCGCCGTTCAGCGCGCCCGTCGTGTACTGCTGCCAGATCTTGGCCGGTACGCCACCACCGTTGGCTCGGCCCGCGTTGACGGTGTCGGTCAGCGTGACCTGCGCGCCCTTGGGCTCCTCGCCGAACAGGGCGACGGCGGTGACGAGTTCGGGGGTGTAGCCCACGAACCACGCCGAGCGGTTGTTCTCCGAGGTACCGGTCTTGCCCGCCGCCTCGTACTCGCCGGCCGCGTTCCTGCCCGAGCCGCTCCTGACGACTCCCGTCATGGCCGCGGTGGTGGTGTCCGCCGCCTCACGGCTGATGACCTGGTCGCCGATCGGGTCCACCAGGCCGGCCTCGCGGACCTGGTGCTCGGCGGACTTCACGATCGTCGGCGTGACCTTCTTGCCGTGGTTGTCGAGAGTCGCGTACACGGCGGCCATGTCCCAGGTGGAGGCGCCCATCGTGCCGAGTGACATCGCGGGCCTCTCCGGCCAGCCCTGGCCGTCCTTCATGCCGAGGTCGAGTGCGGTCTTCTTCGCCTTGTCCGGGCCGACGTCGACGATCATCTGCGCGAAGACGGAGTTGATCGAGCTGTTCGTGGCCCTCTGGACGGTGACCGGGCCGTAGTCCCGGTCGTCCTCGTTCTCCGGCGCGAAGGGGGTGTCGCTGCCCTCGACGGGCCGCTTGCTGGTGCCGTCGTACGTGGTCTTGAGGCCGATCGGTTCGCCGTCCTGCGTCTTGGACCCGTTCTCCAGGGCGGAGGCGAGGACGACGGGCTTGAAGGTCGAGGCGGGCTGGTAGTCGCGCCGGGTGGCGTTGGACAGCCAGTGCTCGGTGGCGCCGATGCCGCCGTAGAGCGCGACGACATGACCGGTCTTCGGGTCGACGGAGGTCGCCCCCGCCTGGACGGTCGCGTCGGCCTTGTCACTCTTGCGCTCGAGCTTCTCCTCGAGCTGCTCGTTGACCGCCTTGACCAGCTGCTTCTGACGCTTCTCGTCGATGTTGAGGGTGATCGTCCAGCCGCCGGCCTCGATCTCGTCCTCGCTGACGCCCTGGCGCTGCAGCTCGGCGTTGGCCGCGCTGACCAGGTAGCCGGTCTGGCCGCCCATGCCGGGGGCCGCCTTCGGAGTCTTGGGGGCGGGGAACTTCAGGCCAACCCGCTCGCCGGAGTCGAGCCAGTTCTCCTCGACCATGTTGTCGAGCACGTAGTTCCAGCGCTCGGTGACCAGCTTCTTGCCGGTGTCGGAGGCGAGCGCCCAGTCGTACTGGCTGGGGGCCTGAAGGAGAGCGGCGAGGTACGCGCCCTGGTCGACGGTCAGTTCGGACGCGTCGACGCGGTAGTACGCCTGGGCGGCGGCCTGGATTCCGTACGCGCCTCGCCCGTAGTAACTGGTGTTCATGTAGCCGGCGAGGATCTCGCTCTTTTCCTTCTTCTGGTCCACCTTGAGCGAGATCACCAGCTCTTTGAGCTTGCGGGTGACCGTCTGGTCCTGGTCGAGGTAGTAGTTCTTGACGTACTGCTGCGTGATCGTCGAGCCGCCCTGCTTGCCCTTGCCGGTGAGGGTGTTCATCAGGCCGCGGGCAGTGCCCTTGAGGTCGACTCCGGAGTCCTTGAAGAAGGTCTTGTTCTCGGCGGCGACGAAGCTGTACTGGACGTCCTTGGGGATCTTCTCGAGCCCGACGATCTCGCGGTTGACGGTGCCGGTGCGGCCGAGGATCTTGCCGTCGCTGTACTTGTAGACGTTGCTCTGCATCTCGGCCTGGGCATTGGCCGAGGGCACCGGCACGATCAGATAGATCACGAAGAACGCGCCCATCGCCAGCAGGCAGAAGCCGAAGAAGGTACCCAGCAGCTTCCTCCAGGTGAAGAACCGCCGGATGCCCGTGGGCCTGGCATTCTGCGCCCGGCGCGCCCCACGCTGCCGGGCCTGTCGCGCTTCCGCTCGGCCCATCGCTTCGTTGCTCCGCTCTCGCTGTTCGGTCTGCTTGGTCTGTTCGGTTGTTCGGTCTGCTCGGTCTCAGATCAGCTCAGAAAGCTAACACCGCCGGTACAGACAAAGGGCCACTCATCCGGTCTTGTCAGGACGTGACAATGAGCACCCCGTCTCAAGGAACCGACTCACGAGAGGGGCTCAAGGTTGCGATCGAAGTAAAAGTGTTAGCAGAGCCTGCGCTGCCCGCCCGGGCGGCGAAGCCCGCGCACCCGCCCCCTTTCATGGCCGGAAAAGATCTGTACACCACGCGTATACACGAGGTGTATAGTCCCGCTCATGGCCATCGGTCACACCCTCCTCGGTCTCCTCGAGTCCGGCCCACGCCACGGCTACGACCTCAAGCGCGCCTTCGACGAAAAGTTCGGCCACGACCGGCCCCTCCACTACGGGCAGGTCTACGCCACCTTGTCCCGTCTCCTCAAGAACGGCCTCGTCGAGGTCGACGGCATCGAGGCCGGCGGTGGGCCCGAGCGCAAGCGGTACGCCATCACCGACGCCGGGATCACCGACATGTCGCAGTGGCTCGCGCAGCCCGAGAAGCCCGAGCCGTATCTTCAGTCGACCCTCTACACCAAGGTCGTCCTCGCCCTGCTCACCGGCCGCAGTGCCGCCGAGCTGCTCGATTCGCAGCGGGCCGAGCATCTGCGGCTCATGCGCACCCTCACCGACCGCAAGCGCGGCGGTGACCTCGCCGATCAACTCATCTGCGACCACGCGCTCTTCCATCTCGAAGCGGATCTGCGCTGGCTGGAACTGACCGTCGCCCGCCTCGACCCGCTCGCCAAGGCGGTGCGCGGATGACCCCCGCGGGCTTCCTCCTCGTCGGCCTCGGCTCGGCGCCGTGATGCTCGAGCCGATCGCCGGGCAGGTGACCGACCGGCGGCTCTTCCTGCCGCCGGCCGGCGCGGGCGCGGCGGTGATACTGATCGTGACGCCGCTCAGCCTGTCGCCGCTGCGCGGATGATGCGCCCGCAGGGCTGCGTACTCAAGTAACCGGCGCGGCCCCGTCGGTCAGCTCAGTACTCGTACGGGCAGCCGGCGCATCGCGTCCCTCAGCGCCTGTGCGAACTCCTCGAACTCGCCGTGGCGTGCCGCACCCGCGCGCATCGCCAGGGCGATCCGGCGTGCGGGGGCCGGCTCGGCGAAGTACCCGGTCTGCAGCCGCCCGGCACGGCCGGTCTCCACCTCGACCGCGGTACGCGGCAGCAGCGTCACGCCGAGCCCGCCCGCGACCAGCTGGACCAGGGTCGACAGACCGGCGGCGGTAGTGGTCACCGGGGCGCCTTCGGTACGGCCCGCCTCCCGGCAGATGTCGAGTGCCTGGTCACGCAGACAGTGGCCCTCGTCAAGCAGCAGCAGATGCAGCTCGCGCAGTGCCTCGCGCGGGATGTCCTGGCGCCCGCCGAGCCAGTGGTCGTCCGGCGTGACCAGGACGAAGTCCTCGTCGAAGAGTGGCAGCTCGGTGACACCGGGCACTCCGAGCGGCACGGCGAGCAGCAGCAGATCGAGCCGTCCGCCCGTCAGCCCGTCCAGCAGCGAGGACGTCTGCTCCTCGTGGACCTGCAGGTCGAGGTCGGAGTACGTCTCGTGCACCAGCCGCAGCACGGTCGGCAGCAGATAGGGCGCGACGGTCGGGATCACGCCGAGCCGGAGAACCCCGGTGAAGGGAGCCCGTACAGCGTCGGCCTCCTCGAGCAGCTCGCCGACCGCGTCCAGCACGGCCTTGGCCCGCACCGCGAGCCGCTCACCGGCCGAGGAGAGCAGCACCCTGCGGGTCGTACGCTCCAGGAGCTGGACACCGAGTGCCTCCTCCAGCGCCGACACGGCGCCGGAGAGTGCGGGCTGACTCATCCCGATTGCGCCCGCCGCGTCCCGGAAGTGCAGATGCTCGGCGACGGCGGCGAAGGCGCGCAGCTGGGCGAGAGTGGGCTGTTTACCCCTGTTTGACAGTGACACTGATAGGTACCTCCGATCACGATGACCGAGTCTAGCTATTTCCGTGATCAATGCACTCTGTGCCAGGATCAAGATCCGTCCAACCCCTGGAAGGCCTCAAAAGGGACTTCCTGTATGCAAGGAGAGCGCGTGCTCACTGTCGGTGACCAGTTCCCCACTTTCGAACTGACTGCCTGCGTCTCGATGGAGAGCGGCAAGGAGTTCGCGGAGATCTCCCACAAGTCCTACGAGGGCAAGTGGAAGGTCGTCTTCGCGTGGCCCAAGGACTTCACCTTTGTCTGCCCCACCGAGATAGCCGCCTTCGGCAAGCTGAACGACGAGTTCGCCGACCGTGACGCCCAGATCCTGGGCTTCTCGGGCGACTCCGAGTTCGTCCACCACGCCTGGCGCAAGGACCACGCCGACCTGCGTGACCTGCCCTTCCCGATGATGGCCGACTCCAAGCACGAGCTCATGAGCGACCTCGGAATCGAGGGCGAGGACGGCTTCGCGCAGCGCGCCGTCTTCATCGTCGACCCGAACAACGAGATCCAGTTCACCATGGTGACCGCCGGCTCCGTCGGCCGTAACCCCAAGGAGGTCCTGCGGGTGCTCGACGCCCTGCAGACCGATGAGCTGTGCCCGTGCAACTGGACCAAGGGCGAGAACACCCTTGACCCGGTCGCGCTGCTGTCAGGGGAGTGATCCGGAATGTCTCTCGATGAACTCAAGTCCGCGGTACCGGACTTCGCCAAGGACCTGAAGCTGAACCTCGGTTCGGTGATCGGCAACAGCGACCTGCCTCAGCAGCAGCTCTGGGGCACCGTCCTGGCCTGCGCGATCGCTTCGCGCTCGCCGAAGGTGCTGCGCGAGCTGGAGCCCGAGGCCAAGGCCAACCTCTCCCCCGAGGCGTACTCCGCCGCCAAGTCGGCCGCCGCCGTCATGGCGATGAACAACGTCTTCTACCGGACCCGGCACCTGCTGTCGGACCCGGAGTACGGGACGCTTCGCGCGGGCCTGCGGATGAACGTCATCGGCAACCCGGGCGTGGAGAAGGTCGACTTCGAACTGTGGTCGCTCGCCGTCTCCGCCATCAACGGCTGCGGCCAGTGCCTCGACTCGCACGAGCAGGTGCTCCGCAAGGCCGGCGTGGACCGCGAGACGATCCAGGAAGCCTTCAAGATCGCCGCGGTGATCCAGGCCGTGGGCACGACGCTGGACGCGGAAGCCGCGCTGGCCGAGTAGTTTCAGCGCCTACGCGTACGAAGGGCCCCGCCGACCGGAGTCGGCGGGGCCCTTCGTCAGTCTTGAGCCCGGCTGTAGCTCTTGAGCCTGGCTGTCAGGTGCCCTGTCAGACACCCTCCTCCACGACCGGGGCGGTCGCGGCCGCCGGGGAAGGCCCCGGAGCAGACGCAACCTCAGCCGTCGGGGCGCTGTGCGGCGGCGGCGTGCCGTGCAGGGTCTGCTCCTTGCTGTACGCCCGCAGATAGCCGACCACCGTATTGGTCACCGCCACCAGCGGCACCGCCACGACCGCGCCGCCGATCCCGGCGATCAACCCGCCCGCCGCGACGGCCAGGACGACCGCGAGGGGATGCACCCGCACCGCGCGGCCCAGGATGAAGGGCTGCAGCACATGGCCCTCGAGCTGCTGTACGGCGAGGACGACGATCAGCACCATCAATGCGGTGAACACGCCCTGCGTGACCAGCGCGACGACGACCGCGAGCGCACCGGAGACGACCGCGCCCACCAGCGGGATGAAGGCGAACAGGAAGATGAACACGGCGAGCGGCACGGCCATCGGGACATCGAGGAAGTAGATGCCGAGGCCGATGAAGATCGCGTCGATCAGGGCCACTATCACCGTGCCGCGCACATAGGCCGTCAGCGTGCCCCACGCTCGCGGCCCCGCTCCGGCGACTCCCTCGCGGGCCTGCGCCGGGACCAGCCCCAACACCCAGTGCCAGATGCGCTTCCCGTCGTACAGCAGGAAGAGCGTGGAGAACATCGCCAGCAGAATGCCGGTCAGTATCTCGACCATCACCGTCACGCCCTGCAGACCGGCCGAGGTGATCTCCTCGGTGTTGGTCCCGATGGTGTCGCTGAGGTTCTTCGCTATGTCGTTGATCTGGGACTCGGTCACATGGAAGGGGCTGTCCAGCAGCCAGCGCTTGAGCTCCTCGATACCGTCCCTGACCCGGTCGGAGAGGTTGTCGAGGTTGTCCATCACCTGCCAGACCACGAACCAGCCGACCAGGCCCATGATGACGAAGCCGGCGATCGCGGTGACCGCGGTGGCGAGCCCGCGCGGCAGGCCGAGCCTCCTCAGCCGGGCCACGGTGGGCTGAAGCATCGCGGTGACGAGCAGCGCGGCGACGAAGGCGAGGACCACCAGCTGCACGGCGCTGATGATGCGCATCAACACCCAGAGCGTGCCCCCCAGTACGAGCAGCCGCCAGCCGGCCTCGGCCGCGACGCGGATGCCCCAGGGGATCGCAAGGACCGGGTCGGGCCTGGCCGCGATCGCGACGACCGGGTCGGGCCCGGCCGCGATCGCGGGTGCGTAGGCGGGCGGCGCCGGGACGCTGTCCCGGACGGGCGCGGTGGCGGGTACCTCGGACAAGTCGTCCGCCGCGGCCTCACGGCGCTCGTCCAGGCGCTCGGAGATCCGGGTCAGACCGGCACCCAGCCCGGCGAGCCATCCTGGCAGTGTCGACATGATCTTTTCCTCTTCCCCCCACCACTCCCCCGGGATTTGTCCGGGACCGACCGTACACGCACGGAGCCCCCCACCGTAGGACGGTGGGGGGCTCCGAGAAGTTGAGTGCCGACGGACCCTAGTACCAGTTGTTGGCCTGCCAGAACGACCACGCGCCACAGGGGCTGTCGTAGCGGCTGTTCATGTAGTTGAGGCCCCACTTGATCTGGGTCGCCGGGTTGGTCTGCCAGTCGGCGCCGGCCGAGGCCATCTTCGAGCCCGGCAGTGCCTGAACGAGACCGTAGGCGCCGGAAGAGGCATTCTGCGCGCGGTAGTTCCAGGTGGACTCGTGGTCCACGATGTTGCTGAAGCACTGGAACTGGTCGGCGGGGACCATCTGTCGCGCGATCGCCTTGACCTCGGCGACGGTGTAGGAGCTCTGCGTGGAGAAGCTCGTCGCGTCGCGCGCGGAGTCGCGGTTGGCGCGCGCCTCCGCGGCCTCGCGCTCGCGCTCAGCCTCGTCCTCGGCGGCTTCCTTCTTCGCCTTGGCGGTCTTGGCGGCCTGGATGCGCGCGGCTTCCTCGGCAGACTTCTGCGCGGCCGCGTCGGCGGCAGCCGCCTGTGCGTCGGCCTGCTGCGTCAGGGACGAGACCTGAATCTGGGCCTGCTGGCCCACGGGTATGTCTGCGAGAAGCGTCGCGTCGGCTGCCGTTGCCTCGAAGTTGTCGCCCGAGGGCTGTGCATTGCCCGACGCAACGCCCACTACGGCGCCGACGGTGGTGACCGCCGTGGCAGATGCCACCGCGAATCCCCGCACCGAGATCCGGCTCACACGTATTCCTTCCAGCCACGCCCGCATAGGTGACCTCGCGAGCGCAATCGTGCCCCTGGCGCTGGTCTCCCCAATACTTGGGTCACGGGAGACGCGGGCCCGGTGGGCAACCCTCTTGCGAGGGCTGCCGCATGATGCTCGCGGGCGGCATACGACGGCAAGTTTTGAGTTGTGTGTGGTGCTGTGCACCTCTGGAGGTGCTCGTGTGCCGTATGCGGGGCCTGACGGAAGCAAGACTCTGCCCGAAGCCGACGCCGCAAGGCAATTCTCCGTTGCGTGTGAAAGCTCACACCCTGTTTCGGCCAGGAGTTTTACGGAAAACGGCGGACAGCAAGACGCCGCCCGGCTACGCTCGTGCGCTTCACCGGGCGGCGTCAACTGCCTTATTCCGTACTAGATATGGCCGTCCTCCAGCATTTCGGTCACGAGCGCGGCGATCTGCGAGCGCTCGGAGCGGGTGAGGGTGACATGCGCGAAAAGCGGATGTCCCTTCAATTTCTCGACAACGGCGACTACTCCGTCATATCGGCCGACGCGCAGATTGTCCCGCTGTGCCACGTCATGAGTCAGAACGACCCGGGAATTCGCCCCGATTCTGGACAGAACAGTCAACAGGACGTTCCGCTCCAGGGACTGGGCCTCATCGACGATGACGAACGCGTCGTGCAGCGAGCGACCCCGGATGTGGGTGAGCGGCAGGACCTCGAGCATGCCGCGCCCCAGCACCTCCTCGATCACGTCACGGCCCGCCACGGCCGAGAGAGTGTCGAAGACAGCCTGCGCCCAGGGACTCATCTTCTCGGCCTCGGTGCCGGGCAGATAGCCGAGCTCCTGCCCGCCCACCGCGTACAGCGGCCGGAAGACCATCACCTTCTGATGCTGCCTGCGCTCCAGGACCGCCTCGAGGCCGGCGCACAGTGCCAGGGCCGACTTTCCTGTGCCGGCCCGGCCGCCGAGCGAGACGATGCCGACATCCTGGTCGAGGAGCAGATCGAGGGCGATGCGCTGCTCGGCGCTGCGGCCGTGGATGCCGAAGGCCTCCCGGTCGCCGCGCACCAGCCGGACATTGCCCTCGGCCGTGATCCTGCCCAGCGCCTTGCCGCGCTCGGACTGCAGTACGAGCCCGGTGTGGACAGGAAGCTCGGTCGCCTCGGGGACGTACAGCGTCTCCTCTCCGTACAGCAGATCCACCTGTTCGGCGGAGAGGGGCAGTTCGGCCATACCGGTCCAGCCGGAGTCGGTGATGGCCAGCTCGGCCCGGTACTCCTCGGCCAGCAGACCGACGGACGAGGCCTTGATACGAAGGGGCAGATCCTTGGAGACGACCGTGACGTCGTACCCCTCGGCCTGCAGATTGCGCGCTACCGCCAAAATCCGTGAGTCGTTGTCCCCCAATCGGAAGCCGGCCGGAAGGACGCCGGGATCGGAGTGGTTGAGCTCGACACGGAGCGTGCCACCGAGATCGCCCAGGGGGATCGGGGCGTCGAGGCGTCCGAACCGGATCCGGAAGTCGTCCAGCAGGCGCAGCGCCTGCCGGGCGAAGTAACCGAGTTCCGGGTGGTGCCTCTTGGCCTCAAGCTCTGTGATCACCACGATCGGGAGCACGACCTCGTGCTCCTCGAAGCGGGTCAGGGCATTCGGGTCGGCCAGCAGGACGCTGGTGTCGAGAACATAGGTGCGCCTGTCGGGCATGCGGCGCTTTGTGCTGTTCACCACGGAAGGACGTACCCCCTCGAATGAGATCGGGGTGCGACGGCGTCGCGAGCGATGGGACCGGGCTCTGGCCACGATTCACGGGCCGAGCTCCGGCCCCCCCGTGGTCCGCACCAGGGGTGCGGTCCTTCGTGTGCAAAGGGCCTCCCGGGTGAGCGGTCTGGGCCGCTCACTGAGATACGACGTTCGTGGATCGGACGTCGACCTGGAAGGGATATTCCCTCGAACACGCGCAGCCATGCCATGGCATATGACGACGCGTAGATGAACACGGGGTGATCGCCTCCCCCGGGACTACGGGAGGGAGGGGCCGGGATGCCTCAATTGCCGTAGCGGCGGTGGCGTGCGGCGTAGTCGCGCAGCGCGCGGAGGAAGTCGACCTTGCGGAAAGCCGGCCAGAAAACTTCGCAGAAGTAGTACTCCGAGTGGGCGCTCTGCCAGAGCATGAACCCGGACAGACGCTGCTCGCCGCTGGTGCGGATGACCAGGTCCGGGTCGGGCTGGCCACGGGTGTAGAGGTGCTCGGAGATGTGTTCGACGTCGACGATCTCGGCGAGCTCCTCGAAACTCGTGCCCTTGTCGGCGTGCTCCAGGAGAAGGGAGCGCACGGCGTCCGCGATCTCCTGGCGGCCGCCGTAGCCCACGGCGACGTTGACGAGTATCCCGTCGCGTCCCGCGGTCACCTGCTCGGCTTCCTTCAGTACAGACTGGGTGCGGGCGGGCAGCAGGTCCAGCGTGCCGACGTGGTGCACCCGCCAGCGGCCGTCGGCGGCGAGGTCACGGACCGCGTTCTCGATGATGCCGAGGAGCGGGATGAGCTCCTCCTCGGGGCGGTCCAGGTTGTCCGTGGACAGCAGCCAGAGCGTGACAACCTCGACATCGGTCTCCGCGCACCAGCCGAGGAGCTCCTGGATCTTGCTCGCGCCGGCCTTGTGCCCCTGCTCGGCCGTGCCGCCCGACGCCTTGGCCCAGCGACGGTTGCCGTCAAGGATGACGCCGATGTGCTTGGGCACCTGGTCGTGGTCGAGTCGGCCTTCCACCCGGCGTGCGTAGAGCCCGTACACCAGGTCGCGCAGGTTCACTGTTCTCGTACCCTCCGTGCGGCAGTCCCCGAAGCCGCCACAGTACTGCGCACGGGCCACGGCGGCCCAACCCGGTCTGTCACAAGTCCGTGATAGGCAGGGTTGCGTGACTGAAACTTCCCCCTACCGCGCCGACGCGAGCCGCTACGAGTCGATGGAGTACCGGCGCGCCGGCCGCTCCGGGCTCAAGCTTCCCGCGATTTCCCTCGGCCTCTGGCACAACTTCGGCGACGACCGGACCCTCGACTCGCAGCGCGCGATCCTGCGCCGCGCTTTCGGCCTGGGCGTGACGCACTTCGACCTGGCGAACAACTACGGTCCGCCGCCGGGTTCGGCCGAGCTCAATTTCGGCAAGATTTTCGCTCAGGACTTCACCCCATACCGCGATGAATTGGTCATTTCGACCAAAGCGGGTTATCTCATGCATCCCGGTCCCTACGGCGAGTGGGGCTCGCGGAAGTACCTGCTGTCCTCGCTCGACGCGTCCCTGAAGCGGATGGGACTGGACTACGTCGACATCTTCTACTCCCACCGCTTCGACCCGGACACTCCGCTCGAGGAGACGATGGGCGCGCTGGCCTCCGCCGTGCAGCAGGGCAAGGCGCTGTATGTGGGTGTGTCGTCGTACAACGCGGAGCAGACCGCCGAGGCGGCAAGTCTGCTGAAGGAGATGGGCGTCCCGGCCCTTATCCACCAGCCCTCGTACTCGATGATCAACCGCTGGATCGAGGACGACGGACTGCTCGACACGCTGGAGAGCACCGGCATGGGCTGCATCTCCTTCGTGCCGCTCGCACAGGGCCTGCTCACGGGTAAGTACCTCAAGGGCATCCCGGAGGGCTCGCGGGCCACACAGGGCAAGTCCCTGGATCCGGACCTGCTCTCGGACGACGTCGTACGCAGGCTGAACGGACTGAACGACATCGCCGCCCGGCGCGGCCAGTCGCTCGCCCAGCTGGCGATCGCCTGGGTCCTGCGGGACCCGCGGATGACCTCCGCGCTGATCGGCGCCTCCAGCGTGCAGCAGCTCGAGGAGAACGTCGCGGCGCTTGCCGGACCGCCGCTGAGCGCCGGGGAGCTGGAGGAGATCGACGTCTTCGCCGTGGACACCGAGGGCACCAACATCTGGGCCGGGCGGAGCTGACACAAGCCGGGAAAGAGAAAACGGGCCGGTCCGTGGGGGGGGATACGGACCGGCCCGAGGGGGGGTTTCCACCATAACCCTTCGTGAGTGATGGTGCGTGCCACGCCATGCCGTAACTACGCTCCGAATGCGCCGGACGGCGGGGCGGCGGGTGGCCCGGGGCGGAAAATGCCTGGTACCGGCCCCGTGGCGGCCCGGAGTCGTAACCCCTGAGGGTGACCCCCGGACGCGGGAGCCGGATTGACGCCGAAGGCCGCCGCGACGACTCCTCAGGCCACGGGTTCCTTCGTCTTGTTGGCGACGATCCGCTCCATGAAGGTGTCGCCCCACTCGCCGAGCGGCAGCAGAGCGGCGTTGAGCGCCTGCCCCAGCTCGGTGAGGGAGTACTCGACGCGCGGCGGCACCTCCCGGTACACCTCGCGGTGCACGATGCCGTCCGCCTCCAGCTCGCGCAGCTGCTGGATGAGCATCTTCTCGCTGACGCCGCTCACATGGCGCTTCAGCTCCCCGAAGCGGTGCGTCCCGTCGTGCAGCGCCCACAGAATGAGCGCCTTCCACTTCCCGCCGACGACGTCCACGGCTGCGTCGAGACCGCAGCTGTAGGAAGGCTTGATCTCGGCCACCGCAACTCCTCGGACTCGTCCAACACTTTCCTTTTCGCCAGTACACCATTCTACGGGAGTGAGCGTGCGGACAGGGACTGTCCTGGATGAGCGCCGTCTGGATGAACCCTGAGGTCGTTCGCATGACGACGCGCAGTGTGACGTCGACCGAAGCCGACGCCCGCCGGCCGACGGTGGCGAGGATCACGGTCGGGCCGCACGCCTGAGGCGTAGCAGGGTGACGCCGTCGCGCTGGGCGATGCGCTCGTAGCCGTACTTCCGCTGCGCGGCGTCCAGTTCGGCGGCCTGCTGCTCGGGCGGGTAGGGCCAGTGACCCGTCTTGTACGGCCAGGCCTCGGGCGCCCTGCTGTCATGGATGATCCACTCGGCGGTGGGCCGGGGCAGCTGCTTCTTGTCGTACTCATAGAGCCGCGCACCGACCGGGAAGGTCGGGAAGAGGACGACTTCGCAGCGCGAAGTGAGCTGGGGAGCGAGGCGGTTGGATGCGGCGACCGTCGCGCCGTCGGGGATCCGGTCGAGCAGCGAGCGGGCCGCCTCGACGTGTTGCGTCGTGCGCCAGGTCGCGCGCTGGGCCAGCTGGGCGAGCGGAAACGACGGCAGCATGACGGCGGTGACGGCCAGGACGGTGGCGAGCGAGGCGCGGATCTGGCGGGTGGCCAGTGGGTGGTCCGTACCGCGCCACTGCCGCAGCGAGTCGATGAGGCCGGCGAAGACGACAGGCATCAGTACGGCGCTGTAGTGGAAGGAAGTGCCCCAGTGGAAGCCGTTCTGCGACAGCATGCGCCAGGCGAGCGTGGGCAGGGCCAGGAGCGCGAGCGGCGAGCGCAGGGCGAGCAGCGCGGACGGGGCGAAGACCAGAATCACGGTCATGGCCTTGATGTCGGGTCGCAGCGCGTCGAGCGGGGCGAATGCGATGGTGCTGAGCAGGGAGCTGTGCGCACTCTCGGCGAGAAGTCCGCCGTGGGCGTACCCGCCCGCGGGGTTGAAGGCGGGAAGCAGCAGCTTGATCTCCACGGCCGATGCGAGCAGACCGGCCACCGCGGCGACGATGCCGAGGCGACGCGGGCCCTTCCAGGCGACGTAACAGCCGAGGGCGGCAAGGGTCAGCCCGAGGTCCTCCTTGACCAGGACCAGTGGCGCGGCCCAGGCGACGGCGGGCCCCCAGCGCCGCCGGCCCAGTGCCTCCAGGGCGAAGGCGATCAGCGGCACGGCGAGCGCGACCTCGTGGAAGTCGAAGGCGGCGGCCGATGCGGTGCCCCAGCTCAGTCCGTAGCCGAGGGCGACGACATGGGCGGAGCGCCGGCCGAGCACCCGAAGGGCCCAGCGCACGAGCGGTACGGCGGCGAGGGCGAGGAGCGCGGACTGGGCCAGAAGAAGGCAGACGGGGGACGGCCAGAGGCGGTAGAGAGGGGCGAGGACGGCGAGCGCGGGGTGGAAGTGGTCGCCGAGCAGATTGAACTGCTCGCCGCGCAACGGGACGACGGGCGCGCGCAGTTGGGAGTAGGCGCGGACGGCCTGCTCGAAGATGCCGAGGTCGTAGCCGGTGGTGCGCAGCAGCGTATGACGGCGTACGGAGACGGTGGCGTAGAGCAGAAAGAACGCCGCCGCCCAGCTCCAGGGGAGCAGGCCGGCGGGGAAGCGGGCAGTGGGGCGGCCTCCGGGCTCCGGCAAGGGGGCGGGGACGAGGGAGCGCAGCAGACCACGCCGCCGAGTCTCCGCATTGTCAGAAAATGTCCGCATACGTCCAGATGCTAGACGTGCCTGCCGGTCGGGCCGGGCTTGACCGCCCCGATGTCGCGGAGCGGCTTCGCCAACCGCTCGCCGGTCCTCACGCTGCGGCGAGGCCGCCGAGCAGCAGTCCGGCAAGCGCCCCCGCGATCATGAAGGGCCCGAACGGGATCGCTGTCTTGCGCCCGGCGCGACGCAGGGCGATGAGGCCGAGTCCGTACACCGAGCCGAACAGAAAGCCGGCGAAGGCGCCGGCGAAGAGCACCGCCCAGCCGTACCAACCGAGGACAACGCCCAGCGAGAGGGCGAGTTTGACGTCGCCGAAGCCCATGCCGTTCGGGTGGATGAGGAAGAGCACGAGGTAGGCGGCGCCGAGGACGAGTCCGCCGAGCAGCGCGGTCGGCCAGGAGCCCGCGTCGCCGGGGAGCAGCCCCGCGAGCCCGAGAAGCGCGGCGGCCGCGGCGGCGAGCGGGAGGGTCAGCTGGTCGGGGAGTCGATGGACGTTGCGGTCGACGAGGGCGAGCAGCACGGCGAAGGGCGTGAGCAGCAGCCAGACGGCGAGCTCGGGGCGCGGCCCGGTGGCGGCGGCGAGGGCGGCGCAGCTGAGGGCGGTCACCACGGGGACGAGCAGCGGTGCGGGTGTTTCGGTGTCGAGCAGCGGTGCGGGTGCCTCGGTGTCGAGCAGCGGTGCGGGTGCCTCGGTGTCGAGCAGCGGTGCGGGTGCCTCGGTGTCGCGGGTTGCCGCGCTTCCCGCGGCCTTCCGGGCCGGAACCGCCGTGGCGCAGCCCGCACACCGCGCGAAGCCGAGCCAGCCCCGAGCGGGCCCCGTGAACGCGTGCCCGGCGGGGCAGCTCTCGCGCCACGCCTCCTCCGGCTCGACGGAGAGCCGGTATGCGGCGCGCGGGACGAGCAGCCCCGCGGCGGCGCCCCAGAGGGCGGCGACGGCGATCAGCGTGGCGTACACGACAGCGAGCGTAGGCGAGCACCGCGGGTGCGGTCATGGGCCCTGGGGCCCAATCCTGGTGATCCGGGGCCCACGGGTGTGCGCCGGACGCTACGGTCTACGGCCATGGGCCGACGGCGTCAATGGAACAACGGCACGGGGACGTTGCGGATCGCGGACGCGTCGCAGGCCGGCGCATCGCCGACTGACTCGTCGTTGGCCGACGCGTCATTGGCCGACGCGTCATTGGCCGACGAATCGCTGACGGTGGAGATCGCGGCTACGTACGGACCCCGGCGGCGTGGCCTGCTCGGGCGGGACCGGATCGAGGGCGCGATCCTGCTCACCCCGTGCAACAGCGTGCACACCTTCCGGATGCGCTTCACCATCGATGTGGCCTATCTGGACCGGGAGTTGAGAGTCATCGACGTCCACACGATGAAGCCGGGCAGGCTCAGCAGGCCGCGGCTGCGGGCACGGCATGTGCTGGAGGCGGAGGCCGGGGCGATGGCGGGCTGGGGCGTGCGCCCGGGCGTACAGCTGACAATCGCGGCCACTACTTGAGTTTGGTGAGCTTGTCCGCCTGGGCGGTGAGCAGGGCGGGCGGGATCCGCGGGGTCTGCGGCCCTTCGAGGTTGGCCGTATAGAAGGTGGCCAGCGTGCCGCCGGAGCGTACGACGTGGAAGACGAGAGGCACGGGCTCGCCCTCGTAGTCGCCGGTGACCTGGTAGGCGAACGCGTCGTCCCCCACCTGTGCCGCGACGGGTAGCGCCTTCGCGCCCTGGTACGTCGACGGCCCTTCGCCGCCGCCGCTCGCCCTGAAGCCGCCTTCGCAGGCCTCGACGGCGGCGCGCAGCCGGCTGAGCGCTGTCGTGGCGTCCTGCACCCCGTGGGTGGTGAGGAACTCCGAGACGGCCGGGCGGTTGTCCTTGGCACCGGTCAGTTGGCGGTACGCGGAGGCCTGGGCAGCGGGCTCGGGCCTGCCGTTGATGACGGCGGTGAGCGGGGCGCACTCGCTCTTGTCGGCCCTCTCGCCCTGGGGCGGCGGGGCGTCCATGGGTGCGACATCGAAGCCGGGAACGTCACTCTTGGCGAGGATGGCCTTCTCCAACTGGGCCTGGGAGAGGGCCTTGGGGGCCGAGGCGGCAGGCTGCGCGGGACCGGCGGGTGTGGGCGTCGCGGGAACGGACTTCGAAGGGACGGGCGTCGCTGGGACGGGCGTCGCTGGGACGGGCGTCGACGTTGCGGCCTTCTTGTGCCGGGGCTTGTCGGCGCTGTCACCGCCGCCCTCGCCGCCGCAGCCGGCCGTGAGCCCGATCGCGAGGGTCAGGGCCGTTGCCACCACTGCCGTACGCTGCCTCATCCGCGCCCCATCCCGCTTCCCGCTGCCGTGAAGCCGTCCCGTCGCCGCACGCTAACAACCGCGTGCGCGCCCGCGCATGGGCCCACGGGCCCAATCACGACCCCTGTGGCCGGCTGCGCGGCACCGTCCCGAGCGCGGGCCAGCGGTCGAGCATGCGCCGCCGTGCATCCGTACTCAGCCGGCTCAGCCCGCCCAGTACGTCACTGCCCTCGGTCATCCGCGCGACGACCCCCAGCCGGTGGGCCAACCGCTCCCGAGCGCTCACCGTCCCCCACTCCCAGTCCTCGCCCAGAACCCGGGCCAACTGGTCGACGGTCCCCCGGTGCGCCCGCTGGACCAGCGTCTCGCCCCGGATCAGCCACCCCGCGCAGGCGTCGGCGAGATCGCCCTCGACGTCCGTGCCGGTCGCCTCCCGCCACGCGGTGCGGTACGCCGCTTCGGCCTCGGCCAGCAGGGGTTCCGGCGCGGCGGTCACGCACCAGCAGGTCGGGAAGCCGATGCGGAGATAAGCGAGCTCGATGAGCCCGTTGCCGAGGCTTGCCTGCTCGAAGTCGATGAAGCGGATTCCGTCGGCGGTGTGCAGATCGTTGCCGGGGCAGGGATCGCCGTGCAGCAGGGCCTGCCGTCCGCTCACCTTGCCCAGCCGCAGGGTGAGTTCGCCCAGCTCGTCCTCGGCTCCGGCCGTGTCGTGGACACCGAGAGCTCTCGCGAACGCCACGAAGGAGCCGACGTCGCCCGCATCCGGCCCCGTCCAGCGCGGCAGCTCCGCCCCATCCTCACCGGCCGCGTGCAACCGGGCCAGTGCCGTCGCGTACTCGGTCTCCCACCCCTCACGCGGCCGCCCGTGCTCGACGTACTCCAGCACCAGTACGCGCTCGTCAGCGTCCACCCCGAGCACCCGCGGCACTACGGCCGGCCGCACCCGCGAGGCCATCCGCAGCGCGGCCACCTCCCGCCCGTACCGCTGCGTCGCCTCCGCCTCCGCTTCCGCGGCAAGCTGCTTGACCACGGCGGGCCTACCGTCCGCCAGCTCCACCCGCCACACCGCCGAACGCGGGCTGCTGTCGATCAGCCGGGCCTTTCGCGGCGCGCCCAACTCGTCCCGCAGCCGCTCCCCGAAGGGCACCCGTACTCGCCTGCTACATCGACCGTGCAAGTGTCTGCTTCTCCTCCCACAGGGGCTTTTCCCTCTCGGACTTCGGGTGGATGACCGTACCCGTACGCTCCAGCACAACCAGAGAGGGGAGCAACACCCCCTTGATCAGGCCGTGTTGCACCGGGTGACGGGTCGAGAAGTAGACCTCGTACAGCCCCTCCACGAACCCCCTGAACAGCTTCGGGTCGATCTCGCAGGTGTCCTGCTCGGACGGTGTGAGACCGGTCCGCAGCCGCATCAGCTCCGCCGTGGTCCCGGCGAGGGCGATGTACCACTTCGCGATGCGCAGGGCCGGATCCCAGACGGTTTCACCGGAGACTTCGAAGTAGTAGCTCATAGCCTGTAGCAACTCATCCCGTGAACTCCAGCCTGATGTCCAGCCCGGGATTCTCGTCCCTGAGCTTCTCAATACGCTGTTCGAGTGCGGCACGGAAACGCGGATCGACATTGGCGTTCGTGAAACGGAAACCGATGGGGGCCTGTTCGTACCCCTTCATCTCCTTACGGGCCTGAAGATACTTCGCAAGCTTTCCGTCCACCTGCTTGGTCAGCCACGTCTCATCGCCGAACAGCGCGCTCTTCTCTTCCCACAGGACTCCGCCGTCGATGTGGTCGATATCGGTAATCCTGTTTCCGGTCTTCGGATCGTACACATCGTACTCACGCTCACCGTCGAGCGGACCGCATCCGGCCGGGTCCTCGTTGTGCACCAGTACGGGAGTCCGCCCGGCCAGCACGTAATAGGTGTGCGTCCGCGCCACGGTGAGGTCGTGGGTCGTCTGACGCCCCGTGAAGTGTCGCGCGGTGAGCACTTTCAGCCCGGTCCCGTCGAGCGCGCGCAGCCTGTCACCGGCTGCGATCTCGCCGGCGTCGGCCCAGCGCCCCTGCCCGGTCAGCCAGAAGGGGTGGGTGTCGGTCGCCTCGACAATGGCCGTACCGGAATTCGTACGCACCGTGAGCCGGGTGAAGTCCTTGTCGTCGTGCGTGGTGATGGCGTTCGTCACCCGCCGCGTCCCGGTCTTCCCGCTGTACGGATCCGTGGCTTTGACCCGGTCGCCGATCCGCACCTTCTCGATGGGAATCCGGCGCCCGTCGGCAAGCAGCACCGGGGTACCAGGAGGGAAGCTGTGCCGGCGGCAGGCGGCCGGTTTGTCGTCCGGCTTCTTCTCGCCGTCCTTGGGTTTCTTCTTGTCCGCGTCGAGTCTCCTTTTCGCGTCGGCAAGCTTCTTCTCCGCGTCCGCGACCCGCTTGCGGTTCTTGATGAGCCCTTTCAGCCCGTCGTACAGATCCCCGCCGTGCTTCTTGAGCTTTCTGACGAGCTCCACGGCTTTCTTCCACTTCCACGGCGCGCCGTACTTGGCGGTGAGCTTCCCGACCGCGCCGCCGATGAGGCTGAGGAGCACATTGACGAGCGTCTCGGTGCAGGCGCCCATGTCGCCCTTGGTGATGCAGTCGAGGGCGTCGGTGATGCCGAGCTCCTCGGCGAGGATCTTCGCGAGCTCCTTGGCGGCCTCGATGGCCTTGTCCTGATCGGACTTCTCGGCGGCCTGGGCGTCCTGAAGCTCCTTCAGGGCCTTCTCGTAGTCGAGCTGCGTCGGCGTCTTGTGGCCGTCGCCGGGACCGTCGTCGTCGGAGGCGGGGCGGCCGTCCCCCTGGCTGCCGGGGCCGCGCTCGTCCTGGGCCTCGGGGTCGCCACCGCCGCCACAGTTCTCGCCGCCGGTGATCTTGCACACCTGCGTGCTGAACTCCTCGGCGATGGCCGGCCCGAGGCCCGTTGCCAGCAGGGCTCCGACGATCGCCACGACCACCGCGACCAGACCCACGTACTCGATCGCCGACTGGCCCGACTGGCCCGGCCTCCTCTTTCGCAGGCCCAGCAGCCGCGCGTGTGTGCGTGGCAGAGCCCTACGCACCTGACGGCGAATCCGACGCACAACCCCCTGTGGCGACATGGATGCGACGCTAATGCGCCACGGGCGGGAGGTCGTGGGCCCCCGGGCCCAAAGAAGGGCTCAACTCCGCGTGGGACCCGGCTTGTTGTCGTACGGATTGCCAGTACGGATTGCCGCATGGGTTGCCGTATGGATTGCCGTATGGATTGCCGTACGGACTACGGCCGCGGCCGGTTCACGGTTCCCAGGGCAGAGGGACCGTCTCCGCCGCCTTTCGGCGGCGCCCGGTTCCGCCGCCACGCAAGATGGCCGTCCACGCGGCGAGCCCGAGCAGCAGCACCGTCCCCAGGCTGATCCCCGTGATGCCGACGGCTCTCAGCGTGGCGTTCTGAGCGCCGCCGTTCTCGACGAGGCCTTCTTCAGCCGCCTCCCGGCCCTCTTCCGTGATCCCGAAGCCTGCAGCCGTCGCGTCCCCGTCGTATGCCGGGCCCGTCTGTCGATCCCCCTCGACGCCCACACGCAGGACCATGGGGAGGGTGCCGCCGATCCGTTGGTCCAGGGTGACCCGCACGTAGTACCAGCCGGAGAAGCGCATCGCGCTGATGGCGTCCACCTGGGGCCGGTACCGGTGCGAGAAGGCGACCGGCGCCGTGCCCAGTGACACCGCCGCCTGCTTGCCGAGGTAGCTCGTGCCGGCTCCGTCGACCAGCCCGCGCGCGGTGTTGTACAAGGCCATCTGCAGGCCGTCGACGACCGCGGACGCCTGCGCGGTCGGGGAGTTCGCCAGCTCGGCGTCGAGGAAGAGCTGCTGGCCCCAGTCGACCGGCACCTTGTAGAAGCGGCTCTCGCCCGGGCTCAGTTCGTCCCGCCATACGCCTTCGCCGACCGCAGGCGCGTCATTGAACCCGGTGCCGCCCGTCAGGCGCTTTGCCGTACCCGTCCGCGCGGTCGGAGCCTGCGAGCTCCAGGTGACCGGGGCCGACGGTGCCTGCGCGTCCGCCTTCAGGCCCGGCTCCGACATGAACTTCAGCTCGATGGGCCAGCCGGCGGAGCCCGGACCGGTGTCCGAGCCGATCCATTCCACGGCGTAGAGGTAGCTGCCGGCTTCCTGACAGGTCCTGTTGGCCTCAATACGACGAGTGGCGTAACCGGCGATCGGGCGGGCGGTCGTGCCCTTGAATGTGACGTCGCTGCTGTTGCTGCACCGTTCGCCCTTCGGGCTTGCCAAGGAGACGCGGATTCCGCTGAGCACTCCGACCTCGGTCCCCGGCGGTGGGGCGAGAACCGTCGAGACGAAGGCATTGGACGTGTCGTCCAGCACGACCTGGTAGTGCTTCCTCTCGCCCGCGGAGATGGTGTCGGTGTACGTGCCCGGCTTGAGCGAAGGGCCGTCGGCGCTGGTCGCGGAGCCGCGCACCGGCTCGGCGCCCGGGGCCGTCCGGTAGGGGGCGACTGCGTCGGAACCCGCGGTGGTCACGGCCGCCACCGGATGCACACCCAGCACGAGCCCACACAGGGCCAGCGTGCTGAGCGCAACGGCTCTGCCTCTCGTCATTGCTCCGCTCCTCCGCACCGCACCAGTCCCTCGACAAAGGCGAGAGCCGGTCCGCGGCACGCTGCGGACCGGCTCCCCCGAGATTCAGCACTTCGCGTCCGCGTTCAGTTGCCCGCGCCCCTGGGGAAGGAGACCTCGACGCGGCGGTTCTTCTTGCGTCCTTCTTCGGTCGCGTTGTTCGCGATGGGGTACTGCTCGCCGTATCCACGGATCTCGTATGTGACGCCCAGGGCGCTCAACTGCTGCGACAGCACCCCGTGCACCGCGTCCGCGCGCTGCTTGGACAGCACGTCTCCGTGCTCGGAGGTACCCAGGTCGTCGGTGAAGCCGAAGACGCGGACCTTTTTGGCGTCCTGGTTCTTGATCTCCGCGGCGATGGCGGCGATACGGGCATTGGCCGCGCTGGAGAGCTTCGCACTGTCCTTGCCGAAGAGCACCTCGGCCTGGAGCGCGAACTTGATGTCGGAGTTGGTCTCCTCGCGGCGTTCCTCGCCGCCGATCTCCTCGACGACCGACTTGATGTCGAGGACCTTGGGCTCGGCGAGGTTCGCACCTTCGGGGAGCTTGAGGTCGGAGTCCTCGGGGTCGATCTTGACGGGGGCCGCCGCCGAGGGTGTGGGATACGGATCCTCATCGGCGAGGGCATCGGCGGCGCCCAGGAGACCGAACAAGAGGGCGCCGGCGAGGACGGTCACGGTCGTGCGCGCGTAGACGCACCCGGTGCGGGTGGTTGCGGCGCTCATCAGGAGAGCTCGATCGACGCGCTGGGGAACCCCGGGAACTGGAGGCCGAGCTTGGTGGTCGTCTGCGGGGGCGCCGGGAACTGGGCAAAGAAGGTGAGGCTCTGGCCGGGTTTGATGTACCCGTCGTACGCGTATGTCGTCAGCGGGCGATTGTCGGTATCGCGCAGCACGTAGTAGCGCTTCCTGCCCTGGGAATCCACGAGCGTCATTCCCGCGAACGAGTGGCCTGTGGCAGCCACATCCTGCTCCAGCCCGTACCAGCTGACGGGAACGGAGAACCCCGCGGAGCCGGTGTTCTTGAACTCACCGTCCACGGTGAGGAAGCCGCCGTCATCACGCTTCGCCGCGAATACGGACAGTTCCAGCCCGCCGTCGCCCTTCACCGTCGCGATCGGCTCCCTGGGCACGGAGTCTGGGGAAGTGGTCCCCTTGTCGCCTCCCTTGCTCTGCTGGGGCGCCGTCGAGGCCGGCTCCTTGGATTCCGAACCGCCGCCGTCCCCGCCACAGGCGGCCAGCGAAAAGGTCAGGGCCGCCGACAGCAAGGCTGCCGCCCCGGCCCGGCGCATGGTCCTCACGTGTCGCATCGTCATCAATCCTGTTCCTTAACGCTCGTTCGAGGTCAGTCCTCGGCCAGTCGGACGGTGAAGAGGTCCGCCATATCGGGAAGCAGATCCGGTTTTTCCGGATCGATGATCCAGTCTTTGGTGTCGCAGACGAGCTTGCCCGGGGACGGCGTTCTGTGATTGGCATTGGCGGATTCCCGATCGTCCCCGCCCTCCGAGGGCGCCGCCGACTCATCGGGCGCGAAGCTGCAGCGTGGCTCCACCACAGCCGTGGCTGTGGCTTTCGCGTGCTCGTTCTCCGTACCGTCGATGATGCTGTCGCCCATCGGCCTGCTGGACCGGGACTCCACCGTGAAGCCCCACCGTCCGTCCGTCAGCGCGTCACAGTGGAGGTTGTCGGCGTCGTTCCTGGCGGCGAAGCGGGCGGCCTCCGCACAGCCGTCGGCAGTCTCGGCCGGCTTCCCGTCGAAGAGGTTCCCGAGGTCGTCCAGGAAGTCCTCCAGCTTCAGCTGGTCCCGGGAATCCTGTGCGGCTGCCAGGGCTGCCGCGTCCGCGGCTGTCTGCGTGCCGTTGCGGGTGATGTCGGCCTGACCGAACGCAAAGTACACGAGCGCAAAGAAGAGCAGGCCAACCACCGCTGTGATGTACAGCGGTGTGGCCTGCCCTGCGTCTGACTCAACCGGCGGACCTACTGGCCGCCGCCACCTCCGCCGCCGCCCCCACCCCCGCCGTTGAGGACCGAACGGATCTTCTCCGAGAACTTGCCTGCGATCTCGCCGCCGAGATTGGTCTGCAGCAGCAGGGCGACGATGGCCACCACCAGGATGGTGATGCCCACATACTCGATCGCCCCCTGCCCCTTGTCCTTGCGGCACTTGATGCCGTCGAGGACCGAGTCCCTCCAGTCGGTCACATGAACCCTGGCCCGTGTCGCCGCCTTCAGACCGATGTCCCTCATGACGTTCCCCTCCGGTTTCGGCCGGCCGTAAACCGGCCGATACGTACGACTCCTCGATGCCGTCCACGCTTCCGGCTTCCTCCTGGCCGGTCTCGCTTCCGACGGGAGCAACGTACGTCGGGGTCGCATCCCAGGGCATGGGCCTCAGGGCCCAACCCGGGGCCCAATTCACCGGTTGGGCCCCGCGGGCCCCGTATGAGCGGGGGTTCCGCACACGCTCAGCCATGCCGCTGGGACCCCCCTCGCGCCATGCTGTGCCAGATGGCGATGGCCTCGCCACGGCTGCCCGCGCTCAACTTGGCGAAGATGCGGTTGATGTGGTTCTTGACGGTCTTCTGACTGATGAAGCAGGACGCGGCGATCTGCTGGTTGGTCATGCCTGACGCAATCAGCTCCATCACCTCCACCTCCCGCTGACTCAGCTCCGTGATCACTCCGCGGAGTCCGTCGACTACATCGGGGCTCCGAGATGAATGTGCCACATTTGATTGCGTAAGCGAAGACGCTTGAGCAAATTGCTCCGACGACGTGGGCCGGTGTCCAGGTCCGGTGAACGCCGTGCCCAGCCCCTCGGGCAGCGGTTGACCGCCTCCGTCGCCCGCGCCCTCACCCCGCACCGTCGCCAGCAGCGCGCTGGAGGCGGAGTGGGTGAAGTGGACGCGGCCCATCTTGATGTCCCGTACCGCGGCGACGAGTTGGTCGGCGGTGAATTCACCGTGTACGAGATAACCGGTCGCGCCCAGGCGCAGGGCCTCGTGCACGATCTCGCTCTCCCTGCTGTAAGTCATCATCAGCACCGGCGCCAGCGGCACCAGGTGCGGCAGCGCCGAGATGCCGTCCACGCCCGGCATGCGAACGTCCAGCAGAACCACGTCCGGGCGGTGTTGGACGGTCACGTCATAGGCCTGGCGGCCGTCGGCCGCCTCCGCGACGACTTCCAGGTCGTCGCGGCCCTGCAGCAGAACGGTCAGCCCGGCGCGTACGACCGGGTTGTCGTCGACGACGACAACCCGCAGAGGTGGGGCGGCCGGCATCGTGGCCGGTCCCGGCAGAGCGGGGAATTCGCCGGTGGTCACGGGCGGCGCGGAGGCCAGGGGGACACCCGTGGTGTGGTCGGAGCTGAGCGGGGTGGCGTGCGAGGACGTGTGCTGCGAGACATGGGACTGCTGGGTCCAGTTCTGCCCCGAGCTGTGGGAGATGTCGTCCGGCATGCTGCAGCCTCCTCTCGGAAGGGGGAACGGTCGGGTTGGGTTGGGTTGGAGCGGTGAGGCGGTCAGTGGAGCAGTGGGGTTCGGTGCCGCGTGGGTTGAGCGGGGATGCCGGGGACGAGCCTGAGTGCGGCGGCCGGCAGTTCCAGGCGGACTTCGGTTCCTTTCGCCGCCCAGCCCTTGCCGATCCGGATGCGGGCCCCGATGGATGCGGCCCGCTCGACCATGCCGACCAGGCCGAAGTGGCCTGCCCGTCTGAGGTCGTCGAGGGTGGTGCCGGGCGGAAGGCCCCGCCCGTCGTCGTACACGCTGATCCTCAGTACGTCGCCGACGACACCCGCCGAGACGTCGAGGCAGCTGGGGTGACCGTGGCGGTGGGCGTTCTCCATGGCCTCGGTGGCGATGGTCAGGGCCTGGCGGGCGACGGCGGGCGGCGCCTTCGGCACGGGAAAGTCGCCGAGCCGGCGGAACGTGGCCCGCATGCCGTACCGGCGAGCGAAGTCATCCGTCCTGGCGTGGAGTTCGGCCATGATGTCGATTCCGCCGTCCAGACCGGACTCGCGACGCAGATCGGAGAGCAGCTCGCGGGACTCGGTCGCGGCGCGGCGGGCCGAGCGGGCCACCAGCTCGGCCTGGTGTTTGACGGTCAGCGGGTCCATCCGGTCGGCGGTGCCGGCCAGGCCGTCGGCCGCGAGCGCCAGGCCGTGCAGCGTCTTGGCGACGGAATCGTGCATCTCGCGGGCGAGCCGGGCGCGTTCCTCCTCCACCGCGCTGCTGACGGCGAGGCGTGCGCGGGTCTCGGTCAGCGCCTGGGATGCGGCGCCGAATCCGAGCAGGAGGCTGCGCAGTGCGCTGCCCACGGCTCCGGCCATCACACACAGGCCCGCCATCAGCAGCGCCGAGGCGTCTGCCTCGATCTTCTCGTTGATCGCGTAGGAGGCGGCGAGGAGCAGCGTCTGGAGCGGTGCGAAGATCGCGGCGCCGCGCCACCCGTATACAAGTCCGGCGAGCAGTGGGGTGCAGAAGGTGACGTAAGTGAGCGTGGATCCCGGCGAGGCGGAGAACAGCAGCAGCGCGCCGAACAGCATGTCGACCGCCAGCAGCGAGGGATGGCGCAGCAGCACGGGGCCGAACCGTTCCCAGTCGCGCAGCAGCACATAGGACACCATGACGGTGACCAGGACCGCCGCGCCCACCAGCCAGCCGCCAAGGCCCCGGTCGACGCCCGAGAGCGCGAACGGCGCGGCGAGCGCGGTCATGGCGAGGCGGAAGCCGAACAGTTGCCGGCACAGCGCCTGGAGGGCGTTGACCTGGATCGGCAGTGACGGCACAAGCCCCGGGGCGCTCTCGGGGGCGCCCTCCTCGGAGCCGCCGGTCAGTGCGGCCCTGCTCAGCGCGGTCCTGGTGAGTGCCGCCCTGGCCGCCCGTAAGACCATGACTCAGCCTCCGAAGATGTCGTTGAAGTTGACATTGGAGGCGTAGTAGAAGCCGACCACGATAAGGATCATCGTCCCGGGGAGCATGAAGCTGGTGACGATGAGCGTGGCCTTGGGGACGGCCTTGGCGGCCTTGCGGCGGGCGTTCTGGGCGTCGGTCCTGCGCATGTCGTTGGCGATCTGGATGAGGGTGTCGACGATGGGGGCGCCGAGTTCCTCACCCTGCTGGAGCGCGGAGACGAACATCGACACCTGGTCGGATTCATTGCGCTTGCGCAGCTGCTCGAAGGCGTCGCGCCTGCCCACGCCCATGTCCATCTGGCGCAGGGTGATGCGCAGTTCGTCGGCCCAGGGACCTTCGTACTTCTCGGCGACGCGCTCCAGCGCCTGGCGGAAGCCGAGTCCGGCGGAGACGACGACGGCCAGGACGTCGAGGAAATCGGGAAGGGTCCGCTCGATGTCGTCCCTGCGCCTGCTGATGGCAGCGCGGATGAGGACATCGGTCCAGAAGAGTCCGTAGAGGAGGAAGAGCACGGCGAACACAATGTGGCCGTTCATCAGCATGCCCAGGGCCACCAGGAGACCCAGGCCCCCGTACACGGCGCGGCGGGCGGCGTAGCGGTCGAGGGTCAGACCACCGGGGTTGCCCGCCATGTCCAGCTTCCGGCGGACGGCGTCGACTCGCTTGGGGCCCATCATCCGCAGTACATACGGCGCGTAGCGCATGCCGATGCGGTCGATGGCGGAGCCCGTCGCGGTGGTGCGGCCGGCGCCGACCTCCAGGGCGACGGCGAGGTCGCCGGGAAGCTTGGCGTCGGCGCGGTACATGCGTACGCCCTGGAAGGCTCCGTAGACGCCGAGTCCGATGACGGCCGCGAGCAGCAGTCCCATGGTGTGCTCCCTCCCTTCGGTGTGGGTCAGATACGGACGCGAGTGAGTCGGTTGATGAGGAAGAAGCCGAGCGCGTAGAGAGCCGCCGAGACGATCACGGCGAGCCTGCCGGCGAGGGCGTTCGTCATGTCCTCGAGGGCGCCGGAGCGCATTCCGTCGATGAGCAGCAAGAAGCCCACGCCGAGAACGGGAACGGCCACCGCGGTCACCTTGACCTGGGAGAGCAGGGTCGTGACCTCGCGGCGGGTCTCCTTGCGCTCCTCCAGGGTCTGGGTGAGGTTGCGCAGCGAGGAGACGATGGTGCCCCCCGCCCGGTTGGAGAGGATGAGGGTGGATACGAGGACGGTCAGCTCACGGGAGGGCAGCCGCTCGACGAGATCGTTCAGCGCGTCGTCCAGTGAGCGGCCGAGGGTCAGCTGGTCGGCGACCCGCCGCAGCTCCTCCCTGGCCGGATCGTCCAACTCGTCCACGGCCATGCTGATGGCTGTCCGCAGCGCGAGACCGGCCTGTGTCGCGTTGGCGAGTACGCGGGTGAGTTCGGGCAGTTGGTTGATGAACGCCTCGGTGCGCTTTTGGCGCTGCCAGTTGAGGAAACCGTTGGCTCCCCAGACGCCGATGACGGCCGCGATGATCCCGAAGAACGGCGCGAAGACCGATCCGGCGATGAAGTACAGAGCGAGCAGCGCGCCGACCACGTAGACGAAGTACTCGCCCGCAGTCAGATCGAGACCGGTCGCCGAGATCTGCCGCTCGATCCGCTTCCCCAGGCGCGTTCTGCGCAGCCATCGGTCCACGGCGCTGAAACGACGACGCCGTCCGCCCTCGATGGCGAGCTGTCCTGTCTGCGTCATCCGCTCCAGCAGGGCCTGCCGCTGGGCCTGGCCCGAGGAGTAGACATGCACCCCGACGACGGCGAACAGACAGCCGAGCAGGGTGACACCCATCGTCAGGAGCGGGAGGTTATCCATGTCGGGCGGGGCCTTCTCGGTGAGCGTGCGGACTGGGGCGGGTGGGGACGGCGAGCCGGTCAGGCCGTCGTTGTGCGCGAGGCAAGCTGCTCCTTGGTGTGCGCTACGCCGAAGGCCGGGGGAATCGACTCGCCCGCCATGTAGAGGCGGTCGGCGATCCGGCGGGGCAGCGGGAAGTACACGAACTTCCCGTGGATGTGGCCGTCCGCGGTCATGGGCCGGGCGTCGAAACGGCAGACCGTGACGATCCGGTAGTCCTCGCGGCCGTAGGAGTCGACGATGGCGATTTCGGTGATCTTGCGGGCTCCGTCCGCGTGCCGGGTGAGCTGCACGATGACGTCGACCGCGCTGTTGATCTGGTCGTGGATCGCCACGAAGGGGATCTCGACCTCGGACATGGAGCTGAGGGTCTGCAGACGCATCAAGGCGTCCTCGGCGCTGTTGGCGTGGACGGTGGCGAGCGAGCCGTCGTGACCGGTCGACATCGCCTGGAGCATGTCGAGCGTCTCGCCGCCGCGGACCTCACCGACGATGATGCGGTCGGGGCGCATACGCAGGGAGTTGCGCACCAGGTCACGAATGGTCACCTGGCCCTTGCCCTCGACGTTGGACGGCCGGCTCTCCAGGGTGATCACATGCGACTGCTGGAGCTGGAGCTCGGCCGAGTCCTCGATGGTGACGATGCGTTCTCCGCCCGGGATCAGCCCTGACAGCGCGTTGAGCAGGGTGGTCTTCCCCGTGCCGGTGGCGCCGGAGACGATCACATTGAACTTCGCGCGGACCAGGCCGGCCAGCAGCATCAGGATCTGCTCGTCGAGCGAGCCCAGGCCGATCATCTCCTGGAGGGTGAAGGCTCTGGGGAAGCGCCGGATGGTGAGGATCGGCCCGGTCAGCGAGAGCGGCGGAATGATGACGTTGACGCGCTCACCGCTGGGCAGGCGGGCGTCGACCATCGGATTCGCCTCGTCCACCCGCCGGTTGACGGTGGAGACGATGCGCTCGATGGTCTGCATCAGCTGCTCATTGGAGGAGAAGCGCATCGGGAGCAGTTCCAGCCGTCCACTGCGCTCGACGAAGACCTGGTCGGGGCCGTTCACCATGATTTCGCTGATGGAGGCGTCTTCGAGCAGCGGTTCGAGGATGCCGAGGCCGAGCGCCTCGTCGACGACCCTGCGGATGAGCTGGGAGCGCTCGACGGTGGACAGCACCGGGCCCTCGCGGCTGATGATGTGACCGAGCACCCGCTCGAGGCGGGCCCGTCGTTCGGCCGCGGCGAGCGCCGACATCTCGGCGAGGTCGATCTCCTCGAGCAGCTTGGCGCGGTAAACCC
This sequence comes from Streptomyces sp. ISL-1, assembly GCF_018614585.1. Classification (GTDB taxonomy): domain Bacteria; phylum Actinomycetota; class Actinomycetes; order Streptomycetales; family Streptomycetaceae; genus Streptomyces; species Streptomyces maoxianensis. The sequence continues at coordinate 20,566 of NZ_JAGGOI010000022.1, read as the reverse complement.
CGACAAGCCGACTCTCCTCGGTGTGCCCGGTCGTCGGCTCGGGGTTGTTGATGCGCGCCCGCAGGCTCATGGGTTCAACTCCCTCGTACGGTTTGCCTGGTGCTGCCGGTCAGTCGCGGGGCATGGTGGCGCTCTTGGTGGTGGTGAAGTCGAAGCCCGGTACGAGAAAGGGAATTCCGACGGTGGCGGTCACCTTGATCTCGTCGCCCTGCTCGGTCTTGTCGAAGCCCGCGTCGAGCCAGGAACTCATCGATGCCCGGCCCGCCTCCTCATAGCCGATACGGGCCTGGTCCTGCGAGGCCACCCGGGCAGCGGCGCGGGCCGCCGTGCCCGCCTGCTGCGCGGCGTACACGGCCAGCCCGACCTGGACCGCGATCAGCGCCACCAGGAGCAGCAGAACGAGCCAGCCGCCGTACTCGATGACCGCCTGGCCCCTGTCCCGCCGGATTGCCTGCTTGCGCATGGCTCAGTTCCTCTCCGTCGCGGCGGCGGCGCGGCCCGGAACGGTGATGGGGAGGTTGAAGGCCCCCGGGAAGAGCAGCGGCACTTCGAGGTCGGCCTTCGCCTTGACCAGATCACCGTCCTGCCCGCAGGAGATCTCGTACGACCAGCTGCCGGGCAGGTCTTCCTGCCCGGCTCGTTTGCACGCCGCGTCGCGATCCCCCTCGGTCGCCGTTCCCGCGCTCACGGCCTTGTCCGCCGCGTTCCCCGCGAGTACGAAGGTGTAGCCGACCAGCGCGGCCTGCCACAGCAGGACCATCGTCACCAGAATGATCGGGACCATGCCCGTGAATTCGATGACGGACTGGCCCCTGTCACCGCGCAGGCGCGGGTCTCGGTAAAGCGCGCGTACTCCTGGACCCGTCATGGCTCAACGTTCCCCCTCACCCGTGTGCCTGATCACTTCGCACGCCCTGATCACTCCGCAGGCTCTGGTCACTTCGTACGCCCCTGGCGGCGGCCGCTGCCGAGCGAGCCGCGATCCTGGCGGAACCTGCTCTGTTTCTCGGCGGTGGCGTTCTTCACGAGCCCCAACTCCCCCGCCAGTCCCCACAGTGCTTGTTTCACCGTGGACTTGGACTCCAAATCCTGCATTCGGCCCGCATCGACGACCGCTTGAAGTTCCTTGAAGTTTGCGGGGACCGAAATCCTGGCCACCCGGGTGGAAGTGATCTTCTCGACCAGCGCGGGCTGGATCTCCGTATTGCGTGTATGGCGGTTGACGACGGTGACCGTCTCCTCCGCCTTGCGGATCTGGAGCCGGTCCCAGAGCCGGACCATGCGCTTGGTGGCCCGGACGGTCACCACGTCCGGAGTGGTCAGCAGCAGTGCGGTGTCCGCCATCTCGATGGCGGCGGCGTTGGCGGTGTTCATATGCGTGCCGCAGTCGATGACGACGATCTCGTAGCGGTGGCGCAGCGCGCTGACGATCTGGCGGACCAGCCGGTCGTTGACCTCCTCGGCCCGTTCGCCCTCGCCCGGCGCGAGCAGCAGCCCGAGGCCGGAGTCATGGCTGAACAGCGCGTCCTGCAGCACCCGGGGGGAGATGTCCTGGATCGCGGTCAGGTCCACGATGGACCGGCGGAACTGCACATCCAGGTACGAGGCCACATCGCCGCCCTGCAGATCCAGGTCTACGAGCGCGACGGTGTGGCCGGATGCCCGGGCCGCGAGCGCGAGCTGGATCGCGGTCACCGTGGTGCCGACTCCGCCCTTCGCGCCGCTGACGGTGACGACGGTGCCGCCGGGGCCCGTGAAGACATCGGCTCCCTGGCCCAGGTGACGGCGTACGCCGACGGACCAGCCGGCCGCCGCCTGGACGCGCTGCGCCAACTCCTCGTACGACAGCGGCAGTCCCACCAGGCCGCGGGCGCCGGAATCCATTGCCGCCGAGTAGAGGCCGGGGCTTGCGTCGGAGGTCACCAGGATGACCCCGACGGCCGGAAAGCGCAGCGCCACCTCCCTGATCAGCTCGAGGGCGGGGACCGGCCCGATCCGCTCGTGGACCAGGACGACCTCGGGCAGTTCGTCGAGCGATTCGCCCGCCAGCCGGGCCAATAGGTCGAGCAGTGAGGTCGAGTCGGCGACCGGCGAGGCCGGTTCGGCGTCCGGGAGCTGGCTGAGGAGGGTGGTGATGGACCGGGAGGCGTCGGCGTCACCGACGGCCGGGAGGATTCGTGTCGTCATCCGGCCCTCACTTGTTCCTGTCTTCGGAGAGGTCGTAGCTGCCGTCGCCCGGGCGCAGCGTGGTGGGGCTGCCGTCGGGAAGCAGGGCGAGGCGTACGTGCTCGGCGAAGGACTCGGCGTAGGCGACGCGCTGGGCGTCCGTGGTGTTGAGGGCGAAGGTGATCGGCACGGCCTCGGTGGGGCCGCTGTCGCGGTCGCTCTTCTTCGGGTCGAGGGCGGTGAGCTCGCCGACGTCCAGGACCTTGGCATTGGCGACGATGATCCGGGACTGGTCCACCTCGGAGTCGTTGCGCGCGGCGAAGGTGGCGAAGATATTGACCAGCTTGCCGGGCCTGATCTTTCCCGCCACACCGGTCGCCGCGTCGATCATGATCGCGATCTCCTGCTGGCCGCTCTCCAGGCTCGGACGCTTCACGATCATGTCGTCCTGGAGCAGGGATCCTCTGCGGAGCTGGGTGACGGCGATCTTTCCGTTGATCACGTCGAGATCGGTCACCGCGCTCTGGGAGAGCCAGCGTTTGGGCATGGTGACCTTCTCGAACTGGCCGGGCGTCAGGGGCGTATAGGGCGCGATGTCAGCCTTGACCCGGTAGGCGCCAACCTCGGGACCGACCTTTGAATTCACGTCGCTGATCACCGAAAGCACGCCGGCGAACGCGCCGAAGGCGCACAGGACCGAAAGAAGCAGAAGTATGACGCCGCGGCGCTGCCGTGAATTCATTGGCGGGACAACCTCGTTCGAAGACGTGGACTGACGGGGCGGGCATGTAGAACGGAGCGGGTTGGTTCGCGCTTTTGACCGGCCGCCGCGCACCGTGCGGACCGCCCGGCCGGCGGCTCACGGCCCTTGATGCGTAGGTGTTCCCTGGTTCAGGACACCGAGCGCGCGAGTTTGGTTCTCGACGGACGAGAGGGGGGACAGGCAGAACCCGCAGCGATCACCGATCAGTTGAATGCCGCACCAGGAGCACACCTCTCGCCGTACGGACGAAACCAATTGATAAAGAACAGAGATGTCCGGAAGGAAGGCGGCGAATTCGATCAACCTGGCCGTTCCCCACCAGCGGGGGGATTCGGCGGGCAGTATGGATTCCTGCACATTCTGAACCCGCCACGCGGGCGCGAGGGTTCCCGTCACCCAGTCCGACTGCAACTGCCCCCTCGCCACGATCAGTTGCGTGCCGAACTCGGGTCCCGCGAGATCGCCGCTGCCGATCTTGACCAGCTGTGGACGGGGATTGGCCAGCACCCCGAACTGCGAACCGGGCACCCAGGACTTGGCGTGGGACTTCAGACTCACGGGAACCCGGTCGAGCTTGGTGACCGAGCTGAGCAGCGCGCCCGCGTAGACATAGTGGGAGAGCAGCCGGGCCGCGGATGCGACGACTCCCGCACTGAAGTCACAGATCGACAGCTGACGCATCTGGCGGACAAGCACGGCGACCCCCAGCGGGGGCAGATCGAGCTTGAGGAGCGCGATGCGGTCACTCTCCAGCACGGAACGGATCGTGTGCAGCCGGCGCTCGTGGACCGCGGGGATGGAGGCGGGATAGAGGGCGATCACATACCCGTGCTGCTCCAGCAGGACGGTCATGTCGGCGAGGGCGGCGTCCAGGGGCTGGGCGGCCGGCGACTGCAGCAGCGCCGCGGTCGGCGTCTGCTGGTCGGTCGGCGGCAGCACCAGATCTGCGCTGGTGACAGCTATCGCGGTCGGCACGCTGGTTCCCCGTTCGCTCCGGCCGCCGGAGTCCCGACGCCCGCAGATCCCTACTGCTCCGTGCTCCTGCTCCAGCACTTTATCCACGACCAGGGAGGCAGAGAACACCTTTCAGAACCGAGAGCTTCAACATGCACACGCTGCGCACAGGCAAAGTCGGGCGAAGCGGTCATCTATTGACTCCTGCACCCTGTCAGTCAACTCGGCGGCATTCGGCGCTCGACCTTCACCCCCTGGTGCACCCACGGACCTGCCCCTGCCTTCTGTATACGAATCGCCGCCAGAGCCCTTGACAACCCCATTGGTCTGGACCAGCTTGTACGCCCAGCGGTGGCCACCGTTCCCGTACCCCTCCACACCCCCCAACTCCCCCACCGGAGGCAGCAAGTGGACCGCACCACACGCTCACGGAGATGGCTCGGCGGAGCGCTGGCGCTCGCCGTCGGGACCGGTCTCACCCTCATGGGCACCGCAGGGACCGCGCAGGCCGCCGACGTCAATGTCGCCAAGAACGCCGGCTTCGAGTCCGGCCTCGCCAACTGGACCTGCTCCGGCGGCAGCGGCGCCACCACCACCTCCCCCGTGCACGGGGGTGCCTCCGCTCTCAAGGCGACCCCCGCCGGGCAGGACAACGCCAAGTGCACGCAGACCGTGGCCGTCAAGCCCAACTCGACGTACACGCTCAGCGCCTGGGTGCAGGGCGGCTACACCTACCTCGGCGCGACCGGCACCGGCACCACCGACGTCTCCACCTGGACGCCGGACACCTCCGGCTGGAAGCAGCTGACCACCAGGTTCACCACCGGCGCGAGCACCACCTCCGTCACCGTGTACACGCACGGCTGGTACGGACAGGCCGCGTACTACGCCGACGATGTGAGCGTCTTCGGTCCGGACGGTGGCGGCGGCGGTGACCCCGACCCGGTAGTGCCGTCCACGCCCGCCGGGCTGGGCGTCGGGACCGTGACCTCGTCGTCCGTGGCCCTGTCCTGGAGCCCCGTGTCGGGCGCGACGGGGTACAACCTCTACCAGAACGGCGCCAAGGTGCAGTCGGTGACCGGGGCTTCCGCCACCGCGACCGGGCTGAGCGCCTCCACCTCGTACCAGTTCCAGGTGACCGCGACCAACGCGGCCGGTGAGTCGGCGAAGTCCGCGGCGGTGACGGGTACCACCTCGGGCTCAGGCGGCGGGGGCGGCGGGACCGTGCCCAAGCACGCGGTGACCGGCTACTGGCAGAACTTCAACAACGGCGCCACCGTCCAGAAGATTAGCGATGTGCCTGCCAACTACGACATCATCGCGGTCTCCTTCGCCGACGCGACCGGCACACCGGGCGGTGTCACCTTCAACCTCGACTCGGCCGGTCTCGGCGGCTACACCGTCGACCAGTTCAAGGCCGACATCAAGGCCAAGCAGGCCGCCGGCAAGTCCGTGATCATCTCCATCGGGGGCCAGAACGGCACCGTGACGATCAACGACTCGGCATCCGCCACGAACTTCGCCAACTCCGTCCACTCGCTGATGCAGACATACGGCTTCGACGGCGTCGACATCGACCTGGAGAACGGCCTCAACTCCACCTATATGACGCAGTCGCTGCGCTCGCTGTCGTCGAAGGCGGGCTCGAAGCTCGTCATCACGATGGCACCGCAGACCATCGACATGCAGTCGACGTCGAACGAGTACTTCAGGACGGCGCTCAACATCAAGGACATCCTGACCGTCGTCAACATGCAGTACTACAACAGCGGTTCGATGCTCGGCTGCGACGGCAAGGTCTACTCACAGGGCTCGGTGGACTTCCTCACCGCGCTCGCCTGCATCCAGCTGGAGGGCGGTCTCGCGCCGTCCCAGGTCGGGCTCGGTCTGCCGGCCTCGACCAGCGGTGCGGGCAGCGGTTACGTCTCCCCCGCGATCGTGAACAACGCCCTGGACTGCCTGGCCCGGGGCACGAACTGCGGATCGTTCAAGCCGTCCAGGACGTACCCGTCGCTGCGCGGTGCGATGACCTGGTCCACGAACTGGGACGCGAAGTCGGGCAACGCCTGGTCGAACGCGGTCGGCCCGCACGTCCACGCTCTGCCGTAAGTCCTCCGCTCAAAGCCGTACGGCCTGTACGGCCCGGACACAGCGGGCGTCCGGGCCGTACGGCTGCGAGGGTAGGTCAGAAGAACTCGGCCCACGGCTGGTCGGCGATCTGCTTCACACACAGCACCAGGAACAGCAGGCCCGCGATGACCAGCATCGCGTTGCTCAGCAAGCCGTTGCGCCATTCCCTAGGCGTACGGTCGGAGTTGAGCAGCCAGACCAGCGTCAGCGCCAGGAACGGCATGAAGGCGGCGCCCAGCACTCCGTAGATGATCACCAGCCGGAACGGCTGGCCCTGGAACAGCAGGATCATCGGCGGGAAGGTCAGCCACAGCAGATACGCCCGGAACGGCACCGACTTCTCACGGGCCCCCGATGCCACCTCCTCGCCGCTCACGGCCCGCTCGCCCGCTCCCACACGGTCCTTGCGGTAGCGCTCGACGAAGTCCGCGAACATCAGGCTCACGCCGTGCCATACGCCGATCAGCGAGGTGAAGGACGTGGCGAAGAAACCGATGAGGAACAGCTTGGCGGTCGCGTTCCCGTACTCCTCCTCCAGGATGTCGCCGAGCTGGATCAGGCCCTTGTCGCCGCTTGCGATGGCGACGCCCGAGGAGTGCAGCAGCTCGGCGCCGACGAACAGCATCGCGACGACGAAGATGCCGGTGGTGACGTACGCGACTCGGTTGTCGAAGCGCATCACCTTCATCCAGCCCGCGTTGGTCCAGCCCTTGGCGTTGACCCAGTACCCGTACGCGGCAAGGGTGATGGTGCCGCCCACGCCGCCGATCAGGCCGAGGGTGTTGAGGATCGAGTCCTTCTCGTCGGGGAGGACCGGGAGCAGTCCGGCGAAGGCGTCGCCGAGGTTCGGTGTGACCCGGATCGCCAGATAGACGGTGACCACGAACATCACGCCGACCAGCGCCGTCATGACCTTTTCGAACACGTCGTACTTGTTGAACCAGACGAAGACCAGGCCGACGACGCCGGTCAGCATCGCCCACGCCTTCAGGCCCATGACGCCGGGGAAGAGCGCCTGGAGGGGCAGGCCGCTGGACGACATGGCCGCGGCTCCGTACACAAAGCCCCAGACGACGACATAGACGACGAAGAACCAGGTGGTCCAGCGGCCGAGGCTTGCCCAGCCGTCAAAGAGCGTGCGCCCGGTGGACAGATGCCAGCGGCCTGCCGCCTCGGCGAGGGAGATCTTGACGACGCACCCGATCACGGCGGCCCACAGGAGCGTGTAGCCGAAGTTGCTGCCGGCGATGAGCGTGGCGACGAGGTCACCCGCTCCGACGCCGGTCGCCGCGACGACGATTCCGGGACCGATGTATTTCCAACTGGACTTGCGTGGACGGGAGATGGACTCGTCGGTACTGCTGTCGGTGGTGCCTGCCATGAGCTTGGCCGCCTTCCCACTCGTCCCAGGATGTGACTGGGGTCACCAAAGCGGGGCGGGAGAGATCGCGCAAGAGGGTCTGCGGCCCCCGCGCTCCTCACGCTTGGGCTCCGCCGCATATGTGCCGATATGTTCCGCGGGCGAAGTCATGGCCGAAGGTGACCCCTTGACCGTGCCATGCCATGGCCCGACGATGTGCGCGAACAACCGAACACCCGGCCCCAACAACCGAACAGACCGAACATCAGCCCGAACACCCGCACCCGACATGGCGTCGCACCTGAACAACCCCCCACACTCCCCACCCAGGAGACAGCATGCGACTTCGCATTCGCGGCAGAAAGACCGCGACCCTCGCGGCCTTGCTGGCGCTCGCAGTAGCCGCCCCCTTCACGGCCGAGGCCGCGCCCCCGGACCCGAAGGCCACGCCCACACCGGCCGCCCCCGCCGAGGAGCAGATCCGGCAGTACGAGATTCATGGCGCGGCCGATGCCGCGGCCCGTACCGCACTCGCCGCCACCGGCGTGTCGGTCGACGAGGCGGACGCGCACTCGGCCGTCGTCAGCGCCACCGCCACCCAGGCGAAGCGGCTGCGGGCACTCGGCTATCAACTCGAAGTACTGCCCGCGCCCCCGGCCAGGAGCAACGGGCGGGCCGTCGAGCCGTTCGACTTCCCGTCCGCCGACGCGCGCTATCACAACTACGCCGAGATGAACGCCGAGATCGACCAGCGGATCGCCGCACACCCGGACATCATCAGCAAGCGCGTCATCGGCAAGAGCTACCAGGGCCGGGACATCGTCGCGATCAAGATCAGCGACAACGTCGCGACGGACGAGAACGAGCCCGAGGTGCTCTTCACGCACCACCAGCACGCACGCGAGCACCTCACCGTCGAGATGGCGCTTTATCTGCTGCGCGAGCTCGGCGACGACTACGGCACCGACCCGCGGGTCACCAATGCCGTGAACGGCCGCGAGATCTGGATCATCCCGGACGTCAATCCGGACGGCGGCGAGTACGACATCGCCACCGGCTCCTACCGCAGCTGGCGCAAGAACCGCCAGCCCAACTCCGGCTCATCGTCAGTCGGCACGGACCCCAACCGCAACTGGAACTTCAAGTGGGGCTGCTGCGGCGGCTCTTCGGGCTCCCCGGGCTCCGAGACCTACCGCGGCGCGCGGGCCGAGTCCGCGCCCGAGGTCAAGGTGGTCGCCGACTTCACGCGCAGCCGCGTCGTCGGCGGCAAGCAGCAGATCAAGGCGGGCGTCGACTTCCACACATACAGCGAGCTGGTTCTCTGGCCGTACGGCTACACCAACGCCGACACCGCTCCCGGTATGACGCAGGACGACCGGAACGCCTTCGCCGCGGTCGGCCAGAAGATGGCGGCGAGCAATGGCTACACCCCGGAGCAGTCGAGCGACCTCTACATCACGGACGGGTCGATCGACGACTGGCTGTGGGGAAACCAGAAGATCTTCGCGTACACCTTCGAGATGTACCCGACGGGCTTCGGCGGTGGCGGCTTCTACCCGCCCGACGAGGTGATCGAGCGCGAGACGAGCCGCAACCGGGACGCGGTGCTGCAGCTGGTTGAGAACGCGGACTGCATGTATCGGTCAATTGGCAAGGAGCAGCAGTACTGCGCGAGCTGACGGACAGGGGCGCCCCGGGACATGTCGTCCCGGGGCGCCCTCCTGCGTAGGTGTCCCTGCCCGCGAGGCCGGCAGTCTCAGTGCCTAGACCAACAGGCTCAGCGACGCCGCGACCGCGAAGCCCGCGACCGACAGCACCGACTCCAGCACCGTCCACGACTTGAGGGTGTCGCGCTCGGAGATGCCGAAGTACTTCGCGACGATCCAGAATCCGCCGTCGTTGACGTGCGAGGCGAAGATCGAGCCGGCCGAGATCGCCATGATGACCAGCGCCAGGAAGGCCTGCGAGTGGCCGCCGTTCTCGACCAGCGGCAGCACGATTCCGGCCGTGGTGACGATCGCGACCGTCGCCGATCCCTGGGCCACGCGCAGCACCAGCGAGATCAGATAGGCGAGGACGATGACCGGAAGGCCGATGCCGTTGAAGGTGTCGGAGAGCGCCTGAGCGACTCCGCTGCCCTTCAGTACGGCGCCGAAGATGCCGCCCGCGCCGACGACGAGCAGGATGTTGCCGACCGGCTTGAGCGAGGAGGTCGACACGGCCTCGAGGGACTTGCGGGACCAGCCACGGCGAAGCCCGAGCAGGTAGTACGCCAGCAGCAGCGCGATCGTCAGGGCGACGAAGGGGTTGCCGAAGAACTCGACGACCGAGCGCAGCGTCGAAGGGTCCAGCGCGATGGAGGAGAACGTCGCGGCGAGGATGAGGACCAGCGGCGTACCGATGATGGCGAGGACCGTGCCGAGGGAGACCGGCTTCTCCTGCGGGGTGCGGCCGGCGGCCCTCTGCTCGGCGAGGACGGCGGCCTTGGCGTCCTCCGCGGCCTCCACCATGTCCTGCGGGACCTCGACGAACAGGCGCTTGCCGATCCAGGCGGCGTAGGCCCAGGCGGCCAGAACCGCCGGGATGCCGACGATGACGCCCATCAGGATGACCCAGCCCAGCGAGACATGGAGCAGTCCGGCGGCGGCGACCGGGCCGGGGTGCGGCGGCAGGAAGGCGTGGGTCATCGACAGACCGGCGAGCAGCGGCATCGCGTAGAGGATGATCGACTTGCCCGAGCGCCTGGCGGCGGCGTACACGATCGGCGCGAGGACGAAGATGCCGACGTCGAAGAAGACCGGGATGCCGAAGATCAGGCCGGTGAGTCCCATGGCGAGCGGGGCGCGCTTCTCGCCGAAGAGGCGCAGCAGGCGGCCGCTCAACACCTCGGCGCCGCCGGACACTTCGAGGATCGCGCCGAGCATGGTGCCCAGGCCGATGATGATCGCTACGTGCCCGAGGATGCCGCCCATGCCCTGCTCGATGACCGAGACGGCGGCGGACTTCTGGACCGTGCCGAAGAGTTCGGTGACGGAGAGGCCGGCCGCGAGGCCGACGGCTATGGAGACGGCGAGCAGTGCGACGAACGGCTGCAGCCTGACCTTGATGATCAGGAAGAGGAGGAGCGCGATGCCGAGGGCGGCGACGGTCAGCAGACCGGCGGTGCCGTCGATGAGCAGGAGCAGTCCGCCAGTGTGCGGCGGGGCTGGTGGTGGGGAGTCAGCGGCTGTCTGCATGGCGGGGGACCTCGTTGTTCGGGGGATTTTGGGTGTGCGGGATCACGGCGTGGCGCCCCGGGGAAGCGCGCCGCGTCGTGAGGTGCGGGGTGGAGCAGGATCTGCCGGAGGGTCAGCCGAGGACTGCCAGGGCGTCGATCTCGATCAGGAGGCCCTGGGGGAGGCCGACATAGACCGTCGTACGGGCGGAGGCGGGCGCCCCCAGGCCCTGATCCTCGAAGTACGTGTTGTAGATCGCGTTCATCTCGGCGAAGTGGTCCACGTCCGTGAGGTAGACGCGCGTCATCATCACGTCGTCCCAGGTCGCGCCGCCCTCTTCGAGGACCGCCTTGACGTTGGCGAGGGTCTGAAGGGTCTGCTCGCGCAGCGTCGGCCCGGCGGGCGTCGGCGGCTGTCCCTCGACGGCGGGAAGGAAACCGACCTGACCGGCGACCTGGAGGATGTTCCCCTTGCGGACGCCGTGGGAGAACTTGGCGGGCGGGGCGGTGTGGGTGGCGGGGGTGATCGCGGTCTTCTCGGTCATGAAACTTCCTTCTGCGGTCCTTGGGAGGGGCGGTCTCTTACTGAGGGGACGGGGACGGGGACGGGGACGGGGATACAGCGCCTACTGGGGGGATACAGCGCCCGAGTACTCCCGGCTGATGGCGTCGGCTGTGCGGCGCACCAGCGGCAGCAGGGTGAGGAGTTCCTCAGCGGTGACGACCACATTCGGCGCGGAGACGGACATGGCGGCGACGACGCGGCCGTCCGCACCGCGGATGGGAGCGCCGATGCAGTTGATGGACTCCTCGTGGCCGCCGAGGTCGGTGGCCCATCCCTGATCGCGGACGACGGCGAGCTCCCTGAGGAACGCGGCGGGGTTCGGGATCGAACGGGATGTGTACATGGGGTAGTCGAGCTTCTCGGCGAGGGCCCGCCGCTCCGCCTCGGGGAGGTCGGCGAGCAGCAGCTTCGCCACCGCGGCGACAGTAATGGCCACGGGCTTGCCGATGCGCGAGTACATCCGGACGGGATAGCGGCTCTCGACCTTGTCGATGTAGAGGACTTCGCTCTCCTCGTACACGGCGAGATGGATGGTGTGCCCGATCTGCTCGTTGAGCGCGACCAGGTGGGGGTGGGCGATCTCGCGTACGTCGAGATTCTCGACGGCTTCCTGGGCGAGGGCGAAGAGCCGGGCGCCGAGGCGGTAGCGCTGGTCCTGCTGGCGGTAGACGAGCCCGTGCTCGTGGAGCGTACGCAGCAGCCGCAGCGCGGTGGACTTGTGCACACCGAGGCGCTCGGCGACCTGCCCGAGGTCGGCGGGCCCCTGGGCGAGCAACGGAAGGATGCTCAGCGCGCGGTCGACGGTCTGGCTCATGGGATACGTACCTCCTGCGGGTCCTGCCTGCCCTGCGGGTGCTGCTCCGCGGTCGCGGTCCAGCCGGGGCCGAGTCGCAGTGTCCCCCAGGCGCGTGCGTCCAGTGCGACCAACCGGTCGGCATACGCCCGCGCGGGCGGCACGGCGAGATCCGCGGCGACGGTGAGGGTGGCGGCGGCCATGAGATGTCCGTGCCGCAGCCGTTCACGAGCCGAGAGCTCGCGCAGGGTGGCGGAGAGAAACCCGGCGGCGAAGGCGTCCCCGGCGCCGACGGGTGCGACGACATCGACGCCGGGTGCGGGCTCGTCCGTGACGGTGTCGGGGCGCGCCTGACGGGCTGGAAATTCAGCCCCGGCGGCGTTTGAGGTTCTGGGTTCGGGGAGCGGAGCCCCCGGTTCGGGATGGGGCGGGGTGGGGAAAGTCGCCGCGCGGCGGGCGTACGCCACCGCACCCCGCTCGCCCCTCTTCACCACCAGGACCTCCGGTTCCGGGAGCACCTCACGGATCGCAGCCGAGCCCCGTACACCCCACGCCGCCTCCGCCTCGTCCTCGCCGACGAAGACGATGTCCGCACCCCGTGCCAGGTCCAGGAGCACCCGCGGGCCCGCCGCGTCGTGCCACAGGTTGACGCGGTAGTTCACGTCGAACGAGACGAGCGGACGGCCCGGGAAGCGCGTGGTGAGGGTGCGCATCAGGGACAGGCAGTCCGCCGAGAGCGCGGCCGTGATGCCGGACAGGTGCAGGATCCGCCCGGAGAACAGGTCCTCGTACCGCATCGTCGACGGTGACATCGCGGAGGCCGCCGAACCGGCGCGGTAGTAGATGACTTCCGCGCGGTCCGGCTCCTCGCCCGCCGTGCCCGTCGCCCGCTCGCCCGCCGTACGGAAGTAGATCCCCGTCGGCCGGTCCGGGTCGCGCTGGACCGCCGACGTGTCGACGCCGTACGACCCGATCGCGGCGACGAGGTGCTCGCCGAACCCGTCCGCGCCCACCCGGCCGACCCATTTCGCACGGTGTCCGGACGCCGCCAGAGCGCAGGCCACATTGGACTCGGCTCCGCCGATGCCGCGTACGAACGACGGCACGTCGGCGAGGCGGCCAGGAGCCGTCGGCACAAACGTGACCATGGCCTCGCCGAGACAGACGATGTCCACGGCTCCGGGCACAGTCGCCGTCGCGGTCACGGTCGCGGTCACGAGCGCTCGAGCTCCTCATTGGTCGGCCGCCGGACATCATTGACCCGGCGTTGGCTCGGATGTTAGACAGCGCTAAGCGAAGTACGCAATGGCCGTTGCGCATAATGCAACGCAACCAAGGCAGGCGACCTCAAGGAGGCCCCATGGCAGCCGACAACGCAGTCGGACGACTCGCCGACGAACCGGTTGATCACCGCTTCAAGGCGCTCCCTCCGGACGCCGCGTCCGCCGGCCTCACCGTCGGCGCCCTCGCCGCCGAGCGCCGCAACCTCTTCACCGGCGGTTTCACCACCCCCGTCCTCGCCCTCTCCGCCGAGTCCGTCGAGCACAACCTGGCCCTCCTGGAGACGTACTCCGAGCGCCACGGCCTCGCCTTCGCCCCACACGGCAAGACCTCCATGTCCCCCCAGCTCTTCGCCCGCCAACTGGCCTACGGCGCCTGGGGCATCACCGCCGCCGTGCCCCACCAGGCCCGCGTCTACCGCGCCTACGGCATCCAGCGGATCTTCCTCGCCAACGAGGTCGTCGACCCCGCCGCGCTGCGCTGGATCGCGCAGGAGATGGAGGCCGACCCCGACTTCCGCTTCATCTGTTACGTCGACTCCGTACGCGGCGTCGAGCTGATGGACAATGCCCTCGGTTCCGCGGGCGCCACCCGCCCCCTCGACGTCGTCGTCGAACTCGGCGCCGGTGAGGCCGCCCGCACCGGAGCCCGCAGCGAAGCCGACTGCGCCGCCGTCGCCGACGCCGTGGCCGGCGCCCCTGCCCTGCGCCTCGTCGGCGTCGCCGGCTACGAGGGCGAGGTCCCGCAGGCCGACGGCGACCGCGTCCGCGCCTGGCTGCACCGCCTGGTCTCGCTCGCGGCCGACTTCGACAAGGCCGGCCGCTTCGCCGCCCTGGCCAGGACCGAGGAGATCGTCGTCAGCGCCGGCGGCAGCGCCTGGTTCGACGCGGTCGCGGACGTCTTCGCCGAGATCCCCGAACTCTCCCTCCCCGTACTGAAGTTGCTCCGCTCCGGCGCGTACGTCTCGCACGACGACGGCCACTACCGCCACCTCACCCCCTTCAACCGCGTGCCCGGCGAGGGCGCCCTCCAGCCGGCCTTCCGCCTCTGGGCACAGGTCGTCTCCCGCCCCACGCCGGAGCAGGCCTTCGTCAACGCGGGCAAACGGGACGCGGCGTACGACCTCGATCTCCCCGAGGCGCAGGTCGTACGCGACGCCCGCACCGGCGAGATCCGGCCGGCCGCCGGTATCACCGTCAGCGGCCTGTCCGACCAGCACGGCTGGGTCCGCACCACACCGGACGCGGACCTGGAGGTCGGCGACTGGATCGGCATGGGCCTGTCCCACCCCTGCACGAGCTTCGACAAGTGGCAGCTGATCCCGCTGGTCGAGGCCGACGGCACGGTCACCGACTACATCCGCACCTTCTTCTGAGAGGCCGGGCCATGGATCTCGTCATCCGCGGGGCACGCGTCATCGACGGCTCCGGCAGACCCTCGTACCGCGCGGACGTCGGCCTGGACGGCGGCCGCATCGCTGCCATACGTCGCCAGGGCGACCCCGCACTGTCCGCCGGACGCACCCTCGACGCGCACGGCCTCGCCCTGTCCCCCGGCTTCATCGACATGCACGCGCACAGCGACCTCGCGCTGCTCCGCGACCCGGCGCACGAGGCGAAGGCCGCGCAGGGCGTGACCCTCGAAGTCCTCGGCCAGGACGGCATCTCCTACGCGCCGGTCGACGACCGCACCCTGGACGCGGTCCGCAAGGCCATCACCGGCTGGAACGGCGGTGCGCCCGGGGACACCTCCGTCGACTTCGACTGGCGCACGGTCGGCGAGTACCTGGACCGCCTCGACCGCGGCATCGCGGTCAACGCCGCGTACCTCATTCCGCAGGGCACCGTCCGGATGTACGTGGTCGGCTGGGACGACCGCCCCGCGACCGCCGAAGAGCTCACCCGCATGAAGCAACTCGTCGCCGACGGCCTGGAACAGGGCGCGGTCGGCATGTCGTCCGGCCTGACCTACACCCCCGGTATGTACGCGGGCGACTGCGAACTGACCGAGCTGTGCCGGGTGGTGGCCGACTACGACGGCTATTACTGCCCGCACCACCGCTCGTACGGCGCCGGCGCCCTGCAGGCGTACGAGGAGATGATCTCCCTCACCCGCGACGCCGGCTGCGCCCTCCATCTCGCCCACGCCACCATGAACTTCGGCGTGAACAAGGGCAAGGCGCCGGATCTGCTCGCCCTCCTCGACCAGGCGCTGGACGCCGGCGCGGACATCAGCCTCGACACCTACCCGTACACCCCCGGCTGCACCACCCTCGTCGCGCTGCTGCCGAGCTGGGCGAGCGAGGGCGGCCCGGAGGCGGTCCTCGCGCGCCTGAAGGACGACGAGAGCGCCGAGAGGATCCGCCACCACATGGAGGAGATCGGCGCGGACGGCTGCCATGGCGTGCCCGTCGAGTGGGACACGATCGAGATCTCGGGCGTGAGCGACCCCGGGCTCGCGGGCTGCGTCGGCAAGACGATCGCGCAGTCCGCCGCCCAGCGCGGCGAAGCCTCGTGGGTGACCGCCCGCCGTCTCCTCGTCGACGACCGCCTCGGCTCGACGATCCTGCAGCACGTGGGCCACGAGGAGAACGTCCGGCAGATCATGCGCCACCGGGTCCACACCGGCGGCAGCGACGGCATCCTGCAGGGTGACAAGCCGCACCCGCGGGCGTACGGCACTTTCCCGCACTATCTCGGCCGGTACGCGAGGGAGCTGGGCATCCTCACCCTGGAGGAGACGGTCGCCCACCTCACCTCCCGCCCGGCCGCACGGCTGCGGCTGCCGGACCGCGGCCTGGTCCGCGAGGGCTACCGCGCGGACCTGGTGCTGTTCGACCCGGACACGGTCGCGGCCGGCTCGACCTTCGAGGCCCCTCGGGCACTGCCGGTCGGCATCCCGCATGTGCTGATCGACGGTAGGTTCGTGATCGAGGACGGATCGCGTACGGACGTACTGGCCGGCCGCTCGGTCCGCCGGGCGGACCGCACTTCCGCGTAGTCAGCGCACTCCCACAGGCCGGAACTGGATGCTGATGCGTGGCCCTACGGCGCGCGCCGTCTTCGGCACGGCGTGCTCCCAGGTCCGCTGACAGGAGCCGCCCATCACGATCAGGTCGCCGTGCCCCAGCGGCCGGCGCAGCGGGGCGCGGCCGCCCCTGCGGGGTCGCAGCACCAGATCGCGTGGGGCGCCGACCGACAGGATGGCGACCATGGTGTCCTCGCGGGAGCCGCGCCCCACGGTGTCGCCGTGCCAGGCCACGCTGTCGCGGCCGTCGCGGTAGTAGCAGAGCCCGGCCGTGGTGAACGGCTCGCCGAGCTCGGCGGCGTAATACGCGCAAAGCGCACCGCGGGCCTCGTCCAGGACGGAGTGCGGGAGGGCATCCCCATCCCGGTAGAAGGCGAGAAGCCGCGGCACCGCCACCACGTTCTCGTACATCTGCCGCCGCTCGGCCCGCCACGGCACCCCGGTGGCGAGCTCCTCGAAGAGGGCGTCCGCCCCGGCGAGCCAACCGGGGAGAACGTCGATCCACGCCCCGTCCCCGAGCTCGGTCCGCCGTACGTCCCTCAGCGGGCCGAGCCGGATCTCGTCGGTCTGGTCGAAGAGCGAACCCTGGAGATGCGCTTCCATACCTCCAGAGTAACCAGACAATCGAACGTACTGGCGAATCAGCTCACGGCTTCGGCAGCGCGCAGCCCGGCCGACCCAGGTCGATCTTGTTGTCGAGGCCTACGCACGGAACTATCCCGTACGTCTGCTGCGCGTAGTTGATCCCGGGACGGACAGTGACGGTGCCGTTCTCGTCGACCTCACACGGGTTGTTGTCCGTGCAGCGCAGGCCGTCCTCATTGCCCGTGTTGTTGACGGCGACGACCTTCCCGGTGGCGTTGTCGATGACGGGCGAGCCCGAGGTGCCGCCGATGGTGTTGCAGCTGGAGGTGTAGCGGACCGAGTCCTTCCAGGTCCACTCCCCCTCCTTGAGGCGGTACGCGAAGCCGTCGATGTCGCAGCTGTAGATGCGCTTCCAGTAGCCGGAGACAACCTTGATGGCGGCGCCCCGCACCGGGTGGGCGGCGTTGAGTTCCAGCGCCTTGATGCCGTATCGGCTCTGTATCTGCTGGTAGGTGCTGGTGAGTTGGTACAGCGAGACGTCGGTGTCCGTCATCGTCGCGTACGCGATCTTGCCGGCCCGCAGCGTCGCGACCCTGCTGCCCGCCGAGTTGAGCAGTCCGAAACTACGACTGGACGGCTGGTCGACTATGACCTCGCCCGCGGCCGGGAAGCCGCTCTCTATGCAGTGCCCGTTGGAGAGTACGAGGGCGGGGTCGTCGGGCTCCGAGGCCGGCATGCGCACCACCGATCCGGAACAGTTGCTGAGCGCCACCGTCCCGGCGAAGTCGACTGCTCTGGCCTCGACCTGCGAAGCGGTGGTCGCGGCGTGCGACGCCGTGTCCGGGCCGGCGGCCGCGACCGCGGGCGCCGTGCCCGCCCCGAGGATTCCGAGGACGAGCAGAGCACCGGCGAGAGGCTTGTTCATGTGGGGGTCCCCTCTTGCGACTTGTGGCCGAAGGGTTCCTTCGGCTTGTCATGCGCATTGTTAGGGGATCGGCCCCGGTCGACAAGGGACGGATTCCGGTCAGGGCACCGCGTCGCGCGAAGAGAACCGCCTGCGGCCTCCCACCATCGCCCGGGGGAGGCCGCAGTCGTATCCGGGGCTGTCAGCGGCGCAGTTGGCTCACCGGCAGCAGAACATGGGCCGCGGTGGTGAGCGTGCGCTCGTCGCCGAGGAAGGACTGGAGCGCCTCCTCTGTGACGGGCTTGCCGGGCACCGCTTCCGGCCAGGGGCGGGTGGCGATCAGGAGGTGCGCATGACCGCGCTCTTCCACGGCACGCAGCCACTCCGGCGGGGCCGGGCACTGAGCGCTCAGGTAGGGCATGTTGAGGACCGCCCGGCCGCCTTCGACGAGCAGCCTGATCGGGGAGCTGGACGAGCGGGTGCTGTCGGCCATGTCGCCGCCGGCCGAGAGCCCGACCTCCTCGATCACCGCCCGCACTGCCGCCTCCCCCGCGTCCGCACCGTCGGCGCCGTCGCCGAGGGAGTAGGCGAGCAGATAGGGCATGTCATGCCCTTCATCGGGGTCACCGATCCATGCGAGCACCGAAAGGGTGCCCAACTGGCTGCGCCGAACGGCGTTCTTGGAAGAGCTGGCTGTGGTCATGGTCCGGCACCCTAGTGCTCTGCCGACCCCCTTCCCCTCCGCCATTCACCTGCATGGCCGAAGGCGTCAGCCGCCAGTTCCGCAATTCCCCACCGTGCCCCGCACCGGGCGGAAATACGTTCCCGCCGTACTCCACCTCCGCGCCACGGCAGTGACTTCGCCCCGCGGGCGCGCGTTGGCCGACTTATGGCAAGAACTACCGCGTCTGCCCGGTGGCAGCGCATCCAGCCGGCCACAGTGCCGAACCCGGTGGGTTCGCCCACCGTGACCCCGCTCTACGATCAGCTCGTCCGGGAGTGGGCCGCCGCCGACCGTACGCTGCCGGGCCTGCCCGATATGGAGTGGAGCCGACTCGTCCTCTATCCGGCGCAGTCGGTCGGCGATCCGGACGGCCGCCCCGGTCCGCCGCCTCAGCGCAGGGGCTGGCTCCATGACCGCCACCCGGTCTGATTCCGCCCATGCCGTGGAATGCGGGGGTTTCCACCGCAGCCAGAACTCGTTACCCATGACGACGGCCGCGACGAACGCGGCCGGGGAAAGGGATGCGAAAGATGAAGTACTCGCGGGTTGCCGCAATCTTTGCCGGTTCCGTCGTGGCGATGGGAGCCTCTCCCGCCTTCGCCGCCAGTACGACGCCCATGCCTCCCATGAGCCTCAACGGCGGCCTTGAGACCCTGGGCTCGGCCTCGGCCCTGGACCTGGCCGACGGGCGTTCCGCGGTGAACTCCGTCGCCGACACCGCGACCGGCCTCAACGGCGTCAAGGGCGACACTGGGCAGCGGGTGCTCCGGGCGGCCGGCGAAGTCACCCCGCTGCTGGGTGGCGTCGAGCTGGGCAGCTGAACCGGCGTTCTGCGAGAACGCGTTCGGCAGGGGGTGCAGCCACCGGCGGCTGCACCCCCTGCCGTTGTGTGCGGCGTCCAGGTCGGGACACAATGCCGGGGTGGCGCCACCGGCCGATACCGGTGACACCACCCCGCTGCGGCGAAGCGTCAGCCGTTGGCCGCGATGTTGCCGAAGGCCGGGTTGAGGGCGCCGATGACGTTGACGCTGTTACCCGACAGGTTGACCGGCAGGTGCACCGGGACCGAGGCCATGTTGCCGGACAGCGCACCCGGTGAGTTCTGGGCGACGCCGGTCGCGCCGGCGTCGGCGAAGGCGGATCCGGCAGCGGATCCGGCAGCGAGACCAGCGGTGGCGAGAACCAGGGCGGCCTTCTTGACAGAATTCATGGATAGCACTTTCTGTTCGATGTCGTTTGCCCGACATAGGGCTCACAGGAATCGAAACGGATTGCCCCCCGGAGATGACACGGCCACAGGCGCCGGTACCCCCTGTTCGGCCCAACGCCCCTGGTGGCGGCGCGACATGTGATCCGCTTATTGGCCCTCGTCGTACGGGCCATTCGAGTGAACCCGGAGAACCAATCTCTCCTCGCTTCGGTTCTCCAAGCGCTCCGGTAGCGGGCATCGACGCGACCACGCGACCATGCAACAGAAGGACAGAACATGCTCAAGAAGGTTATGACGACTGCGGCACTTACCCTTTCCGTGGCGGCTGCGGGAGCGACGATGGCACCGCAGGCCATGGCCATCGGCGACGACGGCGGTACGACGTCGCAGAGCGGAAACGACGCCGTCCAGACGTTCGGCAACTCCGAGACCTTCGGTGACATGAGCCCGCAGATCGGTCTCATCCAGGGCTCGCTCAACAAGCCCTGCGTCGGCCTTCCGGCCAAGGCCGACGTCGGCTCCCTCGTCGGCGTCGTACCGGTCTCGGTCCAGGACATCCCGGTCCTCTCGGCCCCGCAGAGCCAGCAGTGCACCGAGAACTCCACCCAGGCCAAGGGCGACGAGCCGCTGTCGCACGTCCTCAGCAACATCCCGGTCCTGTCGGGCAATGGCGAGAGCAACGGCTGAGTCCGAGCAGCAGACCGAAGTCCCCGGCGCCGGTCGCCGGGGACTTCGCTGCGTCTGTGTACGCCACTGTCCGGGTCAGCCGGTCCAGAAGTCCCACCAGCGGGTCAGGATGAGCATCCCGATGATGCCGGTCCACAGCACCGGCGGCATCCAGTGGAACCCCAGCAGTCCCTTGCGCAGCCCTTCGGGAACCTTGATGATCC
>NZ_JAGGOI010000021.1 GCF_018614585.1 Streptomyces sp. ISL-1 | reverse complement strand
GCGCCGCCGAGCGCGCCGGGCGGGCCGGCGATCCGGTCTAACCCGGCTCGCCCAGGACGCCCGCCAGCGCCGCCGCAGGATCGTGGTCCGCCGGTCCGGCCGGCGCCCAGCGGCCACGCTCCTTGCGGTAGGGCCACCAGCGGCCGTCACGCCCCAGGCGCAGCTGTGCCTCCGCGCCCACCACCGTCCACCTGGCCGGGCCCGCCGCACGCAACTGCGGCCGGTCCGCATCCTCCCAGGCATCCGCGAGCGCTGTGCTAGCCCGGGCGAGGGCATCGGGCTCCGGCGTCCACTCTTCCTCGAGCGCCGAGAGCGCGGCCGCACCGCCGAACTGCCAGGCGCGTACGGCAAGTTCCAGCTCGGCGCGCTGCCGGGCCGTGCCCGCGGCCAGACGGCTCGCGATCGCCGGTGCGGGGGAGGCGGACGCGAGCCGCACCGCATCCTGCTCCCGGTTCAGCTCCGGTTCGGGCGGCTGAAGCCCGTGCCCGGGCGAGAGCGCCTCGGTGAGCATCCGGTGCGCCCGCGCCGCCGCGTCCACGGCCAGGAACTCCAGCGCCGCGGGGTCGACACCTGCCGCCGGAGCGGTCTCGGTGTCCAGGGCGGGCGGCAGACCCGGCTCGTCCGGCACGGGCGGGGGAGCAGGCAGCGGCGGCAGGATGTCCCGCGCCGCGAACACCTCGTCGGCCCGCACACCCACAGGCCACTCGCTCTCGTTCCCCGGCGCTGCCGAGGCGGTCGCCCGCGCCACGCTCCGTATCTGCAACTCGTCCAGCAGCCTGCGTTCCCCCCGCCCGCGCATCAGCAGGAGCACGAACGGATCCTGGTCCAGGAGCCGCGCCACCTGATAGCACAGGGCCGCCGTGTGCGGGCAGTGGTCCCACGCCTCGCACGCGCACTCGGGCTCCAAGTCGCCGATCCCCGGGAGGAGTTCGACCCCGGCGGCCGCCGCGTCCTCCACCAGGTGGGGCGGCATCTCCCGGTCCAGCAGCGCCGCGATGTGCCCCGCTCGGTCGACCGCCATGCCCAGGAATCGGTCCCACTCGGCATCCGTCAGCTCCTGCAGCAGCACATCGCTGCGCTGCGCGGTGCCGTCCCGTTCCCGTACCACAGCGGTGATCCGCCCGGGACGCACCGACACCGCACCGACCGCCCCCTCGCGCGCATGCCTGCGGCCCCGCTTCAACTGCTCACCGTCCAGGGCCGTGTCCTCCAGCGCCTTGAGCCAGGCCTGGCCCCACCAGGTCTGCGCGAAGCCGCGGCCGTGCGCCGGCGGCAGCGCGGCGAACGTGCGCTCCATCTCGTCCCCGCCGCTCATCGCCCGCTCCCTCGCAGTTCCACCAGATCCGCCAGCTCGGCGTCGGTCAGTTCCGTCAGCGCGGCCTCGCCGGAGCCGAGTACCGCGTCCGCCAGCTGCTGTTTGCGTGCCAGCATCTCCGCGATCCGGTCCTCGATGGTCCCCTCGGCGATCAGCCGGTGGACCTGTACGGGGCGGTGCTGGCCGATGCGGTACGCGCGGTCGGTGGCCTGCGCCTCGACCGCTGGGTTCCACCAGCGGTCGTAGTGCACGACATGCTCGGCACGGGTGAGGTTGAGCCCGGTGCCCGCCGCCTTCAACGACAGCAGGAAGACAGGCACTTCACCTTCCTGGAAGCGGCTCACCATAGCCTCGCGCTCGGCGATCGGTGTGCCGCCGTGCAGAAACTGGGTGGGCACCCCGCGGGCCGCCAGATGCAGTTCCAGCAGCCGCGCCATCTGCACGTACTGGGTGAAGACCAGCACGCCGGCGTCCTCGGCCAGGATCGTGTCGAGCAGTTCGTCCAGCAGCTCCAGCTTTCCCGAGCGGCCCGCGATCCGGGGCCGCTCCTCCTTCAGGCTGTATTCCTTCAAGTACTGCGCCGGGTGGTTGCAGATCTGCTTGAGCGCGGTGAGCAGCTTCACCACCAGGCCGCGCCGCTCCATGCCGCCGGCCTCCGAGATCGCGGCGAGGGTCTCCCGTACCACCGCTTCGTACAGCCCTGTCTGCTCCTTTGTCAGTGACACGGCTCGGTCGGTCTCGGTCTTGGGCGGCAGCTCGGGGGCGATGCCCGGGTCCGACTTGCGCCTGCGGAGCAGGAACGGCCGTACCAGTGCGGACAGTCGCTGGGCGGCGGCGGGATCGTTGCCGCCCTCGATCGCCTGCGCATAGCGCGTACGGAAGGTGCCGAGCCTGCCGAGCAGCCCAGGGGTCGTCCAGTCGAGGATCGCCCACAGCTCGGACAGGTTGTTCTCCACGGGGGTGCCGCTGAGCGCGACGCGCGCCTTCGCGTTGATGGTGCGCAGTTGCTTGGCAGTGGCGGAGTACGCGTTCTTGACGTGCTGCGCCTCGTCGGCGACCACCATGCCCCAGGGCACTTCGGCGAGGACCGGGGCGTCCAGGCGCATCGTGCCGTACGTCGTGAGTACGAACTCGCCGGCCGCGAGCGAGTCGAGACCGCGCGAGGCGCCATGGAAGCGCCGTACCGGTGTGCCAGGTGCGAACCTCTCGATCTCGCGCTGCCAGTTGCCCATCAGGGACGTCGGGCAGACGACGAGCGTGGGGCCCGCTGCCGAATCTTCGGTCTGCCGGTGCAGATGGAGCGCGATGAGCGTGATCGTCTTGCCCAGGCCCATGTCGTCGGCGAGACAGCCGCCGAGGCCGAGCGAGGTCATCCGGTTCAGCCAGTTGAGGCCGCGCAGCTGGTAGTCACGCAGCGTCGCGGCGAGCGCGGCCGGCTGGCCGATCTCCTGCTGTCCGCCCTCGGGGTCGGCGAGCCGGTCGCGCAGACTGGCCAGCCATCCGGACGCATCTACATCGACGCGGCGGCCGTCGACCTCGGTCGAGCCGGTCAGCGCGGCGCCGAGCGCGTCGACCGGAGTCAGCTTGCGGTCCTGGCTCTCGCGGGCGCGCCTGGCCTCCTCGGGGTCGATGAGCACCCACTGGTCGCGCAGGCGTACGACGGGCCTGCTGGCTTCGGCGAGGCGGTCCAGCTCGGCGCGGGTGAGCTGCTGATCGCCGAGCGCGAACAACCAGTTGAAGGCCAGCATGGCGTCGGCAGAGAGGAAGGAGGGCAGCCCGGAATCATCCTTCTGCCGGGTCTTGGTGTCGGTCTCCGCTTCGGGCTCCGCTTCCCCGGGCGGACCGATCACGGCCCGCGCGGTGAGTTTGCGCGCCATCTCCCTGGGCCAGTGCACCTGCACGCCGACCGTCGCAAGTGCCCTGGCCGCCTCGCCGAGGAGCTCGGTGACCTCCTCGTCGGCGAGCTCGATGGCGTCGGGCGCTGCGGTGTGGAGCAGCGGGGTGAGCGGCGTCCACGCGCGGGCCGCGCGGCGCAGCGCAAGCAGGGCGTCCATCCGGGCGCGCGGCCCGAAGGCCGTCCCCGACCGTCCTGCCCAGGCGTCTGCGGCGTCCATGACGACGGTCGGATCGCTGACGCTGTGCATCTGCAGGACGGCGCGGAAGACCGGGCACTCGCTGTCCGCGTCGGTTTCTGCCAGCCCCGGCAGCTCGACGCGCAGGGAGAGCCGTACGCCCGCGTCGTGCCCCGCGGCGACGTCCGCCGCCCAGGCGCGCTGGTCGGGGAGGTGCTGCGGCTCGGGCGCGGCGAAGGCGGGGCTGCCGGCGGCGAGCGGCGCGGCGGGGGTGCGCGGCAGACCGTCCGCGACCGCGTCCAGGAATGCCCGCAGCAGCCGCTCCGGTTCGGGCAGCAGTAGGGGATCGGCCGCCTCGTCCAGCGGCACGGCGTGCGCGGCCGGTGGCATCGATGCCGCGAGCGTACGCACCTGGTCCAGATCCTGCGGGGTGAGCGGTCCGACCCGCCAGGCGTCGTGATCGGCGGCGGTCAGTCCCGGCAACAGCAGTCCGCGTGCGGCCAGTTGAAGGGCGAGGATGGTGGCCGCGCCCCAGAAGGCGGCCGCGGGGGAGGCGTCCGCACCGGCCCGTGCCCTGGTGAGGACCGGCAGTGCGTCCCGTACCGGCAGCAGCAGCGCCCGTACGGCCAGCGGGCGGGCGTCGTCGCCGACCACGGTGAGTGCTTCGACGGATTGCGAGCCTGGTCCGGGCGGGGCGGAGGGCTCGCCGCCTTCGGGGCGCCAGAAGGCGACGCGTCCGGTGCGGGCCGGTTCGGCGGGCACGAAGATCGCGGAGCAGCGGGTGAGTTCGGTGACCGGGGAGGGCATTGCCGCGGGGGGCCTGTGTGCAGCTATGACGCATTCCTCAAATTTGACTAGTGGGACCGGAGTCGCCGACAGTACTCCACGACGGCCGCGAGCGGAGGCGGCAGGGCTGTGACCTGTTTCACTGTCGTCCGCGGGGGTGCAGTCAGCGCCACCCCGGGCCACGGGCTGGCCCCCGCAGCGTCCGGGTGGTGACGTCATGGCCGCGGAGGGGTCCGGGAACGTACGTTTGCTCAGGTCAGCGCAGAAGCAAATCTGCGCACGGCCTACAGACCGGAGTCCGCTCATGCCCCAGGCCACCGCCACCCTCGCGCCACCTGCCCCTGCCGAGGGAGCGCGGCCGAGGACCGGGAGCGACTTCGCGCCCCTCCTGCGGACCGTCAAGGAGCAAGGCCTCCTGGAGCGCCGCACCGGCTGGTACGCACGCGGCATCACGGCCAATCTGCTCGGCCTCGCCGCCGTGATCACGGGCATGACGCTGATCGGCGGCTCCTGGTGGGTGCTCCTGCTCGCGCCGCTGCTCGCCATAGCGTCCGCCCGAACAGCCTTCTTCGGCCACGACGCCGGACACGCACAGATCACCGCCGACCGCCGGGGGAGCCGGCTCATCCAGCTCGTCCACGCCAATCTGCTCCTCGGTATGAGCCAGCAATGGTGGAACGACAAGCACAATCGGCACCACGCCAATCCCAACCACATCGACAAGGACCCGGACGTCGCCGCCGAAATCCTGGTCTTCACGCAGAAGCAGGCGGGGGGCCGCACCGGGTTCCGCGGCCGGCTCACCCGCCACCAGGCCTGGCTGTTCTTCCCGCTGACCACCCTCGAAGGCATCGCGCTCAAGGTCTACGGATTCCGAGCCGTCTTCTCCAAGGAGGCGGGCGCCCGCCACTCCAGGCGTGAGCACGCCGTGGAGGGCCTGCTGCTGCTCGCACATGTCGTCGGCTACGCCACCTTGCTGCTGACCGCCCTGCCGCTCGGCCACGCCGTGGTCTTCGCGCTCATCCATCAGATGCTGCTCGGCCTCCACCTGGGCGTGTCCTTCGCGCCGAACCACAAGGGCATGGAGATGCCCGACGGGGAGAGCGGTGAGCGCTGGGGCCATCTGCACCGGCAGGTGCTCACCTCGCGCAACGTCCGCGGCGGCCCGGTCACGGACTGGTTCCTGGGCGGACTCAACTACCAGATCGAGCACCACCTCTTTCCGAGCATGCCGCGCCCCCACCTGAGGCTCGCCCAGCCGCTGGTACGCGCTCACTGCCGCTCGCTGGGGGTCTCGTACACCGAGACGGGGCTCATCGACTCGTACCGGCAGGCGCTGACCCATATGCACGAGGTCGGCGAACCGCTGCGGGCGGACGCATAGTGGAACCGTGAGACGTGCGCGCGCGTTCTCACGGCAGGAGCGGCCAAGGCCGCGAAGGAGGCGTCGAAGATGTCGACACGAACAAAGCTCGTCATAGGGGGAGTGGCCGTCGGCCTGCTCCTGATGCCGTTGATCGGATTCTGGTGGGCGCTGCTGGTGGTGCTCGGAGTACCCGCGGCGGCGTATCTGATGCTGGACCCCAGCCAGCGCCGCAGGCTGCGCCGTGTCTCCCGCAAGGAGATCGGCCGCTGAGCGAAGCTTCGCGAGATGGTCACGACGGGGGCGACGGCGCGGCGCGCGAGGGCTTGGCGCGCGCCTGCCCCGCCCGAGGAGAGTGTCCGCCGGGCTCGGGCGGCCTGGGCCCGCAGTGAGGCCGGGGCTCAGGCCGGGCGTACGGCCATCTTGTCCAGCGCCTCCAGCAGCGCAGGCAGTTCCGGACCGCGGCCCACCGGCAGTACCTCGCACGGCTCCTCGTCCAGCAGTACGAAAGCGATGTCGTCGGTCCTGGCAACCAGGGACCAGCCAGGACCGTCGGCGCGCAGCGTCCGGGCTCCGCCGGGTGCGAAGCTGGAGCGGACCCGGCCGGTCGGCGGGGGCGACTCCACATAGCCGTGGGCTTCCTTCAGCGCCCGCCGAACACCCTTGTGCGGTTCGGGCCCTTCGCCGTCGGGCATGTCCGACGACGCCTGCACCTCGTCGTCGTCGATCTGCTGCCGCCAATCCGCCCACTGGAGCGCGATCTCGTCGGCCCCCAGTCGGCGCTGCGCGGGCCCCCACTCGTCGGTGTCGGGCGGCGCCAGCGGCGGCCGGTCGCCCTCCTCCGTCGCCGGGTCGTGGGGCGCGGGCACGTTCGGTGCCGCCACCGCGACGGCCAGCGGCCAGCCCGGGAGCGCGGCGACCACCGTGCGCTCGTCGGGGGACAGGTCGTACTCCATCCCGCAGTCCCAGGACGCGATCGCGACGGCGACGAGTGACACATCGTCGATCACGACCGTCCACCGCGCGCCCTCGGAGTCCTGGCCGAGCACGAGCCCGAATCCCTCGGCGTACGGCTCGAGGCCCAGCGCCGCGCACGCGGCCGGGAAGTCGTCGCCGAGCACGCTCGGGAACTGCGCCGGCGTCAGCAGCACCGCGGTCAGCACATACAGCGCGTCGTCGTCGACGGCGTCGTCCGTCCCGGCCACGTCACCCTCCCCCATCCGATCGTTCGTCGGCGCACCTTAACCAGTGGGTAACCCGGTAGTCGAGAGCCTGCGTGGCGAAAATGATTCGGCCCCTTCCGCGCCGGGTCCTGGCATCTCCCGATGCGCGCGGCCCGTCACCACTTCGTCTGCCTGCCCTGCAGGGCGTCCTTCAAGAAGGCGCCGGACTACGCGAGAGTCCGCACGGACCTCTGCCCGCGATGCGGTGGCGTCCTGCTGAACGCGGGCTCGGCTCTCGCGGTGCCGCGTCGCCGCGACATCGCAGGCCGGCGCGCGCTCTTCGCCGTGCTGAGCGCGGGCCTGCGCTTTCGCCAGGCCTGCTGCGGCTGCGGCCCCGGCTACCGGCCGCGTACCGTCCGCGAGGTCAAGGAACGGCTCGCCTACGCGGAGCGCACCGGACTGACCCCGGCCGGGGTGCTCAGCCGGTACGACCTGTCCGGCACCGACGTCACGCGGCGGGCAGGCCGAGGAGACTACGCGCCACCGTCTGCGGGGACTCGTCCCGCTCGCGGGCGAGGGCGATGACCGCACGGCAGGCCAGTTCGCTGACCCCGAAGGAGAGCGCCTCGGGGGACACCCAGGTCGCCGCCTCGTCGATCTGCTCCTGATCGTCCTCCGCGCACCCCGACACATAGACCGCCGCGGCCTCGAATATGTTGTGCTGCCGCGACGGGACCCGGCCGGCCGCCGTCCCCCCGGGGCGCTCCGGGCGGTACGCGAGGAACTTGCGGAGCCTGCGGAGTCTGTTGAACACCCGGACCACCTCTCCCGAGGGCGGCGCGTCCGCCGCCGATCATTCAAGTCTGTCACCGCTGGGTGGACTTGGACATGCGACGTCAGTCCCGGCGTCCCGGGGCGATGGAGTTGATCGTGGTACGCAGCCACTTCAGCTCCGCATCGCTCGTGGCGCGCGCGATGGTGAGGATGCCGCGGCGGAAGGGATCGTCCAACTCCTCGGCCCGCAAAGGTTGTTCGCCGTCGTAGAAGAAGCTGGCCGGTTCCTCCAGGAAGGCGAGCCGCCGCCGCAGCACGCCTGCCTGCGCCTCGCCGTTCTCCAGATGACGCAGGAAGGCCAGCAGTGTGAACCACCGGTTCTCGTCGGTGATGTCGCCCTGCGCGGGCTCCGCGAGCCTGCGCAGCAGCTCCCGCCGCCCCTCGTCGGTGAGGCTGAGGACATGGCGGGGCGCTGCGACCGACCCCGGCTGGGTCTCACGCGCCAGCAGGCCCGCCTTCTCCAGCCTCTTGATCGCGGGATACAGCGTGCTCTCGGCGACCGGCCGAACGTGCCCGGTCAGAGCGGAGATGCGTTTGCGCAACTCGTATCCGTGCAGCGGGGCGTCGTGACTCCTCCCCCCGGATAAATCCGGGGGGCTTCTCCTGTCGGTGGCTAGGCCACGTCGGGAAGGACCAGCCCGGCCCTGATAGCAACGTTGAGTGCGCCGACCAGATCGGCGTTGGCGGTGTGTCCGCACTGGGTGCACGCGAACTTCTCTTGGGTGGTGCGGTTCTCGCCGGACACGTGCCCGCAGACGGGGCAGGTGCGGGAGGTGTTGCGGGGGTCCACCGGGATCAGTACACGACCGGCGCTTTCAGCCTTGTGCGCGAGGATGCCCAGGAACACCCCCCAACCCGCGTCGTGGATGCTCTTGTTCAGCCCGGCCTTCGCGGCGGCTCCATTCGGGAGGAACGCGCCGGAATTCTCGGTGTCGGGCTTGGGTTTGGGGGCGCGGACCATGTTCGCGATACTCAGGCGCTCGTGCGCGATCACGTCGTACCTGCGGACCATCGCCAGCGCGGTCTTGTGTGCGTGGTCGGTGCGCCGGCGTCGCACTTTGCGGTGCAGGGCGGCAGCCTTCTCGACCGCCCGGCGGTGCTTTGCGGTGCGGTTCTCCCGCTTGCGACGCGGGAACGTCTTGAGCGCCCGCTGAGCGTCAGCGAGGGCTTCGGCGCCCAGCCGCCCGTGCCTCGGACTGGGCTGGTGCTCACCCTCGGACGTGGTGAGGAAGTGGGCTATGCCCATGTCGATGCCGCACGCGGCACCGGTCGCGGGGAGCGGTTCGGCGGGTACTTCGTCGCAGGCGAGGATGACATACCACTGTCGTCCCTCACGCTTGACGGACACCGTCTTGACCCGACCCAGCACGGGCCGGTGCTGGTGCACACGGATGTGCCCGATGCCCTGCAGGCGGACACGGGTAACAGGGTCGTGCGGGGTGGAGTCCCACCGGCAGCCGTCCCCGTCCTTGGGAAATCCGACCGTGTCGAACCAGTTCACCCCACGAAAGCGCGGATAGCCGGGCTTGTCCCCGGACTTGACCCGGCGGAAGAACGCCTGCATCGCCTTGTCCAGGCGGCGCAAGGTGGCCTGCTGCGACGAGAACGACCAGCGGCCCTGACGCTCCGGGTCAAACGCCCGGATCTCCTTGAGCTGCGCCGACTGCTGCCCGTACCGGACCGTCGTCCTGGACGGGTGGCGGTAGGCGTCGCGGCGTTCCTGCAAGGCCCCGTTATAGAGGGAGCAGTGATCCAGCAGCATCTCGGAAAGGGCCAGCGTCTGGCGGACGGTGGGGCGCAGGAGGAACTTATACGCGCGGTGCACGCTCGGCGTCCTCCTTCTGCTTCTTCGTCCAGGGTCGTTCCCACTGGGTGTTGATGTACTTCTCCACCGTGTCCGCGCTGAGCGCGCCGACCGAGGCGACGAAGAATGACGACGACCACAGCGTGGGCATCTGCGACTTCAGGTGCGGGAACTCCTCACGGAGCATGCGCGAGGTGAAGCCCTTGAACTGGTTCGCGACGTAGGACGCGGACGCTTTCGGCTCGTGCTTGACGAACAGGTGCACGTGATCGGGCATCACCTCAAGAGCGATGATCTCCCAGCCCTTCTCGGCGGCCTTTGTCTCGATCAGCTCACGCAGCCGGACCGCGACCCGGCCACCGAGGACCCGGCGGCGGTACTTGGGGCACCACACCACGTGCAGCCCCAAGTCGTACACGCCGCCGGAGTACCGGCGAACCTTCCGCGTCACAGTCACAACGATCACTATATACACGACACACATCTAGTCAGCGGGGGTCAACAGTGCAGATCCGTGCACACGGTTGAGGTCAGAGCAGCCCAGGGAAGCGATTCCCCCCACGCCTAAAGGCGCGGGTTCCCTCGCTAGATAGCGGATGGAGTTGCCGATTGACCGCACATATCTGCAAGGCGCGCTCAGTGGCGAACTCCCGGGCCACGAGGCGCTGGTGGCCTCAGGCGTAAGGGTGGTCACGGTCCCGGACGCCGGACACAACGTCATGTTCGACAACCCTGGGGAGTTCATACGGGCCGTAGGCGCGGCTCAGTCCTGACGGACGGCCAGCGCGAGGAAGCGGGCGTTTTCATCGACGTACGAGATCATCCGCCAGCCCGAACCGGCCAGCAGCGGACGGAGGTTGGGCTCGGCGCGCAGATCGTCGTCGGTGATCTGCCGGCCCTGGCGGGCGGCGAGAGCCGCGCGGCCGATGGGGTGGAAGAGCGCCAGCTTCCCGCCCGGACGTACCACCCGAGCCAACTCCCGTAGATTCACGTCTGGTTGGGGCAGGTGAGCGATCAGGCCGGCGGCGAACACGGCATCCAGTGACTCGGCGCGCAGTGGCAGCCTGGCCACATCGGTGAGCAGCAGTTGCCCGCTGTCGCCCCGCCCGGCGCGCGCTGCCGCGTTCAGCATCGCGGGAGTGAGATCAGCCCCGATGACCGTGCCCTGCGGTCCCAGTGCGGACCGCAGGGAGTGCAGCGCGCGGCCCGTGCCGCAGCCGGCGTCGAGCACGGCGTCGCCGGGGCGCAGCCCGAGATCGGCGACGGCGGCGGCGTAGGCCGGGTCGTCGTCGGGGAAGCGCGTGTCCCAGTCCGCGGCGCGGGCGCCGAAGAACTCCTGCACGTGTGTGTGGTCGTCGGCCATGAGGACATGATCCCCCAACGGATCACCGACCGTGCGGTCCACCCGGCACGACCCGGCCCGGCACGACCCGGCACGGCACGACCCGGCACGACCCGGCCCGGCCCGGCACGGCCCTGGAGTCCTAGCCGGGACAACAGCGGCAAAGTAGCGGTCAGGGCTTCGTGATACCAGTCTTCTTGGGCTGGCGGGGTACGGTCTTGTCTCGGTCCAGGTGCCCGTACACAGCGCAGCGGGGCGGGTGTGGCCTCGTCGGCAAAGGGGAGGCCGTTGTCGAGGCTGAACATCGCTTCGTACAGGGCGGGATTGCGCGCGGCGAAGTCGACGTAGGCGCCAGCCATTGCTGCCACTGCCACGCCCTGCGGGAGTTCGAGCGGTTCTACAACTCCCATAGGCCGCATCAGGGCATCGCGAACGCGCGACCGCTGCACCCCTTGCCTGGGGCGATCACCGATCCAGGGCAGATCACCCGCCTCGACATACGCAGGCGTGAACGCCTGGGCGGCATCCTCCACGAGTACGAACATGCCGCGTGACCTGGGCGGACGAGGTTTCCGGCAAGGGCAGCCGGCTGGAGCCCCGCCGCGGGCACGAGGTTCGGCTCGTCGCAGGTCACGGACACGCGCCAAGGGTCATGAGATGCTCGCCTCCGTCAGATGCCTTCTCGATCAGGTTGATGTCTCCGTCGCAAGACACATCGTTCCTGGTCAGAGGGCGTCTGATCTTCTGGGCACGTCGCTCTCCAACAGATCCGGACGGTGGATCCGGGTTTAGTACTCGACTCCGCGGAGCGGCTCTCAGCGCACCTTGGACTCCACGAAGGCCGCGAGCCGCCCGAGGGTGTCGAAGGTGTCACCGACGATCTCGATCTCGATCCCGAACCGTTTCTGCAATGCGACGATGAGCTTGACGACGGTGAGCGAGTCGAGCTCAGGAAGATTGCCGTATAGTCCCGTCTCCGGTCCGAGGTCATCGGCCTGGTCCTCGATGTCCAGCGTGACCACCACGACGGCCTTGACGTCCTCGAAAATCGCCTGCGAGATCTCTGGCGAGCGAGTCATATGGCTTCTCCTCATCGGTCGTGCAGACCCGGCGGCCTGCGATCTACACCAACACCTCCGTCGGTGTCGGATGGCCGAGGAACGCTGTGGGACTGGCCGTCATCCCGTAGGCGCGGGCCTGAAAAGACCGCCACCGTGGCACCGGCGCGCTCAGCGAGCAACCCGACCGGGAGGCCGCCGATGCGGAGCATGCCGTCGGCGATCGCGAACCGGCTGATCGTGGGGTGCGCGTAGGCGCCTGCGGTCATGCGGGCTCCTGAGGGCGGGAGGCGGTGAGCTCGTGGCGAAGGAATGCCCGGTCGAACTTGCCGTTCGGCGATCGGGGCAGGACACCAAGGACCACCACCTCGGCGGGCACCATGTAGCCGGGTAGTTCCTGCCGCAGGCGTGCGGTCACCGCGGCCGGGTCGAAGCCGGCGGGATCGCAGGGTGTCACGACGAGGACGATCCGGTGGCCAAGTGCCTCGTCCTCGAGGCCGAGCGCGACGGCATCGTGGACCAGGCCAGTCTCGTACGCCACTTCCTCGATCTCTTGCGGGCTGACCCGATATCCCGATGTCTTGATCATGTCGTCACGCCGTCCGACGAAGTACAGGAAGCCCTCCTCGTCGCGGACGACGACATCGCCGGACCAGACCGCCAGCTCGGGCGTACACAGCTCGACCGGACGGTTCGGCGGCGGCCGGAACCGCTCGGCCGTGCGCTCCGCGTCATTCCAATAACCCAACGTGACAAGCGGACCTCGGTGCACCAGCTCACCCGGCTCTCCCGGACCACACAGGCCACCGTCCTCCCGGACCACGAGGATCTCGGCGTTCGGGATGGCCTTGCCGATCGAATCGGGCCGCCGGTCGACCTCCCGGGGATCGAGGTAGGTGGAGCGGAACGCCTCTGTGAGGCCGTACATCAGGTATGGCGTTGCGGTCGGGAAGATCGCTCGCAGTCGTTGCAGGGTAACGCGCGGGAGTCGCCCCCCAGTGTTTGCGAAGTAGCGCACCCCGGCCACGGCCTCGGACGGCCACGTCTGGGCTGCGAGCTGGATCCACAGCGGCGGTACGCCCACCAGCCCGGTGATGCGGTGCTTCGCGCACGCCCGGACTACATCCCCCGGCAGCAGGTAGTTGGCGAGCACCACATGGGCGCCGACGCAGAAGCCGGTCGTCAATTGGCTCAGTCCGGCGTCGAAGCTCAGCGGGAGAACGGCCAGGATTCGGTCCTCTGCCGTGTTGTTCAGGTAAGTGCTGACGCTCTCCGCGCCGACGACGAGGTTGCGGTGCGACAGCACGACGCCCTTCGGGGCCCCGGTGCTCCCCGACGTGTAGAGGATCGCGGCCACATCCGTGTCGACGCCGCCCGTCGGAGGACACACGGCCTGGCTCGCGGGCTCGGCGACCTCCGACCAGGGGAGCACGCGGTAAGGGGCTTCCTCGTCCTCAACAAGCGAGTCGCCCAGCACGAGGACGTGGGAGAGTGACTTGCAGGCGGCGAGCTCGGCGCGCAGGGTCCGCAGCCGGTCCGTGGAGGTCACCAGTACCCGCACGGCGCAGTCGTCGAGGATGTGCCTCACTTGCCTGGCCCGCAACACGGGATTCACCGGGACGAACACGCCACCGGCCCGCGAGCAGGCGAGCAGCGCCACGACGGTCTCGATCCTCTTGTCGAGGAAGACCGCGACGCGCTCGCCACCATCGAGGCCGAGGTCGCGCAGGCCGGCGGCCGCGAGCTCCGTCCGCTCGTGCAGATCGGTGTAGGAGATCGTGGTCGTCCGTGCGGTCAGGGCGGGCGCGCCGGGGTTGCGTTGGGCGGACCTCGCAACGAGGTCCGGCAATCGGATGATCATTTCGGCGGATTCCTTTCTGTCGCTTTTGCCTGGCAGCCGACGAATCCCAGCCCTCTGCACCGGCTCGTCTCCGAGGGCAGGGCCGGGATCGCCTGGGCGCTGGACGCGGGGGTTCGACAACTCGCGCGGTGGACCTGGGCACCGGAGTTGACCGCGAACGGTCGCACGAGGGACGTGGTCATCCGGCGTTCACCTTGACGGTCGGCGAGCAGTCGGCCAGGCGCACCGGGTCGACCATCCCGACCAGGACTTCACGCGGTCCGGTGAAGGGCTCCCTGCTGTGTGCGCTGCGGATGTTGTCGACGAGCATCAGATCGCCCGCCTGCCAGGGCTCCCGCATGGTTTTGGCCTCGTACACCTCGTTGAGCAGCTGCACGACGTCCTCGCCTATCGGGTCGCCGCCCCCGAAGCGGGTGGTGAACGGCAGCCCCTCGGCGCCGTAGGTGTCGACTAGGAACTCGTGCACCTCGGGGTCGAGCGTCCACTCGTTGAGGAAGGCGATCTGGTTGAACCAGCAGCGCCGCCCGGTGACCGGGTGCCGCACCACCGCGCTGCGGCGCTGCCAGGTGCACAGCCCTCCATCGGGTTGCCACTCGAACTCGATGGCATTGGCGCGGCAGTAGCTCTCGACCGCGCCACGGTCCTCGGTGCCGAACACCTCGGCGAGCGACGTGCCGACCTCCTCGTTGTAGTTGCGGACGAGCATCCAGCCCTCCCGCTCGAGCCGTTCGACGAGGTCACCGGGCAGCGCGTCGAGCGCGGCCGTCGAGTCCGCCACACCGGTCGCCCCGCCCTTGGTGGGCGCGGACAGGCACGCGAAGAGCATCAGGCCGGGAAACTCGAGCCGGTAGCTCAGTTCGTGGTGCATGCACATCGGCTGGTTCGGCGGCCACTTCGAGGAGGAGTACACGCCCTCTGCGTAGGTCCGCCGGGAGGCGAAGGCCTCTCTCTCTGTCATCAGACCGGTGCGGGCCAGTTGGTGGAAGACGGCGACGGTCTCGGCCGCGTCGCGCAGCCCGAGGCCGCGGACCAGGACCGATCCGTGCTCGGCGACCACCGCGCGCAGCGCCACGTGGTGCTCGGCTGCCCAGCGCACCGCGTCGCTGGCAGGCCTGGTGTGCAGGATCGGCGGTTTGCCAGGTTGCAGGTCCACCTCGAGCAGCGCCGCCTGGGAAGAGGACGACATCTCATTCCTCCTTGATTCCTCGATGTCCACTCAGGAAGGAGCCACCGATTCGGTGACACACGGCACGCCCGGTGCCGTCTCGAGCCTGTCGTCGACCAGCACGGCCAGATCGGCGAGGACCGGGTGGTGGGTGAGGTCCTCGAGGGAGACTGCGCGGTCCAGGGCGATCGCCAGCCGCACCGCCGACAGCGACGTGCCGCCCGGCCCGGCCACGCCCAGCTCGCGCTTGAGCTCGTCCACCGCGAAGTCCCTGTGCTGTAGCAGGTCCGACTCGACCCGAGCGGTGTCCTGCAGCAGCGACCGCCAGGAGCGGGCTTCGGTCGTGAGCGGGCAGGGCAGCGGCCGCCCACCGGGCCTGGCCGCGTAGCCGATCACCACGTCCTGCTCGCCGGACAGCGCCGCCAGCACCTTCGCGTGCGCGGCCAGCGCCACCGAGTGCAGCGGCAGCTCCAGCTCATAGGCCAGCCGGCGCACGCCTGCCGCGAGGTCGTCATCAAGGGTCGCGACGTGCTCGGCGACGCCCGGTGCCGGGTCGAGCGTCCACCGCGGGATCGCGGTCGCGCCGCCCGCCCGCAGGACAGCCCGCCAGAACTCCCGGCCGGTTTCAACCCGATTGTCCATCGAATCGTCCCTACGTTCCACGTTTGCCGGGTGTCAGTCGCCGCGGACGAGCACGGCGGCGCGGTCGTCGAGGCTGATCCTGCGCACCTGAAGGTCAGCCGACTGCTCGCGCATCTTCTTGGCGGGGTTTCCGCCCCACAGTGCGTGCGGTGGCATTTCCTCGCCCTTCATGAGGAAGGAGGCGGTGGCCAGCACCGCGCCGTCGCCCATCGTCACGCCGTAGTGGACCCATGCGCCGACGCCGAGCGTGCAGCCGGCACCGATCGCGGTGCGGTCGGACTTGAATCCGCCGTCCTCCTGCGAGTGGCACTGGATGACGCTGTCCGCATTGAGGGTGCAGTCGTCGCCGATCGTGGCGAACGTCCGCTCGGGCGCGCGGAAGCCGTCGTCGAAGACTCGGCGGCCGATTCGCATACCCGCCAGCCGCCAGAGCACGTTCTTGAGCGGGGTGCCGTTGAAAACGTTGAGATAGTTGTTGTTAGACAGCTTCCAGAAGCGTTCGTGCCGCCAGAAGGCGCGGTCGTAGATCGGGCAACCCTGCGGCCGCAAGGCCTGCAGCGGCCGGATCAGCTGTTCGACCAGGACGTTGTAGGCGACAGTGAAGACGAAGATCCCGGCGGTGGCCAGTGCGAACGCGAGCACACCCAGGGAGGCCCAGAGGTCAATGGCGGCCAGGTAGAGCACGGTGACGATGAAGATGAAGATCCAGCGCATCAGCAGGAACAGCGCCATGGAGATGCTGTTGTGGACGTTCTTGGCCCGGAGGCGGTCGCGCAGCTCGTCCTCGCTATCCACCTCGAGCTGCTGGTCGCGCTTGACCGACCGCGGGATCTCGAAGCTGGGCGCGCCGAGCAGGCCTACGCCTTCCCGCACCTGTCCGTCGAGGGGAACCATGACCTTCGTCGCGAGGAGGCAGTTGTCGCCCGTCTTGCCCTGCGCGGTATAGGCGATCATGTTCCCAAGGAAGTTCTCTGCCCCGATCGACACGCGGGACAGCCGGAAGGACGTGTTCGAGAAATCGGCATTGATGATGGACAGCCCGTCCGCGACCTGCGTTCCGCTGCCGACCGCGCTGAGGAACGGGGTGTCGTGCTTGACCATTTCGCCGAAGTTCGAACCGGTCTGCCGCACCCCGCGAAGGTCGTAGCCCAGCCAACGCAGGTAGTGGACGATGTAGGAGGTGCCGCCGAAGAGAACGTTGTAGAACTTGATGTTCGTCGTGCGGGCGATCGCGCGGTGGATCCAGTAGTGGAATCCGTACAGCGGGTAGACCTTGTCCGGCTTGATGAAGAGGTTCAGCACGCGCGGAACGGTTCCCACGAACACGAGGCCGACGAGCACCGCGCCGAAGAAGGGCACGGCGGATATGACCAGCGCGTCGTCGCGGTAGAACGCCCAGCTCGTGAAGGAGACCGGTCCCGCGGCCAACAGCGTGACGAGCTGCGGGACCTTCGTGAGCGCGCGGACCACGACGAACGTCAGCGGCGTACCCACCAGAAGCAGGTTCACCAGCTGCACGGTCGCGAAGACGACCCGTCGCCGGGTGCTGACGTCCATCGTGGGGATCCGCTGGCAGTCAACGTCGGTCGGCTGCGCGGGGGAGCCGTGCCAGCACTCCCCGTCGGGCACGGTCTGTCCGGCGTGCAGCGAGGAGGAGTGCCCCAGCTGGGCCCCGTCACCCAGCGAGGTCCAGATGTCGAGCACCGTCATCTCGCCGACGAGCGTGTCCTTGCCGAGGCTGACCGCGCCCGTCTGGATGATGCCGTTGTGGGCCCGGTAGCCGTTGAAGAACGAATCCTTCCGGATCACCGCGCCGTCGCCGATGCTGAGCAGGTCGGTGCACACGGGCACGTTCCTGGAGAAGATGACGGCGCCGCGTCCGACCTTCGCGCCCAGTGCCCTCAGGTAGAGCATGTAGAGCGGTGAACCGACGAACAGCGCCATCGGGTTCCGCTGGACCAGGGTCTTGACGAGCCAGAAGCGGAAGTACGCCATGCTCCAGACGCGGATCTGCTGCTGCTTCCACCGGCCAATAAGCACCCACTTGAGCAGGATCGGAAGGGCGCAGAGGCCGAGGAACATCGCGCCGCCGTACGCGACCGCCCGCAGGTAGATGTCGACCAGGTTCGGGCTGGCCGAGACCCATTCGTAGCCCTTCACCGCGACGATCGCGGTAAGGGCGGGGTAGCCGAGGAGGAACAGGAGCTGCAACGCCCCGCAGAGGACGTACTCACCATTGCGCGCCCGCCTCGGCGGCTCACTGAGAGCCGCCGGAGTTGCTGGCTGCGAGGCAGGCCTGGTTTTGGTGTCGGTTTTTTTGGCGAGGGCGGCTGCAAGCC
>NZ_JAGGOI010000020.1 GCF_018614585.1 Streptomyces sp. ISL-1 | reverse complement strand
CCGAGAACGAGAGCCGGATCCTGGTCCACGACGCGCACAGCGCCAGCCCGACCACGGCCTTCGCACTCTCCCGGCTCGCCGACCCGGACACCCTGCACAACACCCCCATCGGGGTACTGCGCAGCGTGGAGCGGCCGGTCTACGACACGATGATGTCCGACCAACTCGACACCGCCATCGAGCAGAACGGCAAGGGAGACCTCGCCGCGCTGCTCGCGGGCAGCGACACCTGGACCGTCGTCGGCTGAGCGCTACGCACCGGCTGAACGTCAGCCATCTGTCCGAGGCCCGGATCTCCCGTCAGGGGGTCCGGGCTTCGCCGTACGCGGCACCCCGCTCCTTCGCCTCGTCGTACCGGGCACGCGCGGTGAAGACCTCGTCCACCCGCTTCTCCGTCCAGCGGGCCAGCCCCCATACCTGCTCGGCGGCCTCCGTGCCGAGCTCGGTCAGGGAGTAGTCGACACGGGGCGGGATCACCGGCTTGGCGTCGCGGCGCACAAAGCCGTCGCGCTCCAGGGTCTGGAGGGTCTGGGCCAGCATCTTCTCGCTGACGCCGCCGACCTCCCGGCGCAGCTCGCTGAAGCGGTACGAGCGATCCCGCAGCGCGGCGAGAACGAGCACACCCCAGCGGCTGGTGACGTGCTCAAGGATCAGACGGGAGGGGCACATCGCCCGATTGACGTCGGGGTCTCTGCTTACGGCCATGCCAGTACCTTACTTCAAAGTGGGTACTTTCCATGAGTTAGTGCCAGCCATAGGGTGAGTCTGGAAACGCATTGAAGGCACCACAAGAGGAGAAATCACCCATGAGCATCGTCGTCACCGGAGCCACCGGAGCCCTCGGCCGTCTCGTCGTCGACGAGTTGCTCGCCACCGTCCCGGCGCGCCAGCTCGCCGCCGTCGTCCGCGACAAGGAGAAGGCCGCGGACCTGGCGGCGCGCGGCGTCGAGGTGCGCATCGCCGACTACAGCGTTCCCGAGACGCTGGCGGGGGCCTTTCGCGCCGGTGACCGCGTGCTGCTGATATCCGGCAGCGAGGTCGGACAGCGGGTGCCGCAGCACACCGCCGTGGTCGAGGCAGCGAAGGCGGCGGGCGTCGCGCAGCTCGCGTACACGGGCGTACTGGGCGGTCCCGACGCCGACTTCGAGCTGGCCGCCGAGCACAAGGTCACCGAGCGGCTGATCCTCGACTCGGGCCTGCCGTACACCTTCCTTCGCAACGGCTGGTACACGGAGAACTTCACCGAGAACCTCGCCCCGGTCCTCGCACACAACGCCGTCGTCGCGAGTGCAGGCGACGGCCGGATCGCCTCGGCCGCCCGCGCCGACTACGCCGCCGCGGCGGCCGCCGTGCTGACCGGTGAAGGACACCTGGGCAAGGCGTACGAACTGAGCGGCGACACCGCCTGGTCCCTCGCCGAGTACGCAGCCGAGCTGTCCCGGCAGACCGGCCGGAGAATCGCGTACAACAACGTCCCGGCCGAGGCGCACCTGGGAATCCTCACGTCCGCGGGCGTGCCCGGGCCGTTCGCCGAGATCCTCGTCGACGTCGACGCGGCGGTCGGGCGCGGGCTGCTGACGGGCACGACGGGCGACCTGGCGCGGCTGGCCGGGCGCCCCACGACGCCGCTCGCCGACTCGGTCGCGGCCGCACTCGCCACGGCCTGACCGACTCGCCGTCTGCACCTGCTCGCCGGCCGGCCCACTGACCGACCGGCCGGCCGGCGAACGGGCCGAGGGACCAAGATCCGTCATGACCGTATGGCGATACGGGCATGACAGCCCGGCCCTGTGCCGCGTACCTTCTTCGTGGTGACGG
Source organism: Streptomyces sp. ISL-1 (assembly GCF_018614585.1). Classification (GTDB taxonomy): domain Bacteria; phylum Actinomycetota; class Actinomycetes; order Streptomycetales; family Streptomycetaceae; genus Streptomyces; species Streptomyces maoxianensis. The sequence goes on along the minus strand of NZ_JAGGOI010000020.1, from coordinate 63,876 downwards.
GCACAGGGCGGGGGAGGGTCAGTGAAGTCGGACGGTGAACAGCGGGCAGGACTGCTGTACGGGATCGCGGCCTACGGGATGTGGGGCCTGGTCCCGCTCTTCTGGCCGCTGCTGAAGCCGTCGGGAGCGATGGAGATCCTCGCTCACCGGATGGTCTGGTCGCTGGCCCTCGTCGTCGTCGCGCTGCTGGCGCTGAAGCGGTGGGGCTGGGTACGGGAGCTGATACGGCAGCCCCGCAAGCTGGGACTGATCACGGTCGCCGCGGCTGTGATCACCGTCAACTGGGGCTTCTACATCTGGGCCGTGAACTCCGGCCATGTCGTCGAGGCCTCGCTCGGCTACTTCATCAACCCGCTGGTCACCATCGCGATGGGCGTGCTGCTGCTGAAGGAGCGGCTGCGCCCGGCGCAGTGGGCGGCGGTCGGCACCGGCTTCGCCGCGGTGCTCGTGCTGGCGATCGGATACGGGCAGCCGCCGTGGATCTCGTTGGTGCTGGCCTTCTCGTTCGCGGCGTACGGCCTGGTCAAGAAGAAGGTCAACATCGGTGGGCTGGAGTCGCTGGCCGCCGAGACCGCGATCCAGTTCCTCCCGGCGCTCGGCTTTCTGCTCTGGCTCGGCGCTGACGGCTCCGCCACCTTCGGGACACACGGCGCGGGACATGCGGCGCTGCTCGCCGCGACGGGAGTGGTGACCGCGGTGCCGCTGGTCTGCTTCGGCGCGGCGGCGATCCGGGTGCCGCTCTCGACGCTGGGGCTGCTGCAGTATCTGGCGCCGGTCTTCCAGTTCCTGCTGGGGATCCTGTACTTCCACGAAGAGATGCCGGCCGAGCGGTGGGCCGGCTTCGCGCTGGTGTGGCTGGCGCTGACCTGTCTGACCTGGGACGCGCTGCGAACGGCACGGCGTACGAAGGCGGCGGCACTGCGGCTGGCCGCGGCGGCGCCTGCCGCTGCTGTTCCAGTTCCTGTTCCGGCTCCGGCTCCGGCTCCGGCTCCGGCTCCGACGCAGCCCACCGCCTGACGCCTCAGTCCCCCGGGCAATTAACACTCGATCGGCTCACCTGCCGGGCTGGGCGCAGGCCCCCACCCCTCGACCGGTGCTACCACCGGAGGTACAGGTCCCAATGTGTGCGGGCCCCGGAGCGGAGTGAGTGCGTCATGTCGCAGCCCCTCGCCCAGCCCCTCGTCCCGTCCCTCGCCATTTCAGTCGACTTCGGACAGGGGATCACCGAGGCGTGGTCGGCAGTGGCCAGGTTCGTGCCGAAGCTCATCGGCTTCCTGGTCATCCTGCTCATCGGCTGGTTCGTGGCAAAGCTGCTGGCCCGGGTCGCCGACCAACTCCTGCGCAGGCTCGGCTTCGAAAGGCTCGCGGAACGCAGCGGGGTCGCCAATGCCCTTCAGGGGTCGAAGTACGACGCGACTGGGATCATCGCCAAGATCATCTACTACGGGATCCTGCTGATCGCGCTCCAGTTGGGCTTCGGGGTCTTCGGACCGAACCCGGTCAGCGGCATGATCAACAGTGTTGTCGGGTGGCTGCCGAAGGCGATCGTGGCGTGCGTGATCGTCGTGGTGACCCTGGCCATCGCACGCGCGGTCCGCGACATCGTCCAGGGGGCGCTGGGCCAGACCTCGTACGGCAAGGTCCTGTCCACGGCGGCCTGGGCGTTCATCGTGTCGCTCGGCGTGATCGCGGCCCTCGGCCAGGCGGAGATCGCGACCTCGGTGACCGGCCCGGTGCTCGTCGCGGCGCTCGCCGCGATCGCGGGCATCCTGATCGTGGGCGTCGGCGGCGGCCTGATCAACCCGATGCGCCGACGCTGGGAGCAGTGGCTGTCGATCGCCGAACAGGAGGCGGCCCGGGCCCGCGGCACCACCGGCGCGTACGAACGTGGCGGCCCGGACACGACGGCGGGTCGGCCGCCCACCGAGCGGCGTCGCACCCGCCCGCCAGGACGCGTGAGTCCGGCGGACGAACCGGAGAACATCGACCCGATGTGAAGGGAGCCGCGCCCCGGACGTGGAGCGGCCGACCGCCGAGCGCCCCCGCGGCTCATGTAACCAATATAAGTGGTTACATGGCCCTGCACTGGAAGCTCGTCATCGATACGTCCGACCCGCACGAGCAGGCCGACTTCTGGGCCGAGGCGCTGGGCTACGAACTCGAGGACCACAGCGTGCTCATCGAGCGCCTGCGCGGATACGGACAACTACCGGAGGGATCGACGACCCAGTGGCACAGCCGGGACGCCTGGCGCGACTACGCCGCCGTCCGGCATCCGGACGACCCCTTCGACAAGGACAGCGGTATGGGACTCGGGCGCAGGATCCTCTTCCAGCGCGTACCGGAAGGGAAGACGGCCAAGAACCGGCTCCATCTCGACCTGCACGTCTGCGCGGAGCAACGGGAGGCGGAGGTCGCGCGCCTGGAGGGCCTGGGGGCGTCCGTTCTCTACCACGTGGACGAGCCGATGGGCGTCTGGACCACCATGGCCGACCCCGAGGGGAATGAGTTCTGCGTGGAGTAGTAGACGTGCGCGAGACCCCGATCGGATCCCAATCGGATCCCAATAGGACCGCGCTCGGACCGCGCTCGGACCGCGCTCGGACCCCGCGCGAATGCGGAAGAGGGGAAGCGGTCGTCCGCTATGTGAACCCCCATGACCGATTTCCGCCCTTGACGGTTAGTCAAACTCTCGCTGAACTCACAGCACGCACTGCGCACCTCCAGCTCCAACGCCCTGGGACCCGCCGTTCCAGGGCGTCTCGCACGTTCCGTCCTGTCCCCGTACGGAATTCGGAGCCCCCACGTGACCCCCCATCTGAAGCTCTCCATACCCAGACGGACCGCCGCGGCCGCCGCGCTCGCCCTCGCCGGACTGCTCGCCTCCGCCGCCCCCTCAGCGACCGCGGCCCCCGCCGCCCCGGCGCCCGCGCTCGCCGCCCCCGACATACCGCTCGCCAACGTCAAGGCGCATCTCACCGAGCTCCAGTCGATCGCCACGGCCAATGGCGGCAACCGCGCGCACGGCCGGGCCGGGTACAAGGCGTCGATCGACTATGTGAAGGCCAAGCTGGACGCGGCCGGATTCACCACATCGCTCCAGCAGTTCACCACCAGCGGCGCCACCGGCTACAACCTGATCGCCGACTGGCCCGGCGGCGACGCCAACTCCGTCGTCATGGCCGGCGCACACCTGGACTCGGTCAGCTCGGGTGCGGGCATCAACGACAACGGCTCGGGCTCCGCAGGCACACTCGAGACCGCCCTCGCCGTCTCCCGCGCCCAGCTCAAGCCGGTGAAACACCTGCGGTTCGGCTGGTGGGGCGCGGAGGAGCTGGGCCTGGTCGGGTCGAAGTACTACGTCAACAACCTTCCCGCGGCGGAGCGTTCAAAGATCGCCGGCTATCTCAACTTCGACATGATCGGCTCCCCGAACCCCGGATACTTCGTCTACGACGACGACCCGACGATCGAGAAGACCTTCAAGGACTACTTCGCGGGCCTCGGCGTCGCCACCGAGATCGAGACGGAGGGCGACGGCCGCTCCGACCACGCCTCGTTCAAGAACGTCGGCATACCGGTCGGCGGCCTGTTCACCGGCGCGAGCCGTACGAAGTCCAGCGCCCAGGCCCAGAAGTGGGGCGGCACGGCCGGCCAGGCCTTCGACCGCTGCTACCACTCCTCATGCGACTCCAGCACGAACATCAACGACACCGCGCTGGACCGCAACAGCGACGCGATCGCCCACGCCGTGTGGGCCCTGTCCACCGAGCCGACCGTCCCGCCCGGCGACATCTACGAGAACGCCGCCGACGTCGCCATCCCGGACAACGGAGCAGCCGTCACCTCCACCGTGACCGTCTCGGGCCGCACCGGCAACGCCCCGGCCGCCCTCAAGGTCGGCGTGGACGTCAAGCACACCTGGCGCGGCGACCTGGTCCTCGACCTCGTGGCCCCCGATGGGACGGCGTACCGGCTGAAGAGCGCCAGCGGCAGCGACTCGGCCGACAACGTCATCGCCACGTACACCGTGAACGCGTCGAGCGAGACGGCGAACGGCGCCTGGAAGCTGCGCGTCCAGGACGTCGCGGCGCAGGACACCGGCTACATCGACAGCTGGAAGCTCACCTTCTGACGGCGCCTTCCGACCGCGTCTTCCCGACCGCGCCTTCCTGACGGCGCCTTCCCGACCGCACTTTCCGCGCATCACCTCCGACCGCCACCCCCCACCGACTGCATGCGTGTGCATATACTGCGCACGCATGCAGTCATCTTGTGAGTGCTCGAGTACGTATACGAGGGGGCGTCGATCGTGAGCCGGAAGTTCCTGTTCCTGCTGGGCAGCAGCCGCACAGGCGGCAACACCGAGGCGCTCGCCCGGCTGGCCGCCGAACAACTGCCGACCGGGACGGAGCAGCGCTGGCTGAACCTGTCCGACCTCCCGCTGCCCGACTTCGAGGACCTTCGCCACGAGGGCGAGGGCAACTACCCTGCCCCCACCGGGCACGCGGCCACCCTGCTGGACGCCACGCTGGAGGCGACCGACCTGGTGATCGCTTCGCCGCTGTACTGGTACTCCCTCACCACCAGCACCAAGCGGTACCTCGACCACTGGTCGGGCTGGATGCGGGTGCCCGGTGTGGACTTCAAGCCGCGCATGGCCGGCCGCACCCTGTGGGGCGTGACCGCGCTCGCCGACTCCGACCGCTCGGCCGCCGACCCGCTGGTCGGGACGCTGAACACCATCGCCTCGTACATGAAGATGGAGTGGGGCGGTGTGCTGCTCGGCAACGGCTCGCGCCCCGGCGACGTACTGAACGACATCCGGGCGCAGACCGAAGCCAAGGCTTTCTTCGCGCCGCGTACGCCGGTCCCTCCGGCTACGCCGTGATGTCCTTCGCCGTGAAGCGCGCCCACGCCGCGGACCCGAACACCGCCACGTACACCCCCTGCAGGCCGAGGTTCTTGACCACCTCGTCCCAGTGGACGGGCTCCCGCATGAGGTCCGCGAAGGACAGCCAGTAGTGCGGGAAGAGGTAGGGGTGGATCCCGTGCAGCTGCGGAATCGTGTCCAGGATCTGCACCGTGATCAGCAGTCCGACCGTCGTCGCCATCGCCGCGATGCCGCTGCCGGTGAGGGTCGAGACGAACAGGCCGAGCGCCGCGATGCCGGCCAGCGAGGCCGCTACGACGACCGCGACCAGTGCGGCCCGCAGCAGCCCGTCCCCGAACGAGATCCGGGTGCCTGAGATGGTCACGACATCGCCGAGCGGAAAGAGCAGCGCTCCGACCGCGAGCGCCGACCCCGCCACGACCAGGGTCGCGACCAGGCAGAACGCGCAGGTCGCGGCGTACTTGGCGAACAGCAGCCGGGTGCGCCCGGCCGGGGCGACCAGCAGATAGCGCAGGGTGCCGGAGCTCGCCTCGCCCGCGATCGCATCGCCCGCGACGACGCCGATGGTCATCGGGAGGAAGACGGGCAGGGTCGCGGCGAGCGCGGCGAAGACAAGGAACAGGCCGTTGTTGGTGATCTGCGTGATGAAGGCCGGGCCCTGCCCGCCGCCGTCACCGACCGGACCGCCGTCGCTCGTCTCGATCTTCACGGCGATGCCGATCAGTACGGGCACGGCGGCCAGCACGCCCAGCAGCGCGAGCGTCCGCCAGCGCCGCAAGGTGGTGGTCAGCTCGGAGCGGAACAGCCCAAGCGTCCACAGCGGGCTGGGGCCGCGAAGCGTCCCGGCCGCGTCAGCCGTCCTGGTCGCGTCAACCGGACCGGTCCCGTCGGCCGTCGCGTTCGCATCCGCCGCCCCGGTCGCGTCAGCCGTCCCATTCGCCCCGGCCCCCTCGACCTCCTCAACCCGCGACATCGAATCCCTCCCCGGTCAGCGCGACAAAGGCGTCCTCCAGTGAGGCGCGCTCGATCCCGAACCCTCGTACCCGTACACCGCCGTGCACCAGCGCGGCACTGAGCTCCGCCAACTCCACATCCGCGCCCGGCAGCTCACCGGTCACCCGGTCCTGCTCGACGCTCAGCCCGGTGACACCGAGCTCCTTGAGCAGCCGGGCCGCGTCCCCCGTGTCGGGCGTGACGACGGCCAGCCTGCCCCGGGCGCCCGCCGCGAGATCGGCGACCGGCCCCTGGGTGAGCAGCCGTCCCTGAGCCATCACCGCGGCATGCGTGCAGACCTGTTCGATCTCGTCGAGGAGGTGGGACGAGAGAAAGACGGTGGTGCCATCGGCCGCCAACTCCCGTACCAGCCAACGGATTTCCCGCATGCCCTGCGGATCGAGGCCGTTCGTCGGCTCATCGAGCACCAGAAGCCTGCGGGGCCGCAGCAACGCGGCCGCGAGCCCGAGCCGCTGCTTCATCCCGAGGGAGTACGCCTTGGCCTTCTTGCCGGCGGCCGAGGTGAGCCCGACCCGGTCCAGCGCGGCGGCGACGCGGGCGCCGCGGGTACGCGGATCGGCACTCGGGTCGGCGGAGTCGTACCGCAGCAGATTGTCCCGGCCGTTCAGGAACCCGTACAGCGCGGGCCCTTCGATCAGCGCGCCCACCTGCGGCAGCACCGTGCGCACGGCGCGCGGCATGGGCCTGCCGAGGACGGTGGCACTGCCCGCGGTGGGGTCGATGAGTCCCATCAGCATCCGGATGGTGGTGGTCTTGCCCGATCCGTTGGGACCGAGGAACCCGAAGACGCTGCCGGCGGGGACGGTGAGATCGAGCCCGTCGACGGCCAACTGGCCGCCCCGGTAACGCTTGGTGAGACCTCGCGTCTCGATGACCGTCTCGACGCCGGTCTGCATGGCGGCTGTCATTCCGGTCCCCCGTTCACTCGGGTCAGCGCTCCGCCCCACCGTACGGAGCGTACGGCGGGGCGGAGGTGAGTGCGCGTTCTGTCCTGTGGGCTACTGGGCCAGTTGGGTTACTGGGCCAGTGGGGCTGCTTGGATTACTTGCCCTCGTTCGCGGCCTTCACGAGTGCGTCCTTGGTCACGGCGCCGACGTAGACCTTGCCGTCGTCCGTCATCAGCGCGTTGACCAGACGGGTCTTAAAGACCGTGCCCGAACCGAACTTACCGTCGACCTGGTCCCCCAGCGCGTTCAGGAACTTCTCGGCCTCCGGCGGGACTTCGCCGTCCTTCGGCGCGCCGATTCCCTCGCCGCCCGGCATCTCGATCTTGGCGATGGAGGTCCAGCCCTCGCCGATGATGTTCAGCCCCTGGAAGTCCTCCATGCCCTTGAAGTCCTCGTGGTTCTTCGCGCCGCGCTCCAGGCCCTTCTCCTTCTCCAGTTCGTCGGCCTCGGTCACCTTCGCGCCCTTGGGCGGGGTGAAGTCGAAGGTGGACGCGGCCGGCTTGGAGAAGTCGACCTTGGTGAAGCCCGCGTCGATCGCGGCCTTGCCGCCACTGCTCGGGGTGAGCGTGAACTTCAGCGGCACGCCGTTCTTCGCGTCCACCGCGATCTTGATGGAGCCGACCGTCGAACCGCTCTGCTTCGGCTTGATGACCAGCTGGTACGCATCACGGCCGGCCACCTGCGCGGTACCGCCCACGGTCACCGACGTGGTCTCGTCCGCGGCCTTCAGCGCCTCGTCGGCAAGCTCCTTGGGCGTGGTCGGCAGATCCTTCGGCGCGGCCTCGCGCTCCTTGCCGGGACCCGTGCCGGAGCCGTCGTCCTTGGCGTGGAATGCCTCGTTCGACGCACTGTCGTACGCCCAGACCTCGCCGCTGTTGTGGATCACGCTGTACTCGGCGGTGTCCTCGAGGATCGACACCTTCTGCTTGTCGGGGCCGTCGGCCGCGACCCGCAGGGTGTGCGAACCGGAGGCCAGCTCCAGCAGCTTGCCGTCCGGCGACGCGGCCGAGCCCGACTCCCCGCGCTCGCCCCCCGGGGCGAGAGAGCCGCCGCCCAGTTCGGCGAGGCCGCCCAGGGACGGAATGCCGAGGTCCGTGTTGATCTTCACCGTGCCGGAGAGCTGCTGGGTGTCCGACGCGGCCATCTTCTCGATGAGTTCCTGCGCGGTGATCTTCGGCAGATCGGGGTCACCGGAGGCAGCGAGCGCCGGGACGAGCCCGATGGTCGCCGCCGCCACCCCGGCCACCGCGACCGGGACGATGTAGCGCGTTGCCCTGCGGCGGCCCGCTACGAGGTCCTTGGCCTCTTCGGTGGTCTGTGCGCTGTCGTTCGGTGCCATGGTGTGCCCTACCTCCGTGGTTGGTCAGGGGTGGTGTATTCATCTGACCAAATGGGGCGTACAGAAGCGTCAGACCGCGGGAGCAACTTGGCGTACTGCTCTGGGATGACAGTAGGGCGCTGCGCGTCCCCCAACCAGTAGGGGTAGGGGAGGCGCCGCGCCCTCTGCCCCGGTCACCGCCGAGCGGCGGTCACCGCTCGATGAAAGCGGCTACTTCTGGACGAAGACGTAGTCCGCCCCGTACGGGACCCCCACGATCGAGCCCTGTTCACAGCTGCCGGCCGGCGCGACGCCGCCCACCGTGTTCAGCCGGAAGATCTCCTGGGTGTCCGCGAACAGCCCTCGCTTCTTGCCGGACTGAGTCGCCTTGAGGTCCAGCTCGGCGATGTTCTTGTCGCCGTTCGGCGTCTTGCTGATCAGCTTTCCGGTGACGGCGCTGTGGTCCTGCGCGATCCACTGCGGCGTACCGGAGTTGGGGGCGACGAAGGAGTGGGCGATGTACCCGCCGAGCGCGGCCCGGACGTCGCGCTGCTGGAAGGAGAACTTGCCGTCGTCGCCCTTCTTGCACTCGTAGATCTGCTTGCCCTTGACGACGGAGGCCTGGAAGTTGTCGAGTGCCGCGGCGAACGGGAAGGAGCCGGTCACCTTGTGGAACTGGCCGCGAACCGCTCCGCCCGGGAACCCGGCGGTGTGCAGATTGGCGTAAAAGCCGTTCGGGTCCGTCTTGAAGGCGTCGAGCACGGCTTTGTCCTTGACCTGGACGGTGCCGGTGACCGCGCCCGCCCAGCCCTTGGTCTTGGTCTTGCCCTTGCCGAGCAGCCCGGTGAAGTCGACCTTGATGCCGCCGTTGGCGCCCTTCGCGCCCTGGTGGATATGGAGGGCGGTCGGCTTGTCGGTGCCGCGCCACTTCACGGCGACCGACACCTTGTCCCCCTTGACCTTCACAAACTCCAGCGCTGCGCCGTCGCGGTCGCCGACGGCGGGTCCACCCTGCACAGGCACCTCGTTGGCCCCGTTCAGGCTCGCCACGAAAAGGGAGGCGCCGCTGTCCGAGCCGCTGCCGCCGCTCTGGACGGCGATGCCCGCGCTGCTGTCCGCCTGCCCCGAGTGACCGGCGGCGGAGCTGCTGTTGTCGGCGGCAAAAGCCGGCAGGACGGCGAGGGTGACGCCGGCCGCGGCAGCGACGGCGGTAGTACCGATAAGGATGATCTTAGTGCGCTTCATTGTGAAATCCCCCGTACACGACGCCAACGCCCATTGCGTCAGCTTCTGGGCATGGATACGGAGTCGATCCGAGGTTAGACTCAATCCAAGAGTGTGACCTGTGTCACAAGCCTCAGAGGGATCCCGGAGCGAGCCCCGGCCGTGGTACTGGGCCGGTCAGCGGCACTGCGGCGGTCAGCCCGCGCGGTGGACCACCGCGTCGCAAAGCTCCTCCAGGGCGGCCTTCGCATAGCAGTCGGGCAGCGGAGCGAGCATCGCCCGCGCCTCCTGCGCGTACCGCACGGTGTCCCGCCTGGCCTGCTCCAGCGCCGGGTGTGAACGCAGCAGTCGCAGCGCCTCGGCATGCCGGTCGTCGTCCGTCAGATCCCCGTCGAGCAGGGCGACGAGCTCCAGATCCTCCGCCCGCCCCTCGGCCTCCGCCTGCGCGCGCACATGCAGCACCGGCAGCGTCGGGATGCCCTCGCGCAGATCCGTGCCGGGCGTCTTGCCCGACTCGTGCGAGTCGCTGGCGATGTCGAGTACGTCGTCGGCGAGCTGGAACGCCACGCCGAGCCGCTCCCCGTACTGGGTGAGGATGTCCACGACACCCTCGTCCGCGCCCGACATCATCGCGCCGAACCGGCCCGAGACCGCGATCAGCGAGCCCGTCTTGCCCCCGATGACATCGAGGTAGTGCTCGACCGGGTCGCGGCCGTCGCGCGGCCCCGCCGTCTCCAGGATCTGGCCGGTGACCAGCCGCTCGAAGGCCTCCGCCTGGATACGGACGGCCTCCGGGCCAAGGTCGGCCAGTATGTGCGAGGCCCTCGCGAACAGGAAGTCGCCGGTCAGCACCGCAACCGAGTTGCCCCAGCGGGCGTTGGCGCTGTCCACGCCGCGCCGCACATCGGCCTCGTCCATCACATCGTCGTGATACAGCGTCGCCAGATGGGTGAGCTCGACGACCACGGCCGAGGGCACCACACCCGGCGCGTACGGATCACCGAACTGGGAAGCGAGCATCACCAGCAGCGGCCGGAAGCGCTTGCCCCCGGCTCGTACGAGGTGACGTGCGGCCTCCGTGATGAAGGGCACCTCACTCTTGGTGGCATCGAGCAGTCCCGCCTCGACAGCCGCCAATCCGGTCTGGACATCGGCCTCAAGAGCCTGGTCCCGCACGCTCAGCCCGAACGGCCCGACGACGGTCACGAGGGGATCTCCTGTCTGCTGACGATCACACGGATTGTCGATGTGTCGCTGGAATCACTCAAGTCAGCGTATCCGGTCGCCTTTCGATCACCGTGGGCGGCTTCCCGCCTCCCCCGGTATGTTCGTGATCAGTCCGTACGACCACGAGTGGCCCCTTTGCCCGGAACATTCGCTGAGGTCATGCCATGCACATCCGCACCTATTTCCCGTACGAGACCGCCCACGAGGACATCCGTATCGCGATGCCGGACGGGACGAGGCTGTACGCGCGGATCTGGCGGCCGCTGACCGACGAGCCCGTTCCCGCCCTGCTCGAGTATCTGCCCTGCCGGCTGACCGACTGGACCGCGCCACGCGACTGGCAGCGCCACCCCTGGTACGCGGGCCATGGTTACGCCTCCGTACGCGTCGATGCGCGGGGACACGGCAACAGTGAGGGCCTGCCCGGGGACGAGTACGACGCGACCGAGCGGGCCGACGGTGTCGAGGTCGTCAACTGGCTCGCCCGGCAGCCGTGGTGCACCGGCCGGGTCGGCATGTTCGGCATCGGCCGGGGCGGCGTCAACGCGCTGCGGACAGCCGCTCTGGCACCCGAGCCTCTCAAGGCGGTCGTCACCGTCTGTTCGACGGACGACCGCTACGACAATGACGCGCACTACATGGGCGGTTCGGTGCTCGCCGCCGCCATGCACGCCCGGGCCGCCGCCATGCTCGCCCTCGTCTCCTGCCCGCCGGACCCGCTCTTCGCCGGCGACCGGTGGAGTGAGATGTGGCTGAAGCGGCTGGAGGCCCTCGCCCCCTTCATCCACACCTGGCTCGGCCACCAGATCCGTGACGACTACTGGCAGCAGGGCAGCGTCCGCGAGGACTACGCCGCCATCGACGCGGCGGTTCTGGCGGTGGGCGGCCGGCACGACCCGTACCGGGACACCGTGCTGCGGCTCGTCGAGCATCTGCCGCCCGATCGTGTACGGGGCCTGATCGGCCCGTGGTCGCACCAGTACCCCGACCGGGGCATGCCGGGTCCGGCGATCGGTTTCCTCCAGGAGACGCGTCGATGGTGGGACCACTGGCTCAAAGGCGCTGACACCGGCGTCATGGCCGAGCCCCTGCTGCGCTCCTGGATCAGCGGGTCGCACCCACCCGCTACGAGCTACCCCGAGCTGCCGGGCCGCTGGGTCGGCGATCCCGCGTGGCCCTCGCCGCACATCACGCTCGTCCCGTACGCACTCCGGGGCGGACCGGTGATCGTCCGCTCCCCCCAGCACACCGGAGTGGATGCCGGCAATTTCCTCCCCCGCGGCAACGACGCCGACCTGCCGCCCGACCAGCGCGAGGAGGACGCCCGCTCCGCCTGCTTCGAATTCCCGGTCACCGGCGACCCGGTCGAGATCCTGGGCCGCCCCCGCCTCAGCCTGCGGCTGCGCATGGACGTGCCCTACGGCCAGGCGATCGCCCGGATCTGCGACGTCGCCCCGGACGGCGCCTCCACCCTGGTCACCCGCGGCGTCCTCAATCTCTCCGCGCGCCACGGCCGCGAGCGCGCCAACGCCTGGCCGGCCGGCGCGACAGAGGACGTCTCCCTCGAGCTGAACGGCATCGGCCACACCTTCCCGCCCGGCCACCGCATCCGGCTCGCCGTCTGCTCCGCGTACTGGCCGTGGATCTGGCCGCAGACCGGCTCGGCCGGCTTCACGCTGGACCCGGCGGGCTCCCGCCTCGAACTCCCCGTACGCCGGACCGGTGAGAGCGCAGCGGACGCGATCACCTTCGAGGAGCCCGAGCAGTCCGGGCTACTGCTCGTCAGCTCCCCCGCCACGCTCGACGAGCAGCGCCCACAGCGGCTGGTGGTCCGGGACGTCGCCAAGGGCGAATGGCGGCTGGAGGTCGACCCCCGCAACGGGGGCACCCTCGTCTACCCGGACGGCCTGGAGTTCACCCAGGAGGCGCTGGAGACGTACACGATCCGCCAGGACGACCCGCACTCCGCCGCCGCCCGCTCGGACTGGGCCATCCGGCTGCACCGGCCGGAACTGGCCTGGGACGTACGGATCGAGACGCGCTCCGAAATCACCTGCGACGCGGCCGACTTCATCACGTCGAACGAGGTGGTGTGCAAGGACCACGGCGAGGTCGTCTTCCACCGCACGTGGGAGAAGCGGATCCCGCGGATGGCCGGCTGACAGCGGGTCGGAGCCGGTCCTCCCGGCCGGTCCGGGCAGGTCCTCCGGGCCGGTCCGGGCAGGTCCTCCGGGCCGGTCCGGGCAGGTCCTCCGGGCCGGTCCGGGCACAGTGCCGCCGCGGGGGGGACGTCCACGTAACGTGTGCCCCACACCCGTGGAAAGCGAGGCAAGCACCGATGCCCGAGCAGAGCCCGCTCGATCTGGCCGACGGCGATCCCTTCGGCCCGCACAACCTTCCGTACGGCGTTTTCACCACCGCCGACGAGCCCGACCGCCGACGGCTCGGCGTCCGCATCGGCAATCATGTCCTCGACGCCGGGGCGGCGGCCCACGTTCTCGGCTCCCCCTACGCCGTGCTGCTGGCCCGGCCGAGCCTCGACCCGCTGCTCGCGGCGGGCCGCACCGCCTGGCGCGACGTACGCCGCGCGCTCACCGCCTGGCTCACCGTGCCGGCCCACAGGCAGGACGTGGAGCCGCTGCTGCACCCGCTCGACTCGGTCACGCTGCACCTCCCCTACGAAGTCGCCGACTACGTCGACTTCTACGCGAGCGAGCACCACGCCACCAACGTCGGCAGGATCTTCCGGCCGGACGGGGACGCGCTGACCCCCAACTGGAAGCATCTACCGATCGGTTACCACGGCCGCTCCGGCACCGTCGTCGTCTCCGGCACGGACGTGGTACGCCCCTGTGGCCAGCGCAAGGCGCCCGCCGACGCCGCACCCGTCTTCGGCCCGTCGATCAAGCTCGACATCGAGGCCGAGGTCGCCTTCCTCGTCGGCGCCCCCTCCGAGCTGGGCAGGCCGGTGGCCCTCGGAGACTTCCGCGAGCATGTCTTCGGCCTCTCGCTGCTCAACGACTGGTCGGCACGCGACATCCAGGCCTGGGAGTACGTCCCGCTCGGACCGTTCCTCGGCAAGTCGTTCGCCACCTCCGTCTCCGCCTGGGTTACCCCGCTGGAGGCCCTTGACGCGGCGAGGTCCGCCCCGCCCGCCCGCGACTTCGATCTGCTCCCCTACCTCGACGACTCCGCCGAGGAAGAGCCGGGCGGCTTCGACCTGCACATCACGGTGGCGGTCAACGGCCATGTGATCGCCGAGCCGCCGTTTTCCACCATGTACTGGACGGCCGCCCAGCAGCTGGCCCATATGACGGTCAACGGCGCCTCGCTCCGTACGGGCGACCTCTACGGTTCCGGAACGGTCAGCGGCCCCGAGGTCCACCAGCGCGGCTCGCTGCTGGAGCTCACCTGGAACGGCCGGGACCCCTTCGAACTCCCGGAGGGCAAGCGGACGTTCCTGGAGGACGGCGACGTGGTGACGATGACCGCGTGGGCGCCCGGTCCGGACGGCACCCGGGTGGGCCTGGGCGAAGTGACCGGCCGGATCGTACCGAGCGTCGTGCAATGACCGAACTCTCCTTGCCCGAGGAGCTGTTGCTGCTCGCCCTCGACCCGGTGACGGGCCGTCGGCACTGCACCAGGCGCTATCTCCAGTACGGGCTGGCCGGCGCCGCCCTCGCCGAGCTGGAGCTCCAGGGCAGGATCACCGAGGCACGCGGCCGGGTGACGGTGGTCAACCCCCTGCCGCCGCAGGACCCGCTGTCGGCGCAGATCCTGGCGAGCCTCCCGGCCCCGCGCAAGAGCCGGTTCGGCGACGGCGTACGTGCCCGGCCCTGGGTCAGGAGCACCGGGCGGAGAGTCGAAGAGCTGTGCCTGTACCAACTGGTGGGCCGCGGTGCGCTGCGGGTGGAGACCCGCCGCTTCCTTGGTCTCTTCCCGTACCACCGATACCCTGCGGCGGCCGACGACTGGTCGGCGCCGGTGCGTGGGCGCTACGCCGAGTCGGTGGCGGCCGGCTTCCCGGACCGCCGCAGCCGGCTGCTGGCCGCCTTCACCGCGGCGATCGGTCTTGCCAAGGTGCTGCATCCGGGATTCGGGTCCCGGCGGGAGCGCGGCGCACTGCGCGTTCTCGTACGGGAGGAGTGGGCACCGCATGCGGTGCACCGCGCCGTTCAGCAGGACAAGCAGTCGGGGAGCGGCGGGGACGGCGGCAGTGACGGCGGTGGAGGCGGGGGCGGCGGCGACTGACGCCCCGGGGGTGGCAGATCTTTCCCGCTGACCAGCATCACTGCAGGTCAGCCGGGTGTTCCAGCGGCCGCTGGTGGCGCAACACTCTGGCAACACCACTGTCGACACAGCGTCGGTATGGTCCCTCCATGCCAGCCGAACGTATCCGTGAGCACACCGTGCCGGTCGCCGCCGCCCGACGGCGGCGGCTGCGCGCGGACCAGGCGCGGCAGCTCGCCGACCTGCTGCGCCACCAGGTGCGTACGGGCGGCTTCCCCGGCGGCGTGCTGCCGCTGGAGGGCACGATCGGCGACGACTATCGCGTCTCCCGCAACACCGTCCGACAGGCGCTGGATCTACTCCGTACCGAGGGTCTTGTCGAGCGCCAGCCCGGCGTCGGCACGGTCGTGGTGTCCGAGAAGTACCCGCACGGCCTGGACCGGCTGCAGGGCCTCGCCGAGACCCTCCACGAACACGGCGACGTCACCAACGAGGTCCGTACGGTCGGCCCCGTCCCCGCGCCCGCGCCCGCGCCCGTGGCCCGGCGACTCGGCCTGGCGGACCACGCCGACGTCCTCTACATCGAGCGGCTGCGCCGGCTGAACGGTCTGCCCCTCTCCCTCGACCTCACCTACATCCCCCTCGACATCGGCGCCGGTCTGCTCGGCTGCGACCTGGAGCACACCGATGTGTTCCGGCTGCTCGAGACCCTGACCGGGCAGCCGCTGGGCACGGCCGAGATCACGCTGGAGGCCGTCAACGCCGACGTGCACTCCGCCGCCGTACTGCAGGCACCGCGCGGCGCGGCCGTGCTCATGCTCGAACGGCTCACGCATCTGTCCGACGGACGCCCCGTGGACCTGGAGTTCATCCGTTTCCGCGGCGACCGCATCACCATGAGCGGGCTGCTCCACCGCTCCCTCTGACGCCCCTGTTCACCCTCACCCCTTTTCCGGGAGACAGCCATGCCTCTGGCCCCCCAGCGCGCCGACGTGCCCGTGACCATCGACGAGTCGAAGTGCATCGACGGCTGCACCCTCTGCGTCGACATGTGCCCGCTCGACTCCCTCGCCATCAACCCGGACAGCGGCAAGGCGTACATGCACGTCGACGAGTGCTGGTACTGCGGCCCGTGCGCGGCCCGCTGTCCCACGGACGCGGTCACGGTCACGGTCAATATGCCCTATCTGCTCCGGTGAAGCCGGCAAAGGTCGAGAGGTCCGAACTCCCATGACGCGCAAGGTACTTCCAGCTTCTCTTGCCGTCCTGCTGACCGTCCGCTCGCCGCGGGCTGTGGCGGCGACGCGAATGCGGGCGACTCCGGCACGGTCACCGTGACCGTCGGCTACCAGTCCAAGACCATCAACACCGTCACGGCAGGCACGCTGCTTCGCTCCCTGGGCTACTTCGAGCGGGAGCTCGCCGCGCGCGGCAAGCGCGACGGCATCACATACAAGGTGAAGTGGCAGGACTACGCCACGGGCGCGCCGATCACGGCGCAGATGACCGCCGGGAAGATCGACATCGGCTCGATGGGTGACTTCCCGCTGCTCATCAACGCGGCCCGGGGCAAGCAGCTCAACCGGCCCACCAAGCTCGTCTCCGTCACCGGCTACAACCTGCGCGGCGCCCTCAACACAGTGGTCACCGGGCCCGGTTCGAAACTTCTCTCGCTGGCGACCTGCGCGGCAAGAAGGTCTCGACGAGCGTCGGCTCGGCGGCCGACGGGACGCTCGTACGGGCGCTGCAGCGGGCGGACATCGACCCGGAGAAGGACATCCGCAAGCTCAACCAGCAGCCCGCGGTCGGTGCGTCGGCCCTCCAGGCGGGCAGCGCCGACGCGCTCTCGCAGTTCGTGGGGGGCCGGGCTGTAGGAGCCGTGGGCTTCAACACCCGTACAGGACAGTTCGTTTCCGTCCGCGCGGGGGCGGTGATCATCGCCACCGGCGCCTGCGGCCGCCTCGGTCTCCCCGCTTCCGGCTATCTCTACGGCACGTACCAGAACCCCACCAACGCCGGCGACGGCTACGCCATGGCCTACCACGCCGGCGCCGACCTCACCGGCATCGAGTGCTTCCAGATCAACCCGCTGATCAAGGACTACAACGGCCCCGCCTGCGCCTATGTAGCCAATCCCTTCGGCGGCTACCAGGTCAACCGGCATGGCGAGCGTTTCGTCGACTCCGACTACTGGTCGGGCCAGATGATGGCCGAGTTCGCGGCCGAACTCGCCTCCGACCGCGGCCCGGTCTATCTCAAACTCAGCCATCTCCCCGAGGAGTCCATCAACGCGCTGGAGGGCATCCTGCACTCCACCGAACGCCCCACCCGCGGCACCTTCCACGCGAACCGCGGCCACGACTACCGCACCCACGACGTCGAGATGCACATCTCGGAAATCGGGCTGTGCGGCGGCCACTCCGCCTCGGGCGTACGCGTCGACGACCACGCGCGTACCACCGTCCCCGGCCTCTACGCCGCCGGTGACCTGGCCTGCGTCCCGCACAACTACATGATCGGCGCGTTCGTCTTCGGCGACCTGGCAGGCGCGGACGCCGCCCGATTCACAGCATACGAAGGGGAGTTGCCCGCCGACCAGCTGCGCGAGGCCCATGAGCTGATCTACCGGCCGCTGCGCAACCCGGACGGACCGCCGCAGCCCCAGGTCGAGTACAAACTCCGCCGTTTCGTGAACGACTATGTCGCCCCGCCCAAATCCGGCGCCCGTCTCTCCCTCGCTGTCGAGCACTTCGAGCGGATGCGCGGCGAGATCGCGGAGATGGGCGCGCAGACCCCGCACGAGCTGATGCGCTGCGCCGAGGTCAGCTTCATCCGCGACTGCGCCGAGATGGCCGCCCGTTCCTCGCTCGCCCGTACGGAGTCACGCTGGGGCCTCTACCACGAGCGTACGGATCACCCGCGGCGCGACGACGAGGACTGGCTGCACCACCTGGACCTGCGTAAATCACCGTCCGGGGCGATGGAGTTCACCGCCCGGCCCGTCGCCCCCTACCTCGTCCCCGTCGAGGAGTACGCCCCGACCGGCGGCGCATCGCGCCATCTAGGCGAGATCCACCCGGAGCAGGTCTCCACCGCGGGACTCCGCGACGTCGCCCCCATCGGCTCCGGCGTCCGCACCGCGGTCCTGCAGGACGCGACCACCGCCTCCCACTCCCCCCGCATCCTGGAACTGCTCAGCCTCACCGAGGACGAGCCCGAACTCCCCGAGCTGCGCCCCTTCTTGACCGACCTGGATCCCGCCGTGCGCCGCGCGGCCATCGCCGCGCTGACCGAGACGGTGCCGGCGGGCACCGGACCCGCGCTCGCGGCGGCCCTCGCAGACCCGGACGGTGGCGTCCGTACCGCCGCCGCCGCGTCCCTGCGCGAGCTGGTCGAAGTCCTGCCCCCGGAGGCCGAGTTGTCCCGGGGCCTCACCGGCGCGCTCGGCAACGACGACCCCCAGGTCCGGGCGGCCGCGCTCGACACACTGCGGGCCCTGCGCCTGGGCGACGCCGCCGCCTACGCCCGTACGCTCGACGACCCGGACATCGAGGTCCGCATCGCGGCCGTGCGCGCCCTGGTCTCGCTCGACGCCCTCGGCGTCGTCGCCCGCGCCACCGCCGACCCGGCCCGCGAGGTCCGCGTCACGGTGGCCCGCAGCCTGACCGAGCCGGGAGCCCTCGCCCCCCTGCTCCAGGACCCGGACATCCTGGTCCGCGCGGCCGCTCTCGCCGCCCTGTCCACCACCGGCTGCCCCGCCCCGTACGACACCGCGGCCGTCACCGCACTGACCGCCCCGGCCTGGCAGATCCGCGCGGGAGCAGCTACGGCTCTGGGTGCGGTGGATCCGGAACTGGCCGTGCCCGCCCTGGCCAAGGCGCTCGGCGACCCGAATGCCGACGTGCGCAAGGCGGCGGTCCTGTCCCTGCTCCGCCACTCCACCACCCCGGAGGCCCGCGCGGCCCTGTCCACGGCAGTCCAGGACCCGGACGCGGACGTACGCGCGTACGCCGGCCGGGCGGCTGCCCCGGCCTGAGCGGCAGCAGATCAGATGGGCGCGCGTGATCATTCCGGTCGCGGACGCCCACGGTGACGGAGGGCGCGTCAACGGCGCGTGATTCGTTCACACGTGCGTGGGGGCCTTGTCCCGTTCCCTCCGGATACGCTGATCAGACCCGCGAGACTCCGTCCCATGGGAGCACTGATGAGCGTCGAACCCCAGGCCTCGAAGCCCAGCTGGCCCGTCCCGCCCGTGGGCGGCTGGACGGCCGACGACCTGGACCGGCTTCCGAACCTGCCTCCGCACACGGAGCTGATCGACGGGAGCCTTGTCTTCGTGAGTCCGCAAACCGTCTTCCACATGCGCGCGGTCAGCTTCTTCGAATGGCAGCTGCAGTCGGTCGTTCCCGAAGACCTTGAGGTCTGCCGGGAATTCACCATCGACATCGACCGGCAGAACAGGCCGGAGCCCGATGTGTTCGTCGTGCGCGGAGAGGCCATCGAGGAATCGGATCAGACCCGGTTCCCGGCCGAGTCCGTCATGCTGGCCATCGAGGTCGTCTCCACCGACTCCGTGACCCGGGATCGCGAGACCAAGCCGGTGAAGTACGCACGGGCCAAGATCCCGCACTACTGGCGAGTGGAAGACAACGAGGGTCAGGCCGTGGTCTACGTCTTCGAGCTGGAGCCGACCACGGGCGCGTACACCAGCACCGGCATCTTCCACGACCGGATGAAGGTCTCCGTCCCCTTCCCCGTCGACCTTGACCTCACCCAGATCAAGCCCCGCCGGAACAGGGCCGCCGAAGAGTAGCTGAGGTTCCGTAGATGAAGTCGATGCCATCGGCGGATGCCGTCTGGACGTCCGCATATGCCGTGGAGCCGTCCGGGTAACCGCGATTGATCGCGTCGGCGACCGGTTGGCAGGGCGCCGGGGTCGGTCGGCGACGAGTCCATCACGTTCACCACGTCCTCCACATGGAGAATGCCGGACGAGGACGGACTGACCGAAGACGTCGCGACAACTACCTTGGTCCGCAGCGGTGCCGTGACCCTGTCGTTCGACCTCGGCGACACCTATCCGTCCGGCTTCCCGAAGGGGAAGCGAACCATGCCGAGGATCGATCCCGAACTCATCGCCCGCCAGGTCGCCAAGGTCCAGGCAGCCCAAGGCACCTGAGGAATTCCATGCGAAAGTTCATGGTGGACAGCCTGTACAGGCCTGGACAGCCGTCAGACAGTCACCGTACGCATCGGCTTCATCACTGTTCAGGCTACGCACGCACGGCCACGCTGGGTCACGTGAATCCAGAAATCACCCAAGCCAGCGTCACCGTCCTCCAGTTCAGCGTGCAGCTCTCCGCCACCCGCAGAGGTGCGCGGCTTGCTCGCCTGCTCGCCACCGAGCAACTCCGCTCCTGGGGGCTCCCGTTCGAGACGGCAGCTCAGGTGGTCGCAGAGCTGGCTTCGAACGCCGCGCTGCACGGGCGCGTACTTGGCCGCGACTTCAGCCTCGCCCTCGCGGCCACCGAGCGCACTCTGCGTATCGAGGTGACCGACACCCGCAGTGACCGTCTGCCCGTCAACCGGCAGCCCGGAGACGACGAGTCCGGACGCGGACTCATCCTCGTCGACGCGCTCGCCGACCGGTGGGGCGTCAGCCCCGGCCCGGCGCCACGCAAGACCGTATGGGCCGAGATTGATCTTCTGCCCTGACCATCCGAAACGCGCGGGTTCGCGTCAACCTACGGGCTACGGATCGAGCGGTGAGCCTGGGTGCGCTGTACCTGGGCAAACGGCTGCCTGGCTGCCGCTGTCGGAATGGGCCGAGGCTGGGGTCATCGACCACTCCGCACAGGCCCACCACCCTGGCATGACGAACAGGACCTCCCTTGACTTCCTCCGACACCACCAGCCCTGCCGTACTCGCACAGCTTCAGCGCCGACCCGCCGACCCGCAGCGGCGCATCCTGTTCACCGGCGCGACCATCGTCACCATGGACCCCGACCTCGGTGTCCTTCACAGCGCCGATCTGCTCGTCGAGGGCGAGACCATCACCGCGATCGGTTCTGACCTCAACCGGGATGGCGCGGTGGTCGTCGACGCCACCGGCGCCATCCTCACGCCGGGCTTCGTCGACACACACCGGCACGCGTGGCAGACCCAGCTGCGCCGGATCATGCCGGACGTCGACGACCTCGGCGCCTACGTGATGTCCACCCTCGCCGGCTACGCCACCGTCTACCGGCCCCACGACATGTACGTCGGCACCAAGCTGTCCGCCCTGACAGCGATCGACAGCGGCATCACGACCATGCTCGACTTCTCCCACAACTCCCGCACCCCCGAGCACTCCGACGCCGCCCTTCAGGCTCTCGTAGACACCGGCATCCGGGGCGTGCACGCTTCCATGGGCCCGCACTTCGGTAACTGGGACAAGCAGTGGCCCGGCGACCTCTCCCGCCTCAAGGAGACCTACTTCGCCGATGGCGACCAGTTGCTGACCCTGCGCCTGGCCGCCCTGGCCACGGACGAGATCGCCGGACCCGCCCTCGCCTACGGCACTGAACTCGCCCGTACGGCCGAGGAACTGGGGATCGGCGTGAGTGTGGACGCCGTCTTCGGTGCCTCCTCCTCCCAGGCAATCCTGGGATGGGCGAAGGATGGCATCCTCGGCGCGGACCTCACCCTCATCCACGCCACCGGCCTGACCTCGGAGGCGTGGAAGGCGATCGGGGAGAGCGGCACCACCATCGCCCTGGCCCCGACCTCGGACGCGCAGATCGGGCTGGAGACCGCGATCCCCGCGATCGACGAGGCCCTGGCCGTGGGGGTCCGTCCCGGTCTGAGCATCGACGTCGAGGTGGCGCTGGTCAGCGACATGTTCACGCAGATGCGTGCCCTGCACGCCATCCAGCGGATGCGTGCGGTCAACGCCGTCTACGGCACCGAGCAGCAGCCGACACGCATCACCACCCACGACGTCCTGGACTTCGCCACCCTCCAGGGCGCCCGCACCAACGGCCTGCAGAACGTCACCGGCTCGCTCACGCCGGGCAAGAAGGCCGACATCCTGGTCATCCAGGCCGAGGACCTCAACAACATGCCGCTCAACGACGCCGTCGGCACCGTCGTGCTCGGTTCCGACGCCCGCAACATCAGCGCCGTCCTCATCAACGGGCAGCCCCGCAAGTGGAACGGCCGGGTCCTCGATGTCGACCTGCCCGCCCTGCGCGACGAGGTCCACGCCTCGCGGGAGTACGTGCTCAACACTCCGGCCGCCTGACCCCGACGCCGGGAAAGCTGTGAGGTGTCACTGCTCCGGGGCGACCTCCTGGTGGCGCGTGGCGTGCAGGCTGCCCAGCAGGGCGAGTGCCTGGGCGCTGGGGCTTCCCGGTTCGGCGTGGTAGACCACCAATTGCTGGCCCGGCGCCCCGCGGACGTCGAAGGTCTGGAAAGTGAGCGAGAGGGGTCCGACATCGTGGTGGACGAGGTCCTTGCCGTCACGGGTCTTCCCGTGGACAGTCTGCGAGGACCACAGTGCGGCGAACTCCTCGCTCTCCTCTGTCAGGGAGCCGACAAGGTCGTGCAGGCGCCGATAGTGCGGGTCGAGGCCCGTGGCGTGGCGCAGCCCGGCAACGACCGCCTCGGCTGCCCGCCCCCACTGGGTGAAGAATTCCCGGGCGGCCGGGTCGAGGAAGATCATGCGGGCCATGCTGTCCACGTTCTCGAACGGTGAGAACAGTGCGTCGGCCAGGGCGTTCGAAGCCAGGAAGTCGGTGGCCGGGTTCAGGACGAACGCCGCGGCGTTCGGGTATCCGTCCAGCAGCTGCCGCAGCGCGGGACTGACCGATTCCCTCGGCTGCGGCCGCTTACCTTCCGGTGCGGTGCCCGCCAGCCGGAACATGTGCTCCCGCGTTTCGTCATCCATGAGCAGGGCCCTGCTGATGCACTCGAGGATCTGCGGGGAGGGGCTGCGTTCGCGGCCCTGTTCGAGGCGGGCGTAGTAATCGCTGTTCATCCCGGCCAGGACGGCGACCTCCTCCCGTCGCAGCCCCGCCACCCGGCGGGCGCCGTAGGAGGCGAGCCCGACGTCGTCAGGTCGCAGGCGGGCGCGGTGGGCGCGCAGGAAGTCTCCGAGATCGTTGCTGGTCACCCCCTCAGGCTATGTCGCCCCCACTGCACGTACCTGGGTGCGCCATACCCGGGCACAGCCGGTCCTGGCTGTCTCCCGTGCCCTTGACCAGGCTTGACGCGGACACCTGAACGAAAGAGGACGTGGTGAGAGACCAACAAGTCCAAAGGGGCGGTGAACGTGCGGACGTGATCGGGATGTGGGTGTCCGCCGACGGACACATCCGGCAGGAGCTGCGCGCCGACGGCCGCTACGACGAGGCGCGCGGCACCCGCCGCAGCGCCTACACCGGCCGCTACACCGTGACCGGCAGCCACATCGACTACGTCGACGACACCGGCTTCACCGCCACCGGCGACATTCGCGACGGTGTGCTCTTTCACGAGCACCTCGTCCTCTACAAGGAGCAATAGCCGCACAAAGAGCGCTCGCCGCGGCGTCGTCGAAGACACCACGGCGAGCGCTCAGAAGCCGGGGCCGGGCTAGCGCACGAACACCCCCGCCTGGCTCGCCAGATCCAGGAAGTACTGCGGAACCACGCCCAGCACCAGCGTCACCGCCACACCCACCGCGATCGTCGTCATCGTCAGCGGCGAAGGCACGGCGACCGTGGGGCCCTCCGCCTTCGGCTCGCTGAAGAACATCAGCACGATGACCCGGATGTAGAAGAACGCGGCGATCGCCGAGGAGATCACACCGACCACGACCAGCGCGCCCGCGCCGCCCTCCGCCGCCGCCTTGAAGACCGCGAACTTCCCGGTGAAGCCCGACGTGAGCGGAATGCCGGCGAAGGCCAGCAGGAAGACGGCGAAGACCGCGGCCACCAGTGGCGAACGGCGGCCGAGGCCCGCCCACTTGGACAGGTGCGTCGCCTCGCCGCCCGCGTCGCGCACCAGCGTGACCACCGCGAACGCGCCGATCGTCACGAACGAGTACGCGGCCAGATAGAACATCACCGACGAGATGCCGTCCGGCGTCGTCGCGATGACACCGGCCAGGATGAATCCGGCGTGCGCGATCGAGGAGTACGCGAGGAGCCGCTTGATGTCGGTCTGCGTGATCGCGACGATCGCACCGCCCAGCATGGTGATGATCGCGATGGCCCACAGGACCGGTCGCCAGTCCCAGCTCATCCCCGGCAGCACGACGTAGAGCAGGCGCAGCAGCGCGCCGAACGCGGCCACCTTCGTCGCCGCCGCCATGAAGCCGGTGACCGGAGTCGGCGCGCCCTGGTAGACGTCCGGCGTCCACATGTGGAACGGCACCGCGCCGACCTTGAACAGCAGTCCCACCAGGATCATCGCGCCGCCGATCAGCAGCAGCGCGTCGTTCCCCATGGTGTCGGCGAGCGCCGGGTCGATGGTGCGCACGCTGCCGTCGACGACGTCCGCGATCTTCGCGTACGACACCGAGCCCGCGTACCCGTACAGCATCGCGATCCCGAACAGCAGGATCGCCGACGAGAAGGCTCCGAGCAGGAAGTACTTGACCGCCGCCTCCTGCGACATCAACCGCTTGCGGCGGGCGACGGCGCACAGGAGGTAGAGCGGGAGCGAGAAGACTTCCAGCGCGATGAAGAGCGTCAGCAGATCGTTGGCGGCCGGGAAGACCAGCATGCCGGTGATCGCGAACAGCACCAGAGGAAAGACCTCGGTGGTGGTGAACCCGGCCTTGACCGCGGCCTTTTCGCTGTCGCTGCCGGGTACGGACGCGGTCTGCGCCGCGAACGAGTCGACGCGGTTGCCGTGCGCCTCGGGGTCGAGGCGGCGCTCGGCGAAGGTGAAGACCGCGACCAGCGAGGCCAGCAGGATGGTGCCCTGCAGAAAGAGCGCCGGGCCGTCGACCGCGATCGCGCCCATCGCCGCGATCCTCGCCTTGGTGGTGCCGTACCCGCCGGCCGCCAGAGCGACGACCGCCGCGAAGGCGGCCACCAGGGCGACGACGGTCAGGAACACCTGGACGTGGTAGCGGACCTTGCGCGGAACGAATGCTTCCACGAGCACACCCACGATGGCGGCGCCGACGACGATCAGCGCCGGTGCCAGCTGGGCGTACTCGACAGTCGGAGCCGGGATCTTGTCGATCGGCTCGGCTGCCGTTGTCCACAGGCTGTGGACAGCTGTAGCGCTCACTTGGCCGCCTCCACCTCTGGCTTGGGGTCCTTCTTCTGTACGTCGGACATCGTGTGCTCCACCGCCGGGTTGACGATGTCCGTCAGCGGCTTCGGGAAGACGCCGAGGAAGAGCAGCAGCGCGATCAGCGGAGCGACCACGGCAAGCTCACGGACCTTGAGGTCGGGCATCCCCCGCACCTCGGCCTTCACCGGGCCCGTCATCGTCCGTTGGTAGAGGACGAGGGTGTAGAGCGCGGCGAGCACAATGCCGAAGGTGGCGATGATCCCGGCCACCGGATAGCGCGCGAATGTGCCGACCAGGACCAGGAATTCGCTCACGAACGGCGCGAGGCCCGGCAGCGAGAGCGTGGCCAGACCGCCGATCAGGAAGGTGCCGGCGAGTACCGGGGCGACCTTCTGCACCCCGCCGTAGTCCGCGATGAGCCGCGAGCCGCGCCGGGAGATCAGGAACCCGGCGACCAGCATCAGGGCGGCCGTCGAGATCCCGTGGTTGACCATGTAGAGCGTCGCGCCCGACTGCCCCTGGGACGTCATCGCGAAGATGCCCAGGATGATGAAGCCGAAGTGCGAGATCGAGGCGTACGCGACAAGGCGCTTGATGTCGCGCTGGCCGACCGCGAGCAGCGCGCCGTAGACGATGCTGATCAGTGCGAGCACCAGGATCACGGGCGTGGCCCACTTGGAGGCCTCCGGGAAGAGCTGGAGGCAGTAGCGCAGCATCGCGAATGTGCCGACCTTGTCGACCACCGCGGTGATCAGCACGGCGACCGGCGCGGTCGCCTCACCCATGGCGTTGGGCAGCCAGGTGTGCAGCGGCCACAGCGGCGCCTTCACCGCGAAGGCGAAGAAGAAGCCGAGGAACAGCAGCCGCTCGGTGTTGGTCGCCATGTCGAGCGTCCCGGCCGCGCGTGCCTCGGCGATCTCGTTGAGCGAGAAGCTGCCCGCCACCACGTAGAGACCGATGACCGCCGCCAGCATGATCAGGCCGCCGACCAGGTTGTAGAGCAGGAACTTCACGGCCGCGTACGAGCGTTGGGCCGAGGCGTTCTCGTCGCTGCCCGCGTGGGCGCGGTCCCCGAAGCCACCGATGAGGAAATACATCGGGATGAGCATGGCTTCGAACAGGATGTAGAAGAGGAAGACGTCGGTGGCCTCGAAGGAGAGGATCACCATCGCCTCGACGGCCAGGATCAGGGCGAAGAAGCCCTGCGTCGGCCGCCACCGATACTTCTTCGTTTCCACCGGGGTGTCCCCGGCGGAGGCAGGGGAAGGGTCGGCGTCGTGCCAGCCCGCCAGGATCACGAACGGGATCAGCAGCGCGGTCAGCGCCAGCAGCGCCACCCCGATGCCGTCCACGCCCAGTTCGTAGCGGACGCCGAAGTCCTTGATCCAGGCGTGCGACTCGGTCAGCTGATAGCGGTCGCCGCCGGGCTCGAACCGTACGAGCACGACGGCGGCCAGCACCAGCGTGCCGAGCGAGAACAGCAGCGCCAGCCACTTGGCGGCGGTGCGCCCCGCGGCCGGGACGGCGGCGGTGGCGATCGCGCCGATCGCCGGAAGCGCCGCCGTCACTGTAAGGAGAGGGAACGACATAACAGTTACACCGCCCTCATCAGCAGGGTCGCGGCGATCAGCACCGCCGTACCTCCGAACATCGAGACCGCGTAGGTGCGGGCGTAGCCGTTCTGCAGCTTGCGCAGCCGGCCGGAGAGTCCGCCGAACGAGGCGGCCGTGCCGTTGACCACGCCGTCGACCAGGGTGTGGTCGACGTAGACCAGGGAGCGGGTGAGGTGCTCGCCGCCACGGACCAGGACCACATGGTTGAAGTCGTCCTGGAGGAGATCGCGGCGGGCGGCTCGGGTGAGCAGACTCCCTCGCGGGGCGAGGGTGGGAACCGGGCGCCGCCCGTACTGGACGTAGGCGATGCCGAGGCCGATGACGAGAGCGACGACCGTTGCCGACGTGATCACCGTCGCGCTGATGGGCGGATGCCCGTGCTCGAATTCCGTGACGGGCTTCAGCCAGTTCACGAACGAGTCGTTGAGACTGAACAAGCCTCCGGCGAAGACCGACCCGAAGGCCAGCACCACCATGGGGATGGTCATCGACTTCGGCGACTCGTGCGGATGCGGCATCTCGCCGGGGTGCACCTCGATGCCGGGCTCGACGCTCGGCGCCTTGTCCGGGTCGGGGGCGGGCTGCCAGCGCTTCTCGCCGAAGAACGTCAGCAGCATCACGCGCGTCATGTAGTACGCGGTGATCGCCGCGCCCAGCAGCGCCGTACAGCCGAGGATCCAGCCCTCCGTCCCGCCCTTGGCGAATGCCGCCTCGATGATCTTGTCCTTGGAGAAGAAGCCGGACAGACCGGGGAAGCCGATGATCGCCAGATAGCCGAGCCCGAAGGTGACGAAGGTGATCGGCATGTACTTCCGCAGGCCTCCGTACTTGCGCATGTCGACCTCGTCGTTCATGCCGTGCATGACGGAGCCGGCGCCGAGGAACAGCCCGGCCTTGAAGAAGCCGTGCGTCACCAGGTGCATGATCGCGAAGGCGTATCCGATCGGGCCGAGGCCGGCCGCGAGGATCATGTAGCCGATCTGCGACATCGTCGAACCGGCCAGCGCCTTCTTGATGTCGTCCTTCGCGCAACCGACGATGGCACCGAAGATCAGCGTCACCGCGCCGACGACCGCGACCGCCAACTGCGCGTCCGGGGCCGCGTTGAAGATCGCCCCTGACCGGGTGATGAGGTAGACGCCCGCGGTCACCATGGTCGCCGCGTGGATCAGGGCCGAGACCGGAGTCGGGCCCTCCATCGCGTCGCCGAGCCAGGACTGCAGCGGCACCTGTGCGGACTTGCCGCACGCCGCGAGAAGCAGCAGCAGTCCGATGGCCGTCAGCGTGCCCTCGCTCGTCTCACCGGTCGCCTCCAGCACGGGCCCGAAGGTGAACGTCCCGAAGGTGGTGAACATCAGCATGATCGCGATCGACAGACCCATGTCGCCGACGCGGTTGACCAGGAAGGCCTTCTTCGCCGCCGTCGCCGCGCTGGGCTTGTGCTGCCAGAAGCCGATCAGCAGGTACGAGGCGAGGCCGACGCCCTCCCAGCCGACGTACAGCAGGAGGTAGTTGTCCGCGAGGACCAGCAGCAGCATCGCGGCGAGGAAGAGGTTCAGATAGCCGAAGAAGCGGCGGCGGCGCTCGTCGTGCTCCATGTACCCGATCGAGTACACATGGATCAGCGAGCCGACGCCCGTGATCAGCAGGACGAACGTCATCGACAGCTGGTCGAGCTGGAAGGCCACGTCAGCCTGGAAGCCCTCGACGGGAATCCAGTCGTACAGGCTCTGGTGCATGGCGCGTTCATCCGCGCCCTTGCCCAGCATGTCCACGAACAGCACCGCGCCGACCACGAAGGACGCGGCCGCGAACAGCGTGCCGATCCAGTGGCCGCTTCGGTCGAGCCGCCGCCCGCCGCACAGCAGGACCACCGCTCCGAGCAAAGGCGCCGCGACAAGCAGCGCAATCAGGTTCTCCGAGTTAGTCACGGTTCAGCGACCCCTTACAGCTTCATCAGGCTGGCGTCGTCGACCGAGGCCGAGTGGCGGGAACGGAACAGCAACACGATGATCGCGAGCCCGACCACGACTTCGGCGGCGGCGACGACCATCGTGAAGAAGGCGATGATCTGGCCGTCGAGATTGCCGTGCATGCGGGAGAAGGCGACGAACGTGAGGTTGCAGGCGTTGAGCATCAGCTCGATGCACATGAAGACCACGATCGCGTTCCGCCTGATCAGCACTCCGGCCGCGCCGATGGTGAACAACAGCGCCGCGAGATACAGATAGTTGACGGGATTCACTTCGCGGCCTCCTCGTCGTGCGAGTCGTGCGAGTCGTGTGGGTCCTTCGACTCGTCTCGGGCGTGCGGCTCATGCGACCCGGTCTCACGGCCGAGTCGCTCCTCCGAGCGCTGCTCCAGCGCCGCCAGGTCGTTCAGCGCCTCGCTCGACACATCGCGGATCTGGCCGCGCGCCCGCAGCGTCTTGCTCACGGTGAGCTCGGACAGCGTGCCGTCCGGCAGCAGACCGGGAATGTCCACGGCGTTGTGCCGGGCGTAGACACCCGGCGCGGGCAGCGGCGGAAGGTGCTTGCCTTCCCGTACACGCAGCTCGGACAGCTCGCGCTGGGTCTTGGCGCGCTCGGTGCGCTCCCGGTGGGTGAGCACCATCGCGCCGACGGCCGCCGTGATCAGCAACGCTCCGGTGATCTCGAAGGCGAAGACGTACTTGGTGAAGATGAGCTGGGCCAGGCCCTCGACATTGCCACCGTGCGCGCTGTTGGCCGCGCCCAGGCCGGTGAACGTATTCAGCGAGGCATTGCCGATGCCGGCGATCAGCAGCACTCCGAAGCCCAGACCGCAGGCCGCGGCCAGCCAGCGCTGCCCCTTCAGCGTCTCCTTGAGCGAGTCGGCGGCGGTGACCCCGACCAGCATGACGACGAAGAGGAACAGCATCATGATCGCGCCGGTGTAGACGATGATCTGGACGACACCGAGGAAGTACGCGCCGTTGGCGAGGTAGAAGACCGCCAGGACGATCATGGTCCCGGCGAGGCAGAGCGCGCTGTGCACGGCCCGCCGCATCAGGATCGTGCCGAACGCCCCGGCGACGGCGACGGTGCCGAGCACCCAGAACTGGACGGCCTCGCCCACGGAAGTGGCGGAGGCTGCGAGGGTGTTCATGCTTCCACCTCCTCGTCCTTCTCCCCCTTGGAGACGGCGACCTGCTGGACCGTGCCGGGAGCGGCCTCGGAGACCAGCCCGCGGTAGTAGTCCTGCTCGTCCATGCCGGGGAAGATCGAGTGCGGGGTGTCGACCATGCCCTCCTCCAGACCGGCGAGCAGCTGCTCCTTCGTATAGATGAGGGCTTCGCGGGAGCTGTCGGCCAGTTCGAACTCGTTCGTCATGGTCAGCGCCCGCGTGGGACAGGCCTCGATGCACAGCCCGCACAGAATGCAGCGGGCGTAGTTGATCTGGTAGACCCGGCCGTACCTCTCCCCCGGGGAGTAGCGCTCCTCCTCGGTGTTGTCCGCGCCCTCCACATAGATCGCGTCCGCCGGGCAGGCCCACGCGCACAGCTCGCACCCGACGCACTTCTCGAGCCCGTCGGGATGACGGTTGAGCTGGTGCCGGCCGTGGAAGCGCGGCGCCGTGACCTTCTGCTGTTCCGGGTACTGCTCGGTCAGCCGCTTCTTGAACATGGCCTTGAAGGTCACGCCGAAGCCCGCGACCGGGTTCTGGAACTTGTTCTCCGATTCCTCAGACACCGTCAGCCTCCTTTCCGTCACTAGGACCGTCGCTCGCCCCGGGGGTCCGGGGGTCGCCCCCAGAAATGTCGCTGCCGGGTGCACCACTGACAATCAACGCGCCCTCACGGCGCGACCGCCTGCGTGGCACGGGCGGCAACTCCTGCCCCGGCAGCGGCGGTACGGGGAATCCGCCCGCCATCGGGTCGAAGGCCACGGGCTCCGCCTGCGCCGCTGCCTCTGCCTCGCTCGACTTCTCTTTCTTGCCGCGGAAGATGTCGGCAACGAAGGAGAGCAGCAGCACCGCGATGACCGCGCCTCCGACGTACAGCACGATCTGCTGGAAGTCGTAGTTCTCGTTCCGCAGCGCCCGTACGGTCGCCACCAGCATCAGCCAGACCACCGATACCGGGATCAGCACCTTCCAGCCGAGCTTCATCAGCTGGTCGTAGCGGACCCGGGGCAGCGTGCCGCGCAGCCAGATGAAGAAGAACAGGAGCAGCTGGACCTTGATGACGAACCAGAGCATCGGCCACCAGCCGTGGTTCGCGCCCTCCCAGAAGGCCGAGATGGGGTACGGGGCCCGCCAGCCGCCCAGGAAGAGAGTGGCCGAGACGGCGGAGACGGTGACCATGTTGACGTACTCGGCCAGCATGAACATCGCGAACTTGATCGAGCTGTACTCGGTGTTGAAGCCGCCGACCAGGTCGCCCTCGGACTCCGGCATGTCGAACGGGGCGCGGTTGGTCTCCCCGATCATCGTGACGATGTAGATGATGAAGGAGACCGGCAGCAGGATGATGAACCAGCGGTCCGCCTGCGCCTCGACGATCGCCGACGTCGACATCGACCCGGAGTAGAGGAAGACGGAGGCGAAGGCCGCGCCCATCGCGATCTCGTACGAGATCATCTGCGCGCAGGACCGCAGGCCGCCCAGCAGCGGGTACGTCGATCCCGACGACCAGCCGGCCAGCACGATGCCGTAGATCCCGACCGAGGCGACCGCGAGGATGTAGAGCATCGCGATCGGCAGGTCGGTGAGCTGCATCGAGGTGCGTTGGCCGAAGATCGAGACCTCGTTGCCGGCCGGCCCGAAGGGGATCACGGCGATCGCCATGAAGGCCGGGACCGCGGCGATGATCGGCGCGAGGACATAGACGACCTTGTCCGCGCGCTTGACGATCAGGTCTTCCTTCAGCATCAGCTTGATGCCGTCGGCGAGCGACTGGAGCATGCCCCAGGGGCCGTGCCGGTTGGGGCCGATGCGCAACTGCATCCAGGCGACGACCTTGCGCTCCCAGACGATGGAGAAGAGCACGGTGATCATCAGGAAGGCGAAGCAGAACACGGCCTTGATGACGACGAGCCACCAGGGGTCGCGTCCGAACATCGAAAGATCCTCAGCCGCGAGCACGCTCCGCTGGGCCTCCGCGATATTTGCGAGGGTCGGGTTCACGCTCGCACCTCCGGTACGTCAGGGGTGGCGGCCTGCGCCGCCGCCGGGCCGATGCGGACCAGCTGCCCGGGAACCGCGCCGGTGTCCGAAGGGACGCCGCCGCCGGCCGAGTTCAGCGGCAGCCACACCACCCGGTCGGGCATCTCGCTCACCTGGAGCGGGAACCTGACCGAGCCGGCGGGTCCGGTAACGGCGAGGACGTCGCCGTCCTTCACACCCGTCTCGGCCGCCGTCGCCGCGGAGAGCCGGGCGACCGCCGCGTGGCGGGTGCCCGCCAGCGCCTCGTCGCCCTGCTGGAGCAATCCCAGGTCGAGCAGCAGCCGGTGGCCGGCGAGGACCGCCTCGCCGTCGCCCGGGCGGGGCAGGGACTGCGTGGACTCATTGGGCTCGGTGGCCCGCGGTCCGTCCCAGGTGCCCAGCCGGTCCAGCTCGCCTCGTACGGACTTGAGGTCCGGCAGCCCGAAGCTGACATCGAGCGCGTCCGCGAGCATGTGCAGCACCCGCGCATCGGTCGGCGCCAGGCGGCGCGTCATGTGCTCGGGCTTCAGCGCGGCCTCGAACAGCCTCGCCCTGCCCTCCCAGTTGAGGAACGTACCCGGCTTCTCGGCGACGGCCGCGACCGGGAAGACCACGTCCGCCCGCTCGGTGACCTCGCTGGGCCGCAGCTCCAGGGAGACCAGGAACCCGACCGCGTCGAGGGCCGCGCGTGCGCGTGCCGGGTCGGGCAGGTCCGCGAGCTCGACGCCCGCCACCAGCAGCGCGCCCAGTTCGCCGGTAGCCGCGGCCTCGACGATCTGGCCGGTGTCGCGGCCGTAATGGTGCGGGAGTTCGCGTACGCGCCAGGCCGCCGCGGTCTCCTCGCGGGCCCGCGGGTCGGTCGCCGGGCGGCCGCCGGGCAGCAGCGAGGGGATCGCGCCCGCCTCGAGCGCGCCCCGCTCGCCCGCCCTGCGCGGGATCCACACCAGCTGCGCGCCGGTCGCGGTCGCGGTCCGTACCGCGGCGGTCAGTCCGCCGGGCACGGCGGCGAGCCGCTCGCCGACTACGATCAGCGCGCCGTCGGAGCGCAGTGCATCGGCCGCCTTCGCGCCGTCGCCCTCCAGGCCCACGCCGCCGCTCAGTGCGTCCAGCCACTCGGTCTCGGTGCCGGGAGCGGCGGGGAGCAGTGTGCCGCCCGCCTTCGTCGAGCCGCGGGTGGCGTGCGTGGCCAGCGCGAAGGTGCGCTGCCCGTGCTTGCGCTGTGCCTTGCGCAGCCGCAGGAAGACACCGGGGGCCTCCTCCTCGGACTCGAACCCGACCAGCAGAACCGCCGGGGCCTTCTCCAGGGAGGTGTACGTGACCCCGCTGCCGTCCAAGTCCCGGCCGCGCCCCGCGACGCGGGCGGCCAGGAAGTCGGCCTCCTCGCTGCTGTGCACGCGCGCGCGGAAGTCGACGTCGTTGGTGCCGAGGGCGACCCGGGCGAACTTGGCGTATGCGTACGAGTCCTCGACGGTCAGCCGACCGCCCACCAGCACACCGGCACGCCCGCGGGCCGCGCTCAGGCCGCGGGCCGCCGCCTCCAGCGCTTCCGGCCAGCTCGCCGGCTCCAGCTCACCCTGGTCGTTGCGTACGAGTGGAGTCGTGAGCCGGTCCCGCTTCTGCGCGTAGCGGAAGCCGAAGCGCCCCTTGTCGCAGATCCACTCCTCGTTGAC
The DNA here is from genome assembly GCF_018614585.1 of Streptomyces sp. ISL-1. Classification (GTDB taxonomy): domain Bacteria; phylum Actinomycetota; class Actinomycetes; order Streptomycetales; family Streptomycetaceae; genus Streptomyces; species Streptomyces maoxianensis. The sequence continues at coordinate 30,303 of NZ_JAGGOI010000020.1, read as the reverse complement.
CTCGGGGTCGTCGGCCGCGAGCCGCCGCATGACCTTGCCGCGCCGGTGGTCGGTGCGCGTCGCGCAGCCGCCCGCGCAGTGTTCGCACACCGAAGGCGACGACACCAGGTCGAAGGGGCGGGAGCGGAAGCGGTACGCGGCCGAGGTGAGCGCGCCCACCGGGCAGATCTGGATGGTGTTCCCGGAGAAGTACGACTCGAACGGGTCGCCCTCGCCGGTGCCGACCTGCTGCAGCGCACCCCGCTCGAGCAGCTCGATCATCGGGTCGCCCGCGACCTGGTTGGAGAACCGGGTGCAGCGGGCGCACAGGACGCACCGCTCACGGTCGAGCAGCACCTGCGTGGAGATCGGGACGGGCTTCTCGAACGTCCGCTTCTTACCATCGAAGCGGCTGTCCGGGGCGCCGACCTGCATGGCCTGGTTCTGCAGGGGGCATTCGCCGCCCTTGTCGCAGACCGGGCAGTCCAGCGGGTGGTTGATCAGCAGCAGCTCCATCACACCGCGCTGGGCCTTCTCGGCGACCGGCGAGGTGAGCTGCGACTTGACGACCATGCCGTCGGTGCAGGTGATGGTGCAGGACGCCATCGGCTTGCGCTGGCCCTCGACCTCGACGATGCACTGGCGGCAGGCGCCGGCCGGGTCGAGGAGGGGGTGGTCGCAGAACCGCGGGATCTCGATGCCGAGCAGTTCGGCGGCCCGGATGACCAGAGTGCCCTTGGGCACGCTGATCTCGATGCCGTCGATCGTCAGCGACACGAGATCTTCCGGCGGAACGGCCGCGCTGCCGCCTCCGGCGGGGTTGGACGTCGTGACGGTCATGCCCGTACCTCCGCACGAGGTGAGTCGGACTGCGGTGCTTGGCCCGCAGGGCGGTCCGCGGCGAAGCCGCGGCCGGGGCTCGGCGCAGTGGCCACAGTCATGCGGTCACCTCCAGGTGCTTGTCGGCCCAGGCGGTCGACCTCGCGGGGTCGAAGGGGCAGCCCTTGCCGGTGATGTGCTGCTCGTACTCCTCGCGGAAGTACTTGAGCGAGGAGAAGATCGGGGACGCGGCGCCGTCGCCCAGCGCGCAGAAGGACTTGCCGTTGATGTTGTCGGCGATGTCGTTCAGCTTGTCGAGGTCGGACATGACGCCCTTGCCGGCCTCGATGTCGCGCAGCAACTGCACCAGCCAGTACGTGCCTTCGCGGCACGGTGTGCACTTGCCGCAGGACTCATGGGCGTAGAACTCGGTCCATCGCGTCACGGCCCGCACCACGCAGGTCGTCTCGTCGAAGCACTGCAGCGCCTTGGTTCCGAGCATCGAACCGGCCGCGCCCACGCCCTCGTAGTCCAGGGGCACATCGAGGTGCTCGTCGGTGAACATCGGGGTCGAGGAGCCTCCCGGGGTCCAGAACTTGAGGCGGTGGCCCGTGCGCATGCCGCCGCTCATGTCGAGCAGCTGGCGCAGTGTGATGCCGAGCGGGGCCTCGTACTGGCCGGGGTTGGTGACATGGCCGCTGAGCGAGTACAGCGTGAAGCCCGGGGACTTCTCGCTGCCCATCGACTTGAACCAGTCCTTGCCGCGATGAAGGATCGCGGGAACGGACGCGATGGACTCGACGTTGTTCACCACAGTGGGGCACGCGTACAGACCGGCGACCGCGGGGAAGGGGGGACGCAGCCGGGGCTGACCGCGACGGCCTTCCAGGGAGTCCAGCAGCGCGGTCTCCTCACCGCAGATGTAGGCGCCCGCGCCCGCGTGCACGATGAGTTCGAGGTCGAGTCCGGACCCCAGGATGTCCTTGCCGAGGAAGCCCGCCTCGTACGCCTCGCGTACGGCTTCGTGCAGCCGCCGCAGGACGGGGACGACTTCACCACGCAGATAGATGAACGCGTGATTCGAGCGGATCGCGTAGCAGGCGATCACGATTCCCTCGATGAGGGAGTGCGGGTTGGCGAACATGAGCGGGATGTCCTTGCAGGTCCCGGGCTCCGATTCGTCGGCGTTGACAACGAGATAGTGCGGCTTGCCGTCGCCCTGCGGAATGAACTGCCACTTCATCCCGGTGGGGAAGCCCGCGCCGCCGCGGCCGCGCAGTCCGGAGTCCTTGACGTACGCGATGAGGTCGTCCGGCGACATGGCCAGCGCCTTGCGCAGTCCCTCGTACCCGTCGTGCCGCCGGTAGGTGTCCAGCGTCCAGGACTCGGCCTCGTCCCAGAAGGCGGAGAGGACGGGCACGAGGAGTTTCTCGGGACTCGTCTCTCCGCCGCTCTCCGGTCGGGCGGTGCCCCCGTACTCGGTGGACAAAGTCATCACTCCCCCTCCTCGGCTGCGGGTCCTGCCGGGTGGTCAGGGTCGGAGGCCGAGGTCTCCTGCGGTGCGTCGTGCGAGCTCAGGTGCTCGGAACCGGCCTGGGGCGGTGCGTCGTGTGGTGCCTCGCCGCGCGGGGAGACCACTCGCGGCATCGGACTCTCGCCCTTGGCCAGGCGCAGGCCGATCAGCGAGGCGGGTCCCGCGCCGCCGCTCGCGCCGACCGCGCCCGGGCGCTCGTCGGGGAAGCCGGCGAGCATCCGCGCGGTCTCCTTGTACGTGCACAGAGGAGCGCCGCGGGTCGGCTCGACGGGCCGTCCCGCGCGCAGATCGTCGACGAGGCGCTTGGCGCTCTCGGGCGTCTGGTTGTCGAAGAACTCCCAGTTGACCATCACCACCGGGGCGAAGTCGCAGGCCGCGTTGCACTCGATGTGCTCGAGGGTGACCTTGCCGTCCTCGGTCGTCTCGCTGTTGCCGACACCGAGGTGCTGCTTGAGCTCGTCGAAGATGGCGTCGCCGCCCATCACCGCGCACAGCGTGTTGGTGCAGACGCCGACCTGGTAGTCGCCGGAGGGCACCCGCCGGTACATCGAGTAGAAGGTGGAGACCGCGGTGACCTCCGCAGTGGTCAGGTCCAGCAGCTCGGCGCAGAAGCGGACGCCGGTGCGGGTGACGTACCCCTCCTCGGACTGCACGAGATGCAGCAGCGGCAGCAGGGCGGACCGGCTGTCGGGGTATCGGGCGATGATCTCCCTGGCATCCGCTTCGAGCCGGGCGCGCACATCGGCCGGGTAGTCGGGGGCGGGGAGCTGGGGCATGCCCAGGCTCACCTCTTGATCAGCTGGTTTGGCTGTCACCGGTCGACGCCTCCCATCACGGGGTCGATGGACGCGACGGCGACGATGACGTCGGCGACCTGGCCGCCCTCGCACATCGCCGCCATGGCCTGCAGATTGGTGAAGGACGGGTCACGGAAGTGGACCCGGTAGGGGCGGGTGCCGCCGTCGGAGACGACATGGACGCCGAGCTCGCCCTTGGGTGACTCGACGGCTGCGTATGTCTGTCCGGGCGGCACCCGGAAGCCCTCGGTGACCAGCTTGAAGTGGTGGATCAGGGCCTCCATGGAGGTGCCCATGATCTTCTTGATGTGGTCGAGGGAGTTGCCGAGACCGTCGGGGCCGAGCGCGAGCTGCGCGGGCCAGGCGATCTTCTTGTCGGCGACCATGACCGGTCCCGGCTCGAGCCGGTCCAGGCACTGCTCGACGATGCGCAGCGACTGCCGCATCTCCTCCAGGCGGACGAGGAAGCGGCCGTACGCGTCGCAGCTGTCGGCGGTCGGGACGTCGAACTCGTACGTCTCGTAACCGCAGTAGGGGTCGGTCTTGCGCAGATCGTGGGCCAGGCCCGCGGCGCGCAGGATCGGTCCGGTGGCGCCCAGTGCCATGCAGCCGGTCAGATCGAGATAGCCGACGTCCTGCATACGGGCCTTGAAGATGGGGTTGCCGGTGGCGAGCTTGTCGTACTCCGGCAGGTTCTTGGTCATCTTCTTGACGAACTCGCGCACCGCGTCGACCGCGCCGGGCGGCAGGTCCTGGGCGAGTCCCCCGGGCCGGATGAACGCGTGGTTCATCCGCAGGCCGGTGATCAGTTCGTACAGGTCCAGGATCATTTCGCGGTCCCGGAACCCGTAGATCATGATCGTGGTGGCGCCGAGCTCCATACCGCCGGTGGCGATGGCCACGAGGTGGGAGGAGAGCCGGTTGAGCTCCATCAGCAGGACGCGGATGATGGTCGCCCGGTCCGGGATCTGGTCCGTGATCCCGAGGAGCTTCTCCACGCCCAGGCAGTACGCCGTCTCGTTGTAGAACGAGGTGAGGTAGTCCATGCGCGTGACGAAGGTGGTGCCCTGCGTCCAGGTCCGGTACTCGAGGTTCTTCTCGATGCCGGTGTGGAGGTAGCCGATGCCGCAGCGGGCCTCCTTCACGGTCTCTCCGTCGATCTCCAGGATCAGCCGGAGCACACCGTGCGTGGAGGGGTGCTGCGGGCCCATGTTGACGACGATCCGCTCGTCGTCGGCCTTGGCCGCGGACTGGACGACCTCGTCCCAGTCGCCGCCGGTGACTGTATATACAGTCCCCTCGGTGGTCTCGCGGGCGCTTGCAGATGGGGTAGTCACGAGTACGACCTCCGCTGGTCCGGAGCCGGGATCTGGGCGCCCTTGTACTCGACGGCGATGCCGCCGAGCGGATAGTCCTTGCGCTGCGGGAAGCCCTGCCAGTCGTCCGGCATCATGATCCGGGTGAGGGCGGGGTGGCCGTCGAAGACGAGCCCGAAGAAGTCGTACGTCTCGCGCTCGTGCCAGTCGTTGGTCGGGTAGACCGCGACCAGCGAGGGGACGTGCGGGTCGCTGTCCGGGGCGCAGACCTCGAGGCGGATCAGCCGGCGGTGGGTGATCGAGCGCAGGTGGTAGACGGCGTGCAGCTCGCGGCCCTTGTCCTCGGGGTAGTGGACGCCGGAGACGCCCGTACAGAGCTCGAAGCGGAGCGCCGGGTCGTCGCGCAGGGTGCGCGCCACCGTCAGGAGGTGCTCGCGGGCGATGTGGAAGGTGGCCTCGCCGCGGTCGACGACCGTCTTCTCGATGGCGTTCTCGGGGACGAGTCCCTGTTCTTCCAGCGCGCCTTCAAGCTCGTCGGCCACCTCGTCGAAGTACCCGCCGTAGGGGCGGCTCGCCGGGCCCGGGAGGCGTACGGAGCGGGTGAGCCCGCCGTAGCCGGAGGTGTCGCCGCCGCTGTCCGCACCGAACATGCCGCGCTGGACGCGGATCTCCTCGCCGTGCTCACCCCGCTGGCCGGGCAGGTTCTGCGCGCCGACTTCCCTGTCGGGGTTCGGCTCACTGGTCTCGCTCACCGGAGCAGCCCCTTCATCTCAATGGTGGGGAGCGCCTTGAGAGCCGCTTCCTCCGCCTCGCGGGCCGCCTCTTCCGCGTTCACGCCGAGCTTGGAGTTCTGGATCTTGTGGTGGAGCTTGAGAATCGCGTCCATCAGCATCTCCGGACGCGGCGGGCAGCCTGGCAAATAGATGTCAACAGGAACAATGTGGTCAACACCCTGCACAATCGCGTAATTGTTGAACATTCCGCCCGATGATGCGCAAACGCCCATGGAAATAACCCACTTGGGATTGGGCATCTGGTCGTAGACCTGCCGCAGAACGGGCGCCATCTTCTGGCTGACCCGCCCTGCCACGATCATCAGGTCGGCCTGGCGCGGCGAGCCGCGGAAGACCTCCATGCCGAAGCGGGCCAGGTCGTAACGCCCGGCGCCGGTCGTCATCATCTCGATGGCGCAGCAGGCCAGGCCGAAGGTCGCCGGGAAGACGGATGACTTGCGCACCCAGCCCGAGGCCTGTTCGACGGTGGTCAGCAGGAAACCGCTCGGCAGCTTCTCTTCGATTCCCATGGTGTGCTCCTCAGCCCCTCAGTCCCATTCCAGGCCGCCCCGCCGCCATACATACGCGTAGGCGACGAAGACGGTGAGCACGAAGAGCAGCATCTCCACGAGCCCGAAAATCCCCAGGGCGTCGAAGGTGACCGCCCAGGGATAGAGGAAGACGATCTCGATGTCGAAGACGATGAAGAGCATCGCCGTCAGGTAGTACTTGATGGGAAAACGGCCGCCTCCGGCCGGTGTAGGAGTCGGCTCGATGCCGCACTCGTACGCCTCAAGTTTTGCCCGGTTGTACCGCTTGGGGCCGATAAGCGTGGCCATGACCACGGAGAAGATCGCAAACCCTGCCCCGAGGGCGCCGAGCACAAGGATGGGCGCGTAAGCATTCACCCTCCTCGCTCCTTCCAGTCGTCCTTGACCGTTGGACCGCACCGGGCTTCCGCCTCGCCGCCTCAGCGAAGATCGTGTACATGTGAGGCAGTTCACAAGCCCGACTGCTCCGCATCCTATGCCTGCCGGTCTGTGATCTGCGACACGGGGTACGACAACGCCTTTGTGATCTCCACCACCAGTCGAACGATCACGAAGTCGGATGACCAGCGATCTTCATACGCGAAGCGCCCGAGTGGTCACCGGACGTGACACCCGAGGGCGTTATCGCTGGTCGGAGGCCATGCGCTCTATCAAGTGGTTGCTCGGACCAGCAAATTGGCGATGGACCTCAACGGGTGATAGTGGACGCCGCCCCACCCGGGCGGGGGCATGGACGGACCGAAGTGGACAACGCGCCCCCATTCACGAGACCCGGGCAGCCCGGACGTTGACCTTTCTGTGACCTGCGTCACGCTCTTGTAACTTCAACAAAAGCGGGCTTGGCCAACGGAGTGAAGGGGTGGTAAGCGCCAGGCAATTCGGACCTTTTATGGAAAGTCCATGATCACAGCCGTGATCATGCATGCCCGTATTGCCCGTTACGGCGTCAATAAGGGTTTGAGGAGAGCGGATTAGAAGGTTCCGGTCGTAACTGTGGCGCACCCCACGTTTCTTGAAGGGAACCGGGAGCCCCTGATACCGGTTGTACTCATGTCCCACACCGCTCACATACCCAGCCACCGGAAGCCCCGCCGCAGCGCCTCCAAACTGGCGCTCCGGGCCGGAGTTGCCGGTGGCGTCCTCAGCACCATGGCAGTGGCCGGAGCTGCCGGGCCGGCGAACGCCGAGCCGGTGACCGAGACCATCGAGATGCCCGCGCTCACGTCCGGCGCCGCGCTCTCCGCCGTCTCGCAGTCCGTCGAGGCCACCCAGCAGGTCGCCCTCGACCTCGAGTTGCAGGCCCAGGAGGACGCCGCCGCCGCCAAGGCCGCGAAGTCCGCCAAGCTGGCCAAGGCCGAGGCCGAGCGCAAGGCTGAGGCCGAAAAGAAGGCCGAGGCGAAGAAGCGCGCCGCGGCCGAGGCCAAGGAGCGCGCCTCCCGCGACTCCGAGCGCACCACACTCTCCGCCTCCGCGTCCAGCAACACGTCTGCGACCGGCTCGGCCGGGACCGTCGTCGCCTTCCTCAAGGCGCAGCTCGGCGACGCGTACGTCATGGGCGCCTCCGGCCCCAACTCCTGGGACTGCTCCAGCCTCGTCCAGGCCGCGTTCCGGACGGCCGGCGTCGACCTCCCGCGCGTCTCGCAGGACCAGTCGGTGGCCGGCACGCAGGTGGGCACCTCCAACCTCCAGGTCGGCGACATCCTCTACTGGGGCGGCGCCGGTTCCGCGTACCACACCGGTGTCTACATCGGCGACGGCAAGTACCTCGACGCCGCCAACCCCGGCAAGGGCGTCGTCATCCAGGACCTGTCGGGCTATCCGGCGAGCGGTGCGGTCCGCGTTCTCTGATGACACTGCCGGCGGCACGCAGCCGGCACGCACACTGACACGCGCACCACGAAGGGCCGCGGCTCCCCCGCTCGGGGGTGGAGCCGCGGCCCTTCGGTCCGTTCATCAGTCTGCCCATTCCGGTTACGTACAGGCTCCGAGCACTCACGTGTGGTAGGCGCCGGCCCGCGGCCCGGAAGCTGCTGGGCAAAGGCGGGCACAGCATCCTCACACCGCCCGCGCCCCGCCCTCGCGAGGGGGGCCCACCAGCGGCTGGGCGGCCTTTGTCAGTGGCCCGCCCGCGTCGCCGGTGTTGAGGACCCCTGCCGGTTCCAGCAGCAGGATGGCCGTCTCCTCATCCGCCACAGGGCAGTGCTCCACGCCGCGCGGGACCACGAACAGCTCCCCCGGTTCGAGCACGACGTCGCCATCCCTGAGCTGGATGGTGAGCCTGCCACTGATGACGAGGAACAGTTCGTCGGTGTCCTCATGGGTGTGCCAGACGAATTCCCCCTGCAGCTTGGCGAGCTTGACCTCGTAGTCGTTGAGATCAGCGATCTTCTTTTGGGACCACTGTTCGCTGAACCGCGAGAGCCTCTCGGCGAGATTGACTGGCGCGGCCGACGGCGACTTGGACATGCGGCATCCTTCCGAGCGGTTGCGAGCCCGGACACGTGCGTCCCGGCCGGTGTCACAAGCGTGCCGCGACCCCTCACCGCCGGTCTTGTACGTTCCTTGCATGGCTGCAGAGGGACCTCGTACACGGATCAATGCCTGGCGGCCGTCGGTCCCCGGGATCGCCGAGGTCCTGCACGCCCATTTCACCGACCACGCCTACCCGGCCCACACGCACGACACCTGGGACCTGATGATCCTCGACGACGGGTCGGTCGACTTCGCCCTCGACCGCCGCCGGCATGGAGCCACCGGGACGGGAATGGTCCTTCTGCTGCCTCCCGGCGTCTCCCACGACGGCAGGACGGTCACCGCGTCAGGGTTCCGCAAGCGCGTGCTCTACCTGGACACGACCGTGCTCCCGGAAGGGCTGGTGGGGTCCGCGGTCGACGGCCCGATCCTCAACGACACCCTGCTGCGCCGCCGTATCCATCAACTGCACACAGCCCTCGGCAATGCGGGCGACGCGTTCGAGGCCGAATCCCGGCTGTCCCTGATCCGCGAGCGGCTCCGCTTCCACCTCGCCGCCTTCCGGACCCGGGCCCCGGGAAATGATGCCTCTCGCCTGGCCGCGGCACTGCGCGAACTGCTGGACTCACGGCTGACCACCGGTATATCCCTGCGGGAGGCGACCGGGATCCTGCACGCCCACCCGACCCACCTGATCCGCTGCTTCAAGCAGACCTATGGGCTGCCGCCGCACACGTACCTGACCGGCAAGCGCATCGACCGGGCGCGCCGACTCCTGCTCGACGGCCGGCGCCCGGCCGATGTCGCCGCGGCGGTGGGGTTCTACGACCAGGCGCACCTGAACCGGCACTTCACCCGGCACCTGGGAACCACGCCGGCGCGGTACGCCGCCACGCGAGGCGGCGGCGCATCGTCATGAACGCGGCGCCACCTTCGAGAGACCGTTGATGATCCGGTCCATCGCGTCGCCACCCGTCGGGTCGGTCAGGTTCGCCAGCATCTTCAGCGTGAACTTCATGAGCACCGGGTGGGTCAGACCGCGCTGCGTCGCGATCTTCATGACCTTCGGGTTGCCGATGAGCTTCACGAACGCCCGGCCGAGCGTGTAGTAGCCGCCGTACGTGTCCTTGAGGACCGTCGGGTAGCGGTGCAGCGCCATCTCCCGCTGCGCCGGGGTCTGCCGGGCGTGCGCCTGCACGATCACATCGGCGGCGATCTGCCCGGACTCCATGGCGTACGCGATTCCCTCACCGTTGAACGGGTTGATCAGCCCGCCCGCGTCGCCGACCAGCAGCAGGCCCTTGGTGTAGTGCGGCTGGCGGTTGAAGGCCATCGGGAGCGCGGCGCCGCGGATCGGCATCGTCATGTTCTCCTCGGTGTACCCCCAGTCCTCCGGCATCGAGGCACACCAGGCCTTCAGCACCTCGCGCCAGTCCAGCTCCTTGAAGGAGGCGGAGGTGTTGAGCACGCCGAGGCCGACATTCGAGGTGCCGTCGCCCATGCCGAAGATCCAGCCGTAACCGGGCAACAGCCGGTCCTCGCCCGGGCCGCGGCGGTCCCACAGCTCCAGCCAGGACTCCAGGTAGTCGTCGTCGTGGCGGGGCGAGGTGAAGTACGTCCGTACGGCCACGCCCATCGGCCGGTCCTCACGCCGGTGCAGTCCCATGGCGAGGGAGATCCGCGAGGAGTTGCCGTCGGCGGCGACGACGAGCGGGGCGTGGAAGGTGACCGGGGTCTTCTCTTCGCCCACCTTCGCGTTCACGCCGGTGATACGGCCGGTGCGGTCGTCGATGATCGGAGCCCCGACATTGCACCGCTCGTGCAGCCGCGCGCCCGCTTTCTGCGCCTGCCGGGCCAGCTGCTCGTCGAAGTCGTCGCGCTTGCGGACGAGTCCGTAGTCCGGGTACGAGGCGAGATCCGGCCAGTCGAGCTGCAGCCGCACCCCGCCGCCGATGATCCGCAGGCCCTTGTTCCGCAGCCAGCCGGCTTCCTCGGAGATGTCGATGCCCATCGCGACCAGCTGCTTGGTGGCGCGGGGAGTGAGGCCGTCGCCGCACACCTTCTCGCGCGGAAAGGCGGTCTTCTCGAGGAGCAGGACGTCAAGTCCGGCCTTGGCGAGGTAGTACGCGGTAGTGGAGCCGGCCGGGCCTGCCCCGACGACGATCACATCGGCGGTGTGTTCGGAGAGGGGCTCGGTCACGGCGGGTTCTCCCGAAGACTCGATATTGCGTACCGAATGGCACAGGACGAGTGCAGTCTATGGGGGCGTACTGATCCACAAACTGAAGGGCTCCCCCCTATGAGCAGGCCGCTCCCCGCCGTACAGCTGCGCGTGCCCACCGACGAGGACGCACTGGCCTGGCACCGGATCTTCAACGACCCGGACGTCATGGAGTTCCACGGCGGGACGTCGGCCGAGCTTTCGGTCTACGAGGAGTTGACCGCCCGGCAGCGCAGACACGACGCCGAGCGCGGCTTCTGTCTCTGGACCATGCTCGACGAGGACGGCGAGGTCATCGGCTTCACCGGGGCCCAGCCCTGGCCGCACGAGGGCTTCGGCCCGGTCGGCGAGATCGAGATCGGCTGGCGGCTGGCGCGGTCCGCGTGGGGAAAGGGGTACGCGACGGCCGCCGCCCGCACCACGCTGGAGCGGGTGCGGGCGGTGGGCGTCGAGCGGGTGGTGGCGATGGTGAACGCCCGCAACGAGCGCTCGATCGCGGTGATCCGACGGCTGGGGATGGAGCGGGCAGAGACTTTCACGACGCCGGTTTCCCAGCAGAAGGGGTACTGCTTCCGGCTGGAGCTCAGTTCGCTTTGAACGTGTTGATCGCCGTGGAGAACACCACGTCCCTGTTCGCGTCCCAGAGGTCGGCGCGGCCGGCGGCGAGGATCGCGTACTCCGTGCCGTCCGCGGCCACGAACGCCTGGTCGATGACATGCCGCCTCAGGCCGCCCTCGTCCGGCTCGGGAATGTGGGTGAACTCCCAGAGCGCGCCCGGCCGTCCCTGGTAGGTGTTCTGCGACAGCCGGCTGCGCCGGTAGTCGTTCTCGGGGGTCTCCAGGTGCTTCTTCTCCAGGCCGAGGAAGTTCTCGTACGAAGAAACGGGGGTGTTCTTGACGATCCCGATCTGGATGTACGAACCACCCGTCGGGCCCTCGTAGAAGACCTGGCTGCCCGCCTGCCGTCGCTTCCAGCCGTCCATCACGCCGACGGTGAATCCTGCCGGGTCCTGCTTCAGCACAAAGCCGGCGGGAAGCGCGGCGCCGCCCGGTGACGGGGCCTTGGAGGGGCCGGTGGACGCGGTCTCGGAGGGGGACACGGAGGCTGAGGCGGAGGGCGAGGCGGACGGTGAGGCGCTCACCAACGGGTCCTGCTTGGCGGTGGGCGACTGCGAGGCGGCGGGCGGCTTGTTCTGTGCCCGGTCGGATTCGGCGGCGTTGTCGTTCTTCTTCTTCAGCAGCAGCGCCCCGGCTGTCGCGCCGCCGCCGATGACGAAGGCGGCGGTGAGGGTGGCCGTCCAGACAAGGACCTTGCGCTTGCGCTCGGCCGCAGCTGCCATGGGTGCCAGTGCCACGGCTGCCACGGGTGCCGGTGCCACGGGTGCCGGTGCCATGGATGCCATGACGGTTGGTTCGTGGGCAGGCGGCCCGGGCGCGGCGGACAGGTGCACGGTGTTGGGGTCAGCCGGATGGGGAGCGGCAGCAGGAGGCGTGGCGGGGACGGGAGCCGCCGGTGCCGACGTCATCGGACCCGCCACCGGGCCGTACACCGGCAGCGGCACAACCGGTGGGACCGGTGGAACTGCCGCCTGCTGCCCCGCCATCCGCAGCACATACGGGCCCAGGAACGTCGCCGCCCCCACCCACAGCAGCCCGAACAACAGCGCGTCCGGAACGCTCGGCGCGAACTCGAAGGTGCCCTGACCGCCCCAGTTCGCGAGGCCGCCCGCAACTTCGGCCGAGACTCCGCTGACGCCCAAGAGCAGCATGACGAGCCCCAGCGAGAAGCCGCCGGCCAGCAGTTGCTCGCGACGGTCCGCCGAACGGCGCGCCGCCCAGACGCCGAGCATGAGCGCGCAGACCACACCGAGGCCCAGCGCCCCGGCCACCGCCCCGCCGCCCCACACATCGTTGATCTCGGGGAGTCCGAAGCTGCCGTGCTCCGTGCTGGAGCCGACCATGCTGAACTGGCCCTGGACGTCGTACTCCACCGGCACGCCCCAGCTCAGCCCGAGCACCGCGAAGCCGATGTTGGGCAGGATCGGCAGCGCGACCAGCAAGGCTGTGCCGTCCACGTCGTCCGCGTTGGCGTACGCGACGAAACCGACCAGCGAGCAGAGCGCCAGCACCGCGCCGAGCGCCCGCACCGCCGTCCCCAGCGCGCGTACCGCCGCGCGTGCCGCGGGCCGCTCGGCCAGCCACGCCGCGAGGTCGTCGCGCTGCAGCACCCCGCAGGTCACCACGAGCGAGATCGCCAGCGCGCCGAGCGCCGCGAGCAGCGGCGACGAGGAGACTGCCACGCCCGCGATCTCGGGCTGAGCGAACAGGCCGAGAACCAGCACCACACCGGTGACCAGCAGCGAGAGCCGTACGGCGGCTTCCAGCCCGGCCCCTCGCGTACGCAGCGTCCGCGCGCCCAGGTACAGCGCGCCGATCCACAGGAGCGTCACCGTCAGCGGCACCAGCGAGAGCGAGGCCGCGCCCATCACATCGATGCCCGAGTCGCCGTAGCCCGAGGAACCCCCGCCCGAGGTATCGGGGAAGCCTCCGCCGTCGCCGAAGATCCCGCCCGAGGAACCGGAGCCGGAACCGGAACCGGAGTCCGAACCGGAGTCGAAACCGGAGTCCGAGCCGAACGGCGACGAGCCGCCCGCCGCCTTCACCTCGAAGCCGCCGCCGAACCCTTGCAGCAGCATGGCGAGCGCGATCCGCAGCCGGTCGCTCCAGCCGACGACGACCTCGTCGTCCTGGCCGTACGAGGGGATGGCGAGCACCACCGCCAGCGCCGGCAGCAGTACGGCAGGCCAGGCCGCGGCCCTCGCCGCTGCCGGCCAGTCGCCGCGGAACACCCGCCCGAAGAACGCCCCGACGGGCGAGGGCCCGCCGGGCTGCCCAGCCGCAAATGCGGGCGGGGGCGGGGCGGGCAGAGACATCGCGGGCGGCGGCATCGGGGGCGGGGCCGAAGCCTCCGGCAGCCTCTCCCGTCCGCACTTCATGCAGAAGCGAGCCTCATCCGGAGATGGATTGCCGCAGTGCGGGCAGTACGACGCCATGGGCGGACTCCGAGGTGACAAGTGGGGACGGGTCGGCAGATAAGAAACTCATAAACAACTGACTCATCTTCCCCGCCCGCCGGTTCCCGTCAACACCCGGCTCGTCTACATCACTTCACACCGGACCCACGCCAAATTCAGGACAGGTCAAGGCAGTTCACGGCAGCGGCCTCGCCCCCGACTGCCTCCGACTGGCGGCACGTCCCCCAGGCCGGGCCTGGCAGGCCCTGGAGGTGACCGTGATGATCGGCGTCAACGACAACGAGTCGGAGATCTTCAACCTCGATGACGCGGCCCCAACTGGCCCGGTTCGCCTCGGAGAAGAGCAACGACGGGCTCTCCATGTCCACGGCGCACGGCCGGGAGGGCGCACGGCGGCGCCCAGACCCAGGTGGACGACACCTGCGGCGGAGTAGTCCAGCCCACCGGTGCTTCGCGACCGCCCTCTCGGGCTAGAACACCGAAAGCCCGGTCAGCGTCGTGAAGCTGTCCAACGCCGCGAGGCCCGCCACCGAGTTGCCGCGCGCGTCCAGGCCCGGGCTCCAGACGCACAAGGTGCAGCGCCCCGGCACCACCGCGACGATCCCGCCGCCCACGCCGCTCTTGCCCGGCAGTCCGACCCGGTAGGCGAACTCGCCGGCCGCGTCGTACGTACCGCAGGTGAGCATCACGGCGTTGATCTGCTTGGCCTCGCTGCGGGTCAGCAGGCGGGAGTCGTCGGCGCGCAGCCCGTGACGGGCCAGGAAGCGGGCCGCCAGGGTCAGATCGGCGCAGCTCATCTCGATCGAGCACTGCCAGAAATAGTGGTCGAGGAGGGTCTGGACGGGGTTGGCGATATTGCCGTACGAGGCCATGAAGTGGGCCAGGGCGGCATTGCGGTCGCCGTACGCGGACTCCGACTCGGCGATCGCCGAGTCGAAGGCCAGATCCGGGTTACCGCTCTCCTGCCGCAGGAATTCCAGCAGTTCGCTGCTCGCGTCGCCGGTCAGGGTCTGCAGGATGTCCGTGACGACGAGCGCGCCCGCGTTGATGAAGGGATTGCGCGGAATCCCGTTCTCGTACTCCAACTGCACCAGCGAGTTGAAGGCGTTGCCGGACGGCTCACGGCCGACTCGCTCCCAGAGGCTGTCGTCGCCATGGGCCATGGCCAGCGCGAGGGCAAAGACCTTCGTGATCGACTGGGTGGAGAAGGGGTGCCGCCAGTCCCCCACTCCGTACACCTTGCCGTCCACGTCCGCGATGGCCATACCGAAGCGGCGCGGGTCGACGGCGGCGAGGGCCGGGATGTACTCGGCGGGACTGCCGCTGCCGATCAGCGGTGCGACGTCCGCCGCGACCCGTTCCAGGACTGCCTGGTAGTCCATGGCGGCGTGGCCTACCGCGGCTTGGTGCCGCGGTGCAGCGCGACGATCCCGCCGGTCAGATTCCGCCACGCGACCTTGGACCAGCCGGCCTGCTGGAGCCGCTGCGCCAGCCCCGCCTGGTCGGGCCAGGCGCGGATCGACTCGGCGAGATAGACGTACGCGTCAGGGTTCGACGAGACCGTCCGCGCCACCGGCGGCAGCGCCCGCATCAGATACTCGGTGTAGACCGTACGGAACGGCGCCCAGGTCGGCTGCGAGAACTCGCAGATCACGACCCGTCCGCCCGGCTTCGTCACCCGGTACAGCTCGCGCAGCGCCGCGTCCGTGTCCTGGACATTGCGCAGCCCGAACGAGATCGTCACCGCGTCGAAGACGTCGTCGCGGAACGGCAGCTTCGTCGCGTCGCCCGCGGTGAGCGGCAGCCACGGGTTGCGCTTCTTGCCCTCGCGCAGCATGCCGAGGGAGAAGTCGCAGGGGACGACGTACGCGCCGGTGGCGGTGAACGGCAGCGAGGAGGTGCCCGTGCCCGCGGCGAGGTCCAGGACCTTCTGCGCCGGGCGGGCGTCCACCGCTTTCGCGACCTCCTTGCGCCACCGCCGGTCCTGGCCGAGCGAGAGCACGTCGTTGGTGAGGTCGTAGTTCGCCGCCACGTCGTCGAACATCGAGGCGACTTCGTGCGGCTGCTTGTCCAGGGTTGCTCGGGTCACGCACCCCATTCAAGCAGCACGTTCAGGCAGCCCGCCTCCCGGCAGGGCTCACGGCGGCCGGGGCCGGCTCCCGCCACCTCGCCGCGGCATCCTGATGGCGTACGCGAAGGGCCCGAGGCCGGCCACAATGAACACGCCGAACACGCCGAACACGCCGAGCGCGATCCTGCTGCCGCTGCCGACGTCGCTGCCGCGGCTGCTGCCTTGCCCGACGCCGCGCGCCGGCGTGGCTACCGTGGCCGCCGCCTGGCCCGCTCGGCCCGCCGCCGGCACCAGGACTGCAGCTGCAGACGTCACCGCACCGCGCAACCCACAGGCTCCTCACGCCACTTCGGCGGGCGGCACCCCTACGCGCGCCGGTACACCAGACGTCCACCGAGCACCGTCGCGACGCAGGTCCCCGCGCCGTGCAGCCGCAGCATCCGCGCCGGGTCATCCTCGACCGGTACGTCGAAGACCGCGAGGTCCGCGGTCCCGCCGACCGTGAGGCTCCGGTCGAGCAGGGCGTTCAGCGAGTAGCCCTTGAACGGGTCGAGGGTGAGCGCCTCGCGCTCGGCACCACCCCCCGATTCGCTGACATCGCGTACATACAGCCCCGACCGTGCCACGGCTGTCCGCACCGCGGGCCGGGTGAACGGGCCGCAGACCGCGGTCACCCCGTGCCGCAGCAACCTCTGCAACCCCCGCCGTGCGCTCGCGCCCCAACGCGCCTCGTCCATCTCCAGCGCCGCCAGTGCCTCGCCGGTCAGCGGCTCGGTGCCGAGCTGATCAGCCTCGCGCGGATCCGGGTGGTAGGCCGACTCGAGCAACTTGGCTGCCTGCGGGTGCCGCAGCCCGGGGGTCAGCAGCCCGGGCCAGCGCCGCACCCGCGCCCGCGGGCGGGCGGCAGCCATCTCCTCATACGTACCCATCGCGACGATCAGCCCGGCGTCCACGGCAACCGCGTGGACCGACCGGCCGCCGCCCACAAAGGCGGTGTCGGCCACATGGATGGTCTGCAACTCGGGCCCGTGCCGCTCTCAGTTGGAGGCGAGCAGCTTCAGCTCGGGGTGGGCCGTACCACCCTCGATCGCCGTGGACGAGATGTGCGAGGCGACGCGCTCGTCGACCGGGTCGGCCGCGGGGTCGTCGTGCACGACGATGTGCTCGTACGTCGTCGTCCGCTGCGCCGGCACCCGGCCCGACTTACGGATCAGGTCGATGATCTCCAGCCGGTTCGACCGGTGCTTCGCGCCCGCCGAGGAGACGACATTCTCCTCGAGCATGATCGAACCCAGGTCGTCCGCGCCGTAGTGCAGCGACAGCTGGCCGACCTCCTTGCCCGTGGTCAGCCACGAGCCCTGGATGTGGGCGACGTTGTCGAGGAAGAGGCGCGCGATCGCGATGATGCGCAGGTACTCGAAGAGCGTCGCCTGCGTACGGCCCTTGAGGTGGTTGTTCTCGGGCTGGTACGTGTACGGGATGAAGGCCCGGAAGCCGCCTGTCCGGTCCTGCACGTCGCGGATCATCCGCAGGTGCTCGATCCGCTCGGCGTTGGTCTCACCGGTACCCATCAGCATGGTCGACGTCGACTCGACGCCCAGCCGGTGCGCGGCCTCCATGATCTCCAGCCACCGCTCGCCGGACTCCTTGAGCGGCGCGATCGCCTTGCGCGGCCGCTCGGGCAGCAGTTCGGCGCCGGCGCCCGCGAAGGAGTCGAGGCCGGCGGCGTGGATCCGGGAGATCGCCTCCTCGACCGACACCTTGGAGATACGGGCCATGTGTTCGACCTCGGAGGCACCGAGGGAGTGGATCACCAGCTCCGGGTACGCCGTCTTGATCGCCGAGAAGTGCTCCTCGTAGTACTCGACGCCGTAGTCCGGGTGGTGCCCGCCCTGGAACATGATCTGGGTGCCGCCCAGCTCGACCGTCTCGGCGCAGCGCCGCAGGATGTCGTCGAGGTCGCGCGTCCAGCCCTTGGCGGTGTCCTTGGGCGGTGCGTAGAAGGCACAGAACTTGCAGGCGGTGACGCACACGTTGGTGTAGTTGATGTTGCGCTCGATGATGTACGTCGCGATGTGCTCCGTACCGGCGTAGCGCCGCTTGCGTACGGCGTCCGCCGCCACGCCGAGCGCGTGCAGCGGTGCGGAGCGGTAGAGGTCGAGCGCCTCTTCGGGCGAGATCCGCCCACCCTCGGCAGCGCGGTCCAGCACGGACTGAAGGTCGGCCTTCTCGGTCACCGGTGCGTCCCTTTCGGCGGGGTTGTGGACGGACCGATCCAGGCTACGCCACCACCTGGGGTGAGCTGTGGGCGCCTGGGTGCCCCACGGCTCTCAGGCGCGCGGTGCATCGCAGGACGCCAGACGGCAGCGCCGCCGTACAGGAGACCGAGCAGGGCCTCGCACTTCCTGCCCGGCGCCGGGTTCAACCGGCCTCCGCCGCACCAGCGCGCCACGTCGGCAGGAGTTCGTCGAGCAGAGCCTCGGTACGCGGCGGCAGGCCGCGGGCGCCGCCGCTGTGCTCGGCGCTGCGGGTAACGAGGGACGTGGCCAGTTCTGCGAGGCGAGCTGCGTCGCCCGTCGCATGAGTCGAGCGCAGCAACTCGTTCCACAGCCGCTCGTCAGTGGGCGACGAGGACAGCGCCGCATTGACAGCTTCGATGGCCTGCTCGGGCCGGCCCTTGTCGAGGTGGTGCGCCGACAGAGCGAGCCCCACATCGGCGACGAGCAGCGGCAGCTGGGCATCGATGATCTCGTGAGTGAGCCAGCGGTAGCGACCACCCGGACGGTCGGCGAGCAACGGACCGCGCACGAGGCCGAGCGCATCGGTGAGCAGCCGCTCCCGGACGGTCGCGCTGCGGGCACCCCTGCCGTGTGTCGCTTCGTGGTGCAGTGAGCGCAGCACGTCCAGGTCGGAAACGACGGACGGGGCCAGGGTGAGGCGGCCGGAGGCGTCCGAACCCAGGCGCGGGGTGCCGTCCTGGTCAGTGCCGAGCCACCCGCGAAGCCGCTCTATGAGCGCGTCACGCACGTCCTCGGTCGCTCCGCGCGGCCACAGCGAGGCGGCGAGTACGCGCGGGTGGACACCCTCGCGATGCAGCAGAAGCAACGCGAGCGCCTCGTGCAGGAGCACGCTGCGTTCGCTGTCCGGGGTGTCGAGGCCGATGAGCTCGTACGGGCCGACAAGCCGCGCGTAAACCGCGGGCCGGCCCTGCTCCGTAATATCGACGAGGAAGGGGCGGGTGGCGGGATCCGGATCCGGGTCATTGCCGGGGATGGCATCCCGGAACAGCTGTACGACCGCTTCGTGCTGGGTCCGGGGCAGCATCTGCGCCTGGAGTTCGAGGCCCAGCAGCGGAGCAAGAAGTCGGCCGTCCGCGGTGACTTCGAGCTCCCAGACCGCGCCGGGCAGGTCGCTCGTGCCCGTGCCGACGAGGTAGCCGATACCCAACCGGCCGGCGCCCGCCGCGAGTTCGGCAAGCTGGGAGGCCTCCGCCTCAGTCGGCTCGGCAGCGAGCAGCACGAGATGCGGTGCCCAACGGTTGTGCTGGGCGTGGCCGGTACGGCCGGTGAGGACCGAGTCGTGTCCGGCCGCGCCCAGCGCACCGCGGCGCTGCCGGGTCTCGGCTTCCATGGCCTCCAGCAGGTCTTCCATGCCGCCGAGATGGCGCAGCCGGGTGGGGGCGAGGGCGCCGAGCTCCTCACCGAAGCCCACAAGGGTGATCGTCATGCGGTCCGACCAGCCGTTGGTGGCCAGCTCGGCGGCGATCGAGGCCATGACCGCGGCACGGTCCTGTGCTGCTCCACTGAGCGAGACGATGCCGGGCACAGACTCCAGATTCAGCAGCAAACGGGACTCGTCGAGGGTGCCGAGACTGACCAGCCCGGGGTACGGGGCGGCTGTGTCACCTTCTTCGTACGCCTCTGCGGCGGACCGCTCCAGGCGCCAGAATGTCGGGTCCTGTCCAAGCTGCCACGGGGCGGGCGGTTGCCCCTCCGGCTGAGCCAGTTGGAGGTGCAGCTCGCCGCCGGTCAGCCAGGCCGCGTACACGGTCGGCAGCGGACGGGACTCCACGGCGAGGGCGGCGGACAGGCCGCGCAGGGACCTGTCCAGGAGCCGTACGGCTTCGGGGTCGGCGCCCACAAGCAGCGCGTCCTGCACATCGGCTGCGGCACCGGTGGGTGCAGGCGGCTCCATACCTCGCCGGCCTGCGACAGCGCCCATCGCGGACTGCCACAGGGCAGTACGGCGGCGGCGACCCAGCGCGGCGAGCAGACCGGCGGCGAGCAACGGGGAAGCGATGAGGGCTTCAGGGAGACCGAACGAGGAGTCCTCGCCGACCGGTACCGCTGTCTCCGCCGGCGCCGTGGGTTGTTCCTGTGCGGGCCGCTGCTCGGGAACGGAAATCTGAGTGGTGTCGGTGTCGAGAACGCCACCGCCCTGCTCTCCGCCGCCTTGCCCTCCGCCGCCTTGGGCGTGCTCCCCGGACTTGGCGTAATCGGTGATCTGCCCGCGCACTTCTTCCGAGACCTTCGGTGCCTCGTCCGGCATCTCGACGAGATCGCCGCCGTACGCGTCCGCGGGCATTTCCATGATCCAGCCGGGCCGGATCAGGCTCGCCTGCGAGAGCTTCGAACCGTCGGGCTGCAAACGGTCCTTGTTGAGCTGATGGATCTCCTTGTACCTGCGGCCATCGCCGAGATGGCGCTCGGCCACCTCCCACAGGGAGTCATGATGGCGGCCCTCGGGCGGCTGAATCCGATAGAACTTCGTGCCGTCTTCCTTGACGCTCTCCCCTGCCACCGCGGCCTGTGCAGCCGCCTCGGCACGGTCGGCGGCCGCCTTCCCCTGCTGGTGCTGTGCCTGCTGACCCGGCGACTGCTGGGCGGATGCGGCCACCGTCGGACGGTGCTGTTCCTGCAAGGTCTGGCCCAGCTGCGACAGACCTGGCGCGAAACTGGCCGCGCCGGCACTCAGCAGGAGCAGGGCGGCGACCAACTGCCGTGCAAGCGCCTGGCTCGCGCCGGCGCCGGGTACGCGTGAGGGCAGTCCGACCCCCGACAGAGCGGCCTTGACCTCGACGAGCACACACGCGGTGAACTGTGCCCAGGCGAGCCAGACGACCACCGTCAGCACGCTCACGAAGGTGTGGACCGTGATCTGCTGCTGCAGCATGCCCAGCGAAGGCATCTCGTCCGGCAGGGGCCAGCCCACGAAGTACGCGAGCGAACCCGGTACGCCGACGACGAGCACAGCCAGCGCGACGAACGCGAGGAACGCCTTGACGAAATCGCCGAAGGTCCGGCGGGGCGGGCTCGGCCGGGTGTTCGTGCTGGTGGGAGTGCGCGCCATGACAGGCTTCCTGGTGAGACGGGGCGGGGATCTGGAGCCAGAGCCTGCCGTCAGGCCGGCTCTGGCTGATTCTGCTGGTTCGCTGCTTCTCTCCTGGAGGCTCCGGTTATCCGACGACGGACTCGGCGACCGATCTGCCGCGTACGGTGACAGAACCGCCGTAGAACATGCCGGTCAGCACGGGCCGGTAGGTAAGCCGGATCTCGACTTCGACCTGCTGGGCGTTGGCCGCCACGCACTGCGATGCCGCGATGTCCGGTCCGGACATGCCCATTTCCTGGGCGAAGGCTCGCACCCGGTCGCCGCAGTTCTCGAAGTTGATGGGGGCAGGGCCGCCTGTGCCGTCGTACAGAGCGTCCCTGTCGATGTCCTGCGCCGCGTACCGCGCGGCCTGTTCCGCAATGTCCGCCGCGCGCTCACGCTGGGAGATCGACAGTCCGCCGTCGATCACGAAGGCGGCCAGCGACAGGAAGAGCAGAGCGAAGATGATGACGGCCCCGGCACCCGAGCCACGGTCGTCCAGGCGCTCCTGCCTGACAGCAATCCAGGTCGGCAGCGCAGTCGGCACTCTCATGCCGCCCTCCGGAAGGGGTCGAGCGGTGAGGTGGATCGGCCCGTGAGCGTGGTCGGGATGTCGAGGCCGAGCATCCCCAACCCTCTGATCTCGCAGCTGACCTCGACGGTGAAGAGCCCGCCGGCCTCGAAGCCGTTGCTGGTCTTCGCCACTGTCACAGGGCCTGCGCACACATCCGCGAGGTCGGCCTCCGCCGCCTTCTTCGCCTCGGCCATCGCCGTTCCGTGGTCCTTCTGGATCGAGCCTGCCCGGGCAGCGTCACGCGCGGCACCGTCGACCGCGCCCCGCCCGTCAACGAGCTGTCCGAAGGCCACGAGCACCAGGATGAAAAGGATCATCACGGGAGCGAGGATGACCACCTCGATGGTGGACAGGCCGCTGTCTGCGGCACCCCGGTGCCGTATCCATCGCCTCATACGTTCGTTCACCGGCGCGTCAGCCCCCTTCCGGTACGAACCGCTCGACGGGCCCCTGCGACTGCGCGTGCACCGTCAGGTCAAGTCCCGGGAAGACAATCGGCACCTTCGCGGTGATCTCGATGCCAACCGTGTTCTGCTCCGGCTGGAGCGTGTCCACATCGGGCTCGAGCACCAGTTGCGGCCCCAGCTGCCGGATGTAGCTGTCAACGACGTCACGCGCCTCACCACGCCAGCCACCCGGGTTCTCGTCTGCCTCGGCCCGTGCCTTGCGCGCCCCCGCCTGGGCAGCGGCCTGCGCCACGTGGTCCGCGAAGAAGTAGAGCGCGAACTGGACCGTCGCGAAGATCATGAAGAAGAGCACAGGTGTCAGCAGGACGAACTCGATCGCGGTCATGCCTGAGTCACCGCGGGCGGAGGCGGCCTCCACGCGACGGCGTACGGCAATGCGCAAGCGGACTGCGAAGCGATTCACAGCGTCGGCAGAGGCAGCATGAGCGTCAACTGTCCGCGGCTCAGCAGGTCTTGCCCGCGTCGGCGCCCTTGATGCAATCCCCGACCTTCGTGGCGCCATCCTTGAGTGCGAGATTGATGATCGCTGCAACCACACCGACAATCGCGACCACAACCGCCGAGATGATCACCCACTCGACCGCCGAGGCACCGCGGTCCAGCTCGCCCGAACGCGCGCGCTGCATCCTGCCCTGCAGGAAGGTGATCAGGAAGTCGACAGCCGGGTGGCTGAAGCGGTTTCCGTTCATGGTGCGGGGTCCTCTCAAATATGGGGAAGTAACGGAGATCAGCCGACTTGGAAGACACGAATCGCGGCCGGAAAGATCAGGAAGACCAGGAAGCCGGCGCAGAGCAGCAGCTGCGCGACGAGCATCGACTGCGACTTCTCGCCCGCGCTGCCCTCGATCTCGGCCAGCTCGCGGTGCCGCATCGTTTCGGACCGCGAAGCCAGGGATTCACGTACCTTCGCGCCATCATCCGCAACGAGTGCAAGTGAAGCCGACAGGTCCTTCAGTTCTTCGACCCCCAGCTCTTCACCGAGTCGGCCGAGCGCCTGCCACTGGCTGGTGCCGGTGATACGGGCGTCCGCCAAGGTGTTGCGGATCCGGCGCAGCGCCCAGCCGTCGCTCACCTCGGCGGCGGCCATCAGAGCTTCGGGCAGACCGCGGCCGCCCGCCAGGTTCATGGCGACCAGGTCGAGATAGGCCCCGACGACACGGCGCAGGTCTCGGCGTTTGTCCGCCGCGTCTCGCCGCACCTCGAGGTCGGGCAGAAAGAAGAACAGGACGGCGCAGGCCAGCGCCAGCCAGATGGGGATCACCGGCCCACTGCCGAAGCCCATCGTCCAGACGATGGCAAAGAGGAAAGGACCGAAGAAGAGGCCGGCCGCGGCCAGCAGAATCTTCGTCGCCAGGAACCTCTCCCAGCTGCGATCGAGTACCGCCAGATCGGCGCGGAGCGAACGCTGCTCCCAGCCCTGCTGCAGATAGAGCTCGGCGACGCGCGCACCCACCCGGGCGCGCAGCGAGACCAAGCGCCCGGTGTCCTGCCGCTGCGTACCTCGTCCGGCCGACTCGTACGCCGCACCGCGCGCCCGCATCGCGTCGATGCGGGCAACGGTCGCGACCGCGCCCCGCTTCGAGGGCATCAGCGCGCGAACGAGGGCGTAGACACCGAGACCGAGAAGCGCCCCGATCACTACTGGCATGGTGAGACTCATCGGGGCGCGACCTCCTCGCGTTCGGTCTGCGACGGTTGCGGGCGTACGAACCGGACCGCGACGTCGTCACGGACCAGAAAGCGTTCGGGGGTCTCGATGGTGGAGAGCTTTCGCAGCCACCAGAAGCCCAGCGCGAACAGCCCGCAGACACAGGCCAGTACGAGTTGTCCGATCGGTGAGCTGTAAGGAGAGACGAACTCCCGGTTGAAGACCGCGAGTCCGAGGACGAAGGCGACGCTGACGCCGACGACGATCTGAACGCTGCGCCGGGTACTGGACCGCTGAGCCATGACGCGCTGGCGCATGTCGACCTCCTCGCGGGCGGACTTCGCCAGGGCACCGAGCACTTGCCTCAAGCCCGGACCGCGCAGTCGCGCATTGAGGATCAGGGCGGCGACGATGATGTCGGCAGATGCATCGTCGATCTCGTCTGCGAGCAGCTGAAGCGCCTCGGGCAGCGGAGTACGGGCACGCAGCCGGTCCACAAGCGCGTCGAGGTGGGGCCGCAGCGCGGGCGCCGCGGCACGTGCCGAGGCGGGGATGGCCTGTTCGAGGCCGACCGCACCAGCGATGGTGTCGCGCAGCGACTCGGTCCAGGCCGCCAGAGCCTCGACCCGGCGCATCGCGCCGCGCTCCTCCGCGGCGCCGCCGAACAGCCGGTCCCAGAAGAAGACGAGGACACCGGCCGCAATGCCTGCCACAGCCCAGCGGGTCAGCAGCAGTACGGCCAGACCGACACCGATCGCGAGCGAGCCACGGCGTCCTGCGAACTTCGCCAGTTCCCCCAGGCGTTCGCTCGACTTGACCTTTTCGTGGGCCGGTTTGGCGGGTATGCCGCGGATGGCGAGCGTGAGCAGCGCGATCCCGCCGCCGACGACGACGCCGCACAGCAGCGCGTACAGCACCGGCAGCGAGAAGAGGCCGCCCATCGAGGAGATGCCGTTCATATCGCTCCGCTCACCCCCAGGCCCCGGTGGGGCGGTAGCCGTAGGAGGCCAGCTCCTCAATGCAGGAGATAGGGGCGTGCGGGACGACCCGGCCGTCCGGGGTTTCCGCGAACACCTCACTGGAGAGCACCCGGCCGTCAATGCCGTTGACTTCGCGTACGGAGGTGACAGTACGGCTCAATTTGCCGCCGTTCTCGTAGTTGTTGCGGCGTTCGACGAAGACCACAAAGTTGATGGCACCCGCCACCAGCATCTGACTCGCTTCGATGGGCAGCCGCTCTGAGGCCTGCAGTGCGTACGTGGAAATACGGTTGAAGACCTCACTGGAGCTGTTGGCGTGGATTGTGGAAAGCGAACCGTCGTTGCCCTGCGACATGGCATTGAGCATCGTGACGATCTCGTCGCCGAGCACCTCACCGACGATGACCCGGGAGGGGTTCATACGGAGCGAACGGCGCACCAGCTCGGACATCGCGATGGTGCCCTGCCCTTCGGAGTTGGGCAGCCGCTCCTCGAATGCCACAACGTTGGGATGTAGTTCGGGGAACTGGTCGAGCCCGAGCTCAAGCGCGCGCTCGACCGTGATCAACCGCTCCTGCGGCGGGATTTCGTTGGCCAGCGCTCGCAGCAGGGTGGTCTTCCCCGCGTTGGTCGCACCGGCGATCATGATGTTCTTACGGGCCCGAACCGCGCATGCCAGAAAGTGACCCAATTCCGGGGTGAGGGTGCCGTTCCCCACCATGTCCGACATGAATACCTTGCCCATGCGGGCACGCCGGATGGACAGAGCGGGCCGTCGGGTCACATCCATGACCGCGGACAGTCGTGAGCCGTCCGGCAGCCGCAGATCAAGTTGCGGATTGGCGGAGTCGAAGGGCCTGGAAGACAGTCCGGAGTACGCACCGAGAACCTGAATGAGCTCGATGAGCTCCTCGTCGGTCTCGGCCACCGGCTCGCTGCGGACCTCGCTCCCGTCCGCGTACCCCACGAAGACCTGGTCGCAGCCATTGATGTCGATGTTCTCGACCTCGGGGTCGTCGAGCAGCGGCTGCAGTCGGCCCACGCCGAAGAGCGCGGCGTGCACGGCGGCCGCGAACTGCTCCTCGGTCTCGGCATCGAGCGGAGTGCGGCCGGCGTTGATCTCGAGGCGTGCGTACTCCTCCAGAATCTGGGCGATGACGGCCCTCGCGTACTGCCGCTCGTCCTCGCTGGACATGGCGGCGACCCCGGACACCTGGTCCAGCCGCCGCTGTTCGGCGATACGGTCGCCCGCGTCCTGCCTGAACCGTTTGACGAGCTGATGGTCGACTGCGCTCATCGACTCGCACCCGTGACGGGAGCCGCCCAGGCGGCCCCGTACTGCTGATACAGATCAGCGGAGATCTTGCGGGCCGACCGGATCAGCAAGGACTTGTCCAGCCGGCCGCGCCTGCGACCGGCCAACTGCTCGGCGCCCGCGGGGTCGTGGGCCAGCGTCCCCAGCACCCGCGCGCCGGCCTGCGCGCCGATCAGCATGCTGTTGACCTGGTTGGCGACCTTGGCCGAGTCTCCGGGTTCGGCAACCAGCAGGACACCGATGAGCGGGGTGGCGAGCTGGGCGGCGCCACGGTTCTGGCCGTGGAGTCTGGCGGACAGAGCGATGGCCCGGTCCCTTACCCGGGCGATGCTCTCCGGTTCCGTACGCGCGATCAGCAACAACAGGCTCGCGTGCGAAAACAGCTCGACAGCGGGGGTCTCGCCGCTGATGCGGCCACAGTCGGCGATTACATCGGCTGGGGCGTGTGGAGACTCCGCGAGCGCGGAGAATGCGCGGCCGAGGAGAGGCCATTGGCCGACAAGGCCCGCGGCCTGCTCGGCCGAGCCGAGACCGACAAGAACATCGAGCCCGCCGGACAACGTCTGGGAGTGGTCCCAGAGTTGATCGGGAGCCAGGCCACGCCGCGCGGTCGCGGCGATCGACAGCATTCCGGTATTGGGGTTCAGCGGGCCGCCATGTGCGGCCGAGCTGCGGTAGACGAGGTCTCCGCCGGCAGGGTCGGCCTCGGCAAGCAGCGCACGCCGCGGCCACACGGCCGCGAGAGCGACAGCGGCCGTCGTGACACCCGGTGAACCCTTGTCGGCGGCGAGAGCAATGAGCGCCATGTCTTCTGCTTTCCTGTGCGCTCGTGAATCAGCTGCTGCTCGAGGGGACCAGCACGAGCGCGACCTGCCCGGCGGAGGCGGCCTGAGTGAGCGTCGCGACCTCGGAGCTGCTGACCATCACGGTGACGGGCAGGTTGCCACTGCTGATCGTGTCGCCCGTGGCCCTGACGATGTCATTGACCTTGGCGCTCTGCACGATCAGCGCATTGCCGCCGGAACTCCCGGAGGAGCCGGGCTGGTTGCTCTTGCCTGCATCGTCACCGACGCGGTAAGCAGCGACGCTGTCACCGATCTTGAGCCCTGCCGGATACTGGCCTTCCTTGAGGGAAAGTCCCACGAAAGCCTTGCCCTCCGGCAGCCCTGCCTTGTCCGAGAACATCTGCCCAATCGCGATGGTGCCCGCGACCAGGGTGTTCTTGGCCTGGAGCTTCTTCAGCCCCTCCTTCTGCTCCCACGGGACGTAAGCGATGCTCGGGTCGTCCGCAACCATCACAGAGGTCATGGTGGAGTCACTCACCGACTTCCCGGCCGGGATGTCCTCCGTAATCCTCACGACCTCGATCCGCTCACCGGCGCGCAGCACCAGCACGGTCGCCCCGAGCGCCCCGACCAGGATGAGCAGTACGGCGAGTGCGGCCAGTGCGGGTTTGCGCTCACGGGGCGGCGAGGGAAGTCGCTCGCCGGCCGACTGAGTGGGCACGGAACTCCTGTGGTTCCCCGCCCCCGTGCGCTCTTGAACCTTCACGCCACCGCTCCCCGTTACCACCAAAGACAAATCGGCCGATCTGCCAACGCTTCATTGCGCGCTGGCGAGTTGACCAGACTCACGACATACGACAAGTCATCGAACCGTATCAGCACCACATAGGCCCCTCAAGGAACGCTTCAGATCGCGAACCTCACAGATTCGGCCACGCGGGACTCACCGCAACCTGCCCCCAGCAACCGCCCGCTGACTCAACACGTCCACAAGGAAGCCAAGTTCAGGCCCGGTGACCACTCCTACGAGTGAGACATCGGCATATGCCGGACCGCCTTGCCGCAGCATCACTACCGTCCGCCACATGGTCAGCTCATCCCACGAGGCGATGCACCGGATCTTCCAGAAGGATCCCGGCGTCTTCAGCCGCACCTTCCGGACCCTGGACCTGCCCCTCGCAGATCCCGACACGGTGTCGCTCATGCCCACCGACCTCACCGAGATCAAGCCGCTGGAACGCCGGGTCGACACCCTGCTCAGGATCGACACCGTCATGGACGGAAGCTATCTCCTGGCCGTGGAGGCCCAGGGCAGGAAGGACCCGGACAAGCCCGCGAGCTGGGCCTACTATCTCGCCTATCTGCACACGAAGTACCGTCTCCCCGCCGTCCTGCTCGTCACCTGCCAGGACAGGGGCACCGCCACCTGGGCCTCAGGCCCGTTCGTCTTCGGCCCCGACTACTGGCCCATGCTCACCATCCGCCCTCTCGTACTGGGTCCCCACAACGTGCCTGTCTTGACCGATGCGCGCACCGCGGCCAAGGACATCGCACTCGCGACCCTGTCCGCGATCACGCATGGTAGGGACGCGAACGCCGATGCCATACTGAGGATCCACGCCGCTGCCCTGCGAACCGTCGACGAGGAGACCGCGGAGTTCTTCGCCGAACTCACCGAACTCGGCCTGGGCTCCGCCCCGGCCGCAAAGACCTGGAGGCATCTGATGACCGTAGACCTCGCCTTCTTCCGCTCCGAAACCTCCGAGCGCCTGCGCGCAGAAGGCCGCGTCCTGGGCCGCGAAGAAGGCCGCATCCAAGGCCGCGCAGAAGACATCCTGCGGATCCTCGAACGGCGGGGTATCGAGACCCCCGACACCGTTCGCGACCGGGTCACCTCCTGCACCGACATCGACACCCTCGACACCTGGTTCGACCGCGCCCTCACAGCCACCACGGCGGAGGACCTCTTCGCGGGGACCACGAGCTGATGCTGTAGGCACGGGCTGGGCGCCGCGTCCGGATTCAGGCCGGGGCCCAGTTCGGCAGTGTCGAGCGGGCCTTCTGACTTGGCCCTGCAGGTGGGCCGCTCGACAACTCAGCGGTTCAAGTCCATGACTGCGACGCCAAACCCGTCGTAGTGCTGGGGCTCCACCGTCGCAATCACGGCGCCCGGCGCATGCCCGGCGGCGATGCTGCGCACCGCGACGACGGCCGCCGCGCACCCCAACCGCAAACCTGAATGCCGCAGCCGCAGGGCATCGACGGCGTCGGCGTAGTCAAGCGGCACCGTGCCGAGCGCTTCCATCTGCCCTACGTGCTCGGCGATGCCCTCGAAGTCAGTGTCCGCGTCCACCATGGCCAGCACGGGGACCCACAGTCTCAGGAACTCGTCGGTGTGCGCATAGTGGATGAGGCCGGACACCTGCTTGTTTCCGCGAAGCGCCAGCAGCGTGGGACTGTCGAGGACAAGATGCTCCTCTCCCATCACGCCGCAGCGTCCTTCCCGAACTTGAGAGCCGCCTGGCGCTGATCGAAGAACTCCCGCACCTTACGGCCCATCGCAGTGCTGTCCTCATCAGTGACCTCGACGCCGAAGTGCTCGGCGAAATAGTCGCGACACCGATCGGCACGCTCCTGACGCTCTTCCGCGGTGAGCATCCGCTCGGTGACCTCCTGCATCAGAGCACGCACGGAGATGTTGCGAGATGCGGCAACGACAGCGAGGCGGTCACGCACCTCGGCGGGGACCCGGATCATGGCATCGGACATGCCCCGAGTATACGTAGACGTAGACACCCTGGGCGGCGAACCGCGAAACCCCAGTCAGGGCATTGCAATGGTCACCTGTCGGTGACGAATGAGCCCATGCCGGCGGTCGTGGTGATCAGGCCTTCTTCCCGCAGAGCGGCGGTCGCCTTCCGTACGGTGACGCGAGATACGCCGAACTCCTGCTCCAACTTCACCTCGGAGATCAGTCCGCGCACGGGGTACTCACCGGAGGAGATCCGCCGTCGGAGCACCTCGGCAATCTGCTGCCACTTGGGCCTTGTGGGGTCAAATTCGAACACGGCCGAACTGTACTCAGACATTGCGAGCTAGGCATAGAAGTGCCATTCTCCAGCTAGCTATAGACAGGTACTTACAGGTCGGATTACGGTGAGTATCAAAGAACCCCCGCGACCGCTGGAACGGTCCGGGGGCATGGCCGAACGCTACGAAGGAGCGTCGACATGCCCGACTTTATCGTCCGGCTCCTCAAAGGGGCTCTCACCATCTGCGGGCCAACGTCTCGGGGCCGCCATCGCGCCACGGACGCACACCCGCGACCGTCAGCGCCGACCCACACCTCAACTCCACGGTTCCAAAGCCCTACTTGACGGCTCCGCATCGGCCCTCGTACGCCCCTACCTCCTCGGCAACGCCGAAGCACACCTGGAACGCCGCCGACAACGCGAGCGCCGCCGCTCCCTGTACCTGGCGACGTGGGGCATCGACATCGGAGCGCACCGCATCCACGGCGTACAGGTGGCGACCGGATGAACGCCGACCACAGAGAACCCCGGACACCGGTGCGCATGTGCGCCCCGCTGGCACCGA
>NZ_JAGGOI010000019.1:74160-154803 GCF_018614585.1 Streptomyces sp. ISL-1 | reverse complement strand
CGCCTTCGAGGGCTACGACACGGTCGCCGTCCTCGCCGATGTGCTGCGTTCTCACGGTGCGGACCGGGCGCGCACTGCCGAATCCTGGCCGCGCGTTGCAGTCGAAGGCACCCGCGGGCAGATCCAGTTCTCCCGCACACCGGGCATCAGCGTTTGGCAATGGGCTTGGACGCCAATCCAAGTCGTTGATCGAGATCCGGCGGAACCCGATCGCTTTCGGATCCTTCACGCCAGCTGAGAGAGCACGGAGGTCCGACTGCCCAGATCTGTCCGAACTTGAGGCTGTCTACCTGTCTACGTGTGAATACGGGCTCTCAGCTTCGCGCGGCCCCGACCGCATTCTCAGACCGTCGCGCGGCAGCCGACGCTAGCCCGGGGCAGCCCAGAGAAGGCCAGCAGTCGGACCGGCATCAAGATCAATCTCAGCGCCGACCACGGTCCCATTGATCCCCGACGCCGGTGAACTACCGCAGGCCACCAGCGCTTGACCTTCTCGGTCGCCATCCAGTCGGACTGGATGAGGTAGTCGCCGGCCAGATGCGCCAGCAGGCTCTCGAAGAACAGCATCAGGCCGCCTCCGTCCACGACACCTGTCGCACACCAGACAACTGCACCAGACATTGGTGCCGCGGGGGCAGCTCTCCGGCGTTCGATGGTCGCGGCTTCGGGCCGGGCACCAGGACGACCGCGACCGGAAGAGCCCCCTCACCCATTCAGTCCCGCGCAATGGCAAATCGGCCATATGTGCCTTTAGCGTTACACACTAGGTGATCGATCCGCTACAGATCGCGGATCGGGTATCGACCCTGACAGGAGGTCTGGAGTTGAAGCGCTCCATAGTTCTCGCTCTGGCGAGCGTCCCGATGATGCTCGCGACCGGCATGACGTCCACGGCCTACGCGGCCGACGATCCGGATACGGACGGATCCGACAAGAACGGCAAGGTGGTCGCGAAAACCTACGTCGGCGTCCCCATGGCCCTGGTTCCGAACCAGAATGTGACCGCATGGGTCCAGTGCCCGACCGACGCGACCGCGGTTGGCGGCGGCGGCCTCACCAACGTCACCGACGCCGCCACTGCCTACCTCACGGACTCTTACCCCATTGGCCCCAACGGCGGCCCCGCCGCCAACGGGACCAGCGCGACCGGCTGGGCCGTCTCGGCGACGCACGTTGAAGACAACTCCAGCCTGACGGCGTATGTCGTCTGCCTGGAGAAGAAGAAGTGATTTAGCACTGCGGAGGGCGTGCACAGCGCGCCCTCCGCAGAGTTCAACACCGGATCAGGCCTCTCAGAGGCCGCCCTCGGCGGCGGCCGTGACGAAGGCCGCGAAGGCGGCGGGGGTGACGGCGAGGGCGGGGCCGCCGGGGTTCTTGGAGTCGCGGACGGCGATACGGCAGGGCTGGGGGGCGACTTCGACGCAGTCGCCGCCGGTGCCTCCGCTGTACGACGACTTACGCCAGGCGGCGCCGAGGGGGGCGCACTCGACGCAGTCGCCCCCACTGGTGCCGCTGTACGACGACTTACGCCACTGCACGCCCGTCAGGTCCAGGCTGGTCCCCATAACGTTCCTCCATTACGCGAGCGATCAGCGCCGCCGAGTCCTCGGGGGACCGGGCCGTGGCCTGCAAGCGAGCGTAACCGACGGAACGCTCCCTGATCACTTGCGGGTTGGCCGTCATCTGGCCCGAGTCATAGCTCTCCGCGTAGCAGAGATCCGGGTCCTCCTCGAAGCGCAGGAGGTTGAACGACCCCATCATCCCGGTGTGCTCACCGGCGGAGAAAGGCAGGATCTGGACCTGCACCCATGGCCGATCACGGAAACCCAACAAGTGGGCAAGTTGGTTCCGCATGACCTCGCGGCTGCCGACCTGCCGGTGCAGTAGCGCCTCGTCCAGCACCACCCACAGCACCGGAGGATTCTCGCGAGCCAGGATGCGCTGCCGTTCCATGCGCGCCGCCACCATCTCGTCGACCCTGTCCGGGTGATCGACTGTCAGCAGCGCCCGCGCATACGCCTCGGTCTGCAGCAACCCGTACACCAACTGCGCCTGAAACGTGGAGATGTACGCCGCCCGCGCCTCCATCTCCGCATACGCCTGGAACCAGCTCGGCAATTGGCTCCGCAGCACCAGCCCCACCAGCCGCGAGAACACCCCGCCCGTCCCCAGCGCCGCGTCCACCCGTTCCGAGAAGTCCCTCGTCGGCACCTTCCTCGCCGTCTCGATCTGGCCGATCAGCGACGCCGTACAGAAGACGCTGACGCCCAGCTCGCCCTGCTTCAGCCCGGCGTCCTCTCTCAGGCGGCGCAATTCGGAGCCGTAGTAGTCCAGCGGCGATGCGCTGGGATCGAGGTCGCGGATATTGGCCACGCGGGCGGTCACCCCCAAGCTCACGCCTCGCGGCGTTCGTTTCCGTTCGTAGCCGAGCGTAACCACACCACCGCACGCTAGTGACATGAATCACGTAACTGACGGCTCACCAGCGGCAATTGGCGACAGCTACCGCACAGGCTTCACACTCGGTGAGCACTCGGCGCGGCATCTGCGGCGCATCCTGCGGACGTTCCTGACCCGCTGGGAGATGGCCGCGCTGACCGACGCCGCCGAGCTGGCCCTGACCGAGCTGGTCGCCAATGTCGTGCAGCATGTGCCGGGCAGGCGCTGCACGCTGCTCATCCTGCGACGGCCGCACGGGCTGCGGGTCGAGGTCTCCGACGAGCACCCGCGCTGCCCCCGCCCGGTGCGCCCCGAGTGCCGAGGCGACGAGCTCGACGAGGGCGGGCGGGGGCTCCTCCTCGTCGAGGTCGTGACCGACCGCTGGGGCACGGTGCCGCTCCCCGGAGGCAAGACGATGTGGTTCGAGTGCGACGTGTGAGGCACGATGGCGGCCGGACACCCCGTACGACCAGGAGGAACCATGGCCGCCGCCCCCAAGCCGGAGACCCTCGCCGCCTTCGAGGCCGCCAAGGGCTTCATGCCCGTACGGGAGGGACTTGCCCTGTACGCGGCAGCGGCCGAGGCGGGCGCTCTCGGCCTGCCCCTGCTGGAGGTGGGTACGTACTGCGGGCGCTCGACCATCCTGCTCGCCGACGCCGCCCGCGAGGCGGGCACGACGGCCGTCACGGTCGACCACCACCGGGGCAGCGAGGAGCAGCAGCCGGGCTGGGATTACCACGACCCGGACGTCGTCGACCCGGAGGTGGGCCGGATGGACACCCTCCCGGCCTTCCGCCGCACCCTGTTCAAGGCAGGCCTGGAGGACCACGTCATCGCGGTCGTCGGGCGCTCCGGGCAGGTCGCGAAGGTCTGGGGTACGCCGCTCGGCCTGCTCTTCATCGACGGCGGCCACACCGACGAGCACGCGGGCGGGGACTACGAGGGCTGGGCGCCGCATGTCGCCGACGGCGGCCTGCTGGTGATCCATGACGTCTTCCCCGACCCGGTCGACGAGTGGACCGGCCAGGCCCCGTACCGCGTCTACCTCCGGGCGCTCGCGTCCGGCGCGTTCACCGAGGTCTCGGTGACCGACTCATTGCGCGTCCTTCGGCGTACCGGGCCGGGGATCTGAGCCGCCCGCTAGCATCGCGAGGGTGTCGTACGACGAGAACCAGCCCTCCGCCCGTCCACGCCGCGTCGGCCGCGGCAATCTGACCATCGCGATCGCCGCGCTGGTGCCGACCGCTCTGGCGGGGTGGCTGGTCTGGAGGGCGATGAGCGGCCCGGAGGACAACGAGCCGCCGAAGGTACTGCCGCTGCCGAGCCGGCAGACCGCGGGCAAGCCGGGACCTGCCCCATCCCCTTCGCCGCCCGCCTCCTCCCCCGCCGCCACGTCCGCGCCCTCACCCTCCAAGGGGAATGTGTCGGGGCCGCTGGCCGGCAAGGTCGTGGTCGTCGACCCGGGGCACAATCCCGGAAATTTCCGGCACACGAGCGAAATCAATGAACTCGTGGATATCGGAACCAATCGCAAGGAATGCGACACGACGGGCACGGCCACAAACGACGGTTACACCGAGGCCGAATTCACCTTCGATGTTTCACAACGTCTTCGCGCGCTGCTCGAAAAGCAGGGCGCAACGGTCAAATTCACTCACGCCAACGATCGCCCCTTCGGTCCCTGCGTGGACGAACGGGCGCGTGTCGGCAACAAGGCCGGGGCGGCCGCGGTCGTCTCCGTCCACGCGGACGGCTCGGCCGTCGGCAACCGCGGCTTCCACGTCATCCTTCCCGCCCTGGTCAAGGGTGGTGCGGCGGACACCGCGAAGATCGTCGGCCCGTCCCGTGACCTCGGCGAGCGGATCGCCGGAAAGTTCGTGCGCGCGACCGGCAGCGCCCCCTCCAACTACGTCGGCGGCGGCACCGGGTTGGACGTACGCAAGGATCTCGGCGGCCTGAATCTGTCCACAGTGCCCAAGGTGTTCATCGAATGCGGCAATATGCGTGACCCGAAAGACGCCGCCCTGCTGAAGAGTTCGAGCTGGCGGGAGAAAGCGGCGCAGGGAATCGCAGACGGCATCGGCAGTTACCTCCTGAGGTAACAGTGCCGATACCCGGCAGACGGCCGGATCGGGCAGACGATAGGTTCACCTCTACGATGGGGAGTCACCCCCGAGCTCCGCGCCGTGCACACCGCCACACCGGTGGCAGCGACGACCGCCCCGATGAGACGACCGACGAAGGACTTTTTACGTGAACATCCGCTCCCTCACTCGAGGCGATGGCGTGGTGATCGGAGCAGCGGTGTTGCTGTTCATCGCCTCGTTCCTCGACACGTTCGACTGCTCCGGCAACAACTGCGACGACGTGCCGACCGCCTGGGACAACGGTTCCCTGCTCCTTGGTGTCTACCTGGCCGGCATCATCGGTGCGGCGCTGATCGTCATCTCCCGCGCGCTGCCCCAGCCGCCGAAGGTCATCGGGTTCGACCTCGGTCAGCTCGGTGTTGCCCTGACCGTCTTCACCGCGTGGAGCGCGCTCGGCGCGATCTTCGACCCGGCGGGCTCCCTGGACGTCGGCGGCAGCGTCGACGCCGGCACCGGCCTGATCCTCGGCTTCATCGCGGCGCTCCTCCTCGCGGCCGGCGCCGTCTGCTCCCTGATCGTCCCGGTCTTCAAGGCCCCGCTCATCGGCGCCCCGAAGCCGGCCGCGAACCCGTACGGCACGCAGCCCGGCGCCCCCGGCGGCTACGGCTACCCGGGCGCCCAGCAGCAGCCCTACGGCGCGCAGCCGGGTCAGCCCCAGCCGTACGGCGCCCAGCAGCACCCGGGTCAGCAGCAGCCGGCCCCGGCCGCGCCGCAGCAGGCCGGCGGCCCCGCCGACTTCACGCCGTTCTGGTTCGCGGTTCCGGTGGCCCGTCCGCTGTACGGCGAGGACGGTGCGCCGACCCCGATCGCCGAACTCGCGCCGGGCACCTGGTACCTCGCGGTCGAGCAGCGCGGTCCCGGCCTCATCGCCCAGACGCAGGACGGCCGCCGTGGCATCCTGCAGGACACCTCGGGCATCCAGCGCGGCTGACGCAATCGGCTGACGCACACGGTCCGTTCAGCGGCCCCTCGCCCTTCCGGGCGGGGGGCCGTTGACGTATTCTGACGCCCCGTCAGAAACGTACGGGCAGAGGGGACTCGGTATGCGACTCGGCCTCGCACTCGGCTATTGGGGCCGCGGCCCCGACCCCGGCCATCTGGAACTCGCCCGCGAGGCCGAGCGGCTCGGCTACCACTCCGTGTGGACCGCCGAGGCCTGGGGCTCCGACGCCTTCACCCCCCTCACCTGGATCGCGGCGCACACCTCCCGCATCCGGCTCGGCACGGCAGTGGCCCAGATGGCCGCCCGCACGCCCACCGCCACCGCCATGCACGCGCTCACCCTGGACCATCTCTCCGGCGGCCGGATGATGCTCGGGCTCGGCCTGTCGGGGCCGCAGGTGGTGGAGGGCTGGTACGGCCGCCCCTTCCCGAAGAGCCCGCTGACGGCGACCCGCGAGTACGTCGACGTGATTCGCCAAGTCCTCAGGCGCGAGGCCCCTGTTGAGCTGGCGGGCCGCTTCCACTCCCATCCGTACACCGGCGCGGACGGCAGCGGTCTCGGCAAACCGCTCAAGCCCATCACGCATCCGCTGCGTGCCTCCCTGCCCGTACTGCTGGGCGCCGAAGGGCCGAAGAACATCTCGCAGACGACGCGCATCGCGGACGGCTGGCTCCCGCTGTACTGGTCGCCACTGCGCACGGATGTGTACGGGGCTTCCCTCACCGACCTGCCCGACGGCTTCCTGATCGCGCCGATGGCCCGCGCCAAGGTCTGCGACGACGTCGCCGAGGGGCTGCTTCCGGTCAAGGCGATGCTCGGCTTCTACATCGGCGGCATGGGGCACGCGGCCCGTAACTTCCACGCCGACCTGATGGCGCGTATGGGGTACGCGTCCGAGGCCCGGCACATCCAGCAGCTGTTCGCCGACGGCCGCCGCGAGGAGGCCGTCCTCGCCGTCCCCAACGCCTTCGCCGACGAGATCTCACTCGTCGGACCGCGGCAGCGGATCGCCGAACGCCTGGAACTGTGGCGCAAGGGCCCGGTCACCGACCTGCTGGTGACGGCCCCTGACCCGCACACCCTCCGGGTCCTGGCCGAGTTGGTCTCGTAGGCCCGGGCGACTGGGAAAATTCAGCTCGGGCGGAATCGGAGGGGTTTCACACGCTCACAAGCGGCAACCAGATGCATATGAGCCTCAGTCACAGCAAGGGAACGAATCAGGCCGCGATGGTCATAGCGATCGTTGCCGATGTCATGGCCTTCATCATCGGCCTCTGGATCCTGATGTATCTGCTGGACGCCAACCGCGCCAACGACCTGGTGGTCTTCGTCCAGGATGTCGCGCGCTGGCTCGCCGGCTGGTCATACGACCTGTTCACCTTCGACGAAGCATGGGCGCGAGTCGTCGCCGGCTACGGCCTCGCCGCCGTGGTCTACCTCTTCGTCGGCCACGCGGTGGCCGGCCGCATGCGCCGCCACTGATGCCCTGACCGCAATGGCTCAGCAGCAGTCGGGCGCCAGCCCGCGCGGCAGCCGTTCCCCCCCGAAGACGGCGGTGGTCGCCTCGTCCCCCCCGAGCGCGGCCACCGCCAGCAGCAGCGATCCCGCCGTCCAGGTGGTGAGTTCCTCCGGCCACATGGCCGGGCTTCCCTCGAAGACGTACCCCGTCCAGTACATGCCGCCCTCGGCACGCAGATGCTTGAGGGACTGGAGGATCTCCAGCGCCCGGTCGGACTCGCCCATCACCCATAGAGCCAGAGCCAGTTCGCAGCTCTCACCGCCGGTCACCCACGGGTTGGGCAGCACGCACCGCACTCCGAGGCCGGGGACCACGAAATCGTCCCAGCTCTGCTCGATACGGGACTTTGCGTCCACTCCCGTCAGCGCGCCCCCGAGGATCGGGTAGTACCAGTCCATGGAATAGCGGCTCTTGTCGAGGAAGCGCTCGGGGTGCCGGCATATCGCGTGCGCGAGCGCACCCGCCGCCAACTCCCAGTCGGGCTGCGGCTCTTCGCGCTCCTCGGCGATCGCCAGCGCGCAGCGCAGCGCCTGGTGGACGGACGAACTGCCGGTGAGCAGCGCGTCGTTCAGCGGGGTGCCGTCCGCCTCCCGCTTCCAGCCGATCTGGCCGCCGGGCTGCTGCAGCTCCAGTACGAACTCGATCGCGGCGAACACGGTCGGCCACATCCGGTCGAGGAACGCATCGTCGCCGGTGGCGAGGTAGTGGTGCCAGACGCCGACGGCGACGTACGCGCAGAAGTTCGTCTCGCGGCCACGGTCGGTGGGGTGGTCCGCGTCGCCGTCGTGGTACGCGGCGTACCAGGACCCGTCCTGGTTCTGGTGCCGTGCCAGCCACTCGTACGCACGGGCCGCGGCCTCGTGCTCGCCCGCCGCGTCCAGCGCCATGGCGGCCTCGGTGTGGTCCCACGGGTCGAGGTGGTGCCCGCGGAACCACGGGATCGCGCCGTCCTCGCGCTGCCCGGCGAGAATCCCCGCGACTGTCTCGGCGGCTTCCTCCGCGGTGAGAACCCCGGGCAGGACGAGATGCTCCGTACGGCCGGGAGAGGTCACTTGGCGGCCGCCGCGGGCAGATGCGGCTTGGTGGCGTACGCCACGAAACTCTTGCCGATCAGCGGGTTGAGCGCCTGCTCGGCGAGGCGCGTGGCCAGTGGCTTCTTCATGATGTCCCAGACGAGCAGCTGGTGGTACGCCTTGACCGGCAGGGCCTTGTCGTTGTCCACGCCGAAGGCGCACTTGAGCCACCAGTAGGGCGAGTGGAGCGCGTGCGCGTGGTGCGTGCCGTACGGCTTGAGCCCGGCCTCCCGCATCTTGCCCAGCAGCTCGTCGGCCTTGTAGATGCGGATGTGGCCGCCCTCGACCTCGTGGTACGCGTCGCTGAGCGCCCAGCAGATCTTCTCGGGGCCGTAGCGGGGGACGGTGACGGCGATGCGCCCGCCGGGCCTGAGGACCCGGACCATCTCGGCGAGCACGCCCTTGTCGTCCGGGATGTGCTCCATCACCTCCGAGATGATCACGACGTCGAACGACTCGTCGGGGAAGGGGAGGTTGAGCGCGTCGCCCTCCATGGCGGTGGCGGTCGCGCCCTCGGGCGCCTCCCCCGCGTCCTTCATCGCGGCGAACCACTTGGCGACCTCGCGGATCTCCTCGCCGTTCTGGTCGAGCGCCACGACCTGCGCACCGCGCCGGTAGCACTCGAACGCGTGCCGCCCGGCGCCACAACCGAGGTCGAGCACACGGTCGCCTGCGGCGAGCGGAAAGCGGGAGAAGTCGACGGTCAGCACGGGGTCGGCCTGCCTTCGAGGTCGGAGGAACCAGTTCCTGTGGCCGCGGAGCGGGGAGCACCCTGGACGCACGCCGCCCAGACAATACGTTGTGCCACGCGGCGGCGGGCGGCCCGGGGGCCGGAGCACTGGACGCGGGCGGCCGGCTGGTGCCCTGTCACCGGGGCACCCCTTTCGGCCACGGTGCGGCCGGCGGTCAGGACTTGGCGGGCCTGGTGGGCTTGGCGGGCGGGGCGGGTCATCGGGGAACTCACGCGGCCGCGGAACGGGCGGGAGACGGGGCCGCGGAGCGGACTGAGGTCTGCCTGGACGCGATCGCCTCGCGGTAGTGGTCAGCCGTGCCGATCGCCGCCTGGCGCCAGGTGAACCGGGCCAGCACCCGCTCCCGGCCCGCCGCCCCCAGCCGTACACGCAGCTCGGGATCGCCCAGCAGCCGGCCCAGCGCCGCCGCCAGTGCCCCCGCGTCACCCGGTGGCACCGCCAGGCACGTCTGCCCGTCCGGCCCGGCCACCTCCGGAATCGCACCCCCGGTCGTGGCGACGAGCGGTGTCCCCGTCGCCATCGCCTCCGCCGCGGGCAGCGAGAAGCCCTCGTACAGCGACGGCACGCATGCGATCTGCGCGCTCCGTACCAGGTCGACCAGTTCCGCGTCCGTGATCCCCTTGACGAACTCGACCGCGTCCTCGAGCCCGTACCGCTCGATGAGCTGCGCGACCGGCCCGTCCTCCGCGCGCTTGCCGACGACGACGAGATGCGCGGCGGGGTTCTCCGTGCGGAGCTTCGCCAGCGCCTCGACCAGGTGCACGAGGCCCTTC
Source organism: Streptomyces sp. ISL-1 (assembly GCF_018614585.1). Classification (GTDB taxonomy): domain Bacteria; phylum Actinomycetota; class Actinomycetes; order Streptomycetales; family Streptomycetaceae; genus Streptomyces; species Streptomyces maoxianensis. Next base: position 145,157 of record NZ_JAGGOI010000019.1, on the reverse strand, counting down.
AGCGGGACGTCCGCGCTGGACGTGGTGACGATCCGGCCGGGTACCTCCGCCACCGCCGGGTCGGGCGACCACAGTTCCGTATCGGCCCCGATGTGCACGACGTGGACGCGATCGCGCCGCACACCGAGGTGGTCCACGATCTCCTGCTGCGAGGAGCCGGAGACGGTCAGCACGGACGGCAGCCGCCGGGCCACCCGCTTCTGCATCCGCGTGAAGCCGTACCAGCGCCGCACCGACGCCCGTCGCCGCCAGCCGTCCGCCGCGTCCAGCTCCAACTGACGGTCGACCGTGATCGGGTGGTGGATGGTGGTGACCAGCGGCGCACCGAGGTCGGCCAGCAGCCCGTACCCGAGCGTCTGGTTGTCATGGATGACGTCGAACTGCCCGCGCCGCGCTGCCAGATGGCGCCGGGCGCGGAGCGAGAAGGTCAGTGGTTCGGGGAAGCCGCCGGTCCACATCGTCGCGACCTCGACCGCGTCGATCCAGTCGCGGTACTCGCCGGGCTTCGGCGTACGGAACGGGTCCGGGCTCCGGTAAAGGTCCAGGCTGCCCAGCTCGGTGAGCGGCACGCCTTCGTCCAGTACGGGATAGGGCTGCGCGCCGATCACCTCGACGCTGTGGCCGAGCCGGGCGAGCTCGCGCGAAAGGTGCCGGACATAGACGCCCTGACCGCCGCAGAAGGGGTTGCCCTTGTAGGTGAGGAGCGCGATGCGCAGCGGACCGTCACCGCCGGACGGGCGCCTGGACGACGCCCCGGACGGGCCCGAACGAGGGCCGGCCTCTATGGCCTCAGCGGTCACGCACGGCCCCCTTCTCACTGCGTTTTCGCCGGAGCGTAACCGCTCGCGCTAATCTAGAACAAGTTACAGACTTGATCGTTCAAGGAGCTTCGAATCTACCCGCAGGTAGCCGCCGCTGTGAGGGCCGGATCAGGTGATTCGCGCCACGACGGGCACGCTGCCATGCTGTGCGATCCGGACTCGCGCGTGGAACGGGACACATGAAAGCGGAAGCCAAGTCCGCGGGGCCGGCGTCCTCGCCCCTGACAGAACGCCAGGAGGCGCGCCGGCGTCGCATCCTGCACGCCAGCGCGCAGCTGGCCAGCCGGGGCGGCTTCGACGCGGTGCAGATGCGCGAGGTCGCCGAATCCTCGTCCGTCGCGCTCGGCACGCTCTACCGCTACTTCCCCTCCAAGATCCATCTGCTGGTCGCCACCATGCAGGACCAGCTCCAGCACATGCACACGACGCTGCGCAAGCGGCCCCCGGCCGGGGACAGCGCGGCGGAGCGGGTCGCCGAGACGCTGATGCGGGCGTTCCGCGCGCTGCAGCGGGAGCCGCAGCTCGCGGACGCGATGGTGCGGGCGCTGACCTTCGCGGACCGCAGCGTGAGCCCCGAAGTGGACACGGTGTCCCGGCAGACGACGGCGATCATCCTGGACGCGATGGGTCTGGAGAACCCGACGCCGGAGCAGCTCTCCGCGGTCCGCGTGATCGAGCACACCTGGCACTCGGCGCTGATCACCTGGCTGTCGGGCCGGGCGTCGATCGCCCAGGTGAAGATCGACATCGAGACGGTGTGCCGCCTGATCGACCTGACCGGGACTCAGCCGGGAGGGGCGGGAAAGGCCGTCCCGCCCGGCGCTTGAGGGGCTGGATATCGAGCCCGACCGGCGCTTGAGGACAGGATCTTCCAGCCCGTCCGGCGCTTGAGGACCGCAGGTCCGGGGGCGAAGCCCCCGGTTCCGGGAAGCGGCGGGTGGCACAACGCACCCGCCGCAGCCCCTAGTCCTCCGGCGGAAAGACCGGCTCCCCGCTCTCCAGCAGCCTGATCGCGATCGCCTCCACCGGACAGTTCTCCGCCGCCGCCAGGATCTGCTCATTGGCGTCGGTGTCGGCGGTCTGCGGATGCGACTGCCGTGCCGAGTCCAGCGCGAACCCGTCCGGAGCGTGGCTCACACACATGCCCGAGCCGATGCACACGCTCCGGTCGACCTCGACGTGCCAGCGGTCACCCATCACTCACTCCCGTACCCGGTCGGCAGGTGGATCATCTTGTGCTCCAGGTACGAGGCGTACCCCTCGGGCCCGAACTCCCGCCCAAGGCCCGAGTTCTTATAGCCCCCGAACGGCCCGAGCATATCGAGACTGAACGTATTGACGTTGTATGTCCCAGTTCTGACGCGCCGCGCGAAATCGACGCCCCGCTCGACGTCCGCGGTCCAGACGCTGCCGCTGAGCCCGTAGTCGGAGTCGTTCGCGATCTTCGCCGCCTCGCTCTCGTCCCCGTACGGCAGCAGACAGATCACCGGCCCGAAGATCTCCTCCCGGGCGATGCGCATCGCGTTGTCGACCCCGCCGAAGAGCGTCGGCTCGACGTACCAGCCCCGCTCCAGACCGGCCGGACGCCCGCCACCGGTGAGAATCTTGGCGCCTTCCTCCTGGCCGATCCTGATGAAGTCGAGTGAGCGCTGCTGCTGGCGCCTGGCCACCAGCGGCCCGACCTGCGTCGCCGCGTCGAGCGGGTCGCCCACCACCAGCGCGGAGGCCGCCGCCGCGAACGCCTCGGCGATCTCGTCGTAGCGGCTGCGCGGCGCGAGGATGCGGGTCTGGGCCACGCACGCCTGCCCGTTGTTCATCCACGCGGCGGGCACGATCCCGGCGACCGTTGACTCCAGATCCGCGTCCGGCAGGATCACCGCCGCGGACTTGCCGCCCAACTCCAGCGTGACGCGGGTGAGATTGCGAGAGGCGACCTCCATGACCCGCCTGCCCGCACCGACCGACCCCGTGAAGGACACCTTGTCGACGCCGGGGTGCCCGACCAGGTACTCGCTCACCTCCCGGTCGGCGGGCAGGATCGACAGGACGCCCTCCGGCAGCCCGGCCTCCTTGGCGATCTCGCCGAGGATGTACGAGTCGAGGGGCGACTCGGGCGAGGGCTTGAGCACCACGGTGCAGCCGGCCAGCAGCGCCGGCCCCAGCTTGGCGGCGGCCGTGAACTGCGGGACGTTCCACGGCACGACGGCCGCGACGACGCCCACCGGCTCCCGTCGTACGAGGATCGGCCCGAGCACTCCGGCCCGCCGCTCCTCGTGCGGATAGTCCCGCGCGACCGTGATCGCGCAGTCCCACACCATCATCGCGCCGAGCGCCTGGGCGAGGACGCTCCATGAGTACGGGGAGCCGTTCTGCGAGCTGATGGAGCGGGCGATCTCCTCGTGCCGCACGGCGATCGCGTCCTTGATCCGGCTCACCACCGCGATGCGCTCATCCAGCGTCGCCCGCGGCCAGGGCCCTTCGTCGAATGCCTTACGGGCGGCGGCCACCGCCCGGTCGACGTCCGCGCGGGAGGCGTGCGGAACGCGCCCGATGACCTGCTCGGTGTGCGGCGAGACGACCTCGATCACGTCGTCGCCGAGGGGGTCGGTCAACTCCCCGCCGATGAACAGCTTTCCGTGTTCAACAAGCTCGGTCATGGCTGCTGCCTCCCGCTGCCCGGCGCTTTCTGACACTGTTTCAGAACTGATATCAGTTCTAGTTACAGGGAGCAATGCCGGCAACGAAAGAGCCCCGACCAGTGGCTTCCCGCGGGGTCGGGGGGCGGCTTGAGCCGCGCAAGGGCCTACACAGGGCCGTGGGGTGCTTCCCCACCTTCCCGCGCATATGGTCGACGCCGGCCCGCCGGTGCGGCGCCCCGCGCAGGCGGGACGAGCAGCGTGAACGCCTCGGAGATCACTACTGGGCTTACCAGGCGGTGGTTGGTGACACCGTCCGCCGCCCAACACTGCGAGGCAATGGCGCCTCAGTGATCCGATGTTGTGTCGACTCCTAGATCTGTCCGCATTTCTCGTCTCAGCGCACCGAGCGCGATCTCGTACGCCTCACGCCTCTGGGCATACTCCTCGTCCTGATGGGATGCGCCTCTCTCAATCTCGTTTCGCAGAGCACGCAGAGATCTGTACGCGACCTCGGACCGAGCGGTCAGATCACCGGGCGCCGTGATCGTCATCTGTATTCGCAACTCATAGGCGCCTCCGGTGTGGAACGCCTCGCGGGCCTGCTCCGCTCGGGCCTCCTGCGGCAATCTGGCAGCCTCGCGAAGGCCGTTTCGCGTACGCGACAGAGCAGTGAGATACGCGTTGTAGACCTCGCGTCGCTCCGTTCGAAGTCGTTCGTGACTGTCGCGGCGCCAACGAGCCTGGTCGACCAACAGCGTTGATGTAATGCCGATGCCTGCACCCAGCACTGCGCTGATGAGAGAAGCCCAGTTCACAACCGAAGCGTACGTGAGCGACTGCCCTTCGTCTCAAGCCCTCGACTGTCAGTCGGGCACCCGTCGCCGTGGTGCCACCCCCGGGGACGGCGCAGGTGCAGATGGCTCAGGCGGCCATCAGGTAGTACGCCGGTACGAGCTCGTGTTTCCCCACAGTCTCGACCGCGGAGGCGGGGGGGGCCGGCGGGTCTCGCCGTCCAGGGCACGGTTGCCGCGGGCGACGGCCGGCCGGCTCCCGTGCGCTCGGTCGGTTCAGGCGTTGGGACGCTTGCCGTGATTGGCCTTCTTCTTCCTGCGGGCGCGTCGCTTGTTCCCTCGCTTGGCCATGGCATATCTCCCTAATACGGAACTTTCCGCACCTCGCCAGTCTAGATTCGGCCCAGGGCGCCCGCATCAGCGGTGCCGCGGGCCACAGCGCCTCCACCGGCACCCACCACCCCGGGGGACGCCGCCCTCAGACCGGCGGGGCCGCGCAGGGCCCGGACCGTCGAGGCCCTGGACAGCGACACATCGCCGCAGGTCAGCCAACTCCTCCGGAGCGGCAGTCGACTTGGGCGACTATTGAAACCAGTTCTAGTTATAGTGAGCAATGGCCGTGCCGCCGAAGAGAGATGAGAGCCTCATGACTCAGGTGACCGACCACGGCGGCGGCGTCTGGTCCATCGAGGTGCCCATCCCGGACAACCCCCTCGGTCACACCCTGGTCCACCTGCTCGACACCGACCGCGGCCCCGTCCTCATCGACACCGGCTGGGACGACCCGACGTCCTGGGACACCCTCACCGCCGGTCTCAGCTCGCTCGGTGTCTCCGTCACCGCCATCCACGGCGTCGTCATCACCCACCATCACCCGGACCACCACGGCCTGTCCGGGCAGGTGCGCGACGCGTCCGGTGCGTGGATCGCGATGCATGCCGCCGACAGCACGGTGGTACGCCGCACCCGCGACGCCGAACCCGGCCTCTGGCTCGAGTACTTGACGGACAAGCTCACCCGGGCGGGTGCCCCCGACGAGCACATCGAGCCGCTGCGCGCGGCCCGCGCCTCGGGCCGGACTCGTACGCTGCCGGGGCTGCGCGCGGCCCTGCCCGACCGGGAGATCGTCCCCGGCGAGCTCCTCGACCTGGCGGGCCGGCGGCTGCGCGCCATCTGGACCCCGGGCCACACCCCTGGCCACGTCTGCCTCCACCTGGAGGAGACCCACCCGGCGAACCGGCCGGGCAACGGCCGGCTCTTCTCCGGCGACCACCTCCTGCCCGAGATCACCCCGCACATCGGCCTGTACGAGGACCCGGACGACACCACCGTCACCGACCCCCTCGGCGACTACCTCGACTCTCTGGAGCGGGTGGGCCGCCTCGACCCGGCCGAAGTGCTCCCGGCGCACCAGTACGCCTTCCCCGACGCGGCCTCCCGGGTGCGGGAGTTGCTCGCCCACCACGAGGAGCGCCTCACCGGCCTGCTCGCCCTTCTGGCCGAGCCGCTCACTCCCTGGCAGGTCGCCGAGCAGATGGAGTGGAACCGGCCATGGGAGCAGATTCCCTACGGATCACGGAACATCGCGGTCTCTGAGGCGGAGGCCCATCTGCGCAGGCTGGTGAAGCTGGGGCTCGCGGAGGTGCTGTCGGGCAGCGAGCCCACGACGTATCTGGCCGTGTGATCTTGGCCGGATACTGTCCCCGGCATCCACCCACAGCGCGTCGATGACCGGCCGGTAGAGTGAGCGAGTCGTCATCATGCCCGTACGGGGGGAAGCCGGTGTAAATCCGGCACTGACCCGCAGCCGTGAGCCGCCGTCGCAGGCGGTGAGTCGGAATGCCCCGTACGCGGTCGTGACCGGCTCATTGTCACCGGAACCGCCGGTGGCAGGCACCGTCGAGGCATACGGAGCCGAGCCCTGGTGCCTCAGCGTGCCTGTGCCCGGCTCCCGCAGGAGAGGCCCAGCCCGCCATGACCACCGTTCGCCGCAGCGCCGCAACGCTCGCCGCCTCAGCCGTACTCGGCATGGCCATCACCTCGGCCGCCGCACCGGTCGCGATCGCAGCGCCGGTCCCGACCCCCTCCGCCGTGCCGCCGTCCGGCCTGTACGGCACGGGCGACCCGACCTACGACGGCGTCTGGCGGCAGTCGCTCGCCCTGCTCGCGCAGGACACCGTCGGCGTCAAGCCCGCCGCGAAGGCCGTGGGCTGGCTGACCGGGCAGCAGTGCGACAGCGGGGCCTTCCCCTCGTACCGCGCCGACGCGACCAAGCCGTGCGACGCGAAGCTGCCGCTGGACTCCAACGCGAGCGCGGTCGCCGTGCAGGCGCTCGCCGCACTCGGCGGGCAGGACGCCACCGTGAACAAGACGGTCGGCTGGCTGAAGTCCGTCCAGAACGCCGACGGCGGCTGGAGCTACAACCCGGGCGGGGCCAGCGACGCGAACTCCACCTCCATAGTGATAGGCGCGCTCGCGGCGGCGGCCGCGAAGCCGGACGCGGTGAAGTCGAAGGGCGGCAAGACGCCGTACGACGCACTGCTGACGTTCGCGCAGCCGTGCGGCGGGAAGGACGGCGGCGCGTTCGTCTTCCAGCCGAAGCAGCCGGGGATCGTCGCCGACTCCACCGCGGCCGCGGTGCTCGGCGCGAGCGGCAAGGGTCTTGTCGTGACCGCGGGCGCGAAGGACGCGAAGCGCGCCAACGGCACAGCCTGCGAGAAGTCGACGACCGTCGAGGGCGCGGCGCACAACGGCGCGGTGTATCTCGCGACCGCGCTCGCCAAGACCGGCCACCTCAACACTCCGCCCATGCCCGGCGCGAAGGACCCGGCCGAGAAGCCGGACTTCGGCAACACGGCGGACGCGGTCGTCGCGCTGGCCGCGCAGGGCCTGGGCGACGAGGCGAAGAAGCCGCTCGCGTGGCTGCGGCAGAACTCCGCGGCCTGGGCGAAGGAGTCGGGCCCGGCGGCGTACGCGCAGCTGATTCTGGCCGCGCACGCGGCCGGCGCGGACCCGAAGAGCTTCGGCGGCATGGACCTGGTGGCGGGCTTGAACGCGACGGGCCCGGCCCCGGAGAAGCCCGCGGCGTCTGCTGACAGGTCCGCCAAGGAGTCCGAGAACAGCGAAAACGCCGAGAACGCCGAGAACAAGGACTCCGGCTCGGGCGCCGGAGTGTGGTGGATCGTCGGCGCGTTCTTCGTCGCCAGCATCGGCGCGGGCATACTGCTCAGCGGCCGCCGCAGGAACCAGCAGCGGTGATGCGTACGCGACTGCTCGCCCTGGTCCTCGCGCTCGGCACCGCACTGACGGTGCTGGGCGCGGGGCCCGCGCAGGCGGCCGGCTACCGCTACTGGTCGTTCTGGCAGAGCAGCGGCGGCACTTGGGCGTACGCGACCGAGGGCCCGGCGACGGCGAAGCCCGCGGACGGCTCGGTGAGCGGCTTCCGCTTCTCGGTGAGCGAGGACAGCGGGGATTCGGCGCAGCCGCGTACGGCTCCCGACTTCGAGGCGATCTGCGGCGTTACGCGGCCGAAGCCGGGCGAGAAGCGGATCGCGCTCGTCATCGACTCGGGCACGCGGGCGGATGCCCCGTCGGGCGAGACGCCCCCGGCGTCCCGGGTGGCGTGCGCGCGCGTGCGGCAGAACGCGACGACCGCGGAGGCGCTGGCGGAGGTGGCGAAGCCGCTGCGGTACAACAGCCAGGCGCTGCTCTGCGCGATCTCCAGCTATCCCAAGACGGGCTGCGGCGAGCAGGTCGCGGCAGGCGGAGCCACGTCGAAGCCCAATCCCCCGGCCGCGCCCAAGGCAGACGCCGGCGACGACAGCGGCCCGTCGATCGGCATCGTCGCCGGCCTCGCGGCGATCCTCGCGCTGGGCGCGGCGGCCGTGTGGCAGTCCCGCCGCCGCAGGTACTCCGGTCCGCGATGAGCGCGGGGCTGGGGGCGTTGGCGGCTGCTGTCCGCGGCTGGTTTCTCGGGGAAGCCGCGAAGGCCCCGGCGGCAAGCTCCGACGCGCCCGCGCCCGCGGCCGTCCCGTCCCGGTGGGGAGTGGCCGTGCAGGGTGGTCCCCGCGTGGGATCGGCGGCAATCACCGGGCCACTGGACAGCGGCCCGGACGCCGCCGACCCCGACCCCGAGCCCGAGCCCGCCCCCGAGGAGTCCAGCCCGACGGGCCCGATACCGGGTCCGTCGTCGCCCTGGGCCAGGGGGCGTTGGCGGCTGCTGTCCGGTGGGTGGCCTCGCGGGCGAACCCGGCCGCCGGTCCCGGCGACCTCCCCGGAACCCGCGCGCCGTACCCCCGCGCCGGAGGCGACCCGCAGGCTCCGGCTCCGGGCGCCCCGGGCGAGTCGGAGCAACGCCGTCCACGCCGGTGCCTGGTGGCTGTGGGCCCTCGGGCTCGCCACCGCCGCGTCCCGGACCACCAACCCACTCCTCCTCGGCCTCCTCGTCGGCGTCGCCGGATACGTCGTCGCCGCCCGCCGCACGGATGCCCCCTGGGCCCGCTCGTACGGCGCCTTCGTCAAGCTCGGCCTCGCCGTGCTCGTCGTCCGGCTGCTCTTCTCGGTCTTCCTCGGCTCCCCGATCCCGGGTACCCACACCCTGTTCACGCTGCCCGAAGTGCCGCTGCCCGACTGGGCGAAGGGCGTACGCATAGGTGGCCGGGTCGCGGCCGAGCAGTTGGTGTTCGCTCTGTACGACGGTGCCAAGCTGGCGACCCTGCTGATCTGCGTGGGCGCCGCGAATGCCCTCGCGAATCCGGCGCGGCTGCTCAAGTCGCTGCCGGGCGCCCTTTACGAGGTCGGCGTCGCCGTCGTCGTCGCCATGACGTTCGCGCCGAACATGGTCGCCGACGTCGTACGCCTGCGTACCGCCCGGCGTCTGCGCGGCCGCCCCACCGGCGGCATCAAGGCGATCGCGCAGATCGGACTGCCCGTCCTGGAGGGCGCGTTGGAGCGCTCCGTCGCGCTGGCCGCCTCGATGGACGCGCGCGGATACGGGCGCACTGCCCAGGTCCCGCCCGCCGTACGCAGGACGACGACCGTTCTCACCCTCGGCGGGCTCCTCGGGGTCTGCGCGGGTTCGTACGGACTCCTGGCCGCGGCGGGCGCGGCGTACGGCCTGCCGCTCCTGATCGCAGGGCTGCTCGCCGCACTCGCGGGCCTGCGGCTCGGCGGCCGCCGCTCGGTACGCACCCGCTACCGCCCCGACCGCTTCGGCCCGCGCTCCTGGCTGGTCGCGGGCTCCGGCGCGGCCGTCGCCGCGCTGCTGATCAGGGCGGGTACGTACGCACCGGAGGCGCTGCACCCCGGCGTCGTACCGCTGATCGCGCCGACGCTGCCGCTGTGGCCGGCCGCGAGCGTCCTGATCGGCCTGCTCCCCGCCTTCGTGGCCCCGCTCCCCTCGAAGGAGACCCCGTGATCCGCTTCGAAGACGTATCGGTGACGTACGGCGACGACGCCGACGCGCCCGCGATCCGCGGCGTCGATCTGACCGTCCCCGAAGGCGAGTTGGTGCTCCTCGTCGGCCCGTCCGGCGCCGGCAAGTCCACGCTGCTCGGCACCGTGTCCGGGCTCGTCCCGCACTTCACCGGCGGCACTCTGCGCGGCCGCGTCACCGTCGACGGCCGCGACACCCGCACCCACAAGCCCCGCGAACTCGCCGATCTCGTCGGCACGGTGGGCCAGGACCCGCTCGCCCACTTCGTCACCGACACCGTCGAGGACGAGCTGGCGTACGGCATGGAGTCGTTGGGCCTCGCACCCGAGGTGATGCGCCGCCGCGTCGAGGAGACCCTCGACCTGCTCGGCCTGGCCGAGCTGCGCGACCGCCCGATCGCCACGCTCTCCGGCGGTCAGCAGCAGCGGGTCGCGATCGGTTCGGTGCTCACGCCGCACCCGAAGGTCCTGGTGCTCGACGAGCCGACGTCCGCGCTGGACCCGGCTGCGGCGGAGGAGGTGCTGGCGGTGCTGCAGCGGCTGGTCCACGACCTGGGCACGACGGTCCTGATGGCCGAGCACCGCCTGGAGCGGGTCGTGCAGTACGCGGACCAGGTCCTGCTGCTGCCCGCGCCCGGGACACCGCCGGTGATCGGGTCGCCGGCGGAGATCATGGCGGTCTCGGCGGTGCATCCGCCGGTAGTGGCGCTGGGCCGGCTGGCGGGCTGGGACCCGCTGCCGCTGTCGGTACGGGATGCGCGGCGTCGGGCGGGTGCGTTGCGGGACCGCCTGGCGGATCTTTCCCCCGTGCCGCCCGTTCCCGTTACCGGGGCTCCGCCCCAGACCCGCCCCCTACGCCCTGCGGGCGTGGGGGGACCCCCAGTACGGACTTCGGCCGTGTCCTCAATCGCCGGACGGGCTGGATTTTTCCGTCCGGCGGGCGGCAAAATCCAGCCCCGCCGGCGATTGAGGCGCGGGGTCTGGGGCGGAGCCCCAGCAACGGCGCGGCGCAATACAGCCCCTGGGGGTCCCCCCGGACGAAGTCTGGGGGAGATTGAGGCGCGGGGTCCGGGGCGGAGCCCCGGCTCGGACGGGCCGCTCGCCGAAACGCGCGCGCTCGGCGTCCGCCGCGACCGCATCGAGGCCCTCTGCCACGTCACCCTCTGCGTCGCCCCCGGCGAGACCATCGCCCTGATGGGCCGCAACGGCGCCGGAAAGTCCACCCTCCTCGCCGCCCTCGTCGGCATGATCCAGCCCACCTCCGGCACCGTCCTCGTCGGCGGCCGCACCCCCCACCGCACCCACCCGCGCGAGCTGATCCGCCAGGTCGGCCTCGTCCCGCAGGAGCCGCGCGATCTGCTCTACGCGGACACGGTGGGCGCCGAGTGCGCGGCCGCGGACGCCGATGCGAACGCCGCCCCCGGCTCCTGCCGGGCCCTGGTCAGCGAGCTGCTGCCGGGCGTACCGGACGCGACCCACCCCCGCGACCTCTCCGAGGGGCAGCGCCTCGCGCTGGCGCTGGCAGTCGTGCTCACCGGCCGGCCCCCGCTGCTACTCCTCGACGAGCCGACCCGTGGTCTGGACTACGCGGCGAAGGCCCGCCTCGTCGGCATCCTCAAGGCCCTTGCCGCCGAAGGGCACGCCATCGTCCTGGCCACCCACGACGTGGAGCTGGTGGCCGAGCTCGCGCACCGGGTGGTGATCCTCGCCGACGGCGAGATCCTCGCGGACGGCCCGACCCCCGAGGTCGTCGTCTCCTCCCCCGCCTTCGCGCCGCAGGTCGCCAAGATCCTGGCCCCGCGGCAGTGGCTGACCGTCGCCCAGGTCCGGGAGGCGCTGTGACCACGCCGCAGGCCCGTGCCGTACGCCTCGGCCCCCGCTCCATCGCCGCCCTCGCCCTGATCAGCGCGATCGGCGTCATCGCCTTCGGCTGGCCGCTGCTCGCCGAGTGCGACTCCGGGCTCGCCCACTCGGCCGACGCTCCCTGGCTCTTCGCCGCGCTGCTCCCGCTCCTCGTGGCCGTCGTCGTCGCGACGATCGCCGACACCGGGATGGACGCCAAGGCCGTGGCGATGCTCGGCGTGCTGGCCGCGGTCGGGGCCGCCCTTCGCCCGCTCGGCGCGGGCACCGCGGGCCTGGAGCCCATGTTCTTCCTGATGGTGCTGAGCGGCCGGGTCCTCGGCCCGGGCTTCGGCTTCGTGCTCGGCTCGGTCACGATGTTCGCGTCCGCCCTGCTCACCGGTGGTGTGGGCCCGTGGATGCCGTTCCAGATGCTGTCCATGGGCTGGTTCACGATGGGCGCGGGACTCCTGCCGGGCCCGGACCGGCTGCGCGGCCGCGCGGAGCTGCTCATGCTCGGCGCGTACGGAGCCGTCGCCGCGTTCGCCTACGGCACCGTGATGAACCTCCAGGGCTGGACGTACATCGGCGGCCTCTCCTCCGGCGTCTCCTTCCACCCCGGCGATCCCGTCCACGAGAACCTGGTCCGCTTCCTCGCCTACTGCGCGGCGACCTCGTTCGGCTGGGACCTGGGCCGCGCGGTCCTCACCGTCGTACTGATCCTCACCATCGGTTCGACCCTCCTCAAGGCGCTGCGCCGAGCCACCCGACGCGCCAACTTCGAGGCACAGGTCACATTTCAGACCCCTGAGAGTGTCCCTCCGGGGTGAGACGCCCCACAGACCTTCGGCGTGTACGACGCGAAATAGTAGGCATGAGGAACCCGGACAAAACCACTCATCCACGCCCTGACCTGTACGAACAGTGCCTGTCAAGCCCCTGTGCGGTTCACCCCAGGTGCGAGCCCCACTAGTAACAAGGGTCGTTGCGGCGGCCAGAGCGGCTCGCTAAAACTGATCCAGTCGCAAGGCGCCCCGTGCTCGTCCCCGAGCTCATCGCGCCCTTCAGGCGGCCGGATTCCCCCTCGTGCAAACGAGATTCGGCATGCCGGCCCGACCGCCCTGCACCCGACGTTAGGTTTCTCTGTGTCTCGCTCGATCATCAGCCGCTTCGCCAACCGCCCGAAGTCGGCCCTTGTCGGCACCGCGCTCGTGGTGAGCTCCGCCGCCATGGTGCTCGGCGCCAACCCGGCCGGTGCCGCCGAGGCTCCCGCGGCACCCTCCGGCTCCCCCAAGGCGATCGCCCAGAAGATGATCGGTGACGCCACGCAGTTCGAGTGCTTCAGCAAGATCGTGTCGCACGAGAGCAACTGGGACGTGAACGCGGCCAACCCGTCCAGCGGTGCGTACGGCCTGGTCCAGGCGCTGCCGGGCGGCAAGATGGCCTCCGCTGGCGCGGACTGGAAGACCAACCCCAAGACGCAGATCAAGTGGGGTCTGGACTACATGAAGGAGCGCTACGGCAGCCCGTGCGGCGCGTGGGCGTCCTGGCAGGCGCAGGGCTGGTACTGATCCGGCCCACCCCCTGGGGCGGCTCCGCCCCAGACCCCGAACCAAGCCTCGCCGGCGATTGAGGCGCGGGGCCCGGGGGCGGAGCCCCGGCACACGGCTTACAGCCGCTGAATGATCGTGCCCGTCGCCAGCGCCCCACCCGCACACATCGTCACCAGCGCGAACTCCTTGTCCCTGCGCTCCAGTTCATGCAGCGCCGTCGTGATCAGCCGCGCCCCCGTCGCCCCCACCGGATGCCCGATCGCGATCGCGCCCCCGTTGACGTTGACCTTCTCCAGGTCCTGCTCGAAGACCTGCGCCCAGCTGAGCACCACCGACGCGAACGCTTCGTTGATCTCGACCAGGTCGATGTCCTTCAGCGACATCCCCACCTTGCCCAGCACCGCGCGCGTCGCGTCGATCGGGCCGTCCAGGTGATAGTGCGGGTCCGCCCCGACCAGCGCCTGCGCGACGATACGAGCCCGCGGCTTCAGCTTCAGCGCCCGCGCCATCCGCTTCGACGCCCACATGATCGCCGCCGAACCGTCCGAGATCTGTGACGAGTTCCCGGCCGTGTGCACCGCCGTCGGCATGACCGGCTTCAGCTTCGCCAGCGCCTCCATGCTCGTGTCCCGCAGCCCTTCGTCCCGGTCGACGAGCCGCCACATGCCCTGACCCGCGGCCTGCTCCTCCTCCGTCGTCGGCACCTGCACCGCGAACGTCTCGCGCTTGAAGCGCTCCTCCGCCCACGCCACCGCCGCCCGCTCCTGGGACAACAGTCCCAGCGAGTCGACCCGTTCGCGCGTGAGACCGCGGTTGCGCGCGATACGCTCCGCCGCCTCGAACTGGTTGGGCAGGTCCACATTCCACTCGTCGGGGAACGGTTTCCCCGGCCCGTGCTTGGACCCGCTCCCCAGCGGCACCCGAGACATGGCCTCGACCCCGCAGCTGATCCCGACGTCGATGACCCCGGCCGCGATCATGTTCGCGACCACGTGGCTCGCCTGCTGCGACGACCCGCACTGGCAGTCCACCGTCGTCGCCGCCGTCTCGTACGGCAGCCCCATCGCCAGCCACGCGTTCCGCGCAGGGTTCATGGACTGTTCGCCGGCGTGGGTGACCGTGCCGCCCACCACCTGCTCGACGCAGTCGGCGTGGATGCCGGTGCGGCCTAGGAGTTCACGGTAGGTCTCGCCCAGTGAATAGGCGGGGTGCAGATTGGCGAGCGCTCCTCCGCGCTTGCCGATGGGTGTGCGTACGGCTTCAACGATGACGGGTTCCGCGGCCATGAGCTCGTCCTCTCCTCACACAGCCGCTGAGCGTCCCGGCGCCCTGCGGCCGAACTAGTACGCGTTCTAGTTCTCTGTGCAGTCTCACGAGTGCTACCCCCGGTACGCAAGGGCCCTGCACGCCCTTGGCGCGACCCCTGGCCGCAACAGATACCGCCACGACCCTTGCCACTTATAGAACTCGTTACTACCTTTCGGTCAACTTCTGATGGGTAGTCAGACAAGTCGCCGCTGTCACCGACACCCCCGCCAGACCTGGAGTTGACCTTGAAGCTGCCGAAGGACTGCCCCCATCTGCCCGAAGGGTTCGACTTCACCGATCCCGACCTGCTCCAAGCCCGCATCCCCCACCCGGAATTCGCCCGGATGCGGCAGACCGCCCCGGTCTGGTGGTGCGCACAGCCCGCCGGCATCTCCGGCTTCCAGGACGAGGGCTACTGGGCCGTCACCCGGCACGCCGACGTCAAGCACGTCTCCACCCACCCCGAAGTGTTCTCCTCCAACACCAACACCGCCGTGATCCGCTTCAACGAGTCCATCAGCCGTGACCAGATCGAGGTCCAGAAGCTGATCATGCTCAACATGGACCCGCCCGAGCACACCCGCGTCCGCCAGATCGTGCAGCGCGGCTTCACTCCGCGCGCCGTCCGGTCCCTGGAGAACGCCCTCCGCTCGCGCGCCCGCAGCATCGTCGAGACCGCGCTCGCCGGCGCGAAGGACGACGGCAGCTTCGACTTCGTCACCAACATCGCCGTCGAACTCCCCCTCCAGGCCATCGCCGAACTCATCGGCGTACCGCAGGAGGACCGCGCCAAGATCTTCGACTGGTCCAACAAGATGGCGGCGTACGACGATCCCGAGTACGCGATCACCGAAGAGATCGGCGCCGAGGCGGCGATGGAGATCGTCTCGTACTCGATGAACCTGGCCGCCGCCCGCAAGGAGTGTCCGGCGAAGGACATCGTCAGCCAGTTGGTCGCTGCCGGGGACGAAGGCAACCTGTCCAACGACGAGTTCGGCTTCTTCGTGATCCTGCTCGCGGTCGCGGGCAATGAGACGACGCGTAACGCCATCAGCCACGGCATGCACGCGTTTCTCACGCACCCCGAGCAGTGGGAGCTCTACAAACGGGACCGGCCGGAGACCGCGGCGGAGGAGATCGTGCGCTGGGCGACGCCGGTCGTCTCCTTCCAGCGCACCGCGACCCAGGACGTGGAACTCGGCGGTCAGCAGATCAAGAAGGGCGACCGGGTCGGCCTCTTCTACTCATCCGCCAACAACGATCCCGAAGTCTTCGAAGCGCCCGAGCAGTTCAACATCACCCGCGACCCGAACCCCCACCTCGGCTTCGGCGGCGGAGGCCCGCACTTCTGCCTCGGCAAGTCCCTCGCGGTGATGGAGATCAACCTGATCTTCAACGCGATAGCCGACGTCCTGCCCGACCTGCGCCTCTCGGGCGACCCGCGCCGGCTGCGCTCGGCCTGGCTGAACGGCATCAAGGAACTCCAGGTCACGCACGGCTGACCTGCGATGCCGTGGGAGGCGGGGGCCAACCCACCCACGCCCGGCTCCTGCCTCCCGCCGGGACGTCGGCCAGAGGGGCTTCTACTTGGGCGCCACCCGGCAGGCGGACACCGCGGTCCCGTCGGTCACGCCGCCCGCGGTCAGGCCGGACACGCACTCGTCGTGGCCGCCGCTCAGTCCGACGTAACACGCCATCCGGACGGAGTCCGGGGCGTACCTGCTCTCCGGGATCGTCGCGCGGCCCGGGAGCCTGAGTGTTGCCGGATCCGCGTGGGAACGGCGCCGAGCGCACGCGGGCCCGCGCGCAACCACTGGCCCCGGCTCGGCTGGGTTTCCCTCCCCCCTTCGACGCTGGATCAGCCCCCGCCCCCCGCACCCGCTACGCCTTCCGCGCGGACGTCCAGCCCTGGCGGCGGAGGCTTTCGAAGCCGTCCAGGAGGAGGTCCAGGGCGAATTCGAACTCGAACTGGTCGTCGCAGCCGCCACCGACCGTGGAGCCCCCGTCGTGTGCGGCCGTCGCGGCCAGTTCCGCGATGTGCGGGTAGCGCGCCGCCAGCCCGGGGTCCGGCGGGCCGGAGGGGCCCGAGGTGTCGAACAGTTCCTGGCTGAAGCCGAGCAGGCGGCTGCCCATCGCGTGCATGACGTGGTGCGTGAGGTCGGCGGAGAGGCCGCCGTCCCGGAAGCTCCCGGCCATCGAGTCCAGGTACGCCAGCACGGCCGGGGTGGGGCCGGTCCGCGACTCGATGACCCGGGCCGCCCAGGGGTGGCGCAGCAGGACCCGCCGCGCCGAGAGGATCCGCCCGCGGACCACGCGCTGCCAGTCGGGGCCCGCGGCCGGCGGGTCGATCTCGCCGACGACGGCGTCGGCCATGCCGTCGAGCAGTTCCTCCTTGTTGGCCACGTGCTTGTAGAGGGCCATCGGTACGACGTCCAGCTCCTGCGCGAGCCTGCGCATGCTGAGCGCGTCGATGCCGGTGGCGTCGGCGAGCGCGACGGCGGCGCGCAGGACGCGGTCCCTGTTCAGGGGGATCCGTTGCGTGTGCCTGGCTTCCTGCCGGGTCATTCCGGTTCGGCCCCTTCCGCCCTCGACAGCACCCTCTCCTTGACGAGTGTACGCCGTACACCTATGGTGCTGCCAGGTGTACGGCGTACACCACCACCGAGCGAGGGGTACGAGAAGATGAGTCCGGACCGGAGAACCGCGGTGGCCGCCGGGTCGCTGTTCCTGCTGACCGAGGCCGCCGCGATAGCCGGGGCGGTTCTGTACCACCCCCTGCTGAGCGCGGCGGACGGCCGGCTCGCGCAGGGCGCCGACACGCGGGCGCTGCTCGGGGTGCTCTGCGAGGTGGTGCTGGTGGTGGCGGTGGCCGGTAGCGGGGCGGCGCTGTTCCCCGTCCTGCGGCGCCACGGCGAGGGGCTCGCGCTCGGGTACGCCTTCGGGCGGCTGCTGGAGGCGGCCGTCATCGCCCTCGGGATCGTCGCCGTCCTGGCGCTCGTCACCCTGCGGCGGGACGCGGGGGCGGCGGCCGGCGCCGACGTCGCGCTGGCGGCCGTGCACGACTGGACGTTCCTGCTCGGGCCCAACATCGCCCTCGGCCTGAACACCGTCCTGCTTGCGTACCTGGCGTACCGCGCCCGGCTCGTGCCGCGCTTCATCGCCGTGCTCGGGCTGGTCGGCGGGCCGCTGATCTGCGCCTCGGCCGTCGCCGTGATGTTCGGGGCCTACGCGCAGCTCTCCGTGGCGGGGTCGGCCGCCGCGCTCCCGGTGTTCGCCTGGGAGCTGGGGCTGGCAGGGTGGCTGATCGTCAGGGGGTTCGGGCCCGGCTCAGGCGCCGCGTCCCGGGCAGACGGAGAAGTGGCTGATCCGGCAGGTGTCCGTCCGTGAGGCCGACCCGAGCTTGATGGCGGTGCCGTCCGGGGCGACGCGCCGGCGCTGCCCGGCCGGGACCGTGTGGGTGGGGTGTGGCGGCGACGGCGTTGCGGAGCTTCATGCGGGGATGAACTCGCCCTGGGCGGCGGCGGACACGAAGGCCGCGAAGGATGCGGGGGCGAGGGTGAGGGCGGGGCCGGAAGGATTCTTCGAGTCGCGTACGGCGACGGTGTGGGGGGTCTCGGCGATCTCGACGCATTCGCCGCCGGTGCTGCCGCTGTAGCTGGACTTACGCCAGGCGGCGCCGTTGAGGGGGGCGCACTCCACGCAGGAGCCTCCCTGGTCACCGCTGTAGCTCGACTTACGCCATTGTGTGCTGCTCCCCATAGCGTTCCTCCATGACATCCCGGATCAGCTCCGCCGAGTCCTTGATGGACATGGCTGCGGCTTGGAGGTGATCGTAACGGAGCGAACAGTCCCTGACTGTCTCAGGGTTGGCGGTCGGGTGCCCCATTCCATAGCCCTCTGTGTAGACGATGGCCGGGTCGCCCGGGAAGTGGAAGAGGTCGAACGAACCCTGTAGCCCAGCGTGGGCTCCGGCCCGGTACGGGAGCACCTGGATGTTGACCCTCGGATCCTTCTCCGAGGTCAACAGATGGACCAGTTGGCCTCGCATGGTCTCCCGGCCGCCGATCTCCTGGTGTAGCACCGCCTCGCCGAGAATCGCCCACAGCACCGGTGGCTCGTCCTTTCCCAGGATGCGCTGCCGCGCCAACCTGACAGCTGTTCGATCCTCCAGGTTGCTCCGGTCCATGGAGCCGAGTACCGCCCTCGCGTACGCCTCCGTCTGCAGCAGCCCGTGCACCAAGTGCGTATGGAACGTGCAGATCTCCGTGGCCCGTGCCTCCAGCTCAGCGATCTGCTGAAACCACGCGGGGAGTTGACTGCGCAGCACCAGGCCCAGTAGCCGCGAGAGCATCCCGTCGGTCTCCAGCGCAACATCCACCCGCTCGCTGAACTCCACCGTCGGCAGCTTCCGCGCCGTCTCGATCTGGCCGACCAGCGACCCCGTGTAGTTGATGATCCCGCCGAGCTGCTTCTGCGTAAGCCCCGCCGCCTCGCGGTACCGCCGCAGCTCGTACCCGTAGTAGTCCAGCGGCGACGCGCTCGGGTCGAGGACGTTGATGTGGGTCACGGCGGGCATCCCCTCGTTCAACTCCGCCAACGGCAGGGCACGTTGTATCCGGCCCGTAGCCGAGAGTAGTCAACGCACTCCACGCTCGTACCGTGAACGAAGAACTTTCCCAGTACGGCATGCGCTTCACCGTCGGCGAGCACTCCGCGCGGCACGTCCGGCGGATCGTCCGCAGCTACCTCGGGGTGTGGGGCATGCCAGAACTCAGCGACGCCGCCGAGCTGGCCGTGACCGAGTTGCTCGCCAATGTCGTACGCCATGTGCCCGGCCGGCACTGCGGGTTGCTGATCCTGCGGTATCCGGGAGGCCTGCGGGTCGAGGTCTCCGACCGCGCGCCCGGGCTGCCACTGGCCCGCGACGCGGGCGGGGACGAGGAGTCGGGCAGAGGGCTTGCTCTGCTGGATGCCGTGGTGGACAAGTGGGGCGTGGAGACAAGACCCGGGCCGGGCAAAACGGTGTGGTTCGAGCTGGCCCGGTAGTTGATCGTCCGCGCAGAGGGTGATTGCAGCCGAGTCGTAATGAGGTGGCGGTCGTCGGCGACCTGGTGTTTGGATGCCCGCGTGACTTCTGTGGATCTTGATCGCCCTGACCGGGTACTTCTGGACCGACTTGAGAGGTACTACGACGCGGTGCCACGCCATGGTGCCCGTGTCGAGGACTTCGGGCCGCTGACTCTGTTCGTGCGGGAAGGTCAGGGGTGGCCGTTCTACGCACGTCCGGCTCGGGGATGGTCCGGTGCGGTGACTGCCGCCGATGTGGCCCGAGTTCGCGCCCGGCAGCGTGAACTCGGGATTCCGGAGAGTTTCGAGTGGGTCGCCGAGACCACGACTGCGCTCCGGGCCGCGATCGAGGGCTCGGGGCTTGTGGTTCACGAGCACCCCTTGATGGTGCTTGACCCGGGCGCGCCGGTGCCCGCTGCGGACGAGTTGTCCGGCGGCTCGTCGGTGCGGACCATAGGTCCGGACGATCCGGCGCTGGCGAGCGCACTGGCCGTGCCGCATCTTGCCTTCGCGGAGCCCGGAACCGGTGTCGGCCTGGCGGGAGTCACCGAACTGGCGGAAGCCGTACGTGCCCGAGCAGGCGACGGGTCGGTGGGCCGCACGGTGGCGCGGATCGGGGCGGGTCTGACTTCGGTTGCAGCAGCGGTGGAAGGCGGGGCGGCGTTGTGCGCGGGCCAGCATCAGCCGGTCGGAGCGGTCAGCGAGATCGTCGGTGTCGGGACACTGCCCAGCGCACGCCGTCGTGGTCTTGGGCTCGCGGTCACCGCGGCGCTGGTGGCCGACGCCCGATCGCGAGGCGTGGAGACCGTCTTCTTGTCGGCAGGCGACGATGACGTCGCCCGGATCTATGCCCGCGTCGGCTTCCGACGCGTCGCCACCGCGCTGATCGCCGAGCCAGCCGAGTAGACGAATCGGCCCTCCAGAGACTCGGCCCGTGGCAACGGCAGCAATGTGGTGGTCGGGGCCTCGTTGACTGTCAGGGTCCGGACGCGGCCGTTCCATGGTCCGGCGGCCGGACCTCTGCACGCCCGGAGGTGACCGCCACCAACTGCCGCGCGGGGCGGGCCGGGCCCGAGTGGCGGAACCGGCGGTCCGGGCGGATGCTGGCTTGAACGCGGCGATCCAACCCAGGGGGTGCGGGCACAACCCGTACCCCCTGGGGCGCGCGTTCCTACTTGGGCACGGCCGGGACCGGGACTGCGGACTCCGTCCGCGCGGGCGGGATCGCGCCCTTGGGTACCAGCAGATCGCGCCGGCCGGCCAGTACGTACGTGAGGCCGAAGCCCGCGCCCACCACGGCCGCGCCGCCCGCCGCGTCGAGTACCCAGTGGTTCGCCGTGGCAACGATCGCGCAGACGGTGAAGAGCGGGTGGAGCAGGCCGAGGAGCTTCATCCACAGCTTGGGCGCGATGACGAGGACGACCAGACCGCACCAGAGGGACCAGCCGAAGTGCAGCGAGGGCATGGCCGCGTACTGGTTGGTGACGGCGGTCATCGCGCCGTAGTCGGGGTTGGCGAGATCCTGCGGGCCGTGGACCGTGTCGATGAAGTCCATGCCGGGCATCAGGCGCGGCGGGGCCAGCGGGTAGAGCCAGAAGCCGAGGAGCGCGAGGACCGTGGCGAAGGCGAGCGAGGAGCGCGCCCAGCGGTAGTCGGCGGGGCGGCGGACGTAGAGGACGCCGAGGATGGCCAGCGGGACCACGAAGTGGAAGGACGTGTAGTAGAAGTTGAAGAAGGCCTCGGCCCACTTCGCGTTCACCACCGCGTGGTTGACCCAGTGCTCGATGTCGAGGCCGAGGGCCTGCTCCATGGAGATGATCTGGCGGCCGTGTTCCTCGGCCGCTGTGACGCCGCCGGTCGCGGCGGCGCGTATGTGCGAGTAGACGGAGTAGCCGACCCGGATCACGAGGAGTTCGAGGAGCAGGTTGGGTCGGCTGAGGACGCGCCGCCAGAAGGGCAGCAGCGGAACCAGGGCCCAGCGGGCCGGGGCGGGCGTCGCGTAATCGGTGGGGACCGGCCGGCGGAAGTACGGCGAGGTGCGCGGCAGGAAGGGCACCGCGCAGGCCGCGGCGAGGGCGGCGATGAGCAGGACATTGTCGCGTACGGGGTGGAGCACCGCCATGTTGGGCAGCAGCATCCTCCCGGGCAGGGTCATCGCCAGGATGATCAGGACCGGCCAGAGCATGCGGTCGGAGGCGCGCTTTCCGACGCGGCCGGCGACGGCGAGGAGCACCCACAGGAGCTGGTGCTGCCAGGCGGTGGGCGAGACCGCGACGGCGACGCAACCGGTGAGGGCGACGGCGAGGAGGAGCTGGCCGTCCTCGGCGTACCGGACGGCGCGGCGCAGGCCGAACCAGCAGACGACCGCGGCGAGGGCGACGTACAGGGCTATCTCGAGCGGGCCCTGGAGGCCGAAGCGGAGCAACGCTCCGTGCAGGGACTGGTTGGCGAGGCTGTCCGGGCGGGCGCCGAGGCCCGCGCCCGCGGCATGGTGCACCCAGTAGGCCCACGAGTCGCCGGGCATCGCGGCCCAGGCGAGCGCCGAGAGGGCGGCGAAGGTGCCGGCCGAGGTGACGGCGGCGTTTTTGCGGCCGGTGAACCAGAGCAGCGGCGCGAAGAGGAGGACGGTGGGCTGAAGGGCCGCGCCGAGGCCTATCAGTACGCCCGAGGATCTCTCCCCGCGCACGGCGAAGCAGCCGAGAAGGACGAGCAGGACCGGGATGATGCTGGTCTGGCCGAGATAGAAGCTGTTGCGTACGGGCAGCGACAGCATCAGCAGGCTGATGGCGATGGGAGCGGCGAGCAGGCCGCTGCGGCGCGAGACCGGGCCGGGCAGGGCTCGGGCGACGACCAGGCCGATGCCGACGACGAGCAGGAGCGTGCCGAAGGTCCAGGCGACGCCGAGGCTTTGCTCCGCGGAGCGGGCCAGTGGTTTGAGCACGAGTCCGGCGAAGGGCGTACCGGTGAACTTGTCGGTGTCGTACAGCGAGCCCTTCACATGCAGGACGCCGTTCTCGCCGATCCAGGTCTCCAGGTCGGTCAGCCGCTCCCCGGGCGGCTGCCGGAGCACCGCCGCCGTCTGTCGTATCGCGAGTACGGCGGCCACAAGCCACAGGGCGGCCCTGGCCGCGCCCATCCTGGTGTCCGTCGTCGCGCTCCCCCGCACGCTGTGCTCCGCGTTCGCCACGTCGCGCCGCGCCTCCCCTACGTTCCGCGTTCCTGGTTCATAGAGCCTCGCATTGCTCCATGAAGGAGACTCAGGCAACCCCCTCTTAGCCTGACTGTCACCCCGTTTTGGCTGAATATCTTTCGGGAGTGCGCCGGAACTGCGAGATCCGGCGCGTACGGGCACGGCAGCGCGGGCCGGTTCAGCCGCCGCCGATTCACCTGCCGCCGCCCCGTCGGCTCAAATAGGTTGGGGCGTATGACCCAGGAACAGTTCCAGGACCGGTGGACCGCCGTCGACAGCTATCTCACCGACCACCTCGCGCCCGCCGACGAAGCTCTGAACGCAGCCCTCGCGGCGAGCGACGCAGCCGGCCTCCCGCCCATCCAGGTCACGCCGAACCAGGGCAAACTGCTGTCTCTGCTGGCACAGATGCAGGGCGCGCGCACGATCCTCGAAATCGGGACGCTGGGCGGCTACAGCACGATCTGGCTGGCCAGGGCGCTGCCCGAGAACGGCCGGCTGATCTCCCTCGAATACAACCCGGTCCACGCGGAGGTGGCCCGCGCGAACCTCGCCCGTGCCGGCCTCGACAAGATCGCCGAGGTCAGGACGGGGGCGGCGCTTCAGACGCTGCCGGAGCTGGCGACGGAGCCGGGCGCGGGCACGTTCGACCTGGTCTTCATCGACGCGGACAAGCAGAACAACCCGAGTTACGTGGAGTGGGCGCTGAAGCTCAGCCGGCCCGGCAGCGTGATCATCGTCGACAACGCGATCCGGGGCGGCACGGTGCTGGACGCCGACAGCACGGACCCGGCGATCGTCGGCACCCGGCAGATGTACGAACTGCTTGCGCGGGAGCCACGGCTGGACGCGACGGCGGTCCAGACGGTGGGCGCGAAGGGGTACGACGGGTTCCTGCTGGCGCGCGTGGTGGCCTGAGAGCGCGTCGTGGCCCGAGAGCGCGTCATAGCCCGAGGGGCCGCGGGCGGACGTACGCGGTACGGCAGGATGGGACGCATGAGCATCGTGAAGATCAACGTCCTGACCGTTCCCGAGGAGCAGCGCGAGGTGCTGGAGAAGCGCTTCGCGGCCCGCGCGGGCTCGGTGGAGAACTCCGACGGCTTCGAGTGGTTCGAGCTGCTGCGCCCGCTCGAAGGCACCGACCAGTACCTCGTCTACACGCGCTGGGCCGACGAGGCGTCGTTCCAGGCCTGGATGGAGGGCTCGATGCGGGCCTCGCACGGGGGCGGAGGCGGCGAGGCCGGCGAGCGTCCCAAGCCCGCCGCCACCGGGTCGACGCTGTGGTCCTTCGAGGTCGTCCAGCAGGCCGCCCCGAAGGCGTAAGTGCGCACTGAGCGCGGGAAAATCGCTGGCCGCCGGGGCTGGCCGTCCGGTACAGAGACCGGCATGACGACCTGGACCCTGGCCCCCGAAGCCTTCGACTCCCCCGACGCGAACGCCCTGCGCCGTGAGTACTACGACGAGGTCGCGAGCCGCTACTGGAAGCGGCCCGCGACCCCCCAGGAGATCGACGAGGGGCTCGCCGGGGACGGTGTCGAGCAACTCACGCCGCCCACCGGTCAGTTCGTCGTCGGTCGGTACGGGGGCAAGGCCGCGGCCTGCGGCGGCATCCTGATGCTGGACGCCGAGCGCGCCGAACTCACGCGGGTGTATCTGCGGCCGGCCCTGCGCGGCAGGAAGGGCGCCGGGCTGCTGCTGCGGACCCTTCAGGAGGAGGCCCGCGGGCTCGGCGCGCGGCGGATGGTCCTCAATACGCGGCTCGATCTGATCGAGGCACGCACGCTGTACGTCCGGCACGGCTACGCCGAGATCCCGGCGTACTGCTCGGGTCCGTACATGGACATCTGGTACGGCAAGGAGCTGTGAGGCGCAGCGGCGTTCAGGCCGCGTGGTCGCGCTTGGGCTGCGGGCCCTGCGGCCGCTCCTGGTCCGAGCCACACAGCTCCGCGGTCAACTCCTCGACCAGTTTCACCAGATCGGTGGGCCGCTCCGGGGCCCACCAGTCGCCGAGCAGCTCCGCCAGCGAGTCCTCCCGGGCCTTTGCCAGCCGTACAGCCGCCTGCAGGCCCGGGTCGGTGAGCATCAGATCCAGGCCTTCGCGGCGGGCGAGGCCGCGTTCCTCCAGCTGGCGGGCGGCCTCGGTGATGACGCGCAGGGGCACGATCGTGTTGTCGGCGAGCAGTGCGGGCTCGACGATGCCGTGGCGGCGGATGCGCAGCAGCAGCCAACTGGACGCGGGCAGCAGGTCGTACCCCGCCCGCTCGGTGATCTTCTCGTAGATCTTGCGTTGTCCCTCGCGCGAGCCGAGCACCGACAGGGCCCGCGCCACCTCCTCGTGGGAGGAGCGCAGAACCGGGTTGGTCGCCAGGGTCTCGCTGGAATCGGGCGCCGTGACCGAGCCGCGCAGCCTGTCCTCCTTGAGGAACCAGGCGACGACGAAGGCGAGGAGGACCACGGGCACGGCGTACAGGAAGACGTCGGTGATGGCCAAGGAGTAGGCGTGGAGCACCGACGGGCGCAGCGCGGGCGGCAGTTCGGCGATCGAGCGCGGGTCTGCGGCCAGCTGCCCGGCGCCGACGCCGGAGGGCACGGACCGTCCCGCCAGCGCCTCGGTCAGCTTGTCCTCCAGCCGGTTGGTGAAGATCGTGCCGAAGATGGCGACGCCGAACGCGGCTCCGATGGAGCGGAAGAACGTCGCCCCCGAGGTGGCGACGCCCAGGTCCTCGTAGCTGACGGCGTTCTGGACGACGATTACGAGCACCTGCATGACCAGGCCGAGACCGGCGCCGAAGACGAACAAGTACGCGCTCATCTCCCAGGTGGAGCTGGACTCGTCGAGCCGGTGGAGCAGCACCAGGCCCACGGCCGTGATGCCGGTGCCCGCGATGGGGAAGACCTTCCAGCGTCCGGTGCGGCTGACGAGCTGGCCGGACAGGGTGGAGGTGAGCAGCATGCCGAGCACCATCGGCAGCAGGTGCACACCGGACAAGGTCGGTGAGATGCCGTGCACGACCTGCAGGAACGTCGGCAGATAGGTGATCGCCCCGAACATCGCGAACCCGACGACGAAGCTGATGACGGCGACGAGGGTGAAGGTGCGGATCCGGAACAGCTTGAGCGGCAGCACCGGTTCGACGGCGCGCCGCTCGACGTACACGAAAACGACGAGGAGTACGGCGCCCAGTACGGCAAGGCCGATGATCTGCGGCGAGCCCCAGGCCCAGGTGGTGCCGCCGAGGGAGGCGACAAGGACCAGGCAGGTGGCGACGGAGGCGATGAGGAAGGTGCCGAGGTAGTCGATGGTGTGCGGGGTCCGGCGGGCCGGGATGCGCAGTACGGCGGCGATGACCAGCAGCGCGACGACGCCTATGGGGAGGTTTATGTAGAACACCCAGCGCCAGGTGAGGTGTTCGGTGAAGAAGCCGCCGAGCAGCGGGCCGAGGACGCTGCTCGCGCCGAAGACCGCGCCGAACAGGCCCTGGTACTTTCCGCGTTCGCGCGGCGAGACGATGTCTCCGACGATCGCCATGGACAGCACCAAGAGGCCGCCGCCGCCCAGGCCCTGGAGCGCGCGAAAGCCGATGAGCTGCGGCATGTTCTGGGCGACGCCGCACAGCGCGGAGCCGATCAGGAAGATGACGATGGCGGTCTGGAAGAGCTTTTTGCGGCCGTACTGGTCGCCGAGCTTGCCCCACAGAGGGGTGGCCGCGGTCGAGGCGAGCAAGTACGCGGTGACGACCCAGGACAGATGGTTCAGGCCGCCGAGTTCGCTGACGATGGTCGGCAGGGCGGTTGACACGATGGTCTGGTCGAGGGAGGCGAGCAGCAGGCCGAGCAGAAGTGCGCCGATGGCGGCCAGGACGGCCCGGCGGCTCTGGCCCTCGCCCGGGGCCGGATACACGGCGGGAGTGCTCACTTCCTGAGCCATACGGTTCTCCTCGGTTCCGCGGCCCTTCATCACTCTCCTCCCCATCCTGGGCGGTGTGACCGGGTACGGCCTGCCGAACGGGCGGTGCGGAGGTCCGGGCGGCGTTGGGCGCCGTGACGGGCCGCTGCATAATCGCTCGCAGCACAAGGGGAGGGAATCAGCAATGACCGGACACCTGTGTCCTGAATGCGGTACGCCGCGAGATACCGAGGGCAGAGCCGGGCCCGGCTGCGTCTGCGCGGAGCGGGCCGAGGGCGCGGCACGGGCGGAACGGGGGGCGGAGACCGCGGCGACCGGGGTTTTCGACCCGCTGCGAGTGCGGCCGTATGTGACGCTGCGGAACCAGGCCGCGGGCGTTGCCGCGCCGGGCGGGGGGACGGTGCTGGGCGCGGGGCCGGTGCCCGGCGGGGAAATGATGCCCGGCGGGGGAACGGTTCCGGGCGGGGAAACGATGCCGCTGCCGCGACTGGACGCGGTGGACCCGCCTGGCCGCCCGGCGCCGTATGACGAGCCGACGACTCTCGGCCCCGTGGACCTCACGCCGGTGCGGCACCGGGGGCGCCCGCGCCCGCGGTCGCACAAGGGGCTGATGGTGGTCGCGGCGGCGGTGACGGTGGCCGGGACCGCGGCGTTCGCCTCAGGGCTCTTCTCCGGGGACGACGAGCGCGAAAAGGCCCTGCCGGACAGGGGCACGAGCGCGCCGACCGTGAGCGCACTGCCGGACATACCCACATCGTCGCCGACCCTGTCCGCGTCGGCCGACGCCTCGGCCTCGCCGTCCGGTACGGCGTCGGCGGGGTCCTCGGCGCTCAGGTCCGGCGACTCGTCCGCACCTGCCGGCGCGTCGACCCAACCGCCCTCAACGGGGCGGGCAACGGGTTCGGTGTCCGAGGCGCCACAGGCGCCGGGGTCGGGCACGCTGCGAAGCGGGGACAGCGGACCGGGGGTCGTGGATCTCCAGCAGCGGCTGGCCGAGTTGTCGCTGTACGCGGGCCCGGCGGACGGACAGTACGGACAGTCCGTCGAGAACGCTGTGCGGACCTTCCAGGACTCCTGGAACGTCAAGGGTGATCCCAAGGGGGTCTACGGCCCGAAGACGCGCCGGGCACTGGAGGCGCAGACGGGCCAGGCGTGAGTCCCGGCTCACGCCGGGCGGGGGTGGCGTCGACCGCCATGTTTTTGTATCGTGATTGAACAAAGTGGCTCCGCCCGTACTCCCTGACCGGCGGGCGGAGCCGCCTTGCTTCTTTTTCTCCCCCGCGCTTCTCTTTCTCCCCCGCCCTGGAGTACGCCGATGCCGGCAACCGTCCCGCCGCCCGTCCTGACCACCCGTGCCCTCCTGCTCGACATGGACGGCACCATCGTCAACTCGGACGCGGTGGTGGAGCGCTGCTGGCGCGCCTGGGCGACCGAGCACGGCCTGGACCCGGACGAGGCGCTGAAGGTCGTCCACGGCCGGCAGGGGTACGCCACCATGGCGGCGCTTCTCCCGGACCGGCCGATGGAGCAGAACTACGCCGACAACCGCGTGATGCTCGCCGAGGAGACCGCGGACACCGAGGGCGTCGTCCCGGTCGCGGGCGCCCCGGCGTTCATGGCGGCGATCGCCGGGCTTCCGCACGCCCTGGTGACCTCGGCGGACGAGGTGCTGGCCCAGGCCCGGATGACCGCGGCCGGACTGCCGATGCCGCAGACCCGGGTCACCGCGGAACGCGTCGGCGCGAGCAAGCCGGACCCTGAGGGCTTCCTCAAGGGCGCGGCGGAGCTGGGCTTCGCCCCGGCGGACTGCGTGGCCTTCGAGGACTCCGAGGCGGGCATCGCGGCGGCGAGGTCGGCGGGGATGCGGGTGGTGGGCGTGGGCCCGCGCGCGTCGGCGCTCGCCCCGGACGTTCACATCCAGGATCTGACGCGCCTGAAGGTGACGCAGAACCCGGACGGCACGATCCACCTCCACGTCCTGGCGTAACCGGGGCGCGAGCCCCGGACCCCGGACGCCCTTCGGGCGTGCCTTCGATCGCCGGACGGACTGAATTTCCCCGTCCCGCCGCCCTACCCCGCCAGCGCCTCGAAAAGGCTGAACCCCGCCAGCGCCAGCATCACCATCGCCGCCACCCTCGTGATCAACCGCAGCGGCACGTACTTCATCAGCGTCCGCCCGCCCAGGATCCCGATGGCCGCCACCGCCCACAGCGCCAGCACCGCGCCGATCCCCACCGAGAGCGGATCGTCGTAGCGCGCCGCGAGGTTCGCCGTCATGATCTGGGTCAGATCGCCGAACTCCGCGACCAGGATCAGCGTGAAGCCCGCCCCGGAGACCTTCCAGAACGACTGGTCGGCCGGTTCCTTGACCTTCTCCTCGTCTCCGTCGCTCTTCTTCATCAGCAGCATCAGCGCGCCCGCGAGGAAGAGCAGGCCGACCACAGCCTGCACCAGCCGGTGCGGCAGCAGGGTCAGCACGCTGCCCGCCGCGACGGCGAGCGTGACATGGACGACGAAGGCGGCGGCGACGCCCGCGAAGACGTACGAGGCGCGGTAGCGGGTGCCGAGCATCAGGCCGGCGAGGGCGGTCTTGTCCGGGAGTTCGGCGAGGAAGACGACGCCGAAGGTGACCGCCATGACGGTGAAGCTGATCACGGTTGGGATTCCTCAATCGGTCGGGCGCGGCCCTGCCGAGAGTCCTGAGCGTGTCAGGGGTCGCTTCGGCACGGCAGCACCATGAATGCGTACATGGACACTGCGGCCGAAGGTCTCGCTGGCAGGCCTCACCGAGTTCTCGAAAAAGGTCCGCCTCCGGGCGCCGGCCGGGCGCGAGGCCCAGCAGTATGTCGACGTTCCGGCGAAGAGCTACTCCCCTTCTGCTCCGTTCAGGGTACGTCACGCGAACGGTCAGACCGGGTCGCGGTAGAGCCGCCCCCGCGCCACCAGCTCCAGTACCAGCGACACCGCCACCACCTGCACCGCCATCAACGCGATCAGCACAAACAGCTGCACCGCGCCCGCCAGCAGCGGTGACGCCCCGCCGAGCAGCATGCCGACGAACGCGCCCGGCAGCGTGACCAGACCCACGGTCCTGGTCTGATCGAGCCCCGGCAGCAGCGCGTCGGATGCGGCCTCGCGCGCCACCTCCATGCGGGCGTCCCGGTCGAGCAGCCCGAGCGCCATCCCCGCCTCCACCTCTCCGTGCCGCAGCCTCAGCTCGTCCAGGGCCCGCCGCCCGCCGAGCACGGTCGCGGTGAGCGCGCCCCCGATGAGGATGCCGGTGACCGGGATCAGCGCGATGCCCTTCAGCGGGACCATGCCCGTGAGCAGCAGGGCCAGGACGACGGGCGCGACGCCCGCGGCGATCGGCAGCCAGGCCCACAGCCAGGTCTTGTTCGCGGTCAAGCGCCGACCGGCCGTGCGCACCGCGACCGCGTACATGAGCAGCAAAAACGCCAGCAGCAGCGGTACGGAGCGGATCACCCAGCCGATCACCAGGGAGACGGCCCCGAGTTGGACCGCGGCCCGCACCCCGGCGACGACGATCTCGCGCGCCCGTCCCAGCTGAGCGACGGCCGCCACCGTCGCCGCGACGGCCAGCAGCACGGCCAGCACGACTCCGAACGTGACATTGACCTGCAGCAGCACCCGGCAACCCTACGCCGCGGCCCGCCATGTGGCGGGGCGTCAAAACCCTTGTGTCCAGGGATTTCCGGGGATGTCCAGGGCCGTCGGGGAGATCCGGACGCCTGCCCTTGATGTGACGTGCCCATGTCGCCACCCTGTTACCTGGTGCCCACTTCCAGGAAACCTGGTGCCGTCACCATTGCCACGCTCGCACGGCCAAGTACCCCCCACATCAAAGGAGTTCGCATGTCTGGTGTCTACGCGCGTCGCTTCCGCCGTATAGCCGTACTCGCCGCAACCTCCGCCCTCGCCGCCACCGGTCTGCTCGCCACCGCCCCCGCCGCCCAGGCCGCCCCGCCCACCCCGATCAGCGCCGCGACCGCCCGCACCTACCTCGGCCAGCTGACGGTGAAGGCGGAAGGTTCCTCCACCGGCTACAGCCGCGACCTGTTCCCCCACTGGAGCACCCAGTCGGGCACGTGCAACACCCGTGAGGTCGTCCTCAAGCGCGACGGCCAGAACGTCCAGCAGGACTCCAGCTGTGCTGCGGTCAGCGGCACTTGGTACTCCGAGTACGACGGCGCCACCTGGACCGTCGCCAGCGACCTGGACATCGACCACGTCGTGGCGCTCGCCGAGGCCTGGCGCTCCGGCGCGAACAGCTGGACCACGAGCCAGCGGCAGGCATTCGCCAACGACCTCACCCGCCCGCAGCTGATCGCCGTCACCGACAACGTCAACCAGGCCAAGAGCGACCTCGACCCGGCGGAGTGGATGCCGCCGCGGACCGCCTACCGCTGCACGTACGCCCGGATGTGGGTGCACGTGAAGCACCACTGGAACCTGTCCGTGGACTCGGCCGAGAAGAGCACGCTGCAGTCGGTGCTGAACGGCTGCTGACCAGCCGCTTACACTCCGGCCACGATCCGGCCGGAACCTGTTCGCCGTCCTCTGTCGTTCCGTACCGTACGGTGCGACAGAGGAGGGCAATCATGACCGGGCTGCGCCTGGGACCACTACTGCGGTATGTCGACTGGGAATCCGGCGGGAGCGCGACCGTCTGGGTCGAGGCCGACCGGCCTTGCACGGCCGAGGTCCGGTGCACGGACGGAGCAACGGGAACTTCGCGCACATTCCAGATCGAGGGCCACCACTACGCGCTGGTCCCCGTCACCGGTCTGACACCCGGCACGTCGACGGAGTACGAGGTGCTGCTCGACGGCGTCCGGGTCTGGCCGCTCGAGGACTCCCCGTTCCCGGCGAGCACGATCCGCACGCCCGACGTCCCGTCCTCCGGCGTCACCGTGTCCTTCGGCTCGTGCCGCTGGTCGTCGGCGCCCGCCGACGAGCACGACCCGATCGGCCCCGACGCGCTCGACACCCTCGCCACAAAGCTCGCCGCCGAGCCCGACGCCGCACGGCCCGATGTGCTGCTCCTGCTGGGCGACCAGGTGTACGCGGACGCGACGTCCGAGGCGACGCAACAGTGGCTCGCCAGCCGCCGGGACCTGAACGAGCCTCCCGGCACACAGGTCGCGGACTACGAGGAGTACACCCGTCTCTACGACGAGTCCTGGCTGGACCCCGAGGTGCGCTGGCTGCTCTCCACCGTCCCCAGCTGCATGATCTTCGACGACCACGATGTGATCGACGACTGGAACACCAGCGCGTCCTGGCTGGCGGAGATGCGGGCGACACCGTGGTGGCAGGAGCGGCTGCTCAGCGCTCTGATGTCGTACTGGGTCTACCAGCACCTGGGCAATCTCTCCCCGGCGGAGCTGGAGTCGGACGAGCTGTACGCGGCGGTACGGGAGTCGCCCGACGGGACCGACCGGCTCAGGCGCTTCGCAGCGGATGCCGACGCCGACCCGGCCTCCGTGCGCTGGAGTTACCGCCGCGACTTCGGCCGGACCCGGCTGCTGATGGTGGACACACGCGCGGGCCGGGTCCTGGACGAGCAGCGGCGGGCGATGCTGGACCCGGACGAGACCCACTGGCTGCGCGACCAGGCGCTGGCCGGGCGTGGGTCCTACGATCACCTGCTCATCGGCACCTCGCTGCCGTGGCTGCTGCCGCCACTGATCCACGACGCGGAGAGCTGGAACGCCGCGCTGAGCCGCGGCGAGCGGGGCGCGAGATGGGCGCGCTTCGGCGAGAACGTGCGCAGACGGGCCGACTTGGAGCACTGGGCTGCCTTCCCCGACTCCTTCGAGATGCTGACGGCACTGACCGCTGAGGTCGGCAGCGGCAAGGACGCGCCGGCGACGGTATGTGTGCTGTCGGGCGATGTGCACCATGCGTACGTCGCCGAGCCCGAGTGGCCGGGCCGCGCGCAGCCCGACTCCCGGGTGCTGCAGCTGACCTGCTCGCCCGTGCACAACTCGATCCCGCGCTCGATACAGCTCGGCTTCACCTTCGGCTGGAGCCGGCTCGGCCGGCGGCTCGGCCACGCGCTGGCCCGCCACGGCCGCGTGCGCAGACCGGCGGTGAACTGGGGACGGACGGGCGGTCCGTGGTTCGGCAATCAGCTGATGACGCTGATGCTGCGGGACCGTTCGGCGACCCTGCGGCTGGAGCAGGCGCGCGTGGAGGGAGCCGGCTCCGACGCTCGCGCGCTGCTGGTGACGGCGGACGAGCGGGAGCTGACTGCGGGCCGTGATCCTTCCCACAGCGGAGGGTGATCCTCGCCCCCAGGGGTTCGACTCCCGGCGCACCCCCGGCATGATGGCCGGACGCTCAGCTTCCATGCAGCCCCACATGCCCCGGGAGTCACCGTTTTGTCCGACGTACGACGCGACGCATGGTCCGCAGTTCCGCACACCGGTGCCCCCGTCCGCGCCATCGCGGTCGTCGGCGCGGGCCCGCGCGGGACGTCCGTGCTCGAACGACTCTGCGCGTCGGCCCCCGAACTGACCCCGGACACGCCGCTGACGATTCACCTCGTCGACCCGGCGCCCCCGGGACCGGGCCGCGTGTGGCGCACGGACCAGTCCGCGGAACTGCTGATGAACACAGTGGCCTCACAGGTCACGTTGTTCACGGACGACAGCGTTGCCTGCGAGGGCCCGATCCGATCGGGCCCGAGCCTTTACGAGTGGGCGACGGGGATCGCGGGGGAGACGGTCGGCCCGGACGACTACCCGACGCGGGCTTGCTACGGGCGCTACCTGGAATGGGCGTTCAGCAGGGCGGTGGCGTCGGCCCCGAAGTCGGTGACGGTGGAGGTACACAGGGCACGGGCGGTACGGCTCGAGGACGACCGGGAGAGGCCTGCGGGGAACGGGGCGCGGGTGGCAGCCGCGTCCGCGTGGGCCCGGCCGGAGGCGTGGGCGACGGGATCTGAGGCGGAGACACGCACCGCGCAGGCTTTCCCGGGGCCCCGGCCGCACGCGCAGGTCACGGCCTCTGGGGCGCAGTCGGGCGCACGCGTGCCCCGACCCCGCGCCGCCGGCGACGCCGCCGCCGCACCCGAGGCCTCCCCGCTCGATGCGGTCGGCGGGCTCAAAGCCGCCGCACCCGGTGCGCCCGGACTCGACGCGTCCGCACCCGGCGGGCCCGGACCCGAAGTCGCCGCACCCGGCGGGCCCGCACCCGCCGCCACCGGACCGGGCGCGGCCACCGCGCCGCTCCAGACCCTCACCCTCGATGACGGCACCACCATCACCGGGCTCTCCGCCGTGATCCTCGCGCAGGGGCATCTGCCCGTCGTCTCCCGGCAGACCCAGGCGCACCTCGCCGAGTACGCCGCCCGCCACCCCCGCCTGCGCTACTTCCGGCCCGCCAACCCCGCGGACCTAGACCTCTCCCCCATCGCCCCCGGAGAATCGGTCCTGCTGCGCGGCCTCGGCCTCAACTTCTTCGACCACATGGCACTGTTGACGACCGGCCGCGGCGGCGCGTACGTACGCGGTGACGACGGCGCGCTCACCTACCTCCCCTCCGGCCGCGAACCGCGGCTCTACGCGGGATCGCGGCGCGGCGTCCCGTACCAGGCGCGCGGCGACAACGCGAAGGGCGCGTGCGGGCGGCACGAGCCGCTGATGCTCACGCCCGACGTGATCGCCGTCTTCCGCAAGCGCGCGGACGAGGGCGACCCGCCCGACTTCCTCACCGAGATATGGCCGCTCGTGGCCAAGGAAGTGGAGACGGTCCACTACGAGGCGCTTCTCGCGGCACGCGAACCCGGCCCGGACGGCCCCGTCCCGCGAGGCTTCCGGACCCGCTACCTCGACTCCCCCCACGGCAGTCCCCAAGAGACCGCCGTACTCGACGAGTTCGGCATCGCGCACTCGGACCGCTGGTCCTGGGACCGGATTTCGCGTCCGTACGCCGACGAGCGCTTCGCCTCCCCCGCCGAGCACCGCGACTGGCTCCTCGCCCATCTGCGCCAGGACGCCGCCGCGGCCGCGCTCGGCAATGTCGCGGGCCCGCTGAAGGCCGCCCTGGACGTACTGCGCGATCTCCGCAACGAGTTGCGCCTGATCGTGGACCACTCCGGCCTCTCCGGCACCTCGCGCCGCGACCACCTGGACCGCTGGTACACCCCGCTGAACGCATTCCTCTCCATCGGCCCGCCGCGCCGTCGCATCGAGGAGATGACGGCCCTCATCGAGGCGGGCGTACTGGACGTGATCGGCCCGCGCACCACCATCGGGATGTCTCGCGAGATCCTGGAGGGAGCCTTCACCGCGGAGTCGCCGGACGTTCCCGGATCCTTCGTCACGGCGACGACGCTGATCGAGGCGCGGCTGCCGGATCCGGACCTGAGGCGGACCCGCGACGAGTTGCTGGGGCGGCTGTTGAAGGCGGGCCAGTGCCGGCCGCACACGATCGACGGTTACGAGACCGGGGGGCTGGACGTAACACAGCGCCCGTACCGCCTGATCAACCGTCAGGGCCGCCCGAACTTCCGGCGCTTCGCCATCGGGGTGCCCACCGAGGGCGTGCACTGGGTGACCGCGGCCGGGGCAAGGCCGGGCGTCGACTCGGTGGCGCTCTCGGACGCGGACGCCGTGGCGCGCGCCGCCCTGCGCATGCTGGGAACGTCGCACAGGAACACAGAGGCGGAACCAGTGGCAGAAATCGACCGGCAACCAACTGTTGAACTTGCAAGTATTGATTAGGACTGCCTAACCTAGGGCCTCCCTCGTCGGTTCACGTCCCCAGACCGAAGGAGTTCCCCATGCCCGCCCCCTCCTCCACGCCCTCGCTGTCCGGCCGCCTGAACAAGGCCCAGCCGTACGCCCTCAGCCTGTTCCGCATCGTCGTCGGCCTGCTCTTCGCCTGCCACGGCGCCGCCTCGCTGTTCGGTGTACTCGGCGGCACAGGGGGCGGCGGCACCATCCCGGCCGGCACCTGGCCCGGCTGGTACGCCGCGGTGATCGAGCTGGTCGGCGGCACCCTGGTGTTCCTGGGCCTGGGCACCCGTACCGCCGCGTTCATCGCGTCGGGCTCGATGGCGTACGCCTACTTCACGGTCCACCAGCCCGAGGCGCTCTTCCCGCTGCAGAACGACGGCGAGGGGTCCGCGCTCTACTGCTGGGCCTTCCTGCTGCTGGTCTTCACCGGACCGGGCGCGCTCGCTTTGGACCGGGTGTTCGCTCCGCGCGGCGAGAGCAGGCCGGCGGACGAGGAGCGCGAGGAGCAGGCCACGACCGTCGGTGCCTGACGGCCCCTCAGCATGGAGAGCGCCCGGCCCCGTACGACCAGGGACCGGGCGCTTCGCGCACCCCGTGTCCCAACTCCGCCGGGCGGAAGTGAGGCGTACAACATCTGCCACCCCCGGCGATCTCGAGGTGTACTCCAGGCGTACGCTGTACAGCTGTACTGCCGCCCCTGCCGCTCCCCTGCGACGTCGCGGCGTATTTAACGAAATCGGGGAGTTTCGGGTGCTCGAGAGTGTGGGGTCGCTGACCGGCAGCCCATGGATCTACGCGGTGGTGGCCCTTTCCGTACTTCTCGACGTCTTCCTGCCGGTGCTGCCCAGCGGTGTCCTGGTGATCACGGCGGCGACAGCGGCCGCAGCGGGCTCGACCACCGCCACGGCCACCGCGTCCGTCGAAGCCGCGGCCGGCCGGGTCCCGCACGAAGTGCCCTCGCTCCTCGTCCTGGTCCTTTGCGCGGCAACCGCGTCCGTGCTCGGCGACCTCGTCGCGTACCGCCTGGCCTGGCGCGGCGGTGACCGCCTGGACCGGGCGATTGCCCGCTCGCGCAAGCTGACCAAGGCGCAGGAACGTCTCGGCACGGCACTCAGCCGCGGCGGCGGCGCGCTCGTCGTCATCGCACGCTTCGCCCCGGCCGGCCGCTCGGTCGTCTCCCTGGGCGCGGGCGCGGCACACCGCAAGGTGATGGAGTTCCTGCCCTGGTCGGCCCTGGCGGGCGTGGCCTGGGCGGGCTACAGCGTGGGCCTCGGCTACTTCGGCGGCGCATGGCTGGGCGCGAGCTGGATCGGCGCGGCCATCTCGGTCCTCGCGCTGTTCGCCGCGGGCGCGCTGGCGGCCTACGTCATGCGGCGCCCGAGACAGACGCCGGCTCCCGAACCGGCCTCTTAGCGGCCCCGCCGGACCCACCGGCACCACCGGACCCGCGCACTTCGAGCCCGTCGAGCAGCTTGCGGGTCGCCTCGGCTATCTCGTCGACGGCCTGTTCGAAGACCTCGCGATTGTGCGCGGCGGGGGCGCGGAAGCCGGACACCTTGCGTACGTACTGCAGGGCGGCGGCATGAATGTCGTCCTCGGTGGCCTCTTCGGGGAGGACGGGCGGGCGGAGAGTCTTGATGCTGCGGCACATGTATTCAGTGTGCCTCGCGGGTCTGACATCGCGCCCGGAAAAGGGCGGGACCACGCCCTGACCTGCGGAAGCGGGCGGGACGGCACTCTGCACGCGCGGCGGGGGGCGGGACCGCACTCGGTCCGCGGCGCAGGGGCGAGATCCCACTCTGTCCGCGACGGCGGGAGGCACCCTGCCCGCCGCAGGCCGGACCCCAATCCGCCTGCGGCAGCAGGCACGACCGCACCCCCGACCCCCGGAAGCAGGCGGGGCCGCACTCCGACCCGCGCGTACGGCCCCGAACGACACCTACCGGGCTTCCGGTTGCCGCCTCCCCGTTACACCTCCACCGCAGCCCGCACCACCGCCGCCGCCAGCCGCTCGTTCTCCGGCGCCGCGCCGCCCGGGAAGGCGAACCGGCGGCGGACGTAGCCGTACGCGACCCCACTGCGCGGATCGGCGAACGCCTGCGCCCCCGCCGCGCCGCTGTGGCCGAATGCGTCCGCGCCGACAAACGGGTACTGCACCCCCATCGCCTGGAAGCCGAGGCCGAATTGGTCCACGTCCCAGGTGACCACGTCAGTGCCCACCGCGTGCAGCCGACCGAACTCCGCGATCGTCCCCCGCAACCCGCCCGGAGCCCGCAGAAATTCCCCCACATTCCCCTCCCAGCGGCCGGAGTCCGTCAACGAAGAGGGCATGCCGACCCGTTGGGCCACCAATACCGCCCATGGCGTCTTCTAGACATTTGAGGAGGAAGCGGTAGCCGGACCCTCCCGTCGACCTGAAAACTCGTAGGTATGCCCGCCGCAAGAGCGCGGGCATAGCTCGAGAATCCGCTGGGGGAAAGTCGCATGGCATTACGCAAGCTGACCGCTTCGGTGTTCGCGGTCCTGGCGCTCATCGCAGCAACGGCGATCGTCCTCACCGGCCCG
Organism: Streptomyces sp. ISL-1; assembly: GCF_018614585.1. GTDB lineage: Bacteria > Actinomycetota > Actinomycetes > Streptomycetales > Streptomycetaceae > Streptomyces > Streptomyces maoxianensis. The sequence continues at coordinate 107,279 of NZ_JAGGOI010000019.1, read as the reverse complement.
GCCACCGCCGCAACCTCCGCCGCCGGGGGCGGCCAGGGGCGATTCGCCGCCCAGGCGAAGCAAGCGGGACTGACCGGTGCCGAGGCGAAGCAACTGCAGACATCAGTCGACGGCTACCTCGCCACGCAGGGCGGGACGCAGGTCGCCGCGAACAAGATCGTGCTGCCGGGCAAGGGTGAAATCGTGGTCGCCCTGCCCGGAGAACGCCAGGCGCGCGACCTGACCGGCGCGAAGACCGCCAGAGCGTGCCCGTACGAGAACTTCTGCATGTACACCGGCACCAACTACACCGGTACGCAGTTCAACCTGTGGCGGTGCCAGACGTACGACCTGTCGAACTGGAACTACCCCGGCTCCTGGATCAACAACCAGACCCCGGGCACCAGGGCCAGGTTCCTGGACCGCAACTACAACACCATCTACACGACCCCCGGCGCCTACTCCTACAGCAGCTACTACAACTGGGCTCCGGTCTGGCACGTCATCCCGTGCTAGGTGAGGCTCGCTGAGTTCTGCGATGAGCCCGGCCCGGTCCCGGCGTGCGGACGCCGCCCAGGACCGGGCCCCCGCACCCGACTGCTGCCGGAGCGGCGGTCATCCGGTCGGGGTCTGGCCGGGCCCTCCGCCGCCACCTCCCTCCCCACCGGCCGGGCCCGACTCACCGGCCTGGCCTGCGGCGCTCTGGCTGACGACGGGCAGCGCCCGCACCAGGTCGGGGGGAAGGGCGAGGCCCTCGTCCGTCGACGGGTCGACCGCCAGCCACAGGTCGTCCGCCGGCCAATTCGCGGCCAGCTCGACGACGGGGATGCTCAGCGCGGTTTCGGGGTCTCCCCCGGCCGCCAGCAGCGCCTCCTCGGTCGTGAAGACGGGGATGTATCGATTGCCGTCCTGTTCGATCACCGGCAGGGCGATGGCGCCCTCGGGGTGCTCCTCCTCACCCTCGATCGGCGGTGCCTGCGGCAACAGGGCCACGCTGTTCGCGAGATCGATCAGGGCGGCCTGGGTCTGCGCCGCGTCCGCTGCGGACTTGGTTCCGTTGAGGGAAGGCGCCTCGGTCGGGGGCCCGTGTTCGTCGGGAGTCGAGGTACTCATGGCTTGTCCTCTCGTCGGCGTTGCTCACCGGCCACCCGCTCGACACGGGTAGGCACTGGTTGCCGCAGTCGCCGCCGGATGCCGCCCAGCGGCACGGGGCCGGGGCAAGCGAGGCAATACCACCAAGGCTATGCCGCCCGACGTGGTGTCCGCCTTCTGTGTCACGTTTTCGATCAGCGGAATCGGTGATCGCGACCGATCCTCTGTCCCGGGACCACGGCTGTATCCGCTCACCCCTACCGGCAGCGCCACCCGGACGGCAGCCCTGTCGGCCGGTTGCCGGATTCGATCGCGGGTCCGGGCCCCCGGGCTCGTCCCCCGGCGCAGCTGTCAGGCCCGCGGCAGGGTGTGCTGGCCCCACGATCGCGAATGGATCGACCCGGTCCGGCGACGACGCCCCTCGCGGACAGACGGACCGGCGAGTCGTGCGGTACGGCGCGTCGCAATCCCGGTCCGGCCGTCGTGGGGCGGACGATCGGGGAGATGTCATCCGCACACAGGAGGGATTCATCGTGGCCACCACGCGCAACGCTCACACCGAGTGGGAAGGCGAACTGATCAAGGGCTTCGGGGAGGTCACGCTCGACTCCTCGGGAGTCGGCCACTTCCCCGTGACCTGGGCTTCTCGCGCGGAGGAGCCTCGCGGGAAGACCAGCCCCGAGGAGCTGATCGCCGCCGCCCACTCCAGCTGCTTCTCGATGGCTCTGGCGAACATTCTCACCAAGGCCGGAAACCCACCGACGCTGCTCACGACGACGGCCGCGGTCACCTTCCAGCCGGGCACCGGCATCACCGGCATTCACCTCACGGTGCAGGGCCAGGTGCCAGGTGTCGACGAGGCCGGCTTCAAGGCGGCGGCCGAGGACGCCAAGGTCAACTGCCCGGTGAGCCAGGCCCTCACGGGCACGACGATCACGCTCACCTCCGCCCTGTCCTGACCACAGGCCCGGCCACGGCTCCTTCCGCACCATCCAGCCGCCGTTCCGGCGGGGGCGGGAGACACCGGCTGCGGCACCCGTACGCCGAAGCCGTGACCTGATGATCTACGCCTGCTGCGCGAGATGATCTAGGCCTGCTGCGCGAGGCGGATCCGGGGTCGTGGATGTCGGATGCGAACGGCAATGACCCCCAGCCTGCTCGGCTGGGGGTCTTCTCGCGAGTGGCACCCCCGCGCGGCTGCGGCAGGAGGGCCGGGAGTGTGGTTCCGGTGAGTCTGAAGGCCATCGACCCACTTCCACAGTCCGACGCACAAGCCCTCGGCACATCCCTGACAACCCTGATGTTCCTGCGCCGGCAGGCGAGGTCGGAGCGAGCGGTTCAGAACCGCCGGCCCGCTTGTCCCCCAGGCCACCGGCCCAACGCGAGGCCGTAGGATCCGCCGCGATATATGATCATTCAATACCGCTGGGGGATCAGGCATGTCTCACCACCGTCTCAGCCGCCGAGGGCTCCTTGCCGGTACGGCCGGAGCAGCGCTCATCACCGCCACGGCCGCCACGAGCCGGGCCGCAGCGGCAGAGGTTCCGCCGCCGGACCCGCAATGGGCCAGGCCGCCGCACCAGGTTGAGGCAGAAATGCTGGTGGATTACCTGCGGACGCTCCCGTGGAGCGAGCAGGCGCAGGTGAACCGCTACAAGACGGCAGGTGAGTTCCCGGACGAGAGCTCGTCGGCCAAGTGGGGCGCGGCCGGACACCCCGAGCAGTTCTCCGTACTCGCACAGTGCTCGTCGTTCCTGACGATGGTCCTCGAGCGCACGTACGGCGCGAACTCGGCGTACGGATGGGCGACGAAGGAGTACTTCAGCCAGTACTTCCACACCGAGGACGGCAAGCTCTTCCCCACCGCGGAGAAGTTCCGTACGGGCTTCGCCGACGCGGCGGAGATCCCGCACTTCACCGGCGTCACCAAGCCGGTCAACCTGCGCCCGGGCGATCTTGTGGCCTTCGACTACGACTCCGAGAACACCACGGAGCCGTACACCGGTCACATCGTGATGGTGAAGGAGCGCAAGGGAACCTGGGCGTCCTCCGTGGACAGCCAGGTGGGCAGCAATGTCGTCCCGTACGTCTTCGAGATCGTCGACTGCACCAGCAATCCGCACGGCAATCCGGCCGCCTCCGATTCCGCCGAGGCGATCTACCGCGCCTTCCCGGACACCCGTATCGAAGAGCACGTGGGCGCGACCCCGGAGTGGACCGAGCACAACGGTGCCGGCTACGGCCACATCGTGTTCTACGCGGACGCGACCACCAAGCTCTTCGCCGGCTACCGATGGGACGTCAACTCATCCACGGCCCACACCGCGGCCGAACGCCCCATTGCCGCCGCACGCGTCTACCCCCGCTGACCAACTGACGGGCCCCACTGCCGCCCGGACGGCCATCCGGCATCGGCCGGCGTCGGCGCGCACGGGTTGAAAGCATCGGCGAACTCATGTGCCCCTCGGTCTTGGTCGACGCGGAACCCGAATCGGCGAGTGTGGGTAAGGCCGTGGAGCCGTCCGTCCCCACCCCCGGCCTGGTTCTTTCGCCCCCTTGTGGCCGCGGACGGGCGACGACGTGCGCTCCCCGTGGCGTAGGCGTTGATGTCAGCGAGAACCACGGCGCCTGCCGCCCCTTCGGTCACCGCTCGCTCACAACATGGCCGCTTCTCACCAAAGCGATCCAAGATGGCCGCTGCGGCCGCACATCCACTTCCCGTCAGCGCCGCTGCGGGATCCGCGGAGGGTGCACAGTAGGAGGTATGGGCCTCCGGCGGCGCCTTGCGGATCTGTGGCAGCCATGGCAACCGAGCCACGCACTGTTGGTGATTCCCCTCGCGTTCATCGTCGCGATCACGCTCGTGGACGTCCTGGCCCCGCCGTACATTCACCTCGGGCCTTTGCTGGTCGCAGCCCCCGCGATCACCGCTTCGTTCGCCGGCCCGTGGCTGACCGGACTGGTCGGCGCCCTGGCCGTGGCGGCCCAGGCGATCATCGCGACTCTGCGTGACCGCGACGAGCTGTTCTCGGCGAACCACCAGGTGCAGATCGCTGCCCTGGCGGTGATCTCGGTTCTCCTCGTGTACTTCTGCCGCACGCGCGAGCGCCGGGTCCGCGAGCTGGACCAGGTGCGGTCGGTGTCCGAAGCCACACAACGGGTGGTGCTGCGGCCGCTGCCCCACCGGATGGGCCCCTTGCGGATCGCCTCCTTGTACCTGGCCGCCGAGGACGAGGCGCAGATCGGCGGAGACCTGTACGCGGCGACGCGCACCACGAACGGCGCCCGTCTGATCATCGGTGACGTCCGGGGCAAAGGCCTGAGCTCCATCAGTGACGCCTCTGTACTGATGGGCGCCTTCCGGGAAGCCGCATACCGGTGCGCCACCCTTCTCGAACTCGCCGCCACCCTGGAAGACAGCATCTGCAGGCACCTGGCCGAGCATGTCGAGCACCCCCCTCGCTCCGAGGCAGATGAGGTTCACGAGCACTTCATCACCGCCGTGATGCTCGACATCCCCGACGAGGACCCCCTGACGGAGATGACGATTTGCGGACACCCCCCGCCCCTGCTGCTGCACAAGGACAGCGTGAGCGTCCTGCACTCCCATCCCCAACCTCCGCTGGGCATCTGCGATCTGCCCAGGGCCGGCTTCACTCTCGACGCGTTCACCTTCGAGGACGACGACACGCTCCTGCTCTACACCGACGGCGTGATCGAAGCCCGAGCTCCCGACGGGTCCTTCTATCCGCTCGTGGAACGCGTCGCTCAATGGACCGGCAGTGGTCCCGAAGCGCTGCTGCACCACATCCGTGACGACCTCATCGCCCACGTCGGCGGGCGCCTGGGCGACGACGCAGCCATGGTGGTGATCCAGCGCTCGCCCAAACTCAAGCCGGCCCACCAGCTCAAGAAGATCATCCATATGGACGCCTTCCCCCACGACACCGACACCGACGCCGACGGCGCACCGACGCCGGAGCTACGGCCGGGGAGTCGGACGGCATAGCGGTACGCCGCTGCCGTACAGCGGGATCCTCGGCGGGCGGCTGTGGAACGGGATCTGCCGGCGCGGCTGCTTGCCGGTGACGACGAGGCGTCCGTCGCCGCCCCAACTGCCCTGTGCAGCGGCGCTTCCTACGTCGTCTGGAACGGAACTGCTTCTGCCCAGTCGCTCACCCGGTTCAAGGAGTTCGATCGGGGGTGCCTGACAGAGCACTTGACCGGGCAGGCCCTGGCCGTCCTCGACGTGCTGCTGACGCGCTGCTCCGCTGCGCCGGAAGCGCGCGGGATCCCATCGCATCTTCCGCTGGTCCGCACGATGATCCGAACGATGATCCGAACGAAACGGCCTTGACGCACCCGTTCTCACCCGTCGAGTGCCGCCGCCATGCGGTCGAGGTCGGCGAGGAGCTCGGCGAGACGTCGCTCCGGGACTGCGTCGGTCATGCGCTGGTCGATGGCGTAGACGGCGGAGCGTGCCGCCGCGAGGCGACGGTGGCCCTCCTCGGTGAGGTGGGCGGGCAGAGCGCGACCGCGGTCGGTGGTGGCCGGCCGGGTGATGAGGCCGGCGTCCTGCAGTCCGCGCAGGACGACGTTCATGGACTGCCGCGTGACGAAGGTGCCGCGGGCCAGCTCGGCGTTGGACAGACCGGGGCGCTGGTCGAGGAGTTCGAGGCAGGCGTACTGCGGCACCGTCAGGCCGTACTCACGCAGTGCTCTGTCCATCGCGCCGCGCAGGGCCGCGGCGGTGCGCTTGAGGCGGTATCCCAGGCGCTCGGTCACGTCGGCGGCCGGGGCCTGGCTGGAGGGAGTCCCATCACGCATGTCAGGAGTTTGACATGTAAGCGCGGCCCCGTCTAACTTCCGCTTATGTCAAAGTCCTGACATGGAGCCTGATCGAGGAGTACTCATGACTGTCACCGTCAGCGGGCCGGACTTCATCGCTCTGCAGGTGCGCGACGTCGAAGCGGCTGCCACCTTCTACGAGGCGTATCTCGGGCTGCGCCGGGCGCCTGCCTCGCCGCCCGGCGCCGTGGTGTTCGCCACCGGTCCAGTTCCCTTCGCTGTCCGCGAGCCGCTGCCGGGAGTGGATCTCGACGCCGTCGAGCGCCCCGGCCTCGGGGTCGCCCTGTGGTTCCGGACCACTGACGCGCAGGCTCTGCACGACAGGCTCCACGCCGCCGGGATCCCCATCGTCAAGGCACCCGAGGATGGTCCGTTCGGCAGGATGTTCACGTTCGTCGGCCCTGAGGGCTACGCCATCACTACGCACGACAACTGACCATGACCGCCATCGACATCACCCCGCGCGATGTCACTTGCGAAGAGCATGCGGCTCCTGGAGGGCTTTACACCCGCCGGGTACCGCGACGCCTCAGACGGCAGGCTGCTGCGCCTGGCCCTTCCCGCCGACGACGGCCACTCGACGGTGAGCGCGGAGGTAGAGCAGGCGCAGGGCCCGGAGGGCGCGTACAGGCGAATGTCACCGTGCACACCGGGATTCCAGGCAAGAACGGAGCGGACTGGGCATCTGCGGAAACGGACGGTACGAGCGCGGTGCGGGCGCAACTGGCCCGCATTCTCTCGCTCGACGTCGACGGCAGCTCGAGTCACGGTTCCCGTTTCTTCATAGATGACGTGTCTTCGCCGCTGTGTCCCAGAGATCCCGCCTCCCAAGCGCGCGCATCGCGGCGGGCATCTCGCACATCCCGCCACATGGCTGTTCCGCCGCGAATGCGACTCCTGCGCCGTCGTGCTCTCCAGTCGATCCACGAGGCGAGCGCGAGTACCGATATGAGAGGCACCAGGAAGAACCACATAACCCTGATCGTGCCGTGGCGCAGCATCGTTTGCACGCTGATCGGCTATTCGCAGACCTGCCAAATGAGATGGCCTCGAAGACCGGGGCGCGTCAGCGCCGTCTGACGAGCGTGGGTCGTTGACGGGATTGGTGAGGGCGAGCTGTATAGGGTCTTGGCAGCCGTCCTGCTCGGCGAGGCCGGCCCGCCCCGGATCAGACGGATTTTCCCGGCAGGCCGTAAGCGCAGACTTGACCGATCATCAGGAGTGCTGCCGTGGGACCCATAGAGACTTCATCTGGGCCCGGCAGCCTCGGTTGGAACCGTGAGACGGCGACGCTGGCGCTCCTGTCCTTCGCCATGCTGATCGTTTCGCTCGACCAGTACATCGTGGTCGTGGCACTTCCCGACATCGCACACGACCTTGGCTATTCCGCGCAGACGCTCCAGTCGGTCATCAGCGCCTATGCAGTAGCCTCGGCCGGCTTCCTGCTGTTCGGCGGGCGTGCCGCCGACCTGCTCGGACGACGCCGCATCCTGGTCACCGGCCTCGCACTCTATGCCGGGTCAGCACTCGCGGGCGGACTCGCGACCAGCCCCGGAATGCTCCTCGTCGCCCGCGCGGTCCAAGGTCTCGGCGGAGCACTCGTCTTCCCCACCACCCTGGCGCTCATCAACACCACCTTCGCCGAAGGCCGCGCCCGCAACCGCGCATTGGGAATCTGGGGAGGGTCAGGCGCGGCAGGACTCGTCATCGGTGTGCTGCTCGGCGGGCTTCTGACGCAGGCGTTCGGCTGGCAAGCGGTCTTCCTCGTCAACGTCGCCCTGGCCGGCCCTGCGCTGCTGCTTGCCTTCGTATTGATCCCCCGGGACGGGGAACGCGAAAAGGGCCGCACGTTCGACCTCCCCGGTGCGCTCAGCGTCACTCTCGGCGTCACACTCGTCGTCTTCGCCCTCGTGCAAGGCCCCGGACTGGGCTGGCTTTCGCCGGGCATCCTGGTCAGCGGCGTGGCGGGCCTGCTGCTGATCGGGGCTTTCTTCATCATCGAGCGGCGCAGCGACGACCCGCTCATGCCGCCCCAACTGCTCTCCAACCCCAACCTGATCACCGGCACCGTCATCGCGTTCATGTTCATGGCGACCTTCGGCTCCGTGCTCTACTTCCTGTCCCTTTACTTCCAGGAGATCCTGGGCTACGACGCTTTGCAGACCGGCGCCGGCTTCCTCATCCCCACGGCAGTGGTGGTGGCCGGTTCGACAACCGCAGGCCAGCTCGTGACGCGGTTCGGTCTCAGGCGCACGTTGGCCGCGGCCCTCGCCATCGGTGCGCTCGGTGCAGTCGGACTCGGCCTCGCGATCTCACCGAACGGCACATACATCGAACTCATCCCCGGCCTCGTGGCGCTCAGCATCGGCGACGGGGTGGTCTTCACCACCATGTTCATCGCCGCCGCCACCGGAATCTCCGACCGACAACAAGGCATCGCCTCCGGCATTGCCTCCACCGGATCGGGCGCGGGCGCAGCTGTCGGCCTCGCCATCCTCGTCCTGGTAGCGACTGCCGGCCTAGATGGCCTCTCCGGTGAACAGCTTCGAATCGCCACCGCCGACGGGATCAGCACCGCGCTCTTCGTCGTGGCAGGCGGAATCGTGCTGACCTTCCTCGTCGCCTTGAGCCGGTGCCCGACACCGCCCGAACCGGTACCCGCACCCGTGCCGTACCAGACCCGTCGCTGCTGACAGCGTCCAAGACCTGCCTGAACGAGGAAAGCGGCTCGCAGCGACTCCGACAGCCCGGTCGCCGCGAACAACTGGGTGTCACGGCGGCGACTCGGCCCACACCTGCGGGCCACCGCCCCGCCACTCGATCAGCTCCGACCGCGCCACGTCATCGGCGTCCATGCCCTCCATCCCGGCCCGGCGCAGGAGCTCGGCCACATCCGCGAGGCTGTACGCCAAGCCGACGATCTCTCCATCCACGCGCACCCGTCGGCCACCCGTCGGCGACGTCGGGTACACGACCACAGGCAGCACCGGCATACCCCCAGCGTCCCGCCGACCCGACCCGGCCGCATCCGCACACGCACGCCAGGGCACGGCACGGCACGGCACGGCGAAACCCCGGTCCTCACACACCGGGGACTCCAGGAGGCAGCTGGAACATAAGTGGCACGACGCCACTCCCCCGCCGGAATCACGGAGCGCACGGGCCCGCTGCGCACCTACGGAGAGCTGCTGCGGCTACTGCGGCGCGGCCACCGCGGACGCGGCCTGTTTGATGAGGTCGGCCACTGCGGCCGGCTGTGACACGTAGATGGAATGGCTCCCCGCCGCCTCAAGGGTGGTCGAGCCGGCTCGCCCGGACATGGTGCGCTGGGCAGGCGGGGGGATCATCTTGTCGTTGGTCGTGATCAGGTACCAGCTTGGCTTGGTCCGCCAGGCGGGCTCGGTGACCTGCCCGCCGAGGGCGTCCACGCCCCAGGGAACCTGCGATTCGGCCATGAACGCAGCCAGGTCGGCAGGCACGTCACCGGCAAACGACGCATGGAATTGTCCCGGTCGAGAGACAGGAAGCCGTCCTTGGGCGGCAGGATCGGCGGTCCGGGAACGTCGGTCGGGAAATCGGCGAGGAGCGTGTTGACCGACTCGCCCGCGTCCGGTACGAACGCCGCAATGTAGACCAGGGCCGCCACGTTCGGGTTCGGTGCCCGCTTCCGTGATGACCGCGCCGCCGTAGGAGTGACCGACCAGCACGACCGGGCCGTCCTGCGCGTCGATGATCAGCCGCGCCACGGCGGCGTCGCCCTGCAGCGACAGGGTCGGGTTCTGCACCACGGCGACGTGGTAGCCGTCGTGGGTGAGCAGGTCGTAGACCGCCCGCCAGCCGGACCCGTCAACGAAACCACCGTGTACCAAAACGATTGCGGGCTTGTCAGCCATAGGACCGGTGCCCTTTCAGTGGCCTGGGGTATCTGACTCACCCAGCAGACCTCAGCCCGGCGGCCCCGCACGCCGAGCTCACAGATCATGCCTGGAGCGGCTACTTGTGGGGTCGTTGCCAATCGGCTTCGTTCTTTGAAAGTACTGCGACCCCCGCCGCAGCGATCAACAGCAGAGCGATTGCAAGGAGCAGCGGTGCTCGCACGTCGCCAACCCGAAGGAGGAGGCCACCGCAGAAGGCGCCGGAACACCACTGTCAGTACCGAAGCCACCCCGCTGCCCACACCCCGACCCCTGCCACCAGCCAGTTTCGAGTCGGCGGCGACAGCAGTGAAGGTGAGCGTCGCCACGATCGTCCTCATGTCCTTCAAGTTGACCTGCCGGGTGAGAGCCGCTTGGAAGCCCATCCCACACGCTAGGGCGACGATCGCGGCCCAGCGACGGGCCGGCGGCACAGAATTCTCCTCCACCCCCCACAGCAGGGCGACAGCGAAAACGACCAGTACCGCCACAACCGTTGCGCTTCCGTCCGCACAACAACCGCCCTCGGTGATGCGCCAACGATTGCACGGCCCTTCCACCGGTGACACACCCCACGAGAAATGCCCCGATCGCGATAGCAGACGACGCCACCGCTGGTCCCACTGCCGACAGCCCGAAGCCGACGAAAATGAGATTACCGGCCATATTGGCAACGAAGACTTTGCCCAGCACGAAGTAGCTGACTGAATCCACTAACCCAGTCACAGTTGTCAACAACAACAAGCGGGCCGGAAGGGGGCCGTCGGAACCATGAAAGAAAACCCGCAGGGGGCCGGCCCTCTCAGGGGGGTGGTCATCGCTGTGAACCCCTGCCACGACCCGTCTCCCACCAACTGCGGTCACCTATGAATACACAGCGTACGGTCACGACCCAACGCAGCCCTGATGACACGCTATCCAGGCGGTGGCATATTTCCCTGCCTTGCTGCTCACGCAGTACGAGACATACGCAAGAAGTCGCGAAATGAAATCAGAAATCGCTCCTTTAAACCATCAGGATTGGCATCCGGCTCCACGGAGCTCTCATTCCTGCCCGACGGAAGAATCCATGATCCCCTATCGTTGAAGTCGCTTTCATTTGCCGAGCGGCACCTGAATCAGTCGACGCGCATGGCGCTGACCGTTCACGTCGTCATCGACTAGCGCCATGGCGGATAAGCCGTCGGGAATCGTCGGCTACTGAGCGTGACTCCAGTGGCTCATCAGTTGTTGCGAGGTCTCACAGTCCGCGGTGGGGTGGGCTTAGGCAAGAGACCCCAGCTTCGGGAGGCGGTGCCTCACAGCCGCCGGTCGAGCGCTCGCATTGGGTGGCCTTTGCCGGGATCCTCCTCATGCTGAGCGGCCTGTTCGACATCATCAATGGCTTCGTCGCCCTTCTGGATGACGGCTATTACTCCACGATTCCGTCGCGGTCATGCCCTCCTCGGGGAAGGTCTCCGCGGGAGCGGGCGCGGTCAGGAATCGGTTCCCAAACAGGGCTGCGACCTCGCGCTTGGTCATGCCGATGAATCAAACAGTGCCGGAGCTTGCCTCGGCGAAGGACGCGCCGAGGTCTCTGGGCCGCGGCGATTCAGCGAGTTGGCCCTGGTGGTGGCCGCCACTCCCCGTGGCTCCCCCTGCGATCTGGCGCGGTTGTGGCACGCAAAGCAGAGATAGATAGGGATCGCTCAGGACTTGCCCCGGCTCCCAGCTTCGGCCTCGGCCTCGGCCATTGTTTCGGCTTCAGTCTCGGCCACTGCGGTGGTGAAGCCGAGCGCCTTGGTTATGTGAGTTGCGGCCGACATTACGCGTGCCGTACCCACAACAGGGGCGATGGCGACGAGAACGTCTTGCTCAGAAAGGCTCAAGATTCGTGACGGTTGATGTGGCCTCGATATGGCACGCGAGTGGCACGACGCCCCTCCCTCACCGGGCAGGAGTGGAAACCTGCGACACCCGCTTTAGGGGCGGGGTGGGGCGAGTTGGGGCCTGACCTGGGGCATGTCGACTTCGACAGACACGGTCTGCACGCACTGTCGGCGACTGCTGTTCCCCGTGGCTCCCGCCTGATCTGGCGCGGCTGTGGCACGGCGAACATCTGCGTAGCTCTAGCCGGATCGTGCGCCTGCGGTCATTCCGGCCATTCGAGGTCGCTGGAGGGCGCCGTCAGCCGGTAGCGGTCGGGGTGGTTGCGGTGCTGCACTGCTGTACAGCACCAGTTTGAGGGGTGTACAACGACGCCGTGGCGACTCAACCAACACGGGCGATGTGGTGGGCCGAGATTGCGGTCTTCCTCGCCGGATCAGCAATGACCCTCACGATGATCATGTTCACAGTGTCGGTGGCTGCCAGGCAGCCTGTGGTGCTCGGGACCGGGCCCTCAGCCCTGCTGATCGCTCTGTCCATCGGTGTCGGCGTCTTCGTGAGCGGCAAGTTCAGAGCTTGGGGGTTGCGTCGACGGGATTTGGCCTGCGGCACACGATCTTGAAAACTGTCGTGGCAGCGATGTCACCGTGGGTTCAAATCCCACACCCACCGCAGATGAACGGCCCCTGACCAGGCAACTGGTCAGGGGCCGTTCTCATGTGCGCTGCCCGTCAACCACCGTGGTTCCCCGTCAGTTACCGGGCGATCGGGCACGGCAGGGGCACGGGCACCTTTGGACCCGTAGCTCTACAGAGATCGGACAACGGCGGCCATACAGGTTGCTCCATGGTCTCCCGAGAACACTGCTGGGTGGGGACGGTTGCTGTAGTTGCGGTACTCCGTTGCTGTGCTGCCGCCGTTACCAGTCGCGCCAGGTGTCGGTGATCTCAGCACGGTTGACGTCTCTTCTCGCTGCCAGAGCAGCCACGTCGATGCCGTGGTCGCTCAGGGTCTGGTCGATGTACTCGCACAGTTGCTCACGCTCCTCTGTGCAATACCCGGCACCGCCGTGCTGGTCGTCCTCGTTGATCGCGTTGAGGCGCAGGACCACTCTCTTGATGAAGTCAAAGACCTGCTCGTCAGATGGCGCTGTCAGCGCGCTTGCATCCTCCTCGAAAGTCTGGAGCGCCTGCTCTGTGGCTTGCAGCAGGGACTCGGGGTGGAGCTGCGCCGTGCCCGCACACTCCGGGTCCAACGTTCCCGCCGCAAGCGCACGCGCCTCCTCGGCTATGCCAGCACGCCAGTTCTCAGGTGGTCTGATCGCCATGCGGGGACCGTACGCTCCCACACTGGCAAGCACCCGGGGGCACGCTTTCCCACTGCGTTGGTTGGGTGTGGGTGTGTGTACGGGGGCGTTCACCTGCATTCATGGGCGGCTCACCACCGGATTGGGATCGGCTTCCGGTCTCGGCTGAACGACGGTGAACGAGGCTGAATGAGACGGAAAGTGAGACGGGCGCGGCGGTCGTTTGTCAGTACAGCCTCGTACTGGGCCGTATTCGGCTGTTTGGCCAACGAAACGAGATGCCGTGCCGGGCGTCGCGAGCGTCACAGGTCTTCGACCTGTGATCATGGAGCGTTCATTAAAAGTGATCGACGAGGAGCTCCAGGTCGCGGGGGCCGATGCGCCGCCGCCGTGTGGCGCTCGCGGTAACGCGCTGTAGGTGATGTGGTGAACTGGTTGACCTCGCTACCGGCGGTGGTGCTGGTTGTGGGCGGGCTCCTACTTGCCTTACTGGTCGCGGCCGTGGCGCGGGTCGGCGTCCGGGCGCTCGTACCGGTCGAGGAACGGGATCGGGTGCCGCAGATCGCCACGCCCCTGATGCCGACACTCGGCGCTGCCTTCGCGATCTTTGCGGCACTCACACTGGCCAGCGAGGCCGGCTACCTGCGCGAAGCCGAGGGGTTGGTGAGCGACGAGGCGGCCGCGGCCTCCCGCCTGGCATGGGCGGCGACAAGTCCGCGAGTCCAGTCGGAGCCGATCCATGCGGCACTGCTGGAATACTTGCAGACCACGCGTGCCAGGGAGTGGGAGGCTACAACAGCGGCGTCCGGTGACAACCCCGCCACCGCTCGCGCAATCGCACGGCTGGAGCGGAGTGTGCGCGCCGAGGCGGCCCGGCCCGAGGTGGGGACCCCGACAGGCACGGAGCTGGTGGCTTCCATGGACGGTGTCACCAGTAGCCGTCGCGCCCGCGTTGCGGCCGCCTCGCGCGACGTTCCCGCGCTCTACGTCGTCACGCTTGTGGTCAGCGGACTGGCCTTGATCGTGAACTCCGGCGCACTGGTCTTCCGCAGCAGCCTGCGAACGTCACTGCTGATCGTAGGTGTTGCGAGTGTGGTCGGGCTGAGCCTGGCGTTGCTCTTCGCACTCAGCGCGCCCTGGAGCGGAGCGTTCATCGTCAGTGGGCATCCACTCGACGCCACCATCGGGGACCTGAAGTCCGGCTTCTTCGACGGCGTGCCGTAGGCGGCGGGCGCGATCAATAGCCGAAGAAGTGACGCACGGGGTCTGTGACCTGCGGTTACGCAGCCCGGTGCTCACCGCTCCGCGGCAAGCCTCAGCCGCGCCCTCACGACGTCCGGCATCATCCGGCGCTCGCGCGCCACCAGCTCGCCCAGGACATGCCCCGCCGTCCTGGCTGCTCGGTCCGCATGTCATCACCGCCGAGCAATGGCGCCGCCCGCCGCCACCGACTGGACCGCCCACCTCCAGGCGCGCAGGCGATCCCCGGAGCAGACGGCCGCCACCGGCCTGCTGATCGTTGCTGCGGTGAACCCGGGCACCCGGCCGGGTGGATCCCTCCGGATCGGCCGACTACTCCTATGTACTGACAATCGGTGTGTTGTAACCGAAAGTAGCAACAGTTCGACTGTGCGCGGGGCAAGCTCCTGCTCGGGTTTCGACTTCGGAATCTCCAAACCGATGGGAAACAGGGAGCAAGTGCATGAATCCTGACAGCACGACAGGGTCCCGGCTGGGGCCCCTGCCTCGGCGGAACAGGTGGACGGTCGGCGGCGCGATCGCCTCGCTCGCGCTGGTCCTCGCGACCGGAGCCACCAGTCCTGCCGGTGCCGCGGCGCAGGCCCCAAGTGACCACGTGAGCGCGTCGGTCCACGCAGACGGCAAGGAAAAATGCAAGGACGGACCAGCCGCTCAGACTCTGGTGGTGCTCGGCGACAAGGACTGCTATCGGGGACCGACCGGTCCAACTGGTCCCACGGGACCGCAGGGTGACCCGGGCGACCCGGGCCCCACGGGCGCCACGGGCGCCACGGGCGCCACGGGCGCCACGGGACCTGGAGCCGACATCGACCTTGAACGACACGACGGACCACTCGTAACTGTGCCCGCGGGCGCAAGCGCGAGCAGTACGGCACTGTGTCCGGACGGCTACGAGGCGATCTCCTGGGGCTTCACCAGCTCCGTCGCGGTTTTCGTTACCCCGGGCGCCGCCATCAAGGCGGAAGGCCCTCCTGAGGGCTGGACCGTCTATGGCACGAACCCGAACACCGAGGCCGGCTTGATTCAGGCCTTCGTGTACTGCGACGCGCCCTGATGGCGTAGCAATATGCGGCGTGCGGGCGTGTGCCGCGAGGGGCCGACTCCGTGACCGGGGTCGGCCCCAGAGCGTGCCCGTGGTGAGCATGCTGCCAGGCGAGCCGTCGGCGTCGCGCACGAGTTCGGGCCCCGGCGGTGAGCCGGGGAGCGCGCGGCGAGCGGAGCGAGCCGCCTTGAACCCGTAGAGAAGGTCGCCGTCCTCGGCAGACCTTGCCCCTGCCCGTTCTCTGCGTCGCTCCCCTGCGGTGGCAGCGGATGCGGCAAGCAGCAATGCGCGACAAGGCCGGGGATCAATGGGTGGAGACCGGATACGTCTTCACGGCGCGCACCGGTCGGCCGATCGAGCCGCGCAAGCTGTACCGCTCGTTCACCCGCGTGGCTAAGGACGCCGACCTGAGGGTGATCCGGCTGCACGATGCCCGGCACGGCTGCGCCACCCTGCTGACCGCTGCTGGCGTCGCTCCCCGCGTCGTGATGGAGATCCTTGGCCACAGCCAGATCGCGGTGACTATGAACATCTACACGCACGTCGTGCAGGACACGCAGCGCGAAGCAGTGAGCCACCTAGACCGCATGCTCAAGCGTCGGCCGGTCGTCAATGACCGCCCCGGTTGATGTCAAAAGTAGATGTCAAAGGCCCCCAGCCAAGATCGGCTGGGGGCCTTTGCACTGGTGGGCGCGGACGGTTTCGAACCGCCGACATCTGCTTTGTAAGCCTGGCGCCGATCACAGGCCAGTCTTGGCTGGTCAATGGGCCTACAACAGCGCTGAGCCTGTCGGCGCTCGCCTGCACCGCCGCGCACCCCAATTGACCGTGACTGACTGCTCGATCTGGCACGCATCTGGCACGGCTGCGAGGAGAGGACGAGCCATGTTCCCCCTCGCTGCACTCGCAGGAGCGGAGAAGCAGCCAGGATTGGGCTCCTACACGAAGAAGACCCGGACCACGGTGGCGATCCCAGCAGCAACGGCCACGGCGCCTGCGATGAAAGCAGCCACCTTGTTCTTGGCCCAGAAGGATGCCTGATCACCGTCGTCCGGAGATGCGTCCGCATTCTTGATCGTACTGGCGCCCTGCGACTGCGACGTCGTCAGCGTGACGCGTGCCTTCGGCGACCCATGGAGTGCGACCGTAAGGGCGTTGCCCAGTGTCTCCTTTGACGGGTCCGTGTGCTCGTCGGGGACCGTGGCCCTGATCTCCGCCACAAGCTCAGTCAGGGTGGTGCGCACCTGGTCCAGGACACCTGCGATGGACGCCTTGGAGACGGACCAGTAGACGGCGGTGATCTTCTGGAACGGCTGGTTGGCCACGTGATCCATCATGCGCGCGATGTCCGCTCCGCCCGGGAGCGAGATGTGCAGATGTCCCTGCTCGTCACCGTCGAGAGACGCCTCCAGTTCGCCCACTCCCATCCGGAGCGGCAACTCTTCGCTGATGCCCTTCTCCCGCACCACCTCCGGAAGTTGGAGAGGGCTGATGCGTTGGCCCTTGATGGTGCTAGGACCCGCTACCGCGTCCAAGTGGATGCCGGCGGCCACGATGCGGTAGTCCGGTGTCTCGATGTCCCCTTGGTAGCCGCGGAGCTCGCGCCCAGCCCACTCCCGCAGCTGGTCCGAGTCGACAGCGCCACCGAGGGCTATGCACCTGCGGAGTACCGAGGCAAGGGGAACGCTCTCGTCGAGCGCGTCCCGCTCGATCTCGGCAACCAGGGTGTGTGCTCGCTTGGTCATCGTTCCTTCTTAGGGGACGGGAACGCTCTTTGCTGCATGTGTACACGCGCGGGGTATCGGTTTCGTTCCCTGACGCTGACGAGTTGTCGGATCGAGTCGTGAAAACCGTCGTGGCAGCGATGTCACCGTGGGTTCAAATCCCACACCCACCGCAGGTGAACGGCTCCTGACCAGGTGAATCGATCGGGGTCCGTTCTCTTGTGCGTTGCCCGTCGGTCACCGTGGTTCCCCGCTAGTTCCCGGGTCGATCGGGCATGGCAGGGGCACGGGCACCTTCTGATCCGTAGCTCTATCCGGATCGGTCAGCAGCGACTCGACCGGTCATCGTCTGGCTTTCTTCGGGCGCTTAGAGGCTGGAGCAGTCGCTGTGGTTGCGGTACTTCGCTGCTGTACGTCACGGCCGTGTCGGGCTCTTGGTCCTCTACATCCAGGGGGCGGGCTCCCATCCACCGCCGCAGGAACGCGATCCCAGGCGGGGTGAATCTGAAGAGCTGGTGCGTGGACGTGGACACGTCGAGCTCATCTGGATAGCGAGATTCGAGGTACCCATCCTGGATCAGGTACCAAAGCAGTAGATCCGACCCAACACCAAGTCGAATAATCCGATCCTCTGCTATTTTGCCCTTTACTAGTAGGTTTGCGAATACTTCGATCAGGCGCCGTTCCGTGTCGCCGTATCGGTGGTTCAAGATCCCCAAGTTGGTCTTGTACTGCCTCAGCGACTTCCTGTCGATCTGATCCGGCCCGCTGCCCTTCCGTCTATGACACGTCGGACACAGGGCAATCAGGTTCTCGAACCGGTGCTCACGGACTGTTGCCCAGTCGTCGATGTGCTCGATGTCCACTGGGTGCCGACGGCAGGTCGGGATCGCGCAGCGGTGCCCAGCCTCGACCAGGACACGCCGCCGCAGTTCGGCGGGAATTGCGGGACGGCCTTCAGACATGAGGAGAAGCGTAGAGGCCCCCGCTGACAGGAGACGGAGTGAAGATGGATCTCGTCGAGGCGCGGGCCAGTTGAGCTCACGAACAATCTTGAAAACCGTCGTGGCAGCGATGTCACCGTGGGTTCAAATCCCACACCCACCGCAGGTGAACGGCCCCTGACCAGGTAACTCGGTCAGGGGCCGTTCACGTGAGCGTTGTCCGCCAGCGACCGCTGTTCCCCGCTGTTTCCCGACCGAACGGGCACGGGAGGGGCACGCCGACTGGCCATCTCTAGACGGAGAGCAGCCCGGCGAGCATCAAAGCCGCCACCGCAGAGAAGACCCGCAGCTTCCTCCAGCCCGGTCCCGAAGCCTGGCGTGTCAGCTCCCAGCTGCCCACCAGACCGCCACCTAGACCCAGCGCATCCCGCAGCAGGAAGACGGCGGTGTGCACAGAGAGCCTCCAGTAGCCTTCGAACGGACTGGAAGGCTATCCCTGGTGGCTGCATCTCCGGAAGAAGTCCATGGTCCGGCTTACGCACGCCCCGGCTGGTGGGGCTAACAGGCTTTGAACCTGCGGCCTCATCCTTATCAGGTCGATCACGGGGCGTCGGAGACGTCGATCAACTCGCGCTGGGCCTCGGCTGATCGTCCGCTCGGGTTCGGCGCCGACCGCTGATGTACGCGCCTGTTGGTGTCAGCCGCTGATGTCAGCCACCGCACGTGGTCTTGA
The DNA here is from genome assembly GCF_018614585.1 of Streptomyces sp. ISL-1. Taxonomy (GTDB): domain Bacteria; phylum Actinomycetota; class Actinomycetes; order Streptomycetales; family Streptomycetaceae; genus Streptomyces; species Streptomyces maoxianensis. The sequence continues at coordinate 88,571 of NZ_JAGGOI010000019.1, read as the reverse complement.
CAGATGCGCCACATCTTGCCCGACGGCTACCCCTGGGAGGAAACCCGTATGGTCGGGGGCCGCTGACCTTGGGTTTCACTGTTGGAGGCTGTAGCTCGACTGTCACTGGCGGTCGTCGTTGGTCGACCTTGTGGGGCCTCGGACGGCCCAGAGACGGCCCGGCCGTGAAGCTCACAGCCGACGTCAAACAGCGGAGGCAGCCCGCCACTGCGGGCCTGATGCGTGCCAGCCCGTGCGGTCGCCGCCACGGTCGTACGGGCACAGGATGGAGATGATGGCTGGCAAGCGGGTTGGCCATTCGCAACGCCGGGACGCAGAAGTCGGAAGGAGGTGCGACGCCATGCGCCAGTTCATGGACGTCCACCACGGGATGAAGGACATCACGGCCGACCAACTGAGGGAGGCCATCCAGGATAACCGCGCCATCGAAGGGGAAGAAGGCGTCCACTTCGAGAGGGCCTGGGCGGACCCGGAGGCCGGCACGGTCTACTGCCTCTCCGAGGCTCCCTCGGCCGAAGCGGTCAAACGCATTCACGAACGCACAGGTCACCTGACCGACGAGGTCCACCCTCTCCCCCTCACCGTGTGAACAAAGCCCCCACCCGCGGAGAACCGCAGTCGGGAACGTACTTCCCTCACCCACCGCTCAGCCCAGCTCCCATCCCGTCTGCCGTCGACCCACACACCGTGGAGCGGGCGTGGTTCCTGGCGTCCAGGTGGAGCGCGCAACTGTACGAACGACCTGGACGCCAGGGGCCGCGCCTGCTCGGCTCTGCCTGGGTCGATGGCAGACGGGATGGGAGCTCCCCGCACACGCCACCAACGGGCCAGGCACTCGCGAACGGCGCCCCCGCCATCCCGGAGCCTGAGCGCCCCCGCCGGAGGCATGTCTTGGCCGCGGGTGACGTCCTCGCTTCTGCCCGCTGCACGTAGCGCGCCGCCTGGCGCGGCCAGCCGGGGCGTAGACAGGAGGCAGGCCGCGCCGCTGAGGCGGCGCGCGCCCGCGCCGTGCGCGGGCCTTGAACCCGTAGAGAAGGTTTCTACTCACCGCGTCGGCGGTAGCTGTGCAACTTCGTTTGGTGCTTGGCGCGTTGACGGCATTTGATGCTTGACACTCACTTACCGCTCTCCGGTCTGGCTGAGTGCAGGGTCGGCGGCGTCAGGGGATCCTCAGGCTTGCTCGGCCCACTCCCGCATGCTGATCGCCCGCTCCATGAGGTTGGCGATGTCCGTCTTCACCGATGGGTCGAGCGTCTCGGGCAGTCGTTGAAACGTGGCTGGCAGAACGTCGAGCAGACTCAGGACCTGCTCGCCAGTACGAAGGTCGCCGTCCTCGGCAGACCTTGCCCCTGCCCGTTCTCTGCGTCGCTCCCCTGCGGTGGCAGCGGATGCGGCAAGCAGCAATGCGCGACAAGGCCGGGGATCAATGGGACGTCTTCACGGCGCGCACCGGTCGGCCGATCGAGCCGCGCAAGCTGTACCGCTCGTTCACCCGCGTGGCTAAGGACGCCGACCTGAGGGTGATCCGGCTGCACGATGCCCGGCACGGCTGCGCGACTCTGCTGACCGCCGCCGGCGTCGCTCCTCGTGTCGTGATGGAGATCCTCGGGCACAGCCAGATCGCCGTGACGATGAACATCTACACACACGTCGTGCAGGACACGCAGCGCGAGGCAGTGAGCCACCTGGACCGGATGCTCAAGCGGCGCCGGTCGTGAATGACCGCCCCGGTTGATGTCAAAACTGGATGTCAAAGGCCCCCAGCCATGATCGGCTGGGGGCCTTTGCGCTGGTGGGCGCGGACGGTTTCGAACCGCCGACATCTGCTTTGTAAGAGGTCCAAGAACCTAGATCATCGTTACCGATCTTGCTTCGACAGCCCCATTTTCGCAGGTCATAGGCAGGGTGGGCGACCCAGGCTGCGCGATCCTTACCGGTCTTTCTTGGTCCTTGCGTTCCCATGATGTTCCCAGCGGACGGCATGGAGACCCGCGTGCAACTCCGAGGTGATGTCCGCCCCTGGCTGCGGCAGTACTGATCGCTTGACCACTGCAGTGCATTTGAGGCGCGGGGGTAGAATCCGAACTTTTGCCCGGGGGCGAGCCGATGACCGTTTTCGCAGGTCAGCCGCCTATGCCCAGACTCTACCCCCGCCACGTCTCCGTTCGGCAGTGCCGTCGGGACGGCAGAGGATACAGTCCGGTAGCGGCGCATCGGGTGTCCAGTTCCGATCAATGAGCGGGGCGATGGCAGGGACGAGACGCGGTCCCCTTGCGCGCTGCGGCGGGAGTCGCCGCCGGGGGCCGCAACCCTGACAGGGTGACCGCAACAAGCCTGCGGACGGCGGCCTTGGACGGCAGTCCGGCGGCGGCGCTGAGGGCGTGGAGGCAGAAGCCAGCAAGTTCGTCGGGGGCGACGTCAGCCCGGAGATCGCCGCTCGCGGTGCCTTCGGCCAGCAGGTCCCGGATTAGGTCTTTCAGTTGCTGGTGGGCTCGGGCGACGTGCTCGCCCTGGTGCAGCAGTCCTGCGAGCTCGGTGCCGTGGTGCTCGCCCCGCTGCTGGGACATGAGCGCATACGCCTCGAGCACCGCTTCCAGCCGCTCGCCGGGACTGCCCGCGTGGTCCCGCACCGCGGTGAGGTGTTCAAGATGGCCGGCGATCTGGCGCTCGTGCCACGCGGCGAGGATCGATTCGACGTCTGGGAAGTACTTGTACAGCGTCGCCCGCCCGATGCCGGTCGTCTCAGCGATGCGCGACATCGTCACCGAGAGCAGCCCGTGCTCGGCCACCAGCGCAGCAGTGGCATCCAGAACCGCGTCACGCACCGCATGGCGGTGCGCCTCGATCGTCTCGTTCCACAGCTTCGGCACCCCCCGAATATACGTGACGCCGCTTCCGTGACACCCTGAGTACTAGATGGACACTCTGTCTTACAAAAGGGCGTAGGTGCGCACCTGCGGCGGATCATCGGAGGACGCTATGACCGACATGCCCCGACACAGTCATGCCGCTGGAGGTGCGGATTCCGGGCAGCAGGTACCTGCAGAGGTCCACACGAGACCACTATGGGTGACCGTTTCCGTGGTTATAGCCGTCGCCCTGGTGCTGGCCTTCGTGGTGCTGCACCTTGCCGGTGGCGGTATGGGGAGCCACGGGTGAGGGTCATGTCGCCGCGCTGGCGCAAGCTCGCCCTCACCGCGCATGTCACCGCCTCGGTGGGCTGGCTCGGTGCGGTCGCCGTCTTCCTGGCTCTGACTCTCGTCGGCCTCATGAGCACGGACGGTCAGGCGGTGCGGTCGGTCTACGTCGCGCTGGAGCTGGTCGGCTGGTACGTCATCGTGCCGCTGTGTTTCGCCTCGCTGTTGACGGGGGTGGTATCCGCTCTGGGAACAACGTGGGGCCTGGCCCGCTATTACTGGGTCGTGGTGAAGCTCGCGATCACCGTTCTGGCGACCATTGCCCTGTTGGTGCACATGCGGCCGGTCGGCTCTCTTGCCGACGCTGCGGCGTCAGCAGTCTGGTCCAGCGGCGACCTTCGCGGGCTACGGATTCAGCTGGTGGTGCAGTCCGCTGCCGCGCTGGCCGCGCTTCTTGTGGCAACAGGGTTGTCGGTGTTCAAGCCGCAGGGCCGCACCCGCTACGGGCAGCGCAAAGCTTTCGAGCAGCGCGCCCGGTCCGGCGCCGCTACTGCTGGGCCCGCGGCAGTCGCGTGACGGCTGTCGGCAGTGGGTGAGCCGGGGGTGGTCAACCGAGGGAGGTGAGCAGGTCGTTGCAGGCTTGCTCGCAGCGCCGGCAGGCTTCGGCGCAGATGCGGCAATGCTCCATGTCGGTGTGGCTGTCGCATTCGTCGGCGCACGCCTTACAGGCGGTGGCGCATGCCTGGAGGATGGCGCGGGTGATGTTGGCGTCGTAGCCGGTGTGGCGGGAGAGGACCGACGCGGCGGCGGTGCAGATGTCGGCGCAGTCCATGTCGGTGCGGATGCACTTGGTCAGATCGCCGACCATGCCCTCGGACAGGCAGGCGTCCGCGCACGCGGTACACGCCTGCGCGCAGGCAATGCATTCCTCGATGCAGCGCGTGAGCTTCTCGCGGTCGACGTCGCCGAGATCGGCCGGGTAGGTGGCGAGCATCTCCTTCACCGAAGTGGTCATCGTGTGGCCTTCCTTTCGCTCCGTTGAGACTGGCGCCCCGCAGCGGGTGCCCTGGGTACACATACAGCTAACGCCTCGCCGTGTCCGAACGCGCGCCCGGGCGGCACCGTGGAAGGTGCCGCCCGGGCGCGCGTTCGCCGTCGGGGGCGTCAGTGGTAGGCGTGGACGACGGCGTGGCCCTTGCCGCGGCCGATCATCCACTTGTTCACCGGGGTGGTGATCAGGAAGGCGACGGCGAAGCCACCGAGCAACGCGGACCAGAACAGCCCGTCGGACAGGTGGGCGTCCATCGCACCCGGGGTCATAGCGATGATGCCGTTGTCCACTGCTTCCATTACGGCGATGGAGACCGTGTCGGCGGCCAGCGCCACCTTGATCGCGGCCTTGAGGCTCAGGCCCGCCCGCAGTACCGCGAACAGGGTGAAGGAGTAGCCGAAGATGAACGCCAGGAAGATCGCCAGCGCCATGGTCGGCACGTTGCCCCACAGCAGGGCGGTGCCGATGACCATGCCCAGGATCTCGCCGATCGCACAGCCGGTCAGGCAGTGCAGCGTCGCTTTCGCGGCGGTGCTCCACGAAGCGCCGCCGGGCATGGGCCCGCCGTGATCGCCATGGCCGTGGTGCCCGGCGTGGTCGTGGGCGGGTGCGCCGGTGTGAGCGGTGTGGTCCATGACGCCTCTCCCTCCGGGGTTCCAGTGTGGGCCTGGTCGAATGACCCGGCACCCACACCCAACTCTATACCCCCAAGGGGTATTCCTGGGTGGTTCTGCTCCGCGGACGGTCGGCGAGGGCGTCCCTGCTCGCCCACGTCCACCCTCGTCGCGGCTGGTTAGCACGCGTCCGCCGGGACCGAATCCGATCAGCAGGCCGGCCTCAATGGTCGTGGCCGTCTTCGTGCCCGGGCTCCTTGCTGGGCTCGGTGTCCTTGGTGGGCGTCGTCGGCGCGGTGGGTGAATCGGCGGTGCCGCCGCTGTTGCCGCCGTTCTTTTCTTCGTCGCTCCCCTTGTCGGTGACGGCGTCACCGTGGCTGTGTCCGCCTCCGTTCTGCTCCATGGTGGGGGCGATGTGGCGCAGGCCCGCGAAGGTGAGGGCCGCGACCACGAGGACGGCCAGGCCCATGAGGCCGAAGATGCGCCGCCAGGGTGCCTTGTCTTCCTTGAGGAAGTAGGCGACGAAGGACAGGACGATGCCCAGGGGGATCAGGACAGCGCATCGGTCGGGGAGGTCGGCGAAGTGCTGCATGCCGCCGCTGAGCATGCCGAGGCCGAACGACAGCATCGTCGAGGTGCCCAGGACGCGCAGGGTGCGCGACAGGACGGGCTTCTCGGTGGCGAGAATGATGTCGTTGAGGACGGTGGCGACCAGGAAGACCAGCACGCCGGCCCCGGCGATCATCGAGTAGCGGGTCGGGTCCATGGGGTGGTGGACGACCGCACCGCTGATGAGCCCGGCTCCGACGTAATAGCCGACGTAGCCGAGGTAGCGCCACGGCAGGGAGCCGCCTTGCCGCCCTCTGGTGGAACGGCGGTGGCCGGTGGGCTGCGACGGGATCGGGGCCGCGGTGGTGGCGAGACTCGGCGAGGAGGACAAAAGCTGGCCTTTCATAGGCAAGGGGGCATGCTTGGTCGGGCTAGGAGGCCTGTCAATCAGGCACGAGAGATGACTACGGCGCAGCTCGGCCGGGGCCGATTCCGGGAACTGCGGAGCCCAGGCCGGCGTCAGTGCGAGGCGGGGCCAGACCGCAGAGAACACGCAGCCAGAGAGGCCAGTGCGGTGTTGCCCAGCGAGCCGTCGACGGGTTCGAGAGTGAAGGCCTAGATCCGCAGGACCGCTGAATCCGGCAACGGCGGAGACGACCAGTCGACAGCGGGGGGTGGAGCGTTAGTCCTTACATGCCGGTCCGGAGGCCGAACCGCCTCCAGCGGGGATTCGCACGGGCCGGACAGCTCAGGGCCCTGCTCCGGATGGCCGGAGACACACTGGTGAGCCGCGTGATCGGGCACCGGGGCCTCGTGACCGTCGGCGTGCCGCTCGCCGGAGTGCGAGCCGAGGCCGTCGTGGCCATGCTCGGCTGCAGCGCCGTCCTGAGCAACCGGGGTCACCGTGGACGCCGCAGGGTGCGCATGGCCTGCGGCGCTCTCCCCGCTGACACCGTGTGTGTACATCAGTGCGAGGAGTAGCGTGGCCAGCACCGACATCCACAACGGACCCGCTGCACGAGAGCGGGACCGCAGCACGCTGAGGACCGGCCAGGCCGCAACCATGCCGGGGAGCTTATCGGTATTTCAGCGGTGGCCCCCACGCACCCCTGTGGTCGCCCCTTTCAGGGTCCAGGCCCAGGCCGTGCAGATGTCCGGTCCCCGGATCTCCGCCGACCGCTCCTGGTCGATACCGGGGGTGGAGCAGGCCGTCAGCCGACAACCCTCATCAGGTGGTGTCCAGACTGGTTAAAGGGAAGCAGTGAACAGTGCTCCGGCACCACCGGAGGGGGGCGGGCGCGTTCGGCGCCCACCCCCGGTTTCCCGGTGCCCGGGTCAGTTCTTGCCGAGCAGCTTGTTCATCTGGGTGATCTCGGCGGTCTGGGAAGTGACGATGGCGCCTGCCATGTCCTTGGCGGGCTGGTAGGCGCCGTCCTTCTGCTCCGTCTTGGCCATGGCAACCGCGCCTTCGTGGTGCTTGACCATCATCGTCAGGAACGCTGTGTCGAACGCCTTGCCGGAGGCGTTCTCGAAGTCCTTCATCTCCTCGCCGGTCATCATCCCTTCCATGCCGGGCATGGAGTGGCCGGTGTGCTCGGAGGAATCACCGGCAGCCGGGACCTTCTCGCCCCAGGAGGTCAGCCAGGAGGACATCGTCTTGATCTCCGGGTCCTTCTTGATCCCTTCGGCGAGCTTCTTCACCTCCGCAGACTCGGCCCGGGTCGTAGCGAGGTCGGCCATCTCCACGGCCTGCCGATGGTGGGGGATCACCCCTGGGCGAAGGAGACGTCGAAGGCGTGCTGTCCCTGCGATGGCGAAGCGGACGCGGACGGCTGGGTGGTCTTGCTGTGGCCATCGTGGCCGGCAGAGCTGTCGTCGCCGGAGCCGCAGGCGGCCAGGACGATCGCGGCGGTACCGGCGGCCGCCACAGCGGCGGCACGGCGGATCAGGGAACGGTGTGCGGTCATGGTGGTGCAACTCCTGGAATGAATGTGCGCTTGTGAACGACGCACGAAGCGTGGACAAGAGGGGCATGCCGGAGCGCGGCACCCTGGACCGGCCGAGCCGGAAGCAAGGATGTGCCGTGCGGGCGCCTCTAGATCCGCAGGAGTTGCAACTGCGCCAGGTCCGGCGGGGCCCGCCCGCCGTCCGCCGCGGCCGCCGCCCTGCCCAGTGGCACGAGGAAACCGGCTGCGGCTGTATGGAGGGCGGGGGCCAGAGCGGGAGGCGCGTACGAGGTTGCGACGCCACTGGCAGCGCAGGTGGCATCGGCATGGTTCATGTGCCCCTCGGCGCCATCACCTCTGGCGTGGACGCAGTCCTGCCCCGTCTCATGGACGACGGCATCCTCCGTCATGACGGAGGAGTGCTGGGCCTACGAGCCGGCGTGGGCGGCAGGTCCACCGCCGGGGGCCAGCCCATGCATGGCCAGCACACCCGCCAGCACCGCAAGCACCGCAAGCACCAACAACAGCAAGCCGCGCCCGGCCGGGCGGCGGCTTGTCTGCTGCGGGGTGCTGGTCATGGCGCCCATCGTAAAGGTGCGCGCAGTCAGTGCCTGTCGCCGTCCGGGTGTCTCATCCGCCGCTGCCGTCCTGCGTCGAGGCACCGGGAGCCGGGGGCTTCACTCTGCTTTCGTCCGGTGTGCTGCGGCCGCGCCCGATGTACCGTTCGCGCGTTCGATGCTGTGTACCGCGGCGATCTCTGAGGCAAGCCTTGGCGAGTCTGCTTGAGGCGTTCGCGATGCTTCCGTGGTGCCCGCTGAGTTTCGCGAGATGGGCCCCGCCCTCTTCACTCGAGGGTGGAGCTGCGCGGCCCTCTCCACGTCGACAGCGTCCCCGCAGATTACTCCGTCATGCTTTCTCCTCCCCTGGTGCTGCGGAGTCCGCGCCTGATGCGCCTTCCGCATGTTCGAGGCAGTGGACTGCGGCGATCTCGGCGGCGAGTCCCTGCTGGGCCTGCTTGAGGCGTTCGCGATGCTCCCTCAGCTTCACCACCTTGTGGGGTGCGGCGAGCGTCGTTCGTAGGGCTCTGCTCTCGGTCAGTCCCAGGCGAGTTGGCCGGTCGGGGTCTGGGGCCGGGGTGGTGGTACGACGGGCTGACCCGCGTGCGTGATGCGGTGGGTGAGGGCGGTGTTGCGGCGCTGGGTGCGGTTGTTGGCGACGGCCCGTTCGACGGCCTCGGTCTGGCCGATAAGCATGACGCCTTTACGGGCTCGGGTGACGGCGGTGTAGAGCAGGTTTCGCTGTAGGAGCGGCATTCCGGCGGAGCTGATCAAGGGCACGATGACGTAGGGGTATTCGCTGCCCTGGGAGCGGTGGACGGTCAGTGCGTAGGCGTGGACCAGTTCGTCGAGGTCGGTGAAGGGGTAGGCGGCGACGTCGCCGTCGGAGAAGGTGACCGTGAGGTGGTGGGCTTCGAGGTCGACGGCGGTGATGGTGCCGCTGCTGCCGTTGAACACACCTGTATCGCCGCGGTGAGGGTTGTTGCGGATCTGCTGGACGCGGTCGCCGAGCCGGAAGACGGTCCCGCCGTGGTAGTGCTGGGGCTTGTCGTCGGCTTCCCGGTTGAGGCGGCCCTGGAGGCGCAGGTTGAGGTCGGTCATGCCGGAGATGTTCCTCTTGCCGGGGCACAGGACCTGAATGTCCCCATCTTTGGTCCCGAGGTGTTCCGGCATCAGGTCGCAGACCAGGTCCACCACCTTCTGCGCGATGTCCTCGGCGGCGGGAACGGGCCGGTTCCAGAACGCCTTGGGGTCGTCCTTGGGTAGCTCGCCGCGCAGGATGCGATGGGCGTTGGTGACAATCGCGGCGCTGTCGTCGTGCTGGCGGAAGACGCGCGTGAGCCGGGTTCGCGGGATGTCCTCGACGTCGAGGAGGTCGCGCAGGACCCGGCCGGGGCCGACGCTGGGCAGCTGGTCGATGTCGCCGACCAGCAGCAGGTGGCAGCCGTCGCGGACGGCTGTGGTGAGCTTGCGGGCCAGGGCGAGGTCTAGCATGGAGGCCTCGTCGACGACCACCAAGTCGGCCGTCTCCAGCACACTGGCGTGGTCGAAGAGGGAGTCACCGTCGGCTGGCCGGATGAGGCGGTGCACGGTCATCGCCGACTGGCCACAGGTCTCCTCCAGGCGTTTGGCGGCCTTCCCTGTTGGGGCGGCCAGCGCGACGAGCGCACCGGCCTCGTCGGCGACCTCGACCAGCGTGTGCAGGGTGTGGGTCTTGCCGCAGCCCGGACCGCCCGTCAGCACGGAGATGGGGCTGGTCAGGGCGGTGATGATCGCCTGATGCTGCTCGCCGGTCAGCCCGGCCGTCTCCTTCGTGGTCAGCGCGGCCAGGCGCTCTGCCCAGGGGGCCAGGTCGACCAGCGTGGACGCGGAGTCGAGCAGACGCCGTACGTGCCAGGCGAGTTGGGTCTCATCGCGGTACCAGCGCGGCAGCAGCGCGATCTCGGCATCCGCCACTGCGCCGGTGCCATCCAGCACGGGCAGCGGCAGCGTTTCGGTGATCACCTCACCCTGGCCTCGCAGCGCCTCCAGAGCGTGGCGCAGCACCGCGTCGTCGAGAATCTCCGCGGTCGCCGGGTCGTCGTCGGTCAGCAGATGGCGGGCGCGGGCGATCAGGATCCGCACCGGCAGGTGGCAGTGGCCCTGGCCGCCGGCCTGGTCCAGTTCGTACAGCAGCGCGGCCTGGAGACGCTCGTCGCTGTGCTTGGGTACGCCGACGGCGAGTGCGATCTTGTCGGCGTTGACGAAGCCGACGCCATGCACGTCCCGGCACAGCCGGTAGGGGGTATGGCGGACGATGTGCATGGGGTTGTCGTCGGTGTCGGCGTACGCGGTGTAGATCTTCACCGCGAGCGCCGGAGTGATCTCCAGCCCTTGTAGGAACACCATGATCTCGGCGATGGCCTTCTGTTCCTGCCAGGCCGCCATGATCCGCCCCAGCCGGATCGCGCCAATACCGTGGACTTCCAGCAGCCGCTGCGGTTCGGCGTCGATGACCTTCAGGGTCTGCTCGCCGAAGGTGTCCACGATCGCGGAGGCGAAGAGCGGCCCGATGCCGCGGATCAGGCCCGAGGCGAGGTAGAGGCGGATCGCCCGTTCGTCCGCGGGCATCGTGCGCTCGCAGGACTCAACCTTGAACTGCCGCCCGTGACGCGGGTGATGGGTCCACGTGCCGCGCAGCCGCAGGCTTTCCCCGGGCTGCACGCCGAAGAGCGCCTTGCCGAGCGCGGTGATGCTCTCCTCGTCGCCGGTCGTGGTGGTCAGCCGCAGCACCGTGCGCTCGTCGTAGCCGATGTGGAGGAGGTGGTCGACAACGCCCTCGATCACATCGGGGGCGTCCAGGGGCGTTTGCTGGGACACGTGCTCTATCTCCAGAGGGTACATACGGTGGCGGATCACCCGCTGTCGTCGTGGTGCAGCAAGGTCAGCATGGAGCCCAAGGGGGCGGGCTGTCGCACGGTTGAAGGATTCTTGTCACCTGAACGAGCGACGCGAGCGGCGGCGGACGACACGAAAGCCATGCACAGAGCAGCGTGCGGGGCAGAGGCACCTCTCGCCATCGGGCTCGCCGGTAGCGACGACCTGCACACCGCAGCCGAGTGGTTCACCGCGGGCATCAGCCACACCCTCGGCGCCGTGGCGGACATCGCCGCCGACACCGTCCAAACCGGCCCGCCCCGCCTCGCCCTGCTGCTCACCGGCCGCCACCGCGTCTGCCGCCGGCTCGGCAATCCCCACGACGACTACGAGACGTCGCCGACCAGGCCCACGACCGGCTCCACCCGCCTCTGCGAGCGCGTCGTAGTTCAGTCAATACGCCCTCGGGCGGCTACAGCAGACTGCGAGCGAGCGACGGCGGGGAGCGCCCATTTAGCGCGGACGGGTCAGAAGTCCAGGCCGAAGATCGTGAGCGGTCGTTTGTCCAGCGTCGCCCGCCGCACTTTTTCTCGCAGCCAATTTGCGATGTCCCGTTCCTGTTCCAGGAGGAGCAGCAACTCGTGCACCTCCCCCAGCACCATCACGCGATGTGTGAGTGAGGTCCGGCATTCGTCGATCGCTGGCTGTGTGAAGCCAGACGCAGAGATCATCAGGCCCCGCACCTCGGCGCGGTTGAAGATCCGGACGAGATGCTCAGAGACGACGGGGCGCCCTAGGGGTTCGGACCACCACTTCACTTCCACGGCGTACTGCGACCCGTCCAGTTCCACCGCGCCGTCGATCTGCTCGGCTGCCTGACCGTCCTCTCTCCGAAGGACGAACGCCTCCCGGATCGACAGTCCGTCCACCGCGAAGATCTTGTTGAGCAACGCCTCCAGAGCGATTCCACGCTGCTGCGGATTCGACATCTGGAAGAGCGCCGACAGTTCGCCTTGCAACGTCTGGTACCGGCGTCGGCGCTCCACGGCCGCAGCCTCCTTCTCCCGCTGCGCGGTCTGTCGCTTCCGCCGCTCAGCCTCCTGCTCCTGCTGGAGACGGGTGAACGAATCTTTTACATTCACCACCTTGCGGATGTCCGCGACCAGCCCTTTGGCCTTGAGCTGGTCGTCAGGCCAGCAGGTGGAGAACTCCTCGAACTCAGTCACGCGTCGGATGGTCACCCAACTCCCGGGGGCGGAATTCCGCCCGCTGCGCGGTGGAACACTGCATCGGTCTCAGCCGGCCGGTCCGGGCTGCGGTGGTACGAGGGCGGATTCCGGCCCGGGTGAGGCGCCCGCTCCCGTGACACCTGTGGGCCAGGGGGTGCACCACCGCAGTCGCCCCAGGGACCGATAGAAGCGGTCCGGCAGAAACACGGCGTCCGCGACGATCATCGCGCCGGAGAAGATCGGCAGTCCCATGACCACTGCGATATTCACGTGCATGCCCAGCAGCAGGACCAGGACGGGATATTTGAGCCTGCCGAACAGGACAAACGGAAAGGCGACCTGCACCAGCACTGTCAGATAGCCAACGACTGCAATCAGCACGTGATGGCTGTCGATCATCTGGGACAACTCAGGCCAGGGCCGGAACAGGTCGATGTTCAGGACGTAGTGGAGGGCGGTGCCATCGCCCCACTTGACGCCCTGCACCTTGTACAGGCCCGCGCATCCGTAGAGGAAACAGACCTGGGCGGCGATGACGAACATGCCGCAGTTGTGCAGCACAGTGATCAAGATGATGCGGGCGTCACCGAGCTGGTGCCGGAGACCGCCGCCGAGCCGGCCTGCCGTCTTGCCCGCCGACGCCTGGAGCCGGGTCCTTCGCGCGTCGAGGGACCAGCGCCGGCCGCACGCGGTGAAGACGAGGTAGACGGCCATGAGGACCATAAGATTGTCCCCGCCGTCCGCCATGAAGATCGCCCTAGCGTGGAACGACACCACCACGACCGCGAACAGCACGGACACCGCCCGGGTCCGCCAGCCCAACAAGAACAGCGCACACGTGACGAGAGCCACGGCGTAGCAGACCTCGAAGTACACCCGGCTGTCGGACAGGGTGAGGACGCTGACCCACCCGCTCTGGTCGAACATCTGCCTGGCCAGCGCGGGCGTCCACGGTGAACCGGGGCCCCACATCTCGTCGCGGTGTGGAAACTCGCGGAGCAGAAAAACGAGATAGAGCAGCCCGTACCCGATGCGCAGCATCGCCGCCGCGTACAAGGAGACCGGCCGCTCGGTCAGGAGGACGAGGAACGCATGGACCCGGTCGAGTACGCGCTGCGGCATTCGCACGGCCGCCGGCTCGGTGGTGCGTGGGGGCGCTGTGGGCGCTGTGGGCGCTGCGACCGGTGCCTGCTCAGTCCGTTCCATGCGAGGACACCTTCCACCAAGGCAGATACCGGGTTTCAGCACGCGCCGATGCCGCGCCGGCCGGCCGGAAACCGCCCGCTGCGCGGGGCGCGGGGATGGGCTGAGTGATGACCCGCAGTTGGATGGAGTCGAAGGTGCCGCCACGTTGGGCGGCGACACGGTCCACTGCGATGTTGCGCAGATACTTCTGGATCATCACAGCACGGTCCGAGCGGGGATGGTTGTCGCCGCCGTGCGTCTTGAGGTAGGAATTCCAAGCCTGGCGCTGCATGTTCTGTGCCGTATGGCTCGGGAAGACGTTGTGCTTGACGACGGAATTGTCCCTGGCGGTCAGATCGATCCAGTCGCTCACCCGTGTGGTGCCGTCCGGCGCTGTCCGCTTGGTCCTCGCCGAAATCTGCCGGTTGACCCACTGCGGATTCGGGGCGAAGAGCCGCCAGTTCTGCTCGAACACAGGCCGGACCCAGGCGTCGATCTGTCGGCTGTACGCCTTCGAGATGGCATTCGGAGGTGCCACGTGCAGAAACACCAGGAGCACATGGGCCAGAGCCACTGCAAGGCAGAGGGCCACCGCGGCTCCCGTTCCCGCGGTCAGCAGGCGGGGTGGCCCTGAAATGTCACGAGTCATACGCAGTCCCCCGCCACCGTCCCGTGCTGCCGGCTCAGCGTCGGTCCGCTGCGATTCCTTCACATTCGTCGACTCAACGCCGCCCAGCACGGCCCCACCCGGCCCTTCCCGACTGCTCGCACCTGCTTCTCCTGCTTCCGCGGGCGGCGCGCGACGGAATCGACGACGATCCGACGCGCGCCATCCGTTCCACTCGCGTGTGGGGTCGACTACCCGTGCGCGCATTCCGCCGAGAGGATCCACGCGCGACTCACTGGACCCGCCGATCGGCGGGGGAACAACTCGCTCAGCGTTGAACGTGCATTTGTGCACCCTGCGCTTTCCCTCGCGCTCGCCGGGATTCCCGGGATTCTCGCCGTATCGCCGTCGTCGTAACCGCCGTCGTCATGTCCGCCGTCTTCGTAACCGCCGTCTTCGTAACCGCCGTCGTCGTAACCGCCGTCGTCATGTCCGCCGTCGTCATGTCCGCCGTCGTCGTAACCGCCGTCGTCATATCCGCCGTCGTCATATCCGCCGTCGTCATATCCGCCGTCGTCGTAACCGCCGTCGTCATATCCGCCGTCGTCACCGGTTGCAGCGTCACCGGTTGCAGCGTCACCCGTCGCAGCGTCACCCGTCGCAGCGTCACCCGTCGCGGC
>NZ_JAGGOI010000019.1:0-74077 GCF_018614585.1 Streptomyces sp. ISL-1 | reverse complement strand
TCACCCGTCGCGGCATCACCCGTCGCAGCGTCACCGGTGGTTGTTGTGGTAGTGGTGCCCGCACACTCCGGCCTGGTGATCCGGTTGGTATCCAGCGTCACGGCCTCGACCTCGGCCAGCGCGCGGCCGTCGATGGTCGCCCCCGTCGTTACGGTGATCGCTGCCTTGGCCATGATCGTGCCCACGAAGGTGGTGCCGGTGCCGAGGGTGGCCGAGCTGCCGATCTGCCAGAACACATTGCACGGCGATGCGCCGTTGATGAGGGACACGCTGCTGTTGCTCGCCGTCGTCAGCGTCGAACCGACCTGGAACACCCACACTGCGTTCGGGTCGCCCTGGGCATCCAAGGTGAGGGTGCCGGTGAGCCCGAGACTGGAAGAGCGTGTGTAGACGCCCGGAACCAGCGTCAAGCCACCAGCATCCGGGGGAAGGGCGCCATTCGATGCCTGTCCGGCGGCGTCGTTGTACGCCGCGACCAGGTCGGTCTTGGCTTGTTCAGCCACAGTGTCCCCGGAGTGCAAAGTCCCGTTGACCGTACCGGGCGGGAATCCGGAGATGGACGTCCCCGGATGCACTCCGACGTCTCCAGTGACCACTGAGGGCCCGGTGTTGGTGACCTCCGCGCCGGCCAGTACCGCGAAGCTTTCCGCGGTACCCAGATCTACAGGTGTTGCTGCATTCGCCCGTGTAGGCGTCACTGCGACAACGGCAAAGGCGACCAGCAGGGTGAGTACCCCCGCGATCCAAACCGTCATTTGGCGCCGATGCGGCGCATCGGGAATATTCAGTGTCATCGAGGTGCCAACTCCTGTGGGGGTGGTGAAGTCCGACGTTCCTCGTCGAACGGAATCGCCTCGCCTGTCGGCAGTATATTAAGCAGACACCCCACCCCCGTTGCGATTCATCCGGGTGATGTTGCCGGAACCGACCGATCGCATCAAGAATGTATGACCAATACTGAGCTGGCTGGCCGTCACTCATTCGTGGGGCGATCCATCGTTGATGCAGTCAATCCCTCCTGATAGGCCGATCGTCGGCCTACTGCCCGTCAGCGGATAGGGAGGCCACGATTCACCGCGCAAGTGATTTCCCAATTAGGAGGCGTCACCACGGAAACGGGCGATGCTGCAGTAAATGTCCTCTGGATGGCGCAGACCGGAGAAACATCCGCCAGGCCGGATCCGGATTCCGGGAGCAGTCACCGGGCGCGTGAGCCGAGCGCGAGCCGGAGCATGCAGTCAGGCCGGCAGGGCCCGGCTCTGTTCGAAATGCTGTCACGAGCACGGCGACCGTCACGGGCCGGGCGCCTCGTGCTGCGCCACTGCGGTCGCAGCCGCGCGGACGGCGAGGGCGACGTCGAGGTCGCGACGGCGGTTCCAACACGTCCAGTGCCGACTGTGCCACCGGTCAGAGGGCGATCTCCGGCTCGCGCTCGGCTCGCGAGCGCCTCCACTTTCCCGGTTGTCGACCGGCGGGCAGACGTCGACACCTGGTCTGTTGAGGCCCAAAACACTCGACCTGACGGCGTGTCCACCACTGCTACTGCCATCGTGTATTGCTCGCCGTGATGGCGTCCCGCGTGGTGGTGTAAGCGATCACAGTGCGGGTGTGCCCGGGGCGTGCATCCGGTGACGGCCTCCGTTCCCTGCGCATAGGGCAGGCCACCGTGCAAATCTCCCTGGTGAACGGCCAGTTCAACCTTGGAGGTGCCCGATGGCCTTGTCCCAGTCTGACCTACAACGCCTGCTGGAGTCACTACGCACGGCGGACGGGATCGAGCTCGTCCGCAACGTCGCCGAGCGCATGCTGCAGGAGCTGATCGAGGCTGAACTCAGTGGCCGGATCGGTGCCCAGTGGAACGAGCACACCGAGGATCGCACCGGCTATCGCAACGGCCATCGCGACAAGACCCTCGCCACTCAGGCCGGCGATCTGGACCTGGCCATTCCGAAGCTGCGCAGTGGCAGTTTCTTCCCCAGCTGCTGGAACGGCGGCGGCGTATCGACCAAGCCCTGTACGCGGTCATCATGGAGGCTTACGTGCACGGGGTGTCCACCCGCTCAGTCGACGACCTGGTCAAGGCGCGCGGCGCGGACAGCGGCATCTCCAAGAGCGAGGTCTCGCGGATCTGCGGTGACTTGGACGAACAGCTCACGGTCTTCCGCGGACGGCCCCTGGATCACAGCCGCTTCCCTTACCTCTACCTGGACGCGACCTACTGCAAGGTGCGCGTGAACCACCGGATCGTCTCCCAGGCCGTGGTCATCGCCACCGGCATCAGCGAGGACGGCGGCCGTGAGGTGCTGGGTGTGATGGTCGGTGACAGCGAGAGCGAGGCGTTCTGGAGCGAGTTCCTGCGCTCCTTGCGCGAGCGCGGCCTCGGCGGGGTCCGTCTGGTCATCTCCGACAGCCATAGCGGTCTGGTGGCAGCGATCCGCAAGATCATGCTCGGCACCGCCTGGCAGCGTTGTCGCGTTCACTCCCTGTCAGCCAGTGCCGGCCGCGGCGTTCAGGGAGCGGCGGTAGTGCCCGCCACCCGGGGTGGGTGTGGTCGTGAGCATCTTCAACCGCTTCATCTGTGCGTCGGCGGTCCGGTCCTTCCCAGGTACAGCCGAGGCAGGCCCCGCGGTGGAGGTAGGCCCAGGTCTCCTCGGGATGGAGCGGAGCGGGCTGGTTCCAACTGCGGATGATCACGGTGGGTCGGGTTGTGGGCTCGGGCGGTGTGCGGAAGGTGTAGCCGGGGTGGCCCCAGTCGATGCACCAGACGTCACGGACGTTCTGCGTCTTGTCCCAGAAGCGGGGGAGGTAGCGGTGTGCCGTGCGATTGCGCCAACGGGTTCGGTGGGTGTGGTCATGCTCGGGTCTTTCTGAGCGGGGCGGCCCCGGCGGTGCCGGGGCCGCTGTGCTCTTTAGTGCGCGCGGGTGTCCGGCGCTCAGGCGTCCGTCAGCCGCTCGGCTCGCTCGGCTCGGACGATGTCACCAGTTTCACCAGCGCCGCTCAGTCGATGGGCTACTCCGCCACCGGCTACACCAATGGGCGCCAGGTCAACGACGTGTTCAACGACGGCGCCGACTCGGCGGTGCTCGGGCTGTTCGGCCACGCCAACGCCGACATCTTCCAGACCAACGAGGGCGCGACCGACGATCGGGACCAGATCCTCGCCGCGGGCACGACGACCGACGTGGTCAGCCCCTACGCCAACATCCGGTTCCTCACCGAGTACACCCCGTACGTCGATGCGGACGACATGCGGCTGCTGATCCTGGCCGGCTGCGACACCGCTCAGTCCGGGCCTTGGGGAGACTTCAACAAGGCAGCGACCTCCCGCGGCGTCGACTCGGCGATCGGTTTCTCCGGGCTCGTCTACTACCCTGCGACGACCGCGGGCACGGCGATCAGCACCACGAACTACTCCGGCAACTACTTCTGGAGCCGGTTCTCCTACCACGTCACGACCGGAGCCAGCGTCAGCACCGCTCTGGCCCGGGCCCGGACCGACCTGGTCGCGAAGGAGGGCAACGCCGGCGGCTGGGACCGGTACGTCATCAGCGGCGCGGCGAGCAACCCCGGCGGCGTCACCCTCAAACCGGCCGGCGCCGGACAACCGCTCAACAGTCAGCCCCTTGCCACCGAGGCCTTCACCGGCTTCACCCAGCTCACCCCTGTCGCCTCGACCACCAGCCAGGGACCGGACGGCACCGACGTCACCGACGTCACCGACGTCACCGACGTGACCACGGCCGAGGGCGTGCAGTACCGGACACGACAGGACGGCACCATTCTCGACGCCGTAGGCACCCCGACCACCGGTGGCGAGATCACGCTCTCCACCAACGAGGCGCGCGAGGCCGCGCAGCGGTTCGTCCAGGACAACGTCACCGGCTTCTCCACCGACTGGCAACTCGTCACCGACGAGGCCGTCAGCCACGTGGACGGTGACGCCGTGCAGCTGGTGCGGTGGCGGACCGTCGAGGCGGGCAAGGCCGGAGCCCGCGAAGTCACCGCGGAGATCGACCGTCGCACCGGCGCCGTCACCTACCTGTCTGCCAACCGCGGCTCCGCAACTGCGGACTTCCGGCTGACCACCGAGGATGCGATTGCCGCCGCCCGGGCCGTCATCGGCGACACCGCGGGCACCGCGAGCGCGGAGCCGGACACCTGGAACGCCAGCCGCTGGGTTGTCACCGTCGACCGCGGCCTGACCGGACGTAGCGATGCGCAGGTGCCGGATGTCGAGCGCCTGGAGATCGACTCCCGCAACGGGACGGTGTTGTCCCGCAGCAGTACCTGACCGTCCCGACTCGGCGTCCTCTCCCCACCGCCACGAGACCAAGAAAGAGACACCCATGCGGAAACTGCGGAACCTCCTGGTCACGCTCCTGGCGTGCGCCGACCTGACGGTCCCCGTCGCCCCGGCCGCGTATGCGCAGACGACCTACCCCCGGTGCTACGTCGTCACGGACTACGGAACCGGCACCCTGACACCGGGCAAGGTCGGGACCGGGTACGGGACCGGGACCCTGCAGGCGGACTACCTCGACCCCTACAACCGGGACCCTGACTTCTTCGAGTACACCTACATTGACAAGTCCTCCTACAAGCAAGGAGCCACTACCGCCGACTACGAGACCTTCTTGACGGTCAATGGGCAGAACGTAAATGTCAGCCCGCACCCCAACCACAGCCCCGGCTACTGGCTGCACGGTGAGTGGGTCGAGGGCTGGCAGGACAGCCTGGGCCTGTGGCACCCGTGGGAGAAGGGCGACAGGATCACTGTTCGGGTAACCGTCCACTTCGTTCCGACCCTGCAGAACGGCTGGACCGAGGGAAGCTGCATCCTGTGACGACCGGGCCGGGGCAGGAGGAGCAAGGCACGTACGCTGTCGGCATGGCGGTTCCTCCTGCCCCGGCCCCCCGGCCCGCCCTGTACAGGCTGCGGCTGCGGCACGGCGTGGACTTCGCGCGCCGTCTGGAGGCGATGGGACAGACTCAGCTCAGGCCCCCCGGGGTCGGCCACTCCGGCCTGGTCACTGTGGAGTACGAACTCCACGCGCAGCCGCCCGCCCGCTGGCGGCTGCGCCATGTCCGCGACGTCGGCAGCGAGCCCCCGGGTCGGGACGAACGCCTGGTCGTCGAGGACCGCTGGTACTGGTTCCATCCAAACGACGACGTCGAGTACGACGAGTTCCAGCCGGGGGGCGCCGTCGCGTATGACGAGTACCGGCAGACGACCCCGCACGTTTTCCGGCACCTGTTCGAGCCAGATTCCCTGCTGGCGCTGTGCCAGGTGGAGCGGGTGCGACCGGCGGTCCTGGACGGACGGAGAGTGGGGATGGTGGTGGCGCACCCGCACCCGGAGCACCCTGCCCGGGCGTTCGCCTACTGGGGAGCCGGAGCCGACACCTACCGGCTGCACGTCGACGAGTCGACCGGCCTGGTGCTGCGCGCCGAGGCTTCCTTCGCCGAGCACCCGTTCCAGGTGGACGAGGTGGTCCAACTGGAGCTCGGTCCAGATGTGCCGCCCGCGCTCTTCCAGCCCGACCTGGACCCCAAGAATGTTCTCTACCGCAAGGGCGACATCGGACCCGGCCTCCGAGTACCGCCTGCCCGCGCAGCCCGGTACGCCGCAGCGGAAGGATTTGACCTCCTTCTGCCGCAGCCCCTGCCTCGCGGAGCGTCACTGCGGGTCTGGGACCGGCCCGTCAGCCGACGTGAGATGCGCGTCCAGGTCGACCTGGCCTCCGGCCGCCACGTCGTACTGATCCAGTACGCGCCGCGCGACGCGTCCGGCCCCGTCACCCTCCGGGGCAGGACCTGCCTCGACGTGAGCGGCACCGCCGACCCCGAGGAGACCGGGAGCCTCTTGGCACTCCTGGCGCCCGTACGCTGAGGGGCTCAGGGTATGGGGCCGACGGGCTTTTCGGCGTCGGCAGGTCAACGACCGCTCTCGCTGCTGTCGTGGCGGGTCGGCCGGTGGAGCGTTCGGCGATCAGCTTGACCAGGCCGCGGATGTCGCGGTTGACCAGCGCGCGGGACACGTACTGAAGCCGCACCCGGCACTCGCAGGCGATCTGGGCCTCGGCCACCTGGCACACGGAGTACCTGGGGATGGCCGTCGGCGAGCAACGAGGCGCCGGGCGGAGCGTAGAGGACGAGGTGCTCGCCCGCATCTCCCCGGCGCGTACCTCCACCGTCAACGACTACGGCTCCATTACCGTCGACTACAACCCCCGAGCTTGCCCCCAGCTCGACGAGCGGGGCCAGGCTGCTCCGGGCGGCGCCACGCGATGTGCTCGATGAGGTGGGCGCGGCGGAACCGCCAGCGTAGCCAGAGCGTCGATTCGGCATCCCAGAAGGGAGCCACAATAACCTGGTTCCGGCCCGCTTGAAGCCCCATGCCCTGGGTTGCCGCGATAGGCCCGGAGGCATCCGGCAAGCTCGCCCGCCGACCCGAACTCGACAAGGCACTAATGGTCGCTCGCGAGGGCGACCAACTCGTGGTCACCAAACTCGACCGGCTTGGCCGCTCTCTGGAAAACCTGATCGAGCTGTCCAAGGAGCTCCAGGAGCGCGGCGTTGGCCTGGTCATCCTTGACCAGGGCATCGACACCTCCACCGCGGTCGGAAGGATGTTCTTCCAGATCTTGGGGGCGATCGCCGAGTTCGAGCACGCCCTCATGTCAGAGAGAACGATGGACGGCTTGGAAGCCGCCCGAGCCCGCGGCCGAACCGGCGGCCAGAAGCCCAAGCTGGGTCCTCGGCAAGTGCAGCTCGCGCGGGAGATGTACGACTCTGGCGACTTCACCGTCCAGCAGATCGCCGACGAGTTCGGCGTCACCCGCCCCACCATCTACCGTCACCTCAGCAAAGTCCCCAGCCAGTCCCAAGAGCCCGCGTAGCCGAACATCGCTGAGGCGTATCAGTGCAGGTCGGCGATATCCGTTGTTTTCGCGGCGATTACTACGGGGACCCCCGAGGGAGATCTTGGGGTCGGTGAAGGCGCGGTCCTGCATGGTCTTGGAGGCGCGCAGGGTGTCGCGGCGGTGGACGATGGTGACGGTCTTGGCGCGGTGGACGGTGCCAGCAGTGTCGGTGACGGTCTTGATGTCGTTGGCGAAGTCGACGGCGATGACGTCGTCTGCGACCAGTTCGGCGCCGAATCGTTCGGCTTGGGCCCGCAGGTTGTCCATGAGATCCGGGCCCATGGTGCCGTCGCGGAAGCCTGGTGGCGCTCATCTTCATGCCCGGCCGCGCAGCGGCCGCTGATACTGCCGCATGAAGGTCGACAACAAGGAGCTGAACGCCGAGCTGAAGAAGGTCCGCGGCAAGGAGGGAATGCTGTTGCGGGTCGCGGAGGCGGCACTGGCGCAGCCGTCCGGCACAGTGCGGCGGGTCATCTTCACCGATGGTCGGTGGGGAGAACGCTCAAGGCGCTGGCGGCGGAGGTCGCGGGACGAGGCCGCTATAAGCCCCGGGTCCGCACCGGTGAGGATCACCACGGGGTCGGCTTCATGAGCTGTTGAGAGCGCGCAGCTGACGGGCTCGAGGCTTGGGGCGCATCGGCGGAACCGCGGCCCTGGGTCTTTAGAGGGCGGTGGTGGTGTTGTCCGTGGGGAGGAGACGGGGTACCAGCCGGACGTAGGCGACCATGCCGAGGACCTCGATGAGGGTCTGGGTGACCACGACGACTGCGGCGATGGCCAGCTCGTCGGGCAGGGCGAGGGCCAGGGGCAGGACGACCAGGGAGTTGCGGGTCGCGCCGGTGAAGACAATCGCCCGGGAGGCGGGAGCATCCAGGCGGAACAGGCGGGCCACGGATCGCCCTGAGAAGGCCATGACTACGAGGAACAGCACGTAGAACGGGACGACGGCGGCGACGTCGGCGAGGCTGTCGTTCAGCTTGGGCACCTGGGAGGCGACGACGACGAGCAGGGTGGCGGCCATCAGCGGCACCATCGTGGTGGTCGCCGCGTCGGACACTTTCTGCCCGGCCGGGCGGCGTGCGGCCCATGCCTGGGTGGCCCAGGCCAGGGCGAGCGGGATGACGATCAGGAAGGTGAACGCCTCCACGAACGGGCCGATTTCGACGATGTCGGCCAGCTCGGAGCCCATGAACAGGTAGAGGAAGCCCGGTATTAGCAGCATCTGTGCGACCAGCAGCAGCGGGGTGGCGGCCAGCAGGCGGCGGTTGCTGCCGCCTGCCAGCCCGCTGAAGACGATCACGTAGTCCACGCAGGGGCACAGCAGCACCAGCAGCACGCCGAGGCGTATTGCCTGGTCGGCGGGCAGGAACGGGACCATCGCGGCGACCACCAGCGGCACCACCACGAAGTTCACCACCAGGGCGGCGGACAGGAAGCGGCCGTCGCGCAGGCTGCGGACCAGATCGGCGGCGGGTACCTGGAGGAACGTCACGTACAGCAGTGCGCCGAGGACGGGGTTGATGGCGTGCTCCAGCCCGGGGCCGACGGCGGGGGCCGCCCAGCCGAGCACCGCGCCGATGGCCATCGCCCCGAGGTAGACCGCGACCTGGTGGTGTTCCATCCGCTCGACCAGGCCCTGCGGTTCCTGCGACACCGTTGTGGCTCCTTGCTGTGCTGGCCTCGTCTGGGATGGCGGACTTGCTGCCGGTCATTGTGGCAAGCCACCGGCCACTGACCACGTGGGCGGTCAGGAGGCGGCTGGCGGACGGGGCCCGCCGACCGTTGTCCGGGCGCGGCGGCGGGCGAGCAGGGCAGCTGCGCCCGCGAAAAGGACCAGAGTGAGCAGGCTCAGGGCGAAGGGGACCGGGCCCAGGCGGTCGACCCACCCGGCCAGGGTGTTCTGGATCCCGGAGGCCGCGGTGACGATCGGGTCGTCGGGGCTGCCGCCCGCGTACAGGCGCAGTTCGTAGATGCCGTACCAGGCGATGTAGGCGCCGACGAGTACGAGGAGGCCGCCGCCGATGCGGGTGATGTGCGGCAGCACTTTCCGCAGCAGGCGGGCGGCGGACTGCTGGGCGAGGGCTGCGGCGACGGCGAGGACGCCGACGACCAGGCCCATTCCTGCGGCGTAGGCGGCGTAGGCGGCGATGCCGGTGGTGATGTCGCCGGCTTTGAAGGTGGTGGTGGTGACCACCAGGAACGGGCCGATGGTGCAGCCGAGCGAGGCGATGGCGTAGGAGACGCCGTACAGCGCCATCGACCCGAGCCCGGCCACCGGGTTCTTCGTGGCCTGCAGCTTGGGAGTGCGCAGCAGGAGGTTGCGGCCGGTGAGCATGACGATGCCCAGGAGGAGCAGGGCGGCGCCGATGACGATGGTGATGGTCGGCAGCCACCGCTGCACGGTGGAGGCTATGGGAGCCAGGGCCAGGCCGAAGGTGCCGAAGACCACGAGGAAACCAGCGGTCATGGCGGCAGTGGCGGCCAGGGCACGGCCGAGCGCGGCCAGCCGCGCCGGCGGTGCGCCGTTGCCGGTGTTCTGGGCGATGAACAGGGTCAGGTAGGCGGGCAGCATGGCGAATCCGCAGGGGTTCACGGCGGCCAAGGCGCCCGCGGCCAGGGCGAAGGCGAGGATCTCGCTCACTGGGAATCGGTCCTTGAGCCGTCAGTTGCCGGTCAGTTCGGCGACCTTGTCGGCCAGGGCCTTCTCACCGAGTTCGCCGCGGATGACCTCGACTTTGCCGGAGTCGTCGACGAAGGCGTAGGCGGGCTGCTGGGTGACGCCGAACCGCTTCCACACGGTGCCGTCCAGGTCGGCAACATGCTCGAAGGCGGTCACCTTGTAGTCCTTGACGAAGGCGCGCATGTCCGGGGTCTGGCCCAGGCCGGCGACGCCGACGAAGACGGCCTTGTCCTTGGTGGCGTCCTGGACGGCGGCGACGTGGGGGGCCTCGCGGCGGCACTCGCCGCACCAGGGCGCCCAGAACCACAGCACCGCGTCCTTGCCCGCCAGGGTGGAGCCCTCGAACGGCTTGCCGTCCACGGTCTTGACAGTGAAGCGCAGCTTCTTGGGCACCTCAGCCGGCGCGCTGTTGCTCGGCGATGCCGAAGGAGCGGACTCGGCCGGAGCCGAGGTGCTCGCAGCGGGGCTGGAGGGTGCCTTGGCGGAGGCGTCGGTGTTCTGGGTGCCGCAGGCGGTCAGAGCGAACAGGGCGACAGCGGCGAGAGTCAGGGGACGGGCAGGGCGCACGCGCGGATACCTCCGGAAGGAACGGACACCCACCGGCTGACGAGCCGAGAGGGAGCTTGAGACTGACAGGGCGGGGGGTGAGGTCTGGGGGTCAGTGTCGGACCGGGTGGGTGTCGACATCGGCCGGCGCCTGGGTGGGCATACCGAGGTCGACCGGACCCGGCTCGGTCGTGCAGGCCGCGCCCCGGCGGCGGCGCAGCACCCACACCACGCCCAGCAGGGCGGCAACCGCCACCACGGCCAGAGCCGGGATCCACACCGCGCCGATCGCGGACGCGGCGCCGATGCCACCGAGCAGGGCCAGCAGCGGGCCGATGCAGCACACCGCACAGGCCGCCACCGCGACAGCACCGGCTCCGAAGAGCGCCCAGGGGCTCGTTGAACGCTGATCTTGGGTCATGCCGTCACTCCGAACAGATCTGTCAGCAGGGATCCGGCGGCCTCGGGAGCGCGCACGGTCAGCACCAGCTCCGCAGGCGCCAGGTGCAGGGTGAAGTCGAAGAACGCGCAGCATTCCTGCTCGGCGGCCGCCAGCGCGGCGACCTCGGAAGCCAGCTCCGGCGTGGTGGGGAAGGTCAGCCGCAGCCCGTCCGGGACCTCCTCGCGACTGGTGGCCTTGCCCGCCAGCCGCTGCCACTGCTCGGTCCGCTCGCCCAGCTCGGCACCGCCCAGGGTGCAGGCCACCGGAACCTCCCGCCACGCCTCGTCCTCGCCCTTCGGCGGCTCGGTACGGGTCAGGGACAGTTCCACCAACACCGGGCCGGGGCGGCCATTGGCGCTGGTGACGCAGCCGCAGCCCGGCCCGCACGCACCCGCAGGCGCCGGAGTCGACAGCTGCTCATGGACCCCCGCCAGACGCGCAGAGAACGCCGACAACTCGGCCAGGCGCCGGTCCGCATCGGCGATACGGTCCGCCACCAAAGGCAGCAGCCGTGCCCGCACCGCCGCGCACACACCCTGCTCCCAGACCCCGAGCAGCTCCCGGATCTCCTCCAGCGGCAGCCCGAGAAGCTTGGCGGACGAGATGAACGCCAGCCGCTCCACCGACTCCTGGGTATAGACGCGGTAGCCGGCCGGGGTGCGCTCGGCGGGCAGCAGCCCGGCGGTCTCATAGAACCGCAGCGTCGTGGCCGGAACGCCGGAACGCTCGGCAAGCTGAGAAATCCGCAAGCTGGTCACACTGCGAACATAAACCTTCGACCCGACTCGAAGGTCAAGCCCGGATCACCGTCCCCCACCACAACGGCAACGGGCATGTCCGACCGGTGCCTGGCGGCAGGGCCTCGCCGGGCCACACCGGCGGGGGTCAGCAGGCGCAGGTGCCGCTTGCGCAGCCGCTGTCACCGGCGGCGGCCTTGCGGGCGGCGCGGCGGCGGTGCAGCCACCACATCGTCCCGGCGGCGGCCAGCAGAAACCCTGAGACGGCGAGCAGGCCCTTCTCCGCGACGGCGGCGCCGGCGCCGGTAAAGACCCCGGCGGCGATGAGGAACGGCAGGGCGCAGCACGCCGCGCAGGCCAGCGCGGCAAGAGCAGCGGTGACCTTGCTGCGGGTGGGCGGCTTGGTGTCCGGCACCTGGTCGATGTGGGCCCGGTCGGCCGGCGCGGTTGCGGTGGCGGTCAGGGGCAGGGAGGGGGTTTGGCGGTCGTGGTGCAGCGTCATGACGTCTCTCCGTCGGCGAGTTCGGCGTAGGGCAGGGGGCAGTCGGTGCAGGTGCAGTGGGTGAGGCTGTCGCAGCGGGCCGCCACGATGCGAGTGAGGGCGTCGCGGATCACGACCAGGTCGGCGATCTTGCGTTCGATCTCAGCCTGTTTCGCGAGCGCCTGCTCCCGCAGGTCCGGAGTCGGGTGGCCGTGACGGCCAGTGTCCAGCAACTCGGCGACCTCATCCAGGGTGAACCCGAGCCGCTGGGCGGCCTTGATCACGCCGAGCAGGGTGACCGTGTCAGCCGGGTAGGTACGCTGCCCGCCGGGGCTGCGGTCGGGTTCGGCGATCAGCCCGCGGCGTTCGTAATAGCGCAGCGTCTGGATGTTCACCCCGGCGCGTTCGGCAACCTCCCCGGTGCGCAGCCGCCTGCCTTCGATGTCATACATGGCTCAGACCGCCGCACCGCGGGTGCCGGCCAGCGGAAGCCCGGCCTGCAGCCAGTCCAGCTTGCCGCCCGGGTAGACCCGCACGTCGGTGTAACCGAGGCGCTCGAACGCGGCGGCGGTGACCTTCGATCGGCCGCAGGCCGGCCCGGAGCAGTACACCACCACCGTGCCCGCGGTGTTGGGGGCGAGCGCGGTGGCCAGCGGTGCGGTCAGCTCACCGGGCACGTTGACCGCGCCGGGGATGTGCTCGGTGCCGTAGGCCGCCGCCGACAGGGCCTCGACCAGGGTCACCGCCCCACGCTCGAGCAGGGCCCGCAGGTCCTCGCGGGTGATGCGGTCCATCAGCTGCCTCCCGATGCGGCGGGGGCGGCGGTGCCGTACACGGCGGTGACCACGTCGCGGGCCTCCTCCGGGGCGGTCACCGTGAACCGCATCCCCATCGGCCCGATCGTGAGGGTGAAGGTGAAGAACGAGCAGCACGCGAACTCCGCCGCCGCCAGGCGGGCCAGCTCCACAGCCGCCCCGGGGTCGTGGTCGAAGGTCAAGGTCACCCCGCCGTCGGCGGGCTCCCGGCCGGTCGCCGCCCCGACGACCGTCTGCCAGTCGGTGATGCGCTCACTCATGGCGTCGGTGCCGCCCTCCAGCGTGCAGACGATGTCCGACCCGCCGCCGACCGCGGCCGCCGACAAGGCCATCCGGCTCGCCGGCACCCGCGGCGTGGTCACCGCCGACGCGGCCGTCACGCAGGCACAGTCCTCCCGGCACGCGCCCGTGGTGGCCGGCTCGCTCAACCGGGCGGCGGCGCCCTGCAAGACACCGACCATCCCACCCAGCTCGACAATGCGGCGCTGCAGCCCCGCCACCTCTTCCAAGGGGCCCGGCCGCGCGTCGGGCATGCCGGCCTGCAACCGGGCGGCCTCCTCCACCAGCTCCACAATCCGCGCCTCGGTGGCGGCCAGCCGCCCCGTCACCAGCTGGGCCATGCGACCCTGGACCGCCGCGCAGTCCCCGCCGTCGAACAGCCCGGCCAAGCCGCCCAGATCCTCACCGCCGATGCCGAGCTGCTCGGCACCGGCCAACAGCCGCACCCGCACAGCCGACCCCGCCCGCACGGGCTGCTCGGTACGCTCCGCGCTGGCGGTACCGCAACACCCGCACCCGCTGTCCGGCACTGAACCCGACATGGCAACCTCCCCGATCGTCAGCAATGTCGCTGTCTGCCTCGACCGTAAGGCCGTACCTAAGTACCGGATTCAAGCTCGCGATATGTGGTCCCCGTCACATGAGGCCAACCATCGAGCGTTCCGTTGCCCTTTGTCGCCGCCCTGTTCGAGATCGGTGCCTCGCTGCCAAGGCCGCCGTCGACAACGGGTACGCCGACGCGGTCACCGGTTTCTGCTGCTGCGGCAAGACCATGGTCAAGGCTGAGTAGCGGCAGCAGGCGGCGGGCCTGGGGGCCGGGCCGGTGCACGGCCAATGCTGTTGCCTTAAGTAAGCACCTGGGTCTGCCCCCTGGCCGTGGGTGAGCCCTGCCTCCCCCGGATCACAGCGGCGGGATCGAGTCGGGAAAGATGAGGGGCGTGAAAATCGACGGGGCTGTCGCAGCGATCGGGAACGCTCAGGACATGCCAGGTCTGCCCATGGCATGGCGGTGGTCACCCATGTCTCGGTTCGAGTTCTCCCTGGCGATGGATCCTGACGGCCGCTGGGCCTACCAGATGAACTCGCTCGATGTGCACGACGACCGCCTGGCCAGGGCTGTTCTGGCGTTCGCGAGGCAGCATCAGCTCGGCCGGGGCCGAGATGCGCGGCCGTTTACGGTCCTCTCCGGGTTTTCGTATGGGGCCTACCGTTTCGATGCCGTGGCAGCGGCGTCGCCGACTGTGCATGGGTATCACCACGGGCGGAACGAGGCCTTGAACGAGGTCGTCTCGGCGGTCTTCCCTGCGTACCGGTGCGAGTTCCGCGGTGATGAGAACCTGGAGGAGGCGGTTCTGCGGTTCAAGCGCATGCTGCGGCCGACCCTCGTGTCCCGGCTGCCGGTCCCGTACCTGCGCATGCGGTACGAGAACACGCGGACCGGTAGCGGCAGCGTGGGTATGTCCCGCGGGTTCACCACGCAGGATGTGCTGCTGCGGGAGCTCGGGCTTCTTGAGGGTGCTCCTGGCAGTTTCGTGGAGTTCGAGAACTCGCACGGCGAGGTGCGGCGGGTCGAGTGGGACGGTTCCTGGCTGGTGAACGGCCAGCCCCAGGACGTGCGGCTCTCGGAGGAGTGGGTGATGACTGCTCTGGGGTGCCCGAAGACGGGTCTCAGGTAGTCGCCGCCGCATGTCAGAGTCAGCCTTCTTGTTCGAGCTGGTCTCGCCGCCCGGGTTCACGCGGTTCTTTTGACGGTGCTGGGGACGGCTTGAGCACGGGTCTTCCCGCCCGCCGACTGCTCTTGGTCTTCTTGGTCTGGTTGAGGACCCAGCGGCCCGGCTCGACCGCGCCTCGTTTGGCCCGGGTCCGCAGCACGGGCCACCGGTTGGGCTTCTTGACCGCTCGTGGACAGTTCCGGTTCCGGCGGGCCGGGAGCAAGCGGCTGCGTGCTTCCTGCCCGGCCTCGATGAAGGAGCGGGTGAGCTTGGGCGTGGTGGCTGCGAGCTGGGACGGAATGCTTCGGCGGATGATGCGGACGCACTTGAGGTAGGAGACGCGGTCCGTGTCCACGGCGGGGCCGGCGAGGGCTGCGGCGTGAGCGAACCCGCGGATCGCATGGTGGACGGCGAGGTAGGCCCACAGCTCCCGTCGGACGCCTTCCGGCGTGCGGGACCGGATCGGCCCGCCCGGACCAAGATGGTTCTTGATCTCGTCGAAGGCCAGCTCGATCTCCCAGCGTTCCCGGTAGAGCGCGATCAGCTCGGCCGCCGGGTACTGCTCGGGATCCAGCAGGGTCGTGCCGAGGAAGACGACCTTGTCCTCCTTCGTGAAGGTGATGACACGATAGATCGTGTACTTGGGAAGCGCCCGCCCTTCCCTCTGGGCCCTGAGCCGGACCTCCTTGCCCGGGCGCGCCATCGACAAGTACGAGCCGTCGGAAAGGTCCTCCTGGAGGGTGCCGAGGTGGTTGGACTGGAGCCTGACCAGCAGGTCCGCGCCGGTCACGGTGAAGGTGTGGGCGAACTCGACCGACCAGAAGCCGCGGTCGGCGATGACCAGGTCCCCTGGGCCCGTGGAGCCGGCCAGCTGGTACGCGAGACTGCGTTCGCCGTCGCGGTAACCGCCGAGGCGGGCATCAAGCACTCCGTGCGTTCCGATCTCGGCGAGGACCACCGCCCTCACCTGGGGGAACCCGAAATGGAGGCCGCTCGTGGTGGAAGGGCCGTCGAAGGTGTCTCCGTTGCTCACCGAGTCGGGAAGGTCGAACTGGGTGCCGTCCAGAGCGAGCAGCCGCAGCCCGCGCCACCATGCCCCGGGCGTGCCCGGAGTGGCGAGCGGTCCGGACACCTCTCTGAACAGGGCCTCCAGCACTTCCTCGCCGAGCCGGGACCGCGCTCGGCAGAGCGAGGACCGGTTCACCCTGGCTAGGGCCCGGCTGCCCGGTATGCCGCTGGTCAGCACGCGCAGTACCTCCTCGTACGACTCCCGGGCGAACAGACACAGGGCCAGGACGAAGTACACGACCAGCCGCGCCGGTAGGAGGCGGCGCCGTTGTTCGGATCGGTCGTGCTTGGCTATCGCCGCGTCGACCAGTTCCGCAGTGAACACCTTCGTCAGAATCCCGATCCGCACCCGCTGCCCTGCTCTCCACCCCGTCACAACCGGGGCAACGGCGTCCACGGTTCAAAAGCAACTGCATTGCGGTGCACGGCCCCCAGACCCGCCGGATGGTGGTACGGCTCGGCGGCGCCTCTCCGGGTCGTGCGAGCTGGAGCGGGTGGAGTCAGATCGACTTCTTACGCCCGGTTGAGTTACTTCGCCTGGCCGCCTTGGGGCCCTAGGAAGTGCTTATGGATTCGGCGTTCCTTCCGTAGGTTCGAGGCGGTGCACTGCGGCGACCTCGGCGGTGAGCCCCTGCCGGGCCTGCTTGAGGCGTTCGCGGTGCTTCCTCAGCGCCTGTCGGGTGTTCGCGAGGGCGGTTGCTTGTCGTGCCTCCAGCTGCGTGAGTCTGGCGATCTGCCGTTCGGAGTGAGCGATTTCGTCTGCACGGAGGAGGGTGGTGGGTCGGCGGGGTGCTGGTTTGCGGGCGAGTGTGCGTTTCTTGTTCAGCTGTGTGCGGGCGAAGGCGATGAACTCGTCGCGGGGGACGTACTTCATGCGCCTGTCGCCGATGCCGGTGAGCAATGCGATCTTCGGGAAGTTGGCGTGGCGCTTGGCCCAGTTGCTGACGGTGGAGCGGGTGACGCCTACGAGGTCGGCTCCGGCTGCGAGGTTGACCAGTTCGTCTTCGCGGCCCTTGAATTCGGGGCGAAGCCATGTGATCGAGTCCATGGGAGTCACGCTGCTTCGGCTGAGTCGGCGTCCAGCGGCAGAGTCTCGTTGATCGCCATACGGCGTTCCCGCTTTCTGGGCACCACGGCGAGGTCGTAGCCGCCGCCCGGTGCGCCGCCGGGCCGGTGCTGCTTCTCGATTCCTGTACGGATGGTGCGGACCGGTCCGCCGTTGTCGAACCATCCCTCGGGGTAGAGGTGTTTGGCGTGGGTGAGCCAGTGCCGGCCGCGCCGTTCGGGCAGGGGCGGCAGGGTCCGCCACTTCGGGTGGGTGTGGTCGTGAGCGTCCTCTACCGCTTCGTCTGTCCGTCGGCGGTCCAGGCCTTCCCAGGTACAGCCGAGACAAGTCCCGCGGTGAAGGTAGGTCCAGGTCTCCTCGGGATGCTGGGGAGCGGGCTGGTTCCATCGGCGGGTGATGACGGTGGGCTGGTGGTCGGCGGTGGGCTCGGGCGGGGTGTGGAGAGTGAAGCCGGGGTGGCCGTAGTCGATAGACCAGACGTCTCGGACATCCTGGGTCTTGTCCCAGAACCGCGGTAGGTAGGCGGTGTGCCGTGCGACTGCGCCGACGGGTTCGGCGGGGGTGGTCATGCTCGGGTCTTTCTGATCGGGGCGGCCCCGGCTGTCAGCCGGGGCCGCCGTGTTGTTCAGTGCGTGCAGGTGTCCTGCGCTCAGGCGCGCTTCAGTCGCTCGGCTCGTTCGGCTCGGACGATGTCGAGGAGGCCGAGGGGGTCGGCGCCGGTGTTGATGGCGTCGTGGAGGAGGTCGGCCATGGCGTACTCGGGGGAGGTGTTCAGTGCCTGTCGGAGGGCGAGGCGGGCGGTGATCTTGTCGTCCTGCCTCCAGGCGACCCAGGCAAGGGTGGTGAGGAGGGGTACTGCGTTGTCGGTGTACGGGTGGACGCAGCGGCGGGCGAGGTAGGTCCACAGGCGTCGGGCGTGTGGGAGGTCGTCGTCCTCGGCGAACTCGAAGGCGTGGTCACGTGCGTGGTTGTCCTGGAGTCCGTGGATGAGCCGGGCGGCTATGTCGTCAGCGAGTTCGGTGGCGCTGTTACGGAAGTCGCGGATGGCGCCTTCGAGGAGGACGCGGGTGGCGGCGAGCGACGCGTCTTCGCCCCCGGGGTGGGCGTGCTGGTGGGAGTAGTTGTCTCCTTCGTTCTTGAGGGCCTGGAGCAGGCGCGGGGCGGACGCGGAGTCGATGGGCTGGAAGTCGGCGATGATGTCGCGGGTACGGCGGCCGGGCGAGTAGCCGAGCCGAATGAGTTGCGCGGTGATGCTGGTGGGGTCGTCGAGGGCGGGCAGCAGTTCGCCTTCGCAGCATCCGGGCAGGTCGCATGCGTACGCCCACCAGCGTCCTGCTACGAGGCTGAGGGTCTGCTGGGGGACGCCGCGGTGTTCGCTGAGCGCGTCGACGAGCCTGTCGGCCACGGGCCGAAGGAGGTCGGCGGTCTCCTCGGCGGTCTGTCCGGGGCGCGGCTCGCGGCAAAGGTAGATGACGATGTTGCAGTCGGGGCCGTGGCCCTTGTCCTGGGCGTAGTGGATGAAGTTGCACGCTGCGCCTTCGGCGACCTGCTGCCAGGTGGCGGGGTCCTCGGGCAGGGGGCAGGTCATGCTCGGCCCGTCGACGAAGTTGGGGCCGGGGCAGTGGAAAACGATGCTGTCGTCGGGGTAGTGCCCGAGCATGAACGGCAGGATCTCGGCGAGGTTGGCCAAGCTGTTGATGGTGAGCTTGTTCTCGGGGATGTTCACTTCTGGGTTCCCTTCTTGGCGGTCGTGCGACGCTTTTTGGCCGCTGGTTTCGTGGGCTCGGGCTTGGGCTTGGTGTCGGGGGCGGGTATTGGGCTGGCCACGCGCTTGGGCTTGTTGGTGAGCGCGGGGATGAGCTGGTGGCGCACCACGGCGCCGAGGAGCCCTCGGACGTAATCGGGGTGGCGGGTGGTGACGGTGGCGTGCCAGGTGCGTCCGGGCTGGAGGCGGGCGTCGTTGGCGGCCTGCGCTTCCGCCTGTTCCTCGTCGGTGCCGTCGGGGATCGGCGGCAGGTCGGGGCCTGCGGCGATCCAGGTCTGGATGGTCAGGTCTCCGGGTTGCACCCGCAGGCCGATGCGGTGGCCTTGGGGGTGGGTGTAGAGGGTGGTGCGGTCGGGGGTGTCGGTGTCCTGTTTGAGCCAGGGCGCTTCGAGGTCGGGGGCGAGTTCGTTGAGTGGGTGTGCGGTGCCCGTGTCCTTGGGCGCGGCGAACGAGGGCCTGCGGCTGCGTCGTATGGGGGTGGCACGGGGTCGTGCGAGGTCGTGCTCATCGGTCATGCGACGGCCGTCTCCTTGCTGGCCATGAGTTCGTCCACGAGGCGGAAGGCGCGGCGGGAGGCGACGATGGCGCTCGCGGTGTCCACGTAGTTGTCGCGTTGTTTGAAGGCGTCTTGGGCTTCGGCGAGCGTCTTGGCGTAGCCGCCGTCCTCAAGGGCGAGGGAGTCGGCGCAGCCGATGAGGCATTGCGGTCCGAGGTCCCAGATGATCGCGTTGACGGCGGCGCAGGCGGCCGAGAGTGCGTCGATGTCGTTGCCGTACCAGCGGTAGTTGTGCGGGTTGAGGCCGAGGTCGCGCAGCCGCTGTGCGGTAGAGCGGAACATGGTGCCCGAGCCGACCGCGGGTTCCCAGATGGACTTGTTGGGGCCGCCGAAGTCCTTGTCGACGAGCATGTTCGCCAGCAAGTCGGTGACGCAGGCCGGCGTGTGGTACTCGCCGCGCCATTTCTTGTCGCTCTTGTGCCGAAGGCCGGTCAGGAGCGGGCTGAGGACGTCGGCTTCGGCGCGCATGTGGGGGTCGTCGTGGCCGGTGAGGTCCAGCAGGCCCTGGTTGATGGCGCGGTGGGTGACGGCGTGGACGGCGCGGATCTGCTGGGTGTCGGGGTTGGGGTTCCAGGCCCAGTCGTGCAGGCGTATCGCGCGGTTGATCAGGTCGGGGCGTTTGATCCAGTGGCCGAGGTAGATCTCCTTGAACAGCTGGGGCAGTTCGTGGGGCTGGCGCTGGAGTATCCAGTCGGCCAGGCCGTTGCCGACATCTTCGGGCTGGCGCAGGAGGGCGATCGCCGCGATGGTGCCGATGGGGACGTCGATGCTGTTGCCGCCGTGGTTCTGGTACCAGGCGTCGATGGCGTTCTCGGCGATCTTGCGGGCGTGCTCGTGCGGGTCGCGCGGGGCGAGGATCTTTCGCCAGGTGCTCTTGGCGGGGGTACGTACGGCTGCCTTCGACTTGGGCGGGTTCTTCTTCGCCCATGCTGGGGCCGGTCGTTGTGTCGCTGTGGTGTCGGTCCGTGGCAGGAACATTTCGTCGTCGGACACGGGCATCTCCTTTCTGCGCGCATGGCGCCGCCCCGGTGCGCGGTGCGCGGCCGGGGCGGCTGTGGTGCGGTGGGTGACGGTCAGGCGGTGGGGCGGGCGGGCGCGCCGGAGGCGAGGGCGCGGCCCATGACCTCCTCGGCGAGCTCGTCCTGTCCGGCCCGGTGCAGGCCGAACTGGAGGTACATGAGGGCGAATTCGTCGGTGTCCATGTCCGCGGTGAGCTGTTCGAAGTTGAGGTGGCGTACGGCCAGGGGGCGGAAGGCGTAGCTGCGCCGCAGTGCCTGCTCGATCTCTTGGAGGACGTCGGCGGCCTGTTCTTCGTCGAGGCCGAGGAGGCGGGCCCAGGCGCTGAGCATCTGGTCGTCTACCGGGAACTGCATGGTGCTGTGGCCTTTCTGCATGGGCCGCTCCTGGCCCGCTGGTGGGCGGGCCGGGAGCGGTGGGCGGTCAGGAGGGGAAGGGGTTGTCCCGGTAGTCGGGGTGGCAGGCGGCCCACAGGCCGCCGGGCAGGGGTTCGGTGACGATGCCCCATCCGGCCCAGCGCATGACCGCGAGGTAGCCGAGTCGGCCGCCGGCGAAGCCGGTGCGGTGCTCGGCGTCGGGGTCGGGCTGGATGAAGACCCAGCCGGGCATTTCGTCTTGGCAGCCGGGGTCGACCTGGAAGCCGGGGGCGAGTTCGCGGGTGCCGTCGGTGTGGATGGGCGGCAGGTCGGCGGCCTGGAGGATGCGGATGGCCTGCTGCACGCGGGGGTGGTTGTGGAACTGGGGCAGGGTGCCGACGCCTTCGCGGATCACGGGGCGGTGGACGGTGGCGCCGACGCTGGCCTTGTAGATGTCCATGAGCAGGTGTGCGTCCTCGATGCGGCCTGCGAGGCGCATGGCGAGGTTGCTGACGATGGCGACGGTGTAGTGGTCGTTGTCGATCAGGCGGCGGAACTGCTCGGCGGTCAGCTGGCCGTAGCGGGTGGCCTGGATGGCGGCGTGGGTGCGGGTCGCGATGCGCAGGGCGCGGGCGACGTGGTCGGGCTCGACGCCGATCTGTTCGGACAGGAGTTGGACTCCTCGGCCGTAGGTCATGGTGATGTTCTCCAAGAGACGCTTGCGCGTATGGGTGCGCCCCCCGGCGGTGGGCCGGGGGGCGCGGTTGTAGGGATGAGGTTTCGGGTTACGGGACCATGTGGAATTGCACGACCTTGGCGAACATGGCCTGTTCACCGTGGGTGAGCGGGCGGTCGATGATGCGGGTGATCGGGTATCCGCTGTTGTTCTCGTCAGCGGTGACGGTGGAGATGAGGTCGAAGTTGACCACCGTCCAGCTCACGCCCTGGTGGGTGAGAGTGCAGAACCGCTCGGCCGCTGAGATGTCGTAGGTGATCTCGCTGTCGGCGAAGGCTGCGATCAGGACCTGCTCATTGACGGCCGCCCGGCCGTTGTGGAGCTACCGATAGGGAAGGTGACCCATTCCGAAACCCTTTCCGTTTAGTTCGGTGTTTCCGAACTTCTTAGTTATATCTTAATCGCAAATACCCCAAAAGCAAGGTTTGCCTAATTGAATTCGAATTGATTTTCCGCAATTCAATTCCCTAATCCGCAGCGGCCGGAATGAGGGCGGGCCACCGCACCGCCTCCAGCGCCCGCCGGTGGGTGTCGGGCACCGGGACCGTGGGGTAGCCGAGCCAGTCCAGGCCCATCGCCGCGAGGATCGTGGCGTCGGCTTGGTCGTAGCGGCCGGGCCCCTCGCACTCGACGCCGTACCGCTCGACGGCCGCGCTGCGCACCATCCCCTTGGCCACCCGCGACCGCTCCTTGCGCGGCAGGTGCTGGGCAGGGTTCGCGCGGCCGGTGGCGTAGATCGTGCGGTGATGAGGGTTGGCCACGGCGTACGGGATGCGATGGCGCCACAGGTATTGCGTCACCAGCCACCACAGGCCGGCCAGTTCATGGTGTCCGGCCTGGCTACCCTGCGCGTACGCCGCGCCCTCGACCACCACCAGGTCGGCGCTGTCCTTCACGCACAGGCCGATGGCACCCAAGAGCCAGTCCAGCCTCTCGTGGCTGCGCCGCTTGCCAGGGCGGGCGGCCAGTGCCCAGTCCGTGCCCGCAATGCCGGTGGAGGTCAAGGAGAGGTCCAGGCCGATCACGCGGGGCTGCCACTCCCCTTTCTCCTGGACGCTGGGCAGGGTGACGGGCGCGCTTTGCAGCAGCGCCGTCATGCGGCTGTCCCTGCGCGATCGATGACCTCGGCCATCGCCAAGTCGCGGCGGAACGGTTCGCCCATCTCGCGCTCCAAGTCCGCGTATTCCTCGGCCAGCTCGGGCCGCAGCCGCGCGGCGCAGGTCAGTTCGAGCTGGGCGGTCACCGCTTCGCCTCCGCCACGGCAGCCAGGTGCTTGGTGATGAGCCGGTCGGCCTCCGTCATCGCGGGCACCTTGAGCTGCGCGACCCACTCGCCGAAGTAGCTCTCCGCAGGGCCCCAGAGGTACCAGCCGCTGTCGTGGTACCCGTCCTTACTGTTCTTCTTGCGGTAGGCCAGCTCCCACCAGCCTTCGCGCCAGCGCCACATACGCCGCGCCTCCGAATCGGGCACCCATCCGGCGCGCTCGGCCAAGACCTGAAGGCGCGCCATGTCCGTGCGCAGCATCGCGTTGGTACGGGTGTGCTCCTCGTTGAGCGCCATAAGACGGCGCACGTCCTCCCCTAGCAACTCCTGCATGCCGTTGGCCACCTGGGCCAGCCGCTCGGCAGTCGCGTTGGCTTCGCGAGCGCGCTGACGAGCGGAGTGCCACGCCAGGCGGTAACGGTTGGCGGTGGTGCGACGGTAGGCCGACAGCTGTGCGCGGGCCTGGTCGCGCTGGCGGGCGACGCGGCGCAGGACGGTGGCGGCGCCGGGCGCGGCGTGTTCCTCCAGCCACTTCGCGGTGGCTTCTATCTCGGTTCCCACAGGGTGATGCATCTTGGTTCCTTCGGCGGTGCCGCCCCAGCACAGGCTGGGGCGGCACCTGGTGTGCGGCGGTTACGGGCGGGGCGTCTTGGGGGCCTTCTGGATGCAGTTGCCGAAGGCGGGCATGGGGGAGCGGCTTGAGACGAGGTCACGGAAACGCGTGCCGGGCCGGAACCTGATGACGCGGGAGGCGGGCACCTTCACCTCGTCACCGGTCTGCGGGTTGCGCCCAACGCGGGCCGGGCTGGCCTTGGGCACGAGGGTGCCGAACCCGGTGACCGAGACCGCCTCACCGGCGGCGACGGTGCGCACGATGACGTCGAGCACGGTCTCTACCGCGAGGGTCGCTTGGGCACGGCCACCGGTCTTGGCGGCGACGGCTTCGATGAGCTGGGCCTTGTTCACAGTGTTCCTCTCACTTCGTGCGCAGTACGGGTCGGGAGTGCGGGTCGGGGCGCGCCATGCGGCCGGGAGCGGGTTGAGGCCGATGCCGGAGTCGCCGTCGGGCCCGGCACCGGAATGCGGGTCTTCTCCGCCGCCAGCGATCAACACTGCCAGTTTCAAAAATGTCATCTATATCGCGGCCTTGCTTACGCCGGGAGGCGCAGCAGGCTTCCGCCGACCGCGAGCACGGCGGTCAGCGGGAGGACGACGCCGGAGCGGTCCGCCAGCACGACGACCGGCTCCTCGCCGGGCGCGGGCCGCGCGGGCATCAGCCACTGGCACCCGAACCGGTCGGCGTAGCGGGCTCCGACCTCGTAGGACACGCCCTCGTGCAGGAAGCATTGCGCCCGCAGCGAGGCAGCCCATCCGGCCAGTGCCTCTCCCTCGCGGGCGCCGGGCCGCGGCATCTGCAAGCCGATGAAGTTGGTCCCCCTGACCACGAGTGCCGCCCGCATGGCGCCGTGACGGATGTCGACCTCCTCGCCGGCGTGCTCCCACAGGGCGAGGTCGGCCGCGCTCAGCCGGACGGCAGCGCGAGCGTACGAGGTCGGCTGGGCCTCGGCGCGCAGCAGCTCGCGCCAGGGCAAGTCGGCCGCATACGTGGCGATCGGCACCGTGATCTGCGCCGCGCCTTCGGAAAAACGCAGCCGGGGAAGGCCGCTGTCCAGCATGTTCTCCACCCGGACGTGGCGGGAGGACTCCAGCCAGCCGCGCAGGGCCGAGATCTCGTCGAAGGCCACGGGTGCTATCCAGTGCGCGGCGCCGTCCACACGGGTGCGGGCGACCGCCAGCGTGCGGTCTCCACCGGCGGCGGCGTGCAGCCAGCGCCGGGTGCAGTCGAGGACGACCACGTCCAGGTGGTCCATGTCGGGTCCGGCCGGGCGATGTGGGGTGACCTTGTCGAGGATGGCGGCCAGCCTGACCGCCTCGATGGTGAACATGTCGCTCCTAGGGGCGTGTTGGGTGTGTGGGAGTCAGGTGCGGGGCGCTCGCTTCTGCTCGCGTCGGCGGGCTTGGGCGAGCCGCCCCGCTTCCCGGCACAGGGAGCAGGCTGGTTCCCCGCGCCGGTTGTGGGTGCGGGCTCCGGCCTGGGTGCCATGGGTGATGGGGGCGCTGCCTTCCTCGAGTTCGTCGGAATGAGCGCCTTTGCAGGTGTCGCGGATCTTGCCGTCCAGCCACAGGCGTCCCCCGCAGATCCCGTCGAAGCGGGAGCGGCGCGGCATGACCAGGGCGATGCACCGCGATCGGAACGGGCACTCCTGGCACACGACCAGGAGGGCTCGTGTCTGCGGCGTCCTGAGCGAGTCCGCAGTCGCGTCGTCGGGGGTGAAGCGCGTGTCCCCCGCGCACGGTGCCTCGCCGATCCACCAGGTGCCGCTCATCAGATGCTCTCCGGCAACGGCGGCTACGCGGTCGGCGGCAGCGTCATCAGGCGTACGAGATCGCTGCTGGTGCCGTAGGGGTGCCGGTAGTCGTAGAGCGGAGTGAGGTGGCGGCCAGCCAGGGCCGGTATGGCGAAGAGCTGGCCCACCAGCCGCGTGAGGACGTCGTCGCATTCGCCCGTCCAGCGGCGCTGGGTGGTGAGGTTCTGGGTGCCGTCCTCGGCGGTGCCTTCGACGATCTCGATGATGCGGCCCCCGGCGCTGTGTCCGTCCACGATGATGGCGGTGGCCTCGGGGTGGTGCTCGTGCACCAGTTGGGCGATGCGCGCGGCGCGGTCGGGCGGGGGCAGCTCCAGCAGCCAGCTGTTGCCGTCGCTCGCCGTGTTGCGCCTGACCGTGGCCCAGGCCGGGGAGTCGTACGGCGCGAGCGCGCTTTGCACGTCGAGTTCGATCTCCTCGGTGATGCCGGCGAGCGGGTGCTCCTCGTTGCTGCCGTCCCACAGTTCGGGGCAGGTGCCCAGCGGGCTGGGCTGTGCGCCGAGCACTCCGTGCACGTCCAGGGTCCGTGTGTTGCCGTAGTAGGCGAAGGTGACGTAGACGGCCTCCGGGCACAGGGCGCGGATCTGAGCGGCGATGTGGTCGAGGACGGCCAGGCAGTGCGCCTTCCCGATGCGCCGCCGCTCGGCGTCGAGCGCGTCGCGCTGTTGGGCGAGGATGGCCAGGTGATCGGCCGTGGCAGGGGACATGAGGGTGTTCTCCTTCTTCTTCGGGGGTCAGGCCAGGACGGGCTTGAGGCGTTCGCCGATCCAGCGGGCGACGTTGACGCTCACGGCGTTGCCGGCCTGCATGGTCTGGGCGGCCTTGGAGCCGACGACCTGGTACGTCTCGGGG
Organism: Streptomyces sp. ISL-1; assembly: GCF_018614585.1. Classification (GTDB taxonomy): domain Bacteria; phylum Actinomycetota; class Actinomycetes; order Streptomycetales; family Streptomycetaceae; genus Streptomyces; species Streptomyces maoxianensis. Next base: position 48,356 of record NZ_JAGGOI010000019.1, on the reverse strand, counting down.
AACCGCTGCGCCGAGAGCTGCTCGCGGGGCTGCAACATGCGGAAGAAGCAGTCCTCGATGGCGGGCGCGGTGCGCACCAGGGCCGCCGAGTCACGGGTGGCCAGGGTGTGCAGGGGCTCGGCCGCCGTCTTTGGGGCGCTCTTGCGGTACGGGATGACCAGCGTGTTGCGGGCCCGGTCGCGAGCCACGCCGTCGGGCACCACCAGGCCGTGGTGGCGGGCCGTGCTCAGGGTGCTGAGCGGGTTGTCCACCGGCGCCGCATCGCAGTTGTTGCGGAACTCCACAATGAACGGGGCCGGATCGACCGTGACCAGGGCTTCGCTCTCGCGGGTCATGCGGGTGCGCATGGGAGCGTCGACCCAGGTCGGGGTGTCGTTCCACGAGCCGCCGACCGGCACCAGCAGGGCTTCACCCAGCTTCGCGGTGCGGGTGGGCAGCGGACGGTCGTGCGGGGAGAACGCCCGGTCTGTGCCGTCCTTGCCGTGGGTGAGGGTGATGACGCTGGGCCGGTAGGGAAACTTCTCCAGTCCCGCGCCGATCCTCTTCATCGTGTTCGGCACCAGCGGCCGGGTGCGGTCGCCGATGCGCTGGCCGATGTCGTCCCACATGATCACGTCGGACGCGGGACGCACGTACGGCTCCACCAGGGCGTGGCCGCAGCGCGTGTGGGGGCACCGGTAGTCGTACTGCTGCTGGTACTTGCCGACGCGGACCTTCGAATTCCGCCAGCTCTGCCGGGCCTTCACGTCCTGGCCGCACTCGACGCAGTACGCGAGCGGACGCGGGCTCAAGTCGGGACGGCGCACACCGGTCAGGGTGAAAACTACGTAAATCCTGTCGCGCCACTGCGGCGCGTACGGGTTGGTCACCGAGCCGACGTGCGCGGAGGACACCGAGACGATCTGGACGCGGTAGCCCAGCTTCTTCATGGCCCTGATCCACTCGGGGAACAAGATCCAGTCGGTGATGAACTCCACCACGTTCTCGACGACCACGCAGGGGAACCGTTTGGCCTCGGCGGCGCGCAGCACGCACCACGCGGTCACCCGGGTCTGCTCGAAGGCTTCCGGCGGCAGCTCCCGCCACTGCTCCTCTTCCTCGAAGAGGGCTTCCTGCGCGGGGTCAGCCTGGCGCTTCTTGCCGCCGGCGGGGCTGATCTCGGTGCAGATGACACTGGCCCACAAGATGAGGGCCTGCGGCAGCCAGCGCATGGGGTAGTTCTGGATGTCGGCGCAGCGCGCGGCGGCGGTGGGGTGGTTGAGCGCGAATGTATCGACGGCGGGTTGCCAGTGGTTGATGCCGAGGATCGGCTCGTATCCGGCTTCCTTCAGGCCGGTGGCGTCTCCGCCTGCTCCACAGAGCAGGGATATGGCGCGGGGCAAGTCGGTGGTCTCCAAGTTGCGGGGCCGCCCGGCCCGGTAGAGCGGGCCGGGCGGCCGTGGTCAGGATTCGTCGGGTGCGCGTAACGCGCGGTGGTGGCGGCTGTCCTCGATCCCGAGGGCGGTGAACGCCGCGAGGCCGAGGAGGCAAGCGATCAGCAGCCAGATCACCGGCCCATGCCCCCGGTGGGGCGCGGGGCGCGGCGCGGCCGGTCAGTCATCGCTGCGCGTGATGCGGACAGTGGTGATGTGGCCGACGCGCTCGAACAGCGCCAGCGGAAGGCCGTCCCGCTCCGGGCGCTCCCACACCTTGCGGTAGCCCTCGGCGGTGACCAGGCGCCGGGACCACTCGAAGAAGCGCGCCACGGCCGTTCCGGGCGCCTCGATGCCGCCGGTCTGGTTGTGGTTGGCGCCGTAGGGGGCGGTGTGCGTGGCCGAGACGATCAGCCGCGTCGTGGCCTTGGGGACGTTCAGCTCGTCGATGCGCGCGAACATCGGGGTGAGGCTGGTGCCGTGGTGGCTCTGAGGGCCGTCGGGGGTGGAGTCGTACAGGGCGGTGTGCACGCCAGGGTCGTCGATGTTCTGGCGCCGCACCGTCCAGCCGTCCACCTCGCTGGGATCGGTGGGCAGCTCGTGTGTTGCGGCGATGACCAGCTCGGTGCCGTCGCCGAGGTCGGCGCGGATACGGCCGTCCAGGTCGACGTCGGTGGTCCAGCCGTTGTGGCGCAGGGGGGTGATGACGTGGCGGTAGCCGTGGAACAGCTTCAGCCACAGCGGGTCGGTGAGGTTGTTGTGGTCGGGCAGTGCCGCGATGGTCATGTCTCTCTCCAAGAGCGGTGGGGCAGGCGGGCGCCCATCGGGCGCCCGCCATTGAAAAATGTCACCTATCTCTAGGTGTGCGTTCAGCCTGCGGTGGGCAGTTCGTGCGAGGCGAGGACCTGCACCACCCACATTTGCCCGCCGCGGGTGACGGAGCAGCCGACGGGGCGGCCCTTGTGCCAGAGGACGAACGCCGAGCCGCGCTCACGCTCGCCGATCGAAGTGGTCAGCTCGCGCACCCCGTCGGCGGCACACTCGATGGAGCAGAACAGCCCCTCGGCGAGGACGGGTGTGGCGTGCGGGCCGTGGATGACTTCGCCGATGACGACGTAGGCGGCGGGGCCGAGAGTCGCGATGGCCATGAGAGCTCCAAGAGGTTCGGGTTCGAAGGGGTTTCGAACTTGTCCTTATATCTTAATCGTATACACCGGGGCGTCAATGTTTGTGATCTTGCAAATGGCCTATCTCTCAGCTGAGTTGGATGGGGGCGTGCGCCCCCTGCGGGCCAGATCCTTCGTGCGCTGACGGGCCATCGCCAACGCTGCCGGGTCCGCCTCGGCAACCCGGCGCTCCTGCTCGGCGAGAAACTCCCTCAGCCACTGCTGCTGCGAGGCGTGCTCGTTCTCGGCGGCCTTGCGCCTGGCCTGTTCACGACCGGCCCGCGGGTTGGTGCCGCACCCCCGGCAGTTGCCGACCGGCTGCGGGTGCTTGGAACAGCCGGTCGGCGGCTGCTCACCGGCCTCCGCGTTCGGCTCCCCCGCGGCGTCAGCCATGGGGGTAGGGGGGAAAGGAAGGACAGAGGAAGGACAAAGGAAGGAAGGGGTTTCACCGGTGAAACCCCCGGGGTTCCACTCGTGGAACCCTCGGGGTTCCACCGGTGGAACCCTGAGGGAGTCCTCATCAGGGTTTCGCGGGTGAAACCCTGGGCCGCTGCCCTGCTCCGGTCCGTGTGGGGTGCGCGGAGCTGTGCGCGCTTCAATGTCCTCGTGGGTCATGGCGGGTTTCGACGGTGCGGCACGCTTGATTCCGAGGCGTGCCTTGCGCGGGTTCTTCGGCGCGGCCTGCTCCAACTCCCTGCGGGATTGCAACTCGTCCTTGGCCGGGACTGGCGGTACGCCGAGGGGGAACACGCGGTACTCGGCCGCGCGGCCGGCCCTGCCCGTCTCGATGCGTTCCACGAGCCCCTTGGCGACCAGCTCGGTCACGATGGTCACCGCCCGCTTGTCCGACACCCCTACCCACGCGGCCAGACGCGCCAGCCCCGGCCGGGACCTGCGGGTCTCGTCGTCGGCGGAATCGCACATCTTCATCAAGGCCAGCTTCTGGCTCTGATTGACCACACCAGCGGGCAGATAGCCCGCCGCCACCATCAAGTGAATGCTCATGACAGGGCCTTGTCGCCGCAGCCGGGCATGACAGGCACGCCGAGGGGGAACACCCGGTACTCGGCCGTAGGGCCGGCCCTGTCCGTCTCGATGCGTTCCACGAGCCCCTTGGCGACCAGCTCAGTGACGATGCTCGCCGCCCGCGTTTCCGAGACTCCCGCCCACGCGGCCAGGCCCGCCAGAGCGGGATTGGCCTTGCAGGTCTCGTCGTCGGCGGAATCGCACATCTTCATCAAGGTCAGCTTCTGGCTCTGGTTGACCACGCCAGCAGGCAAGTTGGCCGCTACCAGCATCAATTGGGCACTCATCGAAACCTCTTCGGGTTGTGTGGGTATTTCGGTGATGGTGCGGAGGACGGCGGTTGCCGCCCTCCGCACCGGGGTCTGTGCCAGGTCACGTCCGGTGCACGGTCACGTTGATGCTCACCGAGGTGCGCCGGTCGTGGTCGAGCCGTACGGGCACGGGGATGTTCGCGGCCTTCAGCTGCGCTTTCATCGCTGCCGCGTCGGGAGCCATCGGCACCGTCAGACCGGCCCGCTCGTAGAGGGCGACCATGGCGTCCACGTCATCGACCTTGGTCGGATTCCCGCCGCTCCAGCTCAGTACGTTGTCGCCGTAGGCGCCCGCCTCGGAGCCGTCCAGCGTGGCGCGCAGGAGCTTCAGCCGGTCCTTGAGCGGCTTCATCTGCTCGGTGACCTCGACGTACTCCGCCAGCGCCGCTGCGCGGCCTGCGTCGTCGTGGATGAGGATGCTCTGCGGGCGCCGTCCGGCCGCGACACTGCCCCAGCAGGCCGTCTTGAAGGGGCAGTGGTCGCACACGGCCGACAGGCCCGGCCCCTGGAAGGTGCGCGGCAGGTCCTCGGGACTCTTAGCTGAGCGCACCTGCTGGACCCACCAGCGCGCCCCGCGGGCCCGCTCGGCGCTGTAGGCCATCTCCTGTACGTGGTCATCGCCGTTGTCGCGGTTGATGAACCGGAACCGGATACGGCCCACGTTCACCGGGCCGAGGCGGGCGAGCTGCCGCTGCCCCTCGATGTCGGCGAACCCTTCGCTGCGCAGCAGGTCCGCGTACAGGAACACCTGGCGTATCTCCGCGTCGCTGGCCCCGTAGCGCAGGATGTTGTCCCACTGGTAGGTGCTCTTGGTCTTCACGTCCTCCACCGTGGTCTCCTCGGCCGGGAGGCTCGGACGGAGCCGCTTCGGCAGCTTCGAGGCGGTGTGGCTGTCGAGCTGGACGGCGTCGATGTGACCGCGGATCGTGTCGTCCTCGACGCGGCGTTCGATGATCCAGCCGAACTCCTCGCGGGCGGCGGCCAGTATCCCGGCGTGCAGCCAGGTGCCGAGGATCGCCTTGCGCTTCTCGCCGCCGTCGGTGGGTGTGCGGCCGTGTAGGAGGTATCCGGCGCGCCGCGCGCACACGGTGTCGCTCGCGCCGATCTTGGTCTGCTGGGAACGGGGGCGGCGTGCGTCGGCAGCGTGGGCTGCGGGCCACAGGCTGACGGGCCGCTCGGCCGTGATGGTCATGCAGGTCTCCAGGAAGGCAGGGTGCCGCCCGCCGCGAAGCGGGCGGCACCCGAACGGATGGGACAGATCAGGAGGCGTCGCGGCTCTTGGCGGGGGCCGCCCGCTTTTGGGGAGTGGCGCGCTGGCGCGCGGGCGGCTCCTCGCCGGGCTCCACGTCCTGTACGGGCTCCGGTTCTGGCTTGGCTGCCTTCGCGCGCCGCTTCGGCGCGGGCTTGTCCTCACGCGCCGTACGCTCGGCGGGTTCCTCCCGCTTCTCGGCGCTCTCGGCCCGCTCGCCGTCGTCGGCCTCGCTGCCTTCCAGCCCCGCAGCCGCCCGCAGCCGCCGGGCGGCGTCCTCGGCGACGCCGACCACGGCCTCGGCGTCGGCCTGCTCCATCTCCTCGTCCACGTACACGCCCGACAGATCCTGCGGCGCCGCCATCCGCAGCGAGCCGGCCTCGCCGCACTTGCGCAGCATGTGGGCGGGCATCTGCTGCCACATCTTCGCCACCACGTACCCGCCCTGCTTCGGGTCGTAGTACGTCGGGGCGAACTCGTCCCACCGGGCGATGAACGGGAAGCGGGCGGCACCGCGCAGGACGGTGACCTTCACGGCGGTCGGGTACGCCTTCGAGAGCCACACCTCGTGGGCCTGGCCCTCGGAGTCGTAGTAGACGGTCTCCTCGTAGGAGATGACCTCTCCGGCCTTGGCAGCCGCCCGGTGGGCCACCGCACGGAAGCCGTCGATGCCGGTCTGGATAGTCCAGGTCTGCTCCGGCTCGTTGGGGTCGTTGGCCGCCTTCCAGTTCTTCCTGCCGATCATGTAGATCTGCCGGGCGAAAGGATCCAGACCGGTCCTGACGCAGTAGTGGAAGAACATCGCCAGGTGCCCGCGGGGAGCATGGGCCAGCCCGGGGCTGATCAGAGCGAGGGTGCTCAACTGCTTGTGGTCGAACTCTTGCTGGTCGCCACGCAGGACGATGGCGCTGGATCCGCTGGAGGTCGACTTGGCGGGCGCCTCCATGACGGTGCCCTCAACGGCCTGGGGTTCGCTGGGTTGCTCGTCGTTCACGTTTCTCCAAGAGCTTCGGTCAGTCGGTCCGCAAGGCGCGGACCTCGAATGCGGGGGCCCACTCCGGGTGGCGCTCGATGAGCAGCCGGACGTACCGGGAGCGGAAGTTGTTGTTGAGGCGGAACTCGTCGCCTTCCGTGGCGGTGGCGTAGCGCCAGCGCAGGACCTCGAAGAGCATCCCGATGCCGACGCGTCCGCCGCTGCGCTTGAGGTAGTCGGCGGTCAGGCTCTCCAGGGCTCGCAGGACCCATGGATTGAGCTGATGGAATGCCTCGAACTGCGCCTGGATCGTGGCCGCCTGACCGTCCGGCTGCCGCACGGCGTGGATCACCAGACCAGGAATCTCGTCCTGGACGGCTGCCATACCCCACCCCCTGGTGACCTCTTTCAAGAATGTCACCCATCTTGAGGGATGGGAGCCGGATGATCAACCCCACTGGCGGTGAGCGCGACTTCGCACCGCCAAGATCAGGCCGAGGTCACACTCTCGGCCGCCTCATCCATGGCCGCTTCCCGCTCCTCGTTGACCCGTGAGACATCGGCGAGCATGCGGACGGCGAGATTGGAGTCCGGATGCTTCAGCACGTAGAGCGACAAAGCGGACTCGATCACCAGGACTTCGTTCGCCCTCATGACGGCGACGCCATCACCGGCGGGCGTGTGCAGGATCTGCACGATTGCCTCCTTTGCGAATTGACCAACCCGAATGGGCATACGTTTATCTTATTCGCATTTCGGCTCTACGTACAGTGTTTACGCAGGTCAGAGGCCCTTTCGAGCATGTCGTCCCCGCGTGAGGACCTTCGATCCGGGACCGTCGTAGGTGCCGTCGCGCAGCGCGGAGACCACGGCCTCGTCCACCTCCCACGGCAGGCTGCGGGCGCTCGCGCGGAGCTCGGGCACCGCGTCGAGCACCGTGTCCAGCAGCCACAACGGCGATCCCGACAGCAGCCAGTCATGGGGAGGGAACCGGCCAGTGGCGATCGCCGTGGCGAGATTGCCCTGCGAGGGCAGGTGGAAGATCTGGATGATCTCCTGCTGCCCGACGATCGCGGACAGTTCCTCGCCGAGGTCCGCCTCCCAGCCCTCGCCCTGCTCGGCGATGAGCCGTTCTTTCACGCGTATGTCGACCTGCTTGAACCGCGCGGTGGTCGTGCCGTAGCGGACCGCGAAGCCCAACGGCCAGTAGCGGACACCCGAGACGACCATGGCCGTGGCCGGGTCCAGGGTGCGCCTGCTCGGGCTCAGCCACTGCCCGACCATCTGCGGCTCCACCCCGTACAGGGCAGCAAACTCCTGATGCCCCACCAGATACGGCTTGAGCCGATCCATCGCCCCGTCCTTCGCTCTCTCGCCTCGCGCGTGCCGACGGAAGAGTAACCGCACCGTGCCGCCGGCCTTCGGGCGGACGCTGCTATTGTGGGCGACGGTCTTTCTCCAAGAGGCCCCGATGGCCCCCGCTCCGGCGGGGGCCGTCTACTTTCTCGCGGTACTGCCCGGCTACGCGGGCTCCGCTGCCTCCTTAACGGGCGCGGCACGTTCGACGAGCTGGGGGCGGGCGTTGCCCCGGTGGCGCCGGGCCTGCCTGGTGAAGCGCAGCGCGTGCACGCTCTTGCCGGTGATTTCCCTAAAGCGCGCCGCGGCCTCTTCTTTCCGTAGCCGTCGCGTCCCCATGGTGAACACCGGTCCGCTCGGCCGCGAGCCGATCAGCTCGGCCAGCTGATGGGCGGTAGCGGAGGTGATCCCCGCCTCGTAGGTGCCGCCCTCCTTGGTGTCGTGGAAGACGATGAGGCGATCAGCGAGTTCCACATCCGGCACGTCCAGGGCGATCGCTTCGTCCAGTCGTACGTCGGACTCCGACAGGAGCTGCCAGACGGCGCGGACGGCGAGCGGGACCGACAGGTCCGCGAGCGCGGTGTCCACCTCCAAGTCGGTCACGATCAGATGCTCTGTGTTCACGAAGACCCCCAGGCCGCAGGAAGACACAAATGGTGCCCTCACGCTATCCGCAGAGTCGGACAACACCGGATCGGCCAGGGGTACTTCGTCTCAGCCGCGCATCACACCGAACACGGTCAGCGCCACCGCGGTGATGCTCGCGAGTACAGCGATGGTCGGCAGCGGCCACCGCGACCTCTCCAGCGAGGCGACCCGCTCCTCCAGGTCGTCTACCGCCTTGTCGGTCTGGTCGCTGCGCTGCACCAGTAGCGCGAGCTGCCCGTCGATGCGGGCGAGCCCCACTTCCAGGGCGCTGCGCAGCTCGGCCAGGGCCAGTGCGACCTCTCCCTCCGGCACGGGACTCTCCTTCCCTCCGGTTGAGGTCAGTGCTTGGGCGTGGCCGGGTCGCGCTTGAGCGGAAGCCAGGAAGCGGTGCCGGGCCGCCCGAGTACGGTGCCGAGGGTGGACTTCAGCGCCGACAGCGCCGCGGGTATCGCCGAGACGGCCGCGGCCTGCCACGCGGACAGCGACACCATGTCGGTCGTGCTGGAGGCTGCCATCAGCCCCAGCACCGACTGGAAGTAGGTGGCGATGGTCCGTTCGGCGACATCGGCGAGAGCCTGGGGCATGGGGTCGTTCTCCTGGTCGGGCTTGTTCGGGGTCGGTTCGGCTGCGCTGGCCTGGTGGAGGACACGCAGCTTGGCCCAGGTCTCTTGGCCCGGGATGCCGTCGGCGGCGGCGCCGTGGTGGCCTGCCTTGATCTGGTAGGCGGCGTAGGAGCGGCGGTGCCCCTCGTTCCACACCGGACCGGGCGGGGCGTCGTAACTGTCGCAGCCCTCAGCGATCAGCCGCTTCGCCATCGCCGTGATCACCGGCGAGGAGCGCCCAGCGCGGAAGAAGTCCTTGCCGGGATAGGCGGCGTACTTCGGCACGGGCTTCGGGTCGGGCTTCGGGCCCGGCTCCGGCTTGGGATCGGGCTTCGGCTTCGGCTTCGGCTTCAGGTCAGGCTTCGGCTCGTCGGGAGCCTTGCCGTCGTTCTTGATGTGCCGGGCGACACGGGCGCGGAAGTCGTCCATGTCGATGCCGCCGGGGTCGGGCTTGGAGGGCTTCCACTCTTTGTGGCCGATGACGCTGTGCTCGTTCCAGCCGTGCGCGCGGCAGATCGCAGCGGCGGTACGCGCCATCGCGTCCAGTTGCGCGGAGGGCCACGGCTGGCTGCCGGTGTTGATGCACTCGAAGCCGTAGAAGTGCCGGTTGCCGTCCGTGTCCTCCTCGTTGTCACGCGGGAGCTTCTCCTTCTCCGCAATGACGGCGAGCAGGACATCGGTGTCGCCCATGCCGGCGTGATTGGCCCGCCCGTAGCCGACCAGGTGCACCGTCCCGGACCGGTCGATCACCCCATGGCACAACGGCCCCGGAAGGTCCTGGTAGCCGACACGGCACAGTTCGGCCATGTCCGATTCGGACGAATAGGGCCCGGTGTGATGGATCATGACCCCGTTCACGGGGCCCCAGTTGCCATGGGTGTTGCGGTTGTGCGTACGCCACTTGCCGTGCTCAACGACGCCAAGGCCCGCGTGCTTCAGCACGGACAAGAACTTGTCCGCGCTCAACGGAGTTGCCACGCTCGCTTCGCATTTCTCCCCTGCGCCGTCTGGCATTCGACCAGGCCCGTCGGTGCGGGCCGGTCCCTCGGGAGTTGGCTGCGAAGCGTCGGGTGGAGGGTCACCCAGCCGTCATGGTACCCAGCGGTGCGTACGCGGGCGGGCGCCTACTCCTCGGCGTCGCCATCGATGCGGCATGAGGCGCTGTCGAGGCTGAGCCAGGTGGCTTTCACACTGCCGCCGTCCTGCACCCGCAGCGTCACCGCGCCCTTGGGATCGAGGTCGAGATGGAGCTCACGGCGGTTCGCGTCGGAGGCCACCGGAATCGTGCGGGGCACGGAGGGCCAGTAGCCCTCCGGCAACAGGGCGATGGCTGCCCCGTCCGCCGCTCGGCCGCCCGGCAGGCCGATCCGGCCGCTGAACTCCAGCGTGTCCCACAGGTTGGCGCGCATCTGGGGTGGCTGTGCAGGATCGGGCACGGCGGTGTCGCCGGTCAGCGGGAGGTCGCGCCACGGCGGGTACGGGGCGCGCCGTGCCCGCTCCAAGACGGTCACCCGCCGCTCCAGGCGGGCCAGGCGGCGCGCGAGCGTGGCGATCGTGTCCGGCATCTACTGCTCCTCATCCGCGCTGTCGGCGGGCTTCACGGTGCGCTCCAGCTTCAAGGTCACGCGCTCGGGGGTCTCGCCGTCGCCGGGCCGTACGGTCCAGCCGACGATGCGGTTCCAGCCGTCGTAGGTGGTGTGCGGCTCATGCAGCCGGATACACACGTCGTCACCGATGCGCAGCGACTCGATCGGCGCCGCGGGGTGGTCGGTGATCTCCAGCTCGGTGAGAGTAGGCAGGATCTGCCGAGCCAGGCGCTCGCGCCGGACGCGCTGCTTGAGCTTGGTCTCGTCCTTCTCGCTGGTCTCCAGCCTGTGCTCCAGGCGCAGCCGCCCGTTGCGTACCCCGTCGAGGACGATCTTGCGCTTCTTGCCCTCGCCCGCGCCCAGCCCGACGACCCACTGGGCGTACTCGTCGGCGTCCTTGATCACGTGCGGTTCGCCGACGACGTTGGCGCCGGTGGTGAACGTCAGGTCCTCGCGGCGCCGGCCGAGCTTGGGGGCGCCGAGGATGATGCGCCGCTCGGCGCGGCGCCCGCGCCAGGCGACGGTCTCGGACCACTCCAAGCCGTCATCGATCTCGGCCAGCTCGTCCACGACCTCGCCGAGGTTGCGGGCCTCCCACTTGGGCGTGGTGTACGGGTCCTTGGCCGTGCCGGTCTTCGCCTTCGACTTCGTGTCGTCCACGACGACCTCGAGTGCACCGTCCGGCTGCGCTTGCGCGTACTCCCATACGTCACGGATCACCTGGCATGGGTCCGCCTCCACGTACGGGCCGCGCCCGTCGAGATTTCCGTGCAGGTCGAACCGCCGATGCAGATAGCTGGTGAACCCGCTCGCCTCGATGGGGAGCTTGGCTCCTTCCGGCTCGGCCCGCCAGATCACCCCGCCCCAGGCGAGCTTGGCGTTCCGCTCAACGAGGATCACCGCGTCCCCGGCATCCAGCATCTCGCTGAGTGAGTGGGCGAAGGTCGGGGACAGGGCCGCGCTGAGCGATCCCGGCCCGGATATCTCCGGGCCGAACTCCACTTCGGTCAGCGGCAGGTTCCAGTGCAGCACCTCGCCGGTCGCGGCGCGGGCGACGATGTAGCGGTAGTCGGGCATCGTCACACCGGGCTTTCCGTGAAGTCGATGTCGGCGGTCACCGTCGTCCCGCGGGTTACCGTCAGGTCGCCGTCGCCGTACTTGTCGATCTGGTTGATCTGCACGGCCAGGTGCTGGCGGGTGCCGCGGTAGGCGGGCGGGACGGGGAAGGTGTCGGCGAGGACGACGGTGGTGCGGCGTGTGGTGGTGCCGTCGTCGTCGACGACGGTGGGCTTGGCGTTGTGCTCGCCCAGGCGGGTGCGCAGCTCGGCGTAGATGGGGCCGGCCTCGGCACGCAGGCCCGAGAGGGTGACCACGAGGGTGGCCTTGGTCGCCCAGGCCGGAATGTCCACGTCCCAGGAGGCTTCCTTGGGCCAGGCCGCCCAGTGGCCGTGCTGGGCGGGAACCTTCTCGGTGCTGTCGGGGTGCACGGTGCGCAGGGTCCGCTCGGTGCGCGGGTTGGCCAGGCGCCGCAGGTCGCTGATCATCTCGGCGGTGATCGCTGCGGTGCTGCGGGGGATAGTGATGCGCGCCAGGGGTATCGCGGTCATCTCCCGCACCGTGGCCGTGTCGCGGCTTTCGATGCCCTGGATGAGGTGGAAGTAGCCGATGTCCTCACGGCGCGGGTCGCGCTCACCCTCGAACTCCGGGTCCTCGACTCGCAGGACGAGCAGGTCGGTGCGGGCGAACGGCCCGGTGGGCGGGACGTCGACCACGGCGTCGCCGATGTTGCTTTGGGTGTAGGCGCCCTGCCAGGGGCGTGCACCGTGGATGAGGGCGGAGCCGTCGCCGACACGGACACCGGGGCCGGGCGCTTCCAGGGGCCGGACCTTCAGGTCTTCGGCTTCGGCTATGCCCTGCCGGCCGCGCGCCAGGTCGCGGATCATCAGGCGCATCGCGCGGGCGGGGTGCTTTCCGCCGTTCACCATCATCGGGGGCTGGACAAGGGTCACTGCTGGTCTCCGTTCACAGGGCGGTGTAAGCCGAGCGCCACGACACTTCGAGGCGGCCGGTGCCGGTCGGGTCGTCGGCGCTCCACCCGATCTCCGAGCGGCCCTTGGGGATGGTGAAGTGGTCGAGCCGGGATTCCGGCGTCAGGTCGCCTGCGACGTTGACGGTGCCGTTGCGCAGGGCCCAGCGGGTTCCTGGCCGGGTCTCCATCTCCACCCACTCCCCGGCGCGCAGCGACAGACCGAGTTCGAGAACCCGGCGGGTGACGGTGTTCCAGATCCGCGGATGGGAGACGGGGCCGTGGACGCGGAGGCTGGGCCAGGCCGAGACGTTGCCCCGGTTGGTGATCCAGCCTGGCCGGTCGTCCGGGTCGGCGCGGTCGCAGTCTGTGGGCGCGCACAGCGGGGCGCTGATGCTCCGGCTGTCGGGCTCGTGCGTGGCGGCCTGGTCCAGCCGGAGCGTGAGCTGTGACAGCTCGTCGTCGTGCCAGCGCGGGTCGAGGGCGGCGAACTCGATGTCGAGGGGTATCCATCCGTTGATCGCGTTGGTCGTGTTGGTGGCCTCCATGCGGCGCAGCCGCCCGTACAGGCGGCGTGTGCGGTGTCCGGGCCAGCGGCCCCGCAGCACGGCGCGCCCTTCGGGACGGGTGCGGGCGGCCGGGTCGTCAAGGGCCAGCTCCAGGCAGGCGAGGAGGTCGGCCGCCGCGGTTGGGTCGCCGGGCGTCTTGATGCCGGCTTCCATGCGGATGGTGCGGGGCCCGTAGAAGTCCCGGCCCGGGTAGGTGCCGTCGCCGGCCGGGTTGTCCACATCCTGGGGACGAGTGGCGGGCGACCCGAGCCCTTCGACGTTCCCGACCGGGACGGGCGTTCCCGTACCGAGGACGACGCCGCCGATCTCGAACTGCCAGGGGGCCAGCTCGATTTCGAGAGGTGGGGCCGTCTTGGTTGGTGTGCTCATCAAACCCTCCCGCCACGCTGGGCGTTGCGCAGGTTGCGCATCATTTCTGTGCCGATCTGCTCGGGGGTCGCGGAGCTGTCGGTGACGGTGACCGGCATGGTGCCGATCAGCGGCTGCTGCTCGCGTACGACCACGACCTGGACGCGTCCGCCCGCGCGGGCATCGACCACGCGGCTACGGGCGCGGTCGGCCCCGGTGCGGATGTCGAAGGCGCGGACGACGCCGGCCATGACCTCCGCGTTCTTGGTCCGCTTGAACGAGCTGGCCATCACAGGGCTGTAGTCGCGGCTGGCGCGCTTGGTGACGCCTCCGTTGACGAACCACTCCACCTGGCCGCCGAAGCGGCCGACCACGTCCTCGACAACTGCTTTACTGCGTTCCCGCTTTGCAGGCGAAAGCGGTACATATGCCTCGCCCAAAGTCTCTGGCTCACCCCATATGCGCCACGATCCGGCCGGAGCGATCTGCGCAACGTGCTGCTCGCGGCGGCGCGGACCGGCCGCTCCTTCCCGGACACCGCCGTCGGCGTAGTACTCGACCACCCCACCGTTGGCCTGGTTGAACCCCTTGTAGTTGGGGTTCTGGATCATGTCGGGGATGCCGTTGGCGTCCTTGTCATGCGACGAGGGCTTTCGGATCAGCGAGGTGAAGATCGGGATCGTCCTGCCACGCAGCGCATTGATGCGGGCCTGAATGTCATCGGCCGCCTTGCGCGCGCCGCCGGTCGGGACGGTGACCTTGACGTTCTTGGAGCCGGGCACCTTCTCGATCCGGAAGCCGAGCGCCTCCAGCTCCTTACGGGCCTGCCCGGTTGGGGCGCGGACCGTGACGGACTTCGCACCCGGCGTCGCCCGGATCTTCGCCTGCACCGCCTCCAGGCTCTTGATCGCGGCCCCGGTCGGCGCAGACACCCGCACGTTCTTCGAGTTCGGCGTCCGGCCGAGCTTGTCGATCAGCCCGTCCAAGTTCTTCTTCGCCCCGGCGGTCGGCGCGGTGATCTTGATCTGCCGGGTGCCCGGCACCGTCTTCACCGTGAAGCCGAGGGAGCGGAGCTTCTTCTGCGCGCCGTCGCTCAGCGAGTCGACCTTGATGGTCCGCTGCTTCGGCAGCCGGTGGAACTCGGCCTGCACGGCGATCAGGTTCGCCAGCGTGCTGTCCATGCCCTTGGTCTGGAGCAGCAGCGACACCTTGGAGGGCAGCAGACCGAGGCTGTCGGCTACGCCCTCGGCCTGAGCCTTGGTCAGCCCGTAGCTGCGCGCTGCCCGGATCGCCTCAGCGCGCGCCCGGCTCATCTCCCCACGGGCCTTCGCCAGTGCGTCCGGCAGCGCCTCGCCGTTGCGCTGCGCCAGGTCGTAGGTCGCCACCGAGGCGTCGGCCGCCGCGTCGGACAGGGCGGTGAGCTGGGTGTAGAGCTGCTGCCCGTTGCGCGTGGTGGTGTTGAGGGTCTTGTCGTCGTTGACGAGCTGCTTGCCGCCGTAGCCCTCCTTCTGGTTGACGTTCTCGCCGCCCTCCTTCAGGTCCAGGACGGCGCTGTTGACCTTCGCCTTCGCGGCCTGGAGGGAGATCTGGCCGCCCGAGAGCAGGTCTAGCGCGCTCTTGAGCGAACGGGTGCGGGTGTCGGCGTCAGCCGTCTCGTCGGCCAGGCCGCCGACGGCGGTCTTGAGCCGGTCGTAGGCGGAAGTGCCGTCCCCGGCGCCCTTCGTGGCCTTGGCCAGCTCCTTCGCGTTCTTCATCGCCCCGGCCATCTCGCCCTTCACGGACCCGAGCGCGTCGGCCGCGTCCTTGTACTGCTGCCCGAGAGGCGAGTAGTCCAGGATGGTCGCCTTGCCTCCGGCGACGTCCTTCCACACCTTTTGCCTGTCAGCCGTGGCCTGGAGCTTCTTCTGCAGCGCGTCCAGGGACGTGCCCTGGCCGAGATAGGCGTCCGTGAGGGACGCGAGCGGCACGCCGGCCTCTTCCATGACCTTGGTGAGCTGCCCCTGCTCCGTCTTCGTGTCCAGCAGCGCCTGGGCGGCCTGGTTGCGGACGTTGCTGTCGATCTGCCCGCCCGACTCCCGCAGCGCAGAGGTCAGCGTGGAGACGCGCTGCTGGTGCTCGGCGGCGGCTTGCGCGGCCTTCTGCTGTCGCGCGGCGAGCAGCCCCAGGCCAACGGAGACACCGGCCATGGCGATACCGAAAGGCCCGCCCAGCGCGCCGGAGATGCCGGACATGGCCGAGCGCAGGCCCGAACCAGCCGCGCGCGTAACGCCGTTCATCGTCCCCATGAACGTCACGCCCGCGCCGTTCGCGCTGCGGAACGCGGCCGTCATGCTGCCGAGAAACCCGACCCTGGCCTGCACCGTGGCCCACGCTGCCCCGTACCGGGTCAGCGATCCACCGGTTGCGGCGGCGAGGGTCTGCTGGAGCCGCATCTGCTGGGCAAAGGACTGGAAACCTGACCGGACAGGGCCGGTAACCGTGTTGGCGAGGCTGGTCAGGCCGGGCTGCGCCCTGCGGAACAGCAACATCGCCAGGGCCGCCGACTGGATGGGCGCGGGCAGCGCACCGAAGGCGCTGACCAGCCCGCCCACCACGTGCCCGACCGGCACCAGGACGGCGGACAGGCCCGACACCGCGTCCATGGCCACGTTCGCGACCGTGGCGATGATGTCGAGCGTGCCGGCAGCAGCACCCCCGTCCTTCCCCAGACCCGAGAGCGCGGACACGATGGGCTCGGCACCGTCGGCCGCGTTGCGCAGGACGTCGCCCAGCGTGCGAGCGGCATTGATCAGCAGGTTCAGGCCCGTGGCAAGGGTGTGCTCGCCCAGCTCCCTGAGCGGCCCCAGCAGCCCCCGGGCCTCATCTATCAAGCCGCCGAGGCCGGAGCCCGCCTTCGCCTTCAGCTCCGGCCCGTACAGGATCGCCAGGTTGCGGCCGTACTCCAGCGCGGTGGTCAGGTACGGCGTCGCCCCCGCCAGTCCGCGCGTCAGCAGCCGGGTCACGTATTCCAGACCGGGGGCCATGCCCTCGTACAGCGCCAACCCGGTCTGCTTGGCCTGGGTACGCAGCTGAGTCATCGCACCGGTCAGGCCCTGACCGCGCGAGGCGGTGATGGACGCGGCGGCCCCGGTCTGGCGCACCGCTACCGACAGGGCGTCGAACGACTCGGTCCCCTGATGCGCCAACGCCGCCGCCCCGGACAGCGCAGGCTTGCCGAACGCTCGGGTGACTCCTGCGGCGAAGTCCTTCTGGGACATCCGGTGTTCGGCCTTCGAGAGGCCGTCGATCACCAGGCGAAGGCCCCGGAACTGCCCCTGGGCGGTCCAGGCGTCGATCCCCAGGTCCTTCAGCGCGCCCCGCATCTGCGGCGTCGGCGCGGCCAGGTTCGCGAAAATGCCCCTGAGCGATGTGCCCGCCGTCTGCCCGAGGATGCCGCTCTTGCCGAGCATGCCGACCGCTGCCGCGGTGTCCTGCAGCGAGACGCCGAGCGCGTTCGCGACCGGTCCGGCGTACCGCATCGAGTAGTAGATGTCGGTGATCGAGCCGGAGGCGTTGTTCGCGGTGGCGGCCAGCGTGTCCGAGGCCCGCGAAGCCTGATCAGCACCGAGACCGAATTGGTCCATGATGTCGCCCAAGTACTTCGCGGACGTTGCGGCGTTGACATCGGCGGCTGCGGAGAGCTGGAGCGAGGCGCGTACGGCGTCGATGGACTGGTCCGCGCGGAATCCCGCCTTGCTCAGCTCGACCATGCCCTCGGCCGCGTCGGCCGCGGTCGAGCCCGGAAGGCTCAGGTCATTGCCGAGTTCCTGCGCGACGGCCGAGGCGCGTTTCATCTGTCCGGCGGTGGCCGAGGTGACCGCCCGGAACAGGTTCATCTGCTTCTGGTAGCGGTTGCCCTCCTGGACCATCTCGCCCGCGCCCAGGAGCAGACTGCCGCCCGCGAGCATATTGGTGGCGGATACACCGCCCCTGCCCGCGCCGGCCATGGTCCGTTGCAGCCGGGACATGGAGCGAGCTCCGTCGTCACCGGCCGCGCGCAGGCTGGCGCGGGCGGCTCCGGCACGTGCGGCGATCCGGTTCAGCTCGCCGACAGCGGAGCGGGTGGAGCGGTTGAGCGCCGCGAACTGGCGGGCGAGTCTCGCCCCGTTCGCATCGAGGCGGGCCAGCGAGCGATTGGCGGCATCCGTGCGATCGGCAAGCGTCCGCATCTGACCGGAGGCAGCGCGAGTTCCCGCGATCAGGTCGCGGACCTCGGCGCGCATCGCCACGGTCAGGGTGAACCCGGCCACCGCTGTGCTCCTTACGTACGTCGTGCGGGTTGGATCAGGTGTGGTCGCGGTGCTGGTGGCGCGGCAGGAGCTGGATCTTCACGCCGTAGCCGGAGCGGTCTTGGGGGACGTGGTCGCGCTCCTGCTCGATCAGCTCGCAGCCGGGGCAGCGCAGGGTGTCGGTGACGTAGGCGTGCCGGTCGCGGTCCCACTCCTCCAGCCGGGTGTGGCACTCGGGGCACACCGCGCGCTGCCACTCCGCCCAGGCCAGGGCCTTGGCCCGGTCCAGCTCCGTCCACCGGCCGTCGCCGCCGAGGAACTGGGAGTGCGGGATGCGGTACCTCTCGCACAGCTCCAGCTCCGCCCGCAGGTGCGGGTCGCGGCTCAGCCTTTTCCCAGGTCGACCCGGCTTTCCTGCTGCACCTGCCAGGCCGCCTCCCACAGGAGGTTGGCGTCCGGCGCCGACCAGGTGGCCAGCAGCTCAGTAGCCTCGTCCTGGCTCATCCCGTCGAAGGACGCCGCCGAGATCAGCGCGGCCGGGAAGGTGTCCGGATTGAACACCGCCCCCTCTTCCTCCTGTTTTTCGGTCGGCGGGTGCGCGGCGATCAGCTCTTCCAGGACCGGGCGCGGCAGCGCCAGGAACGTGAGGAAGTCCGAGGCGTCGTCCAGGGCGGCGCTCGCGGTCTCGAAGGCCGCTTGCGCATCTGCGGCGCGCTGGGCCGCCAGCTCGTCGTCCGGCGTGGCCTCGGCGATGAACCGGGCGCGCTGGGCGTCGCGTTCGGCGTCCGCGACCTGCTCTCTGAGCTGGTCGTCATCGCAGACGCGGAGCTTGTTCTGCGGCCGGGCGCGGCGGCGCAGGCGGTCCATCTTGGACGCCCACGCCCCCTCCGCCGGCGTATCGCGGGGAGGGGACGGGCGCTTGGCCGGTGCGGGGCGCGACACGCTCAGTCCTCACCGTGCTCACGGACCGTGGTCTTGGTCGCGCTCACGACGGTGACGTCAACGTGGTCACCGTCCTGGTCGCCGTGGCCGTGGTCGTCGTCGCAGTCCTCGGGCGGCACCGGAAGGGTGTGGAAAGCCTCGGGCACCACGGAGTCCAGCGACGGCTCGTCAACGATGGTGAAGTCGACCTTGAACTTGGCCGCCTCGTTACCCGTCGAGTACGTCGCGGCGCGGGTGGCGACCTGCACGGGGAAGACGTCCACCGAGCGGGAGCCGGGGACGTCGCCCTTACGCAGCAGGACGACGTAGCCCTTCGCCCCCTTGGGCAGACGCTGCTCGATCTCGTCGGAGTGCCGGTCCTCGTAGAAGGTGAGCGAGCTGTTCTCGGCCTTGTCGTTGCCCGGGATCGAGGAGTTGAACGTCGAGCCCATGTCCGGGGTTTCGATCGGGTCGTTCTCCAGCGCCCAGCCCTCGATGTCCGAGACGGCGTTGGTCAGGTCGAACCGGTTGGGCTCGCTGATTTCCTTGCGGGACGGCCACTTCGGATCGGTGATCGACGTGAGCCAGTAGATCTTGGAGATGCCGCGCCGCAGGAATCGGGTCTGGGTGGCAGGCTTCTTCAGGGACACAGGTCCGCTCCCACTTCTGGGGCAGCGTCCCGTGCCGAGGCCCTGCCCCTTGAGTTTCAAAGGGGTTCGCCTGGCCTGGGCCTAGCGTCCGCGCGGGCCTCCGCGGTGAGGAAACGTCTATGCAGCAGCCGGTGTCACGGTGATCGTGAACCGCTGTACGTAGGACACGATAGCGCCTGCCGCCGACACGGACGGCTCGCCTCCAGCGTCGTGATCCAACTCCCGGTCGATCACACGAGCTTGGGGAACATGCAGGTCATGGGCCCATTCGTCATCACTCCGTCCGACGACGCCATGGCGTACGCGGTCGGCGAGCCACTGCACCTGGTCGTCGCGCTCGCCGACCGAAGTCACCTGGTACGCCCAGGCGGCGTCCGCGTGCCAGTCCCACAGCGGCGGACCGCTGAACTCTCCCGGCAGCGAGTCCAGGATCGTGTACGGCGCGGATGCTGGCTCCCACTCCCCGGACCGCCCCCGGACGCAGGGCAGTTCACCGATGCCGCACGGCCGGCCGGTCGCCTTCGCGATGAAAGCGGCGAGCGCCCGGGTCACGGGCAGGCGTTCGGCGGTCAGGGCAGGACTCCGTCCGCCAGGGCCTGGACGAAGCCAGGCCGCGTCTGCCGAAAGGCGGGCTCGACGTGCGGGAACGGCGGCTGCCGGTAGTGACGGCCCAGCGAGTCGACGCCAACGAAGCCGTACTCCAGCCGCCTCGCCTGCGGAGCGTCGGAGAACACCTCCGCCGTCACCTGCCCACCGCCGGTACTCATCCGCACATCCCAAGAGGCCCGGTACTGACCGGTGATCACCCGCGGCCCCGGCCTGCCGGAGGCGTGACGCTGGATACGGACGCGCAGCAGCATCGCGTGATGCCGGGTGATCGTACGCGTACGGGCCCGGGCGGCCGGACCCATACGGGCCAGCGCAGCGGCGAGCGCGATCGGGTCGCGGAACGCCGTGGCGTCAGGGTGGGCGTTCGGATGCGGGTTCGCGACAGCCATCAGTCGATCACCTGCACCCGCACGATGCGCACCACGCTGAAGGTGCCGACGTTCTTGTCCGACACCCGGAAGCGGCGGCCGACGAGCTGCGGATCACGGGGGCCGCCAGGTCGTACGGACCCGGCGACGCGAATCACGTCGTCGGGCCGCAGTTCCGGGGCCTGTACGGGCAACACCGCCTGGTAGTCGGTGGTCGGCGGCTCTGCCGCGACCGCGCTACCGATCGGCTTCGTGATCGCCGGACGCCCCAGGGGCATCACCGCGCCAAGCCCGTCCCAGATCAAGTCCTCGTCGGGCGCCGGCGGCACCAGCTTCCCCGTCGTCTCGTCCAGGTAGTCATCCGCACGGCCGCCGCTGTCACGCCACGCCTCCAATTTGTCGTCCAGGATGCGGCCGACCACGCGCCGCGCTCCGTCCACGTCAAACGCCACGAGCCCACTCCCCAAGCTGGGTGAGCATGGCCAGCGTCAGCGAGTGCGGGCCGGTCCCCAGGTCGGGGCGGGCCAGCGCCTCGCGCTCCAGCTCCTCGGCGTCGATCGCGGCCAGGAACGCGCCTGCGGCCGGGCCCGGATCGGGAGCATCGGCGACCGAAACCCGCGCCATCCCGGAGAAACGGGTATCCGCGCGGTCCGCAAGGTGCAGCACGACGTGCGCGGGCTCGCCGGGGAGTTGGCTGACGCTGTAGGCACTGACGGCGCGCGGGTCAACAACCTGGCCCCCAATTTCCACGGTGGCCGTGGCTCCGTTGGCGGTGATCCGCACATGGTGCCGGGAAGAGTCGCTGTGATCCATTCAGACGACGTTAGAACCGTTGTCGGACAACTCCGCATCCCGGCAGCGGCACTGTCATCTCGTCCAACTGCCATGCAACTTTCGTGCTGTGCCGCTGCGGAACCCACGCCGATCGCAGCGGTGACAGCGCATTCAGAGGGACCGTGCGGACGGTCTCAACGATCTCGGCCGCTGCCACCTGGTAGGCGTGCAGCGGCTTAGGGATCGACCCGCGGCCGAGGCCAGTCGGCATCAACGCCGGCCGCAAGGTCCGCGTTCATCCGCTTGGTCAGGAGGCAGTTTCCGAGCACGATAAGCCACAGTTGTCACTGGTGTCGCGCCGCAGTCGCAACCGGCCTGCCAGCCTCGACCATGCGCGCGTTCCTGTGGGATCGAATCCCTGATGGGGGTGCCTGGTCGTGTCCCGTGGTGCTGTTCCGCCTGATGAGCCCGCACCACGCTGCCCTATCCTGCTCCGCGCGTCCCTTGATCTCCCGTCCGCTCACGCTCCTTGCCCTGCTGGTCACCGTTTCCGCGTTCTGTGGCTGCGAAGTTGCGATGCTCGGCACACACTGGTGGGCCTGGGGAGAGAAGGGAACGCTCTCCTCGTCACCTCGCTGGCACCCGGCAAGCGAGCTGATGTCAGAGGGGGCTCCTAGACTTGCTGGAACCGTCGGCATTGGGGGACTCGTATGGCGATCATTCCGGTTCAGCAACGCAAGGCTCAGGACCCGGACTCGAATGTGCCCCGGCTGGTGACGGTCGTGGACCGGGTGCTTGAAGGGGATGTCGTCCTCCCCAAGTTCCAGCGGAACTTCGTCTGGACGCGGCAGCAGATCCTCGACCTCCTTGATTCCGTATCACGTAACTACCCGATCGGCAGCGTGCTGCTCTGGCAGAGCACCGAGCAGCTGGCCAGCGAGCGCACGGTCGCCGGCCTTTCTGTGGGGGAACAGCGGCACGGCTACCCCGTGAACTACATCCTGGATGGTCAGCAGCGCCTGGCTACGATCTGCGGTGCCTTGCACTGGGAGCCGAGTAATGACCCAGACAGCGCCTGGAACATCGTCTACGACTTGGAGCTCCAAGAGTTCAGGCACGCCACCACGCTCGCCGAGCCGTCGCCCCACGTGGTTCCGGTTCGTCTGCTGTCTGACGGTTTCGAGTTCGCAGATCGTGCGTCGAAGGCAGGATCCGCCGAACTTCAGGAACGAGCGAAGGCCCTCTATAACCGCTTTTCGAACTACCAAATCGCGGTCATCACTTTGCGGGGAATGCCCTCGACTGAAGTCGCCAAGGTCTTCGAACGGATCAACAGCACGGCGACACCACTCACGGTAGTTGACCTGATGCGTGCGGCCACGTGGAGTCCTGAGTTCGACCTTAAGGATGAGATCGACACGCTTCTGGGCGTGCTTGATAGGAAGAGGTACGGGCGCGTCGACACCAAGACCGTGCTTCGCACCATCTCCGCGGCGGCGGGCTTCGGGTTCTCCCGCGATGATATGAACCTGATGCGCAACCTGGATCACGCAGAGCTGGAAGACGCGGTCAAGGCAGCGGGAGAGGCGTCGAAGCTCGCCGTGGATTTCCTGACTACACAGATTCGTACGCCTCGGGCGACCGCCTTGCCTTACTACAACCAGTTCGCAGTCCTGGTTGAGATCTTCCGACAGGCTCCCAAGCCAACTGCGGCCCAGTTCGATGCCATCGAGAGATGGTTCTGGCTGACGGCAAGCGGTGAGTACTTCAAGGGGTGGAACTCGCGACAGATGGCCGACGACCGTGAGGCGGTGCGCGCATTCGCTCAGGGTGAGAGTGCTGACATTGAGGTTGGGGCGGGCCTGCCACGGAACGTGCTGTGGCGGCGCAGTCAGTTCCGTACGACCAACGCGCCGTCGAAGCTACTGGGTTTGCTGCTCGCGGAAGCCCATCCAGTGGACCTCCGCCATGGCCGACGCATCGACACGGATAAGGCGCTGTCGTGGCAGAACGACAAGGAGTTCCACCATTTCTTCCCCAAATCGTTCCTCAAGAAGCAGGGACAGGGATTCAACCGAGCCAACGTCTGCGCCAACCTGATCATGCTCAGCTCGGTGACCAACATCTACATCAGCGACCAGCCGCCGTCGGTCTACCTCAAGGATCTCTGCGAGACTCAGGGAACGGAGACGATCCGCGCGCGACTTGCAACATGCCTCGTGGACGACGCAGCCTTTGAATCCGCCCTGCGAGACGACTACGAGGGCTTTCTGCAGGCTCGCTCTGAGACGCTGCATAAGCGACTGATGCAACTCATTGGCACGTCTGCGGACGGGGTGGGAGAGTACGTGTCAGTGCTCGAGGAAGCCGAGAGCGACGTCAGCGCAGTGGACGAGCCGGTCGACCGGGACTCTGTGGACTGACAGGCGGCCACAAATGCGAGTCGCAGAAATGCCGGTCAGCGATCGGCCGCTCGAACGGCTGTGGAAGTTCGGCTCCGAGGCGCTCGCTGACCGAGAGCCGCTTGCTCTGCTCCCTGGGACCAGGGCGCGACGCGGTGGAACTAGCCAGTGAATTGATCGCCGAGCATTGCCGGCTACGAGGATTGGCTTGGGCGGATCCGCAGGCGTTGGTCGGCCTGCCGGGGACGGGGCAGGCCAAGGCAGCACGGGTTTGCGGCGGTGTTCGCCTCGCGAAACGCCTGGCCTACCCGGGAGCGACCGATCGGTGCCGTGTCGTCACGACGGCCGATGTGGCCGCCGTCGCAGCCCCGTTGCTGCGCGACCTGCGACATGAGCGGGTAATCGTCGTGGTCTGCGATACGGCCGGCACCTTTCTTCGCACGGCCCGCCTCACCGACGGTGCGAACGACCGCAGTCTGATACCAGTCCGCGACATTCTGACTCTCGTCCTCGCCTCCGGCGGCTCATCCTTCGAAGTTGCGCACAACCACCCACACAGCGACCCAACCCTAAGCCTTGGCGACCGAAGGGGACTGCGCGACTCTTGGAGGCCGCACCAGCCGTCGGACTACGCTTTCTCGATCACGTATTCGTGACGGACGAGGCGTGGCGGCGGGCTACAGCTGGCCGGTGAACGCGGCATTGAGGATTGACGGGCGGAGTGCGTCAAGGGTGGGCTCGGTGTAGACAGAGCTCAGCCGAGCGTTGAGGGCATCGAGCACTCGCGCGACCCGGTCCTGGGTGGGCCGCGGGGGGAGAGGAAACGTCAGGGCCTCAAATCGCTTACGGCCGAGTGTGCGGTTGCGCTCTGCTCCTGCGGAGCAGGCGGAGGCAATAAGAGCCTGGCCCTGTTTGGCCAGCAGGAAGTGCCTGAGATAGCTCGTGTTTACGCGTTCATCGGTTGGAAGATAGAAGAAGAACCGGTTGGAAGCAATGTATTCAGCACCTTCGGCCCGCGTGACGGAAATTCCTCCTTCCCACGCCATAAGGTTACTCAGTGCGAGGGCGTTCTCCGGAAAGGTGAAGTAGCCGAGCTTGCTGAGGTTTTCTCCGAGGGTGCTCGGATGACGGATGAATCCCCTGCCGAAGGACCGAATTCCGATAGTGCGGTACTCGGCGTAGGGGTCGATTTCAATGACGGTGCGGTCGAACACGACCACGTCACCCATGTGAACCAACTCGGTCGCAGTTTCTACGGCAGATGCAATGAGCGACGCGGCGAGGTTCTCCCGCAGGGTGGCCATGTTCTTGCGTCGCGAGAACACGGCGTCAGCCCGTCCGAGGGCGGCGTCCAACCTGTCGGCGATGCGGCGCTGCTCGTCGACAGGTGGAAGGGTCACTGACTGCGCTGCGAACGCTTTGATACCCAATGTCCGGTTACGCCCCGCTGAACCCGGTGATGCAGCGCGAATTACTTCGAGTCCCGGACCGCCGTAAAAGTAGCGCAAAAGGTATCGCATGTCGGCAACGGATTCGTTGACGCGGAAGGTCATGAATCTGTGTGAGCCAATTAGGCCATCCTCGGCCTCTGTGGCAAGTGCCACGGCCCCCTCCCATGCGAACACACTACTAAATAGAAGGTCGTTGGGTTTGATGTAAAAGACCTTCTTATTTTCGATCGCTGAACCGGGAGCGGGGTCTTTGTGAAAGACGCCGCGGCCAAATGATCGAAGTCCGATTTCCCGATAGGTTTCGTCAGGGTTTACGACTACTGGTCGGCGTACCAGGGACATGACGTCCTCTACGTCATAGGTCGTTGCCTTCACCGCCGATCCCCCAACTCTGCCTTGAGCTCGCCCAGTAGTCCCAAAATTTCCCGCTCCGTCTTGATTAGTTCGTCCACGAGATCCGTTGGAGATCGATGTGCGAGGTCGTCTCCTACGTTTGGGTTGGCGAGATCGAGGTTATAGCCGCCTGCTTTAACGTCCTTGGCCGATACCTTCCAGGCGAGCTTATTCTCCTCGCGCCCTTCCCTTGCCTCGCCACCCCACCATTGCGCGCAATCCCCGAACTCCTCGTATCGCATGGGCTTGGTCTTGCTGTAGCCTCGCCGTCCCTCCGGCAGAGGGATCTCGTAAAACCAGATGTCCCTCGTCGGGCCGGTCTTTTCGAAGAAGAGCAGGTTCGCCGGGATTTGGGTATAGGGCGCGAAGACGCCTTGCGGAAGCCGGACGACGGAGTGCAGGTTACACTCCTTCATGAGCTTTTCCTTGACTTTCGTTCCGACGCCGCCGCCGAAAAGAGAGCCATTCGGCAGGACGATCGCACAGCACCCTCCGGGTTTAAGCCGCTCGATCACGGAGTACAAGAAGAGCCAGGCTGTCTCCCGCGTGGCTACGCCGGCAGAATCGAATCGTGCAGCTACTGACTTCTCTTCCTCCCCGCCGAATGGAGGATTGGTCAGGACGACGTCTACCCGGTGTCTGGGGCTGCTTTCGTTACGCATCCGCAAAAGCGAGTTATCTCGCAGCACATTAGGGACATCGATGCCGTGTAGCAGAAGGTTCATCATGACAAGCAGGTAGGGCAGAGGCTTCTTCTCGATGCCACGGATGTTGTGCTGCAGCTGGGCTACTTGTGTCTGAGAGCGGGGTAGCCCTCGAAGTTCGTCATACGCCTCGACGAGGAATCCGCCGGTTCCGCAGGCGGGGTCCAGGATTGACTGACCCAGTTTGAGGAAAGACTGCTCGACCATGAATCGGATAACCGGGCGCGGCGTGTAAAATTCGCCGGAATCGCCAGCGGCATCGCGCATTTCCTTGAGGATCGACTCATAGACGAACGCCATCGTGTGGATATCATCCGCGGACTCGAAGCTGATGCCGTTTACGACGTTGACCAGGTCACGCAGCAATGTCCCGGAGAGCATCCGATTATTAACCTCCTGGAAGATCGTGGAGATTACATTGCGTGGGTCGCCCTCCTCGTCGCTGTTCAGCTCACGAAGGTGTGGAAGCAGCTTGGTGTTCACAAACTCCAGGAAGTCATCGCCGGTGAACTCCGTTCGAGCTCCCCAGCTCTCCCAGTTGTACGGCTCGGCGATGGCCGGTTCGTAGTCGAGGTTCTCGGCAGCTCGCTCTTTTTCTACACACACGTCGAATGCTCTGAGAAACAAGATCCAGGACAGTTGTGGCAGCCTGTCGAGGTCTCCGTTGAGCCCCGCGTCCTTGCGCATGATGTCGCGGGCTGACTTGATTGCCGACTGAAGTTCGGCGCGGGTTCGTTTCCTGGGCTGGTCGGTTACATCAATGGTCAGTTGACCGGCTGCGTCCTTGAGGGGCATCAGAAATCCGTTCTGGTGGTGTCGTCCACGGCTTTGTTCCAGAAACCACGCACCAGATCGAGCGCGGAGCCGAGGGTAGGTGTGGTCTCTGTCAGGCCGTCGACGAGTGGAGGGTACGTCTCGTGCCAGAGTGGCGGCGGGCCGGGAAGGTTGCTGGGCAGGGGATGAGTGGCTCGGATAGTGAAGACGTGCTGCACCACACCATCCAACTCGCGGTCAGGGGCCAGGCCGTTCTCAATCAGCAAGACCAAGTCGGCGCGGTCCTTGACCCGAGTGTTGGGTCGGTCGCCGTCGTCTCGGGTGAAGGCGTGCAACTCTTCGGCGAAGTGCGGGCGTCGGTCCACTGCCTCGATCATGCGTGCCGGAGTCCCTGCGAAGTCCAGGACGCCGAGCAGCGAGAGCTGTTCAGTGGCCGTCACTTCCTCGGCGCGTGCAGCGACGTCCAGCCGGACGCCAGCGAACGGCTTGCCCGCCAGTCCCGCTTCCACAGAGAGCCGCCACGCCGGACGCTCAGCTGAGTCCACTGCCAAAGCGACGGGTGGAACGACACGGAAGGTGAACCAGTCTCCGTCCGGATCCTCGGTCAGGGTGTCGAGCAGAGCTTCCCGTATAGCCCTGCCGTTCAAGCCCACCGCTAGTACGGCCAGATCGAGATCCTTGGTTGCACGCGCCGGGTTGCGCAGCCGGAATTCGAGCGCGGCACCACCTTTCAGGATCCACTCACCGTCCGCATCGGCCGAAAGCCGGGCTGCCAGCCGGTCGAAGACCACCGGCCGACGCACTCTCCCCAAATCCGTACCGTCGGAGTCCGACTGCCGCTTCAGTCTCGCTTCGAGAGCACCTCGGAGCGCGACGGCATCCTGGTACGGCTTCATGACAGCTCCGCTCTCAGTGCGCGTTCCACGCCAAGTTCAGCTCGGGGGCCGATCTCCTGCGCGGCATGGAGCAGGCAGCGGCGCGTTGAGACCCCACGCTCCAGAGCCTCGGCTACGGCGGAGTCGAGTACGTCCTGATCCACTGCCACTGCGGCGCACTCGATGATGGCCCGCACTGGAGTGGTGACCCTGAAGCCTTCATGCTGTTCGATCTCAGCGTCGGCCAAAGTCGCCGGATGCAGAACAACAGCGGGGTCCTTCTGCCGGAAGCCTGGCGGCACTGTGAGGTGGACTTCGGAAGGGTTTGCCGTGCCCAAGTCGTGGACCGCCAGGGCCGTGGTGTGCGAGACGACAGCCCGGCTGTGGCTCCACAGATACCAGCGAACCAGGTGATCCGTTTCGGAGCTGGGCAGATCCTGGTACTCGCGGAAGCGATAGATGCCGCGGTCGACGCGGATCCAGTTACGCCGCCGGACATGAAAATGCTGGGCCTGATAGGAGTAGCCGGTCGTTACGGCCTGGGCTGCTGTGAAGTAGCCGCGCTGGCGGCCGGCGATACGCCACAGTCGGTCACGGACCGTATCGTCGCTAAGCACCACCCTAGACTAGCAGTCATTCTCCTCCTACTTTCCTTTAGGTTTGCGCGTCACGCCTACGCAAAACTAAAACTATGGTGGAGTTATGCGACATCGAAGATGCGCTTGCCTAGCTCATCGATGGCATCGTGCATGTCTCGTACCTCGCCGAAGTGCCGCGCCAGCTGCGTGACGGTGCCCATCTGCCTGATCGGTGGTACCCGGAGCGCGCTCGGCGACAACTCGGAGGCGCCATGCTCGGTAAACTTGTCCAATAGCGCGTCGAGCACAGCCCTAGCCTCGGGGGCGAACCCCTTGAGGAACTCCTCGTGCTCGCGCCGCACGCGGTGCGCCCGCTCGGAACGGCTGACGAGCGGCAGTTCCCAAGCTGCGTTGATGAGTAGATCGATCGGGTCTGCTTCTGGGTGGTCCAGCTTGCGCAGCAGGTCGTCCTCAGTGATGTCGCCGACCTCATGTAGCCGCTTACGAAGTACCGCACGACTTTTGGTAGTTGCCCACTGTGTGCGCAGATCGGTGGGCGTTAGGTTGAGTTCCAGAACCCGATCGTGCACGAACTCTCGGTACCGGACCATCTTCAACGTGACACCATCAGACTGAAGTTGATAGTGCACATCGTTCCAGAGGAAGACCTCAACACCGGTCACATAGATGCGCTTCTTGCCGCTCTGGATCTCGTCGGCCTGGCCTTCGTCGGTCACGATTGGGTCATCGCCGTTCCTCGCCAGCGTCCCAGCTTCCTGCGACTCGAATGGGGCCTCAGGCTCGGCTACCTCGGTTGTGTCGTCGGTGCTCTCGATCAGTTTGCCTTGGTCATCCGTTTTGTCATCGATGATGCGCAGCGGCGGGCCGTCGAACTCCGGGTCTTTGAAGAGGACAGTGGCCTCGACGAAGTCGATGATGTCGAACGACCCCTTCTCAATGTCCAAGCAAAGCCGTGTACCTCGCCCGATGATTTGCTTGAACTGAGGCATAGACCTGATCCGCCGCAGGATCACAATATTGCGCGCTGAGGGGATGTCGACACCGGTCGTCAACATCTGGCTCGTGACTGCGATCACCGGCTCGTCGGTGTCGTCCTTCCGGAACCTGTCCAAAAGCTCCCGCCCTGGCCTGCCGTCATCATCAGTGATCCGGCAGACGTAGTCGGGAAACTGCGCCACGATGTCCAAGTTCGCCTGGTTCAGAGCGGCGGCCACTCGGTGTGCGTGGTCATTGTTCTCACAGAAAACGATCGTCTTGCCCAGGCGATTGGTCTGGTGCAGGTAATCGGTAATGTAGCGAGCGACCTCGTCGGTACGCTCCTGGATGGCGAGCGCCTTCTCGAAGTGCCTCGGTGTGTACACCTTGTCCGGAATTTCGTCTCCGTCGACATCGAGTTGGCCGGGCTCGGGCATGAAACCCGTCAGGTCGATGTTCAGGTGTACCCGGCGCAGACGGTAAGGGGCGAGGAAGCCGTCCTCGATGCCGTCTTTGAGCGAGTACTCATAGACAGGTTCACCGAAGTACTTGAGGGTGTCGCGCTCCTTCTCCTGGATCGGGGTCGCGGTCATCCCAAGCTGCGTAGCGGGCGCGAAATGCTCCAGGATCGCACGCCAATGCGAGTCGCTGCTGGAGCTGCCGCGGTGGCACTCGTCGACGATGATGAGGTCGAAGTAGTCCGGTGGGTACTTGCTGAACAGCGTCTGCTCGTCCCCACGATCCAGAGACTGGTATAGCGCGAAGAAGATCTGCCGAGCCCGCTGCGCGTGGCCTCCACCGATCTTGTGTACGACATCTCCGAATACTGGCTCGAAATAGTCGTCCTTAGGTTGGTCGACGAGAATGTTGCGGTCGGCGAGGTACAGGACACGAGGCTTCTCGTCTCCCGTCCAGGAGCTCTGCCGCAACTTCGAGACCAGTTGGAAGGCCACCATGGTCTTCCCCGTGCCCGTGGCGAGGGTCAGTAGGATCCGCTGCTGTCCCCGGGCAATTGCCAGCAAGGCTTCGTTCACAGCGCGGCGTTGGTAGTAGCGCGGTCGCTTCGGTGTGAGGTCAGCGTTGCGTAGTCTCGCGTCGAACGGGGCGAGCACCAGCTCGCGTTCCAGCGCGGACGAAATCTCCTTGTCCTGGCAGTACCGCGCCCAGAGCTCCTCCGGCGACGGAAATCGGGAGATTTCCTGGCGGTTGCCGCCGATCTCAATCTCCCAGATCTCCCGGCCGTTGGTCGCGTAGGCGACGGGAAGCCCGAGACGTCGTGCGTATCGTTTGGCCTGCTCGATGCCTGCAGCCACGTCGACGCTGGTTCGCTTGGCCTCAACTACGGCGATGGGCACATCGTCGCGGTACTCCAGGAGGTAGTCCGCGACCAGTGCGGGCCCGCGGCGATGCCGACGAGGCGACGCGATCATCTTGCCGTCATTGATCGCGTACTGTTCCCGGACCTGTTCCTTGCTCCAGCCGGCAGATGTCAACGCCGGTACGACGAAGGTCCGGCATGTCTCCTGCTCGTTCATCCCCGCTGCGCTCCCCATAGGAGATTCGTACACGAGGAGACCGACATGCGCCCTGGAAATCGGTCACTCGGCTCCGCGGGGCAGACATCTACCTTACGCCTGCTCCATACCTGACTTCGCCCATCCCCGACCAACTGGCGCGGCACCCTGTACGGGTGCACGGGTACCGTTGACGGGCTGGGCGGCAGCACATGAAGGATGCCTCGGCCTCGGGCTATGCACGAGCGAGAGCATCGGATACGAGCCTCACAGGGAAGATCTCCAAGGAACGGCAACGGATCCCGCTGAGGATGATGGCGCGCGGGCAGTCACTCGCAAGCGTCCCAGGGGCTCGTGCTTGCCGACTCGGCACCGTCTACCCTGCCAAACATGATTCGTGCAGTGGTGTTCGACGTCGGTGAGTGCCTCGTGAACGAGACCCGAGAATACGGTACCTGGGCGGACTGGCTGGGGGTGCCGAGGCATACCTTCGCGGCCATGTTCGGAGCGGTCATCGCGCAGGGCCGGGACTACCGCGAGACGTTCCAGGAGTTCCAGCCCGGGTTCGATCTGGCCGAGGAACGGGAGAGGCGCGCGGCTGCCGGACAGCCTGAGTGGTTCGGAGAGGAGGATCTGTACCCGGATGTGCGGCCGACGCTCGCGGCGTTGCGGGAGGCCGGGCTGTGGGTGGGGATCGCGGGGAATCAGACCGTGCGGGCCGGCGGGCTGCTGCGCGGGCTGGATCTGCCGTCCGATCTGATCGCCACCAGTGATGACTGGGGGGCTTCGAAGCCTGATGTGGCGTTCTTCGAGCGCGTCATCGAGGCGACTCCTGCCGAACCGAGCGAGATTCTCTATGTCGGTGACCGACTCGACAACGACATCCGCCCAGCCGTGCAGGCCGGGCTGCTGACGGCGCTGATCCGGCGCGGGCCGTGGGGCACGATCCAGCAGCGCGATCCGGACGCTGAAGCAATCACGACCATGCGGATCGACTCGCTCGCGGAGCTGCCGGAGAGGATCGCCAAGTTCAACGCTGGAGAGCACTGACTGTCGTACCCCAGTCGTAGAGACGGTCGTCGAGGTCGCGGACGCATTGCTCGTTCTGCCAGGGGGCGAGCGTGCGCCGGACCTCCCGGATGCGGTCCATGCCTGTGGCGTACCAGGTGATGGAGAGCTGATCGAGAGCTTGGGTGGCGTACCGGCATGCCTCCTCCGGGCGGTTGTCCGCGGCTTCGACCGCGGCGAGGTCGCCGAGGACGACGGTGCGCTGCTTGTCGGACTCGGGTGGCAGGTCGTCGAGGACCTGGTGGAGGGTCTGGCGGGCTTGGGGCAGGTGGCCGGCCGTGAGCTGGGTGTTGCCTTTGAAGGCGGCGAGGCGGACGGGGCTGAACCAGTCCAGCCAAGCTGGTGTGGGGTACTCGGAACCCACGGCGAGGGTGTCCTCGGCATGGCCGATCAGGTGGAGTGCGTCGCGAGGATTGCCGCAGCGGGTCTCGCATTCCGCCTCGACTGCGTCCAACCAGGCCCAGAGTTCCGCTGAGGCGTCTCCTCGGCGTGCGTAGGTGCGGGCGGCCACCATGCGCTCGACCGCAGCATCCCGGTCTCCTGCCCACCCAGGTATGAAGGCCATGTGGGCAAGGATGGCCGACCCGAGGAGCGGGTCGTCTGCTTCGCCTGCGGCCTGAAGAGCCCGCAGGAGAGTTTCCGAAGCCTGGTCGGGCTGGCGCAGGTCGAAGAACTCGACGCGGCCGACGAGCAGGTAGGACTCGGAGAGGGCGGCTGCGAGAATTCGGCGGGTGGGGTTCGCCGTCTCGGGCAGAAGCGCACAGCCGAGCCGGGCGTGCTCCAGGACCGCTGGGTGCAGGGTGGCGGGGGCCACGGACCAGTACAGGTGCCGATGGGAACGCGTAATGGTCTCGAAGTCCCTGCCGACAGTGGCTGGCTGCCTGGCGGTGGTGGACTGAGCGGGCACTGGAGCCAGCCTTGTTCCTGTCCGAAGTGTGCGTGCGGTGCTTCGGACCGTCGTATCGGGCTGGCGTCCCACAGCCTCCCAGGGCGGGGTGAAACCCAGGTCCTCCATGCTCTGGCCCAGCAGGTGGGTCAGAACCCGGTGGACATCAGGCTGGGGCCAGGGTGGCGTGGCGGACTCCCAACGCCGGATCTGACGGACTCCGACGGCGAGTCCTCGAATGCCGAGCCTGGGTGCGGCCGTGGTGATGGCATCAGCGAGGGCCTGTTGGGAGTTGTATCCGGCAGCCACGCGAGCGGCCTTGAGTCGGGTGTTGCCTGCGGGACGGGACATGAACCACCTCCGGGGGCGAACTCTCGTCAGAGACTGCCAGGGGAGTCCCCATCGCGGCGCAATATCACCCTCGCAAGGTCAACAAAGCCCTTTCAGCGTCCTTTTGATGACCTATCAGAGTCCTTGAATGGGTCCTCTTGATCCGTGACGATGGCACCTCTAGATCCAAGCCTTACTACTCGGCGAGGAGTCGGTGTGCCATGTCAATGGATCGTTCCGTCTCGCCTCTCCGCGCTGTTGGCGTCAGTCCTCAGGCATCGCTTCGTTCATCTGTCACGTCCGCTGACGCCTGCACGCCTCTGCTCTGCCAACCCTGGGATGGGAGTTCGCTATGCCTCGCACGAGCACGACCTCCGGAAACAGCCACCTCGTCATCGAGACTGGCACGGCCACGCCGGACGCGACGACGATCGTCGAGCGCAAGGGCCTCGGCCACCCGGACACACTCGCCGACCATCTCGCCGAGCGATTGTCCCGCGCCTACAGCCGCTACACCGTTCAGCACTTTGGCGCCGTGCTGCACCACAACTTCGACAAGCTCGCCCTCCTCGGCGGAGCTAGCGAAGTCCGCTACGGAGCTGGCGAGATGACGTCCCCGGTGCGTGTCCTGGTCAACGGCCGGGCGGCACCCATGTGCGGTGGTGAGCGCATCCCCGTTGCGGAGATCGTGGAAGCCGAGGTCAGGGCGTTCTTCACCGAGCGGCTCGCCGAGGTCTCGGACCACCTCGACATCACCTTCAACATCACGAGTAATTCGAGCCCGGGCGCCGTCCTCACCGGTGACGGGGTGCCGGACCGTACGCGCTGGTTCAACCCGCGCTCCATAGAAGACCTCCGGGAGCGGCGAGTGCGGCTCTCGAACGACACGTCCCTCGGCACCGGCTGGGCCCCGGAGAACCCCTTCGAGTCCTTTGTGAGGGAGCTGGTGAACCACTTCTCCGGAGAGAGCAACTTCACCCGCGCCCGCGCGTGGTGCGGCTCGGACGTCAAGCTCATGGGGTACTGGGACGGAGACCAGGCGGACGTCGTGCTGTGCGTACCCCAGAAATCACGCCACGTCGGCAGTCGAGCGGAGTACGTCCGCAACGCGGAGTCCGTCCTGGCCGAGTGCCACCGGCTCGCCAGCCTCCGGCTGCCTGGTGCACAGGCCCACTTCCGGCTGAATGCGCGTGATGTCCCGGAGAAGGACGAGCTGTATCTGACCTACACCGGCAGCTCGATCGAATCCGGCGACGAGGGTGTCGTGGGCCGGGGCAACCGTGTCAACGGGCTCATCACCCCCTTACGGCCGATGAACCTGGAGGGGGCCAACGGCAAGAACCCGGTTTACCACGTCGGCAAGCTCTACAACATCGCCGCGCAGCGACTCGCCAACCGGCTCCACGAGGCGACCGAGGGGTACGCGGAGGTCCACCTGGTCAGCACCACCGGGCAACGGCTCGACCAGCCCTGGCGCATCCTTGTCCGCCTGTCCGCTCCTGACGCCGAGGTCGACAAGGTACAGGCGCTGATCACGGAGACCCTCGGCGAGTTCCCAGCCCTGACGGACGAGCTCGTCTCCGACGGGATCGTGCTGAGCTGATGGCAAAGCGGACGCTCGGAGAGGTTCCCTCGGCATGTCAGCAGCGATTGCTCACGCACTATGGGCCGGGGGCCCGGGTGTGGCTTGACGCAGCGCCTGACCTACTGGCGCAGGCCGCGGAACGCTGGAAGCTCTCACTCGGCGCCTATCACGACGCCGGACACGCCTCGGTGATCGCAACAGCGGCCACCCTCGACGGGCGTCCGCTGCTGCTCAAAGCTTGGACCGACCCCACCCGGTACCGCCACGAGGTCAGCGCGCTGCAGCTGTGGGCCAACGGGCCGACGGCGGACATCGTCGAGGCCGCAGAGGATCTAGCGGTGGCCGCACTGGAACTGGTGGGAGGACGCCCTGGTGGCGCCGATCGGCCACAGCGCGAGGTGCAGATGGTGGCTGCCGCCCTCCAGGGGCTGCACACCATCGGGCGGCGCAGAAGCCGACCAGACGGCCTCCCCCTGCTCGCCGACCACCTCCGCACGGAAGTGCTGCCACGGATCCAGCAACGGGTGCAGGCATTCGACTTCGGCCCGTTGCGCCCTCTCGTTGACGCTACGTTCCCGGCGCTCGCCGGCCTACAGGAAGACGCAGGTCGGGCCACGGTCCTGCACGCGGACCTGTACCGGGAGAACGTGCCGTTCGACTGGTCAGGGCACCCGCGCCTGCTCGATCCGCTGCCCATGGTCGGCGACGCGGCATTCGACTGGGCCTTCTGGACCGTCTACTACGACCTCGGATGCGGGACGGACGGGCGGCTGGCCGCTGCCGCCCGGATTTCCCGGATCCCCATCCCGATACTCGCGCCGTGGTGCAGGGCGCTGGCCCTGGACGGACTCCTCTTCTACCTGGAGACCGGGGATCCAAGAGCACCGCGGATCGCGGAAGTGCTCTCCAACCTATCCGCGTCGATTCCAAGGAGGGACTTGTGACCACCTACATCCTCCGCCACGGACAGACGAACTACAGCAGGCGGTACCTCGTCAATGGCGACCCGTCCAAACCCATCCAGTTGACCGAGGAAGGCCGGCAGTCGCTGAGCCGAGGCTGGTCCACTCTCCCCCTCCACACCGTGAGGACGTGGCTGACCAGCGAATTCCCGCGCGCCCAGCAGACAGCTTCACTGCTCATGGGTGTTCCAGCTGCGGAGCTGGCCATCGACCCTCGGCTGAATGAACTCGACTACGGACATTTCGAAGGCAGCCCGTTCCTGGAATACGCGGTCTGGCTTGATGGTGACGGCGCCGACAAGCGCCCACCGGGCGGCACCGAGTCCCAGCGAGACGGCATCCGGAGGATGCTCAAGGGATTACTCGCTGCCCTGGAACACCCCGGCCCCCGAGTCCTTGTTGGCCACGGCCTTCTGGTCTCCGTGCTTCTCTGGCACAGGAACCGATCCCCCAACGAGGCGATGCCACTCTTCTTCCCTGAGGCGCCCTACGTCGAGCCGATCGCCATACCTGACGACGAGCTGCCTGGCTGGGTTACGGTGCTGTTGAGCGATCTTGGGATGGGCGGTCACCGAGATCGCGCCGACCATGATGACCCGGGGATATTCCGGATCGGTGAGGGCTCGGCGGTTGCTACCGTCGATTCCGTATCTCACTCGCCGGATCAGAAGGATTCCCCTCATGCATGATGCTCGCGCCCTGATTGAAATGGGGGCCGAAGCCGTTCGTCGGCTCGCTCGTCGCGGTTACTCCCTGGACCTGTCCGTGCTGGAGAGCCTTCAGTCTCGGCGCAACCAGAACATCCGCTCGGCCGACGAGCTGCGGGCTGAGTCCAAGCGGGTGGCGAGCGAGGTCCAGCAGACGGCCAAGCAGGGCGGCGACATCTCCAAGCTGAAGGAGCGCGCCCGCGAGCTGAAGGACCAGATTCGGGACATCGACGCCGAGCAGGAGCAGGTACAGGAGCAGCTCCGCGACCTGCTCCTGAGCATCCCGAACCTGCCGGACGACGCGGCCCCGGACGGCGACTCCGAGGAGTTCGCGGTCGAAGCCCGGCGTGTAGGCACTCCGCCCACGTTCTCGTTCGAGCCGAAGGACCACGTCGACCTGGGCGAGGGCACCGGCATTCTCGACTTCGCGCGCGCGACGAAGCTGTCCGGCCCCCGCTTCGCGGTCTCCCGTGGCGCTGGCGCAGCCCTTGAGCGCGCCCTGGCCACGCTCTTCCTCGACATCCACACTCGGCGGCACGGGTACGTCGAGCACGCGGTTCCATACCTGGTCACTCGCAAGACCATGACGGGCACCGGGCAGCTGCCCAAGTTCGAGGAGGACCTGTTCAAGACCGGCGTCGCCGACCGGGAGCTGTTCCTGATCCCGACTGCCGAGGTGCCGCTGACCAACCTCTACGCCGACGAGATCATCCCGCCGACCAAGCTGCCGCTGGCAATGACCGCGCACACCCCGTGCTTCCGTTCCGAGGCAGGGTCGTACGGCCGCGACACCAGGGGCCTGATCCGCCAGCATCAGTTCGCCAAGGTGGAGATCGTCCGGATCGTCGACCCGGAGACCGCCGACGCCGAACTGGAGAAGCTGGTCGGCCACGCCGAGGCGTGCCTTAAGGAGCTGGGCCTCGCTTACCGGGTCGTCACCCTCGCCGCCGGTGACACGGGCTTCTCCGCCCAGCTCACCTACGACATCGAGGTGTGGATCCCGAGCCAGAACACCTACCGCGAAATCTCGTCCGTCTCAAACTTCGGCACCTTCCAGGCCCGCCGAGCCAACATCCGCACCCGCGGCGAGGACGGCAAGCCCAAGCTCGTCGCCACCCTCAACGGATCCGGCCTGCCCATCGGCCGCACCGTGGCCGCCCTGATCGAACAGTGCCAGCAGCAGGACGGCTCCATCGTCCTCCCCGAATCGCTCTTCCCGTACCTAGGCTTCCGCCGCATCGCGGCGGACGGAACACCGGAGGCATAGTGCTCGTCGGCGTCTGCGACTTCCCTGGTAGCTACGCCTTTCCACCCGCCGGATACGGCGGAATCGAACGATGGCTGTGGGCGGTCGCCGTGGGCGCCCGAGCCGCAGGCGCCGACGTACATCTCCTTGGGCCGGGCTGGCTCACAGACCTGGAGAACGACTGGGTCCGTAGGCCGGTCCGCCTGGAGGACATCACCACCGGATCGCTCGCCGAGCGCGAGTTCCGCAACACGGGATACGACCTCCTGGTCGTGGGACACGAGTACCCGTCGCTCCCCGCCTGGACGCGCACCTGGAATGAGCTGGACTGCGATGTCGCCACCTTCCAGCACTCGCCGGTCTTCCAGCACACTGGTGGGGCCTTCGACGGCAACCGCTCACGGCTCTACTGCTACTCGCCCGAGATGATCGAGCGGTATGCGGACCACCAGCCGATCCTCGAACTCGCCGTTCACCTCGGCCTCAACGAGGAGGAGCCGTCGGCCGTCGCCGGTAGGGACCTCGTATGGCTCGGCCGAATAGACGAAGAAAAAGCCCCGCACCTCGCCGTCAGAGCAGCTCAGATACTCGGCCGACGGATCCGCATTGTCGGCCCGGTTTTCGACGAGGCCTACATGCGGCGTCATGACCGCCTCTTCGCATCGGACCACGTCGAGTGGGTCGGTGAACTCGGCGGCCCCGCCAAGACCGCTGCCATCCGAGATGCGTCAGCCTTCGTCTACACCTACGCCCGCACCTACGTGGAGGCCGGCGCCGCCGTGTTCGGCGAGTCCCTCCGCGCTGGCACCCCCATGGCCGCCCTCGCCTGGCGCGCGGGAACCTGTGCAGAAGCGGCCCTGTGCAAGCAGACGGGTGCGATCATCGTGGCCAACCCCGAGGAGGACGACGAGACGGCTGCCCACCGACTGGCGCGAGCGATCGAGCAGGCGGTCGACCTCAACCACGAGCAGGTCCAAGAGATCGGCCAGCACCGATTCGATCCCGCCCGCCACTTCCAGGCGATGGCAGGTCGCTCGTGCTGACCAGCAGCCGGAGCCCGCGAAGGCACACCGGCAGCACCGCGATAGACATGGATGGAGGACTGCCCGCCGCCCTCCGCCAATCAATGGGACGTCACTGGGAGTTCACGTTTGCTGACGGCCGCGTCGAGATCCAACATCCGCACCGAGGCTCCCCCTACAAGCCGCCCCGTCGCCCGCCATCGTGGGCGGTGCTGCTGGACGGCCTGAGAAAAGGGTTCGCGGCACAGGGAGTCCCGCAGGATGCCTGCCTGCCGCTTCGATGGGGCCGTGAAACCGAGCTGACGATCTCCGCGGTGCAGGCACTTGACCCACTCCTCAAAGATGGGCGTCAGCACACCTACCGGAGCGGCTTCCTGCCTCAGCCCGTCGTCCGCTTCACCGGCAAGCGTGACCCCTCCGGCGACTTATGCGAAGGCTTCCTGACCTCATTCGTTAACGTCTCCCGCGTTCAACCCATCAACAGCATCGACGAGTACGGATCGATCCTCGACGGCTGGCTAACTGTCCTGTCACACCTCGGCTTCCACGCCCGGCACCTGAGCGCCTACGGCAGCCTCTCGACGTGGCATCGCCGCCAGGTTCAAGGGGTGACTCTCCACTTTCGCCACTTGGACCTTCCGCTCGGCGACATCGTCCTCCTCTGGAATACCGAACACCCGGAACGCATGGCCGTGGATCTCGGCACGGGGCTGGAGCGCCTGGCATGGGCCCGCACCCGCATGGACTGGTATGACCTCGTCTACGGGCGCTTCGCGAAGGCAGCACCGGCACAGACGTTGGACGCCATCCGTACCGCCACCCTCCTACTCGGGCACGGGATTACTCCTGCTGCACGCGGCGCAGGTGGGATCGCGCGGCGAGTCATTGGCACGATCGCGCCCGACTCTGCACGCCTTGGCGTCAGCGCCCTGGTCCGCGCCTCATACGACTACTGGGCGCTGTTCGGTTCCCCCACCGTCCCATGGCCAGCGGTCTCTTCTGGCATTGAGCAGGAGCTGGATACCTGAGCAGCGGCTGTGCCCCGTCACGTGTGCGTTTGAGTCTTCGTGAGTCGGCGTGCACGAAGGTGCCGGGCCCGCACGCCGGTGTGCGAGCCCTGCGTCGCTCCTCGGCTATCGGCCGTGTCGCCGCTCAATCTCGTGGGTCGACTGCGGACTACGTGCCTGTCAGTCCACGATGACCGAGATGAACCAGCTGATCACGGACCTGCAAGCATCGGCGTGCGCCCTTGAGCAGTGGGGAGACCGGCTCCCCGCGTCGCCGCCTGAGTGCGGCGAGGGTGCCCTACCGGTAGCGGCGTGTCGGCACCAGCCACGTCGACACCAGTGCCCCGCCCTCCTCATCCTCATCCTCATCCTCGGGATCGTCCGGCGCCGGAGCCTGCCGTACCTGCTCGATCTGCCGCTCGATGCCGCGCAGGTTCTCCTGCAAGTCCATGGTCACCACGCCATCGACGGTGACCTTCAGCGGATCGGCGAGGAGCTTCGCGCGCCGCTCGCCCAGGACCTCCAGCGCGACCGCGCGTACCGACCGAAGCCGGAAGAAGCGGCGCTCCAGGTCGGCGGGTTCCGTATCCGGGCCGAGCTGCGCCAGCAGCCAGGACCTCTGGAATTCGTCCACGAGGGACTCCTTCATCGAACGAAGTACGGCCCGTCACCAGACGGGGGATGCTGGTGACGGGCCATACGGGCAGCATCCTACGACCCGGACGAGCGGGAGCGCCGGGCTTGCGGCTTCTTCGCCCCGCCGCCGGCCTCTCCTCCGGCGGCCTCCGGGGCGCTCTCCTTCTCGGTCGGCTCCGGCTCACCGACCGCGATCGTCTCCGGCTCGTCCTCCTCGGGCGTCTGGTCCCACGCGTCCGGGTTGGTGATCAGCACGGCCACCTCCGGATCCGGGCACTCACCCGGCAGCAGGATCAGCTCCTCCCGGGTGGCCGGGTCCTGTACGTACACTGCGGCCTTCAGCCGCCCGCGGCCCGCCATCACAGGACCTTCGCCACGATGTGCGCGTCCGGGGTGTGCATGACCGGCATGCCGACCGCGGCGCCCTTGGTCCAGATCTGCACCGGGTCATCCTGCACACCACGGGTGATGATCAGGCCGGGAGCGTCCTCGCGGATGATCTCCGGGTTCGACCCGCGCGACAGCACCAGGGCCTCCGCCGTCACCCCGTACATGGTCTGCGCCCACTTCTCCCGCTCCGGCGGCACCAGAATCCACAGGTCCTCCGGCAGCACCTTGCGGGGCTTGCCGTCCACACGCACCTGCGCCTTGTAGAACTGGATCGGCGGCAACGAGTAGTTACCGCGCACCACGTTGATCTGCTGCGGGGTCAACGTCGCCGTCGGCGTGGTCGACGGGTTCACGCTGCCGTAGTAAGCCGCCCTGTAGGCGTCGTTCGCTGCCAGGTAGCTGAACGCCTTCCGGGAGGTGATCACCAGCTCCGGTTCCGGGGCGCCGATGTCGTCCAGGTGCTGAATCCACCGCAGCTCGTCCGCGATCGGATCGGAGGCCGGGTCCGACCACGGCCGTGAGGCGACCGGCATGTTCTCAACGGGAACGTTCCAATCCACCTCCAGCGTCAGTCCGTTCTCCTGCTCCAGCGTGAACCGGCCGTCCGCGAGCACATCGCCCGCAGCCAGCTCCAGCCGGGACCGGATCGCCTCGACGTGACCCTCCACGTCGTCATACAGCAGCTCGATCAGCCGGTCCTGATCGCTGCCGTGCGACGCCTCCAGCAGGATCTGCTCCTGCTCGGAGACGACGAGCTTCTGGCCCAGCGCGGGCAGCGCACCCTCGCGGGATGTCTGCCACGCCTCACGCGTCGCGAACGGCACGCTCGCGTTGAACGCCCTGTACTTAGCGACGTTGACGTACCGGCCGGAGTCCTTCGTACGCCACTTCACCTCCCGCATCTCCACGTTCGGGAAGATTGACTGGGTGAGGAGGAAGTCCTTCGGGGACGGGATGGCCCTGGCGAACGTCGTCAGGTCCATGACCGAGACGTCCTTGAGTAGATCCTGAATCGTCACAGCTCACACCGCCGCTCAGACGAAACGGATCTGCGCGGCACGCGGGTGCCACACGAGTTCGGACACATCGATGCCGCCCGGCACCTTCGACGCCTTCACCGCGCCGTGCCACAGCAGCGCGGCCGGAACCCGCGTCTGCCCCGGAGCGAACGGCGCTTCGGCGATCACGAAGCCGCGCAGGATCTGGCGGCCGCAGTGCGCCTCCGGGTCGTACGGGCCGTACAGGCCGGACTCTGCGACCCTGCCGACCGGCACACCGGACAGCACCCGGCCATACGGCTCGCACCCGTCCCCGCACACGTAGTGCGTGCCCTCGGTGAACAGGTTGAGGTCGAGGGTGATCGTGTCGACTGAGTCGGTGCCGTGCAGCGACGCCAGCCACTCGCGGTTGGCGGTCGTGTACTCGGACTTGGATACGGGCTGGATGGTCATGTGTGTGTCTCCATGGACGTTGCGGTCAGATTCCGCACACCGCCCACGGAGGCGATGTCGTCCACGAAGTTGAGGGGGCGTGGTCCCCCACAGTCTGGGCCCGGACTACTGGGCGGCCGACTCGCTGAACTCCGGGATCAGACCCCGTCGCTTGGCCATCT
Source organism: Streptomyces sp. ISL-1 (assembly GCF_018614585.1). Taxonomy (GTDB): domain Bacteria; phylum Actinomycetota; class Actinomycetes; order Streptomycetales; family Streptomycetaceae; genus Streptomyces; species Streptomyces maoxianensis. The sequence goes on along the minus strand of NZ_JAGGOI010000019.1, from coordinate 6,356 downwards.
CCAGCCCGGCCGAACCAGGCTTCGACACCGGGTTCGTACGGGTGGGGCCGCGCCCGGCCGGTGCGCCCGCAGGAGCCGCCGGCACCGCCATGCGGACCTCGCCGAACAGCTCCGGACGCCGTGCTCGAAGGGACTCGGCCGCCGACTGGATGTGCGCCTCATCAGCGTCCTCGTCATCCACCGTCAGCAGACGCTCCGCGTCCACCAGGTCATCGCCCTCCGCGCCGAGCGCCACCAAAGCGGCTCGGCGAAGCGCCGCCCGCTCCCGCTCGGCAGCCAACTCCTCCCGGCGCGCAGCCTGCAACTCTCGCTCCTGGGCTACCTGTTCCCGGCGCTCCATCTCCGACAGCGCGGCCTGCTCGGCCTCCCGCTGCGTGGACACGAACTCCGACAGAGCCTTCGGGGTGTCGAACCCGAGCGTGGACAACAGGCGCTTGATCGCGGCCCGTTCACCCTGGGCCTTCTCCCGCGTCAGCAACTTCCCCAGACGGTCCTGGGTCACAGTGACCTGCTGATCCGAGCCACCCGCGTCGGTGCCCTCGTCCAGCTGCTGGTCGTTCGTCTCGTCCTCCGAAGAGGCACCGAGAATCGGGTAGATCGGCCGCCCATCACGGCGAAAGCCCACAGGACGGCAAGGCGGCAGGGGCCGGACCATACATCTCCTCCAGAGCGCGCCCCCGCGCTGACGATCAGTGTAGCCATCGCCGCCGACAGTCGAGCATCCATCTACAACCTGCTCGTACGCAGATTCTTCACCTGGGGTGATGGCCAGGCGGGCCCCTAGCGAGCAACCCCGGTCGGTGACTGGGCCGGCCGTCCGACGGGACAACGATCAGGCCATGCAGTACTGAGGCACCGGACGCCGACGCCGACCAGATACGTCGTCAGCCGTTGCGCCACGGGCCGCTCTCCCATGGATCGGCCTCCCAGGGATCTGGCTCCCACGGATCTGGCTCCCACGGAACGGGCTCCCATGGCTCACAGTCGGTCACCTGCCCCAAACCCGCACAGCCCATGTCCGCCGACTCCCCCACCCGCAGCAGGCCTTCGGGCACGCCCGAAATCTCGAAGGAGGGGAGGCCGTCGCGACCGCTAACCACCTCGGTACCGAACCCGAGCCCACGCAGGTCCTCGGCCAGCTTCGCCCGGCCAAAGGCACCACTCGCGAGGAGCACATCGTCCTCGAACAGTGACGACCGACGTGGGCCGCGCAGTTCCCCGAACTCGTCAAGGACACCGACCAGATAGCTATGCACATGCAGCAACGGCGGTGGCGGCGCCTGGGGCCGGGACTGCCCGACCACGTGGAGCGCCACAGCAGCGGCAAACCCGGGGACAGACGCGCCTTTGTCGCCCCGCAGCTTCCAGATCAGGTACTGAAGGGAGTGGTAGGCGGCGTCAACGACCGCCTCCTCCACCCTGACGCGCAGATCCGCTCTTGCCTGAGCCCAGACCCAGGACACCGATGGCGGCACCAGAAACGTCAAGTCGAACGCCGCACCGTCCCCGCGAACCCGCGCCCCGCTGATGGTGTGCCGCCCTGCTATCGCCGCGGCCAGGGCCCCGGTCGTTGCCTCAGTGCCCGCCTTGAGTCCCAGGCACCCCAATGCCTCGGCCGCACCCACCCACATCGTGTTCGCCAGTCGGTCCGGCGGATCCTCCGGCCTGACGAACGCCCCCGGCGCCGCCCAGGGCTCCACAGCCCGCCTTGCCTCGTCCTTAGCTACCCGAAGCGTGCGAACCGTCAGCACAGAACACTCCTCTCGCTGCACCAGTCGAAACCATCACAGCGGTAGTCCGGCCCAACTGGCAATCGAACACAGAAGGATCCGCCCCAGGTCGGACGATCAATGCGTAGCCCCAGTCGACAACACCTGTGTGGCCCTCTCGCCGTCAGCCTGTTGGCCGTTCCCGTCCTCTGGAGCCTGCGCACCCCGCCTCGCTGCGGCGTCCTGCTCCGCCTTCACCCGGATCCGCTCTACCTCCTGCGATGCATCCTTGATCGGATACCCGGCCTCCAGCAGCATCATCACCGCCGTCTCCAGCGACAACACCCCCGCCCCGTACGCCTTGACGACCTCCTCCAGTACCGCGCCCCGGTCGGTCGGCGTGTGCGGAGCCCACGCCATCCGCGCCGGCAGCGTCTCCCCGGCCGTCCAGCCCTCCGCCCGCCCGGCCTGATAGAGCCGCTGCACCATCTTGAACAGCAGCCGGTACTTGTGCTCCCGCGCGAGCCGCATCATGCCGATCAGCGCGTCCAGCGGCCCCAGCGCCAACTTCAGCGCGTACCCGGACGGCACCTCCGTGGCGTCCAGCGTCCCCAGCCCGGCCGCCGTCACCCGCGAGTTCGCCGCGATCCGCTCCAGCAGGTGATCCACCCGCGCCCGCAGCTCAGCCAACTGCGGCGACGTGTCCAGCGCGTCCATCCGCCCCGTCTCGCCGAGCTGCCACACCGCACCGGCCTTCACCTCAAGCTCCTGCGGCCTGCCCGTCGCCCGATCCACCGGCAGCCGCGCACCCGCGAGCCCGATGATCGGCGTGCCCGTCGTCGCGGACGCCGCCGAGCTGTCGGAGTCCGTAGCCGCGAGCTCATCCAGCGCCTGCAGAACCCGCGCGAGCACCGAGCGCCCCCAGTGCTCCCCGCCGTCCGGGATCGTGTTCGCGATGTGCACCACCGGCACGAAGTCGATCATCAGGTCCAGCCGATTCAGCTCCGTGCCGTCCGGCCGCACCCGGAAACTCGCCTTGCTCATCGGCAGGCGGTCCAGCGTCTCGCCATTCTTCAAGTCCTCCAACAGCCATTCCGCGTCCGTGAGATAGCACGTCACATTGGACGCCCCGCCCGGCTCCCACGGATACGTGCGCGGCCCCACCGCGCTGCCACCGTCACCGTCGCCGTCCTGCTCACCGTCCTCGGAGATCGGCCCCAGCTCGTACGTGACCCGGCGCACCCGCGCCTTCAGCCCGGCGTCGTCGTCCGCCGGTATCTCCCATGCCAGATGCACACGCGCAGGAAAGTCGTCGTCCTCGTCGTCCCACTGCGGGAAGAAGAACCCCGGATCGTAGACCCGCAGCGTCGGCCGCTGCTTCTCCGGGTTCCACGCCAGCACCATCACGCTGTCCCCGAGGAGCACCGCCGCCCGCTCCGCCTGCTGGACCCGGAACGTCAGCAGTTCCTTGTCCGCCCACGTCCGCAACCGCTCCTGCACCGCGGCGGCCTCCGCCGCACCGGGCGTCGGCGTCTCCTCGTCGGCGTGCTCCGCCCCCTCGACCGCAACCTTCTGCTCCGAGCCCAGGAGGTAGCCGAGCGCGGTGTCCACCAAGTTCGCCGCGTCGCCCAGCTCCCGACGCTCCAGCGCACTCGCGTCACCCCCGATGGCCGCGAGCTGCCCGGCCTGGTTGTAGTCGTACGACGCCAACACCTTGTACGCTGCCAACCGCCGCAACTCGTGCGGCGGCATCCACGTCTTGGCCAGCTCCGGGAACGCGCGGCAACCCGGACGGCCGGCATCCGCCATCACCGGCTTGTAGTTCAGCCACGACCACGCATCGATCACGAGTTGACGCAGGCCCACGGGGTCCCTCCAGGAACATCGGCCCCGCGCCATCACATCAGCCTAGATCCCGCCGCCGACCGATTCGGTCGGGTGCGTTGCTCCCCGAGCTCAGCGCAGTGAGCTGAGGGGCACGACTACGTGCAGATCTGCTGGTCACCGCTGCGTGAAGGCAGTGGGTGGAGCAACAGACGTGTTGCCCTCTGCTGGCCCGGATGCGGCGGGCTCCTGGCGGGTGCTAGTCCTGGCGCGTTCTCCGGAAAGTACGGTTGCGCCTGGCCGAAGGCCGTTGGTGGATCACGAGCTATCAAAACCTCTGACAGCAATACCCGTTCCCTGGTCAGTGCCTCAGCCCCAGCTGGTACCGCAGCCTTGGCGTTACCGGGCGAGAGAGGCGCTTACGGTCTTGCCGCCGAGTGCCCGGTGGGTAACCGTGGTGGCGCGGGCGAGGCGATTGACCATAGGCCAGCCGAAGCCTCCAGTGCCGCCGTTCAGGTCGGGGGTGCGCATACGCGGCGTCTGCGGGCTGGGGTCGTGGACGGCCACCTCGATGCTGTCCGCGTGAGCGCGCAGGTCCAGGGTGCAGGTGCCGCCGCCATGGCGCAGGGCGTTGGTGACGAGCTCCGAGACCACCAAAACGACGGTGTCGGCGCCCTCCGCTGTGACCGGGTGCACTAGGCCGTCGAGGAAGTCCCGGGCGCTTTCGCGTGCGTCGGCGACTGACGTCGCGGAGCTGGCGGTTGTGACGTTGACGCTCATCGTGGGCATTAGGTCCCCCTGGTCTCTGGGTCGTCACCGTCCGGTGCTTGTGCCCCTACCTGTGGGCAGTTAACCCCGGCTAATAACCAACGACCAGCGCGCCAGCGGCACGCCGGTCTCGGCGGGTAACTGGCAGGCCAGCGCCTTGGCCTCGGCGACCTGCACGGGAGTGAAGCGAGCGGGGCGCCCGCTGCGCTTGCGGTCGGCCAGGGCCGACAGCCCGCCGTGAGCGAAGCGGCCACGCCAGGTCCGCACGGTGTCTATGTGCAGCCCGGTCTCGCGGGCGATGCGCGCGTTGGACCGCCCGCGCGCCGCGTGCAGCACCACCTGAGCCCGCACCCGCAGCCGGTACTCGGTCTTGAGGCCGAAGGCCATCGTCTTCAGCCTCTTACGCTCGGCTGCGTTCGGAAATATCGGGCTGGCAGCGGCCATGGGCATGACGGGAAAGTCCGCCTCCGGAATCGGCCAGTCAGCCCCTCAGCTCAGCCAAGTCCTGCTCAGTGAGGCTGAGATCGCCTGCTGCGAGATTCTCCTCCAGGTGATCGAGTGAACCGGTGCCCGGAATCGCCAGCACTGACGGCGACGTCGCCAGCAAGGAGACGATCGCGACCTGTGCGGTGGTCGCGCCGAGGCGTACTGCGACCTTGCCGAGCCGCTCGGCGTTGAGCGGCTCGCCACCGCCGCCAAGCGGGAAGTACGGCACGTACGCGATACCCGCCTCCTGACATGCGGTCAGCAGACCCATGTCACCGGTGTGCCGGTTCTGCACCGCCGCGACGGGCGCGATCGCCCTCGCCTCGGCGAACTGGGCGGCGTCAACGTTGCTGACACCGAGGTGCCGGATCAGCCCCTGAGCGCGAAGCTCGGCGAGCACCGCGAACCGTTCGGTGATCGACTCGCCACCCGGTCCGCCCATCCCACCGATCCGCATATACACCAAGTCGAGCCGGTCCAGCCCGAGAGAACGCAGATCCGCCTCCACCAGGCCGCGCAACTGCTCAGGCGTCGCTTGTTCACTCGGCAGACCCTTCGGACCACGCAGCGGACCGACCTTCGTCGCGATCACCAGGCCGTCCCGGTACGGCGCCAATGCCCTACGGATCAGCTCATTGGCCTGCACCAGCCCTCGGCCGTAGAAGCCGGCCGTATCGATGTGGTTCACACCCAGTTCCACGGCGCGCCGGAGCACCCCGATGCCGGTCTCCGGCGCTCGCACCGGGCCGTCGAAGGTTCCCATCGCCAGGCGCATCGCGCCGAAGCCGAGGCGATTGATGGTCAGATCCCCGCCGAGGGAGAAAGTCTTGATCGTCATGAGACTCATGCTGTCCGTGCCTCACCACGCCCCGCGAACTCGTGGCAGCTTGCTGCCAGACTGGAGGGATGCGGAAAGAACAGGTGTTGTCCGTCCGAGGGGACGCAGAGCTGATCGCACGCGCCGGGCACCTCTTCGAGTCGGCGCAGACCGAGTTCCTGTGCGCCGCCCGGGACCTCAAAACCTGGTCACAACCGCAGGCAAGGGCAGCGATCCGCAACCGGATGCGAGCCACGGACTCCTCTAGCTTCACCTCCCGCAAGCTGCTCAGTCCGGTCGCCCTCGCCGACGAGGAGGCCCGCGCGCACCTGCAGATGGTGCAGAGCAAGGGTGCTGCCGTTCGGATCAGCAGCTCGCCGATGCCGCACGAGACCATCCTCATCGACAAGCGAGTGATGATCCTCGCCGGCCAGCACACCCCAACCGGCCGCGAGTACACCGTCACGACGTCACAGAACCTGGTCGACGGCGTCCACTCGCTGTTCCAGGCGATCTGGGACGCTGCCACCGATCTCAACACCTACCTGCACAGCAACGCCCCGCACCTCGACGCAGACGGCCGCGTGATCCTCCAAACACTCGCATCCGGACTCACCGACGCATCGGCGGCCAAACGCCTGGGCCTTTCGCTACGTACCTACCGGCGGCGCGTGGCCGACCTGATGGCCAAACTGGAGGCCGACTCCCGCTTCCAGGCCGGGCTACGCGCAGGTGAGCTGGGGATACCTCGC
>NZ_JAGGOI010000001.1 GCF_018614585.1 Streptomyces sp. ISL-1 | reverse complement strand
CCACACCACGGGGGTCACCTCACTCCTCGGCCACGCCCACATCGGTGTCACCGCAACCGTCTACGCCCACGTTCGACTCCGCCTCCAGCGAGACGCCATCGACACCCTCAGCACCGCGCTCGGCAGCCTGGAGACCACCGAGACGGCGCGCTCCGACGGCGATGAACCGCCAACCTGCACCGCGCTCGTCCGCTGACGTTGCCGTCAATTACGGCCGTCAGACACCGCACAGGCCCCACCGGAAGGTTCCGGTGGGGCCTGTAGTTCGCTATCGCTTACGACGCCATCACGGGTAGAGAGTCAAGCTCACCCTCCCACTGGGCTCCAAGTCCCCCAGTAAAAGAATTCCAGCTGCCATTCACCGCCACCCTCGGACTCAATCGTTTCCGTCGCATTCTGCAGATGCCAAGACATGTTCACGAACAGGCGCAAATCTCGACCTGAAAGAACATTCGAATTCAGAAGCCCCACGATCAATCGGCGCGGTTTCTCTTGAAATTCGGCAGACAGCAAGTCGAAGAACCCATCCCAGCCGCCACGAAAGTAGCTCGGGAAGTCAAGTTCCCGCCCAACTGCCAGCGAGGCGTCACGCTCCGATTGGAAGCGTGAGGCATCGATGCATCGGACCTCGATTCCCTGACCCTCTACGCGACGCGTGACCTCATCTCGGCCAACCTCCGGAAGCAGATAGGGCGGGGCAGACAGCTCTGGGATGACACTAGAGATGGGTCGCCACTGCACGTTTCCTCAACCTTTCGCCAACCCCTCATCGAAGTCGGATGAAATTGTCGTAGTGATTGGAGGTGTAATACACCTCACCCTTCCCCCCGAATACGAGACGCTCCGCCCCTCGATTTCCCGTCCCTCTACCGGAAGGCCAAACATCGCTCTCCGTGTAGTAGCCGAGCGGTCTATCTGGGAGCTGCCCATTGCCGTTTCCGTACTCTCCGGCAGGTCGACCTCTCCTGCCGCCCTGATGCGTCATGGCAGGCGGTCGCCCGTTCATGTCGTAGAAGTCAACGACCTCTTGGATTCGGCTCTGGGTTGCGGCCTTGCTCTGGCCGAAAATCCCATCCTTGAGCGGGGCACCGAAGCGGCAGTTGCTGTTGTGAACCAGTACCGGCGTCTCCCCCGCCAGCACATAGTACGTGTGCAGGTCGTCCACAGTGAGGTTGTAGGTGCGGGCGTGCCGAGTGAAGGGCTTGTTTGCCGTCACGACGACCGTGTCACCGTCGTCGGTGAGCAAGCTCATGCCCGGCTCAAGGCCCGCCGCGTCGATCCACCGCTTTTCTGAAGGTGACCAGAAAGGGTGCTCATGTGTTGCGGCGAGGGTCTCGACTCCGTCGTCAGTGGCAATGGATAGGTCGTTGAAGTGTTTGTCGTCCTGAGTGCGAATCAGGCGGGTTATTTCCCTAGGACCCGTTTCTCCTGTTTCTGGGTCGGTCGCCAACACCTTGTCGCCGAGTTCGACGTCCTCAATATCCTTGGTGGTTCCATCGGCCATAAGGACATCCGTGCCTGCAAGGAAGCACTGACAGGATGACTTGGGCTTCGGCCCTGCTCCCTTCCTCGCACCGGAGTATTCCTGCGCGCTGATGAGGAACAGGCCGGCCATCATTTCGCCGATGTTGTCGCCGTCACGGCAGCCGAGGCCCGTTACTTCCTTACAGGCCCAGCTACGGACCTTGCCAGGCGTCGGGTCCAGGCTCTCGGCGCCGTAGCAGTCGTGGATGTCGTAGTGACAGAGACTGCGAAGTTTATTGATGTACGCCCAGGATATTTCGGTTGAGAAGTCCCAGTCAGCCGGAATGTACACATCCTTGATTAGATGGATCTGCCCATCACCATTCCGGTCAAAGCCGACCTCGCCCTCCGTCTTTGACTCCCCCAGGATGTTCTCTTCGACCCATTGCTTTTGCTCTTCGCAGTGGTTGGTGCACCCGCTGCCAACGTCAGCGTTCATGAGGCCGGTGGGGTCGGAGAAGGTGGTCGGGTTGTTGTTGGCGTAGGCGTATCCGTTGAGCGACTGGTGCTGGTCTAGGGCCAGAAGTGGGTCGACACTGATGAACTGGCCGATGCCTGGGTCGTATTCGCGGGCACCGATGTGAGTGAGACCAGTGGTGGTGTCGGCCGGCTTGCCGAGGAACGCCTTGTCGTCAGGCCACGCCGTGGGGTTCGTGCCGCGAGGGGAGCCGAACGGCGTCGCGTAGCGCTTCGTAACCGCCAGAGTGGTCGCGTCGATCGCCACGCTGGAGGTGCCGTGGTGGTCACCGGCAAGCAGGTTGAGCTTGGTGCCGGTGATCCCCACCGTTGCCGTGCGGACCGCGATGGTCTGGCCTGCCGCCGCGTAGTAGCGGGTGCCGGAGAGCGTCTTGGTCGTGCCCTTGGTGGTGAGGCGGACCTCGTTGCCGCCGAGGTACAGGACCGTGTCACCGTCGCCGGTGGTGTTGCGCCGGATCAGGAGTTCGCCACTGGCGTCGTACAGATAACTCCTGCCCGTAGCGGGCTTGGTTTGAGCGGCGGGTTCGGCCGTGCCGACGAGCTTTCCTTCGGTGTTCCAGGTCAGGGTCTGCTGAGCCTGGGTACCGGGACGGCTGGTCGTGTTGCCCGCCTTGTCGTACGCGTAGCTGTTGGTCTTGGCGCCTACGACTGTCTTGGCCAACGGGTGAGGCTGGTTGTCGGCAGTGCCGTACGTGTAAGCAGCCGTGGTGTCACCCGACGTCGTGTGCTGGGTCTCGGACTGGCGCTGGCCTGCAGCGTTGTAGGTGTAGCTGGACCAGTACGGCGCCGCGCCGCCCAGGTTCGCCGTCGTGCGACCGCTTGCCGCACAGTCAGCCGTCTTCGGAGTCCATGCCTCGGTGAGGCGACGGTGGCCGTCGTAGGCGAAGCACTGGGAGTCCAACTTGCCGGTGCCGCCGAGGTCCGTCTTGTCGAAGATCGAGGTGACGTTCCCTGCATCGTCCTGACTGAAGTAGAGGTCCTGCAGCCGGTAGGCACGCTGGGGATCGTTGACCCAGGAGTGCGTGAGCCGACCCGTGCCGTCCTCGTACTCGTAGTCGAGGTTGATCACCTTCGAGATGTCGGTGCCGATCGCGAGCCGGTAGGTCTCGCCAAGTGGAGAGAAGGAAGCGCCCACTTGGTACCCACTGGTACCCGTCATCGTGCGCTGAAGGCCGACACCCCTGAAGTCATAGCCGTACGCGACCGACTCACTGGCGAGTCCCGCGACGGCGGGGTGGAGAGTGTGCTTGGGCGTGCCGTCGACGTAATAGCTGCCCGAGAAGGACAAAGTCTGGGGAACGCCGGCGTCGACCAGCGGCTCCTTGGTTCTGTCCGGGAGAGTTAGCTGACTGCCGGTAGCCTTGTACATCGCGTCATAGGCCGTGACCTTGCTCGTGTACGCCTTGCCGGTGGTACCAGCGCCGTCCACGTAGCGAACGGCGGTGTCCTGCTGGCCCTTGGCGAGGGTGTCGAAGGTCCAGGCCGCCAACTTCGTGGAGTCGGTCTTCGTACCGTCCCACAGGCCGGTCTTGCGGCCGAGGACGTCGTACTCGGAAACCAGGGACTTGTTGCGGGCGTCGATTGAGCTGACGGGCTGGTCGAGTTCGTCGTACGAAGTGGTGCTGGTGCCCTTGTCCGGATCGGCGGTGCTGGTCTGTCGGCCGAACAGGTCATACCCGTATGTCCACTTGGCCTGGTCGGGTCCAGTGACGGACTTCTGCTGACCGGCCGATGTGTACGTGTACGACGTTTTGGTGTAGTCGGTTCCGGTCGGCTCCGGCCCACCGTACTCCCGGCGTTCCGTGGTGTGGCCCAAGGCGTTGGTGACCTCGGCGGTGGCCTGGCCTCCGGACGGGGCACTGGTGGTCACCGTGTCGCCGGCGTAGGTGGTGTTGATGGTCCAGCGGTCGGTGTTTCGAACCTTGGTAACCGCCGTGACTGCACGAGCCGCACCGTCGTAGGTGGTGGTGGTCTGCAGGGGCGGCTGCCCACCGTCAATCTCGACCAGAGTCCCCGAAGGAATGGTGTCGTGGTCCCAGATATTAGCCTGGGAAATGGTCGCCAGGCCCCGCTCGTCGTAGACGGTCTGGGCGACCGTCATACCGCCCGAGGGAGAGGCCGTCTGAACCTGCCGGAGGCGAAGCAAAGGGTCGTAGATCTCGTACGTGGTGTTGTAGCCCGAGCCGTCGCCCTTGAGGGTGTCCGTGGACACCCAGGGCAAAGCCGAGTTGGTGAGGCTGTACCTGTAGACGTAATTGGCCAGGTTTTCGTCCGCCCGGAGGCTGTTGGGCAGCCAGACCTCGGTGACTCGGCCGAGAGCGTCGTATTTGGACTCGGTGACCCTGCCGTTGGGGTCGGTGACCTTCTTGGCCGCCCCAGTGCCGAAATCGAAGAGCGTGGTCATGGTGTGGCCCTTGGCGTTGGCGGCCGTGGAGGACGTCAGCGGCCCGGTGCCCGCCGGCGTGTACGTGCTGGCTGTGATGGCGGTGCCGTTGGCGTCCTTCACTGTCAGCGGGCGGCCGAGAGCGTCGTACGTGATCGTGCTCGTCTTCTGCCAGCTGGGCTGGTCATCGAGCCCGTAGCCCTTGGCACGGCCCGTCCATCGGGCCTCGCCCACCTGCGGTTCCTGCGATGCCGACCACGTGGTGGAGTCGAAAGCAGTAGCGGTGTCGGAGATGACATCGCCGGGGCTGGTGGAGTCGATGGGCAGGTCCAGCATCGTGTCGGCAAGGCACGGTCCTGCCGTGGTGCGAGTGCGAGAGACCAAGGAGTTGATGCCGACGGAGTTGTTGCGCGCGTACCAGGTGAGGGTGCACTTTTCGTCATTGGGCAGGCCGTCGTCGCCCTTGTCCTCGACTTGGTAGGCCATGCCGTAGGCGTCGTACAGCGTCTCCGTCGTGCGGACGCGGTCCCTCGGGGTGCCGGCGCTGGTGATGTTGGTACGGGAGTGCGTTGCCCCCGTGCGGACGAAGTGAGCCTCGGTGTCAGCGTAGGACTTGTGCTGTGTCGCTGTCCGCTTGGACCAAGGGTCGTTGACGGTTCCGGAGACTTCCTGAGAGCCGTTGTAAGTGACCGATTCACGGGTGAGACCGGCGTATTGCTCGGTGTCGGTGAGTGCTGGCGCCTTGATACCGGTGACCGTGGCCGACTTGCGCTGATCCGGGTCGGGGGTCTTGCCGTCGCTGCCCACTACGCGGTCGCCGTTCATGCCCCGCATGTAGACGGTGACGGTCTTGGACTGGGTCCTGTCAGGCAGGCCTGTGAGGTGGGTGACCTTTTCGAAGCCTCGCCAGATCGACCAGGTGCGCTCCTTGGCCGCAGTCATCGGGTCTTCGTTGTAGTGCCAGGCACCGCCACCCGCGTATGTGTAGGTGTGCTGGACGGCTTCCGAGCCGCTGTTCGGAGCCGTGGTGCGGACTGCCTCGACCGGATACTTGTGGAACCAGTCCAGCGTCGGTTCGCTGGCACCGTTGGGAGACCAGTAGACGGGGTAGCAGCGGCGAGTGTTCGTGTCGACCTTGGGCTTCGCCTGACCTGCCAGGCAATCAGCCTGCAGGTAGTTGACGATGGTCTGGGCTCCGGCCTCGGACGTGATCGTGTACAGACGTGGCTTGTTAAGGGGCAGGATGTTGTCGCTCGCGCCGTCGACGCGGTTGGGCCGGTACTCGTGGCCGAAGGTCACAGGCGGCAGAGTGATGGCGGTGCCACGCTGCCCGGTGTGGCGGATCTCGGAGAGCCACAGGGACTGGTCGGTCGAGTCACCGGTGTCGCCGGGGTCGATGTAGGTCTGCTTCAACTGCCAGGAGTCCACCGGAGCGTACGCCGGGCTTGCAGCGGCAGCATTCCATGCCTGGGTGGTGATGCCGGTCATGCGCTTGCGGGTGTAGAAGCTGGGGCCGACATTGCCGGTGCACTTCAGGTCGGCCTTGCACTCCGCGTCGAAGGGCACGTCGGGCCAGTTGTCCCGGGTGTCCTCGGTCAGCGAGTCACAGCCTGTACCGGACGCCACGCAACGCTCGGCGTAGTCGAAGAGCACACGATTGGACCCGGCCGGCGACGCGAACAAGGTGTCCTTGCGCTGGCCGTAGCGGATCTCCTTGAGGATGCCGCCGCGTACGTACTCCGTGCCCGTGGTGTCGTCGCCAAGCATGTCGTAGTGGTTGGGCTCAGCCGCATACCAATGGGACGAGGCATTGCCGTGCGTGTCCTCGACGTAGTCGAGGTTCCACCGCCAGGCCTGCTTTTCAGCGCGGCCGGCGAAGCTGCCGCTCTGTGAGTAGCCGGGTTCACCCGAGTCGTCACCGAATACTGGGACGGTCCACACCGACTGGGTGGCCTCGGTGGTGGAACCCGGGAGCTTGTTCAGACCGAAGTGGTACTTGGTGCCGTCGCCGGTGATGACGGTCCAGTACTCCTTGTTGTCATCGCCATTGTCGGCTCCGTTTGCGTCGGAGTGGTGGATCACGGTGGAGGCATCGTCGTTCCTGAGCCGCCACTGGCTGCTGGTGTCGTCCTTGACCAGCTCGGTGGCCTTGCCGTTCAAAACCAGTGACGCGTTCTCGTACTTCCAGCACAGGTCGAACTTGTCGGTCTGACCGTCGTCGTCACACGAACCGTACTTGCGCTCGACGTACGACGAGGTGATGTCGAAGCCCTCACCGATTGCCGTGCCCTGGTTGTTCGTGGACGCGGTGCGACCATCGACGCTGCCGGAGTCGTACGAGATCTTCAGGTCAGGCTTCGGGCCTGCCGCGGCCGGGGGCGTGCGCAACGGATACGACCACGTGAAGGTGCCCGACGAGCCGCCGGCCTCCCACGTCGAGGAAGCCGCGAGCGGGGTGGCCTTGTAGTCACCGGAGCCGGACTTGGTACCTGCCGCAAGGGCCAGCACCATCGCCTGACCGCCGGCCGTCGACGGGCTGAAGGTAACCTGCGTGAGCAGGCGCTGATCGGAGCGCTCGTTGGTGAAGTTCAAGGGAGTGCGCGTACGGCACTTGGGCTGGTCAGGCGTGGTCAAAGCGCAAGCGGGCAGTTGGAGCACTTGCAGGCGCCCGGCCCAGTCACCGCCATAAGCCGAGGCAAACTTGCCGTAGCCGATGCCGAGTTGCGCGCTGCCGCCGCTGACCGGTCCCGTGGCGTTGAGTACTACGCCCTTCACGCCGAGACCGGCCGCCGCCTTCTGGTCCAGGACACGTACCTTCACTGAGCGGGCTTCGGCGGGCTGGGACTTAGCCCCCTTGGGCGTGGCCGGCCGGCCGAGCGTGAGGGGCAGCGCGCCAGGAGCCGCAGTGGCTGTTCCCTTTGCGGGCAGCGTCAGTTCGGCAGTGGCGGCTGAGGGCCAGCTGACCTCTCTGCCACGGTCGGTCCCGGCTCGCTTGGTGTCCTGGCGGCGCGCCTCGGCGGCACGTCGCAACGAGGCCACGGCCTGCTTGTCGGGCTTCGGAGAAACCGGCCGGACATTGTCCTTGCGATGCGAGGGCGGCTTGGAAGTACCAAGGGGCTGCGCGTCGGCGACATAAGAGATGGGCGTCAACAGACCTGGCACCAGGATGAATCCGGTAAGTGTCGCGACGCGCTGCATCCAGCGCTTACTGCCTGGTCTCGCACGACCTGCGCGCCGAGGCGTCCCCTGCTGGTTCATTTCCGCTCCCATTGGCCGCGGTCTCGGCCGCGGCTCACCGCCCCGCATCCAACGGGGGTCGCCATCTGTGAAAGTTCTCGAATCCGCCGGTACTGCCCGGCGGGCCGGCCGAGCGTGATCCACGCACCGCTCGGCCATGAAGCCTCGCTACGTGCCCGCACCGATCGCGGACGCGACCCCGTCCGCGGTCAGAGCACCACTCCAGATACGCAATTGATCAAGGCTGCCGGGGAAGTAGTGGCCAGTCGTCCCAGTCCTCGCACCCCTGCCCGCAGCGAGTTCACCCGCCCCCTGCGCCCACGCGGTCAGACCCGCGCTGGGATTTGCATTTTGTGCGGTGGCACCGGTGTAGAGCCGAAGTTTGCCCGGCGGGCCGTTCGGGTCGGCTGGGTCGGTCTGAGCGGCGTCAAAAACAGCCGTAACGTCTACTGGAACGTCGAAACCGTCGGACGATAGGCCTGTGTCCGCCTTCGCCTCCGCCCTCGCCGTCACTGTGCCCGAGCCGTCCACCGCAGTGCGCTCGAAACGCCACAGGTAGGAAACGGGTCCTTCCTCGTCCGGCTGGACTTTGGTCAGCCACAGTGCCCATGACGACTCACCGGCGTTCTTCTGGCCCGCCACCATTCCGCGATAACCGACCGGCTTGGCCTCCCATATGGCGCGGTCGACGCGAACGCGTGCGGAGACACTGAAGGAGCCGGTCTCGTCTACGACCGGACCGGTCGTGGACGCGTATCCCTTGTCCCCGTCCAGGAGCAACGTCGTGCCCTCAGCCTCGCTCGTGCTGAGTTGTGCTCCTTCGGCCGACAGCTTCAGACCGGATCGGTCATAGAGGCTGAGGTCCTCGATCTCGCTCCCGGTGGCCAACTCGGCATTCCAGTCAGCGACGAGAGCTGCCGTCGGCACGCCAGCCTGCTTCAACTCCGACTCCTCCCGGATTTGGTTCGGGAGAAGCGCGCGTTGCCACACCGCAACCTCGTCCAGCTGGCCGCGGAAGTACTGCTGGAAGGTGCCAGTGGCTTTAGTCCGACCAAACTGCAGACCCGTGGTGGACGCCCAGGGTTCGTACGTTGCCGCTTGTTCTGAGAGTCGCACGGCGCTGCCTTGCGGACGGCCATTCACGTACAGCTGGATGGTGTCATCCGTCTTGTCTCCGTTGTTCTTTGTGTCGAACACGCCGGCCAGGTGCGTCCACACGCCTACTGGCGGACTCGCGGCGTCACTGTACGAGGCCACGTCCAGCGCGTCGGCCTTGTCTTGAGCTCCCCTGTTGAACACCCATTTCTTGTACCCGGCGGCGTAGTAGAGAGTGAACGCCGTGTCCTGGTCACCTGGGGCGGACAACACGACGCGGTTAGCCGTCGCATCGGTCAGATATGCCCACGCCGACACGGTGAACGATTCCCTGGTGTCGAGTACGACAGCGGACCCCGTGGAGGCGTACGCCTGCTGCTTGGCCGGATCCGTGCTGGCCAGCCCCAGCGAGTAGTCGTCCTGGCCTCTCCTGGAAAGACTGGACCACGCGGCACCGCCTGCCAGCGCCGCTGAGTTGCGTGCTCCAACGGTCCCGCTGTCATACGCCAACTGGTCGCCGTGCTCCTCCGGGGACTCGTCGAAACGCCAGCGTCCAACCTCGGCCTCGGCCGGCCTCACCTTGAAGGAGAACGATGCAGTGTCGCCCCATCGGTCACGCACGTCCTTTGCCTGCACGAACAATCGATCTTCCCCGGCGATCGTTGGGGTGAACGGGACCGTGCCCGCCTCGGCAGCGCTCACTGGCTCGACGTTTGGCTGCGTAAGGGACCAGTAGCGGTAGCCCGTGACATCGGTGTCGGCCGCATTCGGCTTGAACTGGAACGTGCCAGGCTCGCCCGGACCGCCGTCGCCCACGCAGCTGGTGCAACCCATGTAGGGACCGACGGGAATTACTTGCGGTGCCTTGGGCGCCAAAAAATCGGTCTTGAAGTAGCACCATGGCGTGTAGGCCGAAGCCATGCTCGAAGTCGTGCCTTCATGCGTCCAGTACGACTGAGTGCGCATCCTGACCCGATACAGGATGCTGTCCGCCCGGTACGTCGTCCTCACCGATTCCAGTGTCCCGTCTGGGTCGAAGCCAGTGCTGGGTGAGGTGGCATCCCAGGTGTGGATCCAGTTCTTCGTCACCGGGTCCTGCCGCTCAGCGTCGAAATAGACCCGCAGAGATCCCTTGAACGCGGTGGACGTGGGCTGCACCAGCGCCTGGGCCCCGGCTTCGATCATGGGATCTGAACGTGTCACGGTCAGCGGGTCGTTGTCCGGGTTGCAGTGCCGGGAGGCTCCGTAGCCGGGAATCACCCCGTACGGGGTCGGCAGGCCCGGCTTGGGCACATAGTTGATCTGCAGCTCGGCATTGTCGTCGAACCGCTTCCAGGCGTCCGGATTGTTCTCGTCCTGCGCCCGTAGCATCAGCGTCAGCCGTGAGAACTTGCCGTCGGCAAACGACCGCACCGTAGATGTCAGGTTCTCGTCGCTCTCCGACGGATTGTCGCTGAACTCGACCCAGCTGTCCGGCTGTTCGGGGGTGCAGTTGGTGCCTCGTCCCGCCGACACGTTGACATCGCCCATCTTGTCCAGATGCGCGGGCCCCGGCCAACTGCTGCCTTCAGAGATGTTGTTCGTGCGCCACAGGTCCACCTGATGCGCACTGCAGGAGAACGACCAGGTCTCGTACGCCCGGAAGTCCGCGTCCACCACGTACTTGCCGGCCAGATTGGTCGGGGCAAACTCGAAGTACATCCGGTTCGTGTGGTCCTTGTCGCAGTACCACGGCCCCACGCGGTAACAGCGGCCCACGCCCTCATCGCCGTCGAAGTCCCAGAACCGGTCCCCGTCCGACGAGAGCACCGTGCGCTCCTGCAGTGCTGCGCCCATCGGCGGGTCGATGAAGACCGGGTAGACCGTCTCCTCGCCCCGCAGCAGCTCCAGATCCGGCTTCACCGCAACTGCGGTGCCGTCCACCTGTACGGGCAGCTCCGCCGTGGAGTCGCCCGCGCCCGGACGGTTCGGGTCCTCCGTCGGCTCCGGCTCGTCCGCCTCGGCCGCAGCCGTCGAACGCATCAACTGCGGCTGCGCGCCAGCGTCGCCTGCCGAGTCCCACATCACCCCGGCCGGTCCCGTGAATGCCGCGTTGCCGTCCCCGTCGATCGCGCGCAAGCCGCCGCCCGCGCCCGCCGCAATCGACAGACCATCACCCTTGGCCGTCAGCTTGATCTGCTCCAGCGCCGGATTCGCAGCAGCCTCCGCCGACTTGACCACCAGCACCTCGCGGTAGCCCTCGGCCGTCGCGGTCAGCTTGAGGTCGACGCCTTCGAAGACCTCCGGGTACGTGGCTGTGGCCCCCGACAGCTGCGGCTCCGGCAAGGATCCCGGCCAGTCCAGCGACATCGAGCCCCTCTTGCTGCCGAGGC
This sequence comes from Streptomyces sp. ISL-1, assembly GCF_018614585.1. Lineage (GTDB taxonomy): Bacteria > Actinomycetota > Actinomycetes > Streptomycetales > Streptomycetaceae > Streptomyces > Streptomyces maoxianensis. The sequence goes on along the minus strand of NZ_JAGGOI010000001.1, from coordinate 167,974 downwards.
TGATCATGGGGTCGGCGCTGCCGCCCCCGGAAAAGGAGAGGTCGACCGCCGCGGACTTCGGGCCGACCATGCCATCCGCGCGGCGCTCCAGCGTGACGTCGATGCCGCGCCACGAGCCGTCCTTGGTCCGGGCTCGCTGGGGCCGGGTCGACTGCGTCAGTGTGAACGTGCCGTCCGGGTTCGCCATCGTGGTCGAGTACTCGGTGCGCTCTTCGACCACCTCGACAGGCTCACCGGACTCCGCTGCCAGCGCAGACGAGGAACTCTGATCCACCGATCCCACGGCAGTCGGCACCTGCGCGGGCGCTGCCGCGAACGCGGGCGCCGACGTTGAGCCCATCAATAGCCCGCAGGCCAACGTCACGATCACCGAGCGTCTGCCGCCCAGAGCACGCCAAGACATAGCTCTCCCCACCCCAGGGCCTCCCCAGGCCCATCACAAAAGTGCTGATCAAGTGAGGATCAGCCGGCGCAGCTTAGGCACATCTACGTGTCCACGACAATCAAAATCAGTCGCTGACTTCAGGTCACGTAAGAACCTGACCCCACCCCAGACTTGCGGAAACCGGCAAGAAGTCGAGCAAGAGCCACATGGGAGAGCTCCCCATAAGGCTCCGGCGCACGTAACGCTTTGGTTGCCTCATCAGCGCCGACCATTGACGCCCACCCGACCTGCGCCTTACTTTCCTCTCACCGAATAGGAAACTTTCCTAACAGTCCACCTCGGGGACATTCGGCAGCAGAAGGGCAGGTGCACCCGCCGTGGCCATTACGACACCCGGTACTCCGGGGACCACACCCGGTACCCCCCGCGTCCTGCGCGCCATGAACGATCGCGCCGCGCTCGATCTGCTGCTGGCGCACGGGCCCCTGTCGCGCACCAAGATAGGGAAGCTGACCGGGCTCTCCAAGCCCACCGCCTCCCAGCTGCTCGCACGGCTCGAGGCCGCCGGCCTCGTCGTCGCCACCGGTACCACCGAGGGGCGGCCCGGGCCCAATGCCCAGCTGTACGCCGTGAATTCGCGGGCCGCCTTCGCCGCCGGGCTGGATGTGACCCCGCAGCGCATCCGCGCCGCCGTCGCCGACATCACCGGCGCCACCGTCGGCGAGTTCGAGCTGAAGACCCCCGGGCGGCGCGCCGCGAGTGTCGTACGGCAGGTCACCGAGGCGCTCGACGGGGCGGTGAAGGCCGCCGGGGTCACCCGCTCCGACGTGCACCGTCTGGTCATCGGCACGCCCGGCGCGTTCGATCCGTCCACCGGGCGGCTGCGGTACGCGTCGCATCTCCCCGGCTGGCACTCCCCCACCCTGCTCGACGAGCTGGCCGCCGTGCTGCCGATGCCCGTCGAGTACGAGAACGACGTCAACCTGGCAGCGGTCGCCGAACAGCGCGTCGGCGCCGCGCACGGACATGAGAATTTCGTGCTGCTGTGGAACGAGGAAGGCCTCGGCGCCGCCGTCGTCATCGGCGGCCGACTGCACCGGGGCTTCACCGGCGGCGCCGGCGAGGTCGGCTTTCTGCCGGTGCCCGGCACTCCCCTCGTACGCCGGGTGACCAAGGCGAACAGCGGCGGCTTCCAGGAACTGGCCGGCGCCCAGGCGTTGCCCCGGCTGGCGCGCGAACTCGGGATCGAGGGCGTCGGGCACGGCCCGCACGCCGACGTCGCCACCGCGCTGGTCTCCCGGGCGGCGGGCGCCGAGTCCGGTCCGTACCGCGAGCTGCTCGACGCGTACGCCACGGGGCTCGCCACCGGTCTCGCCTCCATGGTCGCCGTGCTCGACCCCGAGCTCGTCGTCCTGTCCGGCGATGTGATCACCGCCGGCGGGGAGCCGCTGCTCGAACGTGTGCAGGCGGAGCTCACCGAACTCGCGGCTTCGAGGCCGCGCCTTGTGCTCGGTTCCGTACGCGAACACCCGGTCCTGCGCGGGGCGTTGGAGAGCGCCCTGGCCACCACGCGGGACGAGATCTTCGACACCTCCCGCTGAGAGACCCCGCCGACAGTCCTGCCGACAGTCCCGCCGAAGACCGCTGAGAGAACCGCGAAAACCCCTGCCACCTCGACCCGTCACAGGGAGACCCGCCATGTCCACACGCACCAGGACCACGGCCGCCGCGCTCGCCGCGACCGCCGCGATATCCCTCCTCGCCTCGGCCTGTACGGGGTCGAACGACACCGCCGCGAACGACGACCCCAAGGCCGGGACCACCATCACCTTCTGGCACGGCTGGAGCGCCCCCAGCGAGGTCAAGGCGATCCAGGACAACGTCGCGCGCTTCGAGAAGGAGCACGCGAACGTCAAGGTCAAGGTCGTCGGCAATATGACCGACGACAAGACCAACCAGGCGCTGCGGGCGGGCGGTTCGAACGCCCCGGACGTCGTCGCGTCGTTCACGACCGACAGCGTCGGGAAGTTCTGCGCCTCCGGTGCGTTCGTGGACCTGAAGCCGTTCCTGGAGAAGTCGAAGATCGACCCGGCCAAGGTCTTCCACAAGCCACTGCTGGACTACACCCAGTTCGACGGCAACCAGTGCTCGCTGCCGCTCCTCAATGACGCGTACGGCCTCTACTACAACAAGGACGCGTTCGAGGAGGCCGGGATCACCGCCCCGCCGAAGACCTGGAGCGAGTTCGAGAAGGTCGCCGAGAAGCTGACCAAACCCCAGGGCGACAGCTACTCGCAGCTCGGCTTCATGCCGAACTACCACGGCTACGAGACCACTCCGATGCACTACGTCTCGCAGTGGGGCCCGACCTACTTCGACGCCGAGGGCAAGTCCAACATCGTCAAGGACCCGGCGTTCTCGGAGATGCTGACCTTCCAGAAGGGCCTGGTCGAGAAGCTGGGCGGCTTCACCAAGCTGGAGAAGTACCGCAGCACCTTCGGCGACGAGTGGGGCGCCAAGCACCCCTTCCACACCGGCCAGGTCGCCATGCAGCTCGACGGCGAGTGGCGGCTCGGCATGGCCAAGGACGCGAAGGTGAAGTTCGAGATCGGCACGGCGCCGCTGCCCGTCGCCGACGACCAGGCCGCCGACTACGGCAAGGGCTATCTCTCCGGCACGATCATGGGCATCGCCTCCACCAGCAAGAAGCAGAACGCCGCGTGGGAGCTGGTGAAGTACATGACCACGGACACCGACGCGGTGGTGGCCTTCGCCAATGGCATCCACAACGTGCCCTCCACGATCGAGGCGCTCCAGTCGCCGCAGCTGAAGATCGACCCGGAGTTCAAGACCTTTATCGACATCGCGCAGCACTCGAAGTCCAGCACCACCCCGGCCAACGTGGACGGCGGCGCGTACCAGGTCACCTTCCAGGACTTCGGCTACCAGTACGAGGCGGGGAAGGTGAGCGACCTCAAGGCCGGTCTGGAGAAGACCGCGCGGCAGATCGACACGGACATCGCGAAGGCGAAGTAGCACCGTGACGACGGACACTGTGGCCTCGAAGCGCCTGCGGTCCGGCCTTGTGGCGAGGCGCAGAAAACAAGCGCTGCGCAACGCGGCCTTCATGTCGCCCTGGCTGATCGGCTTCAGCGTCTTCTTCGCCTACCCGCTGATCTCCACCGTCTACTTCTCCTTCATGAAGTACGACGGCTTCCGGCCGCCCGTCTTCAACGGCCTGGACAACTGGACGTACGTCTTCAGTGAGTACCGGATGTTCTGGCCCGCTCTGCAGAACACCCTGTGGCTGGTACTGGTGATGGTCACCTGCCGGGTCGTCTTCGGCCTCGGTGTCGGAATGCTGATCACCAGGATCAGGACGGGCGCCGGCGTCTTCCGCACCCTGTTCTATCTGCCGTATCTGGCCCCGCCGGTCGCGGCGACGCTCGCCTTCGTCTTCCTGCTCAACCCCGGTACGGGACCGGTCAATTCGATCCTCGAATCGATCGGACTGCCCACCCCCGGCTGGTTCACCGACCCCGCCTGGTCCAAGCCGGCGCTCACCTCGCTCGCCCTGTGGGGCATCGGCGACCTGATGGTGATCTTCATGGCGGCGCTGCTGGATGTGCCGAAGGAGCAGTACGAGGCGGCGGAGCTGGACGGCGCGTCCGCGTGGCAGCGCTTCCGTTTCGTCACCCTGCCGAACATCTCGCCGATCGTGATGTTCGCCGTCGTCACCGGCGTGATCCAGACGATGCAGTACTACACACAGCCGCTGGTCGCCGGAAAGGTCGCCTCCGGAGTCATCGGCGGCAGCGGGCAGCAGTTCGAGCCCGGCTACCCCGAGAAGTCCACGCTGACGCTGCCGCAGCTGATCTACAACCTCGGCTTCCAGCGCTTCGACTACGGCTCCGCCGCTGTCATCGCGCTCGTTCTGTTCGTGCTCTCCATGGTCTTCACCGCGTTCTTGATGCGACGGCGCGGCGGACTGATGCAGGCAGGTGAGTGACCGCCATGACCCAAGTACTGGACAGGCCCGGCCGGCCCGGAAAGCCCCTCGCCCCGGCGCCGACCGCTTCCCGGGCCGCACGCACGGCGCGCCGCAGGGCGCTGCTGCACTGGATCGCCGTGCACTCGCTGGGCATCGCGGCCGCGCTCTTCTTTGTGCTGCCGTTCGTCTTCGTCGTCCTCACCTCACTGATGAGCGACCAGCAGGCACTCACCCGCGATCTTGTCCCCAGGACCTGGGAGTGGGACAACTACGCCCGGGTCCTGGACACACCCGGCTTCCTGACCTGGTGGAAGAACACCCTTCTGTACGCGGGTCTCGGCACCGTTCTGACCGTCGCGTCCTCCATCCCGGTGGCCTACGCGCTCGCCAAGTTCCGCTTCCGCGGCCGCAATCTGTCGATGATGCTCGTCATCTCGACGATGATGCTGCCGCCCCAGGTGATCATCATTCCGATGTATCTGTTCTGGGCGAAGCAGCTGGACCTGGCCGGCACGCTCTGGCCGCTGATCATCCCGATGGCGTTCGGCGACGCGTTCTCGATCTTCCTGCTGCGGCAGTTCCTGCTCACCATTCCCAACGAGTACCTGGACGCGGCGAAGGTCGACGGCTGCGGTGAACTGCGCACGCTGATCAAAGTGGTGCTGCCGATGGCCAAGCCGGGTATCGCCGCCGTCGCGCTCTTCCAGTTCTTCTACGCCTGGAACGACTACTTCGGCCCGCAGATCTACGCATCGGAGAACCCGGCGGCGTGGACTCTGAGCTACGGCCTGGAGTCGTTCAAAGGCGCTCACCACACGGACTGGAACATGACCATGGCCGCGACCGTCCTGGTCATGGCCCCCGTGATCCTCGTCTTCTTCTTCGCCCAGAAGGCATTCGTCGAGGGCGTCACACTGACCGGAGTGAAGGGCTGATGCACATATGAAGCTCGCAGTCGTGGGTGGCGGATCCACCTACACCCCCGAGTTGATCGACGGCTTCGCCCGGCTGAGGGACACCCTCCCGATCAGTGAACTGGTGCTCATCGACCCCGCGGCAGACCGCCTCGAGCTGGTCGGCGGCCTGGCGCGGCGGATCTTCGCCAAGCAGGGTCACGACGGGAAGATCGTCACCACCTCGGATCTGGACGCGGGCGTCGCGGACGCCGACGCGGTGCTGCTGCAGCTGCGCGTGGGCGGGCAGGCGGCCCGGAACCAGGACGAGACGTGGCCGCTGGAGTGTGGATGCGTCGGGCAGGAGACGACGGGCGCGGGTGGGCTGGCCAAGGCGCTGCGGACCGTCCCGGTCGTTCTCGACATCGCCGAGCGGGTGCGGCGTACCAGCCCTGACGCCTGGATCATCGACTTCACCAACCCGGTGGGCATCGTCACCCGGGCGCTGCTGCAGGCCGGGCACAAGGCCGTCGGGCTGTGCAATGTCGCCATCGGCTTCCAGCGCAAGTTCGCGAAGCTCCTCGAAGTGGCCCCGTCCGACGTCCACTTGAACCATGTGGGCCTCAACCACCTGACGTGGGAGACGGGTGTGCGGCTCGGCGGCCCGGACGGTACCGATCTGCTGCCGAAGCTGCTGGCCGAGCACGGCGACGCGATCGCGGACGAGCTGCGGCTCCCGCGCCAGGTGCTGGACCGGCTGGGTGTCGTCCCCTCGTACTACCTGCGGTACTTCTACGCGCACGACGAGGTCGTACGGGAGCTGAGGACCAAGCCGTCGCGGGCCGCCGAGGTCGCGGCGATGGAGAAGCAGCTGCTCGCGATGTACGGGGACCCTGCGCTGGACAGCAAGCCGGAGCTGCTCGCCAAGCGCGGCGGCGCCTTCTACTCGGAGGCGGCAGTGGACCTCGCGGCCTCGCTGCTGGGCGGCGGCGGCAGCTCGGTGCAGGTGGTGAACACGTACAACAACGGCACGCTGTCCTTCCTGCCGGACGACGCGGTGATCGAGGTGCAGGCGCGCGTCGACGGCGGCGGCACCACGCCGCTGCCTGTGCCCGAACTCGACCCGCTGTACGCGGGGTTGATCGCCCATGTGACGGCGTACGAGGACCTGGCGCTGGAGGCGGCCCTGCGCGGCGGCCGCGACCGCGTCTTCAAGGCGCTGCTGTCGCATCCGCTGATCGGCCAGTACGAGTACGCCGAAGCGCTCGCCGACAAGCTGATCGCGCACAACCGGGAGCACCTCGCGTGGGCATGACCGCACGTGGCGTCCTGGCCATCGACGCCGGCAACAGCAAAACCGACGTCGCGGTGGTGGCGGCCGACGGGACTGTCCTCGGCAAGGCCCGTGGCGGGGGGTTCCAGCCGCCGTTGGTCGGCATCGAGGCGGCTGTCGACGCCCTGGGCCGTACGGTCGCGGCCGCCGCGTCCGCGGCCGGTGTCACCACGGCCGGTGGCACCGCGCTCTGCGAACCGTTCGTCGCTCATGTCTCGGCCTGTCTCGCCAATGCCGATCTGCCGGTCGAGGAACGGGAGTTGGCGGCGGCGGTGCAGGCGTGCGGCTGGGGGCTCACGACCGAGGTGCGCAACGACACGTTCGCCATCCTGCGGGCGGGCGTGGATGAGCCACGGGGGGTCGCGGTGGTGTGCGGCGCGGGCATCAACTGCGTCGGCATGCTGCCGGACGGCCGTACAGCGCGCTTCCCTGCGATCGGCCGGATCTCCGGCGACTGGGGCGGTGGCTCGGGGCTGGCGGAAGAGGCGCTGTGGTTCGCGGCGCGGGCGGAGGACGGACGCGGCGAGCCGACTGCCCTGGCCCGTGCGCTGCCCGCGCACTTCGGCCTGGACTCCATGTACGCCCTGATCGAGGCACTGCACCTGGGGCGGATCCCCTCGGCGCGCAAGCACGAGTTGACGCCGGTCCTCTTTGCCACCTCCGCGGAGGGCGACGCGGTGGCCCGCTCGGTGGTGCACCGGCTGGCCGAGGAGGTCGTAGCCCTGGCCACGGTGGCGCTGACGCGGCTGGATCTGCTCGACGAGGAGGCGCCCGTGCTGCTGGGCGGCAGCGTGCTCGCGGCCAGGCACCCGGAGCTGGACGAGCAGATCGGCAAGCTGCTCGCGGCCAAGGCGCCCAACGCGGTGATCGAGGTGGTGACGGCACCGCCGGTGCTCGGCGCGGCCCTGCTGGGCATGGACCGGATCGGGGCTTCGCAGGAGGCACGCGCCAGGCTGCGCTCGAACTACGCGTAGCCACCTGTATCTCCGGTCACCGGAGGGGGTGACCTCACGCCCGTCCGGTGACCGGCGATGCCCGACATCCGTGCGACGGGGAACCGATCAAGGGGCCGAAGCGTATTCATGATGGGGAGAATGGCGGGGGAGACGGGGCCTGGCGGATACTGACTGCTGCGGCAGGACAAGATCCAGTCAATCCTGCTGTGTCTGTCAGTCATTGCGGCCATACTGCTGGCCGGGGGGACGTCCCCCCGACCCGCCGGGGGGCGGGCCGACGTCAGAGACCAAGGGGGAGGTCACGTGACATACCCGCCGACGGTGCGCACCGCGCCCCAATCGGCTCCGACGCATGCGCCCGCGCAGCCCCCGGCCGCACCGCCCGCCCACCGAGGCGTCTGGGCCGTGGGCAAGGAGCGGCTGCGCACGGCCGCGACGACCGAGCCGGGGCGACTGCAGATCATCGGGGCCGTTCTGGCGGTGCTGGTAGTGGCGTTCGGCGCGGTGACAGCGTTCGAGATCTCCGACCGGGCATCCGCGGCCGACGACGTGGTGAGCCGGAGCCAGCCGCTGAGCGCGGACGCCGCGTCCATCTACCGCTCGCTGGCCGACGCCGACACTGCGGCCTCCAGCGGTTTCCTGGCCGGCGCCGAGGAGCCCCGCGCGGCGCGCGAGCGGTACCAGAAGGACATCGCGCTCGCGTCCCGACTGCTGGTCAAGGCCGCGGCGAACACGGACGGTTCGAGCGAGTCGGGCCGCCAGATCGCCGCCCTGAACGAACAGCTCCCCCGCTACACCGGCGTGATCGAGACGGCCCGCGCCTACAACCGGCAGGGCCTGCCACTCGGCGGCGCGTATCTGCGTTTCGCGAACGGGCAGATGACCCGGGATCTGCTGCCGGCCGCCCAGAAGCTGTACGACGCGGAGACGGCCCGGCTCGAACGGGACGACGACCACGCCCGATTCTGGCCGGTCTCCTCGCTCGCCGTGGGCGTGGCCGCGCTGGCCGCTCTGGTGTGGATGCAGCGCCGCAACTACCTGCGCACGAACAGGGTGTTCAACCACGGCCTGCTCGCCGCCACGGCCGCCGCCACCGTCGTACTGCTGTGGCTGGCCGTAGGGCACACGGTGGCCCGCGCCGAGCTGAACGCCGCCGAGGCGCACGGCCAGAAGTCACTCAAAGTGCTCAACGACGCGCGGATCAGCTCCCTGAAGGCGCGGGCGAATGAGAATCTGACGCTCGTCGCGCGGGGCGCGGTGCTCACCGACGACGGCAAGAGCGACAAGTACGAGACGGACTACACCTCGGGCATGAAGAAGCTCGGCGACCGGCTGAGCGAGGCACGCAGCCTCGCCGACGACAAGGAAGGCCTCGGTCCCGTCGAGTCCGCCGTCAAGGGCGTGTCCGAGTGGAAGGTCCGGCACGCCAGCGCCAGTACCACCGACAAGGCCGGTGACTACGAGGGCGCGCTGGCCAAGGTCATCGGGCCCAAGGCGTCCACCGGCCAGTCCTTCGACCAGGTGGACGACGCGCTGGCGACGGCGCTCGCGCACGAGCAGCGGGAGTTCACCCACGCCGCCGAGGACGGGCGCGGCGCGCTGACCGGGCTGCCGGTCGGCGCCGCGTTGCTGGCCGTGCTGGGTGCGGCGGGCGCCGTGCTCGGCATCAACCGCAGGCTTTCGGAGTACCGGTGAGAGGAGGGGCGATGACGGACCTGAAGGCGAGGTTCCGCGGCTGGGGCGGCGTCGCGGGGATGGCCGCTGCCTGTGCGCTGACCGCCGCCGTCACGCTGCTGCCGCTGTCCCACGGCGGTGCGGACGACCTCGGCTCCGGCGCGGACGGCCGGAGCGCCGCATCGGCGACGCCCGCCAAGGACGACGGCTGTACGGAACCGGAACGCTCCCTGTCGCCGTCGGCGGCGAACGGGCCGAACATCGACGCGATCGTGGCGCGGGGCAAGCTGATCGTCGGCGTCGACCAGAACAGCTACCGCTGGGGCTACCGCAATCCGGCCACCGGCGGTCTCGAAGGCTTCGACATCGATCTCGCCCGGGCCATCGCCCAGGACATCCTCGGCGAGCCGGACGCCGTCATCTTCCGCGCCATCCCGACCAACCAGCGCATACCCGCGCTGAACAACGGCACGGTGGACATCGTCGTCCGCACGATGACGATCAACTGCGCCCGGATCAAGCAGGTCGCCTTCTCCACCGCGTACTTCCAGGCGGGCCAGCAGGTCCTCGCCTCCGAGGGCTCGTCCATCACCGGATACGACAAGTCCCTCGCCGGGAAAAAGGTCTGCACGGCGGAGGGATCGACGGCGTACGACGCGCTGGAGAAGAACTCCTTCGGCGCCACGTTCAAGGACAAGCACGACGGGCAGCCGGGAGACGAGGACGTGCTCACCGTGTCCAACCAGCTGGACTGCCTTGTGCGGCTCCAGTTGGGCCTCGTCGATGCGATCGTGACGGACAACGCCCTCGCGGCCGGCCAGGCGGCGCAGGACCCGGCGGTCGAGCTCAAGGGCGGCAAGCCCTTCACCACCGAGTACTACGGCGTGGCCACCAAGCTCGGCAAGACCGACCTGGTGCGCCGGGTGAACAAGGTGCTCGACGAGTACCGCAAGGGCGCCTGGACGAAGGCGTACAACAAATGGCTGGTGGCCGATCTCCCCGGGATAACCGGGCCGCCGGCGCCGAAGTACAGCGCCGGCTGAGTACGAACGACTAGTCCTGGCAGGAAGAGCAGAGAGGTGATCGATGGGCGTCGCGGGACCCCCAGGGCCGGTCATGGACCGGGACGAGGTGGACCGTGCGCTGGCGCGGCTCGGCGCGGAGCACGAGGCGGTCGAAACCTCGCTCCTCGCCCTGCAGGACCACGCGGGCCGCAGGCTCCTCGAAGGCGCCGAGCTGACGGGCGTCACCAAGGACCGCTGGGCCTCCGCCGAGCAGGCGATCAGCCTGCTGTGGGGGTACTTCGACGCGTACACCGCCGCCCTGAACGACACCCGTGAGCTGCGCGCCAGGCGCCGCTGGCCGAACCGCGAGGACCTGGTGGAGCTGACCGACCGGCTGCGCGGCCGCAGCGTCACGATCGCCAGCTCGGCCACCCACACCTCGCCCTCGATCACCGGACCCGCCAAGCTCTCCGAGCAGTTCACGCTCGAAGAGCTCGTCGCCCGGATGAATGAGCTGTACGCGAGCTCGCTGGACATGGTGGTGACGGCCGACTCGGTGTGGTCGGCGCTGCCCGCCCGGATAGGTCTGCTCTCCGCCGAGCTGCAGCGCACCCGCTCGCTCGCGCACTCCGTCGGCGTACGGCCCGGGGAGCACCCGGCCGGCGACGAACTGGAGTCGATCACCCATGAACTGTCCACGCTGCGCGCCCAGGTGATCTCCGACCCGCTCGCCTTCTGGCGGCCCGCACTCGGCAGTTCGGCGCCGGGCGGCGGGCGCCCCGACACCGACCGCTACGACCGTGCGGCGCGCGCCCTCGAAGACATCCGCCGGGAGATCGAGGCGGTGCTCCGGGTCCGGCAGGACTCCGAGGAGCGGCTGATCCGGCTGCGCGACGTGCTGTCGCGCGCCGACCGCACGCTGACCGAGGCGCGGTCCGCGCGCGGCGAGGTGCTGGCGAAGATCGCCGCCTCCGAGGTGCCCGCGGTCAGCGGCCCGTCGACCGCGCTGCAGGAGCGGCTCGCCACCGCCGCCGAGTACCGCAGGCATTCTCAGTGGCACCGGCTCTCGCCGCTGCTCGAGTCCCTGGAGCGCGAGGCGGAGGACGAACTGCTGCGCGCCCGTGAGTCTTTGACGGCCGTCACCGCCCCGCTCGCGGTCCGCGCCGAGCTGCGCGGCCGTCTCGACGCGTACAAGGCGAAAGTGGCCAGGCACGGGATGGCGGAGGATCCGCTGCTGATCGAGCGGTACGACGCGGCCCGCCGGATGCTGTGGAGCGCGCCGTGCGATCTGCGCGTCGCCGAGCAGGCGGTGCTGCGTTATCAGCACGCCGCCGCCGAAGTCCTCGTCCCGGGACAGCCGGGACCGTCCGGGCCCAATGACCGCAGGGGGGATTCATGAGCGAGAACAAGAACTGCCAGCGCCCCGGCTGTGAGGGCTCGTACGAGGACATGGGCAGTGGTGAGCTGTACTGCGACACCTGCGGCCTCGCGCCCGTCGTCACCTCCAACGGGATGGTGTCATCGCCGCCCACCGGCATTACGGGCGGCGGCCGGGACTCGGGCTCGGGGCGTGGCAGTTCGCGCTCGTCGCGGGCCTCGTCGCGCTCGTCGACGTCGCGCCGTTCCGTGTCCGGGCGGCTTTCGCGCTCGCTGAGCGGGAGCAGCACCTCGTCCCGGTCGGTCTCGGTGCGCAGCTCCGGCAGCTCCACGGGTGCGTCGGGCCGCAACCGGCTCGGCGCGGGCCTGGTATCGGTGCCGGACGTGCCGCGTCCCGATCCGCGTACCGCGGTGATGGAGCACCCCGAGGTCCCCGAGCGCAAGCGGTTCTGCTCGCGCTCCGACTGCGGGGCCCCGGTGGGGCGTTCGCGCGGGGAGCGTCCCGGGCGTACAGAAGGGTTCTGCACCAAGTGCGGCCATCCGTACTCCTTCGTGCCCAAGCTCGCCGGCGGGGACATCGTGCACGGGCAGTACGAAGTGGTGGGCTGCCTCGCCCACGGCGGCCTTGGCTGGGTCTATCTGGCGGTGGACCGCGCGGTCTCCGACCGGTGGGTGGTGCTCAAGGGTCTGCTGGACACGGGCGACCAGGACGCGATGGCCGCGGCGATATCGGAGCGCCGCTTCCTCGCGGAGATCGAGCACTCCAACATCGTCCGGATCTACAACTTCGTGGAGCATCTCGACCAGCGCACCGGCTCGCTCGACGGCTACATCGTCATGGAGTACGTCGGTGGCAAGTCGCTGAAGGAGATCGCCAACGAACGGCGCGACCCGGGGGGCAAGCGCGATCCGCTGCCGGTCGAGCAGGCGTGTGCGTACGGCATCGAGGCCCTGGAGGCGCTCGGGCATCTGCACAGCAGGAACCTGCTGTACTGCGACTTCAAGGTCGACAATGCCATCCAGCAGCAGGACCAGCTCAAGCTCATCGACATGGGCGCGGTCCGCAGGATGGACGACGACGAGTCCGCGATCTACGGCACGGTCGGGTACCAGGCCCCGGAGGTCGGAGAGGTCGGCCCGTCGGTGGCCTCCGACCTGTACACCGTCGCGCGCACGCTGGCCGTGCTGACCTTCGACTTCCAGGGCTACACGAATGTCTTCGTGGACTCCCTGCCGGACCCGGAGAACATCCAGGTCTTCCAGACCTACGAGTCCTTCTACCGGCTGCTGGTACGGGCGACGGACCCGGATCCGGCGCGGCGGTTCGCCTCGGCGCAGGAGATGGCGGAGCAGCTGACGGGGGTGCTCAGAGAGGTCGTCGCGATCCAGACGGGCCGCCCGCGGCCCGCGCTGTCCACGCTGTTCGGACCTGAACTGCGGGTCACGGACACGCAGTTGTTCGCGGAACTGACGGGGGACGTCTCGCAGCTGGGCGGGCGTACGTCGGCGCGCGCTGGCCGCGGCCGCGGCAAGCGCTCCGCGGCGGTAAACGGTTCGGCGGCGAACAGCTCGGCCACGGTGGGTGGCGGTCCGACGGTTGGCGGCGGCCCGGCCGCTGCGCACCCCTGGGGCGCCGGGACGCTGCCCGGCGGAGCCGGGAACGCCGGCGGCATGCCGGCGGCGGGTTCCGGTCCGGGCCAACTGGGCGCCTCCGGCTCCGGATACCCCGGCGGCGGAGCGGCCAGTGCCTATGCCGCCGCACCGATCCCCGCGCCGCGCCCGGCCCCACTCACCTCCGCCCCCGCGAACCTCTCCCTCGCCCCGCAACTCGCCGTACTCGACTCCAGGGCGACCTCGCTGGCCCTGCCCGTGCCGCACGTCGACCCGGACGACCCCAACGCGGGATTCCTCGCCGGCCTGATGGCCTCCGCGCCCGCCGAGCTCATCGCCGCGCTGCACTCCGCGTCCGCGGCGTCCCCGGAGACCCGGCTGCGCGAGCTGCGCGCCCGGCTCGAGATGGGTGAACTGGACTCCGCGACCCGGGCTCTGGCCACGCTGGAGAGCCAGCACCCCGACGACTGGCGGGTCGTCTGGTACCGCGGTCTCACCTCGCTGGTGACCGGGGACAACGAGGTCGCCGCCCTCTCCTTCGACGCGATCTACGACGCGTTCCCCGGCGAGGCCGCGCCCAAGCTGGCGCTCGGCGTCTGCGCCGAGGTGCTGGGCCAGCTGGACAATGCCGCGGAGTACTACCGCCTGGTGTGGACGACCGACCCGAGCTATGTCAGCGCCGCGTTCGGCCTGGCCCGGGTGCAGCTCGCGGCGGGCGACCGGCCCGGAGCCGTACGGACTCTGGAGTCGGTGCCGGAGGCGTCGATCCACTACACGGCCGCCCGGGTCGCTGCCGTACGGGCGAGGCTGCGGCGACGCGCCGCGCACGAACCGCTTGTCGGCGACCTTTCGGCCGCCGCCGCGCAGGTGGACGCCCTGAAGGACTTCGGTCTGGACGCGGTGCGCCGCGCGCAGTTGTCCACAGAAGTGCTCGGCACGGCCCTCGACTGGGTACTCTCCGGTAGTCCCGGAGCCCCGCCGTCCGGACAGAGCGTGCTGCTCGGCAGCGAACTGGACGAGCGCGGCCTGCGCTTCGGGCTGGAACGCTCCTACCGGGTGCTCGCCCGGCTCGCCCAGCGCGGCGAGGAGCGGATAGACCTGGTGGAGCGGGCGAACCGCTTCCGCCCCAGGACGTGGGTGTGATTGATGGGCTCGCAGATGCACCAGTCGGCCGCCGGGGCGACATGCCCGAGCTGCACCGAGCCGCTGGAAACGGGTGACCTTTTCTGCGGTGCGTGCGGATACGACCTTTCCGTCGTGCCGGCGCCGCCGGACGACCACCCGACCATCGCCATGGGCACGCCGGTGGAGTGGCCGACGGCCACCGGGACGGACAGCTCGGGCGTGCCCGCGTCGGCGCATCTGCCCGGAGATCTGCCGGGCACGGACTCGGGCGGCGGCCCGCTGCCTGCCTCGGCCGTGCGCTACGACGACCCGCCCGGCGCACCGAACGCCTCGCCGGGCGCCTCGCCGAACGCCTCTCCCGCGGCGCCGCCCAACCCCTCCTCCAGCGGCGACTTCGAGCTGCCCGCCCCCGAGGCAGGCGCCGCCGACCCGCGCGCCGCGGGCCCGGTCGCCACCACCGCGTCCGGCAGCAAGGTCTGTGTGGCCTGTCGCGCCGGCCATGTCGACACCGACGGCTACTGCGAGAACTGCGGCCACGCCCAGCCCCGTGAGCGCGACCACATGGAGCAGGAGCTCGGCTCGGTCGCGGCCGTCAGCGACCGCGGGCTGCGCCACCACCGTAACGAGGACTCGTTCGCGGTGTCGTCCACGGCCCTGCCCGACGGCTCGCCCGCCGTCGTCGCGATCGTCTGTGACGGGGTGTCGTCGGCGACCCGCCCCGACGAGGCCTCCGAGGCTGCCGCGAGCGCCGCCAATGAGCTGCTGCTCGAGTCGCTGCCGCGCGGCACCCACCCCCAGCAGGCCATGCACGAGGCGATCGTCGCAGCCTCCGAGGCGGTCAACTCCCTTGCCAGGGAGCCCGGTCAGGGCGAGGCGATGGAGCACGACCCGCACCACCACCAGAACGCCCCGGCCTGCACGATCGTCGGCGCCGTGACGGCCGGCGGCCTGCTCGTCGTCGGCTGGGTCGGCGACAGCCGCGCCTACTGGGTACCGGACGACCGCAGCGGCGCGCCCGCCCGGCTCACCGAGGACGACTCCTGGGCGGCCCAGATGGTGGCGGCCGGCCTGATGAGCGAGGCGGAGGCGTACGCCGACGAGCGCGCTCACGCCATCACGGGCTGGCTCGGGGCCGATGCGTACGAACTGGAGCCGCACACGGCATCGTTCAAGCCGGACCGTTCCGGCGTGGTCGTGGTCTGCACGGACGGCCTGTGGAACTACGCGGAGGGCGCCGAGGACATGGCCCGGGCGATCCCGGGCGATGCGGCGGGCCGTCCGCTGCACAGCGCGCAGGTTCTGGTCGGCCACGCACTCGACGGCGGGGGCCACGACAACGTAACAGTGGCCGTCCTGCCGTTCGCCGTGCCGCACCAAGGGGCAGGATCGGCCTACAACAGGGCTTGAGCCCCCTTATGTCCGCCGAGTTGCCGCATGTCGCCGCTTGTCACCGCCTGTTGCGCCTACGCACTCTTTCGTCAGTTCACTGCCTATCCCTGCCCATCTCCGCCCATCTCTGCCCAAGTGGAGCCTCAAGGAGCCGATCAGATGGCCAATTTCTCCAAGTCACAGGTGCCGCAGTTCTCCGTCGAGGTGTACCAGAACGAATATCTGCCGGAGGGCGGCCGCGAGGTGAACGCGATCGTCACCGTCACCTCCACCGGAGGCGGCACGAGCGGCAGAGCTCCGCTCGCCGGCGCTTCGCGCTCCCCTGCGTACATACCTGGGCAGGCGCCGAGCGCCGCCGTGGTGATCATGGTCGACTGCTCCGGCTCGATGGACTATCCACCGACCAAGATGCGCAACGCCCGTGACGCCACGGCCGCCGCCATCGACACCCTGCGCGACGGCGTCGCCTTCGCGGTCGTCGCGGGCACGCATGTGGCGAACGAGGTCTATCCGGGCGGCGGCCGGCTCGCGGTCGCCGATTCGCGGACCCGCGGCCAGGCCAAGGAGGCACTGCGGCGGCTCACCGCGGGCGGCGGCACCGCGATCGGTACCTGGCTCCGCCTCGCCGACCGGCTGTTCGCAACCACCGACGTAGGCATCAGGCACGGCATCCTGCTCACCGACGGCCGTAACGAGCACGAGTCGCCCGAGGACCTGCGGGCCTCCCTCGAAGTCGGCGCGGGCCGCTTCACCTGCGACGCCCGCGGCGTCGGCACCGACTGGGAGGTCAAGGAGGTCACCGGCATCGCCTCCGCCCTGCTCGGCACGGCGGACATCGTCGCCAACCCGGCCGAGCTGGCCGCGGACTTCACCAGCATGATGGAGAACGCGATGGGCAAGGAGGTCGCGGACGTGGCGTTGCGGCTGTGGACGCCCGTCGGCGTGGAGATCAAGTTCATCAAGCAAGTGGCGCCGACGGTGGAGGAGTTGACGGGACGGCGTACGGAAGCGGGCCCGCGGGCCGGTGACTACCCGACCGGCTCCTGGGGCGACGAGTCCCGCGACTACCACGTGTGCGTGCAGGTCCCGGAGGCCGGGATCGGCCAGGAGATGCTGGCGGCACGGGTCTCGCTGATCATTCCGGCCGCGGACGGCGGGGCTCCGCAGGTGCTGTCGCAGGGTCTCGTACGGGCGGTGTGGACGGACGACATGGTTGCGTCCACCTCGATCAACCCTCAGGTCGCGCACTACACAGGCCAGGCCGAACTGGCACAGGTCATCCAACAGGGGCTTGATGCCCGCAAGTCGGGCGATTATGACGGCGCGACAGCGAAGTTGGGCCGTGCGGTGCAGCTCGCGGCGGATTCCGGGAACGAGGACACGGCGAAACTGCTTTCGAAGGTGGTGGACGTCGTCGATGCCGCGACAGGTACTGTGCGACTGAAGGCGAAGGTCGCGGAGGCCGATGAGATGACTCTCGAAACTCGGTCCACCAAGACGGTTCGTGTGAAGAAGTAGTCGGCACCAACGCCGGCGCAAACGCCGACAGAACGCTGACAACGCCGCCGGAAACGCCGCCGGAAACACCGCAGTGAAACGGCCCTCGGGCCGGACGAGGAGAGGGGGAAGCGCCGACATGCCGACCTGCCCGAACGGACACCAGTCGGGTTCCGACGACTGGTGCGAGGTCTGCGGCCACCGCATGGCCGGTCCTGGCGCTCCCGCGGGTGCCGTTCCGCCGCCGCCTCCCCCACCGTCGGCCTATGGCTACCCGGGCCCCGGCGATCCGAACGCCACCGCCCAGGCCGAGCTCTGCCCGCAGTGCCGCACCCCCCGCGAGGCCATGGCCCCGTTCTGCGAGGAGTGCCGGTACAACTTCCTCACGCACACGGCGACCTCGTACACCCCGGTGGCCCCGCCCCAGCAGCAGTCGGCCGGGCTGAACCTCCCGCCGGGCTTCCAGTCGCATCCTGCGCCCGCGCCCGCGCCGCCTCCTGTCCCGCAGCAGCACGATCCCTACGACTACCAAGCTTCGCGGCCCTCGCAGATGAACCGGCCGGCCGAGCCGCTGACGAACGACCCGTCGCAGCAGCCGCCGCAGGCGTTCCAGCAGGGGCCGCCGCCCCCGCCGTCCTTCCAGCAGCCGCAGCCGAGCCCGCACAGCCCGCCCCCGCCGTCCTTCCAGCAGCAGTCGGCGCCGCCCATGCCGCCGCAGCCGCAGCAGACGGGCGGCGGGGACGACTGGATGCTGCCCCCGCCCTCGCAGGCGCCGCAGCAGCCGCAGGCACCTCAGGCGCCACAGCAGCCCCAGGCGCCGCAGGCGTTCCAGTCACCGCAGGCGTTCCAGCAGCAGATGCCACAGCAGTACGCCCAGCAACCGGGTCCGCAGCCGGGGCAGCATGGGCAGCCGGGTCAGCCCCAGGGGCAGCCGGGTCCGCAGCAGCCGCCCCAGTACCAGACCCAGGCGCCGGCTCAGGCCCCGGCCCCGGCCCCGGCCCCGGCCCCGGCCCCGGCGGGCTGGACGGCGGTCATCGCGCCCGACCGCGAGTACTTCCTCGCGATGATGCAGCGCAGCGGCCCTGACGCCGGTGGCCTCAACCTGCCCGCGTACTCCCCCGAGCAGCACCTCCCGCTCGCCGGCAACCAGATCACGATCGGCCGCCGCCGGCACTCCACCGGCGAGTCCCCCGACATCGACCTGTCCGTCCCGCCCGAGGACCCGGGCGTCTCGCACCAGCACGCGGTGCTGGTCCAGCAGCCCGACGGCTCCTGGGCCGTCGTCGACCAGAACTCCACCAACGGCACCACGCTCAACGGTGCCGAGGATCCGATCCAGCCCTATGTACCGATCCCGCTGAACGACGGCGACCGGGTCCACGTCGGCGCCTGGACGACCATCAGCATCCGCCGCGGCTAGCCCCGCACGTACGGCTGTCAGCTGAAAGTCGGCCGGTAGAGCCGGTAGAACAGTCAGCCGGCCGGCCGCCCGAGCGGCCAGGCGTACGGCCCCTCGGGGTCGTCCAGCCATGCCCACTGGTGGTGCCCGCTGACCGTGACCCCGAATCGGTCCCGCTGCGGGCGCCGCTCCCGCTCCCACAGCGAGAGCGCCTCGTGCGGATCGAGGCTGCCCGCGGTCAGTGTCAGCAGGAAACGGAAGAGTTCGTTCTCGGCCGCGCGCCTCGGCAGCCCTCCGGTGCGCCCCTCCGGTGCGTGCCCGCCGCCGCGCAGCGGCACGAAGTAGGCGGACGTCCGCAGGAAGTTTCCCTCCGCGGTCCGGCCGCGGCTGCCGTCGCTTACCCGTAGCGCGATCAGCCCGGTGAAGAGCGGGGCCAGGATCCGCGCGCCCGGCCGGCACTGCGGCAGCCAGTCGAACGGCACGGACGCCAGCGTGCAGGTCGCGATGATGCGGTCGAAGGGCGCGCGCTCCGGGCAGCCGCGCGCCCCGTCACCGGTGATCACAGCCGGGTGGTAGCCGGCCGCCGCCAGGTGCGTACGCGCGGACTCGGTGATCTCCGGGTCCACGTCGACGGTCGTCACCAGGTCGTCGCCGAGCCGGTGCGCGAGCAGCGCCGCGTTGTAGCCGGTGCCCGCGCCGATCTCGAGGACGCTGTGCCCGTCCTGTATCCCCAGCTCCTCGAGCATCCTGGCCATCAGCGAGGGCTGGCTGCTGGAGGAGATCAGTTCGCCGTCGCGCACCCGGGTGGCGAGCGGCCCGTCCTTGTAGGCACCCCGCAGCCACTGGCTGCGCCGCACGGGATCGGGGTCCTCGCGCCACAGACGCTCGTACGTGCCGCCCCGGACGACGAAGTAGTACGGCACGAACAGATGCCGAGGCACCTCCTCGAACGCCGCCCGCCAGGCGGGATCGCTCAGCCCGCCCTCGGCCACGATCGCCCGCACCAGCGACTGCCGCGCCTCGGCGGCCGGCTCGGCATACTCCAGGTCCGCACCCATGCGTCTACTGTCCCGCCGCGCCCCGCCCGAGGCGAGCACCCGAACGTGGGTGGTCCTAGGACCTGAGTCCTCGGCCGGTGCGTCTGAGACGATGGTGGGGTGAAAGAGATTCCGCGCGGCACGCTTCAGGAGCAGACCTTCTACGAACAGGTCGGCGGCGAGGAAACCTTCCGGCGCCTCGTACACCGCTTCTACCAGGGCGTCGCCGAGGATCCGCTGCTGCGGCCGATGTACCCGGATGAGGACCTGGGTCCGGCCGAGGAACGGCTCACGCTGTTCCTGATCCAGTACTGGGGCGGGCCCCGCACCTACAGCGACAACCGCGGCCACCCGCGGCTGCGGATGCGGCACGCGCCGTTCACCGTCGACCAGGCCGCGCACGACGCCTGGCTGAAGCACATGCGTACCGCCGTCGACGAGCTGGGCCTTCCCGAGGAGCACGAGCGGACGCTCTGGAAGTACCTCACGTACGCCGCGGCCTCGATGCTGAACACCGGGGACTGACAGCACCGGAACCGAGGCCCGGACCGATAGGTCTGCCCGGGGTCTGTCCGGCATGATCGGCCTGATCGGCCGGGCAGGATCCTAGGCGATCTGCTCGGTCACCCACGCGTGGAACGCGCCGATGTGGTGCTCGCTGGGCACCAGCACCCCGCCCGCCCGGTAGGCGCGCGAGTCCATCGCCGGCTGAGTGCGTTCGCAGGCGTCGAAGTCCTGCACATTGACCCGGTGGAACAGTTCCACGGAGCGTGAGACGTCCGCCCCGGCCTCGACGACCTCGGGCGCGTACAGCCAGTCGCACTCGACGACCGTACGGTCATGGCTCATCGGGAACATCCGGTGCACGATCACATGGTCGGGGACGAGGTTGATGAAGACCTGCGGCTTGACGGTCACCGCGTAGTAGCGCCGGTCCTGGTCCTCGGCGAGCCCGGGCAGCCGGTCGAAGCCCGCGCCGCCGTCGACGGTGAAGCCCTGCGCGCCCTCGGCGAAGGCCGCGCCGTGGCCGACGTAGTACTGGGCCGCGTAGCCGCGTGCGAACTCCGGGAGCACGTAGGTCAGTTCGGGGTGGATCGTGGCGCAGTGGTAGCACTCCATGAAGTTCTCGACGATCAGCTTCCAGTTGGCCTTGACGTCGTAGCTGACGCGCTTGCCCAGGGCGAGTCCTTCGGTGCGGTAGCGCTCGACCGCGGCGGTGTCGCCGAGCCGCTCGACGGCCGCGCCCATGACCGTCGCCTCGAAGGACGGCGGTTCGTCGGCCAGGCACACCCAGGCGT
Source organism: Streptomyces sp. ISL-1 (assembly GCF_018614585.1). Taxonomy (GTDB): domain Bacteria; phylum Actinomycetota; class Actinomycetes; order Streptomycetales; family Streptomycetaceae; genus Streptomyces; species Streptomyces maoxianensis. The sequence goes on along the minus strand of NZ_JAGGOI010000001.1, from coordinate 147,005 downwards.
AGCCGAGCCACTCGCGCAGTGCGACGGTGCGCAGACCGTACGCGGTGCGGTCGATGTCCGGCATCTTCGCCAGGTTGGGCGCGGCGACGAGCGCGCCGTCCAGGTCGTAGCTCCAGGCGTGGTACGGGCAGCGCAGCGTACGCCTCACCTCACCCGCCTCCTCGGTGCACAGCCGCGCCCCGCGGTGCCGGCAGACATTGAGGAAGGCCCGCAGCTCGCCGGAGCGGTTGCGGGTGATCACGACGTTCTCCCGGCCCACCTGGACCGTGCGGTACGCGCCGGGTCCGGACAGATCCCCGGAGCGCACCGCGCAGAACCAGAGCGACTCGAAGATCCTCTCCTGCTCCCGGGCGAAGATCCCCGGATCGGTGTAGTGGTGCCCGGGCAGGGTGGTGATCAGGCTCGACGGGAGCGCCGGAGCCGGCAGGGGCGGCGGCGTCGTCGAAAGCGGCGTGGTCGTCATGGCGGCCTCCATCAGGCGGGCGCGATCGCGATGCGACCGGGGTCGAAGAGCTCGATGGGGTGGTGCGTGGTGCCGTCCAGCGCCAGGTCGGCGAGGATCTCGCCGACCACGGGCACGAACTTGAAGCCGTGCCCGGAGAATCCGCAGGCCACGGTGACGGCGCCGGCGTGTGCCGGATGCCGGGCGATGACGAAGTGCTCGTCGGGGGTGGTGGAGTACATGCAGGTGGCGGCCTTGATGAAGGTGCCGGGGAGGGTCGGGACGCACCGCTCCAACTGCTCGGCCATGGCGCGTACTTCATGGTCGTGCACGGTGCGGTCGATGGTTTCCGGTGTGCAGACGGTTCCCTTGCGGAAGAAGGCCACCTTGGCGCCGCCGTCGGGTCCGTCGATGGCGGGGAAGCCGTAGATCTGGACGCCCGCCGCGTCCTCCCAGATGTAGATGGGGTGCCGCTCGGGCACATACGGTCCGGTGCCGCCCGCGGGCTGGAACCAGTACATGATCTGCCGCTCGATGGTGAACGGCACATTGAGATCGGTCAGCAGCTGCGGAGCCCACGCGCCGGGGCAGATGACGAGTTGGCCGGCGGTGTAGGTGTTCTCGGCGGTGTGGACGCGGACCCCGTCGCGGTACGGCTCCCAGCGCGTCACCGGCTCCTCGAAGTGCAGGTCCGCGCCGTGCCGGGTGGCGAGCTGGAGGTGGGCGGCGACGGTGGTCTCGGGCCGCAGCAGCCCGGCCCGCGCCTCGTAGAGTGCTACTTCGTCGTCGGCGGGGGTGAGGGTCGGGTAGCGGCGGCGCAGCTCCTTCGCGTCGAGCATCTCGTGCGGCAGACCCCACTGCTCGGCGGAGCGCAGCGACCCGGAGACGGTGCGGGACTGTGGCCGCCCGACCATCACCCCGCCGCACAGTGTGGCGACATCGCGCCCAGTCTCCCGCTCCAGCTGCTCGTACAGCTCGTAGGCGCGCAGCAGCAGCGGTACGTAGGCGGGGTCCTCGAAGTACGACTGGCGGGTGATGCGCGAACCGCCGTGGCTGGAGCCGCGATTGTGCACCGGGCCGAACTTCTCCAGACCCAGCACACGCACGCCGCGGGCGGCGAGATGGGCTGCGGCCGCACTGCCCATGCCGCCGAGGCCGAGGACGATCACGTCGTATGCGGGTGCCATGTGCATCCCTTCTGCGGGGTACGTCTCTACTTGCGGATGCGGGTCATCCCGGGGTCGAACAGGGGCTCTTCGGCGACGGTGGCGGCGACCTTCTCGCCGAAGTACTCGACATGGACGGCGCTCCCGCTCGGAAGCGTCGGCAGCCAGGCGTACGCGATGCAGCGGCCGATCGTGTAGCCGTAGCCGGCGCTGGTGACATAGCCGGCCGGGACGCCGTCGACATGGACCGGCTCCCTGCCGAGGACGACTGCGGCCGGGTCGTCGAGCGTGAGACAGGTGAGGCGGCGGTGCGCGCGCTCGGGATCGAGTCCGTCGCGTTCGGGATCGAGTGCGTCACGCCCGGCCTCGAGTGCGTCGCGCCCGGTGAAGTCCCCCTTGTCCAGCCGTACAGCGAAGCCGAGCCCGGCCTCGTACGGACTGTCCTCCGCGGTCATGTCCTGGCCCCAGGCCCGGTAACCCTTCTCCAGGCGCAGCGAGTTGAAGGCGCTGCGGCCCGCCGCGATCACCCCGAGCGGCTGTCCGGCCGCCCAGAGCGTGTCCCAGAGCCTGAGCCCCAAGTCGGCGGTGGTGTACAGCTCCCAGCCGAGCTCGCCTACATAGCTGAGGCGCAGCGCGGTGACGGGGACATGACCGATATAGGTCTGGCGGGCCTTGAAGTAGCCGAAGGCACGGTGGGAGAAGTCGTCACGGGTCAGCGGCTGGACGAGCTCGCGGGCAAGCGGTCCCCAGACTCCGATGCAGCAGGTGCCGGAGGTGATGTCGCGTATCTGCACGGCGGCGGGGGCGTGCCGCAGCAGCCAGTCGAGGTCGGCCGGCGAGTTGGCGCCGACCTGGAATCGCTCGTCGCCGAGCCTGGCGACGGTCAGATCGGACCGTACGCCGCCCGACTCGTCGAGGAGCAGGGTGTACGTCACCGAACCGACCGGTTTCGCAAGCTGGTTGGTGGTCATCCGCTGAAGGAAGTCGAGGGCGCCGGGGCCGGTGACTTCGAGCCGCCTGAGCGGGGTCATGTCGTAGAGCGCGACCTTCTCGCGGGTGGCTTTGGCCTCGGCGGCGGCGATCGGCGACCAGTAGCGCGCGGACCAGTCGTCGCGGGTCAAAGTCCCTTCCACGAGAGAGGAGTTGGCCTCGTACCAGTGGGGCCGCTCCCAGCCCCCGCCCTCCAGGAAGTACGCGCCGAGCTGCTGCTGCCGCCCGTAGAAAGGGCTGGTGCGCAGCGGTCGCGGCTGCTCAAGCGGCTGGAGGGGGTGGATGACGTCGTACACCTCGACGAAGTTCCGCGCGCTGCGCTCGGCGACGTACGCGGGTGAGCGCTGCGCCTCCTCGAAGCGGGCGATGTCGCACTCGTGGATGTCGGTGGCCGGGCGGCCGTCGGTCATCCACTCGGCGACGGCTTTGGCGACGCCGGCGGAGTGGGTGACCCAGACGGCCTCGGCGAGCCAGAAGCCGCGCAGTTCACGGGATTCGCCGAGGACCGGCATGCCGTCCGGGGTGAAGGAGAAGACGCCGTTGAAGCCCTCGGCGATCTCGCTCCTGGCGAGAGCGGGGAGGAGTTCGGTCGCGTCGTCCCAGCTGGGCGCGAAGTCGTCGGGGGTGAAGGCGAGGGAGGAGGGCATGACGGGCGCGTCCTCGTACGCGGGGACGGTGAGCGGGTCGACGGGCATGGGCCGGTGCGCGTACGACCCGATGCCGATGCGGTCGCCGTGCTGCCGGAAGTACAGATCGCGGTCCTGGTGCCGCAGGATCGGCAGTGCGTCGGGCAGCTGCCGCACGGCGCCGGTTCTGGCGTACTGATGGGCGAGCGGCAGCAGCGGTACGTCGACCCCGGCCATCGCCCCGATCACCGGCCCCCAGAACCCCGCCGCCGACACGACGCGCTCGGCGGGGAAGCTCCCCCGGTCGGTGACGACGGCGGTGACCCGCCCGCAGTCGCGCTCGATTCCGGTGACGGTGTGCCGGTCCAGGAACCGGGCGCCGCGAGCCTCGGCGCGCTCCATCTGGACCCGCGCGGCATCCACGGCCCGGGCGAGCCCGTCATCCGGCGTATGGAGCCCGCCAAGGATCTTCGCCTCGTCGAGCAGTGGCCACAGCTCCATGCACCGGCCGGGGTTGAGCACCTCGGCCCGCACACCCCAGGAGGCGGCGAGTCCGGCCTTGCGGTGCAGATCCGCCAACCGGGCGCGGGTGGTGGCGACTTCGAGCCCACCGACCGCGTCGAAAGCGCCGAGGGCAGTGAACTTCTCGACGGTGTAGGCGGCGAAGGAGGTCATCGTCCGGGACGGATTGGTCTGGAAGACGAGCCCGGGCGCATGCGACGTGGAGCCGCCGGGCGCGGGCAGGGGCCCTTGTTCCAGCACGGTGACGTCGGTCCAGCCGCGTGCGGTGAGCTCATCGGCCAGGGAGCATCCGACGATGCCGGCTCCGATGATGACAACGGGTGTGGGGACGGGTGCGGCGACGGATGCGCCGACGGGTGTACGGGCCATGCCTCAACCCCCAGCTGTTGCGCTGTGCACGATGGGTTGCGCGATGAGAGACATAGTGGGAACGGCGGACGGTCACCGTCAAGGGCCCAGAGGCAACGCACGGTGTGTTTCCCGACCTGTAACACGGCGGGCGTCGGGAAAGGGTGCGTGGCCCCCTGCCGGAAACAAGCCACGGCGGGCGGTGGCGCCGGGGTGCCGCCGAGGGCGGGGCGGTGGGGCCGGGCGCGGAGGGCGCCGGGGGCCCGGGGGCAAGGGACCGGGGCGTCCGGGCTCAGCTCGCCCGGCGGGCAAAGGCAAGGCGCGCTCAGGCGGTCCGGCGCAGGCGCGCTCCCGCGGAGGCGTGTGCGCCGCCCCGCTCAGCCCCCGTACCCCATGCGGCGCGAGAGCTCCTCCGCCACCGCCATCGTCCGCTTGGCCAGTTTCGGCAGCAGCTCCTCGCCCAGGCGGTACGCCGGGCCCGACGCGCTCAGCGCCCCGATCACCGCCCCGTCGTGCGCGTACACCGGTGCCGCCACCGCGTTCAGGCCGATCTCCAGTTCCTCCACCGCGACCGCATAACCCTGCTCGGCCGCCAACGTGAGCTGGGTGCCCAGCTCCGTGGGAGAGGTGACCGTACGCTCCGTGAACCGTTCGAGCTCGCCGCCCAGCACCTGGTCCTTGGCCGTCACAGGGGCGTGTGCGAGCAGGATCTTGCCGCTGGACGTGGCGTGCAGCGGGGTGCGGCGGCCCAGCCAGTTGTACGTCGTCACCGACGCCACCCCCCGCGCCTGGGCCACGTTGACCGCGGCATCGTCGTCGAGAATCGCGATGTTGACGGTTTCGCCGGCCTCGTCGGCAAGCTCGCGGCAGAGCGGCGTGCCCTCCTGCGAGATGTCGAGCCGCACGGCCGCCGCGCCCGCGAGCCGCAGCATTCCGGCCCCCAGGCAGTACTTTCCGCGGTCCTTGGCCTGGGTGACGAGACCCCGGTTCTCCAACACCCCGAGCAGCCGGAACGCGGTCGATTTGTGCACGCCCAGCTCGTCGGCGATCTCCGTGACGCCTGCCTCGCCGTGCCGCGCGAGGCTCTCGAGCACGCTCACGGCGCGGTCCACCGACTGCACGGCACTGGACTTGTCCGTCATCCGTCGTACCCCCGTATTGCTTTACGCACTGCGCGTTTCCTCGCGATCCGCGTTGCACGTTTCCGCGTTGCGCATCGCGCTACACGATGCACCATGTGCCGCGCATGCCCATTCGGCCGAGGGTTAACCGGGTCAGCCGGACCTGGTGGGGGTGACGCTCAGTCCGCCCAGGCCGCCCGTGCGTACGGCGATCGACCCAAAGGGCGTACGCAGTCTGAGCCATGCGCCCGTGGACAGCAGTGCGACCGGGACTCCGGGCCGCAGAAAACCGAGCGACTGAGCGGCGTGCACGGCGCGCAGCGGCAGCCCGGTTCCGCCGACCGTGCGCGACCAGATCTCGCGCCCGATGCGGTCCCGCTCGGCGCGCGTACGCCGCTCGGCGGGCAACTGCTCGTCACGGGTACGGAATTCAGCCACGGCCGCGGCCACCGCGCCCCGCATCGCGGTCACTTCGGGTAGCCCGGGCAGTTCCCGCCAGCCGCCGCGGGGCGGCAGCAGGCCGGCCCAGGGCGGCCCGGTGACTGCGGCGGGCACGGTGAACTCCGCCCCGCCCGCGCCGCCGAGGGACTCCAACAGCTCACCGGCCGAGACGGTGACATCCAGCTCGACCCGGTCACCGAGCCGTGCCGTACGGATCGCTAGCACCTCGAAGGAGGGCGGACGTCCGAAAACGCCGAGCGCGCCACCGCCGGCCTGAAGCCGGACGGCGGCGGCGCGGTCGTAGTGGATGAGCCGGGCGAGGAAGGCGGCGAGATCTTCCGCCTCCCCCGCGTCGGCGAAGTGCAGACTCCGCACAGGCACGCTCATGCCGCGAGAGCACTCTCGTCGGCATTGGCAGCATTGGCGGCGTTGTTGGCGTCGTCGAGGTAGTTCTGGAGGAAGGACTTCTCCTCCGCGCTGATCCGGCGCGGACGCTCCGCACTCAGGTCGTACGGCACGACGATGGTCGAGGCCTTCACATACACCTGCGAGGGCCCTTCCGCGTCCTTGACCTCGTACGCGATGGTCAGCGACGCCGCGCCTATCTTCGTCACCCACGACTCGATGATCACCGGCTCGTGCCGGTGGACCAGTGGGCGCTTGTAGTCGATCTCGTGCCGGGCCACGACGGACCCGCCGGCGAACGACGGGGAACCGTCCCCCGGCGCCAGCCGGAACATGAAGTCAATGCGCGCCTCTTCCAGATACCGCAGGAAGACGACGTTGTTGACGTGCCCGAAGGCGTCCATGTCCGACCAGCGAAGGGGGCAGCGGTAGATGTGCCGGGCCATGTGTGAACCTCAGCCCCGGGTCAGCTTCTTGTACGTGGCACGGTGCGGACGGGCGGCGTCCGGGCCGAGCCGCTCGACCTTGTTCTTCTCGTACGAGTCGAAGTTGCCCTCGAACCAGAACCACTTGGAGTCGCCCTCGTACGCCAGGATGTGCGTGGCGACGCGGTCGAGGAACCAGCGGTCGTGGGAGACGACCACGGCCGCGCCGGGGAACTCGAGCAGTGCGTTCTCCAGGGAGGAGAGCGTCTCGACGTCGAGGTCGTTGGTGGGCTCGTCGAGGAGCAGCAGGTTGCCGCCCTGCTTCAGGGTGAGCGCCAGGTTGAGGCGGTTGCGCTCACCGCCGGACAGCACACCGGCCGGCTTCTGCTGGTCCGGGCCCTTGAAGCCGAACGCCGAGACATAGGCGCGGGACGGCATCTCGACCTGGCCGACATTGATGTAGTCGAGCTCGTCGGAGACGACGGCCCACAGGGACTTCTTGGGGTCGATGTTGGCGCGGTTCTGGTCGACGTAGCTGATCTTGACCGTATCGCCGACCTTGATCACACCGGAGTCGGGCTCTTCCAGTCCCTGGATCATCTTGAACAGCGTGGTCTTGCCCGCACCGTTCGGGCCGATGACGCCGACGATGCCGTTGCGCGGCAGCGTGAAGCTCAGGTCGTCGATGAGGACCTTGTCGCCGAAGGCCTTCGAAAGCTTCTCGACCTCGACGACGACACTGCCGAGCCGCGGGCCCGGCGGGATCTGGATCTCCTCGAAGTCCAGCTTCCGCATCTTGTCGGCCTCGGCCGCCATCTCCTCGTAACGGGCCAGACGGGCCTTGGACTTGGCCTGTCGCCCCTTCGCGTTGGAGCGGACCCACTCGAGCTCTTCCTTCAGACGCTTCTGGCGCTTGGCGTCCTTGGCACCCTCGACCTTGAGACGCGAGGACTTGTTCTCCAGGTAGGTGGAGTAGTTGCCCTCGTAGGGGTGGGCGCGGCCGCGGTCGAGCTCCAGGATCCACTCAGCGACGTTGTCGAGGAAGTACCGGTCGTGGGTGATGGCGACGACGGTGCCGGAGTACTTGGCGAGGTGCGCCTCCAGCCACTGCACGGACTCGGCGTCCAGGTGGTTGGTGGGCTCGTCGAGGAGCAGCAGGTCGGGGGCTTCGAGCAGCAGCTTGCACAGGGCGACGCGGCGCTTCTCGCCACCGGAGAGGGTGGTGACGGCCCAGTCGCCGGGCGGGCAGCCGAGCGCGTCCATGGCCTGCTCGAGCTGAGCGTCCAGGTCCCAGGCGTTGGAGTGGTCGAGATCCTCCTGGAGCTTGCCCATCTCTTCCATCAGGGCGTCGGTGTACTCGGTCGCCATCTGCTCGGCGATCTCGTTGAACCGGTCGAGCTTGCCCTTGACCTCGGCGACGCCGAGCTGGACGTTCTCCAGCACGGTCTTCGACTCGTCCAGCGGCGGCTCCTGCAGCAGGATGCCGACGGTGTAGCCGGGCGAGAGGAACGCGTCACCGTTGGAGGGCTGCTCCAGACCGGCCATGATCTTGAGCACGGTGGACTTACCGGCGCCGTTGGGGCCGACCACACCGATCTTCGCACCGGGCAGGAAGCTCAGCGTCACGTCATCGAGGATGACCTTGTCGCCGTGCGCCTTGCGCGTCTTGCGCATCGTGTAGATGTACTCAGCCAAGAGAAACCGTCCGGCAAGAAGTGGGTGGGCAGATACACCCCATCTTGCCTGACGTCCACCCCGGGATGGAAACCAGTACCGGCTGCCGCTCCGATCCGGGCTGCGGCCGGTCCGCACGCCGACTCATGCGGTCGACGTCGGTCGCTGTTGGTCGCCGTTCGGTAGCCATTTGGTAGCCGGTGGCGAGGCTTCGAGGGCCCACAGACGGCCCCGCTCGGGATGGTGTTCAGCCGACCGGTGCGCCGGCGCTCACCTGCGCGGCTCGCCGGCTCGCGCCCTGCCGGCTGCTGCGACGCCCGATCACAGACCGCAGACGGCCCCGGCGCGCGCTTCGCACCGGGGCCGTCGTCAGCGCAGTGTCACGCCGCACTTACACGTGGTCACTACTCTGCGGCCGTCGCCCGCTTCCTGCGGAGGAAGAAGACCGCGCCGCCGCCGATCGCGACGAGCGCGATCGCGACGCCCGCGATCATCGGGGTGGCGTTGGAGCTGCCCGTCTCGGCGAGGTCGCCGCCCCCGGAACCGGAGGACGTGCCGCCGGCCGAGGCCGGGCTGGGCTGGGACGACGGGGTGTCCGTGCCCGGGCTCGGGGTGCCGGTGGTCTTGCAGTCCAGCACACCCTTGAAGTTCTTCTTGAAGCCGTCGGGTCCGGTGATGGTGAAGTCGTACGCCTCGTCCTCGGCGACCGGAACGGTGACCGTCCTGGACTCCCCGGCCGGGATCGTGTGCTTCACGCCCACCAGCTCGAAGGTGAACGGCGCGTCGCCCTTGTTCTCCGCGGTGATGTCCACGCCGCCCTTGGCGCAGTTCTTCTCCGCCGAGAGCGCCGGTATCGCGCCCGCCTTGGCCCAGGTGGCCGTCGCGTTCGCGGTGACCGTGGACTCGCTGGAACCGGCCAGGATCTGGGTCTGGCTCTTAGTCACTCCGGCGAACGCCCGGCCCACCGGCACCGAGGTCGTCGCCTGCGTGGTCAGCGTCGCCGAACCGTCCGCGGCACCGGCCGGGACGTCGAAGAACAGCTGAGTGCCGTCGACGGCGGAGGTGACGGGCTTGCCGGCCGCGTCAGTCAGCTTGATCCCGCTGGCGGCCGCCTCGGCCGGCGGGGTCACGGAGACCTGCCCGGCGTCCGTGCGGACCGTCACGGGACCGAGCCGCCCACCGGCCTTGCCGGAGACCGCGTTCGGCTCCAGGCTGAGCGAGGCCTTCGGCTCCGCGAGGTTCTCGGCCTTCGACTCCAGCCAGTCCGCGAGCTTCTCCGCCGCGGGGTCGAGCGCCTCGACCTCTGCCTTGTCCGAGTAGCGCCAGATGGCGACCTGAGTGCCGGCCGCCGCGGTGCGCTCGGAGAGCGGGCCGCTGCCCGCGTCCTTGGCCAGCGCGCCCAGATCGTCGACCTGGGGGTAGGAGTGCTGCAGGATCCAGCGGATCTTGCCCGCGTTCTCGTTGCCGCCCAGCGACGTCTGGCTCCAGGGGGTCTCCAGGTACTTCGCCTGGTCCTGGGTCGGGTTGTGGATGTCGATGCAGTAGGTCTTCAGCTGACCGCCGCCGTCGACGGTCATCTCGAAGACGCCGGCGGGGATTTCGCGAGTCTTGCCGTCCGTGCGGAGCACGGCGCGGTCAAAGGTCTTCAGCCCATCGAGAGTGGCGGCCGCGCCACCCTGGTGCTGGACATCGTCGTCGGCGGCTGCCGCACCCGCGCCGGCTATGGAGCCGGTCGCGAGGAGGCCCGACATCAAGGCCGCGGCCGTAAGACGACGAGCAGCGCCCCGCCTGCGTACAACTGACGCAGAGAACAAAGCAAACACAGAATTCCCCTCCGAGCGAGGCCCTTTATTCGCGCGTGAGCACCGTGTTCACGTCGGATCACGTGTGGGTGTGACGCGTGGGGGGAGTGCCTCGCCTGTTGACTCAAGTGCCCCGTGAGTATGCGGAAATCCTAGGGACGCAGCGCACCCCAGTCCCCCGTCATACCGTCCTACAACCATTCCGACTCGGAATCGTTATCGACGCTCGTCCGGACACGACCGTATCTCCGTTCCTGAATCGACAAATCCACCTAACTCCCGCTCAAGCCACGGATGTCGGCGTCCCCTGCGCCTCCTCGGCCGTGGGACGGTGCGTCAGATTCGGTTCCGCCTTCACCACTCGCCGGAATGCCGCGGTCCCGCGAGTCAGATCGTGACCCACCGCCACCGCGTCGATCTCGACGGACGTCCTGCGCTGCCCGTCCCGCTCCTCCTCGCGTACCTTCAACCGCCCATGGACGAGAAGAGGTTCACCGACGGAGACCGACCCGGCCAGATTTATGGCGAGGGACCGCCAGGCGAAGACCGTGTAAAAGCTGGTGTGGCCGTCCGTCCAGATTCCGTTCTGCCGGTCGTACCGCCTCGGTGTCACCGCGAATCGGAATCGAGCCATCCCTCCCGCAGCCGATTCCCGGTACTCCACATTCGTGGCGACATTGCCCACCACCGTCACCATCGTGTCGTTCACAACGGCCACCTCCCCGTCCGGTTACACGGCCCGGTCTGCCCTGACCGATCTCCATGCTGGACCGCACGGGAAGATCCCGCCGACGCCTGTGGACCACCGCCCCGTTGTGGATAACCCCGTCAGCCCAGAAGCCGGACCGTCCCGCCCCCGCCACTCCCCGATCCGCCCCCGGCCCGGCCGGCCCCCGCCTTCCCCGACACGGTCGCGTACTGCTCCCGCACCTCCCGGTAGCGCATGAGCTCCCCCGCGATGGGGTCGAGCACCTTCGCCCGACCGCACCCGGCCGCCGCCTCATGAAGCCGCCGCTGCGCGTCCTGCCCGTACCGCCGCGCCGGCCCCCGTACAGCCGCCGCGCACGCCCATTCCACCAGCGGCCCGCCAACGATCCCGGCGAGCATCACCATCACGGGCGGCAGCAGCCCCGGCGTCAGTACACCGATGATCTGGCCCACCAGCCACAGTCCCCCGTAGACCTGAAGCAGCGTCATAGCCGCCTGCGCCAGCACCGCGGCAGGCCACCACGCGGGCCGCAGTGGCCGCTCCTTCGTCGCCGCCGCCTCGCGCTCGGCCAGCTCGTCCAGCGCCTCCGGCAGCCCTTCGGCCCCGCGCACCGCCGCCTCGCGCACCGCCTGCGCCCACGGCGCGGGCAGTCCGGCGGCCGCCTCGTCCGCGACCGTACGCACCGCCTGCTCGACCCGCTGGCGAGCCGTGAGCTCGTCCTCCACCGGCGCCCCGGGCTCCGGCAGCCCGCTCCCCGGCATACGCGTGCGCTCGTACCACCGCCACAACCGCAGCCATGGCGTCCCGCACGCCCGGCTGGCGTTCCTCCGCCACACGCGCTCCGCCGCCTCACCCGCCGCACTGGCGCCGATCGCCTCCGCCAGCCGGGCCCCGAAGTCCTCGCGCGAGCGTTCATCGAGGCCGGTGCGGCCGTCGGCGAAGTACACCGAACGAAGCTTCGCCGCAGCCGCGTCGACATCCGCGGACAGCCGGCGCGCGGCGGCACTGCGGTCCTGCACGAACTTCCCGATCAGGTCGCGCAGTTCGCCCACGCCCTCCCCGGTCAGCGCGGAGAGCGCGAGCACAGTGGCGCCCGGCTCGCCGTGTTCGCCCACGGCCATGCCGTCCTCGTCGAGGAGCCGGCGCAGATCGTCGAGCACCTGGTCGGCCGTATCGCCGGGCAGTCGGTCGATCTGGTTGAGCACCACGAACGTGATCTCCGCATGCCCGGCGAGCGGCCGCAGATACCGCTCGTGCAGGGCGGCGTCCGCGTACTTCTCCGGATCGACGACCCAGATCACCGCGTCCACCAGTGCCACCACCCGGTCCACCTGCTCCCGGTGTCTGAGCAGGGCCGAGTCATGGTCGGGCAGATCGACCAGCACCAGCCCGTACAGCTCCTCGTCGCCGCCCGCCAGGGGCCTGCGCCGTAGCCGTGGCGGAATGGCGAGCCGGTCCAGCAGTCCGGCCGCGCCCTCCGACCAGGTGCAGGCGATCGGCGCGGCGGTGGTGGGTCTGCGGAGCCCGGTCTCCGAGATCGGCACTTCGGCGAGGGCGTTGAAGAGGGTCGACTTCCCGCTCCCCGTCGCGCCCGCGATGGCTACGACGGTGTGCCGCGAGGAGAGCCGCTGCCGGGCCGCGGCCTCGTCGAGGACGCGCCCCGCCTCGGCGAGGGTCTGCCCGTCCAGCCGGGTCCGCGAGAGGCCGATCAGTTCGCGCAGGGCGTCGAGCCGTACCCGCAGCGGCCCGACGTACGGCCCGCCGATCGGCACATGCACCTCGCCCCACGGGTCGTCCTCGCCGTCCGTCCCGTCCTCCACCTCGCCGTCCTCGCCGCCCGCGCGCCGGGCGATCAGCCCGTCGTCCCAGCGGCCGGCGGCCTCGTTCTCGTCGTCAGCGCGTTCGTCCGTGATGGCGGTCACCGCCGTCACCTCTCCTTCTGCAGTACGGAAAGTGCGGCGATCAGCTCGGCCTGCGGCTCCGGGGTCACTTCGAGTGCGTCGAGGGGTGCGAGGCGGCGGTCGCGTTCGCTGTGCAGTACGCCGTCGATGTACGTCGCCATCAGCTCGCCGCCCCTGTCACGCAGCTTCAGCGCGCCCTGCGCTCCGATTCGTTCGGCGAGCCGCTCCCCCGCGCCGCGGGCCCGGCGCCCGCCGAGCAGCGCGGCCGCGACCAGCGCGGCAACCGCCTCGGGGTCGGGCGCGGCACTTCTGTCCAGACGGCGCACCTCCTCCTCGGCGAGCTCCTCCAGCTCCCGCCGCCAGCGGCGTACGGCGATCCCGATCCGCTCTGCCGTCTCCAGATCCAGCCGCCCCTGGACGACAACCGCTCGCGCGGCCGGCTCCCGCCGCCACGCCTCCTGGACGCGCTCGTCGGCGGCGGCGACGGCACACTGCAGCAGCGCGGACAGGCTGCCGACCAGCGAGTCCAGCAGCTCGCCCGCGGAGCTGTCGCGTGGATAGCCGCGCCAGCGGGTTCGCGCGTCCCCCGCGAGCACCGCCCCGCTCCGGAGCTGCACGCGTACCCGCTCGCGCTCCTTGTCGTACGCCTCCTCGACCGCGCCCGTGAGCCGTACGGCTGCCGCGTACTGCGCCGCCACCGCCGCCGCGAGCTCGGGCATCCGCCTACTGAGCGAGTCGATCACGCCCGCCGCCGTACGCCCCAAGGTCTGCTGTCTGGCCGCCGGGTCCTGCGCCCGGTGGGCCAGCCAGGCGAAGAGGGGCGCCACGGCGGTGGTGGGCAGGAGCCCGCGGCCGGCGCCGGCCGACTCGGGCAGCTCCGGGATGGTGAACCGCGGAACCTCCCCGAGACCGGCCTTGGTCAGTAGCGCCGCGTACTGCCGCGAGACATCCGTGATCACCTGGTGCGGCACCCGGTCGAGCACCGTCACCAGCGTGGCGTCGTACTCCTTGGCGGTGCGCAGCAGATGCCACGCCACGGCGTCCGCGTACCGCGATGCTGTCGTCACCATCACCCAGACATCGGCGGCGCAGATCAACTCGGCGGCCAGCAGCCGGTTCTCGACGACGAGCGAGTCGATGTCGGGCGCGTCGAGGAGCGCGAGCCCGGGGGGCAGGGTGGCGGCCGTCTCGATCCGCAGGGAGTTCCGCTTGTCCGCGTCCCGGCCGCCGTCCTCCGCCCCCTCGGCCTCGTCCTGCGGCAGTACGCGCGTGAGCTGCGGCAGCACCCGCATCCCCGCGAACCAGTGGTGATCGTCGGGGTGGCACACGAGCACCGGCGTACGCGTGGTGGGCCGCAGCACCCCCGCCTCGCTGACGCGCCGCCCCACCAGCGAGTTGACGAGCGTCGATTTGCCGGCCCCGGTGGATCCGCCGACGACGACGAGCATCGGCGCTTCGGGCTGCTTGAGCCGGGGCACGAGATAGTCGTCGAGCTGCGCAAGAAGCTCTGCGCGCGTCTGCCGGGCGCGCGCGGCACCGGGAAGAGGGAGAGGAAGACGCACGGCGGCGACACGGTCGCGGAGGGCGGAGAGTGCGTCGATCAGCTGAGGCCGTGCATCCAAGGTCACCACATGCGAAGAATGCCCAATTTTGGCGGCTTTTTGAAGCGTATGGCCCTCCCCTGCGCGCCGGTCGGACAGACGGGACACACGGGACGAGTGGGACGCAGGCATAACGAGTGCACAACGCCCATGACGTGAGACGTCAAAAGCGGTGCGGGAATGGCACCTGCCTGCGATTATCGGTTCGCTTCACCGAACCTCCACATCGTGCCACGCAGGTGAAGCAACCGGGTCAAGGCGATCGGAGCCCTATCCTTGTCCCCGGCGAGGTCACGCACGACCCACCAGTGGCTCCAGGCCACCGAGGCCACGATCCGGCCCCCGTAGCTCAGTGGATAGAGCAGGCGCCTTCTAAGCGCTTGGCCGCAGGTTCGAGTCCTGCCGGGGGCGCACAGCCCGCACGACCGACCGACCCTCCACCCCGGAGGGTCTTTTTGCTGGTCAAAGGCACCATAGCGGGCGGGCAGTAGCAGACACGTAAGCGCCGGACCGCCCTCCGGTGATCATGAGGATGGTCCGGCGCTGTCCGGCTGTCACCGGTTTTCTGCGAGTGGCCCTGTCGAATACGTGTCGAAGTTTTCGCGAGGTGGTCCAGCGATCGTCCGCCAGGGCCGCGAGGTCTCCCCCGGCCTCGATCCGTTTCTGGTGGTTCCTGAGCTGACCGGAGATGCACCGGGCGTACGTGGAGAACAGGACAGGGTTTGCTGTGTCTCGCCGCCCGTATGACGGAGCCGCCACACCGAACGCCTCGTCCAGGTCCTGTGTCGAGCGGATGGCTGTGTACGTAACTCCGGGAGCCGTTTCGAGGTGACGGTGGGCGTGTCACCAGCTGACCGAGATTGCGACGTCAGTTTGTTTTGCGGTCAGTTGGGGACTTCCGGCGGGACTGTGAGGTTGCTCATCCCACTGAGGGCCCACGGGAACTCGCAGGTGGCCCAAGGCCATTGCCTCGCGACGCCGAAGGCGCCTCGACAAAAGCTCCGGCTCTCATCATGGGTGAGCGGACGGCCCCGGAGAGGGGGCGGTGCGCAGGAGGGTATGCAGGGATGCCTTCAGGTTCGCGACGAAGGAGGTGCGGGATTCCTCGTCGAGTAGGTCCAGGGACAGATACGGGTTGAGATCTTCCAGTTCGACCAGCAGGAGTTCGCCGTCCGGGACACGGCAGGCGTCGACCCGTTGGATGCCGTGTTCGATGCCGTTCCAGTCGATGAAGCGCCGGGCGAAGGCTAGGTCGGCCGCCGTGGGTTCGTACGGTTCCAGGAGCCACCGCTGATCGGTGCGGGGCGCGTAGAGGGCGTACTGGAAGGCGTGGTCGATGAAGTAGAACGAGACCTCGTAGGCGAAGTCGATGCGCGGCTGGACGAGAACATCCTTGAACACCAGGTCGCCCAGTCGGTCCCGGGAGACGAATTCCAGGCCGATGGAGTCCGCGCCGAGCTTGGGTTTGACCACGTACTGGTCCGCCTTCGGCAGACGGACCAGGTCCTGCCGGCGGTCGATGGTAGGTATGACCGGATATCCGGCGGCGCTCAAGTCCAAGAGGTACTGCTTGCCGGCCATGTCGGCCTTGCCGGACAGCTGGTTGTAGACACGGGCGCCGCTCTTGACCGCGCGCTCGCGGAAGGCGTCGTACTCGCTCTGGTAGCGCAGGACGGGGCCGCTGTTGCGTACGACCACGGCGTCGAAGGCGTCCATCAGCGCGGCCGCCTCCAGCGGGTGGCACAGGGCGAGGTCGAAGTCCTCGCGGAGGCGGGACGTCAGGAAGATGTCCTCGTCGCAGTACCGCCGGCCGCGTGCCTGGTAGGCCAGGTCGGTGACGTACAAGACCCGCGGACGGGTGGATGGCATTGGCTGCTCCTCGGAGATCGTGCTCAGGAAACCAGGCTCTCGCGACCTCCGCCGTCGCTACGGGGTGGGGGGTCTCACGCGGTGTCGGCCCTGCCCGGGTCGTTGGGGTGGGACTCCACCGCGGTGACGACGGACGTCATCCACGAGCGCAGTGGAAGTGTGTCCAGCACCTTCTCGTGCAGCTCGGCCTCATTGTCGGCGCGCCAAAGGCCGACACTGCGCAGCTCGCCGACCGGACGCCATAGCCGCACCAGGTGACCGGTGACGGCCAACTCCTTCGCGCGAACGGCTTCGGCGGCACGTCGCCGGTCCACCTCGGCCGGGTCCGTACCCTCGGGGATGTTGGTCGTGAGCTCGACCAGGAACTCCTTCATGACCGTCTCCGTGTCTCTGCGGGCGGCCGTGGCGGGTCTCACTGCCGATGAGCACGACCACGGTCTGCCAGGCCGTAGTGAGGGAAGACGTCGCGGATGGCGCCGACGCCTTGCGTGAAGCGCTCCCAGCCTATGGCGTGTACCGGAAACCGCAGATCTCACCGGACGCAGGGTGGAGGACACATGCCTTTCCCGTTGTCGCCTCGGGGCCGCCTCTGGGCCGTCCGAGGCCGATCGGCAGCGGCCCATGATGACCAATGACAGCCACTCATCGGCACTCGACCAGATCCATAACTGACGAAAACCGCAAGAGGACAGGTCTTGACTCGCCCATTGAGACTCCACCGCCCCTTGATGTCCGTCGGACAGGTGCCTCCGGACGTTTCACCTGGATGGGTAGGCGCGAGTCGCGGAACCGTGCGATCCACATGAGGCTGACCTGGGAATCGGTTACGTCACATGACACACGGTCAGTGAGCCGCCCCCTTGGTCCCACAGGAGCACAGCGTGCGTCACTTCAAGCATGTCGGTCTGAGCGCGGCCACTGGACTGGCCGCCCTCCTTGTCTGTTCTCACCCGGCATCGGCTTCCAGCAGTACCGGCCCCGAGCCTGAGAGGGTCTTCCAACTGGTCGCGAGGCAGACCCAGAGCCGTTCCATCGATGTGGACGAGTCGTCAAGGCCCAGCCAAGGGGACGAATTCATCGTCAGCGGGGATCTCCTCCTTGAAGGCTCCAAGGTCGGCAATTTCGGCGACGTCTGCACAATTACCCGAACCGCCCCTGGTGATGAGGTCGACCTGCAGTGCGTGGGCTCCCTTTCCCTGTCCCCGGGGCAGATCACCTTCCAAGGCCGGTTCACCACTACCGCTGCCGGCCCCGGCGAAGTCAGCCTCGCGATCACCGGAGGCACGGGGTCCTACCGCACAGCCCACGGCTTCATCCACGCCGAAAACGTCAGTAACAGGGATACCCGGCTCACCGTCCACCTCATCCGCTGACAGCCAGGAGAGGCATCCCCGGAGCGACGGCCACAACTACAGCGCAGGTCGGCAAGGCGCGGGGCGCGCGGAATGCGACCCCGCGTGCTGACGTTGTCGCCCTTATGGACGATTTGTCTGCCGATGCCACTTTCCCCCCGATCGAGCGCGAGTCCGTCCGCGAGCGACTGGCGGCCGCGCGCGCCGGCACGAGCGCGCAGATCGCGGCACTGAGCCGTGACTTCGACGGAATCGTCGAGGCGAATGCCCTGGTGGCGGTCGACGACGAGCACGACCCGGAGGGGTCGAGCACTGCCTTCGAGCGGGCCCATGTCGCCTCTTTGCTGGCACAGGCGCGCGACCACCTGGACGATCTGGATCGGGCGCTGGAGCGGCTGGAGCGAGGCGAATACGGGCGGTGCGAGAGCTGCGGTGAGCCGATCCCGGCGGAACGCCTGGGGGTGCGCCCGGCGGCGAGCACTTGCGTGCGCTGCGCCGCGACCCGCCCCCGCTGACCAGGGGCGGGCTCAGAGCACCCCGGCGCCTTGCCGGGGCGGACCGCATCCGGAGTTGAGAACCGGGCAGCCACGTGGCCCGGCAGGACACCGCGTACTCGTACTTGGCGGCACGCACCCGATCGCGGCAGCGGCCCGCGTGCGAACCGTCGAACTTGCCGGAGCCGCAGCGATCAACCCGTCCGCCGGCGTCACCGACGTGGCGGAGCGGGCCGACGTGACAGCGATGGCATGCGCCGCTCATCGGGCGTTCGGCCTAGATCATGCCTTGTCGGCTCCGCATCGCCGGGGCACGGGACAGCCGGACCCATGGGCGATTCGTCGCGCGGCACCTTCCGTTCGCTTCGGGAAGCAACGCAAAGAGCGCGATCGACGTCTTGATCAACGGCAAGTGTCGAAGCGGGTGTCTGCAGCACCCTTCAGGGCCCCATAGCGCAGCGGGGTTGCCGGCAGGGGTTCCACCTCCCCATACCGGTCAACTATGCACTCCATGTATAGACGGAGTGCATAGTCTCTGCCTCGCCGAGTCCCCTGCACCGACCACCCCCCTTCTGACCTGTTCGCTCGCGCACTCTCATGACCCCTGGCCAGAGCCCGGAAAGCAGAAAGGCACCCATGTACAGCAAGGCCTTCGCCGCCGAATATCAAGGCGCCCTCCGATCAATGTCGGTGAACTCGTCCGTGGCCGACGTACTGGCCAAGGGGACCGAGCAGTTGCGGGAAGCCAAGCTCTCGGGTTCCCAGCAGGAGGTCGCGCGGTCCGGGCTTGCCGTCGCGGAAGCACATCGCCGCCTGGGTCACGTCAAGGAGGCCGACCGGGCCTGGAAGGCGAGTTACCGCACCGCGCGGTCGGTCGGCGACCTGGGGGCGATGGCATGGGCGTTGTGGAGCGGCGGCACGCTCGCCCGTCAGCGAGGCGCCCTGGCTCTGGCCCGCCGCCTGCTGGGGCTCGCCGCCGACCTCGGCGAGCGTGGTGGCGACGTCGTGGCCCGGGGTTACTCGCTCGCCGGGATGGCCGAGACCGGCCGGATCCAGGGTGATTACGAGGCCGTCCGCGCCCTTCACGAGCAGTTGCTCGCCGAGGCTCGGCGGCGCGGCGAGGCCCGTCACACGGTGTGGGCACTGGAGGGCATCGCGCAGATACACCGGAACACCGGCTCGTACGACACCGCGCTCGCAATGTTCGAAGAAGCTGCTGAGATAGCCGAGAAGGCTGACGACAGGCGTGGCCGGGCGTGGGCACTGCGCGGCATCGCCGACATCGTGTCCGCACGGGACGACGAGCCGGATCGCGCCCTGGGTCTGCTCCGCGAAGCGGAACTCATCTGCAGTGAGATGCACTTGACCAGCGCTCTGGCCTACAACCACAAGATGCGCGGCAACGTGCTCTTCCGCGCCCGCCGTTACGAAGAGGCGCGACAGGCGTACGAACAGACGCTGGCGGAGTTCCGCGCCATCAGCGAGCCGCGTGGCGAGGCGCTGGCCCGGCTGGGGTTGGTCAAGGCGCTCGCCCATCTGGGGCGGGACCAGGCGGAGACGGCCGCGGATCTGGACGAGTTGTGTCTCGACCTCGACCGGATCGGTCTGCATCATGCCCGCGACATGGCCGACAAGGCCCGGGCCGAACTCGGAATACCGCCCATGCCCTCCGGGACGGGCGGGGAGGGCGGTCTGCGATGACCCAGCCGATGGCAGCCAGCGACGAGCAGGCAGCACTCCATCTGACGGCACCCCATCCCACGACGCCCCATCCGACGACACAGCATCCGTCGACACCGCAGCCCACGGCACCACAGCCGGCACCGCGGCCCACGGCACCACAGCCCACAGCACCGCAGATCCTCCTCCGCTGCCGGGAACTCGTACGGCCCGCCCTGGCCGCGGCAATCGAACGCCTCCATCCCTGGCCCCGCGAGATGGCCGCCTTCTCCCTCGGCTGGTGCGACGTGGGCGGCAAACCCGGATCCGGTGCTCATGGCAAAGGCGTGCGCCAGGCCCTCACCGTGCTCTGCGCCGAAGCCGCGGGCGCGCCCGGCGAGACTGCCGTCGCCGGCGCGGTGGCCGTAGAGCTGATCCACACCTTCTCGCTCCTGCACGACGACATCATGGACGGCGACGAAACGCGGCGGCAGCGCGAGACCGTATGGAAGGCGTACGGCACAGGTCCTGCGGTTCTCGCCGGGGACGCGCTGTTCGCCCTCGCCCTGGAAACGCTGGCCACATCGCGGAACGCCAACAGTGGCGCTGCGATACGGAAGTTGTCCGAAGCGTTGAACGCTCTGGTACGCGGTCAGGCTGAGGACCTGCTCTTCGAAACCCGCCCCTGGACGGGTCCGAATGCCGTGCGACTGCACGAGTACCAGTCCATGGCGGACCACAAAACCGGTGCCCTCCTGGGCTGCGCCGCCGCCCTGGGCGCCGTACTCGCCGGAGCTCCGCCTTCGACCGTCACCGCTCTCGCCCAGGCGGGGCAGCACCTCGGCGTGGCATTCCAGGCGGTCGACGACCTGCTCGGCATGTGGGGAGATCCCGAAGTCACCGGCAAACCCGTTCACAGTGATCTGCGCCGGACGAAGAAGACGTTCCCCGTCCTCGCCGCACTGAACACGAACGGCCCTGTCGCCCGTCGCCTCCTCGCGCTCCTTGAATCTCCTTCTGCGATGGACGACGTCACCGTCCACCATGCCGCCGAACTCATCGAGGAAGCCGGCGGGCGCGCCGCCACCCTGGACGAGGCAAGCCGTCACCTCGACATGGCCTCGGCCTGCTTGAACAGCGTCCCGCTGGCGCCGACGGCTGTCGGCGAAATCCTTACGCTGCTTCCCTTCCTCATCACGCGAAGAATGTGACGGGCTGCCGCCTGGAACGCCCGGACCCGGCGAGAACGGCCCCCACCCCGGACTGCGGCCCGCCGTCCAGGACCTCGGGCCACTGAGCCCCTCACCCCTCACCCCTCACCCCTCACCCCTCACCCCTCACCCCAAGGGCCCTGCTCCCGTCGGGAGCAGGGCCCTTGTTCTGACACTGGTGCCCACACCCGCGGGCCCCCGGTTTGTCATGCACCTGGACAGAGGTTGAGACCTGTGCTCTCATGCCAACTGCCCCTCCCTTCAACGTTGTACACAGCTCACCGGCGTACACGCGCAAGACCCCGTCCCCCCTCGAGGTCAACGGCAGGAGCGCCCCCCATGCCGCTCAACCGACGCCCCTTCCTCCAGACGGCCACCCTCACCCTCGGCCCCGTCGCGCGGCGCAGGCTGGCTCCTCGTACGCAACAGCTACAGCGGCAAGGTCCTGGGCGTGGACGGGATGTCGACCGCCAACAGCGCCCAGGTGGCGCAGTTCGACGACAACGGCACCCCAGACCACCTCTGGAGGTTCCTCTGACCGAGGACACCGCCCGGGCGGTCGAGGCCGCCTGGGCGCCCTGAGACGACAGCGCGGACGCCGTGCCCGGATCTGCCTCTACGAGGTCCGTCGCGCAGCGCTCTGAGAGCGCTCTCGGACGACTGAGCGGCCATCAACCCACAGGAAACGACAGAAGGGTTCACCACGGTGATACGCACATCAGTGAGACGCACGTCCATGAATCGCACGTCAGTGAAACGCGCCCTCGGATTACGCATCGGAATGACCGCGCTGCTCGTCCTCGGCGCGTGGGGCGGGGCATCCCTCACCCCAGCCGTCGCCGCGGCCCCCGAGCCCCCGCTCTCGGCCGGTCTGCTGACCGCCATGCAGCGGGACTTGGGCCTCACCGAGCCGCAGGCGCGCGAACGGCTCGCGCGGGAGCGGGCCGCAACTGCCCTCCAGGGCGCGGCGGAACGCGCCGCCGGCGCCTCGTACGGAGGCTCCTGGTTCGACGCCTCCACCGGCAGGCTGACTGTCGCCGTAACCAGTCGGAGCGGTGCCTCGGCCGTAGGGGAGACAGGCGCGGCGGTCCGGCTCGTACAGCACAACGCGAAGGAGCTGGACGCGGCCAAGGCGCGCATCGACCGG
The DNA here is from genome assembly GCF_018614585.1 of Streptomyces sp. ISL-1. Classification (GTDB taxonomy): domain Bacteria; phylum Actinomycetota; class Actinomycetes; order Streptomycetales; family Streptomycetaceae; genus Streptomyces; species Streptomyces maoxianensis. The sequence goes on along the minus strand of NZ_JAGGOI010000001.1, from coordinate 125,100 downwards.
CAGGCGGCGCAGTCGGCGCAGGGCGCGCCGCAAGGAGTGACCGGCTGGCACGTCGACCCGCGGACCAACCAGGTCGTCGTCGACATCATCGCGTCCCGCCGTAACGACACCGATGTCCGGGCCTTCGTCGACCGCGCCCGCCGGGCCGGGCCGGTGCGGGTCGAAGCGGCCATGAGCCAGGCACCGGCCACTTTCGCCGCCGGAACCGTGGGCGGCGACCCGTACTACACGGGCAACGTCCGCTGCTCCATCGGCTTCTCGGTGCACGGCGGCTTCGTCACGGCGGGACACTGCGGCAGGCCCGGCGACTTCGTTCGCGGCTGGGACGGCTCCGGCATGGGCACCTTCCAGGGCTCGTCCTTCCCTGGTGACGACTACGCCTACGTCGGCATCGGCCAGGGCTGGTGGACCGTCCCGGTGGTGCTGGGCTGGGGCACCGTCCCCGACCAGCTCGTACGCGGCTCGGCGGAGGCCCCGGTGGGCGCCTCGATCTGCCGCTCCGGGTCCACCACCCACTGGCACTGCGGCACCGTGCTGGGCAAGAACGAGACCGTCAACTACAGCCAGGGCGCGGTCCACCAGATGACCAAGACCAGCGTCTGCGCCGAACCCGGCGACTCCGGAGGCTCGTTCATCAGCGGCGACCAGGCGCAGGGCGTGACCTCCGGCGGCTGGGGCAACTGCGGTAGCGGCGGTGAGACCTGGTTCCAGCCGGTGAACGAGATCCTCTGGCGGTACGGGCTGACGCTGCACACGGCCTGACGCACGCCGGCAGCTCTCGACGGACGCGGCCTCTCGGGGGCTGGACCGGGCCGCAACCCGGCCTGGCCCAGCCCCCCCAGGCGGCGGGTTGCGCCGGTCAGCTCAGCGCGGCGCCGACCAGCAGGGCGAACGCCGCGATCGTGAACAGCGTGCGGATCAGGTGGAGGAGGTTCCAACGGGGCTCGAAGGCCGCGCGGACCTCGCTGTCGGGGGCGGCCGGGGATGCGCTCTCCGCCGTGGCCAGGGCGTTGTTCAGCGGGATGTTGCCGGCGATGGTGATCAGGTGGTTGATGACCGCGCACACCAGGCCCGCGACGATCAGCCACCGCTGGGTGTCGGTGCGCCCGTCGACGGGCACGGCCAGTGCCGCGGCGGGGAAGGCGATGATCCCGAAGAAGAGGAGCAGGAAGACGGGGCGCGGTACAACCTCGTTGATACGGCGTATGACCGGCAGGAACTGGTCGTCCGGCAGCTTGGCGAGCGCGGGCATGACCGAGATCTGGAAGGTCAGCATGAAGCCCGCGTACAGCCCCGTGAAGATGATGGCGAGAGCAAGGAGAAGGGTGGCCATGGCCCACATCATGGCCCGAGGGGACGGGCGACGCAGCGCCCCGCCGCGCCCCCTCCCTCGCTCCCGCAGCCGCCGCGCAGCCCCTTCCCCTCAGTCCCGCACGCGCTGCGCCTGAGCGATCGCCTCCGCCAGCTCTCCCACCGCGCCGTCCTCCGTCGAACTCGCCAGCTTCCTCGCCCGGGCCGCCAGTTCGCCCAGCTCCGGCGCCCCGGGCATCGCGCCGCCCCGCAGTGACTCCGCGAAGTACGCCGCGACCGCCGTGACCTGGAGCCGCTTCGACGCCTCGTCCCACAGCGCGCCGTCGATCGCGTCCGTCTCGACGGAGCCGGTTTGTTCGTGCGGCGCCCGCGTCCTCGGGTCGAGCCAGCGGACGGTCGCCGTCGCGACATGGCCGCTCGCACCCTCCCTGAGCCGTACGACATACAGCGCAGTCACCGTGTGGCCCGGGCCCACCTCCCCGCCGTCCACCGTGTCATTGCGGAAGTCCTCGTCCGCGACCGCCCGGTTCTCGTATCCGATGAGGCGGAACTGCCGCACGGTCTTCGGGTCGAAGGCCACCTGCGCCTTGGCGTCCCGTGCGCGCAGTTCGACATGCGTGGGCAGCTGGTCGCAGAAGACCTTCCTGGCCTGCGCGCTGGTGGAGACATAAGTGGTGTGCCCGTCGCCCTTGTCGGCGAGCCGCTCCATCAGCGCATCGCCGTACTCACTGCCGACGCCCACGCCGAACAGCGTGATGCCGTACGTGCGTCGGGCGTCGTCGATCCGGTCCAGGATCGCGTCGGCCTCGGTCTCGCCGGTGTTGGCCAGCGCGTCGGAGAGGAGGACGACGCGGTTGGTGGCCCCGCGGCGACGGCCCTCGACCGCCTCGTCGTAGCCACGCCGCACGCCCGCCTCGACATTGGTGGAGTCCGTCGGCTCCAGGCTGTCGATCACCTCGTGGATACGGTCGCGGTTGTCGTCGACCCCGGTCATCGGGAGCCGCGTCCTGGCCTCGTCGCTGAAGGTGACCAGCGCGATCGAGTCGTCGTCGCGCAGCTGGTCGGTGAGGATGCCCAGTGCCTCTTTGACCAGGTCCAGCCGGCCGGGCTCCGCCATGGAGCCGGAGATGTCGATGACGAAGGTGAGGGCCGCCGGCGGCCGTTCACCCCTGCGGTCGGAGGGGCGGGTTGAGAGCCCCACGCGCAGCAACGACCAGTCCTCGCCGGCCGCCGCGTCATCGCCCCGGGCGCGGATCTCGCCCTCCGCGCTGCCGGGCCGCGCCCCGTCGACGGTCACCGAGAAGCCATTGCCCTTCGGCCGCGGATAGTCCTGCCGGAAGCTGTTGACGAACTCCTCGGGCCGGACCTGACCGGGCTCCGGCCGCCGCCCGTCGGCGAGAGTGCGGCGGGCGTAGCCGTACGAGGCGGTGTCCACGTCGAGCGCGAACGTCGACAGATAGTCGGGTGCCCGCTGGGGTTCCTGGAACGCGTCGTCCTTCCGCGCCCCCTCAGCCCCGCCGTCCACACCCGTCGCGGGCGCGCCTCCTCCCCCGTCCGGCGCTATCGGCGCGGGATGGGCCCTCCCGCCGTCGTTCGCCCGCTCCTTGGCTCCGCTCCCGGAGGCCCTGTCGCCCTGGCCGCCACCGCCGCAGCCGGCGGTCAGCAGCATGCCGCCGGCCAGCACCGCGGCCAGCACTCCCCTGTATATCCGTGCGCTGAGCTTCATCTGGGCTCCCCTGTTTCGTCAGCACTTGTGAATGTGACGTCCGAGAGGGCCCCGGGGAGCAGTCGAAGAAGTTGCGGATGAATCTCAATGCGGCAACGGCGGGCGGGAGCTGCCCCCGGAACCCCGTTGCTCTGCCCTTCCGACCTCCCCCGACCGTTCCCGGAACGAAGGGAATGGCAATGACTCGCCAGCCGCGTAACCGACGCTTGTCACGATGTGCAGTCGTGTGCGTACATGGAGTGGCATGCGGATCCGAGGGGACGGCCCGTATGGCGTGTGTGAAGGGCGGGGGATGATCTGTCATGGCAGTGGGGGCGGCACCGGGCTCGGTACTCGGTCGGGAGGTTTCCAGGTCTGTCCTGCGCGAAGCGCAGGGACAGCCGGTTCAGGGAGCGAGACAGGTGAGAGCGGCCCTGACCGGGCTGGTCCGCTCGGCGCGCCATGAGCTCCTCAGCTTTGACGACCCGGCGGGCGCGCTGGGCCACGGCATCCCGGAGCCGTTCCTCGAATTCGGCGGCGCCTGTGTTCGTAATGCCGCCGAACAGACCGCGGCGGTGCGGCGGATCGCGCCCCGGCACGGACTGACCCATCTCACACGGCCGTGGCTCTGCCCCGGCGCGACCCGGGTGACGGACTCCATCCCGTTCAAAATGGTTGTGGCCGACCGGTCGGTCGCCGCCGTTCCCCTCGATCTGGAACTGCACTTCAACGGCGTGCTTTTGATCCGCGACCCGGTCGTCGTCCAGGCCCTTGTCCGCACGCACCGCGCATGGTGGGACACCGGTGACAATCTGACGCGGCAGACCGTGCCCGGCGCCGTGCCGGCCCATCTCAAGCCGGTGCTCCTGGCCCTGCTCGCCGGGTTCACGGACGAGTCGGCCGCGGCCCGGCTCGGCATGTCCGGGCGTACGTACAGCCGCCGCGTCGGTGAACTGCTCACCGACCTCGGCACGACGAGCCGCTTCCGGGCGGGAGCGGAAGCGGCTCGTCGGGGCTGGGTGTAGCGAGGCCTGTGCCGGCGACTACGACACGATGTCCTTGCGGGAGAAGTTCCGGAAGGCGAGCGCGAACAGCACCAGGGCGTATGTCACCGAGACGGCCGCGCCCTTCACCATGCCGCTCCACTCCAACTGCGGCTGCAGCGCGTCGATCCATGCGAACTGCCAGTGCGCGGGCAGCGCATCACGCCACGACCCGAGCGCCGTGACCGCGTCCAGCACATTGCCGATGATCGTCAGTCCGACCGCTCCGCCGACCGCGCCCAGCGGGGCATCGGTCTTGGTGGACAGCCAGAAGGCAAGCCCGGCGGTGACCAGTTGGGAGAAGAAGATGAACGCCACGACCAGCGCCAACCGCGACACCGTGTCGCCGGCGGCCAGGGAGCCGCCCGTGGGCAGCTTCAGCGACCCCCAGCCGTACGCCGCGCTGCCCGCGGCCAGGGCCACCAGCGGCAGGAGCACCATCGCCGCCGCGCTGAAGCCGAGCGCCACCGCCAGCTTGGACCACAGCAGCCGGGTCCGCGGGACGGGGGCCGCCAGCAGATAGCGCAGCGAGGACCAGTTGGCCTCCGATGCCACGGTATCTCCGTGGAAGAGGGCCACCGGCACCACCAGCAGGAAGCCCGCGGAGACGAACAGGCAGGTGGCGGCGAAGTTCGCGCCCGACGCGGTGGCCGTGTCGATCAGAGTGACCCGGCCGCTCTCCCGGCCGTCCGGCGTGCCGCCGATCGCGAAGGCGGCGATCAGCACGAGGGGCAGCGCGGCCAGCACCCCGGCCATCACCAGCGTCCGCCTGCGCTTCAGCTGACGTACCGCCTCGACACGCAGCGGCAGGGTGTGCCGTGCCCGGTAGCCGGGGGCCGAATCGACCAGCGTGCTCATGCGGATCCTCCGATCAGGGTGAGGAAGGCATCCTCCAGGCGGCGGTGCGGACCGACGCCCGTCAACGGCACGTCCAGCCGGACGAGTTCGGCGATCATGTCGGTCGCGGTGGCCCCGTCGAGCCGTACGAGCAGACCTTCGTGCGTACGGGTCGCCGAACCGATCCCCGGCAGCGCGGCGATCTTCTCGACCAACGGCTCCGGCACCTCATCGGCGGTGGTGACGAGCAGCGTGTCGCTCTCGCCGGTGATCTCGGCGACCGGTCCTGCCTGCATCAGCCGGCCGCGGTCCATGACCACCAGATGGGTGCAGGACTGCTCGACCTCGGAGAGGAGGTGACTGGAGACGATGACCGTCCGGCCCCCGGCCGCGTACCGGATCATCACGTCCCGCATTTCGCGGATCTGGGGCGGGTCGAGTCCGTTCGTAGGCTCGTCGAGGATCAGCAGATCCGGCATGCCGAGCATGGCCTGGGCAATGGCCAGTCGCTGCCGCATGCCCTGAGAGTAGGTGCGTACGGCGCGGGCGAGGGCGTCGCCGAGACCCGCGATCTGCAGGGCCTCCTCCATGTGCGCGTCGCTCGCGGGCCGGCCGGTGGCCCGCCAGTACAGCTCCAGGTTGTCGCGGCCCGACAGATGCGGCAGGAAACCGGCGCCCTCGACGAACGCGCCGACCCGGGAGAGCACGGGCGCACCCGGCCGGATGGCGTGGCCGAAGACGCGGATCTCGCCGTTGTCGGGCCGGATGAGCCCCATCAGCATGCGAAGGGTGGTGGTCTTGCCCGCGCCGTTGGGGCCGAGGAGACCGAGGACCTGGCCCTTCTCGACGCGGAATGAGAGCTCCCGTACGGCGTACCGGTCGGCGGACTTGGCGTACCGCTTGGTCAACCCGGTGATCTCCAGGGGCACTTCGGCGAGCTCGGGGTCGGGCGCCGGGGCGACCGTCCGGCGGCGAGCGGTGATCAACAGGCCGGCTGCCAGCAGTGCGCCCGCGGCCGGGAGAGCCCAGGTCCACCAGGGCAGTCCCGCGGCCTGGGTCTTCACGGCGGGCGCGGTGGGCACGGCGAGCGCGCCGGCGTCGAGGAGAGAGACGGTGTACGTGGCGGGGGCGGGCGGCGAGGCATAGCCGAGGTCGGTCGCGGAGAGGACAAGCCGCAGCCGGTGCCCGGCGTCGACTTCGTGGTCCACGGCGGGCAGGGTCAGTGTGACGTCCTTGCCCTGCTCGGCGTTCTCGACGCGGACCGGCGCGACGAGCTGGGAGGGCAGCACCTGTTGGCGGCCGTCGGGCCCGACGTCGTACACCTTCCCGAACAGGACGGCGTCGCCGGTGTTGGAGGCGATCTTGACCCGGACGGTCGGCGAGCCCGTGATCCGCAGCGACCGGGCCAGCGGCGCGGAGTCGAAGCGTGCGGACTGGCCGGGGAAGTCGAGCGAGAGGCCGACACCGAGAGAGGAGAGCTGGCCGAGTCCGCCGCCGAGGCCCGGGACGGCGGAGATGGCGGGCGGGTTGGCGCCGGCCGGGTTGGCGAAGCGCTGCTCGCGGCCGGTGAGCGGGATCGGCTGTGTGCCGCTCGAAAGACCCGGGTAGCTGTCGCCGGTCGCGCCGCGCAGCAGAGCCTCGCCGTCGGTGGAGTCGACGCCTCCGGCGCGGCTGACGCGGAAGGCGGGTCCGGTGTCCGCGCCCTTGTCCTGCCCCAGATACCGGTCGAACCAGTCGCCGATGCGGCCCTCGACGCGGCCGGTCTCCCGGTCGCCGCCGTCGTGCCCGCCCGCGATCCAGTCGACCGAGACGGGCGCGCCGTTGGCGCTGATCCGCTTGGCCATGGCGTCGGCGTGCGAGAGCGGGAAGAGCGAGTCGGCCTGGCCCTGCACGATGAGCGCGGGCACCTTGATGCGGTCGCCGAAGGCGGATGGACTGCGGCGTTCGAGGAGCGTACGGGCGGCGGCGTCGGGCTTTCCTGCGACGGCGACGCGCTCGTACATGGCGCAGAGCGCGGGCTGGAAGCTCCCGCAGCCGCTCGGGTTCGCGGGGCCCGGGGCAGTGTCGGCCCTGGCCGTCCCGGTGGCCGCGCCCGCGCCACCGGCAGTCGCGGGACCGGCCGGGGCGTCACCTGCGGGGGCGGCTCCTGCCGGGGCGTCGGCGGGGGTGTCGGCGGGGGCGGCTCCGTCCCTGGCGCCCGCGGAGCCGGTGGAGAAGAAGATTCCGGCCCAGAGCTTCTTGAAGACGCCGTCCGGGAAGAGGGCGTCGGCCAGGTTCCAGTAGGTGATCTGGGGAGCGATCGCGTCTACGCGCTTGTCGTGCCCGGCGGCGAGCAGCGAGATCGCCCCGCCGTAGGAGGAGCCGGTGACGCCGACGCGCGGATCGCCGTCCCCGTCCAGCTGGACCTCGGGCCGTTTCGCCAGCCAGTCGATCAGGCGGGAGACGTCCTTGACCTCGAAGGCGGGATCGTTGATCCCGATCTGCCCGGTGGACGTGCCGAAGCCGCGGGCGGACCAGGTCAGCACGGCGTATCCGTCGCGGGCCAGCTTCTCGGCCTGGGCGCGGACGTCGTCCTTGCTGCCGCCGAAGCCGTGCCCGATGAGCACGGCGGGCCGGCGCGCCTTGCCGCCCGTCGTGAAGTAGGAGGTGTCGATCTTCGCCCCGGGCATCTCCTGCACCCGGTCCTCACGGTGCACGGGCGGTGCGCCGTCGTCGGCGACCGCGGTCCAGGTGCCCGCGCCGGCGAGGACGGCGAAGGCGGCGACGCCTGCGAGCCATCGGCCGCGCGGCCGGGGAAGTCGGATCTGCATGGTTGAACCCTAAGCGGCTGCCCTGTGCCGTCTCGGCTGCCGCCAGGCGGAAGTCATGAGCCTCCGCAAGTAGTACGGAGTACGGTCGCCGTACACCAGACGCGGTACGCGCCCCCGTGGGGAAGGGGCCGGAAGGGGACCCGTATGGACATCCGGCGCGCGACGACCGTGTCCGAGCTCACCGCGGCCGAGCACCTCTACGACGGCCCGGCGCGTGCCGAGTGGGCCGAGCGCTTCCTGGCCGCCGCCGGGCATCTGATGCTGATCGCCTATGTGGACGGGGCGCCGGCCGGGATGATCTCGGGCGTCGAGATGCTCCACCCCGACAAGGGCACGGAGATCTGCCTGTACGAGCTGTCGGTGGACGAGACGTACCGCAGGCGGGGCATCGGCAGGGCTTTGGTCGAGGCATTGCTGAAGGTGGCGCGGGAGCGGGACTGCTACGACATGTGGGTCGGCGTGGACACGGACAACGATCCGGCGCTCGCGACGTACCGTTCGGCGGGGGCGAAGGACGACGGCGATTTCGCGATGCTCACCTGGGACTTCCCGGAATCGTAGCCTCCGGAACCATCTATTCGTAGCCGATCAGGCCGTTGCAGCCTCCGTCTGACGGGTGCTCACATTCTGCCTGCCGTAAGGCTTCCACTTCGTTCCGCCCCCTTGTGTCGCAGGTCACGTCACGAGACTCTGGTCAGCGCGTATGCACCTCCTGACACCATGCACGACCGTACTTGCCCGTATTCCGGTCAACGAAAGGTCAGGCGCACGAGATGAGAAGCACTGCCCGCCGCTTCGGGGCGCTGATACCCACAGTCGCCCTTGCGGCCGGTCTCCAGTTCGCCGCCTCCCCCACCGCGCAGAGCGCGACCATCGGCGATCTCCGTCTCGCTCCCACTGCAACTGCCATCCAAAACAGCTGGATTGTCGTCCTTAAGGACGGCTCAACGCGTGCCGCCGATCTGGGCGTCACGCCGAAGCACACCTACCGCAGCGTCCTCGATGGCTTCTCCATGACGACGTCACGCGCGAGGGCGGCAGAGCTTGCCGCCGATCCGCGTGTGGCGTACGTCGAGCAGAACGCCACAGTCCGCCTCAACGGCACCCAGGCCAACCCGACTTGGGGCCTCGACCGCATCGACCAGCGGGATCTTCCGCTGTCCAAGTCGTACACATACAACACATCCGCGTCGAATGTGAACGCGTACATCATCGACACCGGGATCCGCACGTCCCACAGCGAGTTCGGCGGCCGCGCGAGCGTCGGCACGGACATAGTGGGGGGCGGCCAGAACGGCCAGGACTGCCAGGGCCACGGCACGCATGTCGCGGGCACGGTCGGCGGCAAGACATACGGCGTCGCCAAGAGCGTCAAGCTCATCGCCGTACGGGTCCTGGACTGCAACGGCTCCGGCTCGACGGCGGGGGTCATCGCCGGCGTCGACTGGGTGACGGCCAACGCGCAGAAGCCGGCTGTGGCGAACATGAGCCTGGGCGGCGGCGCCAACACGTCGCTGGACAACGCAGTGAAGAAGTCCATTGCCTCGGGCATCAGTTACTCCATCGCCGCGGGCAACGGCAACATCCTCGGCCTGCCGGCGAACGCCTGCAACTACTCGCCGGCCCGCGTCCCCGAGGCGATCACGGTCGGCGCGACGGACAGCACCGACCGGCGGGCGTCGTTCTCGAACTACGGGACGTGCCTGGATCTGTTCGCGCCGGGCGTGAACATCACCTCGGCGTGGAAGGACGGCGACACGGCGACGAACACGATCTCGGGAACGTCGATGGCCGCACCGCACACGGCAGGTGTCGCGGCGCTCTATCTGTCGACGCACGCCACCGCCACCCCGGCGCAGGTCCGGGACGCAGTGGTGAACAATGCGACGAGCGGCAAGGTCCAGGACCCGCGAACCGGGTCACCGAACAAGCTGCTGCACTCGCTCTTCTAGACCCGCTCTCCCGGTGGACCCGCTCCACCGGCCGGGCAACTGCCCGAGGAGCGCCTCCCCAACCGGGTACGGGCGCTCCTCGGGCAGTCCTGCTGTCGGCTCCACCTACTGCGACTCTGAATGCTCATGTCCCATGCAGGGGCGCGCGGCATTGCACCAGCCGCCCACTCGGTCCTGCGCCGGCCGGGTAAGGGTGATGTGACGTACGAGTTGATGGAAACAAACCATGGCGGCGAGGGCGGGGAGACCGGCGACGGCCACTCCGCTGATGGTCCTGGGCGCCTCGGCCATGCAGGTAAGGACGGCGACCGCGCAGAAGAGCACGGCGAAGGCCCAGGAGTGCGGAGCGCTGCGACGGTGCAGCGCGGCGCGCAGGATCGACAGGGACGCGACCATCCAGGGGCCGTACACCAGCATCGGCCACCAGGGCGCCAGGGCGTGATCGGCACCGGGGGCGGCGACCTGTCGCAGGATGTCGTGGGTGAACAGGCCCCCGAGGACGCTCACCATGGCAATGATGACCATGCTCACCGCTGCGAGGGCGTAGCTGAGGGTCTGGTTGCGAGTGAGCGTCCAGGCTCTCGCGTTCACCTTGTGCATCGGACGCCGGCGGTGGCAGGACGGGCCGGTCGTCGGGGGCCGCAGATCCATGACGGGCTTCGACAGATCCACCGGTTCGGGGGCGTCCTGCAGGAGCTGCGTCAGCTCGACGTCCGGTTCCCAGCGCCCCTGCAGAACATCGAGGTCAGGAGCGGAGATTGGTTCCTGCCCGAACGCGGGATGGTAGCCGTCCCATTGGCCGGGGAGGGTGGCGTACGCCTCGCCGTATTGCTCAGCTGCACTACCGTACGTCCCGAAGTGGTCATGTCTGTCATACATGTGGTTCCTGCCGTGAACGATGTCGGTGAAGGAAGCTGTGGCCGCTCCCGCAGCAGGCCGCAGCTGTAGCGTTCAAGCGCACGCGCGGCGGTCACGTAGTGGAGCGACGGGCGTAGTCGTCCTCGATCTGCTCCATGGCCGCCATGAAGTCCGCCAGTTCCGGGTTCCACGGCCGGATCAGGGCGGCGGCACCTTGCGTGCTGGTGTTCATGGGCCGCAGGGGCGCTCGTTCGGAATACGGGTTGATCAATTCGGGCTGTCCGATAGGCGTTTTCACAGACCTCTCAACGACAACCGCGCCCCGCCCGCTGTCGGCCACCTGGATGACAAATAAATAGGAATTAGGGTAAATCAGTTCTCCCATTCGGCGCAGCCCTGTCCGGCGGCACCGCGAGTGAACTGCGTTCCCTCGTCCGTGAGTTGGATGAGCCACCCCGAAAACAGGCGCGGCCCGTACGGATGGGGTTCCGTACGGGCCGGGTGACCGGTGGTCGTCAGTGGTTGCGCGGGAATCCCAGGTCCACGCCCGCCGGGGCGTCCGAGGGGTCGGGCCAGCGGGTGGTGACGACCTTGCCGCGGGTGTAGAAGTGCACGCCGTCGTTGCCGTAGATGTGGTGGTCGCCGAAGAGCGAGTCCTTCCAGCCGCCGAAGGAGTGGTAGCCCACCGGGACCGGGATCGGGACGTTCACGCCGACCATGCCGGCCTCGATCTCCAGCTGGAAGCGGCGGGCCGCGCCGCCGTCGCGGGTGAAGATGGCGGTGCCGTTGCCGTACGGGGACGCGTTGATCAGGGCCACGCCGTCCTCGTACGTCTCCGCGCGCAGCACGCACAGCACCGGGCCGAAGATCTCGTCGCGGTAGGCGTCCGAGTCGGTCGAGACATGGTCCAGGAGCGACAGGCCGATCCAGTGGCCGTCCTCGAAGCCGTCGACGGTGTGGCCGGTGCCGTCCAGGACGACCTCTGCGCCCTGGGCCGCAGCGCCCGTGACGTAGGAGGCGACCTTGTCGCGGTGGGCCTTGGTGATCAGCGGGCCCATCTCGGACTCCGGGTCGTTGCCCGGACCGATCTTGATCTTCTCGGCGCGCTCGCGGATCTTCTGGACCAGCTCGTCGGCGATGGAGCTGACCGCGACGACCGCGGAGATCGCCATGCAGCGCTCACCGGCGGAGCCGTACGCCGCGGAGACCGCCGCGTCCGCGGCGGCGTCCAGGTCCGCGTCCGGGAGGACCAGCATGTGGTTCTTCGCGCCGCCGAGCGCCTGGACTCGCTTGTGGTTGGCGGAGGCGGTGGTGTGGATGTAGCGGGCGATCGGGGTGGAGCCGACGAAGGAGACCGCGGCCACGTCCGGGTGGGCGAGCAGCGCGTCGACCGCGACCTTGTCGCCATGGACGACATTGAGCACGCCGTCGGGCAGGCCCGCCTCGGCGGCCAGCTCCGCGAGGAGGTTGGAGGCCGACGGGTCCTTCTCGCTCGGCTTCAGTACGAAGGTGTTTCCGCAGGCGATGGCCAGCGGGAACATCCACATCGGCACCATCGCCGGGAAGTTGAAGGGCGTGATGCCGGCGACGACGCCGAGCGACTGGCGGATCGAGGAAACGTCGACCCGGTTGGAGACCTGGGTGGACAGTTCACCCTTGAGCTGGGTGGTGATGCCGCAGGCCAGCTCCACGATCTCCAGGCCGCGGGCGACCTCGCCCAGCGCGTCGGAGTGGACCTTGCCGTGCTCGGCGGTGATCAGCTCGGCGATCTCGTCGCGGTGCGCGTCCAGGAGCGCGCGATAGCGGAAGAGGATGCCGGTGCGCTGCGCGAGCGAGGACGTGCCCCAGGTGGAGTACGCCTCTTTCGCCGCTGTGACGGCCGCGTCGACCTCCTCGGCCGACGCCAGCGCGACCTGCGTAGTGACGGCGCCGGTCGCCGGGTCGGTGACCGGGCCCCTGTTGCCGGACGCGCCCTCGACGGTCTTGCCACCGATCCAGTGGTTGACGGTCTTCATTTCGTGCTCCTTCACAGATGGCGGCGTCACAGATGGCGGCGTCGGGCTGCGACCTGCCGGTCGTACTCCTCCCGGGCCTTGACCGCCGACGGCCGGGTCGCGGTCTCGGCCACCGGAACATCCCACCACGCCTGCGCTGGAGGCGCGCCCGACACAGTGTCTGCCGTTTCGGTCTCCACGTAGACACCTGTGGGGACCTGCGCCTCCCGCGCCTCGGCAAGCGCTTCGCGCAGGTCACGCACCGTCTTGGCGCGGATCACGTGCATCCCCAGCGAGGCGGCGTTGGCGGCCAGGTCGACGGGGAGCGGGGCGCCGGTGTACGTACCGTCGCCGGCGCGGTGGCGGTAGGCGGTGCCGAAGCGTTCCGCGCCCACCGACTCGGAGAGGCCTCCGATTGAGGCGTACCCGTGGTTCTGCAGGATGACCACTTTGATCGGGATGTTCTCCTGGACAGCCGTGACGATTTCGGTGGGGTTCATCAGATATGTACCGTCGCCGACGAGCGCCCAGACGGGCCGTCCGGGAGCGGCCATCCCGACGCCGATGGCCGCGGGAATCTCGTATCCCATGCAGGAGTAGCCGTACTCGACGTGGTACTGGTCTGCGGAACGGGCCCGCCACAGCTTGTGCAGGTCGCCGGGGAGCGAGCCCGCGGCGTTGATCACGATGTCGTCGCCGGTGACCAGAGCGTCGAGTGCGCCGAGCACCTGGGGCTGGGTGGGGCGGGTGTCCGGGTCCTCGGCCTCGTACGCGGCGTCGACGCGGTGCTCCCAGCGCTCCTTGTCGTCGGCGTACTCCGTCTCGTACGCGGGCTCCACACGGAAGCGCGTGCCCAGCGCGCCGGCCAGCTCGTCAAGGGCGGTGCGGGCGTCCGCGACGAGTGAGAGTCCGGACATCTTGTGGGCGTCGAAGGCGGTGATGTTGATGTTCAGGAACCGGACGGACGGGTTCTGGAAGAGAGTCGCGGAGGCAGTCGTGAAGTCGGACCAGCGAGTGCCGACCCCGATCACCAGATCCGCGGTACGAGCTAGTTCGTCGGCCGTGGCCGTGCCTGTGTGGCCGATGCCGCCGACATCGCAGGGGTGGTCGTGCGGCAGCGAACCCTTGCCTGCCTGGGTGGAGGCGACCGGGATGCCGGTCGCCTCGGCGAAGGACCGCAGGGCTTCCTCGGCCTCGCTGTGGTGGACGCCGCCGCCCACGACGATCAGGGGGCGGCGGGCCGTGGTCAGCGCGCGCCGCGCCGCGTCGAGCGCGTCCAGGTCGGGCCGGGGCCTGCGCACCTGCCAGACGCGTTCGGCGAAGAACTCCTCCGGCCAGTCGTACGCCTCGGTCTGCACGTCCTGGGGCAGCGCGAGCGTGACCGCGCCGGTGGTGGCGGGGTCGGCGAGTACGCGCATGGCCTGAAGGGCGGCCGGGATCAGCGCCTCGGGGCGGGTGACGCGGTCGAAGTACCGGGATACCGGGCGCAGCGCGTCGTTGACCGACACATCTCCTGCGTAGGGGACTTCGAGCTGCTGGAGGACCGGGTCGGCGGGGCGGGTCGCGAACACGTCGCCGGGCAGCAGCAGGACCGGCAGCCGGTTGATGGTGGCGAGGGCGGCGCCGGTGACGAGATTGGTCGCGCCCGGGCCGATGGAGGTGGTGACGGCGTGGGCGGAGAGGCGGCGGGACTGGCGGGCATAGCCGACGGCGGCGTGCACCATGGCCTGTTCGTTGCGGCCCTGGATGTACGGCATACCGGTGCCGGACGAGACGGATGTGCCGGCCGTGCTTGACGTGCCAGCTGTGCTTGACGTGCCAGCTGTGCCTGCTGTGCCTGCTGTGCCGGACTCGAGGAGCGCCTGGCCGATTCCGGCGACGTTGCCGTGGCCGAAGATGCCCCAGGTGGCGTTGATCAGGCGGTGGCGGCGGCCGTCGCGCTCGGTGTACTGGCGGGCGAGGAAAGCGACGAGGGCCTGGGCGACGGTGAGTCGGCGCGTATTGCTCATCGGGGGCCTTCCTGGGCGTCGGCTTCGTACAGGGGCAGTCGGGGGTCGACGGGCTGCGTCGGCCACGTGTCGCGGATCCAGCCGTGGTCCGGGTGGTCGCGGATCAGCCATTCGCGCTTGTCGCCCGGGCCGGCCATGACGTTCAGGTAGTACATGTCGCGGCCGGGCGCGGCGATGGACGGGCCGTGCCAGCCGTCGGGGATCAGGACGGCGTCGCCGGTACGGACTTCGGCGAGGACGTCCGTACCGCCGGGCCGGGACGGGGAGACCCGGTGGTAGCCCATGCCACCGCGGTCGATCTCGAAGTAGTAGATCTCCTCGAGCTCGGACTCGACGCCCGGGCAGCGCTCGTCGTGCTTGTGCGGCGGGTACGAGGACCAGTTGCCGCCGGGGGTGAGCACCTCGACCGCGATCAGCTTGTCGCAGGCGAAGGTGTCCGCGGCCGCGAAATTGTTGACCTGCCGCGAGCAGTTGCCCGAGCCACGCAGCTCGACCGGTACCTCCGGCGCGGGGCCGTAGCGAGCGGGGAGTCGTCGCTCGCACTTCGCTCCTGCCAGGGCGAAGCGGCCTCCCGCACCGGAGGCGATCTGTGCATGGGCATCGC
Source organism: Streptomyces sp. ISL-1 (assembly GCF_018614585.1). Classification (GTDB taxonomy): domain Bacteria; phylum Actinomycetota; class Actinomycetes; order Streptomycetales; family Streptomycetaceae; genus Streptomyces; species Streptomyces maoxianensis. The sequence goes on along the minus strand of NZ_JAGGOI010000001.1, from coordinate 109,977 downwards.
GCGGTACGTAGGCGAAGTCCGTCACTCCGCCGAACACGCTTTCTCTGCCCCGCAGTTCAAAGGTCTCGCCCTGCGTCCGCACCGTGCAGCCGCCGGTGAGCGGCAGCACGATCCACTCGCTTTCCCCGGCGGCGAGGGAGTGTGAGCCGCCGGGCTCCAGCTCCAGTACACGGAGGCCGGAGTACCCCCAGCCGGCCTGCTCGGGGTCGATCCTGAGGGCGTACGGACCGCTCGCCGCGCTCCCCGCCGGCACGTACTGCTTCTGGTCGTCGGTCTCGCTCATGACTTCTCCGTACCCCCTACAGCAGTCCCACGGCCGTATCGACCGCCCCGGCAACGTCTCCGTCGACCGGATAGAGCAGCGAGCGGCCCACTACCAGTCCTTGCACTGTGGGCAGTTGCAGCGCACCACGCCATTTCTCGTACGCGCCGTGCTGGTCGTCGCCGATCTCGCCCCCGAGGAGGACCGCGGGCAGGGTCGAGGTCTCCATCACGGCCGCCATGTCGTCGGGGTTGTCGGTGACGGGAACCTTCAGCCAGGAGTACGCGGAGGTGCCGGCAAGCCCGGACGCGATGGCGATCGACCGGGTGACTGCTTCGGCGCTGAGATCATTGCGGAGGAGGCCATCGATCCGGTGACAGATGAACGGCTCTATGAAGACGGGAAGCTGACGCTCAGCCATATCGTCCACGGCGCGGGCGGTGGCATGCAGTGTGTCGAGGGAGGCGGAGTCCTGGTAGTCGATACGGAGCAGCAGTTTGCCCGCGTCGAATCCGAGCCGGTCCAGGTCCTGGGCGCGGTGTCCGGTGAACCGGTCATCGAGCTCGAACGCGGCGCCCGCGAGGCCCCCGCGGTTCATCGAACCCATGACGACCTTGTCCTCAAGGGCGCCGAGGAGGAGCAGGTCGTCGAGGATGTCGGCGGTGGAGAGGACGCCGTCGACGCCGGGGCGGGAGAGGGCCAGACAGAGCCGTTCGAGCAGATCGAACCGGTTCGCCATGGCGAGGCGGCGGTCCCCGACGGCGAGGGCGCCGCGGGCGGGGTGGTCGGCGGCGATGATCATCAGGCGTCCGCTGTCGCCGATGAGCCGGGGTCGCCTGCGCCGCCGGGTGGCTGCCTCCGCGACGGCCTCGGGATGGTGGGTGCGGATCCCGACGAGCTCGGCGATGTCGACGCGGCTCACGATGCGGCTCCGGTCGGGGGTGTGCCGCCGGGCTGGTACGGCGCGGCGACTGTCGGGGCCGGGGACGGCGGCGCGGATGGGGACGGCTTGCCGGTCGGCGCGGCAGCAGTCGGGGCCGGGGACGGCGGCGCGGGTGGGGGCGATTCGCCGGTCGGCGGGGTCGAGGCGGCGGCGGTCGGGGACGGCGGGACCGGGCCGCCGGTCAGGACCTGGTCGACCTCGGCGGCGTGGGGCATGGCGGTGGAGCAGGCCAGGCGGGCGGCAACGATGGCCCCGGCGGCGTTGGCGTACCGCATGATGCGCTCCAACTCCCACCCGGAAAGCAGCCCGTGGCACAGCGCCCCGCCGAACGCGTCCCCTGCACCGAGCCCGTTGACCACCTCTACGGGGACGGGCGGGACCTCGGCCTGCGTCCCGTCCCGGTGTACGGCGAGGACACCTTTGGGGCCCTGCTTGACGACGGCGAGCTCGACCCCGGCGGCAAGGAGCGCGCGAGCCGCGGCGTAGGGCTCGCGCTCGCCGGTGGCGATCTCACACTCCTCCAGATTGCCGACGGCGACGGTGGCGTGCGCCAGCGCCTCGGCGTAGTACGGCCGCGCCTCGGCCGGATCCCCCCAGAACATCGGCCGCCAGTCGAGGTCGAAGACGGTGATGCCGGACCGGTCCCGGTGGGCTAGCGCGGCCAGCGTCGCCGTACGACTCGGCTCCGCGCACAGCCCGGTGCCGGTCATCCAGAAGACGCGCGCCGCCCGGATCTCGGCGAGGTCCAGCTCGTGCTCGTGGATCTCGAGGTCGGGGGCCTTCGGCTGCCGGTAGAAGTAGAGCGGGAAGTCGTCCGGCGGAAAGATCTCGCAGAAGGTGACCGGGGTCGGGTAGGCGGCGACCGCGGTCACCCAGCGGTCGTCGACCCCGAACTCCCCCAGCGCCTGATGGAGATAGTCCCCGAAAGCGTCCTTGCCGGTACGGGTGATCACCGCCGTCCGCCGGCCGAGCCGGGCCGCCCCGACCGCGACATTCGTGGCCGAGCCGCCGAGGAACTTTCCGAACGTGTCTACCTGCGCCAACGGGACCCCGGTACGCAGTGGATACAGGTCCACCCCGATCCGGCCCATCGTGATCACGTCATACGGCTGAGGCATGCGCGTCCCTTCGGTTCGACGCCGGCTGCCCCCAGGTCTAGTGCTCCTTCCTGAACCCTGTCAACATTTTGTCCTTACATTCGGACGAAGGCTTGACACCCTTCCGCGGCGGCCGGAAAGCTCGTCCGCATGACCTCATCCGTCCCCTCCCTGAACCGCATCCGGGTCGGCTCGGCCCCCGACTCCTGGGGGGTGTGGTTCCCCAACGATCCTCAACAGGTCCCCTGGCAGCGCTTCCTCGACGAGGTCGCGAGTGCCGGTTACGAATGGATCGAGCTCGGCCCCTACGGCTATCTACCGAGTGACCCCGCCCGCCTCACCGAGGAGACCGCCCGGCGCGGCCTGAAGGTCTCGGCGGGAACGGTCTTCACCGGGCTGCACCACGGACCCGCCGTCTGGGACAGGACCTGGGCGCATGTCTCCGATATCGCTGCGCTGACCCGGGCAATGGGCGCGGAGCACCTGGTCGTCATCCCCTCCTTCTGGCGCGACGACAAAACGGGCCAGGTGCTGGAGGACCGGCAACTCACCCCCACGCAGTGGCGCGATCTCACCGCCCTGACCGAACGGCTGGGCCGCGAGGTGCGCGAGCGGTACGGACTTAAGATCGTCGTCCATCCGCATGCGGACACCCATATCGACACCGAGGAGAACGTCAGCCGGTTCCTCGACGCCACCGATCCCGAACTGGTCTCCCTCTGCCTGGACACCGGGCACTACGCATACTGCGGAGGGGACAGCGTCAAGCTGATCGAGACCTACGGGGAGCGGATCGGCTACCTCCATCTCAAGCAGGTGGACCCGGAGATCCTCGCCGAAGTCGTGGCGGACGAGATGCCGTTCGGTCCTGCGGTCGGCCGCGGCGTGATGTGCGAACCGCCTGCCGGAGTACCCGCGCTGGAGCCCGTACTGGCCGCGGCCCAGGCGCTGGACGTCGAACTCTTCGCGATCGTCGAGCAGGACATGTACCCCTGCCCGCCGGACAAACCCTTCCCGATCGCCCGGCGGACCCGCGGTTTCCTGCGCTCTTGCGGTGCGTGACGCGAACACACCACTTCCGTCAGGGGGTGTTGCCTCTTTGTGACGCATGTCTGCGTTTTGCGTGCCTTCCGTCACAGTCGATCAACAGCCCCTCCCCTCACTCCCCTCGCGGTCGTTCAACGGGTAGCTCAGTGATCGCCAGCGTCCGCGCTGCAGCTCCCCAGACGGCCCCCCGCGCCGCCGCTGCCGCGCACGCACGGAGGTGCCACACCGATGACGGACAGCAGACTCTGGTCCTACAAGGACATCGCCGCGCATATCAGGGTGCAGCCGGACACAGTCCGTTCCTATCGCAAGCACGGTCTGCTCCCGCCGCCCGACCATGTCGAGGCCGGGAAGCCCTACTGGTACGCGGACACGATCCGCCTCTGGGTGGCCAATCGCCCCGGGAACAGGAGCCGCAGAGAATGAGCACCGCGCGAGGTGAACTCAGGAGCGGGCGATCCACGGCGGTGACACCGCGGTGTCAGGCTCTGACGATGTCCCGTGCCCCGTCCGGGTTCGAGTCCGGTTCCGGGTCCGTCTTCGGCTGCGAATCCGAAACCGCGTCCGAGTCCGAATCCGAGTCGGGCCGCTGTGGCACGGGCTGGGGTATCTCCCCCTCGCTCAGCCCGAATCGCTGATGGAACCGGCGCAGCGGCGCGGGCGCCCACCAGGTCGAGGCACCCGTCAGCTTCATCACGGCGGGGACGAGCAGGCTGCGGACCACCATGGCGTCCATCAGCACGGCCAGCGCGATTCCCAGACCCAGCATCTTCGTGTTTGTCACCCGTGAGGTGCCGATGCCCACCATCACGACCGCGAGGATCACGGCCGCCGCGGTGATCAGCCCGCCGGTGCGCTGGAGGCCGAATCGCACCGCGTGCTCGTGGTCGTGGGTGCGGTCGTACTCCTCCTTGATGCGGGAGAGCAGAAAGACGCCGTAGTCCATGGAGAGCCCGAAGGCGATGCAGAACATCAGCACGGGCAGCGTCGTCTCGATGTCACCGGTGGAGGTGAAGGCAAGCAGGCCGGAGAGATTGCCGTCCTGGAAGACCCAGACGACGGCGCCGAACATCGCCGTCAGGCTGAGGGCGTTGAGCACGACCGCCTGGATCGGGATCAGCACACTGCCGGTGAGCAGGAAGACCAGCAGCAGAGTCACCACGGCGATGATGACGAGCGCCAGCGGCAGGCGGTCGGCGATGGCGGCCTTGGAGTCCTCCAGCACCGCTGCCCTGCCCGTCACCGAGGTCTCGAACGGAGCGGGGACGTCGCGCAGTTCATGGACGAGCCGCTGCGCCTCCTCCCCCACCGCCTCACCCTTGGGCTGCACCGTGAAGTATGCGGCTCCTCCCGAGGTGACGGGACCGTCGACCCGCAGCACCCCCGGAAGGGCAGCGACGCGGTCGCGGTATTCGGCGTACGCGGCGGGCGTCGTCGCGGCTTTGCGGGACTCCGCCTGCTGGGCCACCACCGCTAGGCCGCCGGCCGGGCTGCCGGGGAATCCGTCCCGTATCTGCTGCTGGACCACATGGGACTCAGCGGTCGACGGCAGCTGGCGATCGTCGGGGGTGCCGAACTTGACGCCCAGGAAGGGCAGTCCGAGCAGCACCAGACCGGCGACGGTGGCGAAGGCGAAGAGCGGAGCCCGGCGCATCACCAGGGCCGCAACCCTGGCCCATCCACCGCCGGCCGCTTCCCCGTCCGCGCCTGTCTCCTCGGACGATGCGCCGCCCTTGCCCCGGCCACGCCGGAGGAGGCGGCGCAGATCCAGCGCGTTGACCCGGTGGCCCAGGAGCATCAGCGCGGCCGGCAGCAGGATCAGCGCGGCGCCCGCGGCGAGCAGCACCACCGCGATCCCGGCGTAGGCGAAGGAGCGCAGGAAGTACTGCGGGAAGACCAGCATGGCCGCCAGCGACACGGCCACGGTCAGCGCGGAGAAGAGAACCGTGCGGCCCGCGGTGCGCAGGGTGATGCCCACGGCCTCCCGCACTTCCGCCCCCGCCGCCAGCTCCTCCCGGAATCTGCGCACGATGAACAGGGCGTAGTCGATGGCGAGTCCAAGACCCAGGGCCGTGGTGAGGTTCTGCGCGAATACCGAGACATCGGCGAACTCGGTGATGCCGCGCAGCACGGCATTCGTCCCCAGGATGGCGACGATGCCGACGCCCAGCGGGAGCAGCGCCGCGATCGCGCTGCCGAAGACCATCACCAGCAGCACCAGCGTCACCGGAAGGGCGATCAGCTCGGCCCGCAGCAGGTCTTCCTGGATGATCGTCGTCATCTCGTGCTGCACGGCGACGGGGCCGCCGATCGAGACCTCAACCGGGCCGTGCGCACCCCGGAAGTCGGGCGCGATCCGCTCCAGTACCTCGGCCCTGGCCTTCTCGTCGCCCTCGATCCGAGCCGCTATGAGCGCCTGCCGGCCGTCCTCGGCGCGCAGCGCGGGTGAGCCGGTCTGCCAGTACGAACCGACACCCGTGACCTCCTTCTCGGCGGCGAGCCGCTCCGCCAGCCGCCGTCCCTCGGCTGCGACCGCGGGAGCGTCCACGCTCGCCTGCCCGCTGTCCACCAGCAGCAGCACATTCGGCTGCGATGAGGGGAACTCACGCTCCAGCGCGGCCGTCGCGTACGTCGACTCGGCGGCCGGGTCCTCCCAGCCGCCGCTGCCCATGCGTTCGGCGACCCCGCTGCCGGCGAACACGGCGAGTGCGGTGAGCACCAGGGCGGCCAGCAGCGAGAGCCGCGGCCGCGCGGTGACAAAACGGGTCCATCCCCCGACCGGCGGCGGGCCGTTGACTTCGGACATGGTGCGGTGTCCCCTTCACCGTGGCCCATGCGCAGGCTTCCCGGGCAGGCAGCATGAGTCGACTATTGCCAATACACTGGCAAACACGAGCTATCGCTCGCATTAATCAAGAATGCGAGCGACCACTCGCGTTTGTCAACCGCATCAGGAAAGCTGGGGATTTCACGTGCCGGAGGAGCCCACGACGCCGGAGACCGCCGCGACCGCCGCGACCGCCGCGGCCAAGGGAGCCCCCCGACCGGCCTCGACCACACGGGCCGGCCAGGACTCCGGGACCAGCAAGGACTCCGGGACCGCCAGTACGCCGGGGGCGGCCAAGCCGCGCCGCCGCCAGGCCCGCGGCGAGCGCCGTATCGCCCAGCTCCTCGAAGCCGCCGCGAACGTCTTCTGCAGCAGCGGCTACACCGCGGCCAGCACCAACGCGATCGCCCGCGAGGCCGGTGTGTCCCCCGGCACGCTCTACCAGTTCTTCCCGAACAAAGAGGCCATCGCCGTCGAGCTCGGTGGCCAGCTCCTCGACCGGTGGCGCGAGTCCCACGGCGCCGCCCTGACCGCCGCCAACCTCGACCTCCCGCTCGACGAGTTGCTGGACGCGGTCCTCGATCCACTCTTCGAGTTCAACCACGAGAACCCGGCCTTCGCCGTCCTGATGCACGGCCCGGACATCCCCGGCCAGATCACGCAGGAGTTCAACGCCCTGCACGAGGGGCTGCTCACCCGGATCGAGGAGATCGTCGCGGGGTACCTCCCCGAAGCCCCGCCCGCCGAGCTCTCCCGCACCGCCACCACGATCTTCGCCATCTTCAAGGCAGGCCTGGATCTGGTCCTCGCGCACGAGGGCGAGGAGCGGCAGGCGTACATCACGGAGATCAAGAAGGTCATGTTCGGGTACCTGAACCCGATACTCGGCGAAGCCGTGCCGCCGACGACGGAGCGGTGAAACGCCGCGCCGCATTCACATTAATACCCCCTAGGGGTATAGTCTGGTGAGTGTCGGGCAGCCACGGCATTCCCTCGTCTCTCCGGCACACCATGCACCTGGTACGTGAACTCAGTACGTGTTGCACCGCCGAAGAGGAGAACGCCATGACCGCCGAGACCAAGACCGAGACCGCCCAGGCGACCGGCTCCTGCTGCTCGCCCGCCGGCTCCTGTCACGACGGCGCGGCCGACGTCGGGATCGGCGCGGTCACCACGGTCTACCAGGTCACCGGGATGACTTGCGGCCACTGCGAGGGCGCGGTCGCCGGCGAGCTCTCCGAGTTGCCGGGCGTCACCTCCGTGAAGGCGGTCGCCGCAAGCGGCGAGGTGACGGTGGTCTCCGAAGCCCCGCTCGACGAGACGGCCGTGCGCGAGGCCGTGGACGAGGCGGGTTACGAGCTCGTCGGCCAGGCCTGAGCCGGGCGCCGAGCGGCCCGGGACACCTGCCCGGCGCCCAGCACCGGGCACCCAGCGCCCGCGTCCGCAAAGCCCTTCCGCCGGGCCGTGCCCGACCAGTCCGACGCTGGTCGCGTACGGCCCGGCGCCCGTTGTGGAGATGGAGTCCTGAAGTGGAAAGTTCCCAGGTCGAGCTCACCATCGGCGGGATGACCTGCGCCTCGTGCGCCGCCCGCGTCGAGAAGAAGCTCAACCGCATGGACGGCGTCAGCGCCGCGGTCAACTACGCGACCGAGAAGGCGAAGATCTCCTACCCGCACGGGCTCGAGGTCGCCGAGCTCATCGCCACCGTCGTCAAGACCGGCTACACCGCCGAGCAGCCCCCGGCGTCAGAGCCGGCATCCGCTCCCGGCCCGGCATCCGACGCGGCCTTCGCAGCGCACGCCGACCCGCAGTCCGCCGCCCTCCGCGAGCGCCTCACCGTCTCAGCCCTGCTCGCGATACCCGTCGTACTCATGGCGATGATCCCGGCCCTCCAGTTCGACAACTGGCAGTGGCTCTCACTCACCCTCGCCGCCCCCGTCGTCGTCTGGGGCGCGCTGCCCTTCCACCGGGCCACCTGGACCAATCTCAGGCACGGTGCGGCCACCATGGACACCCTGATCACCGTCGGCACGCTCGCCGCCTTCGGCTGGTCGCTCTGGGCCCTGTTCCTCGGCCACGCGGGCATGCCCGGCATGCGGCACGGCTTCGACCTCACCGTCTCGCGCACCGACGCCTCCTCGACGATCTACCTCGAAGTCGCCGCCGGCGTGACCACCTTCCTCCTCCTCGGCCGCTATCTGGAGGCCCGCTCGAAGCGGAAAGCGGGCGCTGCCCTGCGCGCCCTGATGGAGCTGGGCGCCAAGGACGTCGCGGTTCTGCGCGGCGGTACGGAGATGCGGATTCCGGTCGGCCGGCTCGCGGTCGGCGACCGGTTCGTCGTACGCCCCGGGGAGAAGATCGCCACCGATGGCACGGTCATCGAGGGCGCTTCCGCCGTCGACGCGTCGATGCTGACCGGCGAGTCGGTGCCGCTGGATGTGGCCCCGGGCGACCCGGTCACCGGGGGCTGCGTCAACACCGCCGGCCGTCTCGTCGTGGAGGCCGCCCGGGTCGGCGCGGACACCCAGCTCGCCCGGATCGCCCGGCTGGTCGAGGACGCCCAGAACGGCAAGGCCGACGTGCAGCGCCTCGCCGACCGGATCTCGGCCGTCTTCGTGCCCGTCGTCCTGGTGATCGCCCTCGGCACCCTGGCCGGCTGGCTGCTGGCCACCGCGGACGCGACCGCGGCCTTCACCGCCGCCGTCGCGGTCCTGATCATCGCGTGCCCATGCGCGCTCGGCCTGGCGACGCCGACCGCCCTCATGGTGGGCACCGGTCGCGGGGCCCAGCTCGGCATTCTCATCAAGGGCCCCGAGGTGCTGGAGTCCACCCGCAGGGTCGACACGGTCGTCCTGGACAAGACGGGGACGGTCACCACGGGCCGGATGAGCCTTCAGGGCGTGTACGTCTCCGAAACCGCCGATGAGGATGATCTGCTGCGCTTCGCGGGCGCATTGGAGCACGCGTCGGAGCATCCCATCGCTCGCGCTGTCGCCGCCGGCGCCGAGAAGCGCGTCGGCGCCCTGCCAGTGCCGACCGTTTTCGAGAACGTCCCGGGTCTCGGCGTACGAGGCGTCGTCGAAGGACACCAGGTGCTGGTCGGACGCGCGCGGCTGCTCGAGAACGCCGGGGTGGAGCTTCCCCCCGAGCTGAAGGCCGCGGCCGCCGAGGGGCATACCGCCGTCTTCGCCTCCCGGGACGGCAAGGCGCTCGGCGTGCTCACCGTCGCCGACGCGGTCAAGGACACCAGCGCCGAGGCGGTGACGCGGCTGCGCGCCCTCGGCCTCAATCCGGTGCTGTTGACCGGCGACAGCAGGGCGATCGCCGACGCGGTCGCTGCCGAGGTCGGCATCGACGAGGTGTACGCCGAGGTCATGCCCGAGGAGAAGGCGGATGTGGTCAGGCGTCTCCAGGCGCAGGGCCGCATCGTCGCCATGGTGGGTGACGGGGTCAATGACGCGGCCGCGCTGGCCACCGCCGACCTGGGTCTGGCGATGGGCACGGGCACGGACGCGGCCATAGAGGCCGGTGACCTGACGCTCGTACGGGGGGACTTGAGGGCCGCGGCCGACGCGATCCGTCTCGCCCGTCGGACACTGACGTCAATCAAGGGCAATATTTTCTGGGCTTTCGGCTACAACGTCGCCGCACTGCCGCTGGCGGCATCAGGCCTGCTCAACCCCATGATCGCCGGTTTCGCCATGGCCTTTTCGTCCGTATTTGTGGTGGGTAACAGCTTGCGGCTGCGCTCCTTCAGGTGACTACAAATAGGTCACAAGACCTTCACAAGGAGACCTAGATCACAGATATTTGGGGGTAACCATTCAGGCTCCTCGCGAGTCTAAATTGGCGATGCCGAGAACGTCTTGGGGGACGTTCATGGGATGTCTTGGGGGACGTCCCAGGCAAGCGTTGGCCGGGGCACGTGCCCGGGGAGCTTTGAGCGGCCCTCCCGTGCGTACGTACCCCGGCAGACCGCCTGAGGAGCTTCTGCGGCCCGCAGACGCCCGGCCGGATCCCGTGGGGGGAATCCGCTCCGGGGATATGGGAAGCGCCCCGCCCGCCGACCCGTGGGGGGATCGGCAGCGGGGCGCTTTCCGCTCACTGCGCCTGTGACGAGGCCGGTTACGAGGCGCGGACGCGCCCCTTGCCGGTGCCCTCGTGTCAGCGGGCCTCGACCGGGACGAAGTCGCGCAGGACCTCGCCGGTGTAGATCTGGCGCGGACGGCCGATGCGGGAACCCGGCTCCTTGATCATCTCGTGCCACTGGGCGATCCAGCCGGGCAGCCGGCCGATCGCGAAGAGCACGGTGAACATCTCGGTCGGGAAGCCCATGGCCCGGTAGATCAGACCCGTGTAGAAGTCCACGTTCGGGTAGAGGTTGCGCGAGACGAAGTAGTCGTCGGAGAGCGCATGCTCCTCCAGCTTGAGCGCGATGTCGAGCAGCTCGTCGGACTTGCCGAGCGCCGAGAGGACATCGTGCGCCGCCGCCTTGATGATCTTCGCTCGAGGGTCGAAGCTCTTGTAGACGCGGTGGCCGAAGCCCATCAGACGGACGCCGTCCTCCTTGTTCTTCACCTTGCGGATGAAGGAGTCGACATCGCCGCCGTTGGCCTTGATGCCCTCGAGCATCTCCAGGACCGACTGGTTGGCGCCACCGTGCAGCGGGCCCCACAGGGCACTGATGCCGGCGGAGATCGAGGCGAACATGTTCGCCTGCGAGGAGCCGACCAGACGCACGGTGGATGTCGAACAGTTCTGCTCGTGGTCCGCGTGCAGGATCAGCAGCTTCTCGAGCGCGGCGACCACGACCGGGTCCAGGTCGTACTCCTGCGCGGGGACCGAGAAGGTCATCCGCAGGAAGTTCTCCACGTACCCGAGGTCATTGCGCGGGTAGACGAAGGGGTGCCCGATCGACTTCTTGTACGCGTACGCCGCGATCGTCGGCAGCTTGGCGAGCAGCCGGACCGTGGAGAGATGGCGCTGGTTCTCGTCGAACGGGTTATGGCTGTCCTGGTAAAACGTCGACAGCGCGCTGACCACGGACGACAGCATCGCCATCGGGTGCGCGTCACGCGGGAACCCGCCGAAGAACCGCTTGACGTCCTCGTGCAGCAGCGTGTGCTGGGTGATCTCACCCCGGAAGCTGGAAAGCTCGTCGACCGTCGGAAGCTCGCCATTGATCAGCAGGTACGCCACCTCGAGGAAGGTGGAGCGCTCGGCCAGCTGCTCGATGGGGTAACCGCGGTAGCGCAGGATGCCCTGCTCGCCGTCGAGGTAGGTGATCGCGGATTTATAGGCGGCGGTGTTGCCATATCCACTGTCCAGGGTCACCAGACCGGTCTGGGCTCGGAGCTTCCCGATGTCGAAGCCCTTGTCACCGACGGTGCTGTCGACCACCGGGTAGGTGTATTCACCGTCCGCGTACCGCAGTACTACAGAGTTGTCGCTCACGTCATCCCTCACCGACGTAGTGCCTCTTTTCGAGGTGCCCTGACTGTCTCTACCATCCCCCATTTGGCTGAGGAGAGTGCACTCGGGGTCGACCATTGGGCCTATCGGCGGCACTCAGTGCCGCCAACCTGCTTATCTTGCCCCGTCCACGCAGGTTCCGGAAACCGGGGTGGCCTTTCCCACCCCGCGGGGCCGGGGGCTTCCCCCGGGCGGCGGAGCCCTCCGAGTCAGCCGCCGGCCAGCCGGTGGTCCACCGCGGTGAAGCGTCTACCCGCGGAAACAGTGCGCACCGCCTGTCCTATCGCCTTACGGGAGCCGACCAGCACGACGAGCTTCTTCGCCCGGGTCACCGCCGTGTAGAGGAGATTCCGCTGGAGCATCATCCAGGCTCCGGTGGTGACCGGGATCACTACCGCGGGGTACTCGCTGCCCTGCGAACGGTGGATGGTGACGGCGTACGCGTGTGCCAGCTCGTCGAGCTCGTCGAAGTCGTACGGAACCTCCTCGTCCTCGTCCGTCAGCACCGTCAGCCGCTGATCGTCCAGTTGGAGCGAGGTGACCACGCCGACCGTGCCGTTGAAGACGCCGTTCTTGCCTTTCTCATAATTGTTGCGAATCTGGGTGACCTTGTCGCCGACGCGGAAGACCCGGCCGCCGAAGCGCTTCTCGGGAAGGTCCGGCCGCGCGGGAGTAATGGCCTGCTGGAGAAGGCCGTTGAGAGTGCCGGCGCCGGCCGGGCCGCGGTGCATGGGCGCGAGCACCTGCACATCGCGCCGCGGATCCAAGCCGAATTTTGCGGGAATTCGGCGTGCCGCCACGTCCACGGTGAGCTTTCCCGCGTCCTCCGTCTCCTCCTCCACGAAGAGAAAGAAGTCGGAGAGCCCCGAAGTGATGGGCTGCACACCGGAGTTGATGCGGTGCGCGTTGGTGACGACACCGGACTGCTGAGCCTGCCGGAAGATGCGGGTCAGCCGGACATTGGGCACCGGGCCACCGTCCGCGAGCAGATCGCGCAGTACCTCGCCGGCGCCGACACTCGGCAACTGGTCCACGTCCCCCACCAGCAGCAGATGCGCGCCGGGGGCGACCGCCTTGACCAGCTTGTTCGCCAGCAGCAGATCGAGCATGGACGCCTCGTCGACCACCACCAGGTCCGCCTCCAGAGGCCTGTCCCGGTCGTACGCCGCGTCCCCGCCGGGCTTCAGCTCCAGCAGCCGGTGCACGGTGGACGCCTCCACGCCGGTGAGCTCGGCGAGCCGCTTGGCCGCGCGGCCGGTGGGGGCAGCGAGCACGACCTTCGCCTTCTTGGCGCGGGCCAGCTCCACGATGGAGCGGACCGTGAACGACTTGCCGCAGCCGGGGCCACCGGTCAGCACGGCTACCTTGTGGGTGAGGGCCAGCTTGACCGCCTGCTCCTGCTCGGGCGCCAGCGCCGCGCCCGTACGCTCCGCCAGCCACGCCAGCGCCTTGTCCCAGACGACGTCATGGAAGGCCGGCATCCGGTCCTGCTCGGTCCGCAGCAGTCTGGTCAGTTGGGCGGCGAGCGAGATCTCGGCGCGGTGGAAGGGCACCAGATAGACGGCGGTCAGGTCCTCTCCCCCGTCCGGGGCCGGGACCTTTTCCCGGACGACGCCCTCCTCCTCGCCCGCGAGTTCGGCGAGGCTCTCGATGACAAGGCCGGTGTCCACCTGGAGCAGCTTCACCGCGTCCGCGATCAGCCGCTCCTCGGGCAGGAAGCAGTGCCCCTGGTCGGCGGACTGCGACAGGGCGTACTGCAGGCCCGCCTTGACCCGCTCCGGGCTGTCGTGCGGTATGCCGACGGCCTGGGCGATCCTGTCGGCGGTGAGGAAGCCGATGCCCCAGACGTCGGCGGCCAGGCGGTACGGCTGGTTCTTCACGACCGAGATCGAGGCGTCCCCGTACTTCTTGTAGATGCGCACCGCGATGGACGTCGAGACGCCGACGCCCTGGAGGAAGATCATGACCTCCTTGATGGCCTTCTGCTCCTCCCAGGCGGCACCGATCAACTTTGTCCGCTTCGGGCCGAGTCCGGGGACCTCGACGAGCTTCTTCGGCTGCTGCTCGATGATGTCGAGGGTGTCGACGCCGAAGTGTTCGACGATGCGCTCGGCGATTCTGGGGCCGATGCCCTTGATCAGACCCGAGCCGAGATAGCGGCGTATGCCCTGGATCGTGGCCGGCAGGACCGTGGTGTAGTTCTCCACCGTGAACTGCTTGCCGTACTGGGCGTGGGAGCCCCAGCGGCCCTCCATACGCAGGGACTCGCCCGGCTGCGCGCCGAGCAGCGAGCCGACCACCGTGAGGAGATCGGCTCCGCCGCGGCCGGTGTCGACGCGGGCGACGGTGTAGCCGGTCTCCTCGTTGGCATACGTGATCCGCTCCAGGACCCCTTCGACCACTGCGAGATTGGACATGATCCGACGCTACCGCCGGGGTCCGACAGTGCGGGTGGCCTGTGGACAACTCCGCGTCGGCGTCCGTGGGGTGGCCCGGAACGGTCGAGGGGGCCCGGTCCTAGGACCGGGCCCCTCTGTTTCCCCTCCGTCAAGGGCTCCCCGAATCCCCCCAGATCCCTCCCCGGGAGCCTTGATGACAGGTACGACTGTCGTCACACGAAAAGGGTTGCACGACAGCGGGGAGTTATTTTTTGGGGATCTCGTGCGGGGGCCGCGGTGCGGGGCTGTTGCTGGTGCGTGGAGCCGCGGTGCGGGTCCTGGGCGTCCGGGGGGCGGGGGGCCGCGGTGTGCGGGTCTGGGGCCGCTCCGGGGCTCGTATCCGGGGCTGCTTTCCTCACCGCGCTTCGCGCGAGTTGCGTCGCTTTACGTCCCGGACACGACCCCTGCGCGTCCCCCTGCAGCCCGAGGTCCCGGAGCGGCCCGTGTGCTGCCGCACACCGGTCCCGTCAGGGGGAGGCTGGGTCGTAGGAGGGGGAAAGCCCGGAGGTAGAGCGGCGCAGCGGGACCGTAGCGAGGAACGAGCGGAGGTCCCGCGAGGAAAGCAGTCCGGGCGCGCCCTCCGGAGGCCCCCGGCGCCCGGCACCACAACGGCCCCGGGCACCTCGGACAGCCCCAACACCCGCACCCCGAACCCCCACGGCCCGCACCCCGGCCCCCGCACTGCGAACCCCCGCGGCCCGCGCCACGGACCGCCGCGCCCGCCCCCGCCCGCCAACAACCCCCTACCCCGCGAACTCCTCGTACCGCGCCAGCACCTCCCCCAGGACCTCCTCCCCGTCCCGCGCCCACAGCCCCTCGTTGAACAGCTCCACCTCGATCGCGCCCCCGTACCCCGCCGCCTCCACCCTGCCCTTCCACTCGCGCATGTCGATCACGCCGTCCCCGAGCTGGCCCCGGCCGGTCAGCACCCCCGCCGGCAACGGGGTTGTCCAGTCCGCCAGTTGGAAGGCGTGGATACGGCCCGCCGCGCCCGCCCTCGCCACCGCGGCCGGCGCCGCCTCGTCCCACCAGATGTGGTACGTGTCCACCACCACGCCGACCTGCACCGCCGGAAAGCGTTCGGCGAGGTCCAGCGCCTGCTTCAGCGTCGAGACCACGCATCGGTCCGCCGCGTACATCGGGTGGAGCGGCTCGATCGCCAGCCGTACGCCCCGCTCTCCCGCGTAGGGAGCCAGTACCGACAGCGCGTCCGCGACGCGTTCCCGCGCGGCCGGCAGGTCGCGGCTGCCCGCGGGGAGGCCGCCCGCGACCAGGATCAGGGTGTCCGTGCCGAGCGCCGCCGCCTCGTCGATCGCCGTGCGGTTGTCGGCGAGGGCGCGCGCCCGCTCAGCCGGGTCGATCGCGGTGAAGAAGCCGCCGCGGCACAGGCTGGTCACCGTCAGCCCCGCGTCGCGTACGAGCTTCGCCGCGGCTTCGACTCCGTATGCCCGGACCGGTTCGCGCCACAGGCCCACCCCCGGGATGCCCAGGCGTACGCAGGAGTCGGTGAGTTCGGGGAGGGTGAGCTGCTTCACCGTCATCTGGTTGATGCTGAAGCGGGTCAGATCGGTCGGCTCGGTCGGCTCGGTCGGCTCGGTCGGCTCGGTCACTGGGCGACTCCGTACATCGTCAGCAGGGACTTCATCCGCGTCTCGGCCAGACCCGGGTCGGGGAACAGGCCGAGGCCGTCGGCCAGTTCGTACGCCCGGCACAGGTGCGGCAGCGAGCGGGCCGACTGCAGCCCGCCCACCATCGTGAAGTGCGACTGGTGCCCGGCCAGCCAGGCGAGCAGCACCACACCCGTCTTGTAGAAGCGGGTCGGCGCCTCGAAGAGGTGGCGGGACAGCTCGACCGTGGGGTCGAGGAGTTTGCGGAACCCGGCGACATCGCCGGTGTCGAGGATCCGTACCGCCTGAGCGGCCGAGGGGCCGAGCGGGTCGAAGATCCCGAGCAGCGCGTGGCTGAAGCCCCGCTCGTCGCCCGCGATCAGCTCCGGGTAGTTGAAGTCGTCGCCGGTGTAGCAGCGGACGCCCTGAGGGAGGCGGCGGCGCAGGTCGATCTCGCGCCGCGCGTCCAGCAGCGAGATCTTGACGCCGTCGACCTTGTCGGGGTGGCCGGCGATGACGTCGAGCAGGACCGACGTGGCCGCGTCGAGATCGGCAGAGCCCCAGTAACCACCCAGTCCCGGGTCGAACATCGGGCCCAGCCAGTGCAGGATCACCGGTTCGCGCGCCTGCCGCAGGAGGTGGGTGTAGAGAGAGAGGTAGTCGTCAGGCGTCCGCGCCGCCGAGGCCAGTGCGCGTGACGCCATCAGGATCGCCTGCGCTCCGGTGTCCTCGACGAGCGCCAGTTGTTCCTCGTACGCCGTGCGCACTTGCGTCAGCGATCCGCCGCCGGGGCCGAGTTGGTCCGTGCCCACCCCGCACGCGATCCGGCCGCCCACCGCCTTCGCCTCCGCCGCCGAGCGCCGGATCAGCTCCGCCGCGCCGCCCCAGTCCAGGCCCATCCCACGCTGCGCCGTATCCATCGCCTCCGCGACGCCGAGGCCGTGCGACCACAGATGGCGGCGGAAGGCGAGCGTGGCGTCCCAGTCGACGGCGGCCGGCGAGTCGGGGCTCGCGTCGGCGTACGGGTCGGCCACGACATGCGCCGCGGAGAAGACCGTACGAGAGGCCAATGCGGCCCCGCCCGCGAACACGGCCGGTTCGGCGCGGGGTTCGTACACCCCGTGTGGGAGCCTGATCGTCACAGCGACAGCTCCGGCACCTCGAAGCGCCGGCCCTGGGCCGAGGACTTCAGGCCCAGCTCGGCGAGCTGCACGCCGCGAGCCCCCGCCAGCAGGTCCCAGTGGTACGGCTCGCCCAGCGCGACATGGCGCAGGAACAGCTCCCACTGCGCCTTGAAGCCGTTCTCGAACTCCCCGTTGTCCGGCACCTCCTGCCACTGGTCTCTGAAGGACTCGGTGGCGGCCAGATCCGGGTTCCACACCGGCTTGGGGGTGGCGGAGCGGTGCTGGGCGCGGCAGCGGCGCAGGCCCGCGACCGCCGAGCCGTGGGTGCCGTCGACCTGGAACTCCACGAGTTCGTCACGCATCACCCGCACCGCCCAGGAGGAGTTGATCTGGGCGACGGCGCCGCCCTCCAGCTGGAAGATGCCGTACGCGGAGTCGTCGGCGGTCGCGGCGTACGGCTTTCCGCGCTCGTCCCAGCGCTGCGGTATGTGCGTGGCGATCTGCGCGGTGACGGAGGTGACCCGGCCGAACAGTTCGTGCAGTACGTACTCCCAGTGCGGGAACATGTCGACGACGATGCCGCCGCCGTCCTCGGCGCGGTAGTTCCAGCTCGGGCGCTGTGCCTGCTGCCAGTCGCCCTCGAAGACCCAGTAGCCGAACTCCCCGCGCACGGACAGGATCTCGCCGAAGAAGCCGCCCTCGACGAGGCGCTTCAGCTTCAGCATGCCCGGCAGGAAGATCTTGTCCTGGACGACTCCGTGCCTGATGCCGGCGGACTCGGCGAGGCGGGCGAGCTCCAGCGCGCCGGCGAGGCCGGTAGCGCTCGGCTTCTCGGTGTAGATGTGCTTGCCGGCGGCGATGGCCTGCTTGATCGCGGCGACGCGGGCCGAGGTGACCTGCGCGTCGAAGTAGATGTCGATGCTGTCGTCGGCGAGCACGGCGTCGAGGTCGGTGGAGATGTGCGCGAGGCCGTGCCGCTCGGCGATCTCGCGCAGCGCGTGCTCGCGGCGGCCGACGAGGACGGGCTCGGGCCACAGGACGTCGCCGTCCCCGAGGTCCAGGCCGCCCTGTTCGCGGATCGCGAGGAGGGAGCGCACCAGGTGCTGGCGGTATCCCATTCGCCCCGTGACGCCGTTCATGGCGATCCGCACTGTCCTGCGTGTCACGAAGGTGCCTCCATATGCCCTCGATACTTCGCGGTCCCTCGATACTTCGCGTTCCCTCGTGCCTCGTCACGGCCGTGTTCCCTCGTCACGGTCGTGGTCCCTCGATGCGGCGGTAGCAAGCGCTTTCTAAGCGGTATGACGCTAGCCTGCCGACAGCGGCCCGGACAAGGGCCCTGTTCCATCTCCCGTGGAGGAAAGCGATGACAGTCACCCTGGCGGATGTGGCGGCGCGCGCCCGGGTGTCCCCGGCCACCGTCTCCCGTGTGCTCAACGGCAACTACCCGGTCGCGGCGTCGACGCGGGAGCGGGTGCTGCGGGCGGTCGACGAGCTCGACTACGTACTGAACGGCCCCGCGAGCTCGCTCGCCGCCGCCACCTCCGACCTGGTGGGCATCCTCGTCAACGACATCGCCGACCCCTTCTTCGGGATCATGGCCGGGGCTGCACAGACGGAGATCAGCGGGCAGGAGGGCTCGGGGCGGGCAGGCGGCGAGAAACTGGCCGTGGTCTGCAACACCGGCGGCTCGCCGGAGCGCGAACTCACCTATCTCACCCTGCTCCAGCGGCAACGGGCCGCGGCCGTCGTGCTGACCGGCGGCGCGCTGGAGGACCCGGACCACATCGCCGCGATGGCCGCCAAGCTGGCGAAGCTCGCGGACGCGGGGACGCGAGTGGTGCTGTGCGGCCGGCCCCCGCTGCCGGGCAGCGAGGCCGTCGTCGCCGCGCTCGCCTTCGACAACCGGGGCGGCGGGCGGCGGCTCACCGAGCATCTGCTGGCGCTCGGACACCGCCGGATCGGTTACGTCGCGGGACCGCCGGAGCGCACGACGACCCGGCACCGGCTGGAGAGCCACCGGGCGGCGCTGGCCGCGGCGGGGATCGACGAAGACCAGTCGCACGTGACCGTGCACGGCCCTTACGCGCGCCGCTCGGGCTACGACGCGACGCTCGAACTCCTGCGCCGTGACCCGGACTTGACCGCAATCGTGGCCGCGAACGACACGGTGGCGCTGGGCGCTTGCGCGGCCCTGCGCGACCAGGGGCTACGTATCCCCGAGGACATCTCCGTGGCGGGCTTCGACGACCTCCCCTTCTCGGTGGACGCGGTCCCGGCGCTGACGACGGTCCGGCTGCCGCTGCATGAGGCGGGCGCGCGGGCGGGCCGTCTGGCGATGGGCAACGAGGCCCCGCCGCCCGGCGGGATCGCGACGATCGGCGCGGAGCTGATGGCACGGGCGTCGACTGCGCCGCCGCGGAAGGGGTGAGAGGCCGGTCGCACGGAGCGCTCGCCGGCACAGCGCCTTGCCGGGCTACGGAGACCGTCGTACCGTTGACTCAGTCAAAGGTGGCCGCTCGGAGCAGCCCGGAGTAGCTCATGCCGATCAATGAAGTCCGCGCGTTCAACCGCTTCTACACCAACCTCATCGGCGCGCTCGACTACAGCAAGCACCTCTACACCCCCTACAGCCTCACCGAGTCGCGCGTACTGTACGAACTCGCCCACAGCCCGCGTACCGACGCCGCCGATCTGCGCGCCGAACTCTCCCTCGACGCCGGTTACTTGAGCAGGCTGCTCACCAAGTTCGAGCGGGAGGGGCTGGTCGGGCGGGCACCGTCGGAGGTGGATCCGCGGCGGCAGCGCATCACCCTCACTCCCCGCGGCCGCGAGGCCGCCGCGCTGCTGGACGAGCGGTCGCGGGAGGCCGTCGGGGCGCTGCTGGAGAAGGTTCCGGCGGAGGAGCGGCCGCGGCTGGTCGAGGCGATGCGCACCGTGCGCGAGATCCTCGGCCGCGGGCGGGCGGCCCACCGCGAAGGGCCCGTCATGCGCGAGCCGGGGCCCGGCGATCTGGGGTGGGTCGTGCAGCGGCACGGTGCGCTGTACGCCGCCGAGTACGGCTGGAACGCCGACTTCGAAGGGCTCGTCGCCCGGATCGTCGCGGATTTCGCGCAGGACCACGACCCCCATCTGGAGCGGGTGTGGATCGCCGAGCTGGACGGGCGGCCGGTCGGGTCGGTGATGTGCGTACGGGACGACGCCCCGGCGACCGCGCGGCTGCGGCTCCTGCTCGTGGAACCGGATGCGCGCGGGCACGGGCTCGGCGACCGGCTCGTGAGCGCCGTCGTGGATTTCGCGCGCGATGTGGGGTACCGGGAACTGGTGCTGTGGACCAATGACGTACTGGCCGGGGCCCGGCGGATCTATCAGCGTGCCGGGTTCACCCTCGTCGCCGAGAAGCCGCACCGCTCGTACGGAGTGGACCTGGTCGGCCAGGACTGGCGGCTTCCCCTGCAGAAAGGAACGGTCGAATGAAGTTCGCCTTCTCAACGCTCGGCGTGCCGGGCATGCCCGTCGCGGACGTGGTCGCGCTCGCCGCGGACACCGGCTACCAGGGGATCGAGCTGCGTGCCGACCCCGAGGAGCCGGTGCATCCGGGGATCGGAGCGCGGGACCGGGCCGCTGTGGTGGCGGAGTTCGAACGCGCGGGTGTGGAGATTCTCACCGTGTGCGGGTACACCGGTGTCGCGGCTCCCGGTGACGACGCTCCGGTGTACAAGGAGCTCGACGAACTGCTGCGGCTGGCCAAGGACTTGGGCGCGCCGAACATACGGGTCTTCCCCGGCGGGGGCGACCAGGACCTGGCCGAGGCGGAGGCCACGGCCGCCCGCCGGCTCGGAGCCGCCGCCGAGACCGCGGCCGGACTGGGCGTAC
The DNA here is from genome assembly GCF_018614585.1 of Streptomyces sp. ISL-1. Lineage (GTDB taxonomy): Bacteria > Actinomycetota > Actinomycetes > Streptomycetales > Streptomycetaceae > Streptomyces > Streptomyces maoxianensis. The sequence continues at coordinate 89,284 of NZ_JAGGOI010000001.1, read as the reverse complement.
GGATCCTGCTGGAGACCCACGACTCGCACCGTACCGGCGCCGCCGTCTCCCGCATCCTGGGCCCGGTCGGCCACAAGCACGCGGGCGCGATCTGGGACGTGGTGCACCCGTGGCTCGACGGCGAAGAACCGGCGGCGGCACATGCGGCCCTCGCTCCCTTCCTCGGCTATGTCCAGGTCAAGGACGTCGCGTCACGCGACGACCTCGCGCCGCTGCCGCTCGGCGCGGGCGTACTGCCGCTCGCCGAGTGCCTGGCGACACTCACCGAGGAGACGTGGCTGTGCTGGGAGTACGAGAAGCGCTGGCATCCGGAGGCGGCTGACCTGCCGGGGCTGCTGGCTCCGGGACGACAGCACCTGGAGCTCCTGCTCGCGACAGGGACGTGAGCGCCACCCCGCCGACCAGCAGCAGCGCCGCGCCCCAGCGCAGCGGGCTCACCGACTCGTCGAGCAGCAGCGCCGCGGACGACATGCCGAAGACCGGCACGAGCAGTGAGAAGGGGGCGACGGCGGAGGCGGGGTAGCGGTGCAGCAGGAAGCCCCAGGCGCCGAAGCCGAAGACCGTCGCGCCCCAGGCGACGTAGACGATCGCGCCTGCGCCGCCCCAGTCCAGGGCGCGCAGCGCGTCCAGATCGGCCCGCGGGCCTTCGAAGAGGAGGGAGAGCGCGAGCAGCGGCAGTACGGGGACGGTCGAGACCCAGATCATGAAGTTCAGTGCGTCCGGCGGGGAGGCCTTGCGGGTCAGCACATTGGACACGCCCCAGCAGGCCGCCGCCGCGATGACGAGCAGGAAGGCGAGGACCGGTCCCGACGCGCCCTCGTCGTAGGCCGCGACCGCGATGCCGCACAGCGCGACCGCCATGCCCAACACCCTTACTCGTCCCGGACGTTCGCTGAGGACGACGGCAGCGAAGACAGCCGTGAAGACCGCCTGGATCTGCAGGACGAGCGAGGAGAGGCCGGCCGGCATGCCACGGTCCATGCCGATGAAGAGCAGCCCGAACTTGGCCACGCCCAGGGCGAGTCCGACGCCAATCACCCACTTCCAGGCGACCTTCGGACGGCCCACGAAGAAGACCGCGGGCAGCGCCGCCACCAAGAAGCGCAGGGCGGAGAAGAGCAGCGGCGGGAAGTGGCCGAGACCGAGCTCGATGACGACGAAGTTCACTCCCCAGACCGCGGCGACCAGGACGGCGAGTGCGATGTGTACGGGACGCATGCACCGAGGATCACCGGCTCCGACCATGTAGCACCAGCGCGGATTTCTTCATGGTGAAATTGAGCGTTGCTTATGAATGCCCGTAGAAGAGGGAGGTCGGCTTCATGCTCGATCTGGGGCGACTGCGCGCACTGCACGCCGTCTCCGTCCACGGTTCCGTGGCTGCCGCGGCCATCGCCCTCGGGTACACCCCGTCCGCCGTGTCGCAGCAGATCACCAAGCTGGAGCGGGAGACGCGTACGACCCTGCTCGAACGACGGGGACGGGGCGTCGCGCTCACCGACGAGGCGCGCCATCTGGCCGCCACCGCCGAGAAGTTGCTCGCCATCGTCGAGCGCGCCGAGACCACCCTGGAGGAGCGCAGGGGGCAGCCGACCGGACGGCTCGCCATCGGCGCGTTCGCCTCGGCGGCCCGGGGACTGCTGCCCGGCGTGCTCGCCGAACTCGGCCACAGGCATCCGGGGCTCGACGCCCGGATGACGGAGGTCGACCCGCATCTCTCCATCGACCTGGTGGCCCGCGGGATGATCGACCTGGCGGTGGCGCACGACTGGGACATCGCGCCGCTGCCGGCTCCCGAGGGCGTGGAACAGGCCGTCATCGGCGACGACCTGTGCGATCTCCTGGTGCCTGAGGGGCATCCGCTGGCGGCGCGCGCTTCCGTGCGCCGCGAGGATCTGGCGGGGCAGCGATGGATCTGCCAGCCGCCGGGCACGGTCTGCCACGACTGGCTGATCCGTACGCTGCGCGCGGCGGGCTGCGAGCCCGATCTCGTCCACCGGGCCGAGGAGAACCACACTCAGATCGCGCTGGTCGCGGCTGGGCTGGGGATCGCGATGATGCCGCGGCTGGGGCGGGGGGCGCTGCCGACGGGGGTGCGGGCGCTGGACCTGGATCCGGTGCCGAAGCGACGGCTGTACGCGCTGTGGCGCACGGGCGCGGCGCGCCGCCCCGCGATCACGGCGACGGTGGAATCGCTCCAGCGGCACTGGCCGGGCGCGTGAGGAGCCCGGGCCGCGCGCCTTCAGATCGCCACCGCGTCCGGGTGACCTTTCGCGTGCCGCGCGTGCTTTCTGTTGCCACACCCTTGACCTGGCAGTAACTTTCCGGCTATCCGTGAGTCCTTGGAAGTTTCCTTCAACTCCCTTGTCGAGCAAGGCCGGAAGGAGCACCCATGCACGACCGGAGCCTCTCAAGACGCACCCTCCTCACCGCGACCGCCGCCACCGCCGTCGCGGCCGGCGCAGTAGCCGCCGCATCCCCCGCCCTCGCCCACCCGTCCCACCGCGACCGTCTCAAACGGCTGATCTCCCGGATGAGCCTGGAGGAGAAGGTCGGCCAGCTCTTCGTGATGCGGGTGTACGGGCACTCCGCCACCGCCCCCGATCAGGCCGACATCGAGCTCAATCTCAAGGAGATGGGCGTCCGCACGGCCGCCGAGCTGGTCGCCGCGTACCACGTCGGCGGGATCATCTATTTCTCCTGGACGCACAACACCCGCGATCCGCACCAGATCGCCGATCTGTCCAACGGCATCCAGCGCGCCGGGCTCGCCCAGCCAACCCCCGTACCACTGCTGATCTCCACCGATCAGGAGCACGGCATCGTCGCCCGGGTCGGCAAGCCCGCCACCCTGCTGCCGGGCGCCATGGCGCTGGGGGCGGGCGGGTCACGGTCCGACGCCCGCGGCGCCGCGCAGATCGCCGGGGCCGAACTGGCCGCGATGGGCATCCTGCAGAACTACGCCCCGGTCGCCGACGTCAATGTCAATCCCGCCAACCCTGTCATCGGCGTACGGTCCTTCGGCGCCGACCCGGAGGCGGTCGCCCGCCTGGTCGCCGCGCAGGTCAAGGGTTATCAGGGCGCGGGCATCGCGGCGACCTCGAAGCACTTCCCGGGACACGGCGACACCACCGTGGACAGTCACACCGGCATCCCGGTCATCACCCACACCCGTCAGCAGTGGGAGGAGATCGACGCCCCGCCGTTCCGGGCCGCGATCGCCGCCGGTATCGACTCGATCATGACGGCGCACATCCAGTTCCCGGCGCTGGACCCGAGCAATGACCCGGCCACGCTGTCGCGCCCCATCCTCACCGGCATCCTGCGCGAGGAGCTCGGCTACGACGGGGTGGTCGTCACCGACGCGCTCAATATGCAGGGCGTACGGGACAAGTACGGAGACCACCGGGTGCCGGTGCTCGCGCTGAAGGCGGGCGTGGACCAGCTGCTCAACCCGCCGGACCTGGCCGTCGCCTGGAACGGTGTGCTCACCGCCGTCAAGAGCGGCGAGATCAGCGTGTCACGTATCGACGAATCGATCCTGCGCATCCTCTCCCTCAAGGAGCGACTTGGCCTGTTCCGCGACCCGTTCGTCTCCCACCGGCGGCTCGATCGCACCGTCGGCATCGGCGCGCACCTCGCAGCCGCCGACCGGATCGCGGAGCGGACGACAACCCTGCTGGTCAACGAGGGCGGGCTGCTGCCGCTGAGCCGGCGCAGCCGGCCGGAGCTACTGGTGGTCGGCGCCGACCCGGCCTCGCCGAGCGGGACGACCGGACCGCCGACCGCCGTACTGGCGAAGGCCTTCACCGAACTGGGCTTCACCGCCTCGGCGTTGTCCACCGGCATCACCCCCAGCGCGGCGAAGATCGAGGAGGCGGTGGCGGCGGCTGCCGGCAAGGACGCGGTGATCGTCGGCACGTACAACGTCTCGGCGACCAGCCCACAGCGCACCCTGGTGGCACGGCTCGCCGCGACGGGGGTACCGGTCGTCGCCCTCGCCATCCGAAATCCGTACGACATCGCACGGCTCGACGGCGTGGCGGCGGCGCTCGCCGCGTACTCCTGGACCGATGTCGAACTGCGCGCCGCGGCACGCGTGATCGCGGGCCGCGCCGAGCCCCGGGGACGGCTGCCCGTACCCGTGCAGTGGGCGGACGATCCGGCCCGGGTGCTCTATCCCATCGGCCACGGCCTGTCGTACGACTGACGTACGCGGACCCCTCCCGCGCCACCGGCGCACTCCCCCAAGGGTCCCGAAGCACTCCGCGCGTCTGGCGTGCGCCCGCCCCGGCGGGCCACGCTGGACCTACCGGCCGGGGGGCCGGGGCTCGGGGGTCCGGATGGGCACACAACGTCGGTCCGCGAGGGCGGTGAGCGTCCCGGCACTGGCACTGGCACTCGCGCTGGCGTCGGCGCTCACCGCCGGCTGTCAGCAGGCGACGGGACGCGTCACAACGGCCGGCGCCGGCTCCGGGAGCCTCACTGCCACGCCCTCCGGGTACGGCCCGGTCTTCCTCGGCCCCGGCGACTGCGGCTCACGCGGCCGCGACGTCCAAGAAGTGCCCTGCACCAGCGAGAAGGCGACGGCCCGGGTGATCGCCCGCTACGAAGGCCGGTACGCGGGCCGGTACGAGGGCTTGGGAGAGGGCCAGGGCGAGGGTGTGGGCGAAGGCCAGGGCGAGGGGCGGCCCGCGAGCGGCCCCGGCTGCCCGGCGGCCACCGACTTCGTGCTGCACATCTCCGAGAGCCGTCCGGCGGACGACGAGGACGGCGACGGGGAGGTGGGCCGCGGGTACGCCTGTATGCGCAATCTGGAACCGCCGCATCCGGGCGACCCGGGCGGGGGCGGCGGCCCGCTCACCGTCGTCGGCGACTGCGTCTACAACGCCGGCAAGGGGCAGGTGAAGGAGACGGCCTGCGACGGATCGGGCCCGCGGGCACCGGAGTTCGAGGTGGCGTCAGCGGTCCGGAGCAGGGCGCAGTGCCCACCGTCGACGGCGCTCTATGTGCGGCTGGGAGGTGAGAGTCCGGTGGGCTGTGCCCGCCGTCCGTGAGGATCACTCAACGGCGGGCACAGCCCACTCACTTACCAGCGGGGAGTTACGGCCGCAGGGCCGGCTCCCGCTCGATGTCCCGCTTGTCGAGCTTCGCGTCGTACTTCGTCAGCGGCTTCGCATTGGCGGCGTCCTGCTGGACGGCGGCCGGGGCGACGCCCGCCCACCTCAGGATCGCGGCGGTGGCCTTCGCCTTCTGGTCCGCCACCAGGCGGTCGACGTTGGCCCCGTGGTTTGCGCCGGGCGCGACGAACACATGGCTGTCGCGGCTGCCGTGGCCCACCCGGAACTGCTCGGCGCCCCACGGGTCGTTCTCGCCGTAGACGAACATCATCTGGTGGGCGTTGTGCCGGACCCACTTGTCGACGTCGTTCATCACCCACGGCTTGAAGCGCATGGGGATGTCACGCGGCACGAAGTTCCGCGGCGGCTGGTACCCGTACCGGCTCAGCCCGTCCAGATGCGGCTGCTTGATGTCGGGCGAGCCCAGCTCGGTGCCTGCCTGGTAGTAGTACGGCGTGTACGTGCCCAGGCCCTGGTCCGTGTAGAAGGAGAAGCCGGAGATCGCGTCGATGGAGTCGTAGATCTCCTGGTCGGTGGCGGTCGCGGCGGCCGGGATCGACTCGCAGTCGGCGAGCAGGCTGTACTGCCAGAACGCCCAGACGTAGTCGAGGACGACGGCCTCGTACGCCTTGTCCAGGCTGCCGACGGTCGTGAAGGTGTAACCCTCGGCGGTCGCGGCGGCCTGGTACTTGGCCTCCAGCGGAGCGCGGCGCACGAGTGCCTCGCGCTGCACGGCGTTCAGCTTGTCCCGGCACTCCTTGGTGCCGACGTTCTCGAGGAACCGGTCATACGCCGAGTCCTCCTTGTTCACCACGTCGTTGGGGGCGACGTAGGCGACGACGCCGTCCATGTCCCGGGGGTAGAAGCGCTCGAAGTAGGTGGCGGTCATGCCGCCCTTGGAGCCGCCGGTGGCGAGCCACTTCTTGGCGTAGATCTTCTTCAGCGCCGTGAAGACCCGGTGCTGATCGCTGGCCGCCTGCCAGATGTCCAGCTTGGACCAGTTGGCCGGATCGGGCCGGGACGGGGTGAAGAACCGGTACTCCAGGGAGACCTGGTTGCCGTCGATGATCGCCGTCGGCTCACTGCGGCGCGGCGTGGTGCTCACGTTGTAGCCGGAGGTGAAGAAGACGGTGGGGCGGTTGGTGTCCTTGTGCAGCAGGGTGATCCGCTGCTTGAAGGAGCCCTTGTCCGGGTGCCGATGGTCGACCGGCTGCGTGTAGTTGAGGACGAAGAAGCGGTAACCCGGGTACGGCTTCTCCTCGATGAGACTCATGCCCGGTATCGCGAGGATCCGGTCCTTGATGTCCGTGCCGGTTGTCGGCTCTGCGGCGGTAGCCGCACCGGCCGTCGCGCCGGCCGCGCTCATGGTGCCAATGAGCACCACGAGCGACAACAGCCATCTGAGCGCCTTGCGCATTCACCCTCCCCTTGATTCACCAGCAATCGCGGTGAACCTAGCCGGGGCAAGGCCTCGCCCGCCAGACCCAGTTGGCACTGGTCTCGGTCAAGTGGACACGCATCCCGGTCAGCAGAGGATCCAGCCGGTCGAGCCCGCGACGCCGGAGACGGCGCCGGTGGCCCGTACGCAACGGTTGAGGGCGTGCACGGTGACGGGCCCGGCGTGACGGGTGAAGGTGCCCCTGTCCCCGGCGGGGTGACCGCCACGCGCCTGGAGGGAGACGGACATGGCGCGCCGGGTGCCGGGGGTGTTGGAGACGGTGCGGGCGCAGGCGTACTGCCGCTTCTTGTAGACACGCAGCTCGCCGGTCGCGAACTTGATTGTCTTCAGCGGCCGCCCGGTGCAGACGGAGACGACAGCGTCGGCGCGCTGTGTGGCCGGGCCTGCCAGGGTGAGGGCGGCCACGGCCATGAGCACGGCGAGGCCCTGCGCCAGCAGCCGTCGCCCGATACCTATGTTCCCCGCCCCACCAAACACTTGTGCGCCCCCTCGTCACGGCTCCGTACATGCGTACGACGCAGCCGGGAGCTGAATGGTTGCGACGCTCAGCCCACCACCTTGTACAACGCCTGGCCGTCGGGCCCGAAGTCGACCAGGCGCAGCGCCGGGTCCTTCGAGGGCAGACCGCCCTCGGGGTCCCACCGCAGGACCCACTTGGCGTTGTAGCGGTGCAGGATGTCGAGCTGGTCCTTGCGTGACGTGTCGCGCGCGAAGAAGCGCTCAACGGCGGCGTGCCGCTCCTTCTGGTCCGGCAGGAAGATGTCGTCGAAGCCGGGGGCGACGGTGTAGATGCCGTACCCCGGCAGCATCAGACCGGATCGGTATGTCGTCATGACGGTCTCGCCGCGCTTCACCGCGCGGGTCACCCACTCGGGGCCCTGCCAGGACGGCCAGGTCTTCTCCCGTACGGCCTGGGGCAGCGCCTCACCGACAAAGACATAACCGAGCGCCGTGGACTGGGTCCACGCCCCGAACAGCAGCGCGGCGCCGGTGACCGCCGCGAGGGCGTTGCGGACGAATCTGTTCCCGGCTTCCGCGATCGCGAGGGCGATGGCCAACTGCGCGGGGATGATCGCCGCGGGCAGCGCCCTGCCCCACGACCAGTGGCCGGTGAGACCGCCGGCCGCGACCATCAGCGTGCCCAGCGCGAAGAGGATCACCAGCGGGTCGCGCTTGTCCCGCCGCCAACGGAACAGCAGGGCGACGACCCCGAGGAGGGCGAGACCCAAGCGTGCGGGCATGTCGCTGTACAGCGCGTGGTGGATCTCCTCCAGCCCGTCGAAGGCGAACAGCGAGAAGAACGAGTAGTACGGCCACACGGCGATCGCCGCGACGCCGAGCACAATGCCCGATCCCAGTTTCAGCCAGGTCTCCTTGGCCGGCCACGGCCGTGCGGCGAGCAGCACGGCCAGCGCCCCGAAGGTCGCGACGACCCCTGAGAACTGGTGGCTGAGCATGATCACAGCCCACATCAGGCCGAGCCCGAGGAATGCCTTCCATGACGCCGCCGTACGCAGGGCCTTGGTGAGCAGCGCCCAGAAGTGGAAGGAGAGCGCGACGACAAAGGTGCTCGGATACGAGATGACGAGCGCGAGTGAGCCGAGCTCCAGGAAACCGCTCCACGCGAACAGCGGCGGGCCCCAGAGCAGCAGCAGGCAGAGCACGGCCAGCGGTGGCGCGAGCCGGCGCGTGCTGAGCGTCCGGGTGAAGTGCCGGATACCGGTGAGCAGCAGGGGGAGCGTGATCAGGGCCGCGATCCGCAGCACCGTGAAGGCGGTCGCTCCGGTCGCCTTGGCCACCAGGGCGAGCAGCACGGTCCACGGTGAGTAGTACGGGCTGTCGGTGTCGGCATCGACCTGCGGGCTGCCCGGGTGGATCAGATCGGCTCGCAGCCGCTCGATCGTCGCGGCGTGGAGGCCGAGGTCGCCGTTCCACGGCAGTCGTTGGATCAGCAGCAGCAGAAGCAGGGTCAGCAGCAGCACCGCGGTGTACACGACGGTTCGCCCGGCCGCGTCGGTGCGGCGGCGGACAGGTTCGGATTCGGAGGGTGGACGGACAGTGGCCGGGAGGGGGGTGGTGACGTCGTGGGAGCGCTGTCGCCACCCCACCGCGGAGGGCGAGGGCATGGTTGGCGGCGCCGAAGCATCGTCGATCTTGGGGGTGTTCACGTGCCTGCCCTTCACCGGATTCAGAGCCTCCGTCGGCTTGATCCTGGTTTATCAGGGATTCGGCTCCTCCCGGCGGCGCGAAAGGCGTGTCGCGGCCGGACCGGTGTTGGTTCTTCGTCCAACTCCGCTGTACTTAACCGGCGGCAGGCGGGGCCGGGTCACACCGGCGCCGGCTCGTCCTCCCCGATGAAGGTGCGCCACAGCGTCGCGCACCTCCTCTTCGTCGCCCCCGCGTTGCTCAACCCCTGGGGGCCTCATAAGCTTCGGCCGACCGGCCGGACTCCGTCCTGCCTGCAACGCACCCTCACACGGTGGCCGGCTCGTCCTCCCCGATGAACGTGCGCCACAGCATCGCGTACTGCCCCTCCAGCGCGAGCAGTTCGTCGTGGGTGCCGTCCTCGGCGACCCGGCCGCCGTCCATCACGATCACCCGGTCCGCGCGCGCCGCCGTCGTCAGGCGGTGGGCGACGACCAGCGTGGTGCGGCGGCCGGTGAGACGGTCCGTGGCCTGGTTGACCTGGGCCTCGGTGCCCAGGTCGAGGGCCGCGGTCGCCTCGTCGAGCAGCAGAATGTCCGGATCGACGAGCTCTGCGCGGGCCAGGGCGATCAACTGGCGCTGACCCGCCGAGAGGTTGCGGCCGCGCTCGGAGACCTCGTGGAGGTAGCCGCCGTCAAAGGTGGCGATCATGTCGTGCGCGCCGACGGCCCGCGCCGCCGCCTCCACCTCGGCGTCGCTCGCGCCGGGGCGGCCGTAGGCGATGGCGTCCCGGACCGTGCCCGCGAAGAGGTACGCCTCCTGCGGGACGACGCCGAGCCGGTGCCGGTACGCCGTCAGATCCAGCTCGCGCAGATCGATGCCGTCGGCGGTGACCCGGCCGGCCGTCGGGTCGTAGAACCGCGCGACCAGCTTGACCAGCGTCGACTTTCCCGCGCCGGTCTCGCCGACGAAGGCGACAGTCTGACCGGCCGGGATGCGCAAGTCGATGCCGGTGAGGGCGGCTTCCTCGTCACCGTAGGAGAATTTCACGTCCTCGAAGGCGATTTCGCCGCGCAGCGACAGCACATCGAGGGGCTCCTTGGCGGCGGCTGTCGACGTCGGCTCCTGCAGCAGTTCCTGGATGCGCCTGAGGGACACGGTCGCCTGCTGGTAGCCGTCGAAGACCTGGGAGAGCTGCTGCACGGGGGCGAAGAACAGATCGATGTACAGCAGATACGCGACGAGCGCGCCGGCGGTCAGGGTGCCCGCCTCGATCCGGCCGGCGCCGACGATCATCACGGCCGCCGCGGCCACCGTGGACAGCAGCTGGACGAAGGGGAAGTAGACCGAGATCAGCCACTGGCCGCGGACCCGCGCCTGGCGGTAGCTGTCGCTGCGGGCGGCGAACCGGCCCGCGCCGTCGCGCTCGCGCCGGAAGGCCTGGACGATCCGCAGTCCGGACACGGACTCCTGGAGGTCGCCGTTGACAACGCTGATGCGCTCACGGGCCAGTTCGTACGCCTTCACGCTCCGCTTGCGGAAGAAGTACGTGCCGACGATCAGCACCGGCAGGGTCGCGAAGACCACCAGCGCCAGCTGTACGTCGATGACGAGCAGGGCGGCCATGATGCCGAAGAAGGTGACCACCGAGACGAACGCGGTGACCAGTCCGGTCTGCAGGAACGTGGACAGGGCGTCCACGTCCGTGGTCATCCGCGTCATGATCCGGCCGGTCAACTCGCGCTCGTAGTAGTCGAGTCCGAGCCGCTGGAGCTGCGCGAATATCTTCAGGCGCAGCGAGTAGAGGATCCGCTCACCGGTGCGGCCCGTCATCCGGAACTCGCCGGTCTGCGCTGCCCACTGCACGATCACGCTCACCAGCGCGAGCGCGGATGCCGCCCATACCGCGCCGAGAGCCATCTGGGTTACGCCCTTGTCGATGCCGTGCCTGATCAGTACCGGCAGCAGCAGACCCATACCGGCGTCGACAGCCACCAGCAGCAGGCCGACCAGCAGCGGCAGGCCGAAGCCGCCGAGCAGCCGGCGCAGCCCGTACTCGTGCTCGGGGCGCACGGCCCGGTCCTCGTCGATGCCGGGGGTGCCGTCCGCCGGGGGCAGCGCCTCGACCTGGGCGAGCAGCTCGGGCGTCGCGCCGGGCATGGGAGTACCACCCGCGCCGGAGGCTATGAGGGACGACGACGCTGTGTTCGTTTCCTGCCCCCCGGTCCCCTCGCGCTCCCACAGCCGGGGCGTTATGCCGCGCTCGGCGTCGAACTCGGCGTCGAGTTCGTCCCGTACGGTGTGGTCCTCCTCCAGATCGACGGCCGGCAGCGGGGTGTGTCCCGGCGATACGCCGCCGAGCTCGTCCGGGTCGGTCAGCAGTCGCCGGTACAGGGCCGAGCGGCGCGTCAGCTCCTCGTGGGTGCCGATGTCGGCGAGCCGTCCGCCGTCCAGCACGGCGATGCGGTCGGCGAGGCCGAGGGTGGAGCGGCGGTGGGCGATCAGCAGGGTCGTACGCCCGGCCATGACCGATCTGAGCGCCTCGTGGATCTCGTGCTCGACGCGTGCGTCGACGGCCGATGTGGCGTCGTCGAGGAGAAGCAGCCGGGGGTCGGTGAGTATCGCGCGGGCGAGCGCGACGCGCTGGCGCTGGCCGCCGGAGAGGGTGAGGCCCTGCTCGCCGACCTTGGTGTCGTAGCCGCCGGGCAGCTCGGCGATGAAGCGGTCGGCCTGCGCGGCGCGCGCCGCGGTCTCGATCTCCTCCTGGGTGGCGTCCGGCTTTCCGTACGCGATGTTCGCGCGCACCGTGTCGGAGAAGAGGAAGCTGTCCTCCGGCACCAGCCCGATGGCCGCGCGCAGCGAGTCGAAGGTCAGCTCGCGCACATCGTGGCCGCCGACCAGGACCGCGCCGTGCGTCACGTCGTAGAAGCGGGGCAGCAGCAGCGAGACGGTCGACTTGCCGCTGCCGGAGGAGCCGACGACGGCGACGGTCTCACCGGGCCTGATCTCCAGCGAGAAGCCGTCGAGGACCGGGCGCTTCTCGTCGTAGCCGAAGCTCACGTCGTCGAATTCGACGGTGGCGGGGGCGTCCGCCGGGAGTTCCTTCGTGCCGTCCTTCATGGTCGGCTCGGTGTCGATCAGCTCCAGTACGCGCTCCACGCCGGCCCGCGCCTGCTGTCCGACGGTCAGCACCACGGCGAGCATCCGGACCGGGCCGACGAGCTGCGCGAGATAGCTGGAGAAGGCGACGAACGTGCCAAGCGTGATCTGCCCGCGGGTGGCGAGCCAGCCGCCGAGCGCCAGCATCGCGACCTGCCCGATCGCGGGGACGGCTTGAAGGGCGGGGGTGTACTTCGCATTGAGCTTGACGGTGCGCAGCCGCCCCGCGAAAAGCTTGCGGCTCACCTCGCGCAGCTTGCCGGTCTCCTGGTCCTCCTGCCCGAAGCCCTTGACGACACGTACGCCGGAGACGGCACCGTCGACGACGCCCGCGACAGCGGCGGCCTGGCTCTGCGCGTACCACGTGGCGGGGTGCAGCCGGGTGCGGCTGCGCTTGGCGATGAACCAGATGGCGGGGGCGACGGCGATCGCGATCAGGGTGAGAGGCAGCGACAGCCACGCCATGATCACCAGGGATATGAGGAAGAGCAGGATGTTCCCGATGGTCATCGGGAGCATGAAGAGCAGGCCCTGGATGAGCTGAAGGTCGCTGGTGGCGCGGCCGACGACCTGTCCGGTCGACAGTTCGTCCTGGCGGCGTCCGTCGAGGCGGGTGATCGTCCCGTACATCTCGGTACGCAGGTCGTGCTGGACGTCGAGCGCGAGGCGGCCGCCGTAGTAGCGGCGGACGAAGGTGAGGACGTAGACGACCAGTGCGGCGACGACCAGCAGCCCGGTCCACAGCGCGAGGGAGCTGGTCCGGTCGCCGACGACGTCGTCGATGACGACCTTGGTGATCAGAGGCACGAGCGCCATGACGGCCATGCCGGCGAGCGAGGAACCGAGCGCGAGTATCACGTTGCGCCGGTATCGCCAGGCGTATCCGGACAGCCGCCGCGCCCACCCCTGATCTGCCGACTGCTCTGCCGACGCCACGTGGTGCCTCCCGTTTTGATCTGGTCTACCGGAAGGCACCAACGCGGCAAGCAGGGGATTTCATCCCGCTGCAACAAATCGTGGCTTGGAACGGGCCACGGCGGTGATCAACGAGTGATCAACGGGTGGCGGGGACCGCATCCCTCGGGGCCGTCTCCGGGGTGCCCGGCAGGGCCTCCTGCGGGACGGCGGGCGGCGTGAAGACCTCGGCCGTCGCCGTGGCCGCGGGGGCCAAGTCCTTGTGGACCGCGCGGGCGACCCTCTGGATGGTGTCGACGCCGTACTGCATGGAGCTGTTGTCGTGCGTCAGCACGGAGATCGTGTAGCTGTGGCCGCCGCTGGTGAAGGCGCCCACGCTGTGGACGCGCCAGCCGTGCGTGGCCCGCGAGAGCCAGCCGTTCTTGATCTGGACGCGGGCAGTGCTCGGTGCGCCGGCCGAGACGCCCCAGCGCTGCGAGGCGACGACCTTGTACATCAGCCCGAGGGTGTAGCCGCGCGAGGCGTCGGTGAGGACTGTGTTCTTCAGGGCCAGCAGATTCAGCAGGAGCATCTGGTCGCCGGCGCTGATCTGGGTGAGGCCCCAGTAGCCGCCCGAGCCGGGGATCGTGCGGGACATCTTGGCGGCATTGAGGAAGCCCTGGATCTTGGTGACGCCGAGCTGCTTCCACAGTGCGCTGGTGGCAGCGTTGTCCGACTTGGTGATCATGTCGGAGGCAAGCTGCTTCTCGCGGTCGGTCAGCTGACGACCGGTCTTCTGCGCGTCCCACAGGAGCGTCGTAAGGACGGTGACCTTGACGACGCTGGCGGAGTCGTAACGTTCGCCGATCCGCAGCCCGCAGGTGGTGTTCGTGGTGTTGTCGCGCACGGCGACGGCGGCCGTGGAGGCGCGGCCGACGAGCGAGGCGGTGATGTCCTGGGTCAGCTTGGCGGCAAGTCCCGACTTGCCGGAGGTGCAGCTGACCGTCGGCGTCGCGGCCGCCGCGGGCGTCGCGCCCGCGGCCAGCGGCACCAGCACGACAGCGGCGATGACCGCGGCGGCGGCACGGGCGCGCCGTGATGTGCGGCCCGTTATTCGGTGGTGAGTCATGGAGGCTTTCCGTCCCCTTGAGCTGGAGGGGGTGCGCTTCTGCGGCGCACCCGCTCCACATGACTCACGAGTGGCTGAAAAGTTGTACGGCTTGTACCGCGTCTTGTATGGGTCGGGCCACCGGGCTGAAGGGTCAGCCCCTCGAAGGTGAGATTGCGGGCGGCCCGCCCGGCGGGGGCGACCTTGGAGGGGACGCTCAGCTCAGGGCCTTGCCGACCTCGTAGATGGTTGGCCGTTCGCCGGGCGCGGGGCTGAGCATCGCCTCGATCAACGTGCCTAGCTCACCGGCTACAGTCACGGGCCGACGTTTGCCATTCGCGACTGCCTGCCGTTGTACAGGACGCGGCGCGTCGTCCGGGTACTCGACCGCCCGCCACCCGGTGGCGGAGATCAGCAGAGACGCGCCGAGGGCGTAGATGTCAGCGGCCTGCGTTGGCTCAGCCTCTCCGGTGGCGAGCACGCTTCGTGCGATCTCTGGAGCCTCGTAGTGGACGAGGCAGCCGCGGAATGGGAAGTCGTACCCCTCAGGCACGTGCCCACCACGGGCCAGGGCGAGGTCGATGAGGTGCGTCCGCTCGGGGCCGACGATGAAGTGAGCCGGCTGCACATCCCCGTGGGCCCAGCCCTTGGAATGGAGTTCGGCCAGGGCCTCGGCGCAGCCCAGGGCAACGCTCGTGTGCGGTTCGACCGACGAGCCCTTGGCACGGCACCGCTCCCACAGCCGGTACAGGTCGGGGCCCTCATGCCATGGCTGGATGTTCCACGTCCCGCGCTCCCACTCGCCGTACGCGATCTCCTCGCAGCCGAGGCGGTGCAGAACAACACCTTCACGCGCGGGTGCGAGACCCGTCCAGGGCTGAGCAGGCCACTCGGGTGCTGCCTCGATCGGATAGCCGAGCTTCACGGCGTACCGGCCGCGGTGGCTCGCCACCTCCCAGACCGTGGAGCCCCGGCGGTTGAGTACGAGACGCTGAGCCGTGGGCATGAGCGCGTCGAGAACCACGAGCGGCAGTTCAAAGGTTGGGCCGGACAAGGTCGCTTCTCCTTCCAAGCGGCGCGGCCGACCCGGCAAAGGCCGACCGCGTCGCAGTCACCGAGGACTACACCTGACCGTAGGGCCGACCGCAGTCCGAGTCGCACTGCGCGAGGTTCTCGCCGTTCACGGTCCACAGGTCGTCGAAGACCATGAACCCTGCCGCCTTCATGGCGTGCGCCGACGCGGCGACCAGCTTCGGGTCCCGGGCGCCTCCGCCTGGCTTCGGGTTGTGGTGCAGGAAGCGGCCGGCGTGGGTCTCGCAGAGTGCGGCGTACTCCTTGGTGTGCAGGATGAGCGCGTGGAGGCCGAGGTCGACGTCGTCGGACGGGACCATCGGGACGGTGGCGGTGGCTGCGGTGACCAGGAAGCCGACGGCCTGGTCCGCGATCCGCTCGGCACGCTCGGGCGTCTGCCCGTCATGGGTAACCACGAAGTGGGCGAGGCTCTCGAACAGCTCCTCGCCGGCCACCGCGCGGCCGGTCGTGTGGTCGTTCGCCGTTGCAGTCATGCGTACGTCTCCTTGAATTGAGGCAGTGCATGGCAGTTACTCCCACTCCTGCCGCCGAGCTCGGCTCATAGACGACAGAGACTGGGTTTGGATGGCCCGCCCTGAACGGGGACGGGGAGCCGCAGTTGGCACCCATCCAGGGCGGACCGGTCTACTGGCTGGTACCGAGGGCCATCCCGAGGACCAAGTCGCACGAGCCGCTGATGCAGATGTTGAACAGGACCCCGGCGTACCTGCCGATGACGCGCATCACAGGCCGACCCGGCTGTTGTTGTTCTTCACGGCCAGGCGTTCGCTCAGCTCTTCCCGCGCACTGAGTGCCACGACCTTGTCGGGCATGGCGTCCCACTCAATGCCGCCCTGCATCGGCCGCATCTGCACACGACCTCCGATCTCACCCATGACAACGCCTACGCGGCCACTGGCTGTGTCTTTGGCCAGTTCACCGACGCCTGGTCTGGTCTGCTGGTTGCTCGCCATGGGCAGAATGATCGCGATTCGTGAACTGCCGCCAAAAGGTCCGACTGATTACCCAGCTTGGGTAAGGTCACGAGAGGTATGCAAGCAGCGACGTTGCGTGGCCCTCATCTATGGGAGCTGGCCCGATGCCCAAGCCGACTCGTCCGCGAGAGTTACCTGCCGGGCTTCTCACTAATCCCGAGATGATCAAGGCGTGTCGAGTTCGGGACTTCACGCGGGTCTTCACGCTGGTGAAGTCCCATGCGGGCATCTATCCATCAATGATCGCCCGGCGATGCGACCTGACGCCCAGCCGTGTCGGTGAAGTAATGGCGGGGCGCCGTCAGTTGCTGCACATGGACGTGATCGAGCGCATCGCGGACGGTTTGCGCATCCCAGGGCACATGCTCGGACTTGCCCGACGCGCGTGGGAGACACCTCCGGCCCTTGTCGTGACTGAACGTAAGCCGCCTCAGGCCGTGCCCCCAGAGCCCGCAACGCCCGCTGCTCTGCCGGGCTCCGATGTGGACAGCGTCCTCGCCCTCACCTCGCGAACCAACCTCGGCCCTTCCACGCTTCAAGCGCTTCGCTCCTCGATCGAGGACTACTGGCGACGGGACGACCAGCACGGCGGCGAAGCCCTGAGACCGGCGGTGGTCGGTCAGCTTCGATACGTCGTCGGGCTCTTGAAAGAGAACCGGCCGGCACCCATCCAGCACGGCTTGTACGGGGTAGCGGCCGAACTCGCACGCCTCACCGGCTGGACGTACTTCGACGCGCGCCAGTACAACCAGGCCCGCGCGTACTTCACCGAGGCGTTGCATTTCGCCAAGGAGGTCGACGACCGGCAATTCATGGCCAACGTGTTGGCCTGCATGAGCTTGCAGGCGACGTACCAGGACAAGCCAGGGGACGCGTTGGCGTTCGTCAGCGCGGCCAGAGACGAGGCCCTTGCCGCGTTCGGCACCACCGCGCGTGTCCTCTCGATGCTGTCCTTGCGGGAAGCATTCGCCCACGCAGCGCTGGGCAGCCGGACCGCCACCCATGAGGCCATCGCAGAAGCCCATCGCCAGTTCGAGCAGATCCGGGCGAGCGACCCCGATCCGGCATGGGTGATCTACTTCGACGAGCCGAAGCTCATCGTGGATACCGGCATCGCTCATGGTCGGCTGGGTGAAGCTGCGACTGCCGAACCGTTGATTGCCGATGCCCTGCGCAGGGAGAACAGCGCGAACCAGCGGGGGCGCGCATTTCACGCGTTCTGGCTCGCCCGCACACAACTCCGCCTCGGCAAGTTGGACCAGGCATGCCAGACCGCAACGGAGGCATTGGGGCCCGCATCATCCGTCGCCTCCGAGCGCGTAGCGGGACACCTTCGCGAGTTCTACGACGAGTTGGCCCCGCACCGACGAGAGCCCGTGGCCGTAGCCTTCGAGTCACGTCTGCGGGAAATCCTCCCCACGCAGGTCAGCGGATCCTCTCATCCATGAGCACGTACAAGAGGCCTACAAGGGATCCACTGCTGACGATCTCGCGACTGTCGATCATGCCCCGGATGTCCGCCAGCGGGATCCACTCGATGCGGTCGGATTCGTTCTTCTCGGTCGGCGGACCGACGTATGCGGCCCCGTCGGCACGGAACAGATGATGCTGTGAATCCGTGATCCCGTTCGCCGGTTCCGCGTAGATGAGCGGCCTCATCGGCTCCGGTCGCCAGCCCGTCTCTTCCAGCACTTCACGAGCGGCAGCCTCAGCAGGAGTCTCCCCAACCTCGACCAGGCCCATGGGCAGTTCCCAGGCCCACGCGTCCGTGATGAAGCGGTGACGCCACATCATGAGGATCTCTTGCCGATCGTTGATGACGGTGGCCACGGCCAGGTGACGCAGCTTGACGACGTGGTACTCCCAACGGCGTCCGTCCGGCTGCTCCACATCGGTCAACCACACATTGACCCATGGGTTCTCGTAGATCGGACGTTCCCCGTGGATCTTCCACTGCATCGCTGCGGCCCCTCTCGCTGGACTCCTAGCATCCCAGAGCGAGGCACTCCCTTGGCTAGGTTCCGGCAAATTCGCGTCACATTGACGAATACGCTGCAGTGCTCAGCGCACCGCCTCCATCGACACCTGATTCGAGAACCACTGCAATAGGCTGCTGTGGGTTCTCTGCCGGTCATGTGTCGATTCAAGACGGGCTTCCCGCGCGAGCGGCAGGCCGCTCAACCCCTTGCCGCGCCCGTCGTTCACCTCGGTTGGGTCGGTGACGCGCCAGGGCGTAAGTCGTGGCCCCGAACTCTCACCGAAGTGCGAGCCCGTGCGAGAGCTATTGGCGCAGGCGCAATGGGCGCGGCTGCCATTCTGGGCGTATGGCAGAACTCGACGGACGCCCCGTCAGCCTGGATCAGCTCCAGACGCTCGCGCTGACCAACTACGGCCACTTCACCAGTCTCCGGGTGGACCATGGCCGGGTCCGCGGCCTGTCACTCCACCTGGACAGGCTCGCCCGCGACTGTCGAGCCCTGTTCGGAGCGGACCTCGACACCGAGCGTGTACGCGATCTCATCCGGCGCATGGCACCGGCCCGCGGGGCGACCACGATCCGCGTCACGGTGTTCGACCCGACCACGGACCTGGCACATCCGGACCACGCCACGGACCCTCAAGTCCTCGTAACGCACAGGTCGGCCGTCGCCCTCCCCCTCCCACCCCTGCGCGTGCAGTCGTCCCTGTACGTACGCGACTCTCCCGAGGTGAAGAGCGTGGGGCTCTTCGGCCTGCTCCACCATCGGCGCGCGGCCCAACTCAACGGATTCGACGACGCGCTCTTCGTAGATGGGAGAGAGCTCATCTCCGAGGGCGGCACCTGGAATATCGGCTTCTTCGACGGCGACCAGGTGATCTGGCCGGATGCAGATTGCCTCGCGGGCGTGACGATGCGACTCCTCCAAAAAGCCCACGAATACCAGCGCGCAGCCGTTTCTCTTGGGGACCTCGCTTCCATGGAGGCGGCCTTCGCCACCAACGCCGCCATTGGAGTGCGCGCCATCACGCGCATCGATCGCAGGAGAATGCCCGGCGATCACCCCGTCATCGACATTCTCCGTATGGAATACATGGACGTAGACGGCGAACCCATCTGATCCGGAAATCGGTCGTGGGCGGCCTGGTAGGTAGGTTGGTGGCGATGGCAAGGCAGGAGGCGGGTGGCCACGGGCTGTCTCAGACTCGTCGTACGGGCGAACAGACCGTCCCGCCCTCCTAGCCCTCGTAGTCCACGTCCCCCGGCCGTCCGGACATGACCCGGCCCCGCCGCTCTCGGGGGATGGGAGCGGCGGGACCGGGGATCAGAGGACGGCTCAGGCGTGCGTCGGGGCGAACATCCTCAGGACCGCGGGGAGTACGACCACCGACGGGCCCGGCTCCGTGAGCGCCTTGCCGAGGTCTTCCGTCAGGGACTCCGGTGTCGTACGGACCGCGGGGACGCCGAAGGACTCCGCCAGCGCCACGAAGTCCGGGCGGGACAGTTCCGTGGCCGTGGCCTCGCCGAAGGCGTCCTTCATGTACTCGCGCAGGATGCCGTAGCCGCCGTCGTCCACGATCAGCCAGGTGACCGGGAGGTCGTACTGGCGCGCCGTGGCCAGTTCGGCGATCGAGTACATCGCGCCGCCGTCGCCCGAGACCGCGAGGACCGGGCGGCTGCGGTCCGCCGCCGCCGCGCCCAGCGCCGCGGGGTAGCCGTAGCCGAGGCCGCCCGCGCCCTGGGCCGAGTGCATGGTGTTCGGGTGGCGGGCGTCGAAGGCCGACCAGGCCCAGTAGGCCAGGATCGTCATGTCCCAGAAGCTCGGCGCATCGTCGGGCAGGGCCTCCCTGACGGACGCGAGTACCTGCTGTTCCAGGGTGAGGTCCTGGGACGCGATGCGTTGGCGGACATTCCCGAGGACCGTGCGTACGGTCTGGGCCGCCGTCTCGTCCTCGCGCTCCTCCACCGTCTCCAGCAGCGCCGACAGCGCCAGGCGCGCATCCGCGTGGATGCCCAGGGCCGGGTGGTTCGACTCCAGCTTGCCCGCGTCCGCCTCGATCTGGATGACCCGGCCGCGCGGGGCGAACGTGTGGTAGTTCGAGGACAGTTCGCCCAGGCCGGAGCCGACGACCAGTAGTACGTCCGCGGACTCGAGGAAGTCCGTGGTGTGGCGGTCCTCCAGCCAGGACTGGAGTGAGAGCGGGTGCTCCCACGGGAACGCGCCCTTGCCGCCGAAGGTCGTGACGACCGGCGCGTCCAGCTTCTCCGCGAGCGCGAGCAGCTTGCCGGACGCGTCGGAGCGTACGACTCCGCCGCCCGCGATGATCGCCGGACGGGAGGCACGGGACAGCAAGTCGGCTGCCACCGCGGTCAGTTCGGGACGCGGTACGACATCGTGCGGAGTCGCGTCCATCGCCGTGACGACCGGCAGCGTCGTCTGAGCAAGCAGGACATCCTGGGGGATCTCAACCCACACCGGCCCGTGCGGGGCGGTCAGCGCCGACTCCCATGCCGCGGCGATCGCCGACGGGATCTGGGACTGCGTACGGGCTGTGTGAACCGACTTCACCACACCCCTGAACGACGCCTGCTGGTCGCGCAGTTCGTGAAGATAGCCGTGGCGTCCGCCGCCAAGACCGGCACTCGGAATCTGACTGCCGATCGCGAGCACCGGCGCCGAAGCCGCGGCCGACTCCTGGAGCGCGGCCAGCGACATCAGCGCACCCGGGCCTGTGGAAAGCAGCAGTGGGGCCACTTCACCTGTCAGACGGCCGTACGCGTCGGCCGCGAAGCCCGCGTTGTTCTCGACGCGCAGTCCGACGTACTCCAGCTGCGAGCGGCGCAGCGCGTCGAACATCCCGAGCGCATGCTGGCCGGGCAGGCCGAAGACTGTCGTCGCGCCCAGGCCGGCCAGGGTCTCGACGACGAGGTCGCCGCCGTTGCGGCCGGGCGGAGGGTTCAGCGCGGCAGCCGTCTGGGCCGTTGTCGGACGCAGAACGAGGTCGTGGTCGTGCGTCACTTCGCGCGGCCCTCCGCGATCTGGCGGGACATGATCGTCGTCAGCTCGTACGCCGTGTGCGACGCCGCGACCGCGGTGATCTCGGCGTGGTCGTACGCGGGGGCGACCTCGACGACGTCCGCCGAGACGAGGTTGCAGGAGGCCAGACCGCGCAGAATCTCCAGCAGCTCGCGGGAGGTCATGCCGCCCGCCTCGGGGGTGCCGGTGCCGGGGGCGTGGGCCGGGTCGAGGCAGTCGATGTCGATGGAGATGTAGAGCGGGCGGTCACCGATGCGCTGGCGCAGCTGGTCGGCGACCTCGTCGGCGCCCCGGCGGTAGACGTCGGCGGAAGTGATGATGCCGAAGCCCATCTTCTCGTCGTCGGTCAGGTCCTGCTTGCCGTACAGCGGGCCGCGGATGCCCACATGGGAAAGGGCGGAGGTGTCGAGGATGCCCTCCTCGACGGCCCGCCTGAAGGGAGTCCCATGGGTGTACTCCGCGCCGAAGTACGTGTCCCAGGTGTCCAGGTGCGCGTCGAAGTGGAGCAGGGCGACCGGGCCGTGCTTCTTGGCGACCGAGCGCAGCAGCGGCAGCGCGATGGTGTGGTCGCCGCCGAGCGTCATCAGGCGCGCGCCGGTGCCCAGGAGCTCGTCCGCCGCGGCCTCGACCGCTTCGACTGCCTCGTTGATGTTGAACGGGTTCGCGGATATGTCACCCGCGTCCGCGACCTGCGCGAGAGCGAAGGGCGAGGCGTCCTGCGCCGGGTTGTACGGGCGCAGGAGCCTCGACGCCTCGCGGATCGCGTTACCGCCGAAGCGCGCGCCGGGCCGGTAGGAGACCCCGGAGTCGAAGGGCACGCCGACCACGGCGACATCGGCACGGCCGACCTCGTCGAGTCGGGGCAGCCGGGCGAACGTCGCGGGTCCGGCGTACCGCGGGATACGGGACGAGTCGATCGGGCCGCGCGGCTGCTCGTTGCTGCTCATGTGAATTGCCTTCTTTCGTACGCTTCGTTGCGGTCTCGACTCTAGCTGGGTACAGACACCGATTCAGCCGGGGCCTCGTCGTCCTCGGTGGACCGGCCGGCCAGGCGCTCTCGCCAGTTGGCGAGGATCGCGGGGTCTGTCGGCCTGGTCGCCAGAGAGACGATCAGGTACGCCGCGAGGGAGGACAGCAGGCCGTAGTAGATGGGCTCGTTGGCGAGGATTCCGTACGACGCCATCAGGCCGATGACCGCGACGCCGCCGACGATCACCGAGGCGAGCGCGCCGTACACGGTGCCACGCTTCCACAGCAGTCCGCCCAGGATGGGCACCAGCAGGCCGCCGACGAGCAGGTTGTACGCGACCGTGAGCGCCTCGATCACGTTGTTGAGCGCGATGGCGATACCGATCACCGCGACTCCCATGATCAGGATGAAGACGCGGTTGCCCCTCACTTCGTCGTGGTCGTCACCGCGCCGGGACGCGACGCCGCGCAGCCGGGACCAGACGTCGTTGTTGGCGACGGTGGCGCAGGCGATGAGCGCGCCGGAGGATGTCGACATGACGGCGGCGAGGGCGGCGGCCAGCACCAGACCGCGCACGCCCATGGGCAGTTCGTCCTTGACGATGGTGGCGAAGGCGTCGTCGGCGCTCGGGAGCTTCGGGTAGAGGACCCGGGCGGCCGTGCCGATCACGGCGCCGGCCAGGGCGTAGACGAGGCAGTACGTGCCGGCGACCGTGCCGCCGTAGCTGGCGACCTTGTCGGTGCGCGCCGTGAACACCCGCTGCCAGATGTCCTGGCCGATCAGCATGCCGAAGGTGTAGATCAGGACGTATGTGAAGATCGTCTCGCCGCCGATGCCGAGCGGCGCGAAGTACTCGCTCGGCAGCTGGGCCTTCATCTCGGCGAAGCCACCCGCCTTGACGACCGCGATGGGCAGCAGGAGCAGCAGTACGCCGACGGTCTTGACGACGAACTGCACCATGTCGGTGAGGGTGATCGACCACATGCCGCCGAGCGCGGAGTACGCGACGACGATCGAGCCGCCGAGGATGATCGCGACGGTGCGGTTCATGTCGAAGAGGACGTCGAAGATCGTGGCGTACGCGATGGTCGAGGTGACCGCGAGCATCAGGGTGTACGCCCACATCACGACGCCGGTGAGGATGCCTGCCTTGCCGCCGTAGCGCAGGTCGAGCATCTCGGAGACGGTGTAGACCTTGAGGCGGGCGATGCGCGCGGAGAAGAAGATGCTCAGCGCGAGCAGGCCGAGGCCGATGGCGAAGACCATCCAGGCGCCTGAGAGGCCGTACTTGTAGCCGAGGCCCACGCCGCCGATGGTGGAGGCGCCGCCGAGGACGATGGCGGCCATGGTGCCGGAGTACATCCAGGGGCCGAGCCGGCGGCCCGCGACCAGAAAATCGCTCTTGGACTTGGCGCGGCGCATGCCCCACCAGCCCATGCCGAGCATGCCGGCCAGATAGACGACGATTACTGCATAGTCGACAGCCATCGGCTTCCTTTCGTCTCGTCCCCCGGGTCCTCGGGTCTTGTGCGACGACGGTAGGTGGCCGGAAAGCATCGCTGAAGTGTACGTTTCATCCATTCTTGACGCCGCTAATGGATGGACTGTCCATGCCGGAGATCGCAGCAGCCCCACCGACCCCGCCGATCCCTCTCGCCGCGCTGCTCGCCCGCGAGGAACTCGGCCTGCGGCAGATCGCCGGGCCGGTGGAGGCGGGCGCGGCGGTGCACTGGGTGCACACGTCCGAGATGGCGGACCCCTATCCGTATCTGCTCGGCGGCGAGCTGCTGCTGAGCGCGGGGGTGCTGCTCAAGGACCCGGACATGTACGTCTCGCGGATCGTGCAGGCGGGGGCGGCGGCGCTGGGCTTCGGGGTGGCACCGGTGTACGACACGGTGCCCCAGGCACTGATCGAGGCGTGCGACCGGCACGGGCTGCCGCTGATCGAGGTGCCGCCGCCGACGACGTTCACGGCAGTGGCGCGGGCGGTCTGGCGACTGATGGCGGAGGCCCGCCACCGGGAACTGCGCCGGGTGACGCAGGCCCAGCAGGGCCTCGCAGCGGCGGCGGCCCGCCCGGACCCGGTCCCGGCGGTCCTGCATCAGCTGGCGGCCCGCCTGGGCGGCAAGGCGGTACTGCTGGCTCCGGACGGCACGGAACTCTCGTCGTCGGGCCGGGCGCCGGGCCCGGATGCGGGGGCGGCGCTGAGGCGGCTGGCGCGGGTGGTGAACCGCCGGCCGGCGGCGGAGGAGGCCGGCCGCTCCGGGGCATTCGCGGGCGATGCGCCGGCGGGTTCCGCGCCCGGGGCCGGGGAGGTGCCCAAGCCTGCGCCCGCGTCCGGGACCGGTGAAGCGACCCGGCCCGTACGCGGGACCGGTGGGGCGACCCGGCCCGTACGCGCGGCCGGTGAAGCGACCCGGCCCGTACGCGGAACCGGGACCGGTGAAGCGCCAAGACCCGCGCGAGGGATCGATGAGGCCACCCGCCCGGTTCCCGCGTCCGCCAGTGACGCCATTCCCGGCGCCCATCTCGCCGCCTACGCACTCGGCGGCCACCAAGGGCTCGTCCTCGGGCTCGCCACCCCCCGGCGCGAGGCCGGCGACCACACCGTCGCCGGGGTCGCCGTCGTCCTCCTCTCGCTGCTGACCGCTCCCCACCAGGGCGCCGACAGCAGCGGGCGCAGCGCCGCCCTCGTACGGCTGCTGCTCGGGGCCGGGCCCGCCGAGGCCGCGGCGCTGCTGGGGGCAGACCGGTGGACCGTCGTCCACGCACGCGGCGGGAGCGGCACCCCCTTCGCCGCCTCCGCGCTCGGCGCCGCGCTCGGCAGTGCGCTCGTCGACCCGGCCGACGACGGGGCCGTACGGATCCTTCTGCCGGCCGACAGCGAGGTCACCCCACAGCCCGGCTGGGTGCTCGGCGTAAGTTCCCCCGTCCGTCCCGATGAGCTCGCCGCCGCCGACACCCAGGCCGCCAGGGCGGTGCACCGGGCCGCCGCCACCAGTACGGATCTGGTCAGGCACCGCGGCACCTCGCTGTCCGCGCTGCTGGCCCCCGAGGAGGCGGCCGCCCACGCCCGGCTGCGCCTCGCCCCGCTCGCGGACTCCCCCGCCCTGCTGGACACCCTGCGCAACTGGCTTTCGTTGCACGGCAGTTGGGACCGTACCGCCGCAGCCATGGAGATCCACCGCAATACCGTCCGCCAGCGCATCGCCCGCTGCGCGGCCCTGCTCGACGAGGACTTGGACGACGCGGACGTACGGATGGAGCTGTGGTTCGCCCTGCGTCACACGTGACTCGCCTCGGTTCCGTAGGGAACCCACGATTGTTGCGCCCCAAGGCTGTCGCAGCACACCAAGTCCCTTACTGGTCAACCGTGTTGGAATGCGGTCATGGCCACTCCCGCTGACGGAACCATGCGTCGCTCCCCGGACGAGCCCACCCAACGCCTGCGCGCCGAGATCGTGCGGCTACGGGACGAGGCGACGTGCCAGAAGGCACTCGCCCACCGCCGGGCCGAGTTCTGGACCAGAGCCGACATCGCCCTCGGTTTCCCCGCCGCCCTCCTCGCCGGCACAGCCGGAGCGGCGGGACTGGCCGCGGCCGACGCCCGTATCCCCGCCGCGTTGATGGCTCTGGCCTCGGCCGGGTTCGCGGCCGGCGCGGGCTTCCTCAGGAGCGACTACCGGCGCAGAGCCAATAAACGCGCCCGGCAGGCATGGGCCGCGGTGGAGGGCAGGGCCACCTTGAAGCTGGCGTGCGACCGCCTGGTCCCCGAGGACCTCAGGGAGCTGCTGGAGTACCGCCAGGTGGCGCTGGCGGCCTACGACGGCGAGGACCCTCAGTCCCCTCCGCCCTCGCTGCCTCCGGGCTGAGCACACGTACCAACCCGCGGCACTCGGCTGAGCGATCTCGCCCATCCACATACGCCGCCCGACGGGCGAGCACGATGACGGTCTCGATCGCGTCCGTCTCGATCAGCTCGGCGCGGATGTCCTCCTCGAGAACGGCGGGGTGCTCAGCACCCCGTCGTAGCGGTCCGCGTCCGCCTTCGGCGCGTGTGTGCCGACTCCGAGAGCGTGTCGCCCGTGCGCAGGTCGAAGCGGGTGCCCGTGCACCACCATGTTCATCGTGGACATGACCGAGGAGCCGCTGTCGACGTCCTGGCCCGCGAAGAACCTGTCCGAGGTGTCGCCCCGTGTTCCTCCACGTACTCCTTCGCGTGGATGAACATGCCGCCCGAGCCGACGCAGGGATGGTCACAACTGACATCGGCTCGCGTTGGGTGGCACGGGAGTGTGCCGAGCCTCACCCTGGACAGCTGCGGTGACTGCCCGGTAACTTTTGTATGAGCAAGCGCTTAGTTGCACCATCAATTGAGCAACCACGACGGCGCTGGACCACCTCCGCGAGAGCGGCGGCGGTTCAGCCGCAAAGGGAAGGGGGGCGTCCCCGTGCGCCGTACCGTTTACAACGAGGACCACGAGGCGTTCCGCGAGACCATCCGCGCCTTCATCGAGGCCGAGGTCGTCCCCGTCTACGACGAGTGGTTCGCGGCCGGCCAGGCGCCCCGCGACTTCTACTACAAGCTCGGTGAGCTGGGCGTCTTCGGCATCAACGTCCCCGAGGAGTTCGGCGGCGCGGGCCTGGACACGCACAAGTTCGAGGCCGTGCTCTACGAGGAGACCTCGCGCGCCGGCGTCAACTTCGGCGGCTCCGGCGTGCATGTGCTGCTCGCCCTGCCGTACATAAAGCTGCTCGCCACCGACGAGCAGAAGAAGGCCTACCTGCCGAAGTTCGTCACCGGCGAGGAAATGTGGGCGCTGGCGATGACCGAGCCGGGCACCGGCTCCGACGTCGCGGGCATGAAGACCACGGCCAAGCTCTCGGAAGACGGCACGCACTACGTCCTCAACGGCGCCAAGACCTTCATCACCGGTGGTGTGCACGCCGACCGCGTAATCGTGTGCGCCCGCACCTCCGCCCCGCGTGAGGACGACCGCCGCTTCGGCATCTCGCTCTTCGCGGTGGACACCAAGTCGGAGGGCTACTCGGTCGGCCGCAAGCTGGACAAGCTCGGCCTGCGCACCTCCGACACCGCCGAGCTGGCCTTCGTCGATGTGAAGGTGCCGGTCGAGGACCTGCTCGGCGAGGAGAACAAGGGCTTCTACTACCTCGGTCAGAACCTGCCCTCCGAGCGCTGGGGCATCGCGTTCGGCGCGTACGCGCAGGCCAAGGCCGCTGTCCGGTTCGCCCAGCTGTACGTGCAGGACCGCACGGTCTTCGGCAAGCCGGTCGCCTCCTTCCAGAACACCAAGTTCGAGCTGGCCGCCTGCCAGGCCGAGGTGGACGCCGCCGAGGCCGTGGCCGACCGTGCCCTGGAGGCCCTGGACGCGGGCGAGCTGTCCGCCGCGGAGGCCGCGTCCGCGAAGCTGTTCTGCACCGAGGTCGCGCACCGCGTCATCGACAGGTGCCTTCAGCTGCACGGCGGTTACGGCTACATGAACGAGTACCCGATCGCCCGGCTCTACGCCGACAACCGCGTCAACCGCATCTACGGCGGCACCAGCGAGGTCATGAAGTCGATCATCGCCAAGTCCATGGGCCTGTAGAACTGTATTGATGAGCACACCACTTGACGGACTGCTCGATCTGCTCGACCTGGAGCGGATCGAGCAGGACATCTTCCGCGGACTGTCCCGCTCCGCCGTCGTACCGCGCGTCTTCGGCGGACAGGTCGCGGCCCAGGCGCTCGTCGCCGCGGGCCGCACCGTCCCCGAGGACCGCACGGCCCACTCCCTGCACGCGTACTTCCTGCGCATGGGTGACCCCGGCGCACCGATCGTCTACACGGTCGACCGCATCCGGGACGGCCGCTCCTTCACCACGCGCCGGGTCGTCGCCGTCCAGCACGGCCAGCCGATCTTCCATCTCTCGGCGTCCTTCCAGACGTACGAGGAAGGACTTGAGCACCAGGCGGAGATGCCGTCCGCGCCCGACCCGGAGACCCTGCCGACGGCGGCCGAGATCCTGCCGCGCGACCTCGATCCCGAGGTCGCCCAGCGGCTGCTGGAGGCCAGGGCGGCGGTGGATCTGCGGTATGCGGAGGCACCGCCGTGGAGCACGGCCGGGCAGCCGCGCGAGCCGCGCTCGCAGGTGTGGTTCCGTACGAACGGCAAGCTCGACGGAGCCATCGACGAGCCGCTGCTGCACGTCTGCCTCGCCACGTACGTCTCCGACATGACGCTGCTCGACTCGGTGCTGCTCGCGCACGGTCGCGGCGGCTGGGCGGTCGGCGATGTGGTGGGCGCCTCGCTCGACCACGCGATGTGGTTCCACCGGCCCTTCAGGGCGGACGAGTGGCTGCTCTACGACCAGGAGTCACCGTCGGCGTCCGGCGGCCGCGGTCTGGGCCAGGCGCGGATCTACACCCAGGACGGGCGGCTCGCGATCACCGTCATCCAGGAAGGCGTCGTTCGCGTACCCCGCGGTTGACGGCGCTCAGGCGGCGGGCGTGTGCGCGGTGAAGGCGACCCGTGAGGTGTCGCCGTCCAGCACGAGACTGAGGGCCGCGTCCAGAGCACGCGCGAGACGGGCGAGCAGCGGCAGCGTCGGCATGGTCCCGCCAAGCCTCGAAGGCGTGAGAAGTCCGCCGTACGAGTGATGTCGGACCCCGTACTGACGCCCGCCGTAACCCTGGGGGAGTCAGCCCTGGGACGTCAGCCCCGCCGCGTCCAGCAGATACGCGGTCATCGGGTCGTAGAAGCGCGGATCGGTGACGTGGTCGTCCAGGGGCACCACCGCCTGGAGGGTTCCCTCAGCCTCACCGATGAAGAGCGCGGGGTCATTGCTGTCGGCGTACCCGACGGAGTCCAGCCCGCGCTGGCCGGCGCACCCGGCCCAGCCGTGGTCGGCCACGACGAGGTCGGGCCGCGGGCGGCCCTCCCGCTCGAGTGCGTCCAGGATCGCGGCCATGGGCGCCGGGGAGTGCGTGTGCCACAGGGTCGCGCCGCGCTCCAGCATCGCGACGTCAGCGAACTGGAAGACCATGCCCTCGTCGGCGGTGAGCCCGCCCGGAATCCGTACGATCTCGCAGCCTGCGGCCCGCAGCGCGTCGGCGGTCTGCCGGTGCACGTCCAGCAGCCCGCCGGGATGTCCGGTCGCGAACAGCACCCGCTCCTGCCCTGCGGCGGCCTTGCGCAGCCGGGCGGCCATCCGGTCCAGGGCGTCGATGGTCAGCTCGGGGTCGATGGTGTCCTGCCCGGTCCGGTACTGGGGATCGTCATTGACACCGCACCGCTCCGCCATCACGGCGAGTACATCCTGCTCATCGGTCCACCGGTCGCCGAGCTCCAGGCCGAGCCAGAAGTGACGGTCGCCGTTGGCGAGCTTGCGGTAGTGGGAGAGGTTGTTGTCGCGGGGTGTGGCGACGTCTCCGGCGATACGGGTGCGGACGAGGTGTTCGACAAGGGCGGCACGGCTGGGTATCGGCATGAGCCCATTGTGCCGTCCGGCAGGCCCGCGGCGCCCTGCGTCCCGAACGATGGACGCCACCGACGGGCAACCGGGCGAAACCCCCGGGCCGTCAGCCCGCCAGTGACGCGAACGCCCCGTGCGCCAAGCGCCGCAGCAGCGTCTCCGTCGCCGCGCGGTCCGGCAGGACACCGCCGTACGAGCCCAGGTGCGGCGTGGAGTTGAGCAGGCCGAACACCGCGTGAACCGCCGCTCGGGCCTCCGACTCCGCAACGTCCGGGTGGAGTTCGCGGACCGCCGCGACCCACAGCTCGACGTACTGCCGCTGCAACTGCCGCACCAGCTTGCGGTCGCTGTCGCGCAGCCGGTCCAGCTCACGGTCGTGGAGCGTGATCAGCGGGCGGTCGTCGAGCGCGAAGTCGATGTGTCCGTCGATGAGCGAGGCGAGCAGCATCTCGGGGTCGGCGTCCGCCTCCTCGACGCGGAGCCGGCCGCCGCTCAGCAGCCGTTCACTGATGCCCACCAGCAGCTCCGCGAGCATCGCGTCCTTGCCGGGAAAGTGGCGGTACAGGCCGGGGCCGCTGATGCCGACGGCCGCCCCTATCTCATCCACGCCGACGCCGTGGAAGCCGCGCTCGGCGAACAGGCGCGCGGCCTCCTTGAGGATCTGCTCGCGGCGCGTCGGGGCATCGGTCCTGGTGGTCATGACATTGATTCTAGACAACGCTGTTAGCGGTCGTTAACCTGAAGGAAACACGTTAACGCTCATTAACTTTTTCTCGTACGAAGGCGTACGGCAAGGGGGCTCACGACGATGCAGCAGGCACCCGTGCTGGCGAGCGCGGCGGACCCCGCCTCTCCGGCCTGGCAGGCCAACGAGGAGGCGCACCAGGAGCTGGCCGACGCCCTGCGCGCCAAGCTGACCGCGGCCCGCCTGGGCGGCGGCGAGAAGGCCCGCGCCCGCCACACCGCGCGCGGGAAGCTGCTGCCGCGCGACCGCGTGGACACCCTCCTCGACCCGGGCTCGCCCTTCCTGGAGCTCGCCCCGCTCGCCGCGGAGGGGATGTACGACGGCCAGGCCCCGGCCGCCGGAGTGATCGCCGGGATCGGCCGGGTCAGCGGCCGCGAGGTGGTCGTCGTCGCCAATGACGCCACCGTCAAGGGCGGCACGTACTACCCGATGACCGTCAAGAAGCACCTGCGGGCCCAGGAGGTGGCGCTGGAGAACCGCCTGCCCTGCGTCTATCTCGTCGACTCCGGCGGCGCCTTCCTCCCCATGCAGGACGAGGTCTTCCCCGACCGCGAGCACTTCGGGCGGATCTTCTACAACCAGGCCCGGATGTCCGGCGCCGGCATCCCGCAGATCGCGGCGGTGCTCGGCTCCTGCACCGCCGGCGGGGCGTACGTCCCGGCGATGAGCGACGAGGCCGTCATCGTGCGGAACCAGGGCACGATCTTCCTCGGCGGCCCGCCCCTGGTGAAGGCCGCGACCGGCGAGGTCGTCACGGCGGAGGAGCTGGGCGGCGGCGAGGTCCACTCCCGGATCTCCGGCGTGACCGACCACCTCGCCGAGGACGACGCGCACGCGCTGCGGATCGTACGGAACATCGTGGCGACGCTTCCCGAGCGCGGCCCGCTGCCCTGGTCGGTCGAACCGGCCGAGGAGCCGAAGGTGGACCCCGCCGGGCTGTACGGCGCGGTGCCGGTGGACTCCCGCACCCCCTATGACGTACGCGAAGTGATCGCCCGGATCGTGGACGGCTCCCGGTTCGCGGAGTTCAAGTCGGAGTTCGGCACGACGCTGATCACCGGCTTCGCCCGGATCCACGGCCACCCGGTCGGAATCGTCGCCAACAACGGAATCCTGTTCTCCGAGTCCGCCCAGAAGGGCGCGCACTTCATCGAGCTGTGCGACCAGCGCGGCATCCCCCTGCTCTTCCTGCAGAACATCTCGGGCTTCATGGTCGGCCGGGACTACGAGGCCGGCGGCATCGCCAAGCACGGCGCGAAGATGGTCACGGCGGTTGCCTGCACCCGCGTGCCGAAGCTGACGGTCGTCCTCGGCGGCTCGTACGGCGCGGGGAACTACTCGATGTGCGGCCGGGCGTACTCCCCGCGCTTCCTGTGGATGTGGCCCAACGCCAAGATCTCCGTGATGGGCGGCGAGCAGGCGGCGTCGGTGCTGGCCACGGTGAAGCGGGACCAGCTGGAGGGCCGCGGCGAGCAGTGGCCGACCGCCGAGGAAGAGGCCTTCAAGGAGCCGATCCGAGCGCAGTACGAACAACAGGGCAATGCTTATTACGCGACGGCCAGGCTGTGGGACGACGGCGTGATCGACCCCTTGGAGACCCGGCAGGTGCTGGGCCTCGCGCTCACGGCCTGCGCCAATGCCCCGCTGACCGACCCCGCCTTCGGCGTCTTCCGGATGTGAGACGGACCATGACGATGTTCAGCACAGTGCTTGTCGCCAACCGGGGCGAGATCGCGGTCCGGGTCATCCGTACGCTGCGTTCGCTGGGGGTGCGCTCGGTCGCCGTCTTCAGCGACGCGGACGCGGACGCGAGGCATGTACGGGAGGCGGACACCGCCGTCCGTATCGGCCCCGCATCCGCGGCCGAGAGTTACCTGCGCCCCGACCGTCTGCTGGAGGCCGCGGCCCGTACCGGCGCCGAGGCCGTCCACCCCGGCTACGGCTTCCTCGCGGAGAACGCGGGCTTCGCGCAGGCCTGCGCCGACGCGGGCCTGGTCTTCATCGGACCGCCCGCCTCGGCGATCTCGCTGATGGGCGACAAGATCCGCGCGAAGGAGACCGTGCAGGCGGCGGGCGTCCCGGTGGTGCCCGGCTCGTCGGGCTCCGGCCTGACGGACGACCAACTGGCATCCGCTGCCCTGGAAATCGGCATGCCGGTGCTGCTGAAGCCCTCGGCGGGCGGCGGCGGCAAGGGCATGCGCCTGACCCGGGTCGAGTCGGCGCTCCTGGAGGAGATCGCGGCGGCCCGTAGGGAGGCGCGTGCTTCGTTCGGCGACGACACCCTCCTTGTGGAGCGGTGGATCGACCGCCCCCGGCACATCGAGATCCAGGTGCTGGCGGACGGCCACGGCAATGTGGTCCACCTCGGCGAGCGCGAGTGCTCGCTCCAGCGCCGCCACCAGAAGATCATCGAGGAGGCGCCGAGCGTCCTGCTCGACCCGCAGACCCGTGCCGCGATGGGCGAGGCGGCCGTGCAGGCGGCGCGTTCGTGCGGCTACCGGGGCGCGGGCACGGTGGAGTTCATCGTCCCGGGCAACGACCCCTCCTCGTACTTCTTCATGGAGATGAACACCCGCCTCCAGGTCGAGCACCCGGTGACGGAGCTCGTCACCGGCCTGGACCTGGTGGAGTGGCAGCTCCGGGTCGCGGCCGGCGAACAACTGCCGTTCGCCCAGCGGGACATCACCTTCACCGGCCATGCGATCGAGGCCCGTATCTGCGCGGAGGACCCGTCCCGCGGCTTCCTGCCCTCGGGCGGCACAGTGCTCGCCCTGCACGAGCCGCAGGGCGACGCGGTGCGCACCGACTCCGGCCTCAGCGAGGGCACGGAGGTCGGCAGTCTGTACGACCCGATGCTGTCGAAGGTCATCGCCCACGGCCCGGACCGCGCGACGGCCCTGCGCCGCCTGCGCGCGGCCCTCGCCGACACGGTCACCCTCGGCGTCCCGACGAACGCGGGCTTCCTGCGCCGCCTGCTGGCCCACCCCTCGGTCGTCTCGGGCGACCTGGACACGGGCCTGGTGGAGCGCGAGGCGGACGGGCTGGTCCCGTCCGGAATCCCGGACGAGGTGTACGAGGCCGCGGCCGCGGTCCGGCTCGCCGAGCTGACTCCGCAGCCGGGCACGGGCTGGAGCGACCCCTTCTCCGTGCCGAGCGGCTGGCGCATGGGCGGGCGGCCTGCCCCCATCACCCACTGGTTCCGGGTAGCCGGACTCGAACCCGTGACGTACGAGGTACGGGACCGCAGCAGCCACCGTGTCAAGGCGGAACGGGTGTCGGTCACCCTCGACGGCGTGGTCCACACCTTCTGGCGGGCCGGCGACTGGCTCGGCCGGGACGGTGACTCCTGGCACGTCCAGGACCACGACCCGGTAGCCGCCTCGCTCACCGGCGCCGCGCATGCCGGGGCCGACACACTGGCCGCGCCCATGCCCGGGACGGTCACGGTCGTCAAGGTCGCCGTCGGGGACGAGGTCGCCGCCGGCCAGAGTCTGCTGGTCGTCGAGGCGATGAAGATGGAGCACGTCATCTCCGCCCCGCACGCCGGCACCGTCACCGAGCTCGATGTGACCGCGGGCTCCACCGTCGCCATGGACCAGGTGCTGGCCGTGGTCACCCCGCACGAGGAGGACGAGCGATGACCGGCCGGCTGCCGATGCAGTTCCCGTCGCAGGACCTGCCGCCCCGGGTGCGCATCCACGAAGTGGGCCCGCGCGACGGTCTGCAGAACGAGAAGACGGTCGTACCGACCGAGATCAAGGCCGAGTTCATCCACCGACTGGCCGACGCGGGACTGTCCACCGTCGAGGCGACCAGCTTCGTGCGCCCCGACTGGGTGCCCCAACTGGCCGACGCCGAGCAGCTGTTCCCCCTCCTCGGCGACATCGCGGGCGTCGGCCTGCCCGTCCTCGTGCCGAACGCCCGCGGGCTCGAGCGTGCCGTCGCCCTCGGCGCGCGCCGTATCGCCGTGTTCGGCAGCGCGACCGAGACCTTCGCGAAGCGCAACCTCAACCGCACGATCGACGAGTCGCTCGCCATGTTCGAGCCGGTCGTCGCCAAGGCCCGCGCCGACAAGATCCATGTGCGCGGCTATCTCTCGATGTGCTTCGGCGACCCGTGGGAGGGGCCCGTCCCCGTCCACCAGGTCGTCCAGGTCGCCAAGCGGCTCATGGACCTCGGCTGCGACGAGCTGAGCCTGGGCGACACCATCGGCGTGGCCACGCCCGGCCATGTGCAGAGCCTGCTCGCCGAGCTCAACGAGGAGGGCGTGCCCACCTCCGCGATCGGCGTGCACTTCCACGACACGTACGGGCAGGCCCTCTCCAACACCCTCGCCGCGCTGCAGCACGGTGTGACCACCGTGGACGCCTCGGCGGGCGGCCTCGGCGGCTGCCCGTACGCGAAGAGCGCGACCGGAAATCTCGCCACCGAGGACCTCGTGTGGATGCTCGACGGCCTCGGCATCGAAACCGGGGTCGACCTCGGCCGGCTCACCGCCACCAGCGCCTGGCTGGCCGGACACCTGGGGCGACCGAGCCCCTCCCGCACTGTTCGCGCCCTCTCCCACAAGGAGTCGTAGCAATGTCGCTCGACCACCGGCTCTCCGCCGAACACGAGGAACTCCGCCGCACCGTCGAGGCGTTCGCGCACGACGTCGTGGCCCCCAAGATCGGCGACTTCTACGAGCGCCATGAGTTCCCGTACGAAATCGTCCGCGAGATGGGCCGCATGGGCCTGTTCGGACTGCCCTTCCCCGAGGAGTACGGCGGCATGGGCGGCGACTATCTCGCCCTCGGCATCGCCCTCGAGGAGCTGGCGCGCGTCGACTCGTCCGTCGCCATCACACTCGAGGCCGGCGTCTCGCTCGGCGCGATGCCGGTCTACCGCTTCGGCACGGAGGAGCAGAGGCGGGAGTGGCTGCCGCGGCTCTGCTCGGGCGAGCTGCTCGGCGCGTTCGGGCTGACCGAGCCCGGCGCCGGCTCGGACGCGGGTGGCACGAGGACCACGGCCGTCCGGGACGGCGACGAGTGGGTCATCAACGGCTCCAAGTGCTTCATCACCAACTCCGGCACGGACATCACCGGTCTGGTGACGGTCACGGCGGTCACCGGCCGCACATCCGACGGCAAGCCGCTGATCTCCTCGATCATCGTCCCGTCCGGCACTCCCGGCTTCACGGTCGCCGCGCCCTACTCCAAGGTCGGGTGGAACGCCTCGGACACGCGCGAGCTCTCCTTCGACGGCGTCCGGGTGCCGCTCGCCAATCTGCTCGGCGAAGAGGGCCGCGGATACGCCCAGTTCCTGCGGATCCTCGACGAGGGCCGCATCGCCATCTCGGCGCTGGCGACCGGACTCGCACAGGGCTGTGTGGACGAGTCCGTGAAGTACGCCAAGGAGCGGCACGCCTTCGGCCGGCCGATCGGCGACAACCAGGCGATCCAGTTCAAGATCGCCGACATGGAAATGCGGGCGCACATGGCCCGGGTCGGCTGGCGGGACGCGGCCTCGCGTCTCGTCCAGGGCGAGCCGTTCAAGAAGGAGGCGGCGCTCGCCAAGCTGTACTCGTCGACCGTCGCCGTCGACAACGCCCGCGAAGCCACCCAGATCCATGGCGGCTACGGCTTCATGAACGAGTACCCGGTGGCCAGGATGTGGCGGGACTCCAAGATCCTGGAGATCGGCGAGGGCACGAGTGAGGTTCAACGGATGCTGATCGCACGGGAATTGGGCCTGTCAGGCTGATGCGCGTGTGAGCGGGGGGCGGCCTGGAAAGGGTCGCCCCCCTGTCGGCGTTCGGGCCCGGTTCCGGGCCGGCCGCGCGCCGTCTCCGACCCCGGCGTCCGCTTCGGGCAGGCACCCTCTGGACAGAAGCTAAGGTTAGGCTAACCTACCTTTCGAACTGCCCAGTGGCCGAACCGGCACGGACGAAAGCGGACACCATCATGCCCAACGCCCGCCCTTCCCATCTCACCCGCCGCGGCCTGCTCGCCGCGGGCGGCGCCCTCGGAATCGGCGCCGCGATCGCCGCCTGCGGCAAGAGCGACGACAAGGGCGGCTCGGGCAAGGCCGCCGAGAAGTCCGGCCCGTGGAAGTTCCGGGACGACCGCGGCACGACGGTCGAGCTGAAGTCCCTCCCGAAGAACATCGTCGCCTTCACCGGCACCGCCGCCGCCCTTCATGACTACGGCGTGGAGGTCAAGGGCGTCTTCGGCCCGACCAGGACCAAGGACGGCAAGCCCGACGTCCAGGCCGGCGACCTCGACATCAGCAAGGTCAAGATCGTCGGCAATGTCTACGGCGAGTTCAACATCGAGCAGTACGCGGCCCTCGCCCCCGAGCTGCTGATCACCAACATGTGGGCCAAGGACGACCCCTGGTACGTCCCGCCGCAGTCCAAGGACAAGATCATGAAGCTGGCCCCCAGCGTTCTGCTGTGGGCGGCCGAGACCACGATGGCCAAGGCCCTGCAGCGTCACGCCGAGCTCGCCGAGTCGCTCGGCGGCGACGTCAGGGGCAACAAGAAGAGCGCCGACGCCAAGGCCCGCTTCGAGAAGGCCGCGGCCCGGCTGCGATCGGCCGCCAAGGCCAAGCCGGACATCAAGATCCTGATCGGCTCCGGCAGCCAGGACCTCTTCTACGTCTCCGTTCCGAAGACGTCCGCCGACACCCTGTACTTCCAGGAGCTGGGCGTGAAGTTCGTGGAGCCGAAGCCGAACGCGCAGGGCTTCTTCGAGGAGCTCAGCTGGGAGAACGCGGGCAAGTACGGCGCCGACATCATCATCCTGGACAACCGCACCGGGACCCTGCAGCCCGACTCCCTGACCAAGAAGCCGACCTGGGGCAAGCTGCCCGCCGTCAAGGCCGGACAGGTCATCCCCCGCGTCACCGAGCCGATTTACTCCTACGACAAGTGCACGCCGATCCTCGAGGACCTGGCCAAGGCCATCGAGACCGCGAAGAAGGTCGCCTGACCATGACGACGACGGCCGAGACCGCCCCGTTCCGCTTCTTCGACCTGCAGGTTGTACGGATCAGGCGGCTCGGCCCGTCCATGGTCCGCGTCACTTTCGGGGGCGAGGACCTGAAGGGCTTCGCTTCCGGAGGGCGCGATCAGTCCCTGTCGCTGTTCCTGCCGCACCCCGGCCAGGAGGCACCGGTCGTGCCCGTCGGCGCCGGTGACGGCAGCGCGATATTCGCCGCGTGGCGGGCTCTGCCCGAGGACGTACGGGCCGTAATGCGCTCGTACACCGTGCGGGAGCAGCGCCAACTGCCGGGCGAGGCGGGCGAGGTGGACATCGACTTCGCACTGCACGAGGACGGCGGTCCCGCCTGCCGCTGGGCGGGCGGGGCCGCGCCCGGACACCGCGTGATGGTGCTCGGCCCGGCCGTCGCCGACAACACCGCGGTGCGCTGCCGGCCGCCACAGGACACCGACTGGGTGCTGATCTGGGGCGACGAGACGGCGCTGCCCGCCGCGGCGGCGATCCTTCAGTGGCTGCCGGCCGGAATGAAGGCCCGGGTCTGGCTGGAGGTGCCGCACACCGAGGACCGCCAGGACCTCAAGACCGCGGCGGACGCCCGGATCACGTGGCTGGTACGGGAGGAGGGCGCGCCGTCCTCCCTGGAGGCGGTCAGCGCGGCGGAGTTGCCCGAGGGCACTGGGTACGCCTGGATCGCGGGCGAGTCGAGCAGCGTGAAGGCCCTGCGCCGCCATCTGGTGCGCGAGCGCGAACTCGACCGCAGGCGCGTCACGTTCGTCGGCTACTGGCGGCGCGGGGTGAGCGAGGACGGCCTCCGCGAGCAGGCCGAGTCCGGTGTTGAGGACGAGGCAGTCGACACCGCGGAGGCCTAGGCCGCTGAGGTCACCGCCGCGTGAACAGGACCATGTGCAGGCCCAGCTGAATGGGCAAAAGCAGTCGCGCTCCGAGGGGGCGAGGGACAGCTGGCATTGAAAGTTAGGTTAGGCTAACCTAACTTCACCATCGCTCCCTCGCCCCCTTCTCCTGTCCCGAGGGCCGACCAAGTCCCCATACCCGGGAGGACATTGCCATGCGCTCGCACCTGCTCAATGACGTAACGGCGGAGAGCTACCGGCGCTCCGTGACCGAAGGAGTCGAGCGGGTGGCGAACCGACTCGCCACAACCCGGCGGCCGTTCACCGGCGTGAGCGCCGATGAGCTCGCCCCGGTGATCTCCGCGATCGACCTCGACCAGCCGCTGGGCAACGCCTCCGCCGCCCTCGACGAGCTGGAGAGCGTCTATCTGCGGGACGCCGTCTACTTCCACCACCCCCGCTATCTCGGCCACCTCAACTGCCCGGTCGTCATCCCGGCCGTCCTCGGCGAGGCTGTGCTCTCGGCGGTCAACTCCTCGCTCGACACCTGGGACCAGAGCGCCGGCGGCACCCTCATCGAGCGCCGCCTCATCGACTGGACCGCGCGCCGGATCGGCCTCGGCCCCGCGGCCGACGGTGTCTTCACCAGCGGCGGCACCCAGTCCAACCTGCAGGCGCTGCTGCTCGCCCGCGAGGAGGCCAAGACCGCGGATCTCGCGAAGCTGCGGATCTTCACCTCGGAGTGCAGCCACTTCAGCGTGCAGAAGTCCGCGACGCTGCTGGGTCTTGGCCGCGAAGCCGTCGTCCCGATCCCCGTCGACCGCGACAAGCGGATGCAGACGGTCGCTCTCGCCGCCGAGCTGGCGCGCCGCACCCGTGAGGGCCTGGTCCCCATGGCCGTCGTCGCGACCGCGGGCACCACCGACTTCGGTTCCATCGATCCGCTTCCCGAGATCGCCGAGTTGGCCGGGCAGTACGGAGCCTGGATGCATGTGGACGCGGCGTACGGCTGCGGACTACTGGCCTCCGCCACCCGCCGCCATCTCCTCGACGGCATCGAGCACGCCGACTCGGTCACCGTGGACTATCACAAGTCCTTCTTCCAGCCGGTGAGTTCGTCCGCGGTGCTGGTACGGGACGGGGCCACGCTGAGCCACGCCACGTACCACGCGGACTACCTCAACCCCCGGCCCACCGTCGAGGTGGGAGCGCTCCCCCCGGCTGCACCGGGGGGAGCGCCGCCCGTGCCCGGAGGGCTGAGGTCGAGCATGCCCAACCAGGTCGACAAATCCCTCCAGACCACCCGCCGCTTCGACGCGCTGAAGCTGTGGATGACGCTGCGCGTGATGGGCGCGGACGGCGTAGGCCAGCTCTTCGACGAGGTCTGCGACCTGGCAGCGGCAGGCTGGCAGCTGCTCGCCGCCGACCCGCGCTACGACGTGGTCGTCCAGCCGCAGCTGTCGACGCTGGTCTACCGCTACATCCCCGACGCCGTCACCAGCCCCATCGAGATCGACCGGGCCAACCTCTACGCCCGCAAGGCGCTGTTCGCGTCCGGCGAGGCCGTGGTCGCCGGGACGAAGGTCGGCGGCCG
Source organism: Streptomyces sp. ISL-1 (assembly GCF_018614585.1). GTDB lineage: Bacteria > Actinomycetota > Actinomycetes > Streptomycetales > Streptomycetaceae > Streptomyces > Streptomyces maoxianensis. Next base: position 49,699 of record NZ_JAGGOI010000001.1, on the reverse strand, counting down.
CCAGTACCTGAAGTTCACCCTGCTCAACCCCGAGACGACGACCGATGACATCGCCGCCGTACTCGATCTGATCGCCGGCCACGCAGAGCAGTACCTGGGAGAGAACCTTGTCCACGCGTCCTGAGCCCCTTGATTTCATCGGTATCGGGCTCGGGCCCTTCAATCTCGGCCTCGCCTGCCTGACCGAGCCGATCGACGAGCTGAACGGCCTCTTCCTGGAGTCCAAGCCGGACTTCGAGTGGCACTCGGGAATGTTCCTTGAGGGCGCGCACCTCCAGACGCCGTTCCTGTCGGACCTGGTCACCCTCGCCGACCCCACCTCCCCCTACTCCTTCCTCAACTATCTGAAGGAGTCGGGACGGCTGTACTCCTTCTACATCCGCGAGAACTTCTATCCGCTGCGGACCGAGTACAACGACTACTGCCGCTGGGCCGCCGCCAAACTGACCTCCGTCCGCTTCAGCACCAGGGTGACGCGCGTCGAGTACGAGAGTGAGCTGTACGTCGTCCACACCGCCGGCGGCGAGCGGTTCCGCGCCCGCCGCGTCGTCCTGGGCACCGGCACCCCGCCGTACATACCCGAGTCCTGCCAGGGGCTGGGCGGCGACTTCCTGCACAACTCGCGCTACCTCGAACACAAGGAGGCGCTGCAGCGAAAGGAGTCGATCACCCTCATCGGCAGCGGGCAGAGCGCCGCGGAGATCTACTACGACCTGCTCAGCGAGATCGACGTCCACGGCTACCGGCTCAACTGGGTCACGCGCTCGCCACGGTTCTTCCCGCTGGAGTACACCAAGCTGACGCTGGAGATGACCTCGCCGGAGTACATCGACTACTTCCACGCGCTGCCGGAGGCCACCCGCTGCCGGCTGGAGTCACAGCAGAAAGGCCTGTTCAAGGGCATCGACGGGGATCTCATCAACGAGATCTTCGACCTGCTCTACCAGAAGAACCTCGGGGGCCCCGTCCCGACCAGACTGCTCACCAACTCGGCGCTCGTAGGAGCCAGTCACGAGAACGGCGCCTACACACTCGGACTGCGCCAGGAGGAGCAGGGCAAGGACTTCGAGCTGCGTACGGAGGGCCTGATCCTGGCCACCGGCTACAAGTACGCCGAGCCGCGGTTCCTGAAGCCGGTCGCCGACCGGATCCGCCGGGACGGGCAGGGCCGCTTCGACATCGCCCGCAACTACAGCATCGACACGGCCGGACACGAGATCTTCCTGCAGAACGCGGGCGTGCACACGCACTCGATCACCTCGCCCGATCTGGGCATGGGCGCGTACCGCAACGCCTACATCATCGGCGAGCTGCTGGGGTCCGAGTACTACCCCGTCGAAAAGTCCATCGCGTTCCAGGAGTTCTCGGCATGACATTCACCGTCCGTCCCCTCGACCCTTCCCCTGACTTCCTCGGGGAGACCCTTCTCTCCGACTGCGAGCTGGTGCACGGCTGGGTCACTCACCCCAAGTCCGCCTTCTGGCTGATGCAGGACGCGAAACTGCAGGACGTCGAGCGCGAGTACATGGCGATAGCCGCGCACGAACACCACGACGCCTTCATAGGTCTCAAGGACGACAAGCCCGTCTTCCTGATGGAGCGCTACGACCCGGCGCATGTGGAGTTGGCGGGGCTGTACGAAGCCGAGCCCGGCGATGTCGGCATGCACTTTCTGGTCGCGCCGACCGACACCCCCGTGCACGGTTTCACCCGAGCCGTGATCACCGCGGTGATGGAGACGCTGTTCGCGGACCCGGCCACCCGGCGCGTCGTGGTGGAACCGGACGTACGGAACAAGGCCGTGCACGCGCTCAACGGGACCGTCGGCTTCGAGGTCGTCGAGAGGATCGAGAAGCCGGAGAAAGACGCGTACCTGAGTGTCTGTACGCGGGAACAGTTCATGGCCGCGCGGGGAGCCATCCGATGAGCCTGACCGACGCCGTATCCCATCTGACGCCCGACCGGTGGGAGCAGGCAAACCGGCTCCTCCTGCGCAAGGCGCTCGCGGAGTTCTCCCACGAGCGGCTGCTGGCCCCCGAGTCCCTCGGAGAGGACAGCTACCGCGTCCTGAGCGACGACTCCGCCACCGAGTACCGCTTCACCGCGCGCCGGTTCGCCCTCGACCACTGGCAGGTCTTCGCCGACTCCATCACCCGGCACCGGGACGGCCACGAGCAGCCGCTGGACGCGCTCGACTTCTTCATCGAGCTGCGCGGCTCGCTCGGCCTGAGCGAGACGATCCTGCCGGTCTACCTGGAGGAGATCTCCTCCACCCTCTCCGGCACGGCGTACAAACTCACCAAGAAGCCGGTGACCTCCGCCGAACTGGCCGCGGCCGGCTTCCAGGCCATCGAGACGGGCATGACCGAGGGCCACCCCTGCTTCGTCGCCAACAACGGCCGGCTCGGCTTCGGCGTGCACGAATATCTCTCGTACGCCCCCGAGACGGGCAGCGAGGTCCGTCTGATCTGGCTCGCCGCCCGGCGCGACCGCGCCACCTTCACCGCGGGCGCGGGACTCGACTACGAGTCGCTGGTCCGCGACGAGCTCGGCGAAGCGGCCCTCGCTCGCTTCGGCGGGCAGCTGAACGCCCTCGGCCTCGATCTCGCCGACTACTTCCTGCTGCCCGTCCACCCCTGGCAGTGGTGGAACAAGCTCTCCGTCACCTTCGCCGCCGAGATCGCCCGGCAGCGACTGGTGTGCCTGGGCCCGGGCGACGACGACTATCTCGCGCAGCAGTCGATCCGCACCTTCTTCAATACGAGCGTCCCGGCCAGGCACTACGTCAAAACCGCGCTGTCCGTCCTCAACATGGGCTTCATGCGCGGCCTTTCGGCCGCGTACATGGAGGCGACGCCCGCGATCAACGACTGGCTCGCGGGCCTGATCGACAGCGACGACGTCTTCGAGGCGGCCCGCTTCTCGATCATCCGGGAGCGGGCGGCGATCGGCTACCACCACCGCCAGTACGAGCGGGCGACCGACCGCTACTCGCCGTACCGCAAAATGCTGGCCGCGCTGTGGCGCGAGAGCCCGGTGCCCCAGCTGGCGGACGGCGAGCGGCTGGCCACGATGGCGTCGCTGCTCCATGTGGACCACGACGGCGCGTCGTTCGCGGGCGCGCTGATCGACGAGTCGGGCCTGGCCCCCGCGGAGTGGCTGCGCCGCTATCTGGACGCGTATCTCACCCCCGTACTGCACAGCTTCTACAAGTACGACCTGGTCTTCATGCCGCACGGCGAGAACGTCATCCTGGTCATCGGCGAGGACGGCACGGTCCAGCGGGCGATCTTCAAGGACATCGCCGAGGAGATCGCGGTGATGGACCCGGACGCGGTGCTGCCGCCGGCCGTCGAGCGCATCCGCGCGGATGTGCCCGACGAGATGAAGCTGCTCTCCGTCTTCACGGACGTCTTCGACTGCTTCTTCCGCTTCCTGGCGGCGACGCTGGTCACGGAGGCGCGACTGGACGAGGAGACGTTCTGGCGGACGATCGCGGAGTGCGTCGCGGAGTACCAGGAGTCGGTGCCGCATCTGGCGGACAAGTTCAGCCAGTACGACATGTTCGCGGACGAGTTCGCGCTGTCCTGCCTGAACCGGCTGCAGCTGCGCAACAACGAGCAGATGGTGGACCTGGCGGACCCGTCCGGGGCGCTCCAGCTGATGGGCGCCCTGGAGAACCCGATCGCGCGGTTCGCCCACTGACGGGGCCGGGAGTCTTCCCCTACCCGCCCTCCCCCTACGGCCTGGCGGCCGTGAGAGGTACCCCCATCCCGCACCGGGGCTTCGCCCCGGACCCCGCACGGCCTTCGGCCGTGTCCTCAATCTCCCCCGGACTTCGTCCGGGGGACCCCCAACGGGCTCCAGTGGAGCCCCGCCGCGATTGAGGCGTGGGGGTCCCCCAACGCCCGCCAGGGCGTAGGGGGAGGGTCCGGGGCGCAGCCCCAGCGGACGGCTCCGCCCCGCGCCTCAGCCCGACGGCCAGGGCACCTGCGGCGACCGGTAGTAGTCGATCCCGAGCGCCGACATCCTCGGGCCCTGCGCAGCCAGACGCACCCGGTACTGCTCCCAGTCATGCGTGGACGCCGGCGACCAGCCCAGCTCCGCCACCCCCACCACCCGCGGGAAGGCCATGAACTCGATGTGGTCGCTGGTCGAGATCGTCTCCGACCACAGCGGCGCCTCGACCCCGGCCACGGCCGACGCCGGCGCGCCCGGCAGATACGCCCCCGGGTCCCAGTCGTAGGACCGCCGCACCTCCACATAGCCGGCCCAGGCCAGCCCCAGCGGGGTGTCCTTGTTGTACTTCATATCGAGGTAGATCCGGTCCGCGGGCGACAGAATCAGTCCGGTGCCGTTCTGCGCGGCCTTCGCGACCTGTGCCTTCTCCGCGGCGCTGGTGCCGTCCAGACCCCAGTACTGGGCGAGCGCCCCCTTCGCCGGGGTCGCGCCGGTCAGCTGGTGCCAGCCGACCACCGTCTTCCCGTACTTCGCGACCATCGGCTGCACCTTGTCCATGAACGCCACATAGTCCGCGTGGCTCGTGGAGTGCGCCTCGTCGCCGCCGATGTGGAGGTACTTGCCGGGGGTGAGCGCGGCCAGCTCGCGGATGACGTCGTCCACGAAGTCGTACGTCACGGGCTTCGGCACACACAGGGAGCTGAAACCGACCTCCGTCCCGGTGTAGAGGGGCGGGGCGACGCCGGAGCAGTTCAGCTCGGCGTACGAGGCGAGGGCGGCGTTGGTGTGCCCCGGCATGTCGATCTCGGGGACGACCTCCAGATAGCGCGAGGCCGCGTGGCCGAGGATCTCCTTGTACTGGGCCTTGGTGTAGTGGCCGCCGGGGCCGCCGCCGACCTGGGTCGAGCCGCCGTAGGTCGCCAGGCGTGGCCAGGAGTCGACGGCGATCCGCCAGCCCTGGTCGTCGGAGAGATGCAGATGCAGTTTGTTGATCTTGTAGAGCGCCAACTGATCGATGTAGCGCTTGACTTGTTCGACGGTGAAGAAGTGCCGGGAGACGTCGAGCATCGCGCCCCGGTAGCCGTAGCGCGGGCTGTCGGTGATCGTGCCGCCCGCGACCTTCCACGGGCCGCTCTGCCGGGTGTCCTTCTCCACCGATGCGGGCAGCAGCTGGCGCAGCGTCTGCACGGCGTGGAAGAGCCCGGCGGGCTTGCGGGCGGTGAGGGTGAGCGCGCCACGTGTGGATTCGAGCCGGTAGCCCTCGTCGCCCAGGGAGCGGTCCCCGGAGCTCAGCCGCAGCCGGATGCCGCCGGGGCCGCGGTCGTCGGTGAGGGGCAGGGCGTAGCCGGTCGACGGCCTCAGCAGTTGGGCGAGATAGGTGCCGATCCGGCGGGTCTCGCGGGAGTCGTCGACCCGGATCGGGGTCCATGGGGTGAGGGTGTACGCGGACCCGCCGGGGCTTACGGAAGCGGGCGCGGGGACGATCTGGCCGAGCGGCCGGATCTCGGGGGTGGCGGGGGCGGGGGCCGGGCCGGCGCCGATTCCGGCGAGGCCCGCGGCCGCGACAAGCAGCAGCGAGCCGAACAGACGGGGGAACGTTCTGGGCTGTCTCACAGGCTGGGTCCCTTCGACGGGGCGTCACAACTGTGGTGCTGAGCAACCGAACGGCAGTCATCATGCGTACCGCGAGCCCCAACTCCGGTCAAGGTGTAGACCACTTACCCGCCGTGCAGATGCTGTGCCGTCCCGGATGGCGCAGACCTCGCCAACTTCCCCTGGGCGAGCCCCCGTACGAGGTCGCCGGTGCGAGAATCCAGGCATGGCGGAAATCATCCAGAAGGACGGCACCTGGGCTTTCGACGGGGACACGGTGCGCATCGTGCCCGGCAGTGACAAGAGCGTGAGCCTGCTGCGCCGGACCCTCGGCGAGATCGCCGTACCGCTGGGGGCCCTCGCCGGGATCTCCTTCGAACCGGGCAAGAAGTCCGGACGGCTGCGGCTGCGCCTGCGCGACGGCGCCGACCCGCTCCTGCAGATCACCGGCGGCAAGCTGGAGGACAGCTCCGACCCCTACCGGCTGACCGTGGACAGCGACCGCACCGCCGTCGACGAGTACTTCGTCGACGAGGTGCGCAACGCGCTGCTGCTCGAGCAGGTGGAGACCGGCCCGGTCGACAGCTATCTGCTGCCCGGCCCCGCGCTGCCGATCACCGTGGGCGCCGGCGACGGCACCGCCGGCTTCGACGGAGAGCGGATCCGGCTGGAGTGGAACTGGAAGACCGAGGAGTCCAAGACCTCCGGGGGCACGCGCACTCTCGCGGTCGAGGACGTGGAGTCGGTTGAGTGGCTGCCGTCGGCCGGGCTGGAGAACGGCTACCTCCGCTTCGCCGTGTCCAAGGCCCCGACCAAGGCTCCGCCCAAGTACGACCCGCACGCCGTGGAGCTGTGGGGCTTCCGCAAGGACCCGCTGATGGCGCTGGTCGGGGCCGCTGTGGTGGCCCGTATGCCGCATCCGTACGCCCCCGCTCCCGCCCCCGCCGACCGTCCCGCCCGGATCGAGCCCGCCGGCGCCGCGCCCGTCCCCGTCTCCGCGCCCGTCCCCGCTCCCGCTCCCGCTCCCGCTCCCGCTCCCGCTCCCGCTCCCGCTCCCGCTCCCGGCGCAGACGATCACGACGCGCTGCTGCGCCGACTACGCGAGCTGGGCGAGCTGCATCAGGCCGGGATACTGACGGCCGAGGAGTTCACCACCGCGAAACAGGCTGTACTGAAGCGAATGTGACCATTGGCTGCCCGTGATCGGGCAGGATTCTTGCAATTGCGACAGGTAACCCCGCAATATCTACGGGTGCTCGACCGCCGCCCCTCGTCACACGACGATCTCATCGACCATCTGGTGCGCAGCACCGCGCTCCAGCGCGGTGAGGCGGCCAGGGTGATTCTCGACGTGCTGGCGTACTTCGACGAGAAGACCGACGAATTCGTCCGCCGTCGCCACCGCGAGCTGCAGTCCGGTGGCCTGGCGAACGCGGAGATCTTCGAGCGGATCGCGGCCGAACTGCCGCACCGCGCCGTGGCGCCGCCGGAGCTCTCGCTCCGCCAGCTGCGCCGCATCGTCTACGGCTGACCGGCCGACCGGTTCGATCGGCCAACGGCCAACCGGCCAGGAGGCCAGGCGGGCGAGCACACACCTGATCTATGGAGGGGTAAGAACTCTATGTGTGGAATTGTCGGATACATCGGCAAGCGTGATGTGGCACCGCTGCTGCTCGAAGGCCTGCAGCGGCTGGAGTACCGGGGATACGACTCCGCGGGCATCGTGATCACGAGCCCCAAGGCCGCCGGACTCAAGATGGTCAAGGCCAAGGGCCGCGTCCGTGACCTGGAGGCCCGCGTCCCCAAGCGCTTCGCCGGCACCACCGGCATCGCCCACACCCGCTGGGCCACCCACGGCGCCCCCAGCGACGAGAACGCCCACCCCCACCTCGACCCCGAGAACAAGGTCGCGATCGTCCACAACGGCATCATCGACAACGCCTCGGAACTGCGCGCCAAGCTCGTCGCCGACGGCGTCGTCTTCGCCTCCGAGACGGACACCGAGGTGCTCACCCACCTCATCGCCCGCTCCCAGGCCGAGACCCTGGAGGAGAAGGTCCGCCAGGCGCTGAAGGTGATCGAGGGCACATACGGCATCGCCGTCATGCACGCCGACTTCAACGACCGCATCGTCGTGGCCCGCAACGGCTCCCCGGTCGTCCTCGGCATCGGCGAGAAGGAGATGTTCGTCGCATCCGACGTCGCCGCGCTGGTCGCCCACACCCGTCAGATCGTCACCCTCGACGACGGCGAGATGGCCACCCTCAAGGCCGACGACTTCCGTACGTACACCACCGAGGGTTCGCGCACGACGGCTACGCCGACCACCGTGGAGTGGGAGGCCGAGTCGTACGACATGGGCGGCCACGACACGTACATGCACAAGGAGATCTCCGAGCAGGCCGACGCCGTGGACCGCGTGCTGCGCGGCCGTATCGACGACCGGTTCTCCACCGTGCACCTGGGCGGCCTGAACCTGGACGCCCGCGAGGCGCGCGGCATCCGCCGGGTGAAGATCCTCGGCTGCGGCACCTCGTACCACGCGGGCATGATCGGCGCCGGTCTCATCGAGTCGCTTGCCCGCATCCCCGCGGATGCCGAGCCGGCCTCGGAGTTCCGCTACCGCAATCCGGTCGTGGACCCCGACACCCTCTACATCGCGGTCTCCCAGTCGGGTGAGACCTACGACGTACTCGCCGCCGTCCAGGAGCTCAAGCGCAAGGGCGCGCGCGTCCTCGGCGTGGTGAACGTGGTCGGCTCGGCGATCGCCCGCGAGGCCGACGGCGGCACGTATGTGCACGCGGGCCCCGAGGTCTGCGTCGTCTCCACCAAGTGCTTCACCAACACCGTGGTCGCCTTCGCGCTGCTCGCCCTGCATCTGGGCCGGATCCGCGACCTCTCGGTCTCCGAAGGCAAGCGGATCATCGAGGGCCTGCGCAAGCTGCCCGCGCAGATCACCGAGATCCTCGAGAACGAGGCCGAGATCAAGAAGCTGGCGGAGGAGTACGCGGGCGCCAAGTCGATGATGTTCATCGGCCGGGTACGCGGCTACCCGGTGGCGCTCGAGGCCTCTTTGAAGCTCAAGGAGATCTCCTACATCCACGCGGAGGCCTACCCGGCCTCCGAGCTCAAGCACGGCCCGCTGGCCCTGATCGAGCCGGCGCTGCCGACGGTCGCGATCGTCCCGGACGACGAGCTGCTGGAGAAGAACCGCGCGGCCCTGGAAGAGATCAAGGCCCGCAGCGGCAGGATCCTCGCGGTCGCGCACCGCGAGCAGGAGAAGGCCGACCACACGATCATCGTGCCGAAGAACGAGAACGAGCTGGACCCGATCCTGATGGGCATCCCGCTCCAGCTCTTCGCGTACCACACCGCGCTGGCCATGGGCCGGGACATCGACAAGCCGCGCAACCTGGCGAAGTCCGTCACGGTCGAGTAGTTCGGCCCGTACGGCCTTTACGGCCCGTACAGACAGGGGCGGTCCCCCCGCGCATTGCCACCTTTGCGCGCGCAGGGGGACCGCCCTTTCGTCAGCCGGCGCAGCCCAACACGCCGGCCTGTGGCTGCCTCAGCCGGTGGCCGTCACTCCACGGCCGGCAGCACGTCCGGAGAAGGTCGGCCACTTGGCGAGGGCGGCCGTCGCGCCGTACCAGGCGGCGAGACCCGCGACCGCACCGATCCAGCCGCCCGCCTTGGCGAGGCCGTCGTTCTCGGCGAACGACGCTATGCCGAGCAGCAGCAGCGTGACGAACAGCAGCCCGTACACGCCCTGTCCGAACAGTCCGCTGCCCGCGGACGCCACTGTCAGGGTCAGTGCGAGCAGCGCCCAGAGCAGCAGGAAGAGGCCTGCCGCCTCTCCGGTGACTTCTGCGCCGACGCCGGTTCCCCAGGTGAACCAGAAGGCGCCGAGGCCCGAGAACGCCGTGCCCGTACCGGCGTTGCCCGCGCGGAATTCGAGCAGCCCGGCGATGAACAGTGCGACGCCGCCGACCCAGGTCGCGAGACCGGCAGCGTCTGCCGCATTCACGTTGTCGATCACGCCGGTGTTGCCAACTCCGAACGCCAGCAGGGTCAGTCCGAGTGCGAGGTGGCCGAGAGTCTGTGTAGATGAAGTAACGCTTCCCGCAGAGACTTCGTTGTCCACGGCGGGCTCCCTTCGTGTCCTGTGCAGTTGTGCTGCTTCCCAGCGACCGGTATGTACCCTTCACAAGCGCACAATCCACCTGTACGGACGGGTAGTTTCCCTGCAAATGAAGGGAGTTGACGCTGCCTCACCTGGGCTGACGCCGGGATTGCGGGATGGACACGACAAGGCGTACGACGGGTTATGACGATCAGTGACGAGCGGACTACAGCACGTTACGGGATCACTTACGGGATCACGACGACCGGACGCTGGGCGCGCCGCGCGAGCCGCCCGGCCACCGAGCCGAAGATGCGTCCGACGATGCCGTGCGTCGAGCCGACCACGATCGCGTCGGCCGAATACTCCCGGCCGACCTCTTCCAGCTCATGACAGATGTCGCCGCCGCGCTCGACCAGGATCCAGGGCACCTCGGTGAGATAGTCCGCGCAGGCCAACTCCAGGCCGAGCACCTCAGTACGGTGATCGGGGACGTCCACGAAGACGGGGGGCTCGCAGCCCGCCCAGACCGTGGTCGGCAGCCGGTTGGCGACGTGGACGATGATCAGGCCGGAGCCGGATCGCCTGGCCATGCCGATGGCGTACGCGAGCGCCCGCTCACTGGAGGTGGAGCCGTCGAAGCCGACGACGACTCCGTGCCGGAACGCTGGATCGCAGGAATGACATGTCTCTTCCGCCGCTTGGAGGTCCGACAGGGGGTCGGCTACCTGCTTGCGGTCCGCGGGTTCAGGAATTTCGTGACCGGCCATCGGTGTCTCGGCGAAGAAGGCCCTCTTGCGAGGGATCGTCTCAGGGAGGGTGCGTCGGTTGGCATCGCGGCGGAGTAGTGTCCGGGAATCATCTTCCCTGGCGCATACCCCAAGGGTACGGCGACACTCCTCTCATGCCCAGAGCTGCTGCCCCTACGCGGCTTCCAGGGAGCATGCCCGAGCCCGCCCCGGATGGCAATGCCGCTTGGTGTGTACAGCGGTCTGCGCCTCGGCCGTCCGCCGGCCCTCCAGCAGCAGTCCACCGGCCCTCCAGTGATCCGGCCACCGATCCGCCCGTTGACGTCCGCGCCAGTGACCGGAAGGCTCCGCTCCTCGTTGCACCTCGGTCACCCCGCCGCCTCCAGGGAGCCTTTGTGCCCGCACGCCCGTCCGCCCCGGCCCCCGACCCCTCCCCGGCCCCGCAGCACGGACAGCGCGTCGAGGCCGCCCCGCGCCCCTCGTCCGACTCGGCGAGCGACGTGGTGCGCTGGGCGGCGTTCAGCTGCGTGGTCGTCCCTGTCGTGCTGGTCGTGTACGGGACGTCGGTCGGCGGGGCGGCCGCCGCTGCCCTCGGCCTCGCCGCCGTGACGGCCGCCTGCCGGGTACTGCTGCGCCGGTCCGAGCGCCGTGCGCCTCGCGGCCGGGCCGCCGAGTCGGCGCAGCCCCGCGGCCGTCGCGCGCGGACCGTTCCCGGGGCGCGCCGCGGCGGTCGGCACGGAGCGGGAAGTGCGCCCGGCGACTGACGGGTTCACACACCCGCACCCGTATATTTTCAGCCAACTTCCCGCCACTGGCCCCTCGTTGGCGAAATGGCCTGCCAACCCCCTTGCCACCAGGGAAGAAAGGACCATTCGTGGCGCTCGCACCCTACGTGGACGGGCCATGCGTGCGAGGCGCACTTCCCTGCGGAGCCCCCGAGTGGAACGCTTCGTGATCGAATGCTTCGCGCCAAGTTGCCTTGTCGACATAGCGGGGCATGCCGAACTTGTCACGTCGGCGCCACGGGACACAGTAGATTCGATCATGAGTATCGAAGGCTCGGGACTCGTGCGAAACCGAGGGGAAACGTGCAGGAGCGAAAGGCCCGAAACGAACGGGGAGACGCGAACACCGAGGGGGGCTTAGCGTCATGAGTCAGGACTCCGCCGTACCGGAGGCAGCACGGAAGCTCTCCGGGCGCCGGCGCCGGGAAGTCGTCGCGGTGCTGCTGTTCAGCGGCGGCCCAATCTTTGAAAGTTCCATCCCGCTCTCGGTGTTCGGAATTGACCGTCAGGACGCCGGAGTTCCCCGCTACCGACTGCTCGTCTGCGGTGGCGAGGAAGGCCCGCTGCGGACCACCGGCGGGCTCGAACTGACCACGCCGTACGGCCTGGAGGCCATCGGCAGAGCGGGCACCGTCGTCGTACCGGCCTGGCGGTCGATCACCTCACCGCCACCGCCCGAGGCGCTCGACGCGCTGCGCCGGGCGCATGAGGAGGGGGCCCGGATCGTCGGGCTGTGCACCGGCGCGTTCGTGCTCGCCGCGGCCGGGCTGCTGGACGGCCGCCCGGCCACCACCCACTGGATGTACGCGCCGACTCTGGCCAAGCGGTATCCGTCCGTCCATGTCGATCCGCGCGAGCTGTTCGTCGACGACGGCGATGTGCTCACCTCCGCGGGGACGGCGGCCGGAATCGACCTCTGCCTCCACATCGTGCGCACCGACCACGGCACCGAGGCAGCCGGGGCGCTGGCCCGCAGGCTGGTCGTGCCGCCGCGCCGCAGTGGCGGACAGGAGCGTTATCTGGACAGGTCTTTACCAGAGGAAATCGGGTCGGACCCGCTGGCCGAGGTCGTCTCCTGGGCGCTGGAGCATCTCCATGAACAGTTCGACGTGGAGACGCTGGCGGCCCGGGCGTACATGAGCCGGCGTACCTTCGACCGGCGATTCCGGTCGCTGACCGGCAGCGCGCCGCTGCAGTGGCTGATCACCCAGCGAGTGCTGCAGGCCCAGCGGCTGCTCGAGACCTCCGACTACTCGGTCGACGAGGTCGCGGGCCGCTGCGGCTTCCGCTCGCCGGTGGCGCTGCGTGGCCACTTCCGGCGTCAGCTGGGCTCGTCCCCGGCCGCGTACCGGGCCGCCTACCGGGTCCGTCGGCCACAGAGCGACTCCGCCCCGCCCGCGGTGGTGGAGGCGGTCGTCCCGGCACAGGCCACCGCCCAGGCCAGGCGTGCCGCCGCGGCGGCGGGACCCTCGGGCCCCGCGGCCACCTCGGCCGCGCCACCGGAGTTGGGAAAGCCTCCGTCGGACGCGTACGCGACAGGTCACGGCCGCCCGAGCCTGCCCGGCCAGCGGAGCGCGCCATAAGGTAGGACGCATGAACGATCGCATGGTGTGGATCGACTGCGAGATGACCGGGCTCTCGTTGACGGACGACGCACTAATCGAGGTGGCCGCACTGGTCACCGACTCGGAACTGAACGTGCTCGGCGAAGGGGTGGACATCGTGATCCGCCCGCCGGACGCGGCGCTGGAGACGATGCCCGAGGTGGTGCGGCAGATGCACACCGCCTCGGGCCTCCTCGACGAGCTGGCGGGCGGCACCACGCTCGCCGTCGCCGAGGAGCAGGTTCTGGCGTACGTACGCCAGCACGTGAAGGAGCCCGGCAGGGCCCCGCTGTGCGGAAACTCGGTCGGCACCGACCGCGGCTTCCTCCTGCGCGACATGCCGACGCTGGAGGACTATCTCCACTACCGGATCGTCGATGTCTCCTCGGTCAAGGAACTGGCCCGCCGCTGGTACCCGCGGGCTTACTTCAACAGTCCGGAGAAGAGCGGCAACCACCGGGCACTGGCTGACATCCGTGAATCCATCGCGGAGCTGCGCTACTACCGCGAGGCGGTCTTCGTGCCGCAGCCGGGACCCGACTCCGAGACCGCGAAGGCGATCGCGGCGAAGCACATCCTGCCCGCCCAGTAGCCGCCGCGCCGAGGGGGTTGAAACCCGGGCGCAAGCACCCTCCCCGACCCTGTACACTTTTCCTCGGCCGGTCGGGAGAAGGACCGGTCGTGGTGGGTATAGCTCAGATGGTAGAGCACCTGGTTGTGGTCCAGGATGTCGCGGGTTCGAGTCCCGTTACTCACCCTGACGATCAAGGGCCCCGGTTTTCGGACCGGGGCCCTTGATTCATTTCCGCATTCTTTCCGCCCATCCCCCTACGACGACTCGCGTACGACCAGCTCCGTCGGGAGCACGATCTGCGGCCGCTCGCCCGTGCGCCCCTCAATTTCCTGAAGCAGCACCTCGGCCATCGTGCGGCCCATCTCCTCGATCGGCTGGCGCACGCTGGTCAGCGCGGGGTCCATATGGCGGGCCACCGCCGAGTCGTCGAAGCCGACCAGGGCCACATCGTCCGGGATCCGGCGGCCGGCCTCCCGCAGCACCTGGCGGGCGCCCGCCGCCATCACGTCGGACGCCGCGAAGACCGCGTCCAGCTCCGGGCAGCGCCCGAGCAGCTCCCGCATCGCGCGGCGGCCGCCCTCCTCCGTGAAGTCGGCGGGGGCCGTCAGCCGGGCGTCAGGAGGCAGACCCGCCGCCGCGAGGGCGGCGCGGTAGCCGTCCAGGCGGCACTGGGCGCCGTACACATCCAGGCGTCCGGTGATCGTCGCTATCGCGCGACGGCCGCGGGCCGCGAGATGCGCGACGGCGCTGCGGGCGCCCTCGAAGTTGTCGGAGTCGACCGCGGCGAGTGTCTCGGCGGCCGACCTGCGGCCGCTGATCACAGCCGGTATCGAGAGGTCCTCCAGCATGTCGGGGATCGAGTCGTCGGCATGCACGGAGACCAGCAGCACGCCGTCGACGCGGTGGGCCGCCAGATACTGCCCGAGCCTGCGGCGCTCGCGGTCGCTGCCCGCCAGAGTCAGCAGCAGCTGCATGTCCGTCTCGGCGAGCGCGGCGCCGACACCGCGCACCATGTCGGAGAAGTACGGCTCGGCGAAGAACCGGTCCTCGGGCTCCGGGACGACGAGGGCGATCGCGTCGGTGCGGTTGGCGGCGAGCGCGCGGGCCGCGCGGTTGGGTACGTATCCGAGTTCGGCGACTGCGGCCTCGACGACGGCGCGCGTGCGATCGCTGACCCGCGGCGAACCGTTGATCACGCGGGAGACGGTGCCGCGTCCGACGCCGGCGCGTGCGGCGACCTCTTCGAGGGTGGGTCTGCCCGTGCCCCGCCCTCCGCTGCGCGTACGGATTGTCCGAGACACCATGACCGCCTCCCCAGGCTTACCCGTCCGAGAACATAACCTGCCGGGTGCCTTGACACCCCTTCCGAGAGCCGCGACCCTTCAACACATCACACATGGGAGCGCTCCCACAGCACCTGACTCATACATTACCCGCACGTTCCCCGCCCGAGCCGCAAAGCATCAAGGGCACTGCGCTGCACACCAGTTGGCCGGGGGGGCGGCACGTCAGGGCACAAGGAGGACGCGATGCGCAGGGCAGTAATCCTCGCGGTCGTCGCCGCGCTCGGCGCCGGGCTGCTGGCCGGCTGTGCCGAGGACAGCGGCGAACCCGCCGGCGGTGCGTCGAAGGGCGGCGGTGGGGGCAAGGGCAGGACCACGCTCACGGTTGGAGTCTTCGGCGCCTTCGGTCTGAAAGAGGCCGGCCTCTACGACGAGTACATGAAGCTCCACAAGAACATCGAGATCAAGCAGACCTCGATCGAGCGGAACGAGAACTACTACCCGCAGTTGCTGACGCACCTGGGCAGCGGCAGCGGTCTTGCCGACATCCAGGCCGTCGAGGTCAACAACATCGCCGAGATAACCGCGACGCAGGCGGGCAAACTGGTCGACCTGGGCAAGACCGAGGGGGTCCAGAAGGACGCCTTCCTGCCCTGGAAATGGGCGCAGGCCACCACCAAGGACGGCCGGACGATCGGGCTCGGCACCGACGTCGGCCCGCAGGGCATCTGCTACCGCAAGGACCTCTTCGCCAAGGCCGGGCTGCCCACCGACCGGGAGGCGGTCGGCAAGTTGTGGGCGGGCGACTGGAACAAGTACCTCGACGCGGGCAAGCAGTTCAAGACGAAGGCGCCCAAGGGCACGGCGTTCGTGGACTCCGCGTCCGGAGTGATGGCGGCGATCACCGGCAGTAACGCGAACCGCTTCTACGGCACGGACGGCAAGATCGTCTACAAGACCAACCCGGCCGTGAAGGAAGCCTGGGACATCGCGGCCCGGTTCGCGACGGAGGGTCTGACCGGCAAGCTCCAGCAGTTCACGCCGGCCTGGGACCAGGGCTACGCGAACGGCACCTTCGCCACCGTCTCCTGCCCGGCCTGGATGCTCGGCTACATCCAGGACAAGGGCGGGGCCGAAGGCAAGGACAAGTGGGATGTGGCCGCGGCCCCCAGGCCCAGCAACTGGGGCGGCTCCTTCCTGACCGTCCCCGAGGCGGGCAAGAACAAGGACGAGGCGGCGAAGCTCGCGGCCTGGCTGACCGCGCCCGCGCAGCAGGCGAAGCTCTTCACCGAGCGCGGGAGCTTCCCGAGCGCCAAGGCCGCGTATTCCCTGCCCGAAGTCTCCGGCGCCAAGCACGACTACTTCGCGGGCGCGCCCATCGGGCAGATCTTCTCGAGGGCCGCCGAGGGAGTGCCGGTCCAGATCATCGGGCCGAAGGACCTGATCATCGCGCAGAACCTGGCGGACGTCGGCATGCTCCAGGTCGACCAGAAGGGCCGGTCCTCCCAGCAGGGGTGGGACGCGGCGGTGAAGGCGATCGACAACGCGCTGGACCAGTGACCGGTATGGCAAGTGACGCACCGGCCGCCGCGCCCTCCAAGGGGGAGGAGGGCGCGGCACCGCGCGGCCAGGCCGACGGAGTGGCCGACGGTCGCCGGCGGGCACGGCGCAGCCGCCGCTACCGGCTGGACGTCAAGTGGAGTCCGTACGCCTTTGTGGCGCCGTTCTTCGTGTTCTTCCTGGCCTTTGGGCTCTTTCCGCTGCTCTACACCGGCTGGGCGTCGCTGCACCGGGTGGAGCTGACCGCGCCCACCGACATGGAGTGGGTGGGGCTGCGCAACTTCTCCCGCCTGCTCGAGGACGAGTTCTTCTGGAACGCTCTGAAGAACACCGTCACCATCGGCCTGATCTCCACGGTGCCGCAGTTGCTCATCGCGCTGGGCATCGCGCATCTGCTGAACTACCGGCTGCGCGGCTCGATGTTTTTCCGGGTGGTCGCGCTGACTCCGTACGCCACCTCGGTGGCCGCCGCGACCCTCGTCTTCGTGCTCCTCTTCGGTCGCGACTACGGAATGATCAACTGGGCGCTCGGACTGGCCGGCATCGACAACATCGACTGGCAGAACGGCGAATGGACCTCGCAGCTGGCGGTCTCCACGATCGTGATCTGGCGGTGGACGGGGTACAACGCGCTCATCTATCTGGCCGCTATGCAGGCCATCCCGCACGATCTGTACGAGTCGGCCGCGCTCGACGGGGCCTCGCGCCTGCAGCAGTTCATCCATGTCACCGTCCCTTCGCTGCGGCCCACGATCCTGTTCACCTGTGTGGTCTCGACGATCGGCGCGACCCAACTGTTCGGCGAGCCACTGCTGTTCAACGGCGGCGCGGGCGCGACCGGCGGC
This sequence comes from Streptomyces sp. ISL-1, assembly GCF_018614585.1. GTDB lineage: Bacteria > Actinomycetota > Actinomycetes > Streptomycetales > Streptomycetaceae > Streptomyces > Streptomyces maoxianensis. The sequence goes on along the minus strand of NZ_JAGGOI010000001.1, from coordinate 32,623 downwards.
GCCGACCATCAGTTCCAGACGCTCGGGCTCTATCTGTACGAGCAGGGCTGGGTGAACCTCCACCTCGGGCGGGCGTCGGCGATCGCCTGGGCGATGTTCCTGATCCTGCTGGTGATCGGCGCGGTGAACTGGCTACTCGCCCGCCGGCTGAGCAAGAGCGCATAGGGGGATGACATGTTGAGCGCCAAACGTGCCGGACGTCAGCTGCACGGCGGCCGGATCACCTATGCCGTACTGATCGTGTTCACGGCCGGTTCCCTCTTTCCGCTGGTGTGGACGGCAGTCGCCGCCTCCCGCAACAGCTCCCGGCTCGCGCAGACTCCCCCGCCCTTCTGGTTCGGCAGCAATCTCTTCAAGAATCTCGAGATCGCCTGGACCGACGCCAATATGGGCACCGCCCTGCTCAACACCACGATCGTCGCCGGGTCGATCGCGGCCGGGACGGTGCTCTTCTCGACGCTCGCCGGCTTCGCCTTCGCCAAACTCCGCTTCCGCTTCAAGAACCTCCTGCTCCTGCTGGTGATCGGCACGATGATGGTGCCGCCGCAGCTCAGCGTCGTACCGCTGTACATGCTGATCGCCGAGCTGTCCTGGACCGACCAGCTGCAGTCCGTCATCCTGCCCACCCTGGTCAGCGCCTTCGGGGTGTTCTTCATGCGGCAGTACCTGATCGAGGCACTGCCCACCGAGCTGATCGAGGCGGCGCGGGTGGACGGCGGGAGCAGCTGGCGCGTGGTGTGGCACGTCGTCTTCCCCGCGGCGCGGCCCGCGATGGCGGTGCTGGGGATGCTGACCTTCGTGCTGGCGTGGAACGACTTCTTCTGGCCGATCATCGCGCTGACCCAGAACGGCAACCCCACCGTGCAGGTGGCACTGACCGGGCTCGGCCGCGGCTACATCCCCGACCAGTCGGTGATCATGGCGGGCGCGCTGCTCGGCACCCTGCCGCTGCTGATCGCCTTTGTCGTCTTCGGCAGGCACATCGTCGGCGGCATCATGCAGGGCGCGGTCAAGGGCTGACGCCTCCTCATGTTCCTGTAACCGACGCATATGTTCCTACGCACTTGTTGGGAGCTCACCCATGTCCATGACCTTTCCGCCGGCCTTCCTGTGGGGCACCGCGACCGCCGCGTACCAGATCGAGGGAGCGGTACGGGAGGGCGGCCGCACACCGTCGATCTGGGACACCTTCAGCCATACGCCCGGCAAGGTGGAGGGCGGTGACACCGGTGACACGGCGGTCGACCACTTCCACCGCCGCGCCGAGGACGTCGCGCTGATGGCGGGCCTCGGCGTCGGTGCGTACCGCTTTTCCGTCTCCTGGTCCCGGGTGCAGCCCACCGGCCGCGGCCCCGCCGTCCAGCGCGGCCTCGACTTCTACCGCGGCCTCGTCGACGATCTGCTCGACCACGGCATCCGTCCGGTGCTCACCCTCTATCACTGGGATCTGCCCCAGGAGCTGGAGACGGCGGGCGGCTGGCCCGAGCGGGACACCGCGCACCGCTTCGCCGACTACGCCCGTATCGTCGCCGAGGCGCTGGGCGACCGCGTGGATATGTGGACCACCCTCAACGAGCCCTGGTGCAGCGCCTTTCTCGGGTACGGCTCCGGAGTCCACGCGCCCGGCCGCACCGACCCGGTCGCCGCGCTGCGCGCCGCCCACCACCTCAACCTCGGCCACGGCCTGGCCGCCCAGGCGCTGCGCTCCGCTCTCCCCGCGGGCGCCCAGCTCTCCGTCAGCCTCAACCCGAGTGTGGTCAGAGCGAGCAGCCAGAGCCCCGCGGACCTGGACGCGCGCCGCCGTATCGACGCGCTCGCGAACCGCATCTTCGCGGACCCGATGCTCAAGGGCACATATCCGCGAGACCTCTTCGCGGACACCGGGGCCCTGACCGACTGGTCGTTCGTCCACGGCGACGATCTGGCCGTCATCAAACACCCCCTGGACTGGCTCGGACTGAATTACTACGCACCTTCAGTTGTATCGGCCTCCACTGACAATCGCCCCGAGCGCAACGACGGCCACGGCGCGAGCGAGCACTCGCCCTGGCCGGGCGCGGACTCGGTCTCCTTCCACCAGCCGCCGGGCGAGCGCACCGAGATGGGCTGGTCCGTCGACCCGACCGGTCTTCACAACCTGCTGCTGCACTACACCCGCGAGGCCCCCGGCCTGCCGCTGATGATCACCGAGAACGGCGCGGCGTACGTCGACAAGCCCGCGGCAGACGGTTCGGTCCACGACCCCGACCGCATCCGCTATCTGCACGGCCATCTCTCGGCCGTTCACCGGGCGATCGCCGACGGCGCCGATGTGCGCGGGTACTTCCTCTGGTCCCTGATGGACAACTTCGAGTGGTCCTACGGCAACGGCAAGCGTTTCGGCGCGGTGTACGTGGACTACGAGACGCTGGCCCGTACGCCCAAGTCGAGTGCGCACTGGTACGCGGCGCTGGCCCGGTCCGGGACGCTCCCGGAGCCGTCCCTCCCTCAGTGAATCATCCGCAGGTTACTCATCCGCAGAAAAGCGCGTCCCGGCCGGGTGGGGGGCAGTCCGGCCGGGACGCGCCGCGGGAGGTGGCGGCCTGGTGAGAGCTACTTGTAGGCGGCGAACGCCTTCGTGAAGGCCAGCGGCTCCTGGAGGATGGAGCTGCACGTGGCGTCGGCGGCCGGCTTCTCGCCGCCCGGGCACTGCTTGTCGCGCGTCGAGGACCACATGGCCAGCCAGCCCAGGTTCTTGGACTTGGCGAAGTCGACCAGCTGCGTGGCGTCGTCGACCTTGAAGATCTCGGTCACGACGTCGTTGACGCCGATCATCGGGGTGACCGCGACGGCCTTCCAGGCGGCCGCGTCGGACAGCCCGAGCACGCCCTTGATCTGGGCCTGGGTGGCGGTCGCCGCCTGAATGGCGTACTGGCCCATGTCACCGCTGTAGGCCGGTCCGTAGTCCATCGCCATGATGTTGACCGCGGCGACCTTCACGCCGTTCTTCTTGGCGTCGGCGATCAGATCCACGCCGGGCTGGGTCAGCCCCTCGGGCATGACGGGCAGCGTGAAGGAGACGTCGAGGCCCGGGTGGGACTTCTGGAGCTGCGCGATCGCCTGCGAGCGGCGGGAGTTGGCGGCGGTGTCCGGCAGGGCCGCGCCCTCGATGTCGAAGTCGACCTTGGTGAGCTTGTACTCGTCGATGACCTTGCCGTACGCCTTCGCGAGGTCGTCGGCGGAGGAACAGTTCAGCGCCAGCTCGTGGCCGGCCGCGCCGCCGAAGGAGACCCGGACGTCGCCGCCCTTGGCGCGCAGCGCGCCTATCTGGGCCGCCACCTTGTCGCTGCCGAGGTCGGTGACGCCGCCCCAGAGCGGGGCGCAGCTGCCGCCGGAGGTGATGAAGGCGAGGTTGAACTCCTTGACCCCGGTCCTGGTTGCGGTGTCCAGCAGGTCGTATGCCGGGTAGAGCGAGGTGTCGATGTACGGCGCGAAGCCCGCGCCGGCGCCCGTACCGCCGCCCGGCGTCTCGGTGGGGGTGGGCGCCGGGGTCGGCTTCTGCGTGGGCGTGGCGCTCGGCGTCTTGGTCGGCGCGGGGCCCGGGGTCTTGGTGGGGGTGGGCTGCTCGGTGGGGCGACCGCTCGGCTGCGGCGTCGCGCCCTCGTCGACGGAGCACTTGGCCGTGTTGATGAGACAGGAGGTCGGGTCGCCGGCCCTGCCGCCGGCGGAGGTGACGAAGCCGACGGTCACCGACTTGCCGGGGGCGAGCACCTTGTTCCAGCTCGCGGGCTTCACGGTGACGTGCTGCCCCTTCGCGGTGTGCTCGCCGTTCCACAGCGAGCCGATCGTGGTCCCCTCGGGCAGATCGAACTCGAGCGTCCAGTCCGACTGCGCCTTGTCGGTGGAATTGGTGATGACGTACTGGCCGGTGTAACCACCCGTCCAGGAACTCGTCTTGGTGTACGCGGCGCCTACGGACGCGGCCTGCGCGGTGCCCGTGAGGGCGAACGCCGCGCCGCCGATGACGGCGGCGGCGACGACCGCGCCGACCGCCTTGGTCTTCGCGCTCGCCCTGCGCCGGTGCGTACTGCTGCCCATTGCGTGCCTGCCTCTGCGTTACGGGGGGTGGGGGTGTGGCAGCACGCTAGCGGCCCGGAACCGGACAAATAACCGGTTCCGGGCGGGGGTTGAGCATTTTATGACGCCCTTAAGGAGGGCATCGGAACGGATTAATGGTCGAGACCAGCAGACGGACTCGCCGGCCACCGGAGGCCCCCGGTCACCTCACCAGGCGGAGGCCCCTGCGGCGTCTGTCCGTCCCGCGGTGGCCGCGCCGCCGCTCCTCCCGCACGCCCTCGCGCGAGTCGAGCCCGATCCAGATGCGTACCTCGGTGCCGCCGAGCACCGAGCTGCCGATCCGCACGTCCCCGCCCGTCGACTCCGCCACCCGGCGCACTATGTCCAGGCCGAGACCCGTCGAGCCGTCCCTGCCGCCGCTGTTGCCACGCGCCATGGCCGCCTCCGGGTCGGTGATCCCGGGGCCGGCGTCAGAGACCAGCACGATGACCGCGTCCTCGCTGTTGTGGACGTCGACCGAGAAGGCCGTGCCCTCCGGGGTGTGCCGGAAGACATTGCCGAGCAACGCGTCGAGCGCGGCGGCCAGTTCGGGGCGCGCGACCGGGATGCGTACGGGACGGCCGACGCCCGCGACCCGCACCTTGCGGCCCTCGTCCTCCGCCAGTGCCGACCAGAAGTCCATCCGCTCCCGGACGACCTCGGAGGCGTCGCATCCCGCGCCGGGGCCTGTCGCCGCGGTCTGCGGCTTGGCCTCGCGCGCCGTGCGGATGATCGTGTCGACCTCGCACTCCAGCTGCTCGACCGCGGCCCTGGTCTGGTCGGCGGCGGGTCCCTCGCCGAGCGAGGCGGCGTTGAGGCGCAGCACCGTGAGCGGCGTACGCAGCCGGTGCGACAGGTCGGCGGCCAGCTCGCGCTCATTGGCGAGGAGCTGGACCACCTGGTCGGCCATGGAGTTGAAGGCGATCGCGGCGGACCTCAGTTCGGGCGGCCCCTCCTCGGGGACGCGCGCCCCGAGCCTGCCCTCGCCCAGGTCGTGCGCGGCGCCCGCGAGGCGCTGGGCGGGCTGCACCATGCGGATGCCGAGCCGGTCGGCGACCGCGACCGAGCCGACGATCAGCGCGATGCCGACACCGGCGAGCACCAGCCAGGCGGTGTCCACGCCGTTGGAGACCTCGCCCTCCGGCACAAACACCTCGACGACGGCGATCTGTCCGGTGCTGATCGCGGTGGGCTGGAGCAGCGCGGAGCCGCCGGTCACCTCGGTGATGGAGGCGCGGCCGAGCCGCTGCGTGGTCACCAGGTCCTTCTGGGTGGCCCGGCGGGTGCCGATGTCCACCGGCGCTACGCCCGGCTCGCCGGAGGCGGGTATGTGCACGGCCATCCGACCGGCCGCTCCGGCCTGGGTGGACAGCACCGCCCGCTCCAGCGAATCGCGGTCGGCGGTGATGGAGAGGGTGGGGCCGATGGCGGCGGCCTGCCGCTCGGCGTTGGAGAAGGCCCGGTCCCTGGCCATCTCCTTGATGACAAGCCCGAGGGGGATCGCGAAGGCGATCACGACCATGGCGGTGACCGCCAGCGAGACCTTGACCAGCGCCCATCTCATGGCATGAGTCCGTTCATGGCATGTGTCGATTCATGGTCCATGTCCGTTCATCACCCGTGTCCGTTCATCGCATGTGTCCGTTCGGCGGCTCCAGCTTCACGCCGACGCCGCGGAGGGTGTGCAGATAGCGGGGCCTGGCCGCCGTTTCGCCCAACTTCCGTCGCAGCCAGGACAGATGGACGTCGATGGTCTGGTCGTCGCCGTAACTGAGCTGCCAGACCTCGGCGAGCAGCTCCTTGCGCGGTACGACAACGCCGGGGCGCCCGGCCAGGAACGCCAGCAGGTCGAACTCCCGCCGGGTCAGGTCGAGTGCCGCCCCGTCCAGCTCGGCCTGGCGGCGCAACGGATCGATGGAGAGCCCGCCGACCTGGAGGACGCCCGAGGGCGGGGCGTCCCCGGCGGCGCGCGAGCGGCGCAGCACGGCCGCCATCCGCGCGGACAGGTGCTCCACCGAGAAGGGCTTGATGAGGTAGTCGTCGGCGCCGTCGTTGAGCAGCCTTACGATCTCCGCCTCGTCGTCCCGCGCGGTCGCGATGATCACTGGTACGTCGGTGATTCCGCGCAGCATCTTCAGCGCCTCGGCCCCGTCCAGATCGGGGAGGCCGAGATCCAGGATGACCAAGTCGAAACGGAAATGAGCCACTTCGCGCAGCGCCTCGAGGGCTGTGCCGACGCTCCGTACGGTGTGGGAGGCCTCGGTCAAGTGCCGTATGAGGGCGGAGCGTACGAACTGGTCGTCCTCGACCACGAGCACACTTGCCATGGGCGGCACCGTACGCCATACGCGGGACGCCGGTCCCCGTAGGGACAGTTGTGGGGCGCGTGGTGCAGTATGGCCCGGATGCATCGAGGACTGGTACATGCCATGGCATGGTCGCTGTCCACCGGCGCCGCGGTCACGCTGTCCTGGTGGGGCGTCCACACTGTCATGTCCGGGACCGCCTACGACCGGCCCCGCGCGCTGCCCATCACCGCGGGCGGCGCCACCACGCAGGGTGCGAAGCCGCAGGCATCATCCACGCAGCGGGCGCCGAGCCCGACGCCGTCGAAGCCGGCCGCTTCCGGCAAGAGCGGTGCGCCGTCGGCCACTCCACCTGCCGGAAAGCCGAGCAAGACCGAGCCGCCGGCGCCGCCCGCCCCGGCGGAGCCGACGCCCGGGAACGTGAAGGGCTACACGGTCGACGGTGGCCGGGTCGTCTTCGACATCGGCGAGTCGTCGGCGGAGCTGGCCTCGGCGACGCCGCACGCCGGCTGGCAGATGCAGGTCTGGAAGCAGCCCACGTGGATCCGGGTGACCTTCACCAAGGACGGCCGTGAGGTCTCGGTCTTCTGCACCTGGAACGGCCACCCTCCGATGGTCGAGTTCGACGAGCGCTGACGATCAGGACCGTCCGGAGCGGCGACAGACCCGCCGTCGGCAGGATCCGCCATCGCGCTAACGGAACGTCGCGGACGGCGGTACGGGTGAGGGCTTCGCGCTCGCGTCGGTGACCACGGCCGCGCCGCCCGTGAAGTCGGTGAGCGCCCTGCCGTGTTCGACCCGGCCGGGGTGCGGGTCGCTCGCGACGCGGCGGGTCAGCTCGGCGACGGGCAGCGGAACGTCGGACGCGACCAGCACCGCATTGCCGAAGCGGCGTCCGCGCAGCACCGTCGGGTCGGCGGCGAGCGCGAGTTCGGGGAAGACCGCGGCGGCGGTGGCGACCTGGGCGCGCAGATGGGCGAGCGGGGGGCCGTCGGCGAGGTTCGCGGCGTACAGCCCACCCGGCCTCAGGACCCTGCGCACCTCGGCGAGGAATTCTGTGCTGGTCAGATGCGCGGGGGTGCGGGCTCCGCTGAAGACGTCGGCGATCAGGAGGTCCGCCCAGCCGTCCGGGACCTTGCCGAGCCCGGCGCGGGCGTCGGCAGACCGGACGCGTATCCGGGCTCCGGGGTCCAACGGGAGCTGCTTACGGACCAGTTGGACCAGCATGGCGTCCAACTCGACGATCTGCTGGGTGGAACGGGGGCGGGTGGCCGCGATGTAGCGGGCGAGAGTGAAGGCCCCGCCGCCGAGATGCACGACCTGGAGGGGGCGGCCCGGCGGGGCGGCGAGATCGGCGACATGGCCGAGGCGTCGCTGGTACTCGAAGGAGAGATGGACCGGATCGTCGAGGTCGACATGGGACTGCGGGGCGCCGTCGAGGAGCAGCGTCCAGCCGCGCGGGCGCTCGCGGTCGGGTATCAGCTCGGCGAGCCCGCCGTCGACCTGCTCGACGACGGGTTCGGGACTGCCTGCCCCGCCGGTACGGCTGCGCCGCTTGCTCTTTGCCACGAGCCCATTATCGGCTCGGTGAGGACGGGCGGCTCAGCGACCCGGTCTCAGCAACAGTTGTCGGCGGCCTCGATGAGGCGGGCCGCCTCGCCGAGCGCCTCGCGCAGCACCACCGGGTCGGTGACCGGGTCGGCGTCGCCCGGCGGCAGCAGCCAGCCGGTGCGGCTGCCGGTGCCGACGCCGGTGCCGGTGCCACTGCCGGTGAGCGGGGGTTCGGCAGGGATCCGCAGACCGCGTCCCGACGTCTGCGTACAGGCGCTTCCCGGCACGTCCCAGCCGTCCGCGGTGCCGGGCGGCACCAGGAAGCCGAGGGTGTCGCGGGCGCCGTCGTGGAGCACCGGGCCGACGGCCGGTGCGGCGCCACGGCGCAGGATGTCGACGGCCTCGAGCCCCTGCCGGGCGGGGACGGTCACCAGGTCGCACGGCTCGGCGTCGTCACCGGGCGGTGCGCTGCTGTCCGGAGTTGGCCTGTGCTGAGCAGTCGTCGCAGTCGTACGTGAACCGCCGTTGGCGCTGGCCTCCATGCCGGTCTCCAACAAGGGGATCCCCTCCTCGCTCGAGTGGAGACACGTATCGCGCCTCCGGATGGTTCAACGCCCGTTCGCGTCAAGGGCTACGGCGGCACGCCGCCGCAAAGGATGGCAGTTCATGGCAGATCGAGGGGGAGATATCCCTTTTGTAGCTAAACCCTGCGTGTGCGACCCATCACAGCAGGTACGTTCTTGCTCCGCCGGAACACGGCTGCACCAAGAGAGGGCTCGGCCATGGCGTCATCGTCACAGGCATCGCGGGCAGTTCCCAACCGGGCGGTTCCCAACCTCGCCTTCCGCCGCCTGCGGGGGCCGCGCTCGCCGGGGGAGTTCGCGGCGAGTGTGCGCAAGGCGGCTCGGGAGATCGGCGAGCAGGTCTCGTGCGACGCCCGCTACATCGGGCGCGTCGAGGCCGGCGAGATCCGCTGTCCGAACTACGCGTACGAGCGGGTGTTCCTGCACATGTTCCCCGGTCTGACGCTGGCGGACCTGGGGTTCGCGGCGAGGGAACAGGTGCGGGGCGGCGGCCGGGGACGGCCGCCCGAACCTTTCGGCCCCCGAGAGACCCGCGAACTTTTCGACAGCGACAGCAACAGTCACAGCGACATCGACGAGGAGAGCGACGTGCTGCGTCGCGCATTCATGACGAGCGGCTCCGCCACGGTGGCGGCCGCGTCCCTCGGGCTCGGTCCCGGTCCCGGTCCCGGTCGTGTGCCCGCACAGCGACGCGTCGGCGAGACGGAGGTGAACGCCGTCGAGGACGCGGTACGGCGGATCCGGCTGCTCGACGACCGGCACGGCGCGGACGGGCTCTACCGGCGGGCCGCGCAGCCGCTACGGGCGGCGTACGCACTGCTCGACGCGAGCACCGCCGCGCGCCGCTCCACGGCGGACCGGCTCCACGCGGGCGCGGGCGAACTGGCCATCTCGGTGGGCTGGCTGGCGCACGACTCGGGCCGGTTCGACGACGCCCGGTCGCACTACGCGGAGGCGCTGGCGACCGCTCGGGTGGGGGGCGATCCGGCGCTGGAGGCGCACGCGTTCTGCAACACGTCCTTCCTGGCGCGGGACGCCGGCCGCCACCGGGAGGCGGTCCGCTCGGCCCAGGCGGGCCAGCGCGCGGCGCGGCATGTGGCCTCGCCACGCCTGCTGTCCCTGCTCTCGCTCCGGGAGGCGGGCGGCTGGGCGGGGCTCGGGGACCGTACGGGCTGCGAGAAGTCCCTGGCACGGGCGTACGCGTACTTCGACCGGGGCCCGGCGGACACGGATCCGGAGTGGATGTCCTTCTTCGGCGAACCGGAATTGGAAGCGCTGCAGGCGCAGTGCTGGGCGGCCCTCGGCGAGTGGCCCCGAGCCGCCCGCCACGCCCGCCGTGCGGCGACCCTCCAGGACACCCGCTTCACCCGCAACCTGGCTCTGTACCGGGCGGAACTGGCGGCGGACCTGGCCCGCGCCGGAGCCCCGGAAGAGGCGGCGGAGGCGGGCCACCAGGTGCTGGACCTGGCAGAGGTCCAGTCGTCACGCATCCAGTCGATACTGTCGGACACGGCGAGGGTGCTGCTGCCGAGGCGGAGGACAGGGGCGGTGGGGACGTTCCTGGAGCGGCACCAGGAATCTCTGCGGAGGGCGTGAGGGCGGGCGCCGCGCGGGATCCACGGCGCGGGTCCTTCGGCACACGGGGCCGCGGCCTTCGGCGAGCGGGTGCGGGTCGTTGCCGCGGGCGCCGGTCTTTGGCGCACGGGGCGCGGGTCCTTCGGCGCACGGGTGCCGGGTCGTTGCCGCGCGGGGTGCAGGTCGTTGCCGCGCGGGCGCCGGTCAAGGCGCACGGGGCGCCCGGTCTTCGGCGCAGGGGGCGCGGATCTTTGGCGCAGGGGAGAATCTTTGGCGCACGGTCGCGGGTCGCGGGTCGCCGGTCAACCGGCTCGCGGCGCGTACCCGGCGGGAAACTCAGCCCTCCAGATGGGCCGTGTCGTTCCACCGCTCCATCGCCGGCGCCCCGTACGCCCACCCGAGCACCGACAGACTCGTCGGATCCAGCTTGATCCGCGCCGCGAACGCCGGGTCCAGGCCCAGCCACCGCGCCCCCAGCACCCGCAGAATGTGGCCGTGCGCGAAGACCAGCACGTCGCGGTCGGCCGAGCGCGCCCACTCCACCACCTCGTCCGCCCGCGCGCCCAGTTCCGCCAGGGTCTCGCCGTCCGGGACGCCGTCGCGCCAGATGAACCAGTCCGCGCGCTCCGCGTGGATGTCCGCCGGAGCCAGGCCCTCGTACGCCCCGTAGTCCCACTCCATCAGCGCGTCCCACTCGGTCGCCCGCTCCCCGAACCCGGCCAGCGCGCAGGTCTCCACCGCCCGCGCCAACGGGCTCGTCCGGACCTCGACGCCCTCCAGGCCCGACCACGGCGCCCGGTGCAGCCGCTCCCCGAGCAGTTTCGCCCCGCGTCTGCCCTCATCGAGCAGCGGGATGTCCGTCCTGCCGGTGTGCTTGCCGAGCAGTGACCATTCCGTCTGGCCGTGCCGGGCGAGCAGGATGCGCGGTGCCATGCGGGGTCTCCCTCAGGTTCACATCGGGTGGCCTTCCATCATCTCGCACCTGAACGCGAGGCAACCTCCAAGTCGGTCTCAGCGTCCTGCTACAGGCGGGACACGCCGACGGGGCGTCGCCCTATACACCGTACGGTCGAGCGGTGGCCGATGGCCGCCTGAACACAAACGGGAGAAACGTTCGGATGCCGTACCCCGCGCCCCGCCATCGGCCCCGCTGGTGGACCGAACTGACCCTGATAGCAGTGGTGTACGCCGCCTACTCGGCGGGCCGGCTGCTCGCCCGGGGCGATGTGACAACCGCGGTCGACCACGGAATGGCGATACTCCGGGCCGAGAAGGCCCTCCTCCTGAACGCCGAGCACCCGCTCAACCGCCTCTTCACCCAGACCCCCGCCCTCGGCATCCCCGCCGACTTCGCGTACGCGTCGCTGCACTATCTGGTCACCCCCGCCATCCTCGTCTGGCTCTTCCGGCGCCGCCCCGCCCGCTACCACGCCGCCCGCACCTGGCTGATGCTCTCCACACTGCTCGGCCTCGTCGGCTTCACGCTGCTGCCGACCTGCCCGCCGCGGCTGCTCGACGCCGGCCAGGGGTTCGTCGACACGATGGCGCAGTACAGCTCGTACGGCTGGTGGGGCGGCGAGGCGAGTGCGCCGCGCGGCTTGGGCGCGATGACCAACCAGTACGCCGCGATGCCGAGTCTGCACGTCGGCTGGGCGCTGTGGTGCGGCGTGATGCTGTGGCGTCACGGGCGCACACCGCTGATGAAGGTCCTCGGCGTCGCCTACCCGCTGCTCACCACGCTCGTGGTCATGGGCACGGCGAACCACTACTTCCTGGACGCGGTCGCAGGCGCCGCCGTGATGGGCGTCGGCGCGCTGCTGACGCGGCCCGCGATGCGCCTCGCCGACCGGGTGCGCACACGCGTCCGGGCCGCTCCTTCCGGCTCGAAGTCCCCGATTGTCAGTGCCGGATGCGAGACTTCCGCGGGTGAGCGAATCCCTGGACAGCGGACCTCCTCCGCAGGCGCCGACGACAGCACTCCGGCAGCGGCTCGCTGAGCTGCGCGGCCCCGCCGCCCAGCCGCATCCGCTCGACGCCCGCGCGCTGGCCGCCCTCGCGGCGAACCCCGGCTGCAAGCGGCGCGCGCTGCTGGACGGCGCCGGGGTGGACAAGGCGGCGCTCGCCTCCGCGCTGGGATCCCCGGCGGCGTTCGGCCAGTCGCAGTTCGCGTTCATGCGCGGCAATGCCTTCGAGGCCAAGGTCAAGGCCGACGGCGGTACGGAAATGATGCGGCTGCTGGGCGTGGACGCCCCGGCCGAGGTCCGGGTGCCCGATCTGTCGGCGGCCGGTCCCGAGGGCCGGGCAGCGCGTACGGCGCTGGCACTGCGCGAGGCGACCGCGGCCGGCGTCGGGGACGGGGCCTGGACGCTGCTCGACCACCCCCTGCTGGCGCTGGAGGTCGCGGGCTCGCCCGCCTATCTGGAACCTGACGCGGTGGTCGTCCACCCCGACGGGCGGTGGACGGTCGTCGAGATCAAGTCCTTCCCGATGATCGACGCGTCGGCGGACGCGGCGAAGGTCGGCGCGGCCGCACGCCAGGCCGCGGTGTATGTGCTGGCGCTGGAGCGGGTCGCCGCGCTGACGGACGGCGCGAAGGTCGCGCACTCGGTGCTGCTGGTCTGCCCCAAGGACTTCTCCAATCTGCCGACCGGCTCCGTCGTCGACGTACGCAAGCAGTTGTCGGTCACCCGCCGCCAGCTGGCCCGGCTGACCCGGATCGAGGACATCGCCGCGGCGCTGCCCGAGGGCACGACTTTCGACCTGGAGCGGCCGGCACAGGAGCTGACGGCGGCGGTCGAGTCGGTTTCCGCGGCGTACGCCCCCGAGTGCCTGGCCGCGTGCGAGCTGGCCTTCCACTGCCGTGACCGGGCCCGCGAGTCGGGCGCGGTCGAGGCGCTGGGCCCTGGGATGCGCGGCGAGCTGGGCGGGCTGACGACGATCGGCGACGTCCTGGCGGCGGCGCGGGGGTCCGCGGGCGATCCGAACGACCCGGCGGTGGCCGCCCTGCGCAGGGCGGCGGCGCTGCGGGCCGAGGCGCTGGAGGAGGCCGGATGTCGCTGATCTCCACGCTCGCCCGGCTGGAGGCCGTGGAGTCCGGGCGGGCCCGGCCACTGGCGACGGTGCGGCACCGGCATCTGTCCGAGAGGCCGCTGGTCTTCGTGCCGCTCACCACGGCGGGTGAGGCGGGGGCGCCGCTGGGCGCGCTGGTCGGCACCGATCCGCAGGAGCCGCGGCTGCTCGTCGTGGCGCAGCCCCGCGACCGGGATCTGCGCTTCGCGTTCCTCGCGGAGCTGGCCGACGCGCTGCTGCCGCATCTGGATGCCTACACCGACGACGTCGAGCCCGCCGAGCGTGGGGGCACCTCCCGGCCGAAGGCTGGGGGAGATGTGGACCCCGAGACCGGCAAGAGGGTCAAGGTCGAGGTCGAACTGTGCGCGGACGCACCGCAGTTGATCGTGCCGGCCCGGGCCGGCATCGACTTCGTACGGCTGCTCGGCCGGTCGATGCGGTTCCGGCGTACGGCGGAGGAGGACCCCGACGCGCCCTACCCCGCGCCGCCGCGCGTGCCGCTGCTCGGCCGCTGGCTCACGCACTACGGCGAACGGGCCCGGGTGCCCGGCTCCTCGCTGCTCCTCGCCGCGACCGATCTGCTGAACCGGCACTGGGCGAGCGGCCAGTCCAGCCTGGAGGACCAGCATCTGGGCGCGCTGCTCGCCTGGATCGATCCAGGCGAGGGGGAATCGGGGGCCCAGGCGGCGCTGCGGGCCGAGCTGACGCGGGACCGGGACGGGCAGCTGCTCTGCCCGCCTGCCGGGCCGGCCACCGATCCGGCCTTCGACAACAGGCTGCTGGCCCCGGCCGTGGAGCGCTACGACCGGGCACGGCAGGCGCTCGGCGCGGCGGAGGAAGGCGTGATGGCGGATGCCCGGCTGGGTGAACTGACCGTCGCCGAGCGGGAGATCCGCCGGCTGGTACTGACCCAGCTGCAGCCCACGTGGCACGCGGTGTGGCGCGGCCTGGAGCTGTTGCGTGAGCTGCCGGAGGGCTCCAGGGCGGCGGACCGCTGGACCCGGGACCGCTGGTCGTTCACCGCTCACCGCGATCGCGTACGAGCGGGCGAGCCGCCGCAGCCACGCCGCGACGACGCGGTGACGGCCGCTCAGAAGCTCGCCTCCCGCGAGACGGCACAGGCGCAGCTGGAGGCCCAGGAGGCGCTGGACGACCCACTCGTGCTCGCGGGACGCAGGCTGGCGGGCGAGGCTTTCCTGAGCGAGGTGACGGAGGTCGTGATGGCCTGGTCGGACTCGAAGCGCCCGAGCCCGCGTCCGCTCCTCACGGTCCGCACGGACGACCGCCCGCAGCTGGCCGAGCGGGCGAAGGTGTACCGCTCGCTGGAGGGCAAGCCGCAGACGGCGGAGTTCGTACGGTACGACGCGGAGGGGACGCTGGTGCTGCGGCTGACGGACCGCATGGGCCGCGCCAAGGACCCGGCCGAGGGCTCGGTCCCGCAGAAGGGCGACCGGATCGCCTGGACCCTGTTCGAACACGACCAGCGGGGCGGCCCGAAGCTCCCGGCCCGGGAGGAAACCCCGTGGACCCACGGCGGGCCCCCCGGCACGTCGGCTCAGAGCCCGGACCCTGTGACCCCGGAGGACGTGCTGTGACCCGGCCCGAGCAGGGCCGCGTGGGGCTTTCCCACTCGCCCGCCGTCGAAAGCGGGGGCGCGGGACGACCCGACACCCCCGCGGGACGCGGCTTCCTCGCGTCGCGCCCCTTCGCCCGGGGAGGCGTGCTGTGAGCCGGCCCGGATTCGAGCCGTCCGTCGAGGCCGCCCGGGCCACGGACGCGATCCTCGACGACACGCTGCACGGCTCCCACCGCGGTGTCGTCGTGGACTCGCCGCCCGGGGCCGGGAAGTCCACGCTCGTGGTGCACGCCGCGCGGGAACTGGCCGCCGCCGGGCGGCCGTTGATGGTCATCGCGCAGACCAACGCCCAGGTCGACGACCTCGTCGTCCGGCTCGCCGAGAAAGAGCCCGAGCTGGCCGTCGGGCGGCTGCACAGCAATGAGCCCGATCCGTACGACAAGGCCCTCGACGAACTGGACAACGTCCGCAAGTCCGCCAAGGCCGGTGACCTCGCCGGGCTGGAGATCGTCATATCGACCGCCGCGAAATGGGGCCACGTCCAGGGCATCGAGCCCTGGCGGCACGCCATCGTCGACGAGGCCTACCAGATGCGTTCCGACGCGCTGCTCGCCGTCGCCGGGCTCTTCGAGCGTGCGCTGTTCGTGGGTGACCCCGGTCAGCTGGACCCGTTCTCGATCGTCGGCGCGGACCAGTGGGCCGGGCTGTCGTACGACCCCTCCGCGAGCGCCGTCTCCACGCTGCTGGCCCACAATCCGGACCTGCCGCAGCACCGGCTGCCCGTCTCATGGCGGCTGCCGGCCTCGGCCGCGCCACTCGTCTCCGACGCGTTCTACCCGTACACCCCCTTCCGCAGCGGTACCGGCCCCGGCGACCGGCGGCTCGCCTTCGGGGTGCCGTCGGACGGCTCGGGCCCCGACCGGGTGCTCGACGAGGCGGCCGAGTCGGGCTGGGGCCTGCTGGAGCTGCCCGCGCGCCACACGCCCCGCACGGACCCCGAGGCGGTACGGGCAGTGGCCCTGGTCGTCCGCCGACTGCTGGACCGCGGAGGCGCGGCGACCAGCGAGCGGTCCCCGGAACCCGTCCCGGTCACCGCCGACCGGATCGCCGTCGGCACGGCCCACCGCGACCAGGCGGCAGCGGTACGGGCGGCGCTCGCGGAGCTGGGCGTCACGGATGTCACCGTGGACACGGCGAACCGCCTGCAGGGCCGCGAGTTCGACGTCACAGTGGTCCTCCACCCGCTCTCCGGCCGCCCGGACGCGACCGCGTTCCACCTGGAGACGGGCCGACTGTGCGTGCTGGCCTCCCGCCATCGGCACGCGTGCATCGTGGTGTGCCGCGCGGGCGTCACCGACCTGCTGGACGAGCACCCGTCCACGGAGCCGGTCCAGCTGGGCGTCACGGTGAAGTTCCCGGACGGCTGGGAGGCCAACCACGCGGTCCTGGCGCACCTGGCGGACCACCGGGTGAGCTGGCAGCCATGAGCCGCGAACACCGGACGGAGCCCGGCACGCAGCCCGAAGCGCCGGCAGCCACAGGCACACTTGCGTAGGCCGCCACAATGGAAGGCGGCGGTGGGAATGGCGATGGACACAAGGTCAACGGAGGGCGGCCCGGGAAGGGGCTCGCACCTGGGCGAGGAGGAGAACCACATGGCGGAACCCGAGCGGAGCGAGCGGAAGCTGCGGCCTGCCCCGCTGCTCTTCGAGCCGTCGGAGGCTGCCGCCGACCCCGAGCACTTCTTCGACCTGGAGTCGATCGAGGACCCGCGGGAGCTGCTGGCACGGTCGACCGAACTGACCCTGGCCTTCCGCGCGGCCACCGACCGCGCCGTCGAGTTCCAGGCGCTCGCGGCCGCCCAGCTCGCCGATCCGCGTCGCTTCGACCGGCTGACCCCCGCGGACATCGCCCAGCGCGCGGAGTGGACCGCGGACTACGCCAAGAAGATGATCGAGTTCGGCCGCGACCTGCTCCGCAATACCACGCCGTAGCCCACCGCGCCCGCCCCCGACGGACCGCGTCCGGCACAGCGGCCGCGAGGTCCCGAGGCCTCAGGCCGGCGGCCCGAGCTCCCGAGGCCCGAGCTCCCAAGGCCCGAGCTCCCAAGGCCCGAGCTCCCAAGGCCCGAGCTCCCGAGGCCCGAGGTCCCGAGGCCCGAGACGCGCTCGCCCAACATCGCGCCTGGCATATGCCGTGGCGCAAGATACGCCTCCCCGCCCCGCCCTGTCCCCATTTCCGCAAACTCTCAGAAACTGGAACGTCACTCCGGGTAGATCTTGTTGCATGAGCGCATGGCTGCAAGACGACTCCCAGCTGATCCCCGGCTCCGGTGAGGACGAGCGCCGGGCCGACAACTTCGCCCTCCTGCGCGACGAGGACAGGCACCATGTCGCCCAGGTCACACCAACCGGCGCGAGCTGGCTCGTCTCCGCCGTCGGCCATTCGCGCTCGTTGCTCTCCCTCTGGGAGACCCACCCGCACGCCCCCGCCGTACTCCCCTGCGGCTCTGTCTTCGACATCGTGAACGTGCCCGCGATCTTCGGCCGCCGCATGCTCGACCAGCTCTGGGAGGAGGGGCCGGGATCCGGCCCCGCCGCCATGCACCGCGGCCGGATGATGCTCTTCACCGCCCCCGGCACCGCGCACCGGCTGCCGTCCCTGCTCGGCTGGGAGGAGTGGGGCGACTCCGTGCCGCCCATGCTCTGCCACGGCACCGGCGACGCGGTCACCGTTCCGCCGCTGGCCCAGCGCCACCCCGCGACGGGCGGCCCGCGCTGGCTGGTGGCCCCCGACACCCGGCACCCGTGGCTGCCGGGGCCCGAGGTGGTGCTCTGGGCGTGCGTGCGGGCGGTCCGCGCGACCTCGTCTCCCAGTGTCCGTATATCGATTTTTCCTGGCGCCGATCAGGGTGCTAAGGTCTACGACGTCAGCAGGCGCCGCTAGCTCAGTTGGTTAGAGCAGCTGACTCTTAATCAGCGGGTCCGGGGTTCGAGTCCCTGGCGGCGCACAGACGGAAAAGGCCCCTCGCGAGAGCGAGGGGCCTTTTCGTGCGTCCGTACACCGACGCCCGGACGACCGGGCCCCGCGGACCGACAGGCCCGCCCGCCACGAACGTCCGGACTCCGGGCCCGCCGTCCTCGGCCCCCCTACGCCGTGCTGATCTTGACCGTCCACGCGCCCGAGCGCGTACGGTCCGCCACCTCCACCCTCGTCCGCCCCCCAGGCGTCCCCGGCATCGTGAACGTCTCACCGACCCCGAGCGGCGCGTCCGCCAGCGGCGGGTACACCGACCTGCCCCGGCACGCCACGCTGCCCGGGTGGGTGTCGACGACCTCCGCCGGGCCGCCGCCCGAAGCCGTCTCGGCCTGCACGCGGTACAGCAGCACCCCCTCCCTGCAGGTCGACTCGTCGTTGCCCGTCGCGCCGCGCGCCTCGATCGCGAGCGCCGTGTCCGTGCCGGTCCGGACGACCGCGAGCCGCGTGCCGAGGCTCCCGCCCGGGGCCGGCGCGGCCCCGATCGGCTCCAGCGTGACCCACTCGGCCTTCGTCACACACCGCACGGCGCGCCTGTCCAGCCAGCCCAGCTTCCACTTGTGCCAGCCGAAGAGATCCGGAGCAAGGCCGAACTGGCTGCCCATCACATCCCAGTCGCCGACGTATGTGTCCCAGTCGCCCTTGCCGTCCCTCGGCCGGTGATAGAGGTCGGGCAGGTCGAAGACATGGCCGGTCTCGTGGGCCAGCACATTGCGGTCCGGCGGGTGGCGCTCGAAGACGGTGACGACCCGGTCGACGTCGGTGCCGTCGGCGTGCAGCGGCTCGTCGAAGTTCACGACCTTCGTCGCGTCGGAGTCGACGCCGGGCGCGTTCGGGTCCGCGACCAGATAGACGATGTCGTAGCGGGAGAAGTCGACCGTCGGGTCGGCCGCGGTGATCGCGTCGCGCAGATATGTGGCGCGCTGCCCGGACTCCCAGTCACGCTTTATCCCGTACGCCGTCGATGCCTTGGGCATCGCCACCCACCTGCGCTGCGAATGCGGGCGCAGCACGAACTTCCCGTACGAGGCTCGCGCGAAGAATCTGCTGGTGGCCGGGAAGTGGTCGGCCACGAGCTCGCGCGGCGCGTTCAGCGGCACGGAGTCCGGGAACGACAGGAAGATCATCACCGCGTCCAGTTGCCGGACCGGGCGCGGGTACTCGTCGTTCCAGGTGTCCACACCCAGGGAGTGGTGCGCGGCCGTTCGAGGCAACGCGCAGGGTCCCCCCGCCGTGATGGCCACCGCGGGGCCCGCCACGAGCGACGTGGCGGCGAGCGCCATGAGGGATGTGAGAGCGGCAGCGGCGCTCCGCAGGCGCACGGGTTCCACTCCCCCGGGTGTTCCCTCGGACGACTGCTGACCCTCCACGTGGACCTCCGGCTGCGGAATGGGCGACGCCTCAACCACCTTGTGATGGTTTGTGGTGGTACGCCCTGTTCCGCTGCCCCACCCGGGTGACCGACCCGACACCGGTCCGACACCGGTCCGAGACCCGACGACACTCCGATGGCTCACGGAACGTCACATTCGGTCAATGCGGAATCGTCCCCGGATCAGACCTGTGCAGAAACGATCGGCCGAAGGCCGTGAATGCGCTGCCTCGCGGCGGCGTAGCTGGAACGGCCCATGGGCCAGCCTCTATGATCGGCAGACTTTCCCGGCCTCTACTGGACTTGCCGCCGGGCATCTTGCCGGACATCTTGCTGATCACATCAGTACGACCCTGTACGACACGACTGCACTGCGGGAGCGAGCGGTGAGCGGAACCTCCGAAGGAACAGGGCCCGCGGGAGTCGCAGTCCCCGGCAAAATCCGGCCAATTATCACGGAGCGTAATCGCTTCGGCCGGACCACCGCCGAGCTGCGTGACTACCGGGCCGCGTTCAACGCGGCGCACCTCGCGATGGCGGTCGTCGACGACGAGGGCCTCGTCGTCACCGCCAACGCGGCCCTCGCCGCGCTGCTGGGCACCGAACCCGCTACCCTGCGGGAGCAGTTCGCGGCGGACCTCGTCGACCTCGCGTCGGACCGCCGCACCTGGCACGCGTACCGCGAAGTGCTGCGCGGCCGCCGGTCCCGGTTCCGCTGTGCGCGTCGGCTCAAGCACCCCGACGGGCGCGCGCTGTGGGCGGAGGTGACCGTCGCGCCGGTGCCCGACAGCAGCAATGTGCTGCTGTCCATCGCGGACATCAGCGACCGGCGCGAGCTGCACGCCCGGCTGCGCCATCTCCAGATGCACGACCCGGTGACCCGGCTGCCCAACCGCACGCTGTTCTTCGAGCGGCTCTCGGCGGCGCTCGAGTCATCGGCGTACGACCATGGCTCGACCGGCCGGATCGGCCTCTGCTATCTCGACCTCGACGGTTTCAAGGCGGTCAACGACACGCTCGGACACCGGGTCGGCGACCGGCTGCTGGCCGCGGTCGCCTCACGGCTCACCGATTGCGCGGACACCTACGGATACACATGCAGCGGCGGGCACCTGGTGGCGCGGCTCGGCGGCGACGAGTTCGCGATCCTGGTCGAGGACTCCACCGGTACGGAGCAGCTCGCCGATCTCGCCGCGTCCGTACTGGCCGCGCTGCAGCAGCCGTTCGACCTGGCCGGGCAGCGTCTTTCGGTCTCGGCCTCGATCGGAGTGGTGGAGCGGACGGTGTCCGGGACGAACGCCACCGGGCTGATGCAGGCCGCGGACACGACCCTGTACTGGGCGAAGGCGGACGGCAAGGCCCGCTGGACGCTTTTCGACCCCGAGCGCAACGCCCACCGGATGACCCGTCAGGCGCTGTCCTCCACGCTCCGCCCGGCCGTGGAGCGCGGGGAGTTCACGCTGGAGTACCAGCCGCTGGTGGGGATGGCGGACGGGGTGACGCGGGGCGTGGAGGCGCTGGTGCGCTGGAACCACCCGCAGTTCGGCACGCTCGCGCCGAATCGGTTCGTCGGCATCGCGGAGGAGGACGGCTCGATCGTCCAGCTCGGGCGCTGGGTGCTGCGTACGGCGTGCCGCCAGGCCCGCCAGTGGCAGAAGGACCATCCGGACGCGCAGCCGCTGTTCGTGAGCGTCAATGTCGCCGTACGCCAGGTCTGGGACTCCGACCTGGTGGCGGACGTGGCTGGGATTCTGGCGGAGACGGGACTCGAGCCGCATCTGCTGCAGCTGGAGCTGACGGAGTCGGCGGTGATGGGCTCGGCGGGCCGCCCGCTCCAGGCGCTGCAGGCGCTCAGCGACATGGGCGTGCAGATCGCGATCGACGACTTCGGGACGGGGTACTCCAACCTGGCGTATCTGAGCCGGCTGCCGGTATCCGTACTGAAGCTCGACGGATCGTTTGTCCGCGGCTTCCAGGACGAGGCGCATCCGAACCCGGCGGACGAGACGATCGTCGAGGCGATGGTGCAGCTGGCGCACCGGCTGGGCCTGACGGTCACGGCGGAGTGCGTGGAAACGGCCGGCCAGGCGTCGCGACTGCGGCGGATCGGCTGTGACACGGGCCAGGGCTGGCTCTACTCACGGGCGGTGGCGCCGGAGCTGATCGCGGAACTGATCGGCGTCGGCGCACTGTCGGTCTGACCGACGGATCCCGGCGACCGGCGGGACGCCGACCGCCCCCGGCCGGGAGGACATTCCGGGCGGGGGCGGCGGCCTGTGGGGGGCTCGGAAATCAGCGGGTCAGCAGGCGCCCAGGTCCTGCCAGACGCCCCATTCGCCCGTCGTGCCCGGCTCTTCGCCCTGGGTCCACCACTTCGCCTTCCAGAGGCGGCCCTTGTGGGAGACCTGCGCGCCACCGGTGTACGCCGGGGTGCTGGACCAGGCCGCGGCCGTGCAGCCAGTCGGCGGGTCGGTCGGGGTCGGCGTCGGGGTCGGGGTCGGGCTTGAGGGTGACGGGGTCGGGTCCGAAGGAGACGGGTCCGGGTTCGGGGAGCCGCCGACCGCCGTCACGATGTCGTTGAACAGCGTCGCGTTCGCGTCCAGGCCGAGCAGCGAGTACATCATCGCGCCCGCCAGGCCCCGGCTGTGCCCGTAGTCCGCCCGCGCCTGGATCGCGCGCTTGTCGAGGCCGGTGAAGAACTCCCCGTCCTTGTAGAAGTACGCCGCCTTGGCCTCGTCGTCCCAGAACGTCGTCGCCGCGTTGTCGACGATCCCGCCGAGCTCCTTGTAGTGCGCGATGCCCGGCTGCTGGCTCACCGGCCGGGCGGCCGACGCTCCGGTCGCGGACTGTGCGAGACCGTTTCTGGCGCCGGCCGGGACGCCCTTCCAGCCGCGGTAGTAGAACTCGTACCCCAGCGTCAGTTTGTTCGCCGGGAAGCCGCCGGCGATGCCGTACGCCGCGTTTCCGTCGAGCCAGGAGTCGATGGCGTTGTCGATCGAGTACTTCTGTGTGCCGGGGGCGATGGGGTCCGTCGGGTCGGAGGCCGGCGAGTGCAGCGGCGACTGGTGGTAGGCCGGGCCGTCCGCGTCCCAGGCGCCGTGCATGTCGTACGTCATGATGTTCGCGTAGTCGAGGTACGCGCCGATCTTGTCCGTCTCGATGTGCTTGATCTTGTCCTGGCCGGCCGGGAGCGCCGCCGTCAGCAGGTACTTCTTTCCGCCGTGCGCCGCGCCGTACTCGTCCAGCTGCTTGCGGAACTCCGCCAGCAGGAGCGTGTAGTTGGTCTTGTCCTCGGGTCCGTAGTGGTTGCCGAGATGGCCGCCCTCCGAGCCCGGGTACTCCCAGTCGATGTCGATGCCGTCGAAGATCCCGGCGGCGGCGCCGGGGCCGCCGTAGCCGCCCTCGACCGGCAGGTCGCCCTGGATGTACTGCTTGACGCAGGATGCCACCAGCTTCCTGCGACTGGCGTCCGTCTTCGCCGCGTCATGGAAGTACTTGGAGTACGTCCAGCCGCCCAGCGAAATATTGATCTTCAGATGCGGGTGCTTCGCCTTCAGCTCCTTGAACTGGTTGAAGACGCCCACGATCGGCTGGTTCCAGGTGTCGGCGACACCGTCGACGCTGTCAGCAGCGCCGAACGACTTCTGGTAGTCGGCGTACGAATCGCCCGCACCGTCACCGGCGTTGGGATTGGCGTCGTCGCCGGCCGCCTTGTTCGCCTCGAAACAGGTCAGCTCGGTCGGGTGGATGTTGCCGAACGAGTAGTTGACGACGTCGAGCTTGGCCGCGATGCCCCGGGTGTCCAGGTGCTTGGGGTAGAAGGCGTTGCCGTACACGCTCCACTGGTCGTAGTACGCGATCTTCACCCCGCCGACGGAAGCGGCGGCGGTCGTGATTTCCTCGCCGGCCCCCTCGTCGGCGGTGCCTGGGCCTGCGAAACCGGCCAGGACGCCTGCGGCGAGGGCCGCGGTCGTCAGAGCCGCGAGCAAGGGTCTGCGGGAGCGCACGTACAGCCTCCGGGGTAGGGCGGAACGGGACCTGGAAACAGGAAGTGGGAACGCGAGTTGGAGAAGAGATAGCGATCCGGCCACTGCCGCGTCAATGGTCTGGTCCAAATTGAGGACTAGACCAATCGGGGCGGGAAACCGCTTGTCAGGGACGCGCACCGCACACACAAAGCCGCTCGCCACCAACGGTGACGAGCGGTTTAAGTCCCCATTAAGGCCCTGGGGGCGGGTAGTTCAGCAGAGAACCACTCCGCCCGTGAAACCCAGGATTTACTTCGCTCCCGGCAAGTCCTAGGCCAAGTCGTAGGCGTCCGCGATCAGTTCGTAGGAGCGCAGCCGCGCGTCCTCGCTGTGCGCGTTCGCCGTGATCATCAACTCGTCCGCGCCGGTGCGCTTCTGGAGGTCGTCCAGACCTGTCCGCACCGCGTCCGCGGTGCCGTGGACGACGTTCGACAGCCAGCTGTCCACGAACTCCCGCTCCATGGGGCTGAATTCGTACGCGGCCGCCTCATCGGGCGTGGGGATCAGCCCGGGACGGCCGGTGCGCAGCCGGACCATCGACAGCGCGCCGGTCAGGACCTGGCGGCGGGCCTCCTTCTCGTCGTCCGAGGCGAGGGCCGAGACGCCGATCAGCGCGTACGGGGCGTCCAGCACCGCGGACGGCCGGAAGGACTCGCGGTACAGGTCGAGCGCCGGGACGGTGTTCTGCGCCGAGAAGTGGTGGGCGAAGGCGAAGGGCAGTCCGAGCACGCCGGCCAGCCGGGCGCTGAAGCCGGAGGAGCCGAGCAGCCAGATCGGCGGACGGGCGGAAGGGCCCTGGACCGGTCCGGGCACCGCGTGGATGCGGGCGTAGGGATGCCCGTCCGGGAAGTCGTCGTCCAGGAAGCGGGTCAGTTCGGCGAGTTGTTGAGGGAAATCGTCGGCGCCCTCCCCCGGCCGGTCCGTGCGTCGCAGGGCAGCGGCGGTCGCGCCGTCAGTGCCGGGCGCCCGCCCGAGTCCGAGGTCGACCCGGCCCGGGGCGAGCGCCTCCAGCGTGCCGAACTGCTCGGCGATGACGAGCGGCGCATGGTTCGGGAGCATCACACCGCCCGAGCCGAGGCGGATGCGCTCGGTGTGCGCGGCGAGATGGGCGAGGATCACGGCCGGGGACGAGGAGGCGACGCCCGGCATCGAGTGGTGCTCGGCGACCCAGTGGCGGTGAAAGCCGCGGCTCTCGGCGAGCCGCGCGATGGCCACGCTGGTGCGCAGGGCATCGGTCGCGGTGCGGCCGCTGCCGACCGTCACCAGATCAAGTACGGACAGGGGCACCGGCGCCGTTCCGATCGCCGTGCCTCGTATCGCGTCACCCTGAATCTCGTCGCCCACCGCTACAGCCCTCCTGCGCATGAAAATACGTACAGAAGCAGCTAACGGGAGGGTCTCTCCGCTTATTCCCGCCCGGTCACTCCCGACTCACTCCGGCTTCGCGAACAGCGCGCCGAGCTTCGGCCCGAACACCCACGCCCTGCGCTCCGCCAGCCGCAGCCCCTCCCACACCGTCACCTGGTTCGCCGTGAGGACCGGCTTGCCGAGC
The DNA here is from genome assembly GCF_018614585.1 of Streptomyces sp. ISL-1. GTDB lineage: Bacteria > Actinomycetota > Actinomycetes > Streptomycetales > Streptomycetaceae > Streptomyces > Streptomyces maoxianensis. The sequence continues at coordinate 7,879 of NZ_JAGGOI010000001.1, read as the reverse complement.
AGCTTCTCCAGGTCGGGGAGGTACGCCGCGGTATGCAGGGCCGTGTCCGGCAGCAGCACCACCTCGGCGTCGGGGTGGTCGCCCGCGCGCGCCAGTTCCAGCACCTCGGCCCGGCCCCAGGCGCCGACCTCGGCCGCGGTGACGATCCCGCTCGCCCGGTCGGCGACCACCTCGACCCCGGACGCCTTGAGGAAGGCGGTGAACAGAGCAGTGACGTCCTGCGGGTAGGTCGCGGCGACCGCGACGCGCGTGGCGCCCAGCTCCCGTACCGCATGCGCGAAGGCGAACGACGTGCTCGACGCCGGCATCCCGGCGGCCAGCGCCAGCGAGCGGATCTGCTCGCGCGCGCCCTCCCAGCCGTACACAAAGCTTCCGCTGGTGCACGCCCACACCACCGATTCCGCGCCCTCCAGCCGGAGCTGTTCCACACCCGCGGCGAGCCGCTCCGGCGAGCCCATCCGCAGCAGCGCGTCGACACGGTGGGCGTCCTCGCCGATGTCGGTGTGGACGACGGGCAGTCTGATGTCGGTGTCGAGCAGCATCTCGAACCGGGGGTAGTCGTCCTCGGCTGAGTGCCCAGGGTAGAGAAGTCCTACCGTCGTCATGTCCAGCCTTCCTGTTCTTCGGGCTCGGTCGTCGGCGCGGTGGTCTGCTCGGCCGTCGGCGCGGTGGTCTGCTCGGCCGTCGGCCCGGGATCCAGCAGGAGCGCCTGGTAGGGACCGACCGCGTGCACTCCGATCCTGCGCAGCGCGGCCCACATCGTCACCTGGTTCGCGGAGAGCACCGGCATCCTCAGTTCGGCCTCCAACTGCGGGATCGCGTCGTACGTCGGCAGGTTGGTGCAGCTGATGAAGAGCGCGTCCGCCGCACCCACCACCGCCTGCCGCGCCATGTCCACCACCGACCGGTACGGCACCTTCCAGATGTGCCGGGTCAGCCCCAGAAAGGCGCGGCCCGTGACCGTTACCCCAGCTTCCGCCAGATACACCTCCAGTGCCTGGGTCACCGACTCCGTATAGGGCGTGACCAGGGCGATACGACCGGCGCCCAGCTCGCCGAGTGCTTCGAGCAGGGCGCCGGAGGTGGTCAGCGAGTCCACTTCCCCCGCTGAGCTCATCGCCTCGCACATGGCTCGCTCCCCGGCGAGACCGCCGACGAAACTGCCCGACGTGCAGGCGTAGGCGACCACCTCGGGCTCGGACACGCTCAGCGCCTGGACCGCCTCGCGCAGCGTCTCGTGCTCGCTCACCAGGCGGGCGAGGTCGAGGGAGACCTCGACGGGCACGTACGGCGTACGGGTCACGCGCAGCGATACGTCGTCGGGGACCCAGCGCCACAGCTCACGGTCCAGTGCGAAGTCGAACGGTGCGACGACCCCGACCCCGCGCTGGGGTTGTGGTCCGCCGAGGAAGGAGACATCCATCGCAGGCCCCCTGACGTGTTGTTGACGACGGTAGGTTCGGGTGCGAGCGTGGTCAATCCGTACATTCAGACTCCCCCGTATGCCCTCCTGGGCAGGGGAGGTGCCCCCATCGAAACGGCTTCCGCCTGATGTCCGAACCCACGCTTCTCGTGCTGGCAGCAGACCCCCCGCCCCGCCTCGGGCGGCTGGCCGGACGGGTCCATGTCCAGTACGCCGACGAGCAGACGCTCGCCGCCCGACTTCCGTACGCAGACGTCCTGCTGGTGTGGGACTTCACCTCCGAGGCGGTGCGTGCCGCCTGGCCGGGCGAGGGGCCGCGCCCGCGCTGGGTGCACACCCCGAGCGCGGGGGTCGACCGGCTGCTCTGCCCGGAGCTGATCGCTTCCGACACGGTGGTCACCAATGCCCGGGGGGTCTTCGAGGAACCGATCGCCGAGTACGTCGCCGGTCTGGTCCTTGCCATGGCGAAGGACCTGCCCGGCACCCTGGAGCTCCAGCGGCAGCGGCGCTGGCGGCACCGCGAGGGACTGCGGGTGACGGGCACCCGGGCGGCTGTGGTGGGCGCGGGCCCGATCGGCCGGGCCGTGGCCGGCACGCTGGAGGCCCTCGGCGTCACCGCGGCGGTCGTGGGCCGCACCGAGCGGCCCGGCGTCCACGGCGCGCAGGACCTCGATCCGCTGCTCGCGCGCGCCGACTGGGTGGTGTGCGCCGCGCCGCTCACCGATGCGACGCGCGGGATGTTCGACGCCCGGCGCTTCGGTCTGATGCAGCCCTCGGCCCGGTTCATCAATGTGGGACGCGGCCCGCTGGTCGTCGAGGACGATCTCGTCGCCGCGCTCAACAAACGGTGGATCGCGGGCGCGGCCCTCGATGTCTTCAGCTCCGAGCCGCTCACGCCCGACAGCCCGCTGTGGGACGTGCCTGGGCTGATCGTCTCCCCGCACATGAGCGGCGACACGGTCGGCTGGCGCGACCGGCTCGGCGAGCAGTTCGTCGACTTGTACGAACTATGGGAAGCCGGAAAGCCATTCCCGAACGTGGTCGACAAGAAACGTGGGTACGTCCCCATGCATGATGTCTGAGCTGACTGACCTCACCGCACGCCAACTGCTCACCGGCTACGAGAAGGGCGACTTCTCCCCCGTCGAGGCAACCCGCGCCGCGCTGGAGAGGATCGAGGTGGTGCAGCCCCTGGTGAACGCCTTCGTCCGGGTGGATGCCGAGCAGGCACTGGCCCAGGCCGAGTCGTCCGCCGAGCGGTGGCGCAAAGGAGAGCCACAGGGGCTGCTCGACGGGGTGCCGGTCACCGTGAAGGACCTGCTGCTGCAGCGCAGCGGCCCGACCCTGCGCGGCTCCATGTCCGTTTCGGTGGAGGGGAGTTGGGACGAGGACGCGCCGTCCGTGGAGCGGCTGCGCGCGCACGGCGCGGTCTTCCTCGGCAAGACGACGACCCCCGAGTTCGGCTGGAAGGGCGTCACCGACTCCCCGCGGCACGGGGTGACGCGCAATCCGTACGACATCACTCGCACAGCGGGCGGCTCCAGCGGCGGCAGCGCGGTGGCGGTGGCGCTCGGCGCGGGACCGCTGTCGATCGGCACGGACGGCGGCGGCTCGGTCCGCATCCCCGCGTCCTTCTGCGGGATCTTCGCGATGAAGCCGACCTACGGACGCGTGCCGCTGTATCCCTCCAGCCCGTTCGGGACGCTCTCGCACGCGGGCCCGATGACGAGGGACGCCGCGGACGCCGCGCTGATGCTCGACGTGGTCAGCGGCGAGGACTGGCGGGACTGGTCGCACCTGGGACCCGCGGACAGTGTCCGGGGCACCCTGGCGGACGGGGTGAAGGGGCTGCGGATCGCCTATTCGCCGTCCTTCGGCGGCCAGGTGGCGGTGCGCCCGGCGGTCGCGGCCGCGGTACGGCGGGCGGTGGGGGCGCTGGCGGGCCTCGGGGCGTTCGTCGAGGAGTCCGATCCGGACATCGCCGACCCGGTGGAGGCCTTCCACACCCTGTGGTTCAGCGGCGCGGCCCGGCTGCTGCAGCACTTCGGACCCCGGCAGCGGGAGGCCCTGGACCCGGGGCTGCGGGAGGTCGCCGGGACCGGGGCGCGGCACAGTGCGCTGGAGTATCTGGCGGCCGTGGACGTCCGGATGGATCTCGGCCGGCGGATGGCCCGGTTCCACACGTCGTACGACCTGCTGGTCACCCCGACCCTGCCGATCACCGCGTTCGAGGCGGGGGCGGAGGTCCCGGCGCACTCGGGGCACCGCCGCTGGACGGGGTGGACGCCGTTCACCTACCCCTTCAACATGACCCAGCAGCCCGCCGCGACGGTGCCGTGCGGGGTGGACGAGGACGGGCTGCCGGTGGGTGTCCAGCTGATCGGCGCGCGCCACGCGGACGCGCTGGTGCTGCGCGCCGCGCATGCGCTGTACGAGTCGGGCGCGGCGACCATCCCGCCTCCTGTGCCCGCGGCCCGGTAACTGGGGGCTCCGCCCCCAGACCCCCGAACGCGCTTCTGGGGGTCCAGGGGCGGAGCCCATGGTTCGGGAAGGGGCGGGGTGGGGTGGGGGCTACTCAACTCGCCGGAAACTGAGCGTCTCCCCCAGCGCGCCCGCCCGCCACAGGTCCTGGCAGGCCTCGGCCATCCGGTCGAGGCCGTCGACCACGGTGCCCCAGACGATGCCGGGGACCCAGCCGGTGTCGCCGTTCAGCAGCAGGTTGTTGCGTTCGTAGAAGAGCGCGAGGTCGACGACGGTGGGGCGGCCTTGGTGGGCGGCCCGCTCGCCGTATCCGTACGACGCCGTGCCCAACTGCACGTCAGAGAAGGTGAAATAGCACAGATCGCCCGGAATGGGGGTCACTGTCGGGTTCTCCAGCGGCGGTTCCTGCTCGGCGAACGCCGGAAACAGTGCATAGATCTCATTACGGGCATACTTCGCGTGGTAGACGTCGCCTGCGAGCGGCAGCGCGTCCCATACGGCCGCGCAGGTCAGCGGGGCCTTGTCGGTGAGGAGTTTCGCGGTGCACCGCACACCGCGCTTGTCCAGGGCTACGGTCATGTATCGGTCGGCCATTTGGTACGCATACCCCGCGCGGACGCGGGTAGCCGCGCGGCCATGGCTCGAACACCACTGACAGGATCAATTCGCAGACGCACAGTGCTGCTCGGTACCGCTGCCGCCGGCGCACTCGGCGCCACGGCGGCGGCCGGCTGCAGCCGGGTGCCGTCGGGTGATGCCCTGGCCCGGCTCAAGTCCCAGCGCACGGTGCGCCTGGGCATCGCGGGCGAGGTGCCCTACGGCTATGTGGACAACCAGGGCGAGTTCACCGGGGAGGCTCCAGAACTGGCCCGAGTGATCTTCAAGCGGCTGGGGATCGACAGTGTCCAGCCGGTCGCCACCGACTTCGCCTCGCTCATACCCGGGCTGAACTCCGAGCAGTTCGATGTCGTCTCGGCCGGGATGTACATCAACAAGGAGCGATGCGAGCAGGTCATCTTCGCCGACCCCGAGTACCAGATGCTGGACTCTTTCATCGTACGCAAGGGCAATCCGAAGAACCTGCACAGCTATGAGGACGTGGTGAAGGCGAAGGCGAAGTTCGCCACCGGCACCGGCTATGCGGAGATCGAGTACGCCGTCGCCGCCGGCTTCCCGGAGAAGGACATCGTCATCCTCCAGGACCAGGTGGCGGGGCTGAACGCGGTCGAGTCGGGCCGGGTCGACGTCTTCGCGGGCACCGCGCTGACCGCCCGTGAGGTGGTCAAGAAGAGCCGCAAGGCCGAGGCGACGGAGCCGTTCGCGGCCGTCGTCGACGGCGAGAAGAAGATCGACGGCGGCGGCTTCGCCTTCCGCCCCACCGACACCGAACTGCGTGACGCGTTCAACGTCGAGATCCACAAGATGAAGAAGAGCGGCGAACTCTTCCGCATACTGCGGCCGTTCGGTTTCACCCAGAACGAGATGACCACGCTCACTGCCAAGGAGCTGTGCCGATGACAGCCGGACTCTGGCAGAACTGGGTACTACCGGGCATCTGGATAACCGTCCAACTGCTGGTGTACAGCGCGGCGCTGGCCGGCGTCGTAGCCTTCGCCGTCGGTATGGCCCGCACCCACCGCTCGGGCCTGGTCCGCTTCCTCGCGGGCTTCTACACCGAGATCTTCCGCGGTACGTCCGCGCTGATCCTGATGTTCTGGCTGTTCTTCGTGCTGCCGCCGCTGCTGGGCTGGCAGCTGGTCCCGATGTGGGCGGCGGTGCTGGCGCTGGGCCTGTCCTACGGTGCGTACGGCGCGGAAATCGTGCGCGGCGCGCTGAACTCCGTGGCTCCGGCGCAGCGTGAGGCGGGCATCGCGCTGAGCCTCACGCCCTGGCAGCGGATGCGGCTGATCCTGCTGCCGCAGGCCGTGCCGGAGATGATCCCGCCGTTCTGCAATCTGCTCATCGAGCTGCTCAAGGGCACCGCTCTGGTGTCACTGCTCGGCGTCGGCGACGTCTCCTTCGCCGCCTATCTGGTGCGGCTAGCGACACAGGAGAGCGCGCAGGTCTACACCATCAGCCTGGTGATCTACTTCGTGCTCGCGTTCGTCCTGACCCGCTCCATGAAGGTCCTGGAGCGCAAGACCAAGCGCAATGTCGGCATCGAGCCCGAGCCGGGCGTACTCGGCGGCATGTTCGCCAAGCGCGCCGAGGCCAAGGCGGCCGGCAGCACGGTTTCAGGGGGTGTCTCGAAGTGAACTGGGACTGGTCCGCGGTCGCGGACTTCATGCCGCGCTTCTGGGACGGCGTGCTCATCACGCTGCAGATCCTTGTGCTCGGCTCGCTGATCTCCTTCACGCTCGGCCTCGTCTGGGCGATCGGATTCAGGGCGCCGACCCGTTTCGTACGGTGGCCGGTGAACGCCGTCACGGAGTTCATCCGCACCACCCCGCTGCTGGTGCAGCTCTTCTTCCTCTACTTCGTGCTGCCGGAGTGGGGCGTGCAGTTCTCGGCCCTGACCACCGGCACGATCGCGATCGGGCTGCACTACTCGACGTACACCGCGCAGGTCTACCGGGCCGGCATCGAAGCCGTGCCGCCCGGTCAGTGGGAGGCGGCGAAGGCGCTGAGCCTGCCCGCCCACCGCACCTGGTTCGCGGTGATCCTGCCGCAGGCGATCCGGCGCATCACACCTGCGCTGGGCAACTACGTCATCGCGATGCTCAAGGACACACCGCTTCTCGCCGCGATCGGCGTACTGGAGATGCTGCAGCAGTCGCGGCTTGAGAGCGCGTCGACGTTCCAGTACACCGAGCCGCTGACCGTGATCGGCATCGCCTTCATCCTCATCGCCTACCCGGCTTCTCTTCTCGTACGAACCCTGGAGCGCCGCCTTGTCCGCTGACATACGCCTCGACACCCCGCCCGACACGTCCAAGGAACTCATCCGCTTCGAGAATGTGACGAAGCGCTTCGGCGACAACACCGTCCTGGACAACCTCTGTTTCTCGGTACAGCCCGGAAAGCATGTGACGCTGATCGGCCCGTCCGGCTCCGGCAAGACCACGATCCTGCGGCTGCTGATGACTCTGGAATCGCCCGAAGAGGGCACGATCCAGGTGAATGGGGACCGGCTGTTTCCGGCCCCCGAGAAGGAGCGCCGCGCGGCGCGCAAACAAATCGGCATGGTCTTCCAGCAGTTCAACCTGTTCCCGAACATGACCGCCCTGCGCAACATCACCGAGGCGCCGGTGCGGGTGCTCGGAATGTCCAAGGACGAGGCGGAGGAGCGCGCGAAGGAGCTCCTCGACCTGGTGGGTCTCGGCGACCGCTGCGACGCGAAGCCGACCCAGCTGTCGGGCGGCCAGCAGCAGCGGGTGGCGATCGCGCGTGCGCTGGCGATGCGTCCGCAGGTGCTGCTCCTCGACGAGGTCACATCGGCACTCGACCCCGAGCTGGTCGCGGGGGTGCTGGACGTGCTGCGGGACATCGCCCGCTCCACCGACATCACCATGCTGTGCGTGACGCACGAGATGAATTTCGCGCGGGACATCTCGGACGAGGTGCTGATGTTCGACGCCGGAAAGGTCATCGAGTCCGGATCACCGGAAAAAATCTTCTCGGAGCCGGAGCACGAACGTACCCGCGAGTTTCTCGGCGCGGTCCTCTGACCTTTCACTCCGAGGAATAGGTGTGACCCTGGCATATGCCAGGGAACTGCGCCCCAGCCCATGAGGCTGGGGCGCAGTATGAAACTCGCCAACAGCCGCCCCCGAAACGGCTCTTGGCCGCTATCGTGGTACGAAAGCTTGCGGTCACAACCTGCTAGGGCCTGTATCGAAAGTGGATCTTGGATGTGAGATGATCTTGATTCGTGGCGCGTGGAGATCTGACGGACGAGCAATGGGCCGTGCTGGAGCTGCTGTTACCAAAGGGCAAGAAGCCCGGCCGGCCACCGATATGGACCCGGCGGCAGCG
>NZ_JAGGOI010000018.1 GCF_018614585.1 Streptomyces sp. ISL-1 | reverse complement strand
GCGGCCGGCCGGACTTCTTGCCTTCGGCAACAACGGCTCCAACCGGGCCCATTGTTCGTCCGTCAGATCGCCACGTGCCACAGCACGTGATCATTTCACGACCAAAATCTACTTTCACAACAGGCCCTAGGCGTGTGCGCGGGTCCCGCAACGTCACTGGCACGGCATGTCTAGGAAGTCAGTAGGCGAGGACCGCTGTTCGGCTGTTGTGTGTGCGTCCGTACGATGGCGAGCATGACCAGCAGCACCCGATCGAGCCGCCGCCCCGCCGGGCGGCTCTTCGTGCTGCTGGTGCTGACGGTGCTGGCCGGGATCCTGGGCATGCACGCACTGGCTCCCAACGGAGCGCCGGCACCCGAACACGCCATGACCATGGCCCACAGCCCTGCCACGGAGCAGGCGAGCGGGGTGTGTTCGCACACCGACGGCGGCTCCGGGCACCTCGCACACGCGGACGGTACGTGCGCGGCGGCCGGTATCGGCTCGGCATACGCGCCGCCCGCGCTGGCCGGCGCCCTGCCCGACACTCCGGCCGCTGCCGGTGTTCCGGTCGCCGTGCCGTCCTCGGTCGTGCACGGCCGGGCGCCGCCTAACCTTTCCGAGTTGCAACGCCTGCGGATATAGAGCGGCCCCGCACGGCACCCACGCATGTCCTGACCAGGGCGGGTGCCGCGCTGCCGTCTGCTCACATTCCTCTGATCCCGCGCGCCGAGACGGGCGCGCGTGAAGGAGTTGCATCACCATGATCAGCAAGCGTTCCCTGATCCGCCGCGGTGCCGCCGTGGCCGCCGCCGGCACGGCCGCTCTCGTTCTGGCCGCATGCGGAGGCGGCGACGACTCGGCCGGGCACAACAGCCACACCGGCACTTCCCCGTCCGCCGCGGCTTCGGCGTCTGCCTCGCAGGGGCAGCACAACGCCGCCGACATCGCCTTCGCGCAGGGGATGATCCCCCACCACCGTCAGGCCGTGGAGATGGCCGACCTGGCGCCCAGCCGGGCGCAGTCGGCTGAGGTGAAGAAGCTCGCCGCGGACATCAAGAATGCCCAGGACCCGGAGATCAAGACCCTCTTGGGCTGGCTGACCTTCTGGGGTGAGCAGGTGCCCGCCGAGGGCGCAATGGATCACTCCGCGCACGGCGCGGGCGGCATGATGACGGCAGAGGTGATGACCAGCCTGGAGAAGGCGTCCGGCAAGGCCTTCGATACTGACTTCATGGAGCTGATGATCAAGCACCACGAGGGTGCGGTGGCGATGGCCAAGACGGAGAAGGCGGACGGCGCCTTCCCCGACGCCAAGACGATGGCCGACGCCATCATCACGTCCCAGACCGCCGAGATCGCCCGGATGAACAGCCTCCTCGGCAAGAGCTGACCCCACCCGGAGGTGGGGGTGTGCTGGGGCCTCGCGGCCCAGCACACCCCCACCGTCTTCTTCCTGTCCTCCGCTCGGGGATACCCATAGGGGGTATATGGTTGTCGTGTGGGTCCGCGGGAGCGGGGTCGCACTGGACGGGAATGGGGATGACGGTCATGGACCACACCGCACACGACACCCGCACCGCGCACCAGGCACACGCAGGTCACGCCGGACATCAGATGGGCGGGGTGACCTGGGGGGCCGCTGCGAAGGCGACGCTGCACTGCCTCACCGGGTGTGCCATCGGTGAGATCCTCGGCATGGTCATCGGGACCGCCCTGCTGTGGGGCAATGTCGAGACGATGATCCTGGCGATCACCCTGGCGTTCGTCTTCGGCTACTCCTTCACCCAATTCGCCGTCCGCAAGGCCGGCCTGGACTTCAAGCCCGCCGTCAAGGTGGCGCTGGCCGCGTACACCGTCTCGATCGCGGTGATGGAGCTCGTCGACAACGGCATCATCGCGCTGACCCCCGGGGCGATGGGCGCCCACTCGTCCGACGCCCTGTTCTGGACCGCGCTGCTGGGCGGCTTCGCCGTCGCCTTCGTGATCACGACGCCGGTCAACAAGTGGATGATCGGACGCGGCAAGGGCCACGCCGTCGTCCACGCCTACCACTGACCACAGCCGCTCGGCCCCGCGCCCGGCCGCGCCTTCACGGTGTGGCCGGGCGCGTTCGTGCGGAGGGGCGTTAGCTGGAGATGCACCGGGGGCTCCCAGGCGGCCGCCCCGGTTCCGCCGGCCCCGCGGAGAGGGAGGCACGATGTCCAGCACCGTGAAGGAGATGCTCGCCACCTACCCGGCCGACCTCGGCGACATCAACCAGGCCAAGCTCACCCGCTGCATCGAGGAATGCATCGCCTGCGCGCAGGCGTGTACCGCGTGTGCGGACGCGTGCCTGTCCGAGGGCATGGTGGGCGACCTGACCAAGTGCATCCGCACCGACATGGACTGTGCCGACATCTGCACCGCCACCGCCGCCGTGCTCTCCCGGCACACCGGCTACGACGCCAACATCACGGCCGCCATCCTTCGGGCATGCGCCATGGCCTGCAAGGCGTGCGGCGACGAATGCGCCTCCCACGCGGACATGCACGAGCACTGCCGCATCTGCGCAGAGGTATGCCGCTCCTGCGAGCAGGCATGCAACGAGTTGTTCACGGCCCTCGGCTGACCGGAAGGCGGAGCCGGTTCAGTGCGGCAGCACGCTCTGATCGCGCTGGCGCCGTCGCCCGTAGCGGGTCACCCCGCGCGGCTTGAACACCGACAGGGCGGCCGCCGTGAGCAGGACCAGCAGGGCGGCGGCCGCGTCCGCGATCAGCTGGATGCGCATGCCCTCCAGCTCCCCGCCCGCGAGCGCGGCCCGGGCCGCCGCGTCGGCGAGGTGCCCGACCGGCTGCATGTGCACCGGCAGCAGAAGGGTCGCGACTGCGGTGATCAGCAGATTTGCGGTGACCCAGTAGTGCCGCAGCAGCCCCCACACCGTCCCGATCGACTGCACCACCCCGGTCACCAGCGAGGCGACACTGAACGGCACGATCACGTACCAGCCCACCACGCCCATGCCCAGATAGACGCCTCGCGTGGTCTGGGGTGAAGTGCTGGTCAGCCCGGCGATGGCGAGGGCGAGGAAGGCCGCGACCGCACCCAGCCAGCCGACCGAGGCGGTGACGTGGAGGGTGAGGGTCAGCTTGCGCAGCCGTGGGGGGAACGGTGTCACGGCGTGTGTCCCGACATGCCGCCGCCGGCCAGGTGCACGATGACGAATACCGCGACCAGGAGGATGGCTATCGCCGCGGACAGGGTTCGGGCCGCGATCGAGAGAAGCGCGGCTGTGCCGCGGGCCGAGAAGGGATCGCTGTCCCAGCGGGCCTGGGTGATGGTGGAGATCCTCAGGGACGGTGCCGGCGATTGCGGGGCTCCGGGGCCGGAGCGTGACACCCGCAGATTCACCCCCGGCGGGTACCCGCGATTTACTCGGCGTGACTGCTGCCCGGCCGGTGGCTGGGGGGATTCCAGTGAATCCACACCCGTGCTGTACGCCATGCTGTACGGTCGGAACATGGCATCGAAACCTGTGACGATCCGGGTCCCCGAGGAACTCCACGCGCAGCTTCAGGAGCGTGCCGAGGCCGAGGGCACCACGGTGACCGCGCTCATCACCGAGGCCGCGACCAACGCGGTGCGCGATCCCCGCCTCGAAGGTGCGGCCGAGGTGTTCCGCGCGTTCGTCGCGGACAACGCCGACGCGTTCGACAAGGCATTCCCCGACGACGCCCCCGACCGGCTGGACGCTCCGGGACGGGCCGCCTGACCGTGGAGCTCTACATCGACATCCGGTGGCTCCTGGAGCGCCAGGCGGAGGTCTTGTCCAAGGCACCTGTCATCCACGACTTCAGCTGTCTCGTGGCGGCGGTCGGCCGCCACCGCGTCAACACCCCGAAGGTCGGCGCGGTCGTCGACAACGCGTGGCGCGCGGCCGCGCTCATACACGCCGTCATCCGTCTGCGTCCGCTCCCGGCCCGCAACGCGCTGTTCGGTGCGGGCATTGCTGTGGCGTACATGAACGCCGCCGGCGAAGGCCTCGATGCGCCGTACGGCGTGCTGATCGACCTCGCCCGCGACATCGACGCCGGGCGAGCGGACGCGTACGCCGCTGCCGACCGCATCCGCTCCTGGCGGATCTGACCACCTGGCCCGAACTGCTGGAGGGGGAGTGCCATGGCCGACGCAGAGATGCCCAGGATCCGGCCGAGATCGTCCGGGCGCGGTACGCGCTCTACGTGGAGACGCTCCGGGCCTGGATGCCCCAGCAGCAGTTCGACCTCCTGGTGGAGGTCGTCCGCGAGTACGTGAAGACCGGCGGCGGCCGGTTCCGGCTCGATCTGGGACCGGGGGAGAAGGAGCTGTTCACCGAGGAGCTGCAGCAGGAGCTGCTCAACCTCCTTGGCCTGCTTGGCGCGATGGAGCCCGGCCACGAGGACCGGGCCGATCACGTCGTCGCCCGCCTCGGTGACGGTGAGCACGCCAAGGGCGCGATGTCGCTGGTGCCCCCGGACGCTGCCGACGACCCGGACAAGCTGCGCGCGGTGCGGGACAAGCTCGACGCGCAGCAGCACCAGCGGAAGCAGGACGAGCAGACGGTGGAGGGCATTGCCCGCGCGAGCGGCATGTCCGACGGCTGACCGGGCCCTGCTGGCTTGGTGTCTGTGGGGTGCCCGTGGGCGCGGCGCAGCAGTTGCACGACCCGGGCGGGACAGGGGTGCTGCTCGAGCAGCGGCGGGACGCAGACGATTGAGCGCATGCAGCACCGGGCTGCTGCTGTGCTCGCCCGGGCGCCCTCTGACAGCCCGTCCAACAGCCACTCGCCGCACCGGCCGGCTGCCAGACCGTCGATGTCGCCTGCTCGATCTCCTCAGTGGCCAGGGCCAGCAACTCACCGAAGCGGTCGCTGTCCTCGGGGCGGGCGAAGCGCACACGTGTCCCGTCCGGCCTGGGTAAGCCTTCCATCAAACGCAGTTTGGTGAGCCGGACGCTGGGGGAAGGACGCTTCCTTCGCTGCTTTGCCTTCTTCGCCATCCCCGGGGGCTACCCACCCCGCCTCGCGAACACGCCGTTGGCTCTGTACGCGAGTAGCGACAGCAGATGTACACCGGCGTGAGCAGCATCCGTTTCTGGTTGGAGTCGATGTACGCGAGAACGAGCAGCACTCGCACGGCGCCTTTGCTCCGGTAATCAATGATTCACGATTCTATGGATTCAGCATGCCGTGTACTGTCGTTGGTGTGCTGACTCTCGCTGCTGACATCGAGGTGCTGGCGCGGTTTGGCCGCGCCCTCGCCGACCCGATCCGCTGCCGGATCCTTCTCGCCCTGCGCGAGGTCCCGGCCCATCCCGCCGACCTCGCCAACGCCCTGGAGATCTCCCGGACCCGGCTGTCGAACCACCTGGCGTGCCTGCGCGACTGTGGCCTGGTCGTCGCGGTGCCGGTCGGCCGGCGTACCCGCTACGAGCTCGCCGACGAACGCCTCGGGCACGCGCTGGACGACCTGCGCACCGCCGTGGTGGCCGTCGAGGCGGACAAGACCTGCCCGGACGCGGAGACGAAGGGCTGCTGCTGATGACCGCCGAGATACCCATCGGCATAGGCCCGTCCCCGTCCCGCCGCGACGCGCTGGCGAAGCGCATACGGCTGCTGGTCGCGGCCACCATCACCTACAACTCGAGGCGATCGTCGCGATCACCGCCGGGACGCTCGCCTCATCCACCGCGCTGATCGGCTTCGGCCTGGACTCCGTCATCGAGGTGTCCTCCGCCGCCGCGGTGGCCTGGCAGTTCTCCGCCCGCGAGCACGCCGTGCGCGAGGCGCGGGAGAAGACCACCCTGCGGATCATTGCCATCTCCTTCTTCGCGCTCGCCGCGTACGTCAGCGTCGACGCGGTCCGGGCGCTGACCGGTACCGGGGAGGCTGAACGTTCCATCCCCGGCATCGTCATCGCCGCGCTGTCGCTGGCCGTGATGCCGTTCCTCTCCGCCGCCCAGCGCAAGGCCGGCCGCGAACTCGGCTCCGCCAGCGCGGTCGCCGACTCCAAGCAGACCCTGCTGTGCACCTACCTCTCCGCCGTCCTCCTGGTCGGCCTGGTCCTCAACGCCACCCTCGGCTGGTCCTGGGCCGACCCCATCGCCGCCCTCGTCATCGCCGCCATCGCGGTCAAGGAAGGCCGCGACGCCTGGCAGGGCAAGGGCTGTTGCGCGACACAGGCCGCAGCTGCGCCGATACCAGCGGCTGGAGCCGACGCCTGCGGCTGCCGTCCCGGGTGCGGCTGCTGCAAATGATCGGCAGCCCCGGTGCTGCCGTAACTCGTGAACATTCGCACCCGAGGTTGGTCCTCGGCTGCCTCCCAAACGCTGTCCGCTCTCGCGGCAAAGCCACGCCGTGAACAGCCGGGCGTACGCCCCTTGCTTGTCCCTGTGCGCATGGATCTTTGTACGCGCCGGCATGGATCTCAGGTGTCGGCGTCGACACCGACGGTGTCCCGGTTGAAACCGAGCACGCGAACGGTGCTGCGACGCTGTCAGTTACCTGTGCAGTTGCCGCACGAAGGTTCGCTTGAGCAGCACTGCGGTAGTTCCATCGGCAGGTCCGCAGTGAGGCTGTGAACTCGCATGACGTGATCTGTATCTTCTGGACCACGCTGCTGAGCAGCGATGCGGCAGTTTGATTGGCACATGCGGCAACTTCGTTGGTAATCGCTGTGAAAGGGGAGGTTGGCCTCCGGGAGCGGAGCTGTCCCGTCTCCGTCGATATGGTCTGCGTCTCAGGTGATCTGGTCCGATTCGCTTCTGGTCTCAGGTGATCTGGTACGACGTGCGGGCGGCGGTCATCGCATGCGACGTGGATCAGCACACGAGGGAACGCGCGATGCGGAATCCCACGTCGTCGACCTGGAAAGTCGGGTGGCTGCGGCGCCGCGCGGAGGCCCTGCAGCTCCAGTGCTCGTCGAACCAGCCACCGCCGCGTAGCACCCTGTAGGCGCCGTAGACCTCGGCGTCGTAGATGTCCCAGCACCAGTCCCAGACGTTGCCGAGCATGTCGTAAAGGCCCCACGGATTGGGCTGCTTGCCGCCCACGTCGTGGATCTGCTCGTGGGAGTTGCCGCGGTACCAGGCGATCTCATCGAGCGGCCCGTAGTGCGGTGCGGTCGTACCGGCACGGCAGGAGTGCTCCCACTCGGCTTCGGTCGGCAGCCGGTACCCGTCGGCGGACGCGTCCCACTCGATGCCTTCGCCGTCGGCATGGAGGTGGTAGGCGGGTGCGAGCCCGTCGCCTTGGGACAGGGCATTGCAGAATCGGACCGCGTCCCACCAGGAAACGCTCTCGACGGGCAATGGGTCCCCCTGGGCGGTGCTCGGCCGCAGGCCGGTGACCTGTGCGTACAGTGCCTGGGTGACCGGGAACGCCGCGAGTTCGTAGGGCGCAAGCTCGACCGACCAGCTGCGCTGTGTCCGCCGGTCTGACAGCGTTACCTGCCCCGGCGGGATGGCGATCATCTTTCCTGCGCTCGCATCCATGGGTAGATGATCGCACCGGCACTTGTTCTGGACGACCGCGTGGCCGATCTTCCGCTTTGAAGTGAGGCGTCGCTCGATGGGGGGATGCTTCCGGTTTCTTCGGGCCCGGCGTCACCGGTTGTTCCACGTTCGCACTGCTGGGCCGAAGGGATCGGGGGTGCGCGTTGGGCGAGCCTGCGGCAGCGCTTCCCGCCGGCTGGTACGAGTCGGACGTCCAGGTGGGATTCGTCTGTGCCGACGGCGCCCGGCGGCTCGGTCCGCTGGCCTGTTACTGGGGCGAGCCCTTCGAGCTCGCCTCACCGGCCCGGAAGTTGCCCTGCCGCGCGGGATCGCCATGCACCCCTGCGGCGTCATCCTCACCGACGCGACGCTGCTGGACCGGCTGCCCGTGCAGCCGACCCCGAGCGGTTATCCGATGGTGCAGGCCGACAAGGAAGACGTCGAAGACCTCGGTCTGATCAAACTGGACGTTCTCGGCGTGCGGATGCAGTCCGCGATGGTGCATGCCATAGCCGAGATCCAGCGCGTCACCGGCCAGAGCATCGATCTTGATGACCTGCGGCAGGTGCCGCTGTCGACTTCTTCGCGTTCAAGCTCATCCAGGCCTCCGACACCCTGGGACTCTTCCAGCTCGAATCACCCGGCCAGATGGACCTGCTCAGCAGGTTGCAGCCGCGGAACGTACAGGACGTCATCGCCGACATCAGCCTCTTCAGGCCCGGACCGGTGGCCGGCGGCATGCCAGAGCGAGTAGCGGCACTTGCCGTGTCCCACACGGTCGTGTCGCTTTAGGCCAGGCGTTGCGTCCCTCTTCGCAAACTGCGCCTACACCACACTGTGTCTCTTTCGTCCGCCCGCCATGTGACTGATGCCACATGCTAGTAGGGGTCGTCAACTGGCTCTTCGCAGTTGAGGGTGTAGTCGGGGGTGTTGGCGGGCAGGCGTCGAGGTTCCAGGACGGAAGTTCCTACACTGCCCATCCGAAAGACCTCGACATGCTCCACGCTGCCCTGTCTGACCACGTTCCGCCGTCTCGATGAACTCGGTCTGGAAGCCGTCGGGCAACGCCTTGAGCCGGATCAGGCGGTGATCGAGTGCCGGCACCCAGCCGCGTTCACCGATTAGCGGCCAGCACTGCCGCGAGGCCCTCTTGTAGATCTTTGACGAAATACTCGGGAACCTCCAGCGACGGGAAATGTCCCCCGATTTCGGGCGAGCTCCATCGGACGATTTTTCGGTACCGCTCCTGTGCCCAGGGGCGCGGACACTTCTCGATGTCGCGGGGATACATACTGATTGCTGACGGGACGTCTACCCGAAGTTCGGGGTCCAGCGAGTTGTGGCTTTCGTAGTAAATGCGGGCCGACGACGCGCCGGTCCGCGTCAGCCAATACAGGGTGACGTTGTCAAGAACGCTGTCTCTGGAAATCGTCTCGAACGGGCTATCTTCGGTGTCTGTCCACTCAGCGAACTTGTCAAGGATCCAGGCAAGAAGCCCGACCGGTGAGTCGACGAGCGAGTAGCCGATGGTCTGCGGTCGGGTCGCCTGCTGCTTCGCGTACGCCGCGCGGTGGCGCCAGAAATCGCGGGTTTCCTCGGTCCACTTGCGCTCGACCGCCGTCAGCCCGTCCGTTGTCAACCCGGGCGGCGCCTCCGCGAACGTTGTGTGGATGCCGAGAACGTGCGCCGGGAACCTGCCGCCGAGAACCGTGGTGATATTACCTCCCCAGTCGCCGCCGTGGGCTGCGAACTTGCTGTAGCCGAGCCTTCCCATCAGTTCCACCCATGCGGCCGCGATCTTTTCGGTTCCCCACCCGGTGGTGGCCGGCTTGTCGCTGTAACCAAAGCCTGGTAGCGACGGGGCCACGACGTGGAATGCTGGCACGTCTGCATCTTTCGGATCTGCCAGCTCGTCTACTACATCGATGAACTCAGCAATGCTGCCTGGCCAGCCGTGCGTCAAGATCAGAGGAGTGGCATCTGCGCGCGCGGATCGGCGGTGCAGGAAGTGGATTCCCAGATCATCAATGGTCGTGCGGAACTGGCCGATACGGTTAAGGCGCTCTTCGAACGACCGCCAGTTGTACCCGGTGCGCCAGTAGTTCACGACATCGACGAGGTCGGCGAGAGGAACGCCCTGTTCCCATCGGCGAGGGTCGGGCGCGGTGCGACAGACCGTCTCAGCCTCCGGCAGTCGCGCCGCGGCTAGTCGCGCGCGCAGATCGTCGAGGTCAGCGTCAGTTGCGTGGGCTTCAAATGCTTGCACGTCGCTGGTTAGACGGGGCATGAGTCCTCCTGGCCATCGCGGACCCGGCTACGATCTATCACGAACCGGCTAAGGCGGTTCTAGCAGTTCTCCGAGCCACGCTGCAACCCGCTAAGGTGGTTCCATGCATGCTGGGTTCCCTGACTTCCGCCTCGGTAACGTGCTGGCGACCAGCTTCACAGGGACTCTGTCGGAGCGTCATGGCAACGCTGTGGAGCGCATTCCCACGCCGCACCGACTCATCGACTGGCTGGCAGTGAACGGCCTCGCCGTGGACTCCTGCACCACTGCCCAGCTCGACCTCGCTCGGGAACTGAGGGAGTCGATTCACGCCGCCGCGACAGCGGCCGCGTTCCAGGACGCTCTCCCTGCGTCTGCTGTCCAAGTCATCAATGACTGCAGCGCTCAGGGTCGGGCCGCGGCGATCCTGACGCCCGAGGGTAAGCGGCGATGGCTACTTGGCTCGGCTTCCTGCGTGGAAGATGCCCTCAGCGTGATCGCCGCCGACGCGATCAGCATCATCGCAGGCGAACGAGACGGAAAATTGGCCTTGTGTGCATCACCAACCTGCCAAGCCGCCTTCTTCGACACCAGTCAAAGTCGCACCCGCAAATGGTGTGACATGAACACGTGTGGGAATCGTCAGAAGAAAGCGCGCTTCAATGCCAACCAGCGCAAAAACCCCAGATCAGCGGAGTGATCGTTACCTCGGTACATCCAAGTGGGCCCCACGCCTGCGACACATCTGTCGCGTTGGGTGCACCCCAACGGCACCACTAACTGATCATTTCAGAATGAGATCGGCGTGTTGGCTTGGCGGTTGGGTGTTGTGAAGGCAGGGTCTGCCGCGTGTCTGACGATCTTGTGCCTGATGACCTGTGGGAACGCATAGCCCCGCTGCTTCCGGTCCGGCCGCCGCGGCGTCGGCGGTATCCCGGCCGATTGCCTGCGGATGACCGCGCTGCCCTGCGCGGCATCGTTTACGTCCTGTGCAAGGGCGTGAGCTGGTCGGATGTCCCAGCGGAGACGATCGGGTGCAGCGGTGTGACGTGCTGGCGGCGGCTGCGGGACTGGACCGAGGCCGGTGTCTGGCCTCGTCTGCACGAGGTCCTTCTGGCGGAGTTGAGGGCAGCCGGTTTGCTGGACATGGACGACGCGGCCATCGACGGCTCCCATGTCCGAGCGCTCAAAGGGGGGCTCACACCGGACCTTCGCCGGTCGACCGCGCGCGTCCGGGCAGCAAGCACCATGTGATCACCGACCGGCACGGCACACCCCTGGCTGTCTCGCTGACCAGCGGAAATCGCCATGACGTCACGCAATTGATGCCCCTGCTGGACGCGATACCGCGCATTCGTGGTGTTCGCGGCCGGCCGCGTCACCGTCCACGCCGGCTGTTCGCCGACCGAGGCTACGACTACGACAAGTACCGTCGCCTCCTCCGGGCCCGCGGCATCACACCGAAGATCGCCCGCAAGGGCACAGCCCACGGTTCCGGCCTGGGCAGAACCCGCTGGGTCGTGGAGCGCACGTTCGCCTGGCTCCACCAGTTCAAACGCCTCCGTATCCGCTACGAGATACGCGCCGAACTCCACCTCGGCCTACTTCAACTCGCCTGCAGCTCATCTGCTTGAGACGCCTACGAACCTCATTCTGAAATGATCAGTAAGAGCCATCCGTCGCCTTCGATCAACGTCCTCAATCAGTACGTCTACGTTTACTGATCGGCGACGTTCATCGGCTCTTCGCAGTCGGGGGTGTTGGCGGGTAGGCGTGGAGGTCTTCCAGGATGGAAGTTCTTCCTACACTGCCCATCCGAAAGACCTCGACATGCTCCACGCTATCTTCGCTCGGCGACCATCTTCTCGAAGTCCTCACGTGCGCCTCCCAGTCCGCCGCCCCGGACGATGTGGACGGCAAAGCTGACGGGAGGAACCCCTGCTGCGACTGCGTTCAGTTTGTGCACCCCCGGGGCCAACTGGCGCGCTCATCAGGCAGTACTGTCGGCGACATCTCCTTACGCAGAGTCAATGCGACGGTACCCATAGCTCTGTAGAGGATCAAGCCCTTCGCCATGCTCGGGCCCTGGGAGGGCTGCTCATTCACGAGGGCGCCGGGGCCCCGCACCGGCGCCCGGCCGCGTCAGCAGCCGGATCCGAAAGGCGCCTCGCCTACCCTCGACGTGAGGTGTGTGACCAGCTCCCCGTCCCGGGCAGGGGGTGGCCTTCCTGGGCCTCGGTACCCGTAGTAGCCGTTGTTCGACCGGTCGGTATTCGGCCTGGTGACAGCTGCAGTTCCCGGCGGACAGGCAAGGCAGACCGGCCGGGTCCTCGGGCCCTGGGTATCGGTGGACCTTTCGCCTCGCCTGCGGCGCACGCCCGTGGTGCCATGAAACAGGGGGTCGGGAAGGAGAGAACAGTGATCCCACCGGCAGGGGAGCGCAAGGGTGGCACGGGCCCCGTGTCGGTCCGCCCGCTGGGTGAGGCGGACCTGGATCGGGCCGACGAGATCTTCAGGGTCGCCTTCGGGACGTTCCTCGGGGCTCCCGAGCCGAAGACGTTCTTTGGGACCGCCGACTACGTCCGCACTCGTTGGGCGGCCGATCCACAGGCGGCCTTCGCAGCGACGGTCGAGGGCGAAGTCGTTGCATCGAACTTCGCCGTCAACTGGGGCAGCGTCGGGTACTTCGGTCCGCTGACCGTGCGTCCGGACCTGTGGGACCAGGGCGTCGGCAGGCGCCTCATGGAGCCGGTCATGGACTGCTTCGACACCTGGGAGAACCGTCACCTGGGCCTGTTCACCTTCTCGCACAGTCCCAAGCACCTTGAGCTCTACCGCCGTTACGGTTTCTGGCCCCGATTCCTCACAGCCATCATGAAGAAGCAGGTGGCAGGCAGTGCCGCAGTCCCCGGCCGAGTGCTGTACGGCCAGCTGCCCGCCGCCGAGCAGCCCGACGCCCTGACCCTCTGTCGCGCACTGACCGGGGCCGTGTACGAGGGCCTGAGCCTGGAACGCGAGATCGTGGCCACGCACGCGCAGGGGCTCGGTGACACCATTCTGCTCCAGGGCGCCGGCTCCGAGCTCGATGGCTTGGCCGTCTGCCATTGCGGAGCCGGGTCGGAGGCCGGCGAGGACGTGTGCTTCGTCAAGTTCGGAGCCGTACGCCCTGGCCCGGAGGCCGCCAACCGGTTCGAACGACTGCTTGGCGCGTGCGAGCAGCTGGCCGCCGAGCGCGGACTGGGTCAACTGGACGCCGGGATGAACCTGGGCCGCCCGGATGCCTACCGTCGAATGGTCGACCGCGGTTTCCGCACCTGGTTGCAGGGCGTGACCATGCACAGGCCCAACGAACCCGGCTACAGCCACCCCGACGCCTACGTGATCGACGACTGGCGCTGAGACCCCGCCACACTCGGCCCGCGAGGAAGGCCCGGTGCTGCCCGAACCCGTGAACATTCCGCGTCGGCGCCGACGGCCAGACACCTCCCGGACCACTGTCGAAGTGCAGTTCCTTCTCATGGACAGAGCCAGACACAGTGATGGCGGAGGAACAGCAGCGTCTCGGACTGTTCCTCCGGGCTGAGACCGTCGAACCACTCGATGCCCTGTGACATCTGGCGCAGCCCTTGGGCGAGTTCGTTGAGTATGACGTCGCGTCCGGTCATGACTGGCTCCCGTGGGACCGGCGGCGCTCCGCCGCGGTGATCAGGATTCCGAGCAGTACCGCCAGATCGGCCGCGCCTTCGGCGTCGTCGGCCCAGCGGGTGGCCTGCAGCGGGTGCACCTGGTCGAGCGAGACGCCTTTCGCGGCCCAAGACAAAGGCCAGCGCCAGCATGGCTGCACGGGCGTTGCCGTTCTCGAACGGATGGAAGAAGAGGACATCGAGGTAGATCCGGGCGGAGCGTGATGGGAGGGGTAGGTCCGGGCTGGCGCTTTCGGCGAGGCAGTGCTCGAACCGTGCGTGCGTGTCGGGCGCGAGGCTGTAGCGCTCTCGTCCGGCCTTCGCGAAGGCCGGCACCGTGCGGAAGGCGACGGCATCGCGGTGTAGCACGGTCCGCTGCCAGTTCGCCATGAGGGACAAGGTCAGCTGAGCGCCCTGCTCCGCGTCGGCGAGAGCCCGGTCGAGGGCGGTCAGAACCCGCGCGGTCCGTTCGGCGTCGTGGCCGCCGCGTGTCGCGGTGAAGAATTCCCGGAAGCCGTCAAGCGCCGGCGGTTCGGCGACGGAGAGCTCACCGCTCCAGCGCGGCCAGGAGATCTCCGTGCGGATACGGAGCCAGTCGGCAAGGGCATCGTTGTGGTGGTCGGGCCCGGAGTTCATCGGTTTCCGCCCATGGTCCGGGCGAACCGCGAGCTCACCGTCTCCACCACCGCGACGTCTGGTGCGATCCAACTACCGAACCGGCCACCGACCGCGCTCTCCACGATCTCCCGGGCTCTCTCCTCGTCAATGCCGTTGTAGGCGAGGAACCATTCGAGGACCTGAATGCAGTGCCCGTACCAGCCGCTCTCGGCCTGAGTGCGGTCGGCCACCACAGTGACCAGTCGCGTGCACGCCCGCTCCCAGTGCCAGGGGTCCATCGAGGACGCAGCCGAGTTCGACGGCGGTGCCAGGGCGAAGAAGCGCTCTGCCAGATCCTCGAGCCAGGCGCGCCATTCAAGCAGGGCCGCGACGACCAGCGGGGCGGTTGCGTCCGCCGTCGTCACGGAATCGTCGGCGCAGCACCACGCGCCGACGACCCCTCCGTCTGTGTCGCCTTCACCCACCGACCAGTTCCACCCGCAGGCCCATCGGCCGTACCGGTCCACCAGAAACTCGGTGACAGGATCCAGCGAACGCCAACGCTTCTCCTCCGCGGCATTGGCGTCGGGCAGCAAGGGCACGACACGGCCAGCCAACTCCTTCGCCGCATCCTCATCCAGCTCGAACGGATGCCGCAACGGATCCACTTCTGCCCAGGTCAGGGCGTGCGCCCGCTGAATCTGCCGAGGGGAGAGAGCCAGGGGAGGCATCCGGCGAGGCTGCACACCCGGCCGGGGTGACTCGCCCGCGGTCTGGCCGCGGACCGGGCTGCGTCGCAGGGCCGGTCAGCGGGCCCAGGCGCGCAACTGGGCGGCTACCTCGCGCAGGGCGAGGGTGTCGTTTCGAAGGCCTGTAACCAGTTGGGTCATGCCCCCGGCCGGCGGTTTGACGGGCTCACCGGACTCACGCAGGTAGCGGATGGCAAGAGCGCTGCCGACAAGGCCGTTGTAGTCGGTCAGCGGCGTCGTAGCCACGAACATCTGCAGCAGGACCGCGGCGCGGACCGGGGTTTCGACGTAGAAGGGTTCGCTGGCGTGCAGCTCGTACGCGTGCCGGTACACGGCAGCGGCGAGAGCGCCCCAGTCGTCGATGCCGACTTCGCGCCCCGTGTTCTCCTCGAACTGCTGGAGGGATTCCTCGATCCAGCGGGCATCCACACGGAGAATCAACGCTTACCCGCCTCGAAGGTCTCCTCGAACTCACCGAGCAGGTCCGTCATGTCATCGACCAGGCCGGACACGAAGGCGTCGCGCTGCGGGTCGACGTCGCTCTCGACGATGCCGGAGACGTACGCCTGGATGGTGACGCCGCGGCGCTTGGCCCGGGCGGTGAGGAGCTCGTGCGTGCGGGCCCCGACCCGGACGTTCAACTGTTTCCTCTCGGTCTCCATACTCGCAGCCTAGCAATTGCTAGCACATTGAGGGAGAGGTTCGTATGTGCCTGGGGCTCCAGGACCAGGTCGATCACTTCGCGTCCTCGATGCGTTTGGCGCGGGCGCGCGCGGTCTCGGCGCCGCTTCGTGCTTCGCGGGCCTTGCGGGCGGCATCCGGCAGGCCGCGCCGGGCTTGGTCCAGTTCGCTTCGTGCCTGGCGTTTTGCTCCTGGGCGGCTTTCACCTCCTCGGCAGGGGCGGCGGACCGTGCCTCTGCCTCCTGGAGTCGGCCTGCTCCTGTGCTGATTCGGCTCGCTGGCGTTCTTCCTCCCGCTCGCGTGCCTGTTGCTCGGCGCTTTCCGCGTCCTGGCGGGCCTGGGCGACCTTCCGTTGCCGCTCTGCCTTGCGGCGCTGCTCCTTGGCGCTCCGGACCGGGCTGTCGGCGCCGTCCTGTTGGTCCCGCCCGGACGGGCGGCCGGATCGTGTTGGGGGTGGGGAAGCGGCCGTCCGCGCGGTGGCGCTGACCGCGGCCGCGGTGAAGCCCACCGGGGGATTGAGCGGCTTGACGAGTTGGCCGGAGGCCCATTCCTGTGCTGCCTGGGGATCGGCCAGGACCGCGTGGAGGGTTGCTTCGATCTCGCGCTGTACGTCTTCACTGACCGGATGCCCGGCCTCGGCTGCCGGCTGGCGGGCTTGGCGTGCCAGCACGCCGACCAGGCGGTGCTGCTGGCTGGACAGTTCGCGCAGCTGCTCACGGTCGAGTTCCCGGTGTGCTTCTCGCAGGCCCTCGCCGAGGCGGAGCAGACCGGCGACGGCGTCGGGCTGGGCGCGTACAAGCAGATTACTGGCCCATGCTGACAGCGCCGGCCGCCGGAGCGCGCCGATCTTGCTGGCAAGTTCCCGGTCGCCCGCTTTGCGGGCAGCGGCCGCGTGCTGGCTGCGGGCGTCGATGAAGTCTTCGGGCGCCAGTCCGTACAGCTCCTCGGCGATGCTCTCCAGATCCACAGCTCACCCAGCCCCTTCAATCCGATAGAGACGAGTTTGCACTCTTTGCCCGGGTAATTCCTATACATGAGTCTCGCTCCTCCGGTGGAGCCGATGCTGGCCCGAGCGGTACCGCGGCTGCCCGGGCCCGCCGCCCTGCCGGGCGGCACCGTGTTCGAGCCGAACTACGACGGCTTCCGGCTGCTGGTGTTCGCCGGCCGCCGATGGCACGGTGTTCCTGCAGTCCCGCAACGGGCGTGACCTCACCGGAGCGTTCCCGGAGATCGCTGACGCCGCCGCGGTGCTGGGTGAGGACGTCGTCATCGACGGCGAGGCCGTGATCTACACGGGCGGCAGGCTCGACTTTTCGGCGCTGGAGCACCGGATGACCGTCGGCCACGAACGGTCGCGCTGCTGGCGCGTGAGCAGCCGGCGCACCTGGTCGCCTTCGACCTGCTCCAGCACGCGGGCACGGAGATGCTGACCTGGTCCTACGCCGAGCGCCGCGCCGCACTGGAGTCGTTGTTCCAGGGCCACGGCCTTCAGGCTCCGTGGGCGCTCACACCGTCGACGACCGATCGCGCCCTGGCTGAGGAGTGGCTGGCCGAGTGGACCACGGTCGGGGTGGAGGGCCTGGTCATCAAGGGCCTCGAACAGACTTATCAGCCCGGTCGGCGAGGCTGGCTGAAGTACCGCACCCGCAACACCGCTGAAGCGGTCATCGGCGCGGTCACAGGCAGCGTCATCCGGCCGGAGACCGTTCTGCTCGGCCGCTACAACACCGACGGGCACTTCCTCCTGGTCGCCCGCAGCACACCGCTGGCGCCGCGGCTTCGTGCGGAGCTCGGCGGTGGCCTGCTCACCCCAGCAGGCGCCGACCACCCCTGGCGCGACGTGCACTTCACGTCGCACTGGGGCAGCCGCGAACCGCTCGCCTTCACCCCCGTCGCGCCCCAGCTCGTCGCGGAATTTCACGGTGATACCGCTGTCGATCGCGGCCGCTGGCGCCACCCCGTCAATCTCCACCGGCTCCGTATCGACCTCACCCCCGACGATGTCCCGCTGTATGGCGCGGAACGGCCCTCCGTCGACCCGGACCGGCCGGCAGCGGAGTGACGCCCGGCCTGCGTCAACACCGCTTGCCCGGGCTTCCCCCGTCCGTGGGGGCCCGGTCGATCAGCGCGTGCCCGGCGGTACTGGCGTAGGTGAGGTGGACGGCGACCTGGGCCAGGCCGATGCCGCCCAGCGCGCCTGCCGGCCGCCCCCACCGCATCAGTGGACGACTTCTCATCTCCGGTCTCGTCCACCACCAGCACGGCCTGGTCGTCAGCGAGATGATCCACCACCCAGCGGGCGAGATGCCCGCGTACCGCCTCGTGGTCCCACACCGCCCGGGCCAGGAAGTGCTGCAGCCGGTGCGGACCGGAGTGCCCCAGCGCCTCCGCCAGCGTCCAGCAGTTCACCCGCTCCAGCCCCATCAGCACCGCCTCGGTCATCTCCCGCATCGTCCGCCGGGTCTCCCGGCGCGGAAAGCAGCCCGCCACCAGACCCATGACCGCCCCGAAGCCGTCCCGCCACACCGCCTTCGCTACCGTGGCCTCAACGGCCACCACGTCCTGATTCGTTGTCACAAACAGTCATGATCGCGGTGGCCGTACCCATGCCCACAAGCACCCCCACCCGGCCACTGACCAGCACCGACACGCTACCGATCACGAACTACAGCTGCCGTGTCAGTGGCGCACAGTTTGGCGGTCCAGCCATCGGGCGGACAGCGGACATGGACCGCGATGAGAAGTACCGGACGGTCGCCCCGGTCGAGGAGTGGTTGGAGGCCCACCGGCACCTGTGGTCACCGAACACAGTGCGGGGCTATGCGACCTTCGCTCGCGCAGTGGTGGACGTT
This sequence comes from Streptomyces sp. ISL-1, assembly GCF_018614585.1. GTDB lineage: Bacteria > Actinomycetota > Actinomycetes > Streptomycetales > Streptomycetaceae > Streptomyces > Streptomyces maoxianensis. Next base: position 7,302 of record NZ_JAGGOI010000018.1, on the reverse strand, counting down.
CCTCGAACAGCGCGACGAGACGACGGAGTGGCGGGAGCTCGGAGTGCCGGCGGTCGCCGGGTTCTTGTCCTGGCTCCGCAACGGCCGCACATCGCGGCCAGCAGCGGGGTCCGAGTCAGGTTCACCAGCACCGGTGACTGGAGCCCGACCGCGAGCACGATGAAGCCGAGCGTGGCGGCCATGCTGTACGCGGGGCGGTCGAGGCGAGGCCGATAGCCACGGAGGATACGAGACCCGGCGCACCGCGCTTGAGCCCTTCTCGCCCACCGCGGACGACTGCGTGAGGGAGGGACCGGGGGCGCCGGGGGCTGTGCGCATGGGGGGCGGCCTTTCGCCATCGGCAACACGGCCGGCGGGACGGCATCACACCGCTGGGCGGATGCCGTGACCGGCGCCGTAAACGCAGCGCCGGAAACGCGTGCGGGCATGCACCGCTACATTCCGGCATACATCTCTTTGCGCCAGATTCAAGTGGAGAGCGCAGAAGCGCCGATCAGGCCGCTCCCTCGGCGGTCCAGCCCGGCACCTGGAAGCGGGGTGTGACGTCGGTGACGTGGACCTCACCTCCGCAGGCCCGGCACATCACCGCGGGGTCGAGGTCGGCGCCGCAGGAGTGCTGGAACACGGTGGGCGGCACGTCGGCGAGATGGCGGTCGCCCCAGCGCATCAGCATGAGCAGCACCGGCCTCAACTCCCGCCCGGCGGCGGTGGCGTGGTACTCGTACCGCGCCGGGCGCTCGTTGTAGAGCACCTTCTCCAGGACACCGGCGTCCACGAGCCTGCGCAGCCGCGCGTTGAGCACGTCGCGCGGACAGCCGATGTTGCGGGCGATCGTGTCGAAACGGTGGACGCCGAAGAACACCTCGCGCAGGACCAGGAGCGAGTACTTCTCGCCGATGACGCCGAGGGCGTCGGCGATGGAGCAGGGCCGTGAGGTCGTGGATGCGGTCATGGCTTCCACGGTAGTCCAGTGAGCGTTTGATTTTCCAACGCACGCAGCTATAGTAAATCCAGTTTTCAAACTCACTCCTGTGGAGAGGATGGACATGGGCATTCCAACCGTGGACGCCGAGGCGGTCGTGGCCGGTGTCGACCCGTCCTGGTGGTCCTGGGACGGGGCGCACGGCGGGTATGCCGCCGCGCTGGCGCTGACCGCCGTACGGGACCGCCTGGCCGCCCGGGGCAGCGAGCCACGCCCGGTGCGGACGCTGAACGCGCACTTTCTGACCCCCGTCGATGAGCGGCCGATGCACTTCGGGACGGATGTGCCACGGGCGGGGCGCCGCGCCGCGGTGTGTGCGTTCACCGGGCGCCAGGGCGGCGACGCGGTACTGACAGGGGCGGCGGTCTTCGGCCGGGGTGGTGCGGGTCCCGCGTATGACGCGTGGCCCGCGCCCGCCGTACCGGGACCGGAGGACTGCCAGCCATTCGCCCTCCCCAGGGAGTTGGCCGCCTTCGCCCGGCATCTGGAGATCCGCCCGGCCACCGGCGCGCGCCCGCTCGGCGGCGGGGAGCGGGCCGAACTGACGGCGTGGATACGGTTCGCCGACGGGCGGCCGCTGGACGCCGAGGCAGTGGTGATCCTCTCGGACGCACTGCCGCCCGCGCTGTTCGCGCTCTGGACCGCACCGCGTCCGGTCCCGACCGCCGAGCTGACCGTGCATTTCACCGACGCCCTGGACACCGGCCCGGCCACCGGCTGGGCGCTGGTGCGGATCCGTACCGAACACGCGGGCAGCGGCTGGGCGATCGACGACAGCGCCGTGTGGTCCGCCGACGGGCGACTGCTGGCACTCGCCCGGCAGGCCCGCATCATCCAGCACGGCGACCGGCACGACATCCAGGACAGCTCAGAAGGAGTTCGTCATGCGTGACGCCGTCATCGTCGAAGCCGTCCGTACACCGGTCGGCAAGGGAAAGCCGGGCGGTGCGCTGTCCGGGGTGCATCCGGTAGACCTGCTGGCCCATACGCTCCGTACGCTCGTCGAGCGCAGCGGGATCGATCCGGCGCTCGTCGACGACGTGGTGGGCGGCACGGTCGACCAGGTCGGCGAGCAGGCCATGAACACCACGCGGTACGCCTGGCTGTCGGCCGGCTTCCCCGAGTCCGTGCCCGCCACCACCGTGGACCGGCAGTGCGGATCTTCGCAGCAGGCGGTGCACTTCGCTGCCCAGGGGGTCATCTCGGGGGCGTACGACATCGTGGTCGCCGGCGGTGTGGAGTCGATGAGCCGGGTGCCGATGTGGTCCAACGTGCCGCCCGGCGCCGACCCGTTCGGGCCCGGCATCGCCGCCCGCTACCCGGAGGGTCTGGTGCCGCAGGGCATCAGCGCCGAGCTGATCGCCGCGAAGTGGTCCATCAGCAGAGAGGCGATGGACGCGTTCGCCGCGGCCTCGCACCGGAAGGCGGCCCGCGCCTGGGACGGCGGACTCTTCGACGCCGAGACCACCCCGGTCCGTACGGACAGTGGAACGGTCGCCCGCGACGAGTCGGTACGCCCCGGAACCACCCCCGGGATCCTCGCCGGGCTCCGGCCCGCCTTCCAGGACCCCGGCTTCGCCGAGCGGTTCCCGCAGATCGACTGGTCGGTCACGGCGGGCAACAGCAGCCCGGTCAACGACGGCGCCTCCGCCGTGCTGATCACCTCCAGCGAGACCGCGGGCCGCCTCGGACTGCGCCCGCTCGCCCGCCTGCACAGCTTCGCCGTCACCGGCTCCGACCCGCTGCTCATGCTCACCGGCGTCATCCCGGCCACCGACAAGGTGCTGCGCCGCGCCGGCCTCACCCTCGGCGACATCGACCTCTTCGAGGTCAACGAGGCCTTCGCCAGTGTCGTCCTGGCCTGGCTGCAGGAGACCGGCGCCGACCCCGCCAAGGTCAACGTCCACGGCGGTGCCATCGCCCTCGGCCACCCCCTCGGCGCCAGCGGCACGCGCCTGATGACCACTCTCGTCCACGCCATGCGCGCCCGCGGCGCCCGCTACGCGCTGCAGACCATGTGCGAAGCCGGCGGACTTGCCAACGCCACCATCCTGGAGACCCTGTGAGTACTTTGAAGATCGCCGGCAGCACCGCGCTGGTGACCGGAGCCAACCGCGGCCTCGGTCGGGCCTTCGCCCTCGCCCTGCTGGCCGGCGGCGCCGAGACCGTCTACGCCGGGGCCCGCGACGCGCAGACCGTGACCGACCCCGGCCTGGTCCCCGTCAAACTGGACGTCACCGACCCGGCCGACGTCAGCGCCGTCGCCGAGCGTTGCGCGGACACCACCCTGCTCATCAACAACGCCGGGATTCTGCACGGCGGTTCGCTGCTGGCCGCGCCCTCGCTCGACGGCGCCCGCGCGGAGCTGGAGACCAACCTCTTCGGCACGCTCGCCATGTGCCGCGCCTTCGCTCCCGTACTCGGCCGCACTGGCGGCGGTGCACTGGTCAACATGCTCTCCGTGCTGTCCTGGCACACACTCCCGCAGATCGGCTCGTACGGAGTTTCCAAAGCCGCCGCCTGGTCGATGACCAATGCGGTACGCGAGGAACTCCGCGAGCAGGGCACGCTGGTGGTCGCCGCCCATGCCGCCTTCATCGACACGGACATGGCCGCCCGCGTGGACCTGCCGAAGACCAGCCCCGCCGACGTCGCCCGCCGGATCCTCGACGCCGTCGAGGCCGGACGGGAAGAAGTCCTCGTCGACGACCTCACCCGCCAGGTCAAGGCGGCGCTGTCGGGGGTGCCCGATGAGCGCTGAACGCTCACCGATGCCGGTGCTCGTCGCGGCGTGCCTGGGCCTGTTCACGGTGTTCGTCCAGACCACCCAGACCATCGGCTCGCTCAGCGCCGTCCAGGACGATCTGCACGTGAGCGCCGCCGACCTGGTGTGGGTGCCTAGCATGTACACCCTGGTCGTGGCGTCGTTCGTGCTCGGCGCGGGCGCGCTCGCCGACCGGTGGGGGCGGCGACGCGTCTTCCTGGCCGGAGCCGTCGCCATGGCCGCGGGCGGGCTGGTCCTGGTCTTCGCCGACAGCTTGCCCGCCGTCCTGGCGGGACAGGCGGTCGCGGGCCTCGGCGGTGCGCTGATCACCCCCAGCTCACTCGCCCTCGTCACCCATGCCTTCCCCGACCCGCGCCGCCGCGCCGGGGCGATCGCCGCCTGGGCGGCCGCCTCCGGACTCGGCCTCGCCATCGGGCCGGTGACGGCGGGCCTCGCACTGCGCTGGTGGAGCTGGCACGCGGCATTCTGGCTCAACCTCGTCGTCGCCACACTGGCCATCGCAGTGGCACTGCTGTATGTACCCGAGTCCCGCGTCCCCGGCGGGCGGCCCGACTGGGCGGGCCAGCTCCTGGGCACCGCGGGACTGGCCCTGCTCATCTTCTGGCTGATCGACGGCGGCCACCACGGATACGCCTCCGGCCGGGAGCTGTCCGCCGTCGCCGGGGCAGTCGTACTGCTCGCCCTGTTCGCCACGGTCGAGCTGCGCCGCGCCCACCCCATGGTCGACCTGCGGCTGATGCGCGACCCCTCCTACAGCGCCTCGCTGCTGCTGGCCGCGACCGTGCTCTTCGGCTTCGTAGGCCTCTCGCTGCTCCAGGTGCTGTGGTTGCAAAGGGTCCGCGGACTGAGCGCCCTGGAGGTCGGCGTCCAACTTCTCGCCGAATTCGGCACGTTCATCGCCGCCTCGGTCCTCGCGGGTGTCCTTGTACGGCGCTCCGGCCCCCGGCCGCTGATCGTGGGCGGGCTGCTGCTGGCCGCCGCCGGGGCCGCGCTCTTCGCCACGGTCGGCCCGGCGGACACCTTCACCGGGTACGCCGCCGCGCTGGTGATCTTCGGCCTCGGCTGCGGTCTGGCCAACGCCCCGTCCACCGCGCTCGCGGTCGGGCATGTCCCGCGGGGCCGGGAGGGCGAGGCCGGCGGCACGGTGAACGCCGCCCGCCAGGTCGGCGCGGTGCTGGGCACCAGCATTCTCGGCACGCTCCTGACGTCCCGCTTCGAGGACCGGGCCGGCACGGCATCCGATCCGCGCGAAGCTTTCACCGACGCAGTCGGGTACGCGGCCTGGACCGGCGCGGCGGTGCTGCTGGCCGGGACCGTGGCCGCACTGGGGCTCTTCGCGCTGGCCGGGCGCCGGACGCCGGCCGCAGAAGTCCCGGCCGAGCCCGCGACCGCACAACCGGCTTCCTGAACCACGGACCACGGGACCCGCGCCGGGTGGGGGACCGAGTGCGTCTCGAGCGCCCACACCCCGCCCCTCACCCCGCCCGTCAGGACAGCTCGTCCTGACGGGCGGCAACCCCTGGCTCAACCGCCAGCGCGCCCTCGCCGACAGCGGACGCATCCACAGCGCGCGGACCGACGCCCTCACCGCCGTCGACCCCTGGTGGAACCCACCCTGGGGCCTGGAGTGGCAGCACGACTACACCCACGTCTGCCTCCAGCTCGCCACCCAGACCAAGACATCTTCCTTCGAGCCCGCACCCGTCTCCGGCGAAGACCCCCACACCTGGCTGAACCGACAGATCACCCAGCTGCGCGACCTCCACGCCCAGCAAGTCCGGCTCCTGAAGCTGTACGCCGCGCTCACCACTGACTCCGGCGAGGACTGCGGCCCCGAACCCGGAGTCGCTGCGTGAGCCCGAAAGCGGAGCGCGGCAGCTTCACCGACGACTTCCTCAACCGTGGCGTGCCCCTAGACCTGTGATCCGCGTTTGCTGCGTACCTCATCGCCCGCACCGTGAGGATGGCCGGCAAGGCGTCGGGTCTGCTGCAGGTTTGGGTGACAGGTTGACCTGCCCCACCTCTCAGGTTCCAGTTCTGCTGGCTAACTGGCGGCCTTCACGAAAGGCTGCCAGACATGCCCCGCGCCTACCCCGCTGAGTTCCGCGCCCGCGCCATCGCGTTGGTGCGGGCAGGAAAAGAACAGAAGCAGACCGCCGTTGATCTCGGCATCCATCCGGTCACGTTGTCGAAGTGGTTGCGCCAGGACGACATCGACAACGGCCGGCGCCCTGGCAGGGTCTCGGAAGAGTCCGCAGAGCTGCGTGCAGCGCGGCGACGAATCCGCGAGCTGGAAACCGAGCTTGAGATCGTCCGCAAGGCCGCCAAGTTCCTCGGCGAGGACAAGCCGGCCCCAAAAGGCTCTACCCGGTGATCGACCGTCTCGTCGATGCCGGGGCACCGGTCGACCGATGCTGCCGGATCCTCGGGGTCGCCCGGCAGAACTACTACAAACACAAGCGCACCCCGACCACACCGCGGCAGCTGCGACGGGAGTGGCTGACCGGGCTGATCCGTGAGGTCCACGTCGCCTCACGCGGCACCTACGGCTACCGCCGCGTCCACGCCGAGCTCACCCTGGGCATGGGCATCCAGGTGTGCCCGAGGACCGTGTCGGTGCTGATGACACAGGCCGGGATCTACGGACTGCCCGGACCGGTGCGGATCAAGCGCCTGCGGGGTGTCGTCACCGCCGATGACCTGGTCAACCGGAAGTTCCACCGGCTGCGTCCCAACGAGCTGTGGGTCACCGACATCACGCAACACCGCACCAGAGAAGGGTGGGTGTACTGCGCGGCGGTCCTGGACGCGTTCAGCCGCAAGATCGTGGGCTGGTCGATCGACTCCAGACAGGACTCCACCCTCGTGGTCAACGTGTTAGACATGGCCCTCCGCAACCGGCGCCCCGAACCAGGCGGGATAGTGCACGCCGATCACGGCACCCAGTTCACCTCCTGGGTCTTCGGGGAAAGGATCCGCTCCGCCGGGCTCCTGCCATCGTTCGGCACGGTCGGAGACGGCCTGGACAACGCGATGATGGAGTCGTTCTGGTCCTCGATGCAGATCGAGCTGTTGAACCGCAAACGGTGGAAGACCCGGGTCGAGTTGGCGAACGCGATTTTCGAGTACATCGAGGTCTTCCACAACCGACAGCGGCGCCACTCAGCACTGGGCTACCGCACCCCGATCGAGTACGAGCTACTCTCCGAACAAGACACCATCCCCGCCGCCAGTTAGCCACCGCAGCTGGAACCCAAAGCGTGGGGCAGGTCAACCTGTCACCCAAACCTGCAGCAGACCCTCTCTCCCGCCGCCAGCCGGAGTTCATGCCCACCGAGCCCGAACCAAACGATCACGTTCGGTAAGCGGAAGGCTTCTCAGTCCTGGGGGAATGGAGCTGGTTTGAAGGTTGGTTCCTGCGGTGGAGGGTTGGGCTGAGGCTGGGTGTCTGGCGGTGGTGGAGCGGTATGCAGGCTAGCTTCGATGCGGTCGCTGCTGTGACGGATGGTGGTCGGGGAGGGTGGTGCTGGCCAGA